>NZ_JACEZS010000016.1 GCF_014042365.1 Rugamonas fusca
GGTGCTATCCATATCCAGAACGTAAATGCCTATCACAGCCGTTACAAGGGATGGGTCAGTCGATTTCATGGCGTGGCGAGCCATTATCTTCCCAACTATTTGGGCTGGCATTGGGCTGTTGATCGGAACCGTGTCGCCAGCCCAGAAGATTTTCTCAGCTCTGCCGTGGGGCGCTTCCCACACTTAACGGGGACATAGCCTTTCAAAAAAGCCCATGGCGTCGTTGTGGCGCCTGGCCGTGCTGGCGCACTGTCTTCGGCGCCACGCCTCGCCATGGTCATGTTGAAACAACTTCTAAGTCTGTGGCCTACTCCTGGTCGAGCGGATCGACCGGGGGGGCGGCGGGGATGGTGTATTTTTCCTCGGCCCAGGCGCCCAGGTCGATTTTCTTGCAGCGTTCCGAGCAGAACGGGCGGAATGTGTTCTCCGGCTTCCATTCCACTTTGGCGCCGCAGGTGGGGCAATCTACAACGGTCATAGCGATCAATTAAAAATTACAGAGCGTGAGCTCGAATGGTACATCGTCTTCCAGCGGCTTGGGCTTGAGGTCGCCGCCCTGGGTGGTGAAGCGCACCCACAGCATGTACTTGTTGGCCGAGATTTCGGGGATGGCGCCCAGGGTTTCGTCCAGCGTCAGGCGCAGCATCTGGTACACCTTGCCCTGCAACATCTGCTGGTAGCTGCCGGCCGCGGCGATCATCTTGACCGGGCCGCCCGAGTCGCGCAGCAGGCGCAGTACCAGGGCCAGCGCGTCGAACAGGGGTGCCAGCGGGGCGAACCAGTTGGCGATGTCGTTGAAGCGCTGTTCGGCGCTGCGCTGCTGCCACGCGTAGTAGGACGGCAAATCGAATTCGCAGGCGCCGCCGGGGATGATGGTGCGGCCGCGGATCGACATCAGCCATTCATTGTCGCGCACGTTCTGCCCGGTCTTGCCCTGGGCCGCCACCAGCGCGCCGCTGACGGTATCGAGCTCGCCCAGGATGGCATCCAGCGTTTCGGTCTGGACGTTGGGATTCATGCGGTAGCCCAGCAGGCTCTGGCGCTGGCGTTCCAGCTCTTGCAGCAGGTCCGACTTGAGGTCGGCCCGTCCCGCCACTTCCAGCATGTCGAAGATGGTGGCCAGCGCGACGTGGTGCTGCATCGGGTGTTCTTGATGCACGAAGAACTTGAATTTCTCGTACAGGTCCTCCAACCGCAACAGGGTACGTATGCGTTCGTTGAAAGGATATTCGTAGACGATCAAAATAACATCCCTCTATGTGTGGACCCGCTGATAATCCCGTGATTTTGAAGCAAGCGAAGCAAAATTACAAACGTTGCGGCCCGTTTGGCGCGATTCCGGTCGAAAAAGTCAAATATAACTGGTGCAGGCGGTCGATTTGGGGCACCAGCGCGTCCAGGCCGGCGTCGTTGGTGATCACGTCGTCGGCCGCGTCCAGCCGTTGCTGGCGCGTGGCCTGTGCCGCCATGATGGCCCGCACTTGCGCTTCTGGCAAGTGGTTGCGCGCCATCACGCGGGCGACCTGAACCGTTTCCGGGCAGTCGACCGCAAGCACGCGCGCCACCCGCCCACGCCAGGCGCCCGATTCCACCAGCAGCGGGATGGCCAGCATCACGTAGCAGCCGCTGGCGGCGGCCGTGGCCGCCTCGGTGGCGGCCCGGATGCGCGGGTGCAAAATGGCTTCCAGCTTGCGCTTGGCGGCGGCGTCGGCGAACACCAGCTGGCGCATGCGGGCCCGGTCCAGCGCGCCGTTGGCATCGGCGTACTCGGGGCCGAACTGGGCCACGATGTCGGCCATGGCGGCGGCGCCGGGCGCCGTCAGGCTGTGGGCGATCTGGTCGGTGTCGACGATGGTCACGCCGCGCGCGGCGAACAGCTCGGCCACCGTGCTCTTGCCGCTGCCGATACCGCCCGTCAGGCCCACCGTGAAGCGTGGCTGGCTGCCCATGTCAGCCCAGCAGGCCGGACGTGAAGCCCGACAGTTGTTTGTCGCACAGCAGGGCGATCAGGCCGGCCGCTGCCAGGTAGGGGCCGAACGGGATCGGGTTGTGGCGGCCGTGGCGTGCGAACACGATCAGGCAGATGCCGACCACGGCGCCCACCACGGACGACAGCAGGATGATGGCCGGCAGCATGGTCCAGCCCATCCACGCGCCCAGCGCGGCCAGCAGCTTGAAGTCGCCATAACCCATGCCTTCCTTGCCCGTGGCCAGCTTGAACAGCCAGTAGATCGACCACAGCGCCAGATAGCCGGCCGCCGCGCCGATGACGGCGTCCTGCAGCGGCACGAAGGTGGCGTTGATGTTGAGCAGCAGGCCGGCCCACAACAGCGGGAAGGTGAGGTCGTCGGGCAGCATCTGGGTGTCGAAGTCGATGAAGGTCATGGCCACCAGCGCACAGACGAAGAAGATGGCGGCCAGGCCGGCCCAGCCGCTGCCGAAGTGCCACACCATCACGCCCGACAGCACGGCCGTCAGCAATTCCACGGCCGGGTAGCGGGCCGAGATGGGCGCCTTGCAGGCGCTGCACTTGCCGCCCTGGATCAGGTAGCTCAGCACCGGGATGTTTTCCATCGCCGTGATCTGGTGGCCGCAGTGGGGGCAGGCCGAACGGGGCACGATCAGGTTGTAGCGGTCCGTGTGGGGCGGTTCCTTGCCGCTTTCCGTGGCCACGTAGTTGTCCGATTCGCGCTGCATCATTTTCGGCAGGCGGTGGATGACGACATTGAGGAAACTGCCGAACATCAGGCCGAACAGGCTGGCGATCAGGCTGACGACGAGGTTGGCGGGCGGGGCGAAGAACAGGGTAGTTTGCACGATGGAGTGTTGCGCCCTGGGGGCGTCGTTATTGTCACGGGGCCAGTGTAATGCATTCCTGGGCCGATGGGGATGGCGGCGGGGCCGGCGCGCGGCCCCAGGCCACCGTCACACCACGGAGCCGAGCTTGAAGATGGGCAGGTACATGGCGATCACCAGGCCGCCGATCAGCACGCCCAGGATCACCATGATCATCGGTTCCATCAGGCTCGACAGCGAAGCGACGGCGTCATCGACTTCCTCCTCGTAGAAGTCGGCCACCTTGCCCAGCATGGCGTCGAGCGAACCGGATTCCTCGCCGATGGCGATCATCTGCGTCACCATGTTGGGGAACACTTCCGCGTTCTGCATGGCCACCGTCAGGCTGGTGCCGGTGCTGACCTCGCTCTGGATGCGGCGCGTGGCGTCCAGGTAGACGGCGTTGCCGGCCGCGCCGCCCACGGAATCGAGCGATTCGACCAGCGGCACGCCGGCCGCGAACATGGTCGACAGGGTACGGGTCCAGCGCGCGATGGTGGCCTTGCGGATCACGTCGCCGAACACGGGCAGTTTGAGCAAGGTGATATCCATGAAGCGCTGTACCTTGGGCGAGCGTTGCCAGGCGCGGAAAAAGAAGTACAGGCCGCCGAACAGGCCGCCGAAGATCACGTACCACCACTTGACGAAAAATTCCGAGATCGCCATCACGGCCAGCGTGGGCGCCGGCAGGTCGGCGCCGAAGCTCTTGAACACTTCCTTGAAGGCCGGCACCACCCAGATCATGATCACGGCCGTGACGATGAAGGCCACGGCCAGGATGGACACCGGGTACATCAGGGCCGACTTGATCTTGGCCTTCATGGCCAAGGTCTTTTCCTTGTAGATGGCGAGCCGGGTCAGCAAGTCCTCCAGGATACCGGCCTGTTCGCCGGCGCCCACCAGGTTGCAGAACAGCGGGTCGAAATACAGGGGGAACTTGCGGAACGCCTGGTTCAGGCTGGTGCCGGTCTCGATATCGGCCCGCAAGTCCAGCACCAGCTTGGACACGGACGGGTTGGCGTGGCCCTTGCCGACGATGTCGAACGATTGCAGCAGCGGCACGCCGGCCTTCATCATGGTGGCCAGCTGGCGCGTGAACAGGGAGATATCCTTGTCCGTCACTTTCTTGCCGCTGCGGTAGACCTTCTTCTTGACCTTGGTGACCATGATGCCCTGGCGGCGCAAGGTGACGTTGACGACGGCCTCGCCGCCGGCGCGCAGCTCGCCGCGCACGGTCTTGCCGGTCTTGTCCTTGCCTTCCCAGGTGAAGATGGATTCCTTGATCGGGGTGCCGCTCGATGTGGCCATGGTCGCTTTCCTATTCGTTGGTGCAGCCGAGTACTTCTTCCAGGCTGGTCAGGCCGCTCTTGACCTTGACCAGGCCGGACTGGCGCAGCGACTTCACGCCTTCGGCCTCGGACTGGGCCGCGATCTGCATGGCGTTGCCGCTGGCCAGGATCAGCGCTTCGATGGCCGGGGTGATGGGCATGATCTGGTAGATGCCGACCCGGCCCTTGTAGCCGCCGCCGTTGCAGCGTTCGCAGCCGACCGGGCCGTACGGTTTCCAGCTGCCGTCCAGCTCCTCGGGCTGGAAGCCGGCCTTGATCAGCAGCTCCGGCGAAATGTCGACCGGCTGCTTGCAGGTGCACAGCCGGCGCGCCAGGCGCTGGGCCGTGATCAGGATCACGGACGAGGCGATGTTGAACGGCGCCACCCCCATGTTCATCAAACGGGTCAGCGTGGACGGGGCATCGTTGGTGTGCAGCGTGGAGAACACCATGTGGCCGGTCTGGGCCGCCTTGATGGCGATGTCGGCCGTCTCCAGGTCGCGGATCTCGCCGACCATGATGATGTCCGGGTCCTGCCGCAGGAACGATTTCAGGGCCACGGGAAAGGTCAGGCCAGCCTTGTCGTTGACGTTGACCTGGTTCACGCCGGGCAGGTTGATCTCGGCCGGGTCCTCGGCCGTGGAGATGTTGATGCCGGGCTTGTTGATCACGTTCAAACAGGTGTACAGCGACACCGTCTTGCCCGAACCGGTGGGGCCGGTCACCAGCACCATGCCGTAGGGGCGGTGGATGGCGTCGAGCAGCAGCGCCTTCTGGTCCGGATCGTAGCCGAGCGCGTCGATGCCCATCTGGGCCTGGGTGGCGTCCAGGATACGCATCACGGTCTTCTCGCCGAACAGCGTGGGCAGGGTCGAGATGCGCAGGTCGATGGTCTTGGTGGGCGACACGATCAGGCGCATGCGGCCATCCTGCGGGATACGCTTTTCCGAGATGTCGAGCTTGGCCAGCACCTTGATGCGCGACACCAGCTTTTCCTTGATCGAGATGGGCGGCTGGGCATGTTCGATCAGCACGCCGTCGACGCGGAAGCGGATCCGGTAGAACTTCTCGAACGGCTCGAAGTGCAAGTCGGAGGCGCCCATGTTGACGGCATCCATCAGCATCTTGTTGAGGAAGCGCACGATGGGGGCGTCTTCCACTTCGCTGGCGGCCTGGTCGGCCGCAGCCGTGGTGACCGGATTGTCCTCCTCGGCGAACTGGATATCCTGTTCCTCGCCGGCCAGCTCGTTGATGCTCTGCTCGGCGCTCTTGCTGAGCGCGGCCAGCAGCTTGAGCAGCGCGTCGTGGGCCACGATGACCGGCTCCACGGCCGACTCGGTCTGGAACTTGATCTGGTCCAGGGCCTGGGTGTTGGTGGGGTCGGAGATGGCCACCGACATCTTGTTGCCCCGTTTGGCCAGCGCCACCACGCGCTGGGTGTACATCAGCTTGCCGTCGATGGCCTTGGGCGGCAGCGCCTCCAGGTTCAAACAGGCCAGGTCGATCAGCGGATAGCCATAGGTGTCGGCGCAAAACGAGGCCAGCGTGGGGGCGTCGATGGTGCCGCTGGTGAGCACGGTGTCGATGAAGGGCAGCTTCTCGGCCAGCGATTTTTTTTGCAGCGCCTCCGCCTGCTGGGCGCTCAGGCGTCCGGCTTGCATCAGGGCGCGGGCCAGCCCCGGCAAGGAGGTGCTGGGCGCCGCGTTGGGGAGGACTGCTGCCATAAGAGCGCGCTGTAAGGATTAGGGTCGGGAACGTGGAGCGGACAGGGGCAGCCTGGCCCTCAACTACCCGTCGGATAATGCCTCTAGGAAGCTAGTTTGTAAAGCAATTCGTTGCCGTGCGGCAACAAGGCACTTTGCGAACCGGCCGCATCGTTGCGCCCACGGGGCAGGGCGCCCGCAACGGCGGGGTTGCGGCCGTTCTGCTCAGGAAGCGCGCTTGCTGTTCGGACGTATCAATTTCACCACTTTGATCGACTGGTGCTGCACTTGCACCACCTCGATCACGCACTGGCCGATCTTGACGCTGATGGGCGATTCTGGAATTTCCTGCAACAATTCCAGCATCATCCCATTCAGGGTTTTCGGCCCGTCCAGTGGGAAGTTTAATCCCAGACGCTTGTTAATGTCACGTAATGCCGTCGCGCCTTCCAGCAGGCATTCGCCGTGCTCGTTCCAGTCGAAGCTGTCGGCGCGGGCCGCGCCGGGCATGGAGGTGGTGAACTCGCCTATCATCTCCTCGATGATGTCGTCCAGCGTGACCAGGCCCTGCACTTCGCCATATTCGTCGACGATGATGCCGAGCCGCTCGCGGTTTTCCTGGAAATATTGCAATTGCGTGAACACGCGCGTGTCCTGCGGGATGAAGTAGGGCGCCGTCAGCAGGGCGCGGAAATGCTCGACCGTCAATTCCTGCTCCTGGTTGAGCAGGGCCATGGCCTTGCGCACGTGCAGGATGCCGACGATCTGGTTGATCTCGCCTTCGTAGACGGGCAGCTTGTTGTGGTAGCAGGTGGCCAGTTCGTGCTTGATCTCGTCCACCGGCAAGGTCAGGTCCAGCGCCTCGATCTGCGAGCGCGGCGTCATGATGTCCTCGACCGAGATGGTTTCCAGGTCAAACAGGTTGAGCAGGATGCTCTTGTGCTTTTGCGGGATGAAGTTGCCCCCTTCGAGCACGATGGAGCGCAGTTCCTCGGGCGACAGGCGGGCGTCGTGCTGGTGCGCGCCATCCTTGATGCGCAGTGGTTTCAGCACCAGGCTGACGAACAGGTTGACGAACCAGATCAGCGGCTTGGCGATTGCCATCAGCGGCTTCAGCACCATGCTGGTGGGCAGCGCGATCTTTTCCGGGTAGGTGGCGCCGATCACCTTGGGCGAGATTTCCGCGAACACGATCAACAGGAAGGCCACCACGCTGGTGGAGATGGTGATCACGTTGTCGTCGTGGCCGAAGGTGTCGATGGCGATGGCCGTCACCAGCGCCGTGGCCATGGCGTTGATCAGGGTGTTGGCGATCAGCACCAGCGACAGCAGCTTGTCGGTGCGCTCGAGCAGCCACAGCGTGGTGCTGGCGCTACGGCTGCCCCGCTTGGCCAGGTGGCGCAAGCGGTGGCGGTTGGCCGCCATCAGGGCCGTTTCCGCCATCGCGAAAAAGGCTGAACACAGTATCAGGAGAGCGAGCGCGAGTAATTGCACCCAGAACGGCACGGTATCCAAGGGTCACCGTCAAGAATCTTGCATGGGGAAACTGGCCGGCATACAGCGGCGCGGGGCCAGGGCGGGTTGGCCCGGAACGCGGCCATGGAGTTCTGGATTTTAAGGCAAGGGCGATGGTGATGCAAGTTTGCCAGCGCCCCGTTGGCCGGCCCTGGCCGGACGGAGCGTGGCCCAGTGGCGCGCGCCGCCGGTGGCCATGCCCAGTCCGGCCACAAACCACACGGCCGGCGCGAACACATGGAAGGCGGTAAAGGTGCCTGGCTGGGTGCCCTTGCCGCCCGTCACGGCATGGCCGTTTCCTCCGGCTGCGCCTGCTTGTCCAGCGGCAGCACCACGCGGAACACGGAGCCCTTGCCCACCTCGCTGCGCACGTCGATGCGCCCGCCATGCTTTTGCACGATGCCATACGATAGCGACAAGCCCAGCCCCGTGCCCTTGCCGACCGGCTTGGTGGTGAAGAACGGTTCGAAGATGCGCCCCAGCAGTTCGGGCGCAATGCCGCTGCCGCTGTCCTCCACCTCGACCCACACGTGGCCGTCGGCGCCGCCGGTGCGCACCGTGATGCGGCCCCGGTCCTCGATGGCGTGGGCGGCGTTGACGAGCAGGTTCATGAACACCTGGTTCAGCTGCGACGGGAAGCACGTCACCTGGGCGATGCCGCCATATTCCTTGATCACCTCGGCCTTGTACTTGATCTCGTTCCACACCACGTTGAGCGTGCTGTCGAGCCCCTGTTCCAGGTTGGCCAGCACCAGGCCGCTGCTGTCCACATGCGAAAAATACTTCAAGTCCTGCACGATGCGCATCACCCGTTCCAGTCCCTCGCGCGATTCGTTGAGCAGGTTGCCCAGGTCTTCGCGCAGGAAGTCGGCGTCGATTTCCTGCTTCAGCCGTTCGACGGCGGCCAGTTGGTCGGGCGACAGCGCGGCCGCGCCTTCCTCGTAGGCGTCGAGCAGGCGCAGCATGTCGCGCCCGTACTGCTGCAGCGCGTTCAGGTTGGAATTGACGAAGGCGATCGGGTTGTTGATCTCGTGCGCCACGCCGGCGGCCAGCACCCCGATCGAGGCCATCTTCTCCGATTGCAGCAGCTGGTTCTGGGCTTCATTCAGTTTGCGGATCAGCTCCTGCTGGCACGCTTTTTCCGTCTCCAGCGTGGCGTTGGCCCGTTGCAGGTCGGCCGTGCGGCTCAGCACGCGCGCTTCGAGCTGGTCGCGCGATTCGCGCAGGGCCGCCTCGGCCCGCTGACGTTCCGTGATGTCCGTGTAGCTGTACACCCGGCCCACGATGCGCTCGCCCAGGTACTGCGGGCGCGAACGGCATTCGAACACGCGCCCGTCGAGCAGGCGCAGCAAGTGCTCGGTCTCGTCCTCGCTGACCACGGCGCTCAGCAGCGTGCGGCACAGCGTGCTCTCGGCCACCTGGGCCGACAGGAAGGCCAGGATGGCGGCGTCGTCGCGCGCGTCCAGCAGCGCTGCCGGCACGCCCCACATATTGCTGAACAGCCGGTTCATGCTGGCGATCTTGCCCTGCCAGTCCAGCACCAGGATGCCGTTGCCGGTCGATTCGAGCGTGGCGCGCAGTTGCGACAAGGTCTGTTCCAGCACTTCCTCCACCTGGCGCTCGTGGCGGATGTCGCGCGCCTGCACCAGCAGCAGCGGCGCGCCCTCGTGCTCGATCACGCGCACCGACTTGGCCACCGTGAGCATGCTGGCGTCGGCGCAGCGGTATTCGCCTTCCTGGGCTTCAATGTCCTGGTACAGGCCGTTGCGCACGTCCTCCCAGTAGAACACGTCCGGCAGCGAGCTTTCGATGTCGGTGATGGCCATGCCGGGCAGGGCGTCCTCCGGGTAGCCCAGCGTTTGCGCCACGCCGCGGTTGGCGCCGATGATGCGCAGGCTGTGCGGCTCGACCAGCAGCATCATGTGCGGGCTGTGGTCGAGCATCAGTTGCTGGAGGCTGCGGCGGTTCATGAGGCGGCAGCCCCCTGGCCCGCCTTGCTGGCGTCGAAGTAGTAGCTGACCCGCTTGCGCGGGCTCAGGTACAGCAGCACGTCCTGCGGCACTTGCGCCGGCTTGAGCGACTTGACGATGTTCAGGCCCGTTTCGCGCTCCATGTCCACCAGGATGGCCTCGTGCTTGGGCACGGCCGCGTCGTAGATGACGACGATCGGTTTCATCGGCTTGCTGGTGTTGACGGTGGCCACCATGCCCAGCACGCCGTTGGACAACTGCACCACGGTGCCGGGCGGGTACACGCCCAGGCAGCGGATGAAAATTTGCAGCAGCTTGGGGTCGAACTTGTCGCGCTGGCGGGCGAACATCAGCGACAGCGCGTCGTGCGGGGTGAGGGCGGCGCCCAGGTGGGTCGGGTTGCACAGTTCGTCGTAATGGTCGGCGATGGCGACGATGCGGGCCAGCACGTTGATGGCCTCGCCTTTGAGCGCGCGCGGATAGCCGCTGCCGTCGTACAGCTCGTGGTGGTCGCGGATGATGGCGGCCACGGCCGGCGCCAGCGCCAGCTCCTGCGCCATCTCGGCGCCGTACTGGCAGTGCAGCTGGTAGGCGTTCTGTTCAGCGCGGGTGAGCGCCTCGGGCTTGTTGAGGATCTTGTCGGACACCTTCTTGTGGCCGATGTCGTGCAGCAGCGCGCCCATGCCCAGCATGGAGATCACGGCGTGGGGCAACTGGATGTCGCGCGCGATCATCATGGCCAGCATGGTCACGTTGAGTGAATGCAGGTACAGTTCCTCGCCACCGACCTTGTCGCCCATCACGTGGATCGCCAGTTCCGGCGCGCACAGGATGGAATCGACGATCTGCGTGACGAGCTGGCTGGCCTGCGCCACGCTGGCGGCCGGATTGCTGAACAGGTTGGTTTCGATGGAACGGATGGTGCGGGCCGCGTCGAGGAAGGCTTTTTCGATCTGCCCGGCCTGCTCGCGCTGCTGGTTGATGCGCTCGACCATGGCGCGCTTGGCTTGCTGCATGGCCGGCAGGGCCGGCGCCGGGGCCGGCGCGCTGGCGGCCGCGGCGCCGTCGGCGGCCACGCCAGCGCCGGCCGCCGGTCCCGGCGTGGCGCCCGGGTCGCTCAGGGCCGGGCTGATGCGCACCGTGCGCAAGCCCAGGCCGCGCAGCACCTGGATCTGGTCCTCGTCCTTGATCTTGAAGTGGCTGAACGCAAACGGATGCTCGAACCACTTCAAGTCCAGGTGCACGTACAGGCCCACCCGCAATTGGTCGATCGAGATTTCGGCTTGGTCGAGCATGATATCGCTGATCCCCCGGAGTCCGTAACTTTCGGCATGAAAGCGTCTCGCCACTGGCGGTGGCGGCTTGCTGATCTACATCATGCTACGGAATCGGGATTTGTGCACCAGAGAATCGGACCATTCTTGACCGGAAGTTGGCGTGCGACAACATCCAGCGGCGCGCCGCCCGTGGTGATTGATGCTATCAAACCGCTAGCGTTGCGCGCGGGTCGCACCGGCCGGCGCGCGCGGGGCGGGGCAGGGCGCTCAGCTGCCGCGGTAAGTGGAATAGGCCCAGGGCGATACCACCAGCGGCACGTGGTAGTTCTGATCCACGCTGGCGATGCCGAACGCCAGCGTCACCCGGTCGATGAAGCGGGGCGTGGGCAGCTCCACGCCTTGCGCGGCGAAGTAGTCGCCCGCGTCGAACACCAGCTCGTACTGGCCGACCTGCATGGCGTCGCCCTCGAGCAGCGGCGCGCAACGGCCGTCGGCGTTGGTGACGTCCGTTTTCAGCAAGGTCTTGCCGGCCGGTCCGACGGCGTACAGCGCCACTTTCACGCCGGCCCCAGGCTTGCCGACGGTGATGTCGAGCACGTGCGTACTGAGCTTACCCATGGTTTCTCCTCCATATATGTTTGGGTGGTGGTGTCTATGTAGCAAATCATATACTGGGGCTGGCGGAGCAATATATGATGCGCCATATATCCTTCATTGCCCCTCTTTCCCTTTGACTGACGATGACAACTTACGATCACTACCCGCGCGACATGATCGGCTACGGCCGCACCCCACCGCACGCCAACTGGCCGGGCAAGGCCAGGGTGGCGCTGCAGTTCGTGCTCAATTACGAGGAGGGCGGCGAGAACAACGTGCTGCATGGCGATCCGGCGTCGGAAACCTTCCTGTCGGAGATCATCGGCGCGGCCGCGTTCACCAACCGCCACCTGAGCATGGAATCGATCTACGAGTACGGCTCGCGGGCCGGCCTGTGGCGGCTGTTGCGCATGTTCGAGGAGCGCAAGCTGCCGCTGACCATCTTCGGCGTGGCCATGGCGCTCAAGCGCAACCCGGAGGCGGTGGCCGCGTTCCAGCAACTGGGCCACGAAATCGCCTGCCACGGCCTGCGCTGGATCTCGTACCAGAACATGGACGAGGCCACGGAACGGGCCCACATGCGCGAAGCGGTGGCCATCATCAAGGAGCTGACCGGCGCCGCGCCGCAAGGCTGGTACACGGGCCGCGATTCGCCCAACACGCGCAAGCTGGTGGTGGAGCACGGCGGCTTCCGCTACGACGCCGATTATTACGGCGACGACCTGCCATTCTGGCAAAAGGTGGACTACACGGACGCCAGCGGCCAGCCGGCCGTGGCGCCGCAACTGATCGTGCCCTACACGCTCGATACCAACGACATGCGCTTCGCCGCCATGCAGGGCTTTAACTCGGGCACCCAGTTCTTCGACTACCTGAAGGACGCGTTCGACGTGCTGTACGCGGAAGGCGACCCCAATGGCCTGAACCAGCCCAAGATGTTGTCGATCGGCCTGCACTGCCGCCTGGTGGGCCGCCCGGCCCGCGCCGCCGCGCTGGCGCGCTTTCTCGACTACGTGCAAAGCCACGAACACGTGTGGATCACGCGCCGCATCGACATCGCCGAGCACTGGCACGCGCATCATCCGTTCCAGGGCTGAGCACGCGCGCGTAATGGCTTGCGGCCGGCCCAATCGCGCCGATTCGGGCGTATGATGGCGTAGTCTGCCCGGCCCGGCCGGGCATCGCCGCCGCGGGCAGCCAGCCTGGCTGCCTGCCACTTTCACGCACACCGCGTCTGAAAGGAGCCCGCCATGAACTACGCCGGCGCGAACGAACGCCACGCCACGGCATGGACCGCCGTGGGCTTGCCCAGCGCCCATGAATCGGCCCGGCTGCACGTGCTGGGCAAAGCCACCTACACCGACGACATGCCCGAACTCCAGGGCACGCTGCACGCGGCGCTGGGCTTGTCGGCGCGGGCCCACGCCAGCATCGTCGCGCTGGACCTGGCCCCGGTGCTGGCCGCGCCCGGCGTGGTGGCCGCCTACACGGCGCGCGACTTCCCCGGCGTGAACGAGTGCGGCCCCATCGTCCACGACGATCCCATCCTGGCCGACGGCGAAGTGCTGTACCTGGGCCAGCCCCTGTTCGTGGTGGTGGCCGACAGCCACGACAACGCCCGCCGCGCGGCGCGCCGCGCCGCCGTCACCTACGCCGATCTTCCCGCCATCTTCACCCCGCAGCAGGCGCGCGCCGCACGCGCGCACGTGCTGCCGCCCATGCTGCTGCAGCGGGGCGACTGCCAGGCGGCGCTGGACCTGGCGCTGCACAAGGTGCGCGGCCGGCTGTTCGTTGGCGGCCAGGAGCACTTCTACCTGGAAGGCCAGGTGGCCTACGCCATCCCGCGCGAGGAGCAGTGCCTGCTGGTGCACTGCTCGACCCAGCACCCGAGCGAGATGCAGCACGTGCTGGCCCACGCGCTGGCCTTGCCGGCGCACCAGGTGCAGGTGGAATGCCGGCGCATGGGCGGCGGCTTTGGCGGCAAGGAATCGCAGTCGGCGCTGTGGGCGGCGCTGGCCGGGCTGGCCGCGCACCGGCTGCAGCGCCCGGTCAAGCTGCGCGCCGACCGCGACGACGACATGCTCGTCACCGGCAAGCGCCACTGCTTCTACTACGAATACGAGGCCGGCTACGACGCCGACGGGCGCATCCTGGCCGCGCGCGTGGACATGACCCTGCGGGCCGGGTATTCGGCCGACCTGTCGGGCCCCGTCGCCACGCGCGCCGTGTGCCACTTCGATAACGCCTACTACCTGTCGGACGTGGAGATACGCGCCGCCTGCGGCAGGACCAACACCCAGTCCAACACGGCCTTCCGCGGCTTTGGCGGGCCGCAGGGCGCGCTCGCCATCGAATGCATCATCGACGACATCGCGCGCCACCTGGGCGTCGATCCGCTCGATGTGCGGCGCCGCAATTTCTACGGCATCACGGAGCGCAACGTCACGCCGTACGGCCAGACCATCGTCGACAATGTGATCGCCGACCTGGTGGCCGACCTGGAGCAGGGCAGCGACTACCGCGTGCGCCGCGCCGCCAGCGCCCAGTTCAACGCACGCAGTCCGGTGCTGAAGAAGGGCATCGCGCTCACGCCCGTCAAGTTCGGCATCGCCTTCAACGTCACGCATTTGAACCAGGCGGGCGCGCTGGTGCACGTGTACGCGGACGGCTCGGTGCTGGTCAACCACGGCGGCACGGAGATGGGGCAGGGCATCAACACCAAGGTGATGCAGGTGGTGGCGCACGAACTGGGACTGGACCTGAACCGCGTGCGCATGACGGCCACCGACACGGCCAAGGTGCCCAACACCTCGGCCACGGCCGCCTCCACCGGCGCGGACCTGAATGGCAAGGCGGCGCAGGAGGCGGCGCGCCGCATCCGCGAGCGGCTGGCCGTGCTGGCCTCGTGCCTGTATGGCGGCGGCGCCGCCGCCGTGCGCTTCGCCGGCAACCAGGTGCACGTGAATGGCCGGGCGTTGCCGTTCACGGCGCTGGTGCGGCAAGCCTACCTGGCGCGGGTCCAGCTGTGGTCGGACGGCTTCTACGCCACGCCCGGTTTGTACTGGGACCCCGTCACCATGCAGGGCCACCCGTTCTCGTACTACGCGTATGGCGCGGCCGTGTCGGAAGTGGTGGTCGATACGCTCACCGGCGAATGGAAGCTGCTGCGGGCCGACGTGCTGTACGACGCGGGCCGCTCGCTCAACCCGGCCATCGACGTGGGCCAGGTGGAGGGCGCCTTCATCCAGGGCATGGGCTGGCTGACGACGGAGGAACTGTGGTGGAACGCGGACGGGAAACTGATGACGCACGCGCCGTCCACCTACAAGATCCCCGCCATCTCGGACTGTCCGGACGAATTCCACGTGCGCCTGTACCAGAACGCCAACGTGGAGGACAGCATCCACCGCTCCAAGGCCGTGGGCGAGCCGCCGCTGCTGCTGCCGTTCTCCGTGTTCTTCGCCATCCGCGACGCCATTTCCAGCGTGGGTCAGCACCGCGTGCGCCCGCCGCTCGATGCGCCGGCCACGTGCGAGGCCATCCTGCGCGCCATCACGGCCGTGCGCACGGCCCATTGACCGGGATCGACCATGCAAGCCTACCGCGCCAGCCTGCTCCACTTCCACGCCGATCCGGCCTTCAGCGACGACGCCCACCATTGGCACGAGGATGGCCTGCTGCTGGTCGATGACGGCCACGTGGTGGCGGCCGGCGATTACGCCACGTTGCACGCCACGCTGGCGCCGGGCACGCCGCTGCACGACTACAGCGGAAAATTGATCACGCCCGGCTTCATCGACACCCACGTCCACTATCCGCAGACCGACATGATCGCCTCGCCGGCGCCGGGCCTGCTGCCGTGGCTGGAGACGTACACCTTCCCCACCGAGCGCCAGTTCGCGGACCCGGCGCACGCGGCCCGCACGGCCGAATTCTTCCTCGACGAGCTGCTACGCTGCGGCACCACCACGGCCATGGTGTACTGCACCGTGCACGCCGCTTCTGTGG
This sequence comes from Rugamonas fusca, assembly GCF_014042365.1. GTDB lineage: Bacteria > Pseudomonadota > Gammaproteobacteria > Burkholderiales > Burkholderiaceae_D > Rugamonas > Rugamonas fusca. The sequence goes on from NZ_JACEZS010000016.1 coordinate 15,234, forward strand.
ACGCCTTGTTCGCGGCCGCCGGGCAGCGCCAGTTGCGCATGGTGGCCGGCAAGGTGCTGATGGACCGCCATTGCCCCGAATGGCTGCGCGACACGGCCGAAACGGGGGCGCGCGACAGCGAGGCGCTGATCCGGCGCTGGCACAAGAATGGCCGCGCGCTGTACGCCATCACACCCCGTTTCGCCCCCACCTCCACGGAAGACCAATTGCGGCTGGCCGGCGAACTGGCCACGGCGTGGCCGGACACCTTCGTGCAAAGCCACGTATCGGAAAACGCCGATGAATGCCGCTGGGCGCGCGCACTGTTCCCGCAGGCGCGCAGCTACCTGGACGTGTACGAGCGCTGCGGCCTGCTGCGCCCGCGCGCCGTGTACGGCCATTGCATCTGGCTCGACGACACTGACCGCGCCCGCATGGCCGCCACGGGCGCGGCGGCCGCCGTCTGCCCCACCTCCAACCTGTTCCTGGGCAGCGGCCTGTTCGACTTCGCCCTGGCCGACCGCGCCGGCATGCGCGTGGCGCTGGCCACGGACGTGGGCGGCGGCACCTCGTTCTCCATGTTGCAAACAATGAATGAAGCCTATAAAGTAGCGCGCTTGACGGGCAGCTATCTGCCGGCCCTGCGCATGTTCTACCTGGCCACGCTGGGCGCGGCCCGCGCCATGGGGCTGGAAGGGACGATAGGCGCTTTCGCGCCGGGCGCGGAAGCGGATTTCATCGTGCTCGATCCGCAAGCGACGCCGCTCTTGCAGCGTCGCACCAGCCACTGCGCCAGCCTGGAGGAATTGCTGTTCGCGCTGGCGCTGCTGGGCGACGACCGCGCCGTGGCCGCCACCTACGCGGCCGGCAACCGGGTTCACGTGCGCGACGCTGCCTGATGTTCGACCTCCAACCTTAGCGAGACCACCGCATGCAAAGAAAAATCGCCAGCCTGATGCTGCCCGCGGCAGCCGCCGTCCTCGCCGCCTGCGCCATGCCGTATGCGGCCCACGCCGCCGGCGCCAACGCGGGCACTGCCGCCGCCCGCAACGAAGCGATCACCCGGCGCCATTTCGCCGCGCTGGTGGCCGGCAGCGAGCCCAGGCTGGCCGAGCTGACCATGTTCTTCACCATGATGCCCAAGGGCGGCGACCTGCACCACCATTATTCGGGCGCCCTGTACGCCGAGCAGTACCTGGAGTGGGTGGACCAGCAGCACTACTGCGTCAACCGCGCCAGCTACCGGATCGAGACGAACCAGGCCACCGTCGCCGCCGAGCAGGCCAAGCCGGCCGCCGAGCGCGCGTGCCTGACGGGCCAGCAGGTGATGGGCGATAACACGCTGCTGGCGCAAGTGCTGCAGCACTGGTCGGACAAGGACTTCTACAACCACAGCGGCAACCAGTCGCCGCCGGACCGCCAGTTCTTCGACACCTTCGCCTATTTCGGCCCGGTGTCCTCGACCAACGCGCGCGACGGCCTGCAGCGCCTCAAGCAGCGCGCCATCCAGGAAAACCTGAGCTACATCGAGACCATCTTCGAGCTGGCGCCGTTCACCCATAACGACGATTTCGACCGCGACGCGCTGGCCCACGGCGTGACGGATGCGGCGCTGGAAGCCTACAGCGCGCAACTGGAGCACGAGCAGGGCTACCAGCAGTGGATCACGTCCTACCTGGACAACCTCAAGACGGGCAGTGCCGGCATCGATGATGAGCAGTTCACCATGCGCTACCAGCCCTTCGTGCTGCGCTTCCTGTCGCCGTCGCAGGTGTTCGCGTCCATGGTGGCGAGCTTCAAGCTGGCCGCCATGAGCCCGCAGATCGTGGGCGTCAACATCGTGGGGCAGGAGAGCGTGCACGTCTCCATGCGCGACTACGCGATGCACATGCAGATGTTCCGCTTCCTGAAAGCGAAGTACCCGGCCGTCAAGCTGGCGCTGCATGCGGGCGAGCTGGCGCTGGGCATGGTGCCGCCGGAAGGCTTGACCTTCCATATCCAGGACGCGGTGGAGGTGGCTGGCGCCAGCCGCATCGGCCACGGCATGGATATCGCCCATGAGACCAATCCGCTGGCCATCATGAAAACCATGCATGACAAGGGCATCGCCGTCGAAGTCAACCTGAGCAGCAACGACTTCATCCTCGGCATCAAGGGCGCGGCCCACCCCGTCACGCTGTACCGCAAGTACGGCGTGCCGTTCGTGCTGGCCACCGATGACGCGGGCGTGTCGCGCAACAACCTGTCGGGTGAGTACGTGCTGTACGCGGCCCGCTACCGGCCCGACTACGCGGAAGTGAAAAAGCTGTCCTACGACAGCCTGCGCTATGCGTTCCTGGCGCCGGCCGACAAGCAGCGCCTGCTCAAGGCGCTCGATGGCAGGTTCGCCCGCTTCGAAGCGGCCATCGCGGCCGCCGAACCGAAGCGCAAGTAAGCCGTGCGCCGCCCGCCGCGCCGGCGCCGTCTGCGCGCCGGCGGGCGGCGTGGCGTTGCCCCGCCGCGACATAAATTGGTGGACTTACTCTAGTTTCATTCTGTTCCAAAGATGAATTATTTTCATGCCACTGTGGCCTGAACTATAATCCCGCCCGGCAGCCCCGGCCTTGCCTTTGTTCTAAGTCCGTCATGCGGTTTTCGGCTTCATTTATTTGCTTCTCGTCTTAATCCCTAAGATAAATCGTATTTGTCAACCATTTTGCCATCATGCATAGTGGGACGAGGATCCAAAAATGCAATATTTTTGCTTCTACAACATCTTTGGGATGGGCTGACACAGGGTTTTGACGTAGTACGGCGGCGCTGATCGGCGCCATTTTCTTTTTGAGCAACGTTGCCATAAAGATGTCATTACCTTGAAATATTGAACCGATACACTTGTGCGTTGCGCCCGCAGGGCCAGCGCCTGGCATGGCGTGCGGCGGCAGATGTTTGGCCACGCGGCCACGCGGCTTACCAGTTGCAGCACAGTAAAGAGGAGTTCCCGCTACCCGCGCGGATTCCATATAACTATTCGTCTATTTTGGGGTTACACCATGATTGATCACAAACGGCTCCGGCTGACGCAGATCGCGCTCAGCCTGTCCATCGCCCTCGCGGCAGCGCCTGCCTTCTCGCAAAACACCACCTCGGCCATCGGCGGCCGCATCTCGGCTGCCGACGGCAAGCCGGCCAGTGGTGCCGTCGTCACCATCGTCCATACCGAATCCGGTACGGTCAACAATGTGGTGACGGACGCGGAAGGCCGCTACGTGGCGCGCGGCCTGCGCACCGGCGGTCCGTACACGATCACCATCACCAAGGACGGCGTGACGGAAAAGCGCGACAACGTCTACCTGCAACTGGCCGAGACGGCCAACGTGGACGCCACCCTGGGCGCGCCAGCCATGCAAACGGTGACCATCGCCGGTTCCGCCGGCGGCCGTTCCGAGACCTTCTCGCGCACCACCATGGGCACGGGCACCAGCATCGGCCGTACCCAGCTCGATATCCAGGGTTCCATCAACCGCAACCTGCAGGACTATGCGCGCGCCGACCCCCGCGTGTCGCAGACCGACAAGGAACGCGGCGAAATGTCCGTGGCCGGCCAGAACTCGCGCTACAACTCGATGACCATCGACGGCGTGGCCGTCAACGACACCTTCGGCCTGGAGTCGAACGGCAGCCCGACGGCCAAGCAGCCGATCTCGATCGAGGCGATCCAGTCGGTGCAGGTCAACGTGGCCAACTACGACGTGACCCAGAAGGGCTACACGGGCGGCAACATCAACGCCGTCACCAAGTCCGGCACCAACCAGGTGCATGGCAGCGCCTACTATGTATTCCGCAACGACCGCCTGGCTGGCAAGCGCTACAACTCGAGCACCGACAGCTATTACGATCCGGCCCCGTTCAAGGAAACCACCAAGGGCGCCACGGTGGGCGGTCCGCTGATCAAGGACAAGCTGTTCATCTTCGCGGCCTATGAGAAGCTGGAATCGACCCGCGCCGCACCCGCCTTCGGCCCGATCGGCAGCCCCCTGACCAACGTCGGCATCACCAACTCGGCCATCGCTGGCGCCACCGCCATCGCCAAGAACCAGTATGGCTTCGACGCGGGCACCTCGGCCCAACCCAGCAACTCGGCCTTGAACGTGGACGACAGCCTCGTCAAGCTGGACTGGAACATCAACGACAGCCACCGCGCCATGTTCCGCTGGGCCAAGACCAAGCAGGACGAACCGCAATTCTCCGGCCTGAACGCGTCCGGCATTTCGCTCAACTCGGAATGGTTCAACCAGGGCAAGACCATCGAGACCAAGGTGGCTCAGTGGACCGCCGACTGGACCCCCACCTTCTCGACCGAAGTCAAGCTGTCCTCGCGCGACTACGACAGCGTGCCAACGCTGAACGCGCAGCTGCCGCTGATCAACCTGACGTTCACCGGCCCCACGCCGGACGGCACGCCGGCCGGCGTGCCGACGTCCAGCCGCACGCTGTCGTTCGGTACCGACAACAGCCGCCACCGCAACATCCTGGGCACCAAGACCAAGGATGGTTACCTGGGCGCCAACTGGACGCTGGGTAACCACGAAGTCAAGTTCGGCGGCGACTACCAGAAGAACGACGTCTACAACGCCTTCCTGCAAAACATCTGGGGCAACTACACCTTCCAGTGCATCAACAACCTGGCGTACTCGTTCATCGGCGCCGGCAAGCTCGACTGCGGCAAGGCCAGCAACGCCCAGATCGAACAAGCCGTGCTGGAGAACTTCAGCCGCGGCCGTCCTTCGTCGTACACGCTGCAAGTGCCGAACACGGGCCTGACGCTGGACGACGCCGTGGCCCGGTTCAGCATGAAGAACTACGGCCTGTTCGCCCAGGATACCTGGAGCGCCACCAAGAACCTGACGCTGAGCTATGGCGTGCGCCTCGATTCGGCCCACGTCGATGGCCATCCGCTGCGCAACGTGGCCGTGGCAGCACCGATGGTGGCCGGCAACCCGGCTACGGGCGCGCGCCAGACTGGCGGCTTTGGCCTGGACAACACCACCACCTTCGACGGCCAGCAACTGTGGCAGCCGCGCGTGGGCTTCAACTACACCTTCGACAGCGCACGCCAGATGCAGGTGCGCGGCGGCACCGGCCTGTTCCAGGGCGCGGCGGCCACCGTCTGGCTGTCCAACCCGTTCTCCAACCCCGGCGTGGCCACCCACAACGTGGTGTGCGGCGGCTCGGGCGCCTGCCCCACGACGGATGGCAACTTCAGCCCCGACATCAACAAGCAGCTCACCAGCCTGCCGGGCGTGAACAACGTGGCCAACGTGGACGCGCTGGCGCCCGGCCTGAAGCAGCCTTCCGTGTGGAAGTCCAACATTGCGTTCGACACGGAACTGCCATGGTTCGGCCTGGTGTTTGGCGCCGAGTACCTGAACACCAAGGTGCATGACGGCATCTACTACCAGAACCTGAACCTGGGTGCGCCGACCAAGATCGGCACCGACGGCCGCGAGCTGTACTACACGGCGCAAGGCTACAACCCCGCTTGCTGGACCAACGCCGGCGTGATGATCAACAACGGCGCCACCTGCACCGGCGCCCGCAACAAGGCGCTCAGCAACAAGGACTACGGCAACGTGATGGTGGCCACCGGCACCGACAAGGGCCGCAGCAACCTGGCCACCGTGTCGCTGAGCCGTCCGATGACGAATGGCCTGAACTGGTCGGTGTCGTACACCTACTCGGACGCGACGGAAGTGTCGCCGCTGACCTCGTCGACCTCGGGTTCGAACTTCAACGGCCGTTCCGTGTTCAACCCGAACGAGGAAGTGGCGGCCAACTCGGGCTACCTGGTCAAGAACCGTATCAACGCCCTGGTCAACTTCCAGAAGCGCTTCTTTGGTTCCTACAAGACCACCTTCGGCATGTTCTATGAAGGCCGCAGCGGCAAGCCTTACAGCTGGACGTTCAACAACGACCTGAACGGCGACACCCAGGGCGGCAACGACCTGATGTACATCCCGTCCGCGCCCGGTTCGGGCCAGGTGGTGTTTGCCGGCGACACGGCCACCAGCCACGCCAACGAAGACAAGTTCTGGTCCATCGTCAACGCCAACCCGGTGCTGAAGAAGGCGGCCGGCGGCATCGTCAGCCGCAACTCGGACTTCTCGCCATGGACCAACTCGATCGACCTGCGCATCAAGCAGGAGATCCCTGGTTTCTTCAAGGACCACAAGGGTTCGTTCACGTTCGACATCTTCAACTTCGGCAACCTGCTGAACAAGAAGTGGGGCCGTATCAACGAAGTGGGCTTCCAGCCCGCCGGCGGCCAGGCCCGCAGCTTCGTCGACTACGTGGGCCTGGATGCGCAAGGCCGCTACATCTACAAGGTGCGTGACGTGGAAACGCTGGATACCCGCCAGGTCAAAGGCGAATCCCAGTGGGCGATCCAGGCCACCGTCAAGTACGAGTTCTAAGCGTACCGATGCGTAGCTAGGCAAGACCGGACGGCTGATGGCGACATCAGCCGTTTTTTCTTCGTGGCAGCCGGAAAATCGGGGACGGACCCCTATTTTTCCGCATTGGAAAACCGGGGTCCGTCCCCGATTTTCCGCCTGTACAATGTTCGCTTCTCACTGATGCAGTTTGCGATGAATACTTTCCTTCGTCCCTTGGCCGCCGCCGCGCTGGCGGCCCTGCTGGCCGCTTGTGCCAGCGCGCCGCAACAACCGCCGCACACGGCCGTCATCAACCTGGTGGCGCTCAACGATTTCCACGGCAACCTCGAGCCCAGTTCCTTCACCTACACCAGCGCCCGGGCGCGGCGCGAGACGACGGCGCAGGCCGGCGGCATCGACACGCTGGGCGCGGCCCTGCAGGCGTGGCGCCAGGACGATCAGGAATTGCTGCTGGTGGGCGCCGGCGACCTGGTGGGCGCCAGCCCGTCCATCTCGGCCATGTGGGCCGATGAACCCACCATCGGCGCGCTCGACCTGCTGGGCTTGCGCGCCAGCGCCCTCGGCAACCACGAGTTCGACCTGGGCCGCGCCGAACTGCTGCGCCAGCAGAAGGGCGGCTGCGTGTCGCCGCGCCCCGACAAGGCGTGCCAGTTCGCGCCCAATTACGGCGGCGCCCATTTCAACTACCTGGCCGCCAACGTGATCGACATGGTGACCCGCAAACCCATCATGCCGGCTTACCAGATCGAGACGGCGCACGGGGTGCGCGTGGCCTTCATCGGCGCCGTGCTCAAGGATACGGCGGCGCTGTCGCTGCCCTCGAGCGTGAGCGGGCTCGATTTCACCGACGAGGCCAGCGCCATCAACGCGCAGCTGCCGGCATTGCGCAAGCAGGGCGTGGGCGTGTTCGTCGTGCTGATCCACCAGGGCGGGCGCACCACCGATTATTTCGACCAGCCGGGCTGCGAGCATTTGACGGGCCCCATCGTGGACGTCGTCAAGCGGCTCGATCCGGCCATCCGCCTGGTCATCAGCGGCCACTCGCACAAGGGCTACCTGTGCCAGGTGGATGGCCGCGTGGTGACCCAGGCCGAGACGGCCGGCCATGTGCTGTCGCGCATCCGGCTCACGGTGGACACGGCCGACAACCGGGTGCGCGCCATCAGCGCCAGCAACGAGGTGATGCTGCCGGGCCGCTATCGGCCCGATCCGGCGCTGGACGCTTACCTGGCCCGCGCCCGCGCCCGCAGCGCGGCCGCGCTGGCCCGTCCCGTGGGGCGGCTGGCCGTGCCCGTGGTCCCGCTGGACAAGGATGACGTGGACGAGTCGCCGCTGGGCGACCTGGTGGCCGACGCCATGCTGCAAGCGGGCGCGCCGTTCGGCGCCCAGCTCGCGTTCATGAACCTGGGCGGTATGCGCCAGGACCTGGCGGCGGGCCCGGATGGCCGCGTCACCATGGGCCAGGTGCGCACCGTGCTGCCGTTCGTGAATACGGTGGTGGTGATGAACCTGACGGGCGCCCAGATCGCCACGCTGCTCGAGCAGCAATGGCAGGGCGGCGATGGCGGCACGCGCCCGCTGCTGCAAGTGTCCGATGGCTTCAGCTACCAGTGGAATCCCAACCTGCCGGTGGGCAGCCGCGTGGTACCGGGCAGCGTGACCCTGCATGGCGTGCCGCTGGAGCCGGACAGCCCGTACCGCGTGGCCACCAACAACTTCCTGGCCGAAGGGGGCGACTTCTTCCCCACGTTCACCAGCGGTCATCAACGCGCCAATACCGGCATCTACCTGAGTGACGCGGTGGCGGCCTACCTGACCCGCCGCGACGAGCTGCACCAGCCGGCCGGCAGCAAGCAATCCCTGGGCCGCATCCAGCGCGCCCCGCAACCATAAGGACCATGATGCGTCGTCTGTCTTCTACCCTGATATTGTCCGCGCTGCTGGGCACGGCCTCGCTGGCCCATGCGGCGTTCACCATCCCCGGCTTCGAACTGGTGCAAACGGCGCCGCGCGAAACGACGCTGGCCAACGCCGACCTGCGCGATCCGGCCACCGTCTGGTGCGAGCTGTTCGACCAGGCCCGCAAGGAGATCGTGCTGGGCCAGTTCTACGTCGTCGGCCACGCCGGCAGCGCGTTCGAGCGCGTGCTCACCCGGCTGGAGGCGGCCGGCCGGCGCGGCGTGCATATCCGCTTCCTGCTGGACCAGAAGGGCGTGCGGCTGTCCGACGCGGCCACCATCGAGCGGCTGAAGGCGATTCCCAACCTGGAACTGCACATCATCGATTTCAACCAGCTGACCGGCAACGGCATCCTGCACGCCAAATACATGGTGGTGGACCGCGCCACGGCCTACGTGGGCAGCCAGAATTTCGACTGGCGCTCGTTCGAGCATATCCACGAGACGGGCTTGCGCATCACGGAGCCGAAGATCGTGGCCCAGGTGCAGGCCGTGTTCGACCAGGACTGGCGCGCCCAGGCGCTGGCGGCCCAGGGCCTGGCCGCGCCCGTGCTGAACGCGCAGACCGTGGCCGCTGACCTGAACCAGGACGCCTTCCTGCTGGCCAGCCCCAACCGCTACAACCCGGCCGGCGTGGGCGATTCGGAGACGGGCTTGCCGGCCCTGCTGGCGTCGGCCCAGCGCGAGGTGCGCATCCAGCTGCTCGATTATGCGCCGCTCAGCTACGGCCCCAAGGGCACGCGCCCGTATTACGCCGTGATCGACAACGCCGTGCGCAGCGCGGCCAACCGCGGCGTGAAGGTCAAATTGCTGGTATCGAACTGGAACCTGGAGGAACCGGAGCAGGTGTACCTGAAAAGCCTGGCCCTGCTGCCCAACGTGGAAGTGCGGGTGGTGACCTTGCCGGTGGCGGCCAGCGGCTTCATTCCGTTCGCGCGCGTCATCCACAGCAAGATCATGGTGATCGACGACAAGCTGGCCTGGGTCGGCACCAGCAACTGGGCGGGCGGCTACATGGACTTGTCGCGCAACCTGGAGGTCGTGATGCGCAACGAGAAAATGGCGCAGCGCCTGGCCGCCCTGCATGAGCAGACCTGGAGCTCGTCTTACGCCCAGCCGCTCGACATCAACAAGGTTTATCCCAAGCCGGCCAAGGGCAGCCCGCAATGAAGCGCGCATCGAGGCGGCTGGTGGTCGCGGCCGCGCTGGCCGGCGCCTGCGCGAGCATGGCCGGCAATGCGCTGGCCTGGGGCAGCGACGGCCACCGCGCCGTGGCCGCCATGGCTGCCCAGCTGATCGCGGACAGTGCCGCCGGGCGCCACGTGGCGGACCTGCTGCTGCCGGGGGAAACGCTGGAGCAGGCGGCCAACTGGGCCGACTGCGTGAAGGGCACGTTCTGCGGCCCGCAGACGGCCGAGATGCAAGCCTACACGGCCGCCAATCCGCACCACAGCCAGTACCACTACACGGACGTGCCGTTCCAGCTCGCCCACTACCGCGACCACGCGGTGGGCACGGCCGACGACGACCTCGTGCAAACGCTCAAGCAGGCCATCGCCGTGCTGCAGGGCCGTGACGACGACGCCAGCAACCCGCACCACTTCAGCCAGCGCCAGGCGCTGCTGCTGGTGGTGCACCTGGTGGGCGACATCCACCAGCCGCTGCACGTGGGCGCGGCCTACGTGGGCCGGGACGGGGGCTTCGTGGTGCCGCAGCATCATGGGCAGGTTGACGCGGTCAACATGTTCGACGCGCGCGGCGGCAACAGCCTGCTGCTCGACGATGCGCGCATGGGCGCCGCCAGCGCGCGCCTGATCCCGCCGCCGCTGCCGCGTCCGGCCGACGAGCCGCCGGCGTGGACGCCGCCCAAGTCGCCCACCCAGCCTTTCCACACTTACTGGGACACGACGGTGGTCGATTACGCGTTCCGCCGCAGCGGCACGCGCACGCCCAGGCAGTTCGCGCAAGCGATGATCGCGGCGCAGCCGGCCGTCGCCGCCAACACGGGCGCGCCCGTGAGCTGGCCTTACCAGTGGGCTGACGATGGACTGGCCGTGGCCAAGCTGGCCTATGGCGAGGCGACGCCGGGCGCCATCGCCCACCAGACGGGCCGCAATGGCGAAGTCTATGACGTGTGGGGCTTGACGGTGCCGGACGATTATCCGCTGCCCAGTTCAGCCATCGCCCGCAGCCAGCTGACCAAGGCGGGCTATCACCTGGCCGCGCTGCTGCGGGCGATCTGGCCCTGAGGGAGCGATGCAGGCGGCCGCTGGCGGGCCGCTTGCAGGAGGCGTTACAGGCTGCTATCCCAGCGGTAGGCGGGCACCGTGTGCTGGACCGTGCCCAGCTCGATGGTGATGGAACGGTGGCTGGTCAGTTCGAGCGCGCCGATGTCGCCAGTCCATTCCAGCACCGTATCGTTGTCGTTGAACAGCACGGTGACGGGCAGGCCGCTGATGCCGGCCACGTTGCTGCGGCTCAGTGGCTGGCCCCACACGGCGAACAACTGGCCCAGCGTGAACTTGCGGGCGGCGGACGTTTCGACGTGGATCACGCCCGACTGGTCGTGGGTGTGCAGCTCGTAGGCGCAACCTTGCAGGCCGATGTGGGCCGGTATGGCCAGCGCGTTACCGTCGCGCAGGATCGTCAGGTGGGCGTGGATGTGGTAGTCCTCCGTGACCAGGCAGTTGACGCCGGCCACCGGCGCGCCGTTGCCGCCGCTGGCCGTGGAACCTTCCGGCCAGGTGGCCGCGCCAACGGTCACGCCAGGCGTCAGCACTGTGGTGTTGGCGGCCAGCTGGTAGGCGGGCGTGGTGGGCGTGACGACGGGGGCGGCGGGCGCCGAACCGCCGCCACCGCCGCAGCCGCTCAGGGGCGCGCCCAGCGCGCTGGCCAGCAGCATGGCGGCGGCGCGCCCGATGAAGGTGTGGGTGGTAGTCATGGCGATAATCCTCGTTGGTGTGGGGGGACGTGACGGCGCACGCGCGTGCGAAATGCGCAATTATATATAAATTGCAACATTTGTTCCATGCCTGGGGTGAGTCCACGCAAGCGGCGCGCGCCGCCGTCACTTGCCGCTGAGCGGGTCGAACCACAGTTCGCTGCGCGACAGCGGGGTGTGGGGCGACAGGGTGGGGTTGGGGATGGTCAGCACGCGCCGCTGTTTGAGGTTGGCGGCGGCGATGGTGGCGCCCTTGTAGTGCTGGAACAGGGTGTTGAGCGAGCCGTCGCGCACCATGGTTTCCAGCCCCGCCTCGATGCGGGCGGCCAGTCGCTTGCCTTCCGCGTCGCGGCGCAGGAAGAAGTAGCGTGGCAGCGGATAGTGCAGCAGCAGGGTCGGTTCGATGGCCAGCCTGGGGTGGGCGGCACGGCGCTCGTCGTATTCACGCAGGGCCTCGTCGGCCCCGCGCGAGAAATAGTCGAAGCGGCCCGCTTCGAGCATGGAGAACAAGCCTTCGTAGGCCGAGCCTTCCTCGGTTGGCAGGCCGGCCGCGCGCAGCACGGGCACGTCGACCCAGTCCTTGCCCAGGCCGGCGCGCAGCTGGCGCAAGTCGTTCAGCGTACGCACGGCCGCGAAGCGGGCCAGGTCGTCGCGGCGTACGAGGAACACGCGGTAGCCCAGCAGCCCACGGTCGACGGGGATGCGCACCGGCTGGAATTGCCGTTCCAGTTCGGGCGCCGTGGCCCGCACGAGGATGTTGATATGGCCGGTGGGCATCAGCAATTCCTGCGTGATGCGGGCCGGCGACATGGAGGCGCTGGCCTGGTGCAGCGAGTAGGCGCCAAACTGGGCGCGGCTCTTGTCGAGCGCCATGCGCAGCACGGCCCAGTCGTACTCGTAGCGGCTGTCCACGCCCACCGACAAGGGGTAGACCAGGCGGTCGTAGGCCTGGGCCCAGGCGCCGTACAGGCACAGCATCGTCAGCATGGCCAGCCGGCGGGCGTGGATGCGCCAATTGTCGTCTTGTCTCATTGAACTGCGTCGTGGGTGCGGTGATCTTCGGCAACAGTGTGGCATGCCGCCCTATTGTCGTGCAAGCGATCTCCGTCAAAGCGGCACCCCGTTAGTGGTAGACTGCGCGAATTTGGAGCATGCATGTCGAGATCAGCAACTCTTTGCGCGCGCGGCGCGCTGGCCGCCTTGGCGTTAGGCGTGCTGGCGCCCGCCCACGCGGCCGGCGATGCGGCGGCGGGCAAGGCCGCGTTCCGCAAGTGCGCGTCCTGCCACCAGCTCGGGCCGTCGGCGCGCGGCGGCTTCGGCCCGCAACTGAATGGTGTGATCGGCCGGCGCGCCGCCTCGACCACGGATTACCAATATTCGGACGCGATGCGCCGCTCCGGCATCGTGTGGAACGAGCAGACCCTGGCCGCCTTCCTGCGCGGTCCCAGCGACGTGGTGCCGGGCACGCGCATGCGCTTCTGGGGCATCAGCGATGCGCAGCAGATCGCCGATCTGCTGGCCTATTTGCGCACGCAGCGCTAGAGCGCCGGAAAGTCTAAACGCTGAAGCGCCGAAGCGCTGCGGTCTGGCGCGCCGGGGGGAAGCGCCGCCGTGTCGCGGCGCGGCGCCGTCAGCGCGAGGTCTTGTGGCCGATGTTGTCGTTGCGGCCAGCGTTCTTGTGGCGGCCCGCCACTTCGGACTGTTCGGCCCGCTGTTTCTGCTGGGTGACGGTATCGACTTTCGACGGCGGCGCGTGCATGGGCTTGGGCGGGTGGCCTTGGCTGGACTTGGGCATGATTTCCTCCTGTGCGGTGGTGACGCGACGGCCGGGACGGGCATCGCGAAAGACCATCATACGCCCGCTGCGGCGCGCCGTAGCGCGCGCCAAATCAAGCGGAACCGCGAGTAGTGTGCCGTAGGGAAATGCCGCGTGGGAGTGGTCGCAGCGGCAGGGGAGGGCGGCGCGCCAGGCGCGCCGCCGAGCGTTGGCCGGGCCGGCGGCTCAGCGCGATTTGACGAACGGCGTGCCCAGCGCCTTGGGCGCCACCGACTTGGCCATCAAACCGGCCAGCACGATCACGGTGACGACGTAGGGCACCATCTGGATCAGCGAGCCGGGGATGCGGCCCACCACGGGCAGTTCCACGCCTTCGATCTGGATCTGCACGGCGCCGAAGAAGCCGAACATCAGGCAGCCAAGGAAGGTGTAGACGGGCCGCCAGTTGCCGAACACCATGGCCGTCAGGGCCAGGTAGCCGGCGCCGGCCGACATGTCGCGCAGGAAGAAGCCGCTTTGCACGATGGCCAGGTAGGCGCCCGAGAACGAGCACAGCACGCCGGCCACCAGCATGGCCAGGTAGCGCTGGCGCTCCACGTTCACGCCGGCCGCGTCGGCCGCGTGCGGGTTCTCGCCGCAGGCGCGCAGGCGCAGGCCGAAGCGGCTGTGGTAGATCACCCAGTGCACCAGCGGCACCAGCGCGAACGCCAGGTACACCAGCACCGAGTGGCCGCCGATCAGGTGCGCGTACAGCCAGCCGAGGAAGGGGATGTGCTCGACGGCGGCCGAACCGGGCAGCACCACGTCGAACAGGCGGGCCTGGCCCAGGTCCGGCGTGCGGCCGCCTTGCTGGAAGAAGAACTGGGCCAGCACGAAGGTCAGGCCGCTCATGGCGATATTGATGGCGATGCCGCCCACCAGCTGGTTGCCCTTCTGGGTGATGGCCACGTACGCTTGCAGCATGGCCAGCGCGGCCGAGACGGCCATGCCGGCCGCCACGCCATACCACGGGTTCTGGGTGGCGAAGGCGACGGCGGCCGAGACGAAGGCCGAGGCCAGGATCTTGCCTTCCAGGCCGATGTCGATCACGCCCGAGCGCTCCGCGAACAGGCCGGCCATGGCGGCGAAGATGAGCACGGGCGCGTTGCGCACGGTGGAGACGAGCACGCTGTCTAAGTGGAGGTCTGCAAACGTCATGGTCAGCCTTTCTTGCGCTTGAGGACGGCGATGATGGCCGGCGCGTAGAAGTATTCCATCGCACCGCAGAACAGGATGATCAAGCCCTGGATGAAGATGAAGGTCTCGGTCGGGATGTTCGGTTTTTCCAGCGACAGGTCGAAGCCGCCCTGGATCAGGGCGCCGAACAGCACGGCCGACAGCAGGATGCCGAGCGGGTGCTGGCGCCCCATCAGCGCAATGGCGATGCCGATGAAGCCGGCGCCACCGACGAAGTTCAGGCTCAGGTAGTGGGTCGAGCCGAGGATGGAGTTGACGGAACCGAGGCCGGCCAGCGCGCCCGAGATCAGCATCACGGTGATGATCATCTTGGACAGCCGGATGCCGGCGTAATGGGCCGCGTGCGGGTTCTGGCCCACGGTGCGCAGCTTGAATCCCCAGGCCGAACGGCTGACGACGACGCCATAGATCACCAGCGCCACCAGGGCGATCAGGAAGCTGATGTTAAGCGGCGTCTCGCCCAGCACGGGGAACCACTGGTTCAGCAGCGGCATGGCGGCCGCGTCGGAAAACGCCCGGCTGGCCGTGTTCTGCTCGCCGGCCGGGATCAGGTACTTGACGATGATGAAGTTCATCAGCGAGGCGCAGATGAAGTTGAACATGATGGTGGTGACGACGATGTGGCTGCCCCGTTTCGCTTGCAGGTAGCCGGGCACGCAGGCCCACAGCGCGCCGAACAGGGCGGCGCCGGCGATGGCGGCCGGGATCAGGGCCCAGGTGGGCAGCGTGCTGTCGAAGGCCAGCATGGCCAGGGTCAGGCCCAGGCCGCCGAAATACATTTGCCCTTCCGAGCCGATGTTGAACAGGCCGGCCTGCATGGCGATCGACACGGACAGGCCCGTGAAGACGAAGCTGGAGGCGTAAAACAGCGTGTAGCCCAGGCCTTCCGGATTGAGGATGGCGCTGTGGAGCAGGATGCCCAGCGATTCCGTGGGGCTCTCGCCGAGCAGGTAGATGACGCCGGCCGCGACCAGCATGGCCGACAGCAGGTTCAAAATGGGCAGGACGAAGGCCGTGGCCCAGCGTGGCAGGTCGTGATTGTTCATGATTTATGCATGCCCCCCATCAGCAGGCCGATGCGGGTGGTGTCGAATTCCTCTATCTTCAGTTCGCCCGTGATGCGGCCGCCGCACATGACGAGGATGCGGTCGGCCAGCGCCCGCACCTCCTCCAGTTCGACCGACACCAGCAGGATGGCCACGCCGGCGTCGCGCAGCGCCAGCAGTTGCGTGTGGATGGACTCGATGGTGCCGATGTCGACGCCGCGCGTGGGCTGGCCCACCAGCATCAGCTTCGGTTGCGCCAGCACTTCGCGCGCGATCACCACCTTTTGCTGGTTGCCGCCCGAGAGCAGGCCGATACGCAGGTCGCCGTTGGCCGGGCGCACGTCGAACTTTTTCATCAGGCCGGCGCAGCGGGCCGCGATGGCCTTGAAGTCGAACAGGCCCCAGCGGTTTTTCAACTTGTCCTGGTAGCCGAGGATGGTGTTGTGCATCACGGAGAAGCTTTTCACGACGCCGTCGCGCAGCCGGTCTTCCGGCACGTGGGCGATGCCCAGTTCGCGGAACGCCAGCGGCAGGCCGTCGGCGTCGTGGCGCCTGCCGTAGGGCAGTTCCTGGCCCAGGTAAGTGAGCTTGCCGGTGGTGGGCAGGCGCATGCCGGCCAAAATTTCCATCAGTTCGCTCTGGCCATTGCCGGACACGCCGGCGATGGCGACGATTTCGCCGGCCCGCAGCGTGAAGCCGATGTCGGCCAGCAGCTGGACGTGCTGGGCGTCCTGCAGCTGCAGGTTTTCCACCGTCAGCACGGGCGCGCCGGGATGGTAGGGCGCGCGCGGCAGGTTGTTTTCGATCGGGCGGCCCACCATCATGTTGGCCAGTTCCTCCTTGGTGGTGCCGGCCGTGGGCACGGCGCCGATCACGCGCCCGCCGCGCATCACGGTGACGGTGTCGGTGATGTCGAGGATTTCCTGCAGCTTGTGGGTGATCAGGATGATGGTCTTGCCCTGTTCCTTGAACAGGCGCAGGATGTCGAACAGGGACGCCGTCTCCTGGGCCGTGAGCACGGCCGTCGGTTCGTCCAGGATCAGGATGTTGGCGCTGCGGTAGATCTGCTTGAGGATCTCCACGCGCTGCTGGGCGCCCACGGACAGCTCGGCGATGGTGGCCAGCGGATCGACGTCGAGCCGGTAGCGGGTGCAGATCGCGCGCAGCTGCGCTTCCACCGTGGCGCGCTGGGCGGCCAGCTTGAAGCCGCCTTCGGCGCCCAGCATCACGTTATCGAGCACGGTCATGTTCTCGACCAGCATGAAGTGCTGGTGCACCATGCCGATGCCGAGCCGGATCGCTTCCTGGCTGGTGCGGATGGACTGGGCCTGGCCGTCGAGCAGGATCTGGCCGCTGTCGGCGCGGTAGTAGCCGTACAGGATGCTCATCAGGGTCGACTTGCCGGCGCCGTTCTCCCCCACCAGGCCGTGGATGGACCCTTTGGCGATGGAGAACGAAACGTCCGCGTTCGCCTGCACTGCGCCAAACTGCTTGGAGATGGCGCGAAATTCAACTGCTGGCTGCATAGGAGTATGTAGTTAAAACGCGCCGCGCGGGGGATCACCCCGGCGGCGCGTCATGTCATGAAGCGGGAGATTAAACGGGGCAGTGGTTGCCGGCGCGGTAGTCGATCACCTTGACCTTGCCGTCGATGATGTCCTTGCGCGCGCCCAGCACGCGCTTTTCGATCTCGGGCGTGATCAGCTTGCGGTTGTTCTCGTCGAGCGCCCAGTCCACGCCGCCTTCCTTCAGGCCCTTGGCCGTCACGCCGGCCTTCCAGGTGCCGTTCTTCATCTGCATGAACGAGTCGTAGATGGCGTTGTCCACGCGCTTGACCATGGAGGTCAGGATGGAACCGGGGTACAGGTGGTTCTGGTTCGAATCCACGCCGATACCGAGCTTGCCTTTTTCCTTGGCCGTTTGCAGCGTGCCCAGGCCGCTGCCGCCGGCCACGGCGAACACCACGTCCACGCCGCGCTCGAACTGGGAGCGGGCCAGCTCGCCGCCCTTGGCCGGGTCGTTCCAGGCCGCGGCCGTGGTGCCCACCATGTTCTGGATCACTTCCACTTTCGGATAGGTGGCCTTGGCGCCCTGCTCATAGCCGCAGGCGAAGGCGCGGATCAGGGGAATGTCGATGCCGCCCACGAAGCCCAGCTTCTTGGACTTGGAGGCCATGGCGGCGGCCACGCCCACCAGGTAGGAACCTTCCTCCTCCTTGAAGGTGACGGAATTGACGTTGGCCCCTTGCGCCACGCCGTCGATCAGCACGAAGTGTACTTTCGGGAATTCCTTGGCCACCTTTTGCACGGCCTGGGTCTGGGCGAAGCCGATCGAGGCGATCAGGTCCAGGTTCTTGCGGGCCAGACCGCGCAGCATCTGCTCGGCCTGGGTGTCGCTGGACGCCTGTACTTCGATGAAATTGATGTTGGTTTCCTTCTTGAAGCGCGAAGCGCCTTCAAAGGCGGACTGGTTGAACGATTTGTCGAACTTGCCGCCTGCGTCATACACGATGCCCAGCTTAGGGTCAGCCGCGGACGCGCTGGCGCATGCGCCAGCCGCGGCAAACGCCGCGATCGTCAAACTGAATTGTAAAAGTTTCATGAATAGGCTCCTGGAAGATCGATATTGTATATTTTTATTGGTCGAAACATCTAATTTAGCAACATTTAATCTGGCCTCGGACGCCCCGTGCGGCGCGGATTTAGAGGCTGTCCTCGGAATGGCGATGGCCCGATGCTGCGATGCAGCAATCCTTTTTTGCTTAGTTTTTGATTAAGCTTGCCGGGCCGTTGTCGCGGAGCGGCAACAGTGGATTGCTGTCAAGATTTTTAATTGCTGTTGCTTTTTTGTCCGTTCGGAAAAAATTTAGGCCTGCAGGAAAGATCACGACAGGCTCCGTTTCAGGGGGCGGCGCCGGGATGGCGGCGGCCATGCCCGTGCCGGGGCCGTCCCCTACTATGCTACAGCCCCGATATGTTCGACAAATACGATTTTATTTCGCTATTTATATGAAATTGATATGAATTTTGGCGGGCAATTGACGTGCTAGCATGGCCATTACTTTGCAGAATGCAAAGGCAAATGTGGGGGATTTCACATGTTTCCAGCGTCCGCGCACGCAGCGGGCGCGAAGACGGATCTCCGGCCCGGCCCACGGTGGCGGCGGCACGGAATTTTCAACTGGTGTTTGACCAATGGGAGTTGTACTCATGATAAGAAAAAGTAATGGTATTGCCACCCGCACGCTGATCGCGCTGGCCGTGGCCGGCGCCTTCCCGCTGCACGCGGCCATGGCCGCCGAAGCGCCCGCGCAGGATGCGCCGGCCACCGAGCAGGCCGCGACGGGCCAGCTGGAAACGGTGATCGTGACGGCCCAGCGCCGCGCCGAGAACATCAAGGACGTGCCCATGTCGATCGCCACCTTGAAGGGCGACAAGCTCGACGTGCTGACCTCCGGCGCGGCCGATATCCGCTTCCTGGCCGGCCGCTCGCCCAGCGTGAACGTGGAATCGGACTATGGCCGCACCTTCCCCCGTTTCTACATCCGTGGCCTGGGTAATACCGACTTTGACTTGAACGCCTCCCAGCCCGTGGGCCTGGTGATGGACGACATCGTGCAGGAAAACCCCATGCTCAAGGGCTTCCCCGTGTTCGACGTGGACCAGGTGGAAGTGCTGCGCGGCCCGCAGGGCACCCTGTTCGGCCGCAACTCGCCGGCCGGCGTGATCAAGTTCGATTCGGCCAGGCCCGTGTTCCGCCAGGAAGGCTATGTCACGCTGGGCATCGGCAATTACTCGGCCAAGACGGCCGAAGGCATGTTCAACATCCCCGTCAGCGACACGGTGGCGCTGCGCTTCTCGGGCACCAGCCAGCACCGCGGCAACCGCGTGCACAACACCAATCCCCATCCCAACACGGGCACCCAGGACTTCGAGGGCTATGGCGACCAGGCGTTCCGCCTGCAGGCGCTGGTGCAGCCGAACAAGGACTTCAGTGCGCTGTTCAACTACCATGAGCGCGACTACCACGGCAGCGCCACCCTGTTCCGCGCCAACATCATCAAGAAGGGCACCAATGATCTGGTGGACGGCTTCGACTACGGTGCCTACCCGACCGACGGCCAGAACTACCAGCACCTGCAGACCAAGGGCGGCAACATCCGCCTGAAGTACGACGCGGGCGACATCACGCTGCACTCGATCACGGGCTACGAGACGCTGGACTTCTACAGCCGCGGCGACGTCGATGGCGGCTACGGCTGCACGCTGTTCTGCGGCCCCGTGATCGGCGCCCAGCCGAGCGGCCCCGGCGTGATCCCGTTCCCGGTCGAGACGGCCGACCTGCTGCCCAGCCACCGCCAGTTCTCGCAGGAGCTGCGGGCCGAATCGAACTACCAGGGCCCGCTGCAGTGGATCGCCGGCCTGTTCTACTTCGATGAACACATCCGCATCGACAGTATCGCCTTCGATTCGCTCACGCCGGGCAATCCGCAGTCGCCCAACTATGCCACCCAGACCCAGGACGCCAAGTCATGGGCCGCTTTCGGCTCGCTCAACTACACCGTCACCGACAAGCTGAAACTGCGCGGCGGCCTGCGCTACACCAGCGACAAGAAGAACTTCACGGCCAGCCGGGTGGAACCGCCCCAGTCCTCGTTCCACGAGATCGACAACACGTCGCATAACGTGAGCTGGGACGTGAGCGGCACCTATGAGCTCGACAAGACCACCAACCTGTTCGGCCGCGTGGCCACCGGCTACCGCGCGCCCAGCATGCAGGGCCGCCTGTTCGGCCTGACCGACAAGCCATCGTTCGCCGGCGCGGAAAAGGCGCTGTCGTATGAAGCCGGGATCAAGCAGGACTTGTTCAACAAGCGGGCCCGCTTGTCGGCCAGCCTGTTCCAGTACCGTGTCAAGGACAAGCAGCTGACGGCCGGCAGCGGTGCCGTCAACATGAACCAGCTGGTCAACGCCGACAAGGTGACGGGCCAGGGCATGGAAGTGGACTTCCAGGCCAACCTGAGCGATGCGTTCAGCATGACACTGGGCGGCAGCTACAACGACACGGAGATCAAGGACAAGAACCTGTTCGTGCAGTACTGCGGCAATTACACGAACAATGCGGCGTCGGGCTGCACGCCGACCAATATGAATCCCCTGGTTCCCGGCACCTCCAGGATCGACGGCAACCCGCTGCCACGCGCACCCAAGACCCAGCTGAACTTCACCCTGAAGTACAGCAAGGAGATGGGCGACGGCGAGTTCTATGCCTACACCGACTGGACCTACCGCAGCAGCTATAACTTCTTCCTGTACGAAGCGCCCGAGTACAAGGCCAAGCCGTTGACGGAAGGCGGCCTGCGCGCCGGTTACCGCTGGAATGGCGGCAAGTATGAAGTGGCCGCGTTTGGCCGCAACATCACCAACAAGCAGGTGCTGATCGGCGCCATCGACTTCGACAACCTGACCGGCATGCTGAACGAACCGCGCACCTGGGGCGCCACGTTCAAGGTCAATTTCTAAGCCGTCGCCGTTTAGCCGTTCCCTTCACAGCCCGCGTGCCGCAAGGTGCGCGGGCTGTTTTTCGATCACGCGTTCGTGTGATTTGGGTGGCTGGCGGTGGTCAGTTTGGCCAGGAAGCGGCCCATATGCGGGTCCGCGCGTTCGAGCGGCACCTCGTCGAGCGCGAACCAGCGCACCTGTTCGAATTCCCCTTCATCGTAGCGGATCGCTTGATCCCTGCGCGCGTGGACCACGTACCAGAGCGACACGTCCGTGTGGCCGGCCGTCAGTCCGACCGTTTGCGTCACCGTCACGAACAGCGGCGCGTCCACCGGATGCGGCGTTGCGAAGCCCAGTTCCTCCTCCAGCTCACGCGCCACCGTCACGCGCGGATGCTCGCCCGGCTGCCGTGTTTTGCTATTGGCCGATACCAACTGCCCAGGGCGTGGCGTGGTGGCCTACACCGACCTTGCCGCACTTTTTTCTGGAGCTGTTCTAGAACGTCTAAAGCGTTCTAGTTCGCTCTACTCCCATGGAATTTGAACTACTCCACTCTATGGTTGTCTAATTTTCAGGAGCAGGCAATAGAAGCTAGAGTGTTTTAGAAAATTATGCGGTTTCCCGCTGTCATTTTTAGAGTGTTCTAGAGCTGTTCCAGAGCGATATAGAGCGATCTAGAGTGTTCTGGATCGAATTAGACGTTTTAGCCTGGAGATCAAAATGAGCTACCCCATCCCTGTGCACCTGCCGAACGATGTGTTTCATGCGCTGACTGCCTTCACCGGCGAGCTCTGGTTTGGCGACATGAGCAGCGCCGCCCTCTGCGATGCCGTGCGCAGCTGGATTGCCCGAGGCGACGCCGGCGCCGACGCGGTGCCCGCTTCCCTCCACGGCTACCAATGGAAGCAGCTATTTCTGCCGGAGGGAACCAATTTGCGCGTCACGTTTCAAGGCCAGGTCGCTTATGCCACGGTGGAAGGCGATGCCATGGTTGCGGAGGGCAAGCGTGTCTCGCCATCGCAGTTCGTCAATGCTCATGGTTGCGGAAACCGCAACGCATGGCACGCGCTCTGGCTGCGGTTTCCAGGCGAGGCGCGCTGGCGGCTGGCCGCCGATTGCCGCGATGCGGCGCGTGACATGGGGACGTAACGTTTTCCTTTCCTGTTCATGGCGTTACGCCCCCAGTTGCCGATACACGGCGGCTTAGCGGTTCTGCGCCTGATGCTTGCGCGTTTGCGCCACGTCCATGTCCGCTTCCGTTTCCGGCACCTCGCCCTTGCTACGGGCTTCGAACAGGGCGGCGCGCACCTGCTCGCGGGTCAGGCCGGCTGCCGGCTGGGACTGGGCGGTGGTCGATGCCGAGTCGGCGGCTTCGCCGCGCGTCGTGTCGGGAGCGTCGGCGGCGAAGGCGGTGGCGCTGGCGGCGGTGATGATCAGGGTGGCGATCAAAGCGGTGGTTTTCATGATATTGCTCCTGTCGTGAGTGAGTACTGCGGTTAAAAGAACAAACAACTGCGGTGAAGCGAAAACGGTATAAATCGTTTGGTGCGCATCGAGTGGGCGCTTAGTGGGCGCTTAGTGGGCCCCCCCGGCATCGACCTTGCCGGCGCTGGCCACGGGCCGCGCCAGCCAGACGACGCCGATCAGGCACACGAACAGCAGGGCCGAACCCCAGAACAGGTCATTGGCGGCCAGCATGTAGGCCTGCGTGTTGACCTGGCGTTCCAGCAGCTGCCACGACTGGGCGGCTGAATAGCCGAGCTGCGACAGCCGCTCCAGCGTGTCCTGGGTGGCCTGCGCATATGGCGAAACGGCTTCGGCCAGGCGCACGTGGTGCAGGCTGGCGCGGTCGTCCCACAGGGTGCCGGCGGCCGAGGCGCCGAAAGCGCCGGCCGTGATGCGGGCGAAGTTGCACAGGCCGGAGGCGGCCGCCAGCCGCAGCGGGGGCAGGCCGGACAGGGCCAGCGCCGTCAGCGGCACGAAGAAGGTGGCCATGGCCGCGCCCTGGATCAGTTGCGGCAGCATGATGGTGCTCACGTCGGCCTGCATGTTGAACTGCGAACGCAGCCAGCACACGACTGCGAACACGAGGAAGGCGAAGCTGGCCAGCCAGCGCACGTCGAAGCGGCCGATATGCTTGCCCACCAGCGGCGACAGCAGCAGGGCCAATATGCCCACCGGCGCGCTGACAATGCCGGCCCAGGTGGCCGTGTAGCCGGCGAACTGCTGCAGCCACAGGGGCAGCAGCACCAGGTTGGCGAAGAACACGCCGTAGCCCAGCGACAGCGCCAGCGTGCCGATCGAGAAATTGCGGCCCTTGAACAGGCTCAGGTCCACGATGGGATGTTCGTGCGTGGTCTCCCAGATCACGAACACGGCGAAGGCGATGGCCGCCGTCAGGCCCAGCACCACCGTCTCCGCGGAACTGAACCAGTCCAGCTCCTTGCCCTTGTCGAGCATCACCTGCAGGCAGCCCACCCACACCACCAGCAGGCCCAGGCCCACGCCGTCGATCGGCTTTTTCACGCGCACGGACTCGCGGTCGCGCAGCAGCACCCAGGTGAGCCAGGCGGCGAACAGGCCGGTGGGGATGTTGATGTAGAAGATCCACGGCCACGAGATATTGTCCGAGATCCAGCCACCGAGGATAGGCCCCATCACGGGCGCGATCATGGTGGTCATGGCCCACATGGCCAGCGCCATGCCGGACTTCTCCTTCGGATAGCTTTGCAGCAGCAGCGCCTGCGACAGCGGGATCATGGGACCGGCCACGGCGCCTTGCATGATGCGGAACACGATCATGCTTTCCAGATTGGTGGCCAGCCCGCACAGCAGCGAGGCCAATACGAACAGCAGCACAGCCGCCACGAACAGGCGCACCTGTCCATAGCGCTGGGTGAGCCAGCCCGTCAGTGGCACGGCGATGGCGTTGGCCACGGCGAACGAGGTGATGATCCACGTACCCTGGCTGGCCGACACGCCGATGTCGCCCGCGATGGACGGAATCGACACGTTGGCGATGGTGATATCGAGCACGTTCATGAACGTGGCGAGCGCCAGCGCGATGGAGGCGAACACCAGGCGCATGCCCGTCAGCGGCGGCGGCACGGCCGGCGCGGTGGCGGCGGTGGTGGCGCCTGTGGCTTTAGCGGTGGTCATGGTGATGCTCCGTTCAGCGCAGCAGGTTGGCGCGCACGATCTGGTTGGCGATGTCGGCCACGCCGGCGCGGGCTTCGGCCTGGGCCTGGTACACCCTGGTCTGGGCCACGGGCGCGCCGCTGACGGCGCCGGCCAGTTGCGCGCCGCTTTGCTGCGACACGTCCACCTCGGCCACCATCGACAGCCCCACCCGCAGCGGATGGGCCGCCACTTCGGACGGCTCCAGCGCCACCCGCACCGGCAGGCGCTGCACCACCTTGATCCAGTTACCCGTCGCGTTCTGGGCCGGCAGCAGCGAGAACGCGCTGCCGGTGCCCGCGCCCAGCCCGGCCACGCGGCCGTGGTACACCACGTTGTGGCCGAACAGGTCGGCCGTCAGCGTGACGGGCTGGCCGATGCGCATGTGGCGCAGCTGGCTTTCCTTGAAGTTGGCGTCCACCCACAGCTGGTCCAGCGGCACCACGGCCAGCAGCGGCGCGCCCACGGCCACGCGCTGGCCGATCTGCACGCTGCGCCGTGCCACGTAGCCGCTTTGGGGCGCGATGATGGCCGTGCGGTCCAGCGTCAGCTGGGCTTCCTGCAGGGCGGCCACGGCTTGCGCCACGGCCGGGTGCTCGCGCACGGCGCCGGCGCCGGCCAGCGCGCGGCTGGCCGCGTATTGCTGGCGGCTCGCCTCGAGCGCGGCGGCGGCCGTGCGGGCCGTATCCTCGGCGTGGCGGATCTCCTCCTCGGACACGGCGCCGCTGCCTTTGAGCACGCTGCGCTGGGCCAGGTCGGCCCGGGCGCGGCGCAGCTCCGCTTCGCGCAGCGCCACGGCGGCCGACTGGGCCGACTGGTTCAGGAACAGGGCCTCCGTCTGGCGCACGGTCTGGGCCAACTGGGTCTTGGCCTTTTCCAGCGCCAGCTTGGCGTCCGTCGGGTCGAGCTGGGCCAGCACGGTGCCGGCCTGCACGAAGTTGGTGTCGTCCGCGTGGATCGCCACCACGGTGCCGGCCACCTGGGGCGTGAGCTGGATCACGTTGCCGGCCACGTAGGCGTCGTCGGTCGAGACCTGGAAGCGGGCGCTCGTGTACCAGTAAGCGCCGTAGCCGACGGCGGCCACGCCCAGCGCGGCGGCCAGCGCCACCAGCATGGTCTTGCGGCGCGCGGCCGGCGCCGCGCTGGCAGCTTGGGCGGCCGGTTGGGCGCCAACGGCCTGGTTGGGAACGGCGGGGGCTTGGGTAGTCATGTTGGTCTCCGATCAAAAAGAGGGTCAGGATTGGGCCGGCGCGGCGCCCAGCGCCACACCGTCGCCCAGTGCGTGATTGAGGCGGATCGCCGTTTGCAGGCGGCGCGCGCGCAGGTCGGCGTCGGCCTGGGCCTGGATCAGCTGGCGCTGCTGCACACCGAGCACCACCAGGTAGCTCGACAGGCCTTGCTGGTAGCGCTGGCTGGCCGCCTTTTCGGCCGCGTCCAGCTCGCGCACGGCGCTGCCATGCGCGGCCAAGCGGCTGTCGAGCGCGCGCCAGGTGGCCACCTGGTCGGCCACGTCGCGCATGGCGCCGATCACCAGCTGGTTGTAGCGCGCCACTTCGACGGCGTAGTCGGCGTGGCGCATGGCCAGCCCGGTGCGCAGGCGGCCCGCGTCGAACAGGGGCAGGTGCAGGGCCGGGCCGAAGCCGAACAGGCGGCTGTTGCCTTGCAACAGATTGCCCGCGTCCAGCGCGGCCACGCCGGCGCTGGCCGTCAGGTCGATGTTGGGGTAGAAGTCGGCACGGGCGGCGGCCACGTCATGGCCGGCCGCGTCCAGCCGCAGGCGCTGGGCCACGATCTCGGGCCGGCGGCCCACCAGGTCCGCGTCCAGCCGGGCCGGCAAGGTCAGTGGCTGGTCCAGTTTCAGCGCGGGCACGGCCAGCGCTTCGCCGAATGCGGGGCCGGCACCGGCCAGCGCGGCCAGCTGGTGGCGCAGCAGCGTGGCCTGGTTGGCCAGCTGGGCCACGGCCGCCTGCGCCATCGGCACCTCGGCCAGCGCCTGGCGCCATTCCACTTCCGTGTCCAGCCCCGTTTTCATGCGGGCCTGGCGCAGCGTCACTTCGCGCTGGCGCAATGCCACCTGGCGCCGGGCCAGTTCCAGTTGTTGTTCCGTGCGCGCCAGTTCCACGTAGTCGTGGGCGATGGCGCCGGCCAGCGTCGCTTCGGCGGCGCGCGCCTCGATGCGGGCCGCGTCGGCCCGCGACAGGTCGGCCGCCACCCGTTCGCCGTTCTGGCCCCAGAAGTCGAATTCGTAGCGCAAGCCCAGGGTCAGCGCGGCCGAGGTGTGGCTGGTGCCGGCCAGCGCGGGCGGCACGGCGCCGTTGCCGCTGTAGCGCAGGCGGGCAGCGGCCGCGTCGGCGCTCAGTTCCGGGCCACCGTCGGCGCGGCGCGCCTGCAGCAGGGCGTCGGCCCGTTCCAGCCGGGCGCGCGCCTCGGCCAGGCCGGGGGCGCCGGCGATGGCTTGCGCGATCAGGCGGTCCAGCTGGGCGTCGTGGAACCCGTGCCACCAGTCGGCGGCGGGCCAGTCGCCCAGCGCGGCGCTGGCGCCCGTGGCGAGCGCATCGGCCGCCAGCGGCGTGGCCAGCGGCCGTTGCGGTCCGGGGCTGGCGCAGCCGGCCAGCAGCAGGGCCGCCAGCACGGTGGTCAGCAAGGGGGCGGGCAGCCCAGGCTTGGAAAGGGACGCTTTCATTTCGGTTCTCCTTCAGTTTCCGTGTTGCGTGTTTCAGGTTCAGGCGCTGTGCAGCGGGGCTTCGGCCACCGGCGCGCTTTGCACGTACAGCAGGGCGCCCAGCGCGATCAGGATCATGGTCAGGTGCACCGATTGCACGGCCCCTTGCTTGATCCAGTAGCCGAACCACAGGCCGCCGCAGGCGAACCACAGCCACAGCAGCAGGAAGCCGGACAGGGCCAGCACGCCGGCGCTGCGGGCCTGGCGCAACTGGCGCTGCTTGCCGCTCCAGCCGGCGCGGGCGAACAGCAGGGCCGCCAGCCACAGGGCCGACGCCACCGTGACCTGCACGGCCGCCACTGCGTACAGCAGCGTGGGCACGTGCTCCACGGGCCAGGCGTGCCACGCCAGGCCATTGCCCAGCACCGGCTCGGCGCGCAGCAAGTCCATCGACAGCATGTGGCCCAGCAGCTGGCGGTTGGTGCCCGGATCGGTCAGGTTGTTGAACACGGCGATACTGAGCCACAGGGCCAGGCCGGTCAGCAGCACCAGGCGGCTCAGGGCGGAAATGCGGGTAGACATGAAGCTCTCCTTACATGGTGGGGTGGGGGATCAGCACCGGCCAGCCGCGTTCATTGGCCAGCGTCAGCATCGACAGCTCGTGCGCCACGACGGTGGGGTGGCCCACCGCTTCCAGCAGCGGCAGGTCGGACTGGTGGTCGCCGTAGCCGTAGCACTGGGCGCCGCTGGCGCCGTGGGCGGCCAGGAAGGCGTCCACCGCTTCGCGCTTGCCCGCGCCGATGGTTTGCGGCGCCAGCAGCTCGCCCGTGTAGCGGCCCTGCTCGACGGCCATGCGGTTGACCAGCAGGTAGTGCACGCCCAGCGCGTCGGCCAGCGGCTGGATGATTTCCAGCGCCGAGCCGGACACGAACACGGGCTGCACGCCGTCGGCCTGGTGCCGGCGCAGCGCGCGCAGCACGGGCGCGATGTAGAAGCCGGGCTGGGTCGACGCTTGCGCGAACCAGCGCCGGGCGCTGGCCGCCAGCGCGTTGCGGTCGTGGCCGCGGAACGCGCGGTAGTAGGCGCGGTTCACTTCGTTGCGTTCGCGGCCCTGGCGCAGCAGCGCGCGCAGGTGGCGCTGGGCCAGCCAGTCGGCCAGCGCGCCGCGCACGGGGCCCAGCCGTTCGCGCAGGTAGAAGGCGCGGAAGGTGAACATGCTCTTCTGGTCGATCAGGGTTTCATCGACGTCGAAGAAAGCGTAGCGGTTGCGGGACATGCGGTTCTCCTGTGGGCCGGCGCGTTGTCACGCGCGCCGGCCGGTTGCGGTGGACGGTCAGGCCGGCAGGGCCACGGCGTGGGCTGGGGTGGCGGCGGGCTGGCCCAGGCCACGCGAGATCAGGTCCGCCATCAGCCAGTCCATGCTGTGCGACAGGGCCTGGTCGGCCAGCTGGTTTTCGCGCGGGCCCAGGTAGGCGTCGTCGAACACGCCGAACTTGACGGCCATGCCGGCCACGGCGCGCCCGTTCTGCCACACTTCCATGTCGGCCGCGACGGTGACGCGGTCCGGACGGGGGCGCTGCAAGTCCAGCAGCGTGTAGCGGATGGTGGCCGGCAGCGGAAACGCGAACTGCAGGAAGCGCATGTTCATTTCGTTGATCACGAAGTAGCGCTTGGCCGGCGCGTCGGGGCCCATGCAGTGCGCTTCCGTGGTGGCGATGAACATCTGGCGGCACGCCTCCGTCAGCACCATGCCTTGCACGTGCAGGCCGGTCAGGTGGTCCAGCATCAATTCGCTGCGTGCGTCGATCAGCACGTCGGCCTCGAAGTGGGTCTCGTCGATCTTGCGCGGCACGGAGATCAGCACGTTCTGGTCCTGGTGCTTGTGCGACAGCGCATGGCCGGCGCGGCTGTGGCGGTTCAACTCGTTCCAGCAGGCGAATTCCTGGCCCAGGCCCAGGCTGATGGCCAGGCAGTAGGCATGGTCGATCTGCATGCCGCTCAAGCCCTGGCCGGCCACCAGGGTCTTGCCGCGCAGGGACTCGATGCGGTTGTGGCGCAGTTGATCGAGCAGGGTGTGGTAAGCCAGCACGCCAGGTTTTTGTACGAATTTGTTGAATTCTTCAGCGATAACGAGTTGCAGGTTCATAAAATCCTCCTATAAAAAGTGAATGGAAAAGTGAAGTGCCTTCGGTCCGAAGCGCCAAGCTCAAGCCAGGGCGGCGTGCCCCATCAACCAACTGTCATGCAGCCATTTCTCCGTCTGGCGCAGGCTGCGTGTGAAACCCCATACGATGTCGCGTTCAAAGGTCAGCACCACGCCGTGGGCGCCGACGATGACCCAGAAGTAGCGGCCATCGCGCTCGTTGCGGCACTTGACCTTCATGCCCGTCAGCGTGTGCGTGCGCAGCTGGCCGTCGGCCGTCGTGGTGCGCAGTGTTTCGTCGTGCGGCTGCACCCATTGCAGCGCCATGCCCGGCAGCAGGTCCGGCGCCTGTTGCTCCAGGTAGGCATGGGCGATGCGCTGGGCCTGGGCCACGGAGGGCAGCGCGCCGTGGCATTGGGCCGCGCTGAACCACGTCTTGCCCAGCAACTGGCCCGAGGGCGACAGCACCATGCTGTAGTGTTCGCCGCCCAGGCCGCCGTTCTGGCCATCGCTGCGCTCGTAGCGCAAGTGCCAGGCCGGGGCGCCGTCCAGCGTGACGGGGTTGACGCTGGCCAGGGTCTCGAAGCCGGCCGGCGGGCGCAGGCGCGCATCGAGGCGCACGGGCAGCGGCTGGTGGTGGTCGGCCAGGTGGCCGGCGTTGGCGGTGCTGGTGTTCGGTTTCATGTTGGTTCTCCTTCTGGTAGGGGTCGGTTAGCGGGGCGCCACGGCGGCGCCGGCGGCCAGCCGGCCAGTGGGCAAACTGACGATCAGGGCGCCGGCCACCAGCAGGGCCAGGCAGCCGAAGTAGCGGGCGGCCGGCAGCGGGGTGGCCGTGCTGGCCAGCCAGGGACCGAGGCTGGCGCCGCTGAACAGCACGAAGGTGTACAGCGACACGGCCTGGCCACGCCAGCTGGCCTCGGCCAGGGCACTGGTACGGGCGATCAGGCTCGGCACACTGATGCCCACGCCGGCCACGAACAGCACGCTGGCGGCCAGCGTGGCGGCCAGGTTGCCGCTCACGCCACCGGCCAGGGCGGCGGCAGCCAGCCCGGTGGCGGCCGTGGCCAGGCCCACGCTGACCATGCGCTGGGCGCCGAAGCGGGGCAGCAGCACGGCCACGGCCA
The DNA here is from genome assembly GCF_014042365.1 of Rugamonas fusca. GTDB lineage: Bacteria > Pseudomonadota > Gammaproteobacteria > Burkholderiales > Burkholderiaceae_D > Rugamonas > Rugamonas fusca. Next base: position 45,212 of record NZ_JACEZS010000016.1, read on the forward strand.
GCGGCATCAGGAAGCCAGGCAAGGCGATGGCACGCACGGCCAGCGGGCTCAGGTTGGCTGCCCGCAGCGCGGCGCCCAGGTGATGGTCCAGCCCCAGGTAAAAGGCCACGAAGCTCATCATCAGGGGCAGCGCGGCGCCGTACACGGTGCGCAGGGCGGGCTGGCGCAGCACACGCAGCAGGCCGCTGTAGCTGGCCAGCAGCGGGGTGGTGACGGGTGTCCGTAATTCCTGCGGCAGGCTGGCCAGCATCCAGGCCGTGGCCAGGTAGATCGGGCAGGGCAGGGCCACGGCCCAGCCGAAACCGTAGGCCGCGCCGGCCAGGCCGCCGTAGATCTGGCCCACCAGGCCGGCCAGCAGGAAGGCCGTGCTCAGCCATGCCAAACCCCACAGGCGCAGCCGGCCCGGCAGCGCTTCGGCCAGGAAGGCCAGCGCGGCCGGCGGGAAGGCGGCCGTGGCCAACCCTTGCAGGGCGCGGCCCGCATACAGTTCGGCCGGCGTGCTGGCCTGGCTCAGCAGCAGCGTGGTCGCCGTCAGCGCCAGCAGGCCGCCCACCATGACGGGCTTGCGGCCGATGCGGTCCGACAGCGGACCGAACAGCAAGAAGCCGCTGGCGTAGGCGAAGCTGAACGCGCCCAGCGCGGCGCCGGCGCCGGCCGCGTCCAGACCGAACTGACGGCCGATCTGGCCCAGCAGCGGTAGCGGCAGGTAGAGCTGGGACACGGCGGCCAGGCCGCACAGGGCCAGCAGGGTCAAGACGGCAACCGGATGCTTCATGGTCTATCCTTTCGTTGGCTATTAATACGACGGCTTTTATTTAGCTAGGCACTATGTAGTAGGCTAAATAATTAGTTCAAAAAAAACTGGCATCGCCAGCAGTCCGAATTAATTGTAATTAAGTCACGTTTTCAATATTAGCATAAAAATAGCCTTTAACTATATAGCCGGCTACATATTTTATGCAAAAAAAATCCACCTTGCGTTGGCCGGGCGGGGCAGGCCGCCCGGCCCCGGCCATGGCGTCACTCAGGCCGCCACCGCCTTGATGTCGGCCATGCTGGCGTTGAGCTTGCGCATCAGGCTACGCAATTGCTCGCGTTCCTGGGGGCTGAACACGCTCATCAGCTGCGCCACCCAGCTGTAGTGCTCGGGCAGGGCTTCGGCCAACAGCGCCTCGCCGGCCGGCAGCAGCCGCACCACCCAGGCGCGGCGGTCGCCCACGTCCTGCTCGCGCCGGCACAGCTTGGCCTGCTCGAGGCGGTCGACGATGCCCGTCATGGTGGGCGAAGACACGCTCACGCCCTCGGCCAGCCGGCCCACGCCCAGGCCGCCGGGGCTGCGCTTGAGCAGCAGCAGCACGAAGAACTTGGTCTGCGACAGGCCATGGCGGGCCAGGTTCACTTCGAACTCGGCCATCATGTCGCTGCAGCTGCGCGACAGCAGCAGCCACGTTTGCAAGCCCTCGACATCGGGGTTGGGATACAGCTTGGCAAATTGCGACAAGGTATCGAAGCTGGGTAAATCCTTGAGTTCCAACATGGTGGTGTCTCGTTTGATTAGTAGTTGGATAAATATTAGCGTGCTAAATTGTGGCTGTCAAAGAAAATTTTGCTTTTTATATCAAGGCGCGTCGCGCCGGGCGCGCGCGGGGGCCGTCCGGCGCGTTTGGGCCACGCGGCAGGGGCTGGCTGGGGTAAGATCATGCCAGCATTTTTCCGCGGAAAGGAACGCCCATGCAGGCAGCCGTCAATCTGTGGCCCTTGATCGGGGTGGCCGTGATCGTGGCCGGCTTCGCGCTGCGGCTCCATCCCGTGCTGGTGGTGGTGGCCGCCTGCGCCGCCACCGGCGCGGCCATCGCCATGCCGCCCGGCGACTGGCTGGCCGCGCTGGGACTGGCCTTCGTCCGGACCCGCAACCTGCCCTTGATCCTGCTGCTGCCGCTGGCCGCCATCGGCCTGCTGGAACGCTACGGCCTGCGCGAGTACGCCCAGGCCGTGGTGACCCGCATCCGCTCGGCCACCACGGGCCGCCTGCTGATCGCCTACCTGCTGGCGCGCGAACTGAGCGCCGCCTTCGGCCTGACCAGCCTGGGCGGCCATCCCACCATGGTGCGCCCGCTGGTGGCGCCCATGGCCGAAGGGGTGGCCGCGGCCCGCCATCCGGGCCTGGACCGGGCGCTGCGCCAGCGCATCCGCGCCATGGCCGCGGCCACCGACAACGTCGGCCTGTTCTTCGGCGAGGATATCTTCGTCGCCTTCGGCGCCATCGTGCTGATGCAGACCATCTTGCACGGCGAAGGGCTGGAAGTCGATCCGCTGCGCATGGCGCTGTGGGGCATACCGACGGCCGTCAGCGCGTTCGTGATCCACGCCTGGCGCCTGCGCCGGCTTGACGCGCGCATCGCGCGCGCCGGTGCGCAGGCGCTGGCGCGCGCGGCCGGCACGGCGCAGCCGGCGCGCCACGGCGACGCGCCGGACGAACGCCCGGCCGGAGATGGCGCATGACCCTCACGCTCGATTTCTTCTACCCGGTGGTGGGCGCCATGCTGCTGCTGATCGCCCTCATGACGCTGCGCGACCGCCACCATCCGCGGCGCCACACGGCCGCCCTGTTCTGGGGCCTGTACGCGCTGGTCTACCTGGCGGGCGAGCGGCTGCCGCCGCAAGCGGTGGGGCTGGCCATGGTGGTGATGGCGCTGCTGGCCGGCCTGGGCGGCGTGCTGCCGGGCCGCCACGGGGAACGGACAGCGGCCGAACGGGCCGCCAGCGCCCGGCGCCTGGGACACCGGCTGCTGCTGCCGGCGCTGCTGATCCCGGCCGTCACCATCGCCGGCGCCACGCTGCTCAAGGATGTCCGGCTGGCTGGCGCGCCGCTGCTGGAGGTGAAGAACCTGACGCTGGTGTGCCTGGGCTGCGGCGCGCTGCTGGCCGTGGCGGCGGCCTGCTGGCTGACCCGCGCCACCCCGCTGCAGGCGCTGCGCGAGGCGCGCCGGCTGGTCGACAGCATGGGCTGGGCCGTCGTGCTGCCGCACATGCTGGCCGTGCTGGGCCTGCTGTTCGTGCAGGCCGGCGTGGGCAAGGCCGTGGCCCACGTCGTCACGCAGTGGATCGCGCTGGACACGCGGCTGGCGGCGGTGCTCGTGTATTGCCTGGGCATGGCGCTGTTTACCATCGTGATGGGCAATGGCTTCGCCGCGTTTCCCGTGATGACGGGCGGGGTCGGCATCCCCGTGCTGGTGGGGGTGTACCATGCCGATCCGGCCGTGATGGCGGCCATCGGCATGTTCAGCGCCTACTGCGGCACCCTGATGACGCCGATGGCGGCCAACTTCAACATCGTGCCGGCGGCCTTGCTGGAGCTGGATGACAAGCATGGCGTGATCAAGGCGCAGCTGCCCACCGCCTTGCCGCTGCTGGCCATCAACGTGGCCCTGTTGTATGTTCTGATGTACTGGTAACTGGAGCGAAATGCATGAACAAAATCATATTGTTGACGGGCTTTGAGCCGTTCAACAAGGACGACATCAACCCATCATGGGAAGCCGTGCGCGTGCTGGGCGACTGGCAGGAGGGCGATTTCGTGGTGGTGGCGCGCCAGCTGCCGTGTGCGTTCGGGGTGGCCAGCCGCCTGCTGCACCAGATCGTGGAGGAGCTCCAGCCCAGCCTCGTGATCATGGTGGGCCAGGCCGGCGGCCGGGTCGACATGACGGTCGAGCGCATCGCCATCAACGTCGACGACGCGCCCATCCAGGACAACCGCAAGCGCCAGCTGGTCGACGTGCCGGTGGTGGCGGGTGGCCCAGCCGCCTATTTCTCCACGCTGCCCATCAAGGCCATCGTGCACCAGTTGCGCGCGGCCGGGCTGCCGGCGTCCGTGTCGCAGTCGGCCGGCACCTTCGTGTGCAACCACGTGTTCTACAGCCTGATGCACCAGGCGGCCGACTGGGGCACCACCATGCGCGCCGGCCTGATCCACGTGCCCTATTTGCCACAGCAGGCGGCGCGCCATCCGGGCACGCCCAGCATGCGGCTTGCCGACATGATCGAAGGCTTGCGCATCGCCGTGCGCACGGCGCTGGCCTACGACGTCGACCTGCGCGAGGCCGGCGGCGTGACACATTGACGGTTTCTTTCGCCCGGATGGTGTTGTCAATATTGACAGCAGGCTATAATCGTTCTGACTGTAAATATTAGTTGCCGCGCATCCTGTACGGCCGCGCCATTCCCCACTTCATCCATGCATAGCAGACTACGCCGCGTCATCGCCGCTTTCCTGTGCTCGTGGGCCGCATTGCTGCCCATGACGTGCCAGGCGCGGCAGGCGTTGGCCCTGCTTGATTACCGCTGCGGTCCGCCAGCGCCGGTGTGGCCGGCCAGCATGGCGGCGGGCTGGCTGCCCTTGCCCGCGGACGGCGCCCTGGTCGCCCGTGGCGACGCTTGCTGGCTGCGGGTGGCGGCGGCCGGCGCCGGCACCGATTACGTGGTGCTGCAGCATTCGCCCATGTTGCGCATGACCTTGTTCGATAGCGCCGGCCGCCAGTTGCGCCCCGGCGCCGCCGGCGGCCCGCTGGAGCAGGGCTGGCGCTTGCTGTTGCCGCTCGCCGGCCTGCAGGCCAGCCCCTTGTACCTCAAACTGGATGCCTACAATCCCGCCTACCCCGAGCGCGTGATCGCGCGCGGCCAGGGCCCGTTGGCCGACGTGTTGCCGGCCCAGCAGCGCACCCTGATGACGACGCTGCTGGCGTCCATCCTGCTGCTGACGTCGGCCATGTTCACGGCCGCCTTCGGCCTGGCCCTGCGCGAGCGCGAATTTGGCGAATATGCGGGCTATTCGGTGGCCCTGGGTTTGTCGCTGCTGACCTACGCGCGGCTGGACGTGCTGCTGCTGGGCGTCGATTGCGGCTGGCTGTGGCAGCTGGCCACGCCGCTGTCGACCTGCGTGCTGTGCTGGCTGGCCATGCACTTTGGGCGCTTCGAGCGCAGCAGCGTGTGGCTGGCGCGCGCCTTGCGCGCCGTGATCGTCGTCGACGCAGCCCTGCTGGGCTGGTCGCTGCTGGCGCTGGCCGGCGTACCGTTGCCCATACCGGACATGGATCGTTTCACCTACGAGAACATGCAGGACATGGTGGTCGAATCGCTGATCATGCTGGGCGGCTGGCTGAGCTGGCGGCGCGGCGAGCATGACAGCCAGGATGGCTTGCTGCTCATGCTGGGCCTGGCCCCGTCGCTGTACATCGACCTGGTGCACCAGTTGTGGGACCCCTGGCTGGCGCCCTGGCTGCGGGCCGGCTGGGGCTACACGCTGCCGGCTGGCGTCGACGACATCGTCCACTTCAACGGCGCGCTCACCTGGTTGCCGCTGCCGGCCATGTTCTGCTTCGCGCTGGCGCGCCGCGCGCTGCGCCTGCACCGGGCGTTGAACGAGGAACGGCTGCAGCTGGAGGCGCGCGTCGAGCACCGCACGCGCGAGCTGCGCAGCGCCAACGCGGAACTGGAGCTGCGGGCCAGCACGGACGAGCTGACCGGCTTGCCGAACCGGCGCCGCATGATGGAATGGATCGAGCACGAGATCGCACGCGCGCGCCGCTACGGCCACGCGCTGACCCTGTGCATGCTCGACATCGACCACTTCAAGCGCATCAACGACGAGCATGGCCACCTGGCGGGCGACCGCGCGCTGGTGGCCATCGCCGACGTGCTGGGCGAGACCATGCGCGGCGCCGACCTGATCGCCCGTTTCGGCGGCGAGGAATTCGTGCTGCTGCTGACCGATACGGGGCCGCAGGTGGCCGTCGAGCTGGTCGAGCGCCTGCGCGCCTCGGTGGCGGCGCTGCCGCTGCGGGCCGACGATGGCCGGCACTACAGCATGACCGTCAGCGTGGGCGTGGCGGCGCTGGAAGCGGACGGCGGCGACAGCATTGCGCGCCTGCTGCTGCGGGCCGACCAGGCCCTGTACCGGGCCAAGAACGGCGGGCGCAATTGCGTGATGGTGGCGTGATGGTGGCGTGATGGTGGCGTGATCGTGGCGTGATCGTGGCGCGCGGGACGGGCGCGGCAGGGGCGCGGCCGCCAGGCCTCAGCCCTCGCCCCGCGCCGGCGGATTGATGATGTTGAGGAAGGCGCGCACCACGGGCGCGTCGTCCAGCGCCGGGTAGGTGATGTACAGGTTGGCCGACGGCGGATCGCGCAGCGGCACGAACACCACGCCGGGCCAGCCGATGCGGCTGGTCGTCTCCGGCAGCAGCGTCACCCCCAGGCCCGCGCCCACCATGGCCAGCAGCGTCTGCGGCTCGTTCGCTTCCTGGAAGATCGTCGGCTGGAAGCCGGCCTTGACGCAGCATTCGATCAGGTAGCGGGGGAAGGAGGACTTGTCGAGCGCCAGCGTCAGCATCGGTTCCTTGGCGATGTCCATCAGGTCGATCTCGGCGCGCGCGGCCAGCGGGTGGTGGTCGTTGATGGCCACGCACACGTTCTCGCGGTAGCACAGTTCCTGGCGCAGGTTGTCGCGCTTGAGTTCATCCTCGTCCAGCCTCGGTTCGCGCCAGAAGCCCACGTCCACCTGCTTGGCGCGCAGCGCGTCGTACTGCACCGTGGGGCCCAGTTCGTGCAGGGTCCACGTCACGCGCGGGTACTTGGTCTGGAATTCCTCCAGCAGGCTGGGGATGGGGCCCCACATGGCCGAACCGACGATGCCCACCCGCAGCCGTCCCACTTCGCCGCGGTCGATCTGGCGGATGGTGTCGATGGTCATGCGCATGCGCGCCAGCAGTTCGGTCGCTTCCTGCATCAACGCCTTGCCCGCCACCGTCAGCTCGAAGGTGCGGGTGGTGCGGGCGAACAGGCGCACGCCCAGTTCCGCCTCCAGTTTCATGATCTGCTGGCTCAGCGGCGGCTGCGAGATGTGCAGCTTCTCGGCCGCCCGGCTGAAGCTTTTCTCCTCGGCCACGGCCAGGAAGTAGCGTAACTGTTTCAGGTCGATGGACATGGCGTGATGCTCGCGTGGTTCAGCGGGTCGCCGGGTGGGCGTGCAGCGCGCGGGCCAGCGCCGTGCCCACGCGCGCGTTGTGCTTCACCAGCGCGATGTTGGTGGCCAGGCTGCGCCCGGCCGTCAAGTCCTTGATGCGGCTGAGCAGAAAGGGCGTGACCTGCTTGCCCGTGATGCCGCGCTGGGCCGCCTCGTTCAAGGCCTGCTCCGTGATGGCGTCGATTTCCGCCTTGGGCATGGCGTCCACCGCCGGCACCGGGTTGCTGACCACCACCCCGCCTTTCAAACCCAGCTCCCACTTGGTGCGGATGAAGGCCGCCTGTTCGGCCGCCGTGTCGAGCTGGAAGTCGGCGTGGTAGCCGCTCTCGCGCGTGAAGAAGGCGGGGAAGCCGGGCTGGCCCACGCTGACCACGGGTACGCCGTGCGTCTCCAGGTATTCCAGCGTGAGGCCGATGTCGAGGATGGACTTGACGCCCGCGCATACCACGGCCACCGAGGTGTGGGCCAGTTCCTGCAGGTCGGCCGAGATGTCGAAGCTGGTCTCGGCGCCGCGGTGCACGCCGCCGATGCCGCCCGTGACGAACACCTCGATCCCGGCCAGTTGTGCGCAGATCATGGTGGCGGCCACCGTGGTGGCGCCCAGCCTGGCCTGCGACAGCACGTAGGGCAGGTCGCGCCGGCTCACCTTCATGGCGTCGGGCGCCGTGGCCAGCTGTTCCAGCTGTTCGGGCGACAGGCCGATGCAGATCTTGCCTTCGATGATGGCGATGGTGGCCGGCACGGCGCCGCCGTCGCGGATGATCTGTTCCACTTCGCGCGCCATCTGCACGTTCTGCGGATACGGCATGCCGTGCGAGATGATGGTCGATTCCAGCGCCACGATGGCTTTGCCGGCGGCGCGGGCGGCTGCTACTTCAGGCGAAAAGGAGAGGAAGGGGTGCATGTTGGAGCTCCTGTCGTTGGCGTGTTGGTGGCGTTAGCGGATGGCCGGCGCGGCCGATGCGGGCAAGGGCGGCGCGTCCAGGTCGAAGTCGTTGATCTCGTCGAGCACGTCGGCCGCCAGCACGGGCGAGACGGTGTCCGGGCTTTCCAGCGTCATGGCGGCCACCTTCAGGCCGCGCCGGCAGGCCAGCCCCAGGTCGTCGCTGCCCTGGTACAGCGACCAGCAGACGGCGGCCGCGAACGCGTCGCCGGCGCCCGTCACGTCCACCACCTCGACCTGGTGGGCCGGCAGCCAGGCCAGCTGGCCTGGTCCCGCCGTGGTGTGGAACACGCCCTGGCCGCCGCAGGTGACGATCACGTCGCGCGCGCCCTGGGCCTGCACTTGGCGGCAGGCGGCGGCCACGTCGTCCTCGGTGGGCAGGGCGCGCCCGACCCGGGTTTCCAGTTCGCCGCGGTTGAGGATCAGCAGCCGCAGGCCGTGCAGGTCGGCCGGCAAGCGCGCCATCTTGGGCTGCGACACCGCCACGATGATCAGCGGGACGGCGTCGTGGCGGGCGTCGGCCAGCAGCAGGGCGACGCTGTCGCGCGGCAGGTTCAGGTCGGCCACCGTCATGGCGGCGGCCGCGCGTTGCGGCTGGCGGCTGGCCAGGAACGATGGCGTGAGGCGGTCGTAGAGGGCCATGTCGGCCAGCGCCACCGTCATTTCGCCGCCCGCGTCCAGCACGGCCGTGTAGGTGCCGGTGGCGCAATCGGCCACGTGCAGGCTGGCGCGCATGTCGATGCCGGCCGCTTGCGCGTGGTCGGCCAGCGCGCGGCCGGCTGCGTCCGTGCCCAGCGCCGTCAGCAGGGCGGCCGGGATGGCGAGCCGGGTCAGGTTTTCCGCGATGTTGCGGGCCACGCCGCCGAATACTTCTTCGGCGCTGGCCGGATTGGACGTGCCCAGTTGCAGCGGCGCCAGCGTGCGCAGCTTGCGGTCCAGGTTGGCCGCGCCGATGCACACGATGGGGCGTTGGTCGGGCAGCACATAGGCCCGGCCCAGCAGCCGGCGTTCGCGGATCAGGCCGGCGATGTGGCCGGCCACGGCCGAACGCGACAGGCGCAATTCGATGGCCAGGTCTTGCTGGGAAATGAAGGGGTTGGCGCGGATCAGCTGGTATAGCTGTTCCTTTTTCGACAGTTCCGTCACGGCCACTCCAATAAACATTTGTTTTCAATGCTAAACAAATGTTTATTGCCTGTCAAATCAGCAGGCATTTAATCCCGCTTATTTATTCATTGTTCGTATAAATGGTAAAGAAAAATGGTATTTGCCATACATATAACGATCAGGCATAGTGTCGTTCAACCAGTTTTGATCCACAGCATACCCGCATCGCCAGCAGTTGTTGTAGCGGCGCCAGGCGCCCGGCCAGACTGCGCTGCGCGCGCAGGGCAACACAGCATCGCCATTCCGAACCATACCGATAACAACGAGGATATCCATGTCTAACAATTCCCCATTCCAGGCCGCCGCCATTGTCCGCGCCCGTATTCCGGCCGACTTCAAGCCGCGCATCGCGATGATCCTCGGTTCCGGCCTCGGCGTGCTGGCCGAACAGATGACGGACGCGGTGACCATCAGCTACGATGAGCTGCCCGGCTTCCCCATCAGCACCGTGCATGGCCACGCCGGCGAACTGGTGATCGGCAACCTGGCTGGCGTGTCCGTCGTGTGCATGAAGGGCCGCGGCCACGTGTACGAAGGTTATGGCCTGGGCGTGATGACGTCGGCCGTGCGCACCATGAAGCTGCTCGGCTGCGAAATGCTGTTCGTGACCAACGCGGCCGGTTCGCTGCGCACCGAAGTGGACGCCGGCTCGCTGGTGGCGCTGACCGACCATATCAACTTCCTGCCCGGCACGCCGATGATGGGCCCCAACGACGAACGTTTCGGCCCCCGCTTCTTCAGCATGGCCAACGCCTACGACGCCGACCTGCGCAAGCTGCTGCAGGCCACGGCCGCCGAAAAGAGCATCACCATGCACGAAGGCGTGTACATCGCCTACGCCGGCCCGAACTTCGAGACCCCCGCTGAAATCCGCGCCTTCAAGACGCTGGGCGCCGACGTGGTGGGCATGTCCGTGGTGCCGGAAGTGGTGTCGGCCCGCCATTGCGGCCTGAAGGTGGTGGGCGTATCCGTCATCACCAACCTGGCCGAGGGCCTGTCGCCGTTCCCGCTGTCGCACGAGCAAACGCTCAAGTACGCGGCCGTGGGCGCCAAGTCGCTGATCGAACTGATACTGGGCTTCCTGGCCAACGTGGCGAAAACGCCGCAAGCGTAATCCCTCTGCGGGGCGGCATGGTCCGCCCCTTTGCTTTTTGGGCCATCGGCCTACACTGCTTACACTGAATGCATACCTAGCCGCACCGGAGCACATCATGAAACGCGCATTTATCCTCCTGCTGGATTCCTTCGGCCTCGGCGCCACGCCGGACGCCGCCAAGTACAACGATTCGGGCGCCAACACCTTTGGCCACATCGCCGCCTGGGCCGCCAGGGCCGGCGCGCCGATGAACCTGCCGACGCTGGAAAAACTGGGCCTGGCGGCCGCCGCCCACGCGGCCTGCGGGCAGTGGGCCGACGGCTTCGCCCGGCGCGACGGCTTCACGGCCGCCTACGGCGCCGCCCGTGAGCGCTCGACGGGCAAGGATACCCAGAGCGGCCACTGGGAAATCGCCGGCGTGCCGGTGGAATTCGACTGGGGCTACTTCCCCCGCACCGTGCCTTCGTTCCCGGCCGAATTGACGGCGCGCCTGCGCGAGCTGGGCAAGGTGCCCGGCTTCCTGGGCGACTGCCACGCCTCCGGCACGGAGATCATCAACAAGCACGGCGACGAGCACGTGGCCACCGGCAAACCGATCATCTACACTTCGGCCGATTCCGTGCTGCAGATCGCCGCGCACGAGGAGTCGTTCGGCCTGGAGCGCCTGTACGAACTGTGCGAACTGGCCTTCAAGCTGGTCGAGCCGTACAACATCGGCCGCGTGATCGCCCGGCCGTTCGTGGGCGCCAACGGCAAGTACACCCGCACCACCAACCGCCATGACTACGCCGTGGCGCCGCCCGCGCCCACGCTGCTGGACCACGTGAAGGATGGCGGCGGCGAGGTGATCGCGCTGGGCAAGATCAGCGACATCTTCGCCGCGCAAGGCGTGTCGCGCGTGGTCAAGGGCGCCGACAACATGGCCCTGTTCGACGCGCTGCTCAAGGTGGCCGACGAGGCCGGCGACGGCGCGCTCACCTTCGTCAACTTCGTCGATTTCGACCAGGCCTTCGGCCACCGCCGCGACGTGGCCGGCTATTCGAATGCGCTGCACGAGATGGATGCGCGCCTGCCCGAATTCATGGCCAAGCTGCGCGAAGGCGACCTGGTGGTGGTGACGGCCGACCATGGCTGCGATCCCACCTGGACCGGCTCGGACCACACGCGCGAACACATCCCGATGATCTTCTTCGGCCCCGGCGTGCAGCCGCGCGCGCTGGGCATCTCCGAGACCTTCTCCGACATCGGCCAGACCGTGGCCCACCACCTCGGCGTCCAACCTCTTTCGAACGGAACCAACCTGTTATGAGCACTACTCCCGGCTTCAAGCGCAACGAAGCGGTCCCCCTGGACCTGGGCTGGATCAACCACATCCACATCAACAAGGCCGCCGCCGACCGCCGCGCGGCCAGCCTGGCCAACCGCCGCACGGTCAAGAAGGAATACCAGGCCGCGTGGCTGGTCAAGGCCATCGGCCTGATCGACCTGACCACGCTGTCGGGCGACGACACGCCGGGCCGCGTGGAGCGCCTGTGCCGCAAGGCGTTGCGCCCGCTGCGCGCCGACCTGGTGCAGGCCATGGGCTTGCAGGATTACCCGCTGACGACGGGCGCCGTGTGCGTCTACCACGAGATGATCAAGCCGGCCGCGCAAGTGCTGCAGGGCCGCCTGCCGATCGCCGCCGTCTCCACCGGCTTCCCGGCCGGCTTGACCAGCCTGGAGACCAAGGTGCGCGAGATCGAGCTCTCGGTGGCCGCCGGCGCCTCCGAGATCGACATCGTCATCACCCGCCAGCACGTGCTGACGGGGAACTGGCAGGCGCTGTACGACGAGATGGTGGCCTACCGCCAGGCCTGCGGCGACGCGCACGTGAAAGCCATCCTGGCCACGGGCGAACTGGTCACGCTGGAAAACGTGGCCAAGGCCTCGTGGGTGTGCATGATGGCGGGCGCCGATTTCATCAAGACCTCCACTGGCAAGGAACCCGTGAACGCCACCATCCCCGTTTCGCTGACGATGGTGCGCGCGATCCGTGAATACCATGAGCAGACCGGCTTCAAGATCGGCTACAAGCCGGCCGGCGGCGTGAGCACGGCCAAGGCCGCGTTGCAGTATCTGACGCTGATGAAGGAAGAACTTGGCAACGAATGGCTGGAGCCGCACCTGTTCCGCATCGGCGCCTCCAGCCTGCTGACGGACATCGAGCGCCAGCTCGAGCACTACGTCACGGGTGCTTACTCGGCCGCCCACCGCCACGCGCAACCTTAAGATCACAACGGATTCGTCATGCCAACTATTAACGAGATTCTCAACACCATGGAATACGGCCCAGCCCCCGAGAGCACCAAGGAAGCGCAAGCCTGGCTGGAGCAGCGCGGCCGTACTTTCGGCCTGTTCATCGACAACGCGTGGAGCGAGCCCGGTGAGCTGTTCGCCTCGGCCAATCCGGCCGATGGCAGCAAGCTGGCCGACCTGACCCAGGCCACGGAAGCGGACGTGGAGCGCGCCGTGGCCGCCGCCCGCCGCGCCCAGCCGCTCTGGCAGGGCCTCGGTGGCCACGGCCGCGCGCGCGTGATGTACGCGCTGGCGCGGCTGCTGCAAAAACACGCGCGCCTGTTCGCCGTGCTCGAAACGCTGGACAACGGCAAGACCATCCGCGAAACGCGCGACGTCGATTTGCCGCTGGCCGCGCGCCACTTCTACTACCACGCCGGCTGGGCCCAGCTGCAGGCCGAGGAATTCGCCGACTACCGCGCCGTGGGCGTGGTGGGCCAGATCGTGCCGTGGAACTTCCCGCTGCTGATGCTGGCCTGGAAGATCGCACCGGCCATGGCGGCCGGTAACACGATCGTCTTCAAGCCGGCCGAATTCACGCCGCTGACGGCCATGCTGTTCGCCGAACTGTGCGTGCAGGCTGGCGTGCCGGCCGGCGTGGTCAACATCGTCACCGGCGACGGCCGTGTGGGCGAAGCCATCGTCAGGCATCCCGGCATCGACAAGATCGCGTTCACGGGTTCGACCGAAGTGGGCCGCGCGATCCGCATCGCCACCGCCGGCAGCGGCAAGAAGCTGTCGCTGGAACTGGGCGGCAAGTCGCCGTTCATCGTGTTCGAGGACGCCGACCTGGACGCGGCCGTGGAAGGCCTGGTCGATTCGATCTGGTTCAACCAGGGGCAGGTATGCTGCGCCGGTTCGCGCCTGCTGGTGCAGGAATCGATCGAAGCCAAATTCCTGGCCAAGCTGCGCGCCCGCATGGACAAGCTGACGCTCGGTTCGCCGCTCGACAAGTCGATCGACATCGGCGCGCTGGTCGATCCCGTGCAGCGCCAGCGCATCGCCAACCTGGTGGAATCGGCCCGTGCCGAAGGCTGCACCATCTACCAGCCGGCTTGCGAACTGCCGGCCGACGGCTCGTGGTTCCCGCCCACGCTGATCACGGGCGCCTCCACCACGGCCGCCGTGGCGCAGGCTGAAATCTTCGGCCCGGTGCTGGTGGCGATGAGTTTCCGCACGCCGCCAGAAGCAGTCCAGCTGGCCAACAACACCGTGTACGGCCTCGCTTCCTGCGTGTGGACCGAGAACATCAGCCTGGCGCTGGACGTGGCGCCGCAGATCAAGGCTGGCGTGGTGTGGATCAACACCGCCAACCAGTTCGATGCGGCCTGCGGCTTTGGCGGCTACCGCGAATCGGGCTTCGGTCGCGAGGGTGGCCGCGAAGGCATGTACGAGTATTTGACGGCGCTGTCGGAAGACGCGCGCCCGGCTGCGCCGCTGGTGGAAGCGAAGGCCAAGGCAAAGGCCAACGCGCCGGCGCCGCACGACAGCCCGTTCGGCATCGACCGCACGGCCAAGCTGTACATCGGCGGCAAGCAGGCGCGCCCGGACGGCGCCTACAGCCGCGCCATCCACGGCGCCAACGGCGAATTCATCGCCGAAGTGGGCGAGGGTAACCGCAAGGACATCCGCAACGCCGTGGAAGCGGCGCACAAGGCCGGCGGCTGGACCAAGGCCACGGCGCACAACCGCGCCCAGGTGCTGTACTACATCGCCGAGAACCTGGCCGCGCGCGGCGAGGAATTCGCGGCCCGCATCGGCGCCATGACGGGCGCCGGCAACCCCGAACGTGAAGTGCAGGCCGCCATCGAACGCCTGTTCTACTACGCCGCCTGGGCCGACAAGTACGACGGCCAGGCGCACCAGCCGCCCATGCACGGCATCACCGTCGCGCTCAATGAGCCGGTGGGCGTGATCGGCATCGTGTGCCCGAACGAGGCGCCGCTGCTGGGCTTTATTTCGCTGGTGGCGCCGGCCATCGCGCTGGGCAACCGGGTGGTGGTGGTGCCGTCGGAAGCGCACCCGCTGTCGGCCACGGACTTGTACCAGGTGTTCGATACGTCGGACTTGCCGGGTGGCGTGGTCAACATCGTCACCGGCAGCGCCGACGAACTGGCGCGCACGCTGGCCACCCACGCCGACATCGACGCCGTGTGGCGCCATGATGGCTCGGCCGAAGGCTGCGCCGAAGTGGAACGCCTGTCGGCCGGCACGCTCAAGCGCACCTGGGTGGGTGGCGCCAAAGGGCGCGACTGGTACAGCACGTCCCAGGCGGGCGGCCGCGCCGTGCTGGCGCACGCCTCCCAGGTGAAAAACATCTGGATCCCCTACGGCGTCTAAGCGCAAATTGCGGGCCGGAAAAATCGGGGACGGACCCCGGTTTTCCCGTGCGGAAAAACCGGGGTCCGTCCCCGATTTTTCCGGCCCGCAATTTTTTGTCCCCCCATTTCAAGCGGAGCATCGCATGTTTTTAACCCAAGAGATTATCCGTAAAAAGCGCGACGGTGGCGCACTGAGCGCCGAGGAGATCCAGTTCTTCGTGCGCGGCATCACGGACGGCAGCGTCAGCGAAGGGCAGATCGCCGCGCTGGCCATGGCCGTCTTCTTCAACGACATGAACATGGACGAACGCGTGGCCTTCACGCTGGCCATGCGCGATTCGGGCGAGGTGCTGGAATGGCGCTCGCTGAACCTGCCCGGCCCCGTGCTGGACAAGCATTCCACCGGCGGCGTGGGCGACGTCGTGTCGCTGCTGCTGGGCCCCATGATCGCCGCCTGCGGCGGCTACGTGCCCATGATTTCCGGCCGCGGCCTGGGCCACACGGGCGGTACGCTCGACAAGTTCGACGCCATCCCCGGCTACTGCACCGTGCCCGACAACGCGCGCTTCCGCCAGGTGGTGCGCGACGTCGGCGTGGCCATCATCGGCCAGACCTCCTCGCTGGCCCCGTCCGACAAGCGCTTCTATTCGATCCGCGACGTGACGGCCACGGTGGAATCGGTGGCCATGATCACCGGCTCCATCCTGTCGAAAAAGCTCTCGGCCGGGCTGGATGCGCTGGTGATGGACGTGAAAGTGGGCAGCGGCGCCTTCATGCCGACCTATGACAAATCGCTGGAACTGGCGCAGAGTATTGTCACGGTCGGCAATGGCGCCGGCATGCGCACCTCGGCCATCCTGACGGACATGAACGAATCGCTGGCGCCGTATGCCGGCAACGCGCTGGAAGTGCGCGGCGCGATGGATTACCTGACGGGCCGTTCGCGTCCCGCGCGCCTGCATGAAGTGACGATGGCGCTGTGCGCGGAAATGCTGGTGCTGGGCGGCCTGGCCGCCGACGAAACGGCGGCGCGCGCCAGGCTGCAAGCGGCGCTCGACAGCGGCGAAGCGGCCAGCCGCTTCGCGCGCATGGTGGTGGCGCTGGGCGGCCCGGCCGACCTGATCGACAACCCGGACAAGCACCTGGAGCGCGCACCCATCGTCGTGCCCGTGCCGGCACCCAAGGCCGGCTATGCGGCAAGCACGGACTGCCGTGGTATCGGCCTGGCCGTGGTCAGCCTCGGTGGTGGCCGCCGTCGTCCAAGCGACAACATCGACTTCGCCGTCGGCCTGACGGAGCTGGCCAGCCTGGGCGAGCGCATCGAAGCGGGCCAGCCGCTGGCCATGGTGCACGCGCGTACGGAAGCGGCAGCGGAGCAAGCGGTACGCGAGCTCCAGGCCGCGTATCATATTGCCGACGCCGCGCCGGCCGCCAACCCCGTGGTCTACCGCGCCATCAAATAAGGCAGAAAAATCGGGGACGGACCCCGATTTTCCCGCATGGGAAAACCGGGGTCCGTCCCCGATTTTGGTGTGACGAAATATTTTTTGGCAGGGACTTTTATGGATAATCAACAATTGATCGCCGAGGCGGCCGCTGCCCGCCTCAAGGCTTATACGCCGTACTCGAACTTCAAGGTGGGGGCGGCCCTGCTGTGCAACGATGGCCGCGTGTTCCACGGCTGTAACGTGGAGAACGCGTCCTACGGCTTGTGCAACTGCGCCGAGCGTACTGCCTTCTTCAGTGCCTTCGCCCATGGCTACCAGCCGGGCGACTTCGACAAGCTGGCCGTGATCGGCGAGACGGATGGCCCCATCGCCCCGTGCGGCGCATGCCGCCAGGTGATCCTGGAACTGGGTGGCAATGAGCTGCCCGTGGTGCTGAGTAACCTGAAGGGCGATGTGTTCGAGACGACGGCGGCGGCCCAGCTGCCCAACGCCTTCGGCGGCGCCGACCTGAAAAAGAAGTAAGCACCTTGGCGCTCAAGAAGACCATCGACGTACAGGCCGCCGTCGCCATCGCGGCGGCCGAGGCCATCGCGGCCAAGACCCAGGGCACGTTCGGCGTGGGCGGGGTGATGCTCGACCAGCACGGGGCCGTGCTGATGTCGTTGCATAACAACGTGGTCCGCCACGGCTTGATTTTCGATCCCACGGCCCACGGCGAGCGCCAGTTGATCGACTGGTATTTCTCTGAATTGGACAAGGGGCGGGATCTGCCGGCGCCGCAGGACATCACCATCGTCACCTCGCTCGATCCGTGCTGCATGTGCAGCGGGGCCATCCTGGCCGCCGGCTTCAACGTGGTGGCGGCCGCGCCGGACCGGCAGGCCGGCATCAACTTCGACGCCAGCGCGACGTTCCCCGCCCTGCCGGCGCCGCTGCGCGAGCAGGCCGGCGCCACGTTCAGCTATCCGGCCGTGCTGGGATCGTCGCAGTACGCGCGGGCCGCCACGGGCGCCGCGCCCAAGTCCTTCTTCATCGGTAAGACCGTGTCGGAACCGACCCAGGCTTTGTGCTCGCTCGTGTTCGAGGCCACGGAGGAGGAGGTGACGGCGCTGTTCAATACGGACTTGCCGCAATCGCAGCTCAAGTGCCCGGCCACGCTGGCGCCCGATCATGCCATCGTGCGCGCGCTCAAGGCCGCGTATCCCGATGCGCTCACTTATCGCTGCACGCCGCAGCAGCCGGACGCGGACCTGGCCCCCTATCTGTTGCGCGCCATGGCCGAGGACCGTGCGCTTGGCGGTGCAGGCGATGCCGTCGCGCTACTCGATTCGTTCGGCAACCTGCTGCTCTGCCTGCCCGGCGGCCGTGGCGCGTCCGGCATCCGCACGGCGTTCATGGAGACCACGCGCGCCTACGCACGGCTGCGCTACCAGCTGATGGCCGAGGCAACGCCCGCCCAGCGCGACGAGGTGCGCCAGTATCTGGGCCATCCCAAGGACGGGACGTTCGTCTTCGCCCAAGGGCCGGACGAGAGCGCGCTCAGTTTCATGGACCTCGGTGCTTACGGTTCGACCATGGAAGGCCCGCTGCCGCTGTCGAATCCGGCCCAGTTCCAGTACGTGCGGCCGCGCATGGAGCCGGACGCGCTGGCCGCGTTGTGCGCGGGCTTCCCGCCGCTGTACCGCGACGTCATCCGCATCCGCCCCACGCAAGTGGCCGACGCTGGACTGGTGGCCGCACTCGGCTGACGAACACGCGCCGGCGCGCCCCGTGGCCGCGCGGGTCTCAACCCTTAACCCTCAGCCCTGCCAGGGATCGTAGGTGCCGATGCTCCACAGGTGGCCTTCCGGGTCGCGGCAGGTGAAGCCGCGCCCGCCGTAGTCTTCGTCCTTGATGTCCAACATGATGTGGGCGCCCGCTTCGAGCGCGCGGCCGTACACGAGGTCGGCGTCGTTCACCACCAGGTAGGCGGACTGGGTGACGGCCTTGTCCTTGTCGGTGGGCTGCCGGATCAGGCGGCCGTATTCCGTGTCGAACACGGAGCTGAGCATGATCATGCCATTGCCGTACGCGAGCTGGGCATGGGCGATGGTGCCATCGTCGTTGGGCACCACCAGTTGTTTGACAAAGCCGAAGGTGTCGCACAGCCATTCGATGGCGGCGGGCGCATCGTGGTAGCGCATACAGGGAATGACGGTGGCCTTGGTGGCTTTCGGTATCGTGGACATGGTTCTCTCCCAATCTGGTGTGGAACTGCTTCGATCGTGCCGAGGCCCAGGGGGTTCGCCGTGGCCGGCCCGCCAGGGGGCCGTATTGATATCGCTCAGAGGGACGGCGATTGGGTGGCAAATCCGGTGGCTGGCTCCAATATAGACCAGTGGGACCGTAGCCACAACCGGCGCGCCATTACATCTGCTGGAACAGGTGGGCGTGGCCCCGGCTCACTTCCAGCAATTCGGGAAAGTTGCGCACGCGCACCATTTGACGTCCGCGCAAGTCGCGCGTGACTTCCTCGATGGCGTCCACGCGCACCAGCGTGGCGCGGTGGATGCGCCAGAATTCGTCCGGATCGAGCTCGTCGGCCAGTTCCTTCAGCGTCTTGCGGATCAAGACTTCGGACTGGCGTGTCTGCACCCGCGTGTATTTTTCGTCGGCCTGGAAGAACAGCACTTCGCGCGTGCTGATCATGCGCAGGCTGTTGCCCACCACGGCCTGGATCCAGCGCAGGTAGTCCGGCTGGGAGGCCGCCTTGCCGCCATGCTGGCCGCGCAGCAGGGCCGTCAACTGCTGTTCGATGTTGGCCGGCTGCTTGCCCAGGCGCGCCTGTAGACGGTCGCACGTGGTCTTCAGGCGCTCGCCGCCGGCCGGCTTGAGCACGTAGTCGAGTGCGCCCTGTTCGAACGCTTCGATCGCGTACTGGTCGTAGGCCGTCACGAACACCAGGTGGCAGCGGTTGAACAGCATGCGGGCCGCCTCGATGCCCGACAGGCCGGGCATGCGGATGTCGAGGAACACGATGTCGGGCTGGTGCTGGCCAGCCAGCGCCACGGCCTCGATGCCGTTGGCCGCTTCGGCCACGATCTCCAACGCCGGCCACACGTCGCGCAAGCGGGTGCGCAGCTGGGCGCGCATGGCGTCTTCGTCGTCGGCGATCAATGCCGTGGCGCGCTGTTGCGGGTTCATCGCGTGCCTCCGTTGGCGAAAATATCGGGCGCGTACGGCAGCCGTATCGTGGCGCGGGCGCCGCCCGTCAGCGGCGCTTCGATCACCAGTTCGGCGCGCGAGCCATACAGCAGTTGCAGCCGTTCGCGCACATTGGCCAGGCCCATGCCGTCGCCGGCGTGGGCGGAAAAGCCGACGCCGTCGTCGATCACGTCCACCTGCAACTGCTTGCCCGTGACGCTGGCGCGGATGTCGATGCGCCCGCCCTCGATCTTCGGTTCCAGCCCGTGCTTGATGGCGTTCTCGATCAGGATCTGCAGCATCATGGGCGGAAAGCTGGCGCTCTGGATCTCGGCCGGCACGTCGATCGACACGGCCAGCCGCGCCTTCATGCGCGCCTGCATGATGGCCAGGTAGGCGCGCGCCATGTCCAGCTGGCGGCCCAGCGTGCCGTTGCCCTTGGCGCGCATCTGGGGCAGGGTGGCGCGCAGGTAGTCGATCAGGTGGGCGTGGATGCGGGCCGCCTCGGGCGGGTCGGTTTCGATCAGCTGGCCGATCAGGGCCAGGGTGTTGAACAGGAAGTGCGGCTCGACCTGGGCTTGCAGGGCGGCCAGCCGGGCTTCCACCAGCCGCCGTTCCAGCGATTCCTCGCCCGCGTGGGCGGAAGCCTGGCGCGCTTCCAGTTCGGCCTTGCGCTTGCCGCCGGCCAGCACCTTGAGGCCGAACGAGGCGAGGATGAAGGCCAGCGCCTGCTCGGGCTGGCCGAATGGCGTCAGGTCCAGCAGCAGCACCAGTACCCAGATGATGATCAGCTTGCGCCATGCCACCTGGGCCAGCCAGTCGAAAAAGCGCCACCACAGGGCGCTGGCGGTGTCGCCCAGCTCCCGCAAAAAGCCGAGCACGCGGCCCGGCGCGCGCCTGGCCGCTGTCACGAATGGCGCTCCGGCGGCCGGGCCTTGCTGCGCCGTTCGAGGATGCAGGCGCCCACGGCCAGCTTGAGCAGCAGCAAGGCCGCAAACAGCAGCAGCGCCAGTGGCAGCAGGGTCAGGATCATGGCCATCAGGATGCAGGCCACCAGCAGCGCCGGCCACGACATGCGTTGCAGCGTGCGCGCGCCATAGCGGGCCGTGTTCAGGAAGGCGGTGCCCACTTCATTGAGGACGTCGAGCACGCCCTGGCGGGTGATCTTGCTCATCTGGCTACTCCTTTCAAAGATGACCGATGCCGTCAATGTAGCGCAAGCGGGCCGGCGTCGACAGCGCCATCCGACCAACTGCAGCTGGCGGGGTATGGCCTGCGGCACAGGGCGACGAACGGCGCGCTCCCGCGTTGCCGGCGGCCTTGTCGTCAGCGTTGGGCGGCCCGCCAGTCCTCCCTGAGCAGGCCGTAGATGACGCTGTCGGACAGTTCGCCGTCCACGAACCACCGTTCGCGCAGCCGGCCCTCCTGGCGAAAGTGCAGCCGTTCCAGGATGGTGGCCGAGGCGTCGTTGGCCGGGTGCAGGTCCGCTTCGATGCGGTGCAGGTCGAGCTTATCGAAGCCATGCTCGATCAGCGCGGCCAGCGCTTCGGGCATGTAGCGCTGGCCCCAGTGCGCGCGCGACAGCATGTAGCCTATCTCGCAGCGCCGGTTGGCGCGGTGGAAGCCGTACAGCGTGGCCGTGCCGATCAGCTCTCCGGTGGCGGCCAGCGTGACGGCCATGCGCAGCGATTCGCCGTTCTCGTAGTGCTGGCGCGAGGTGTCGATGTGGCTGGCCGCCTGGCCCAGTTCGCGCCATGGCGCGCAGCTCCAGTAGCGCATCGCTTGCGGGTCGGCGTAGATGGCGAACAGGGCGTCGGCGTCGTAGGGTTCCAGGAAGCGCAGCGTCAGGCGCGGCGTTTGCAGGGTGAAGGGTTCGAACACGGGCATGGTGGTCAACTTCGCAAAAATTCAGTTCAGGCGGGAGTGCTCGCCGGCGCCGGCGCTTGGACGCGAATGGCGGCCAGCACCATGTCCACGATCAGCTTTTCGGCGTCGTCGAAGTCCTTGCGGTTGAGCTGCTTGCGGCCCAGGACCAGCGCCATCTGGGTCGAGAAGTCGGCGTACGACTGGGTCATGGCCCAGATGGCGAACAGCAGGTGGGTGGCGTTGATGGGGGCGATCTTGCCGGCGGCGATCCAGTGTTCGAATACGTCGATATCCTTGCGCAGCAGCGGCACCACGCGTTCCTGGATTTGCGTGCCATACAGGGGCGCGCCGCCGATCACCTCCATCGCGTACACGCGCGAGGCCCACGGCTGCTCGCGCGAGAAGCGCAGTTTGGCCTGCACGTAGGCGCGCAGCACGTCCTGCGGCTCCTGGGTCGGATCGGCCAGGTTCTCCATCCGTTCCAGCCATTCGTCGAGCACGTTGTCGAGCACGCGCTGGTACAGGGCCTGCTTGGACGGGAAGTAGTACATCAGGTTCTGCTTGGACAGGCCCGCGTTCTCGGCCACGGTGGCGATCGAGGTGCCTTCGTAGCCGCATTCGGCGAACACGCGCACGGCTTCGGCGGCGATGTCCGCTTCCAGGCGGTCGCGGTTGAGGGCGCGCCGGCTGTTTTTCGGCAGTGGTCCGGCTGGGGATTTGGCGGTCGGCATGGGATCGTCTTTCAGCGAGGGCGTATCGAACGCAGGAATTGCAGCAGTTGTGGATGATCGGCGTAGGCCGCGTTGAAGCGGAACCACACCGTTGCGGCCGGGTGCAGCAGGAAGAAGTCGTTGGGCGAGAGCAGGATGCCGGCTTTCAGCGCCTGCTCGGCCACCACCTTGCCGTTCAAGTCCGGCGTGGGCGCGTCCGGCCAGCCGGCGCTGACGAACATGCCGCCGCGCGGGCGCGCCAGCGGCGTCATGCCCGCCTCGCGCAGCAGGGCGATGGTGCGCTCGCGTCCCGCGTCGAGCTGGGCGACCAGGCGTTCCACCATGCGCTTGTAAGGCCGCGCCGTGATGGCGTGGTACACGGCCCGCTCGTTGATCTCGGACGTGGTGAGGCCGGCCAGCATTTTCACCCGCAGCAGTTCGGGCAGCAGCGAGGACGAGGCGCAGATGGAACCGACCCGCAGCACGGGCGACAGCGTCTTGGAGAAGCTGCCGACCCGGATCACGCGCCGCAAGCCATCCATGGCGGCCAGCGACGCTTCGCCGCGCGGCGCCAGTTCGCGGTAGATGTCGTCCTCCACCAGCCAGAAGTCGAACTGCTCGGCCAGGGCCAGCAGGCGGTGGGCCTGGGCCGCGCTGAGCGAGGTGCCGAGCGGGTTTTGCAGGGCCGTGTTGACGAACATGAGCTTGGGCTGCGTGGCCTTGGCCTGGGCCGCCAGCTGGTCCATGTCCAGCCCCTGTTCGCCGCGCGCGATGCCGATGGCCACGCAGCCGTGGTGGCGGATCAGCGACAGCAGGTTGCTGTAGCCGGGATCTTCCACCAGCACCGTGTCGCCCGGCTTGGTGAGGGTGCGCAGGATCAGATCGAAGGCATGGGTGGCGCCGTGCGTGAGCAGGATCTGTTCCGGTTCGATGGCATACAGTTCCTCGCTCAGCGTGGCCGCCATGTGCTGGCGCAGCGTGGGAAAGCCCAGCGGGTGGCCATAGCCGCGCAGCCGGTTGGCGGGGATGCGCATGGCGTGGCGCACGGCGTCGAGGATGGTATCCTCGCCATACCATTCGGGCGGCAGCCAGCCGGCGCCCACGGGCAGCGCGTCCGACATGCCCGAATACAGTTCCGGCGTGAGCGCGTCGATGGCGGCCGGGGTGGGGTGGAACGGGGCCGGCAGCAGCGCGGCCGGCACGTCCTGGCGGGCCAGGAAGTAGCCGGAGCCGCGCCGCGAGGACAGCAGGCCCAGCGTGACGAGCCGGTCATACGCTTCCACCACAGTGAAGGTGCTCACACCATTACACTTGGCGAACTGGCGCACGGAAGGCATCTTGGTGCCCACGCGCAACTCGCGACTGCCCACGAGGGCGCTGATGGCGGCCACGATCTGGTCCACCAGGCTGCCCTTGCCGCCGCGCGCGATGGCTACCACGGGCCAGCCGCCGACGGGTGGCGTGTCCGGGTGCTGATCGGGCGCAGTGTGCGCGTCCCCCATCCGTGTTCTCCTTAATGTTGCACTGAACAAAACTGTAGTGTTTTTGCCGCCTGTACGGTTGGCGAGTTTTGATATTTGTGTATCTGTGCCATAGTTGTTGTGCTGTCTATTATTGCATCATCATTTTGCCAACTGGTAAATTATTTTTACGATGCGCCCGCGCCGCGGCGCCGTCCCAAGGAACTGGAGACAGACATGAACGAAACCCGTCCGGCATCGATGGCGTCCTTCTGGATGCCATTCACGAACAACCGCGATTTCAAGCTCCACCCACGCCTGCTGGTATCGGCCGAAGGCATGTACTACAAGGACGTGGACGGCAACACCATCCTGGACGGCACGGCCGGCCTGTGGTGCGTGCCCTGCGGCCACGCCCAGCCCAAGATTGTGGCGGCCGTGCGCGAGATGATCGGCCAGCTCGATTTCGCGCCCACCTTCCAGATGGGCCACCCGGCCGCCTTCGACCTGGCCGAACAGCTGATGGCGTACACCAACCACCGCTTCGGCCATGTGTTCTACACCAACTCCGGCTCCGAAGCCGTGGACACGGCGCTCAAGATCGCGCTGGCCTATCACCGTGCGCGCGGCGAGGGCAGCCGCACCCGTTTGATCGGCCGCGAACGGGGCTACCACGGCGTGGGCTTCGGCGGCATCTCGGTGGGCGGCATCGCCGGCAACCGCAAGCCGTATGGCGCCATGCTGCCTTACGTGGACCACCTGCCGCACACGCACAACCTGGAAAAGAACGCGTTCACGCGCGGCGAGCCGGAACATGGCGCCAATCTGGCCGACGAACTGGAACGCATCGTCGCGCTGCACGACGCGTCCACCATCGCGGCCGTGATCGTGGAGCCGGTGGCCGGTTCGACCGGCGTGCTGATTCCGCCCAAGGGCTACCTGAAGCGCTTGCGCGAGCTGTGCACCAAGCACGGCATCCTGCTGATCTTCGACGAAGTGATCACGGGCTTCGGCCGCCTGACGACGCCATTCGCGGCCGATTACTTCGACGTGGAGCCGGACCTGATGACGACGGCCAAGGGCCTGACCAATGGGGTGGTGCCAATGGGCGCCGTGTTCACCAAGCCCTTCCTGTATGAGGCGTTCATGCAGGCGCCGGCCGGCATCGAACTGTTCCACGGCTATACCTACTCCGGCCACCCGCTGGCCTGCGCCGCCTCGCTGGCCACGCTGGAAGTGTTCCGCGAACAGAAGATCGTCGAGCACGCGGCCAGCCTGCAGTCGTACTGGGAGGACGCCGTGCATTCGCTGCGCGGCCTGCCGCACGTGATCGACATCCGCACCATCGGCCTGATCGCCGGCATTGAGCTGGAACCGATCGCCGGCAAGCCCGGTGCGCGCGCGTTCGACGCGTTCAAGAAGGCGTTCGCGGACGGTGTGCTGATCCGCACCACGGGCGACATCATCGCGCTGTCGCCACCGCTGGTACTGGAGAAGAAGCACATCGATGAGCTGTTCGGCAAGCTGGCCAAAGTGCTCAAAACGCTCGATTAACCGAAAGAAAAACCGGGGTCCGTCCCTGATTTTGAATGGGGGAAAAATCGGGGACGTACCCCGGTTTTGCTCAGCAGCTACAACCACTCTTACAACAGCGAGGAGAACGGCATGCTAGTCGGCGTACCTAAAGAGATCAAGAACCAGGAATCGCGCGTGGGCCTGACGCCGGCCAGCGTGAAGGAGCTGGTATTGCGCGGCCACCAGGTGCTGGTGCAGCAGAACGCCGGCGCCGCCATCGGCCTGACCGACGCGATGTACGAGGGTGCGGGCGCCACCATCGTCGACACGGCGGCGGAAATCTTCGCGCGCGCCGAGATGATCGTCAAGGTCAAGGAGCCGCAGCCCGAGGAGTGCGCCATGCTGCGCCACGACCAGATCCTGTACACCTATCTGCACCTGGCGCCGGATCCGGAACAGACCCGCGCGCTGGTGGCCTCGGGCGCTGTCTGCATCGCCTACGAAACTATCACCGGCCCCAACGGCGGCTTGCCGCTGCTGGCGCCCATGAGCGAGGTGGCGGGCCGCATGGCGATCCAGGCCGGCGCCGCCCACCTGGAGAAATCCAAGGGCGGCATGGGCTTGCTGCTGGGGGGCGTGCCCGGCGTGGCGCCCGGGCATATCGCCATCATCGGCGCCGGCGTGGTGGGCACCAATGCGCTGCAGATGGCCGTGGGCATCGGTGCGCGCGTGACCATCCTCGACAAGAACATCGACCGCCTGCGCCAGCTGGACCTCATCTACGGCAACCGCGTGAGCACCATGTACTCGAACGCGCACACGGTGGAGGAAGCGGTGCTGGACGCGGACCTGGTGGTGGGCGGCGTGCTGGTGCCCGGCGCGGCCGCGCCCAAGCTGGTGACGGCGGCCATGATCTCACGCATGAAGCAGGGCGCCGTGGTGGTGGACGTGGCCATCGACCAGGGCGGCTGCTTCGAAACGTCGCACGCCACCACGCACGAAAAGCCCACCTTCGTCGTGGACGGTGTGGTGCACTACTGCGTGGCCAATATGCCGGGCGCGGTGGCGCGCACCTCCACCTTCGCCCTCAACAACGCCACCATCGGCCATGCGCTGGCGCTGGCCGACAAGGGCTGGCAGAAGGCGCTGCGGGCCAACCCGCACCTAAAGAACGGATTGAACGTCTGCCACGGCCACGTCACCTATGAAGCGGTGGCCCATGGCCTGGGTTATCACTATGTCGAAGCGGACAGCCTGCTGGGCTGAGCGCTCCTAACCTGATCATTTGAACGGAACAACATGACTACGCTTGACACCATCACCCATTACATCAACGGCGCCAAGGCCGATACCACCAGCGGCCGTTATGCGGACGTGTACAACCCCGCGCTGGGCGAGCCGGTGGCGCGCGTGGCGCTGGGCACGGCGCAGGAAGTGGATGCGGCCGTCGCGGCGGCCGCCGCCGCCTTTCCGGCGTGGTCCGCGACACCGCCACTGACGCGGGCCCGCGTGCTGTTCAAATACCTGCAACTGTGCCAGCAGCACACGGACGAATTCGCGGCCATGCTCACGCGCGAACACGGCAAGACCTTCGCCGATGCGCAGGGCGAGGTGGCGCGCGGGATCGAGATGGTGGAATTTGCCGTCGGCATACCGCAAATGCTCAAGGGCGAATTCACCGACCAGATTGCGCGCGGCATCGACGCCTGGTCCATGCGCCAGGCGCTGGGTGTGGTGGCCGGCATCACGCCGTTCAACTTCCCCGTGATGGTGCCGATGTGGATGTTCCCCGTCGCTCTCGCTTGCGGCAATACCTTCGTGCTCAAGCCGTCCGAGCGCGACCCGTCGCCGTCGCTGCTGCATGCGCGGCTGCTGAAAGAGGCGGGCTTGCCGGACGGCGTGTTCAACGTGGTGCAGGGCGATAAGGTCACGGTGGACGCGCTGCTTGACCATCCGGTGGTGCAGGCGGTGAGCTTCGTCGGCTCCACCCCGATCGCCGAATACATCTACGCGCGCGGCTGCGCCAGCGGCAAGCGGGTGCAGGCGCTGGGCGGGGCCAAGAACCACATGGTGGTGATGCCGGATGCCGACATGGAGATGGCCGTCGATGCGCTGATGGGGGCGGCCTACGGTTCGGCCGGCGAGCGCTGCATGGCGATCTCCGTGGTGGTGGCCGTGGGCGATGCCGGCGACAAGCTGATCGGCGCGCTGGCCAAGCGCACCGCTGCCCTGAAGATCCGCGACGGCATGGCGGCCGACGCGGAAATGGGGCCGGTGGTGTCGCGCGCGGCCAAGGAGCGCATCGAGAAGCTGATCGGCGAAGGGGTGGAGCAGGGTGCCACGCTGGTGGTCGATGGCCGCAACTACCACGTGGCCGGGCGCGAGAATGGCTTCTTCGTGGGCGGCACGCTGTTCGACCATGTGACGCCGGACATGAGCATCTACAAGGAGGAGATCTTCGGCCCCGTGCTGTGCGTGCTGCGCTCGCCCGACGTGGGCCAGGCCGTGGCCCTGATCAACCGCAACGAGTACGGCAACGGCGTGGCCATCTACACCCGCGACGGCGGTGTGGCGCGCGAGTTCGTGCGCCAGATCCAGGTCGGCATGGTGGGCGTGAACGTGCCGCTGCCCGTGCCCATGGCCTTCAACAGTTTCGGCGGATGGAAGCGCAGCCTGTTCGGCGACCATCACGCCTACGGCCCGGAGGGTGTGCGCTTCTACACGCGCCACAAGGCCGTGATGCAGCGCTGGCCCAACACGGCCAGCGCCGGCGCGGAATTTGCATTCCCGCAGATGAAGTAAGGCCGGTCCCGTGCAGCATGTTGGCCCGCGTCCCCGTCAACCAGCAAAGTCAGGAATTGTGCAATGATGATCGAATCGCTGAAGTACATGCCGCAGTCCCGGCAATCGGGCAGCGCGCTGGCCGAGCATTTCACCGACCTGGCGCCCGCGCTCAACGCGCGCCAGGCGGCCATTGAAAGCGCGCGTTGCCTGTATTGCTACGATGCGCCTTGCACGCGCATCTGCCCGTCCGAGATTGACGTGGCCAGCTTCATCCGCAATATTCACGAAGGCAATGTGAACGGCGCCGCCGCCGGCATCCTGAAACAGAACATCCTGGGCGGCAGCTGCGCGCGCGTATGCCCGACCGAGATCCTGTGCGAGGACGCCTGCGTGCGCAACCACGACGCGGAAGGCCAGCCCGTGAAGATCGGTCTGCTGCAGCGCTATGCGATTGACAACATGACGTTCGCCCAGCATCCGTTCCAGCGCGCGCCGGCCACGGGGCGCAGGATCGCCGTGGTGGGCGCCGGGCCGGCCGGCCTGTCGTGCGCGCACCGGCTGGCCATGCTGGGCAACGATGTCGTCATCTATGAGGCACGGGAAAAATCGGGCGGCCTCAATGAATACGGGATCGCCAAATACAAGCTGACGGACGATTTCGCGCAGAAGGAAGTGGCGTTCCTGCTCGGCATAGGCGGCATCGAGATCCGTCACGGCCAGACCCTGGGCGGCAATGTGCAACTGAAGGACTTGCAGGCGCAGTACGACGCCGTGTTCCTGGGACTGGGCCTGGGCGCCAGCCGCCGCCTGGGCTTGACGGGCGAGGATGCGCCGGGCCTGCTGGCGGCCGTGGACTACATCGCCGCGCTGCGCCAGGCCGACGATTTGTCGCAACTACCCGTGCCGGCGCGCGCCATCGTGATCGGCGCCGGTAACACGGCCATCGACATGGCGGTGCAGATCCAGCGCCTGGGTGCGGAGGAAGTGACGCTGGTGTACCGGCGCGGCTTTGACGCCATGAGCGCCACCGGCCACGAGCAGCACATCGCCAGGGAAAACCAGGTCCGCATGCGTACCTGGGCCCAGCCGCAGCAAGTGCTGCTGGACGAGGCGGGCCGCGTGCGCGGCATGCGCTTCGAGAAGACGGCGCTGAACAACGGCCGGCTGGCCGGCACCGGCGAGACGTTCGAGATCGCGGCCGATGCCATTTTCAAGGCCATCGGCCAGAGCATGGATGAGGACAGCATCAGCGATCCGCTGGCGAAAACGTTGCAGCGCGACGGCGACAAAATCCACGTGGACGACCAGTTCCGCACCATCCTGCCGCGCATCTACGCGGGCGGCGACTGCGTGGCGCCGGGACAGGATCTGACGGTGCAGGCCGTGCAGCACGGGAAGCTGGCCGCGCTGGCCATCCACCGCGATATCCAATCGAACAAGGAGCCGCACCATGGCTGATCTGAGCATAGAATTTTGCGGCATCAAGTCGCCCAATCCGTTCTGGCTGGCCTCCGCGCCGCCGACCGACAAGGCCTACAACGTGGTGCGTGCCTTCGAAGCCGGCTGGGGCGGCGTGGTGTGGAAGACGCTGGGCGAGGATCCGCCAGCCGTCAATGTGTCGTCGCGCTACTCGGCCCACTATGGCAAGAACCGCGAGGTGATCGGCTTTAACAACATCGAACTGATCACGGACCGCTCGCTGGAGATCAACCTGCGCGAGATCACCCAGGTCAAGAAGGATTGGCCGGACCGCGCGCTGATCGTGTCGCTGATGCTGCCGTGCGAGGAACAGGCCTGGGCCGATATCCTGCCGCTGGTGGAGGCGACCGGCGCGGACGGCATTGAACTCAATTTCGGCTGCCCGCACGGCATGCCGGAGCGCGGCATGGGCGCGGCCGTGGGCCAGGTGCCGGAGTATGTGCGCATGGTGACCAGCTGGTGCAAGAAGCATTCGAAGCTGCCCGTGATCGTCAAGCTCACGCCCAACATTACGGACATCCGCGGGCCAGCCCGCGCGGCCAAGGAGGGCGGGGCGGATGCCGTCTCGCTGATCAATACCATCAACTCCATCACCCACCTGGACCTGGACCGCATGGTGGCCTTCCCCACCGTGGGCGGGGCCAGCACGCACGGCGGCTATTGCGGTACGGCCGTCAAGCCGATCGCGCTCAACATGGTGGCCGAGATCGCGCGCGATCCGGCCACGGCAGGGCTGCCCATCTCCGGCATCGGCGGCATCGGCAACTGGCGCGACGCGGCCGAGTTCATCGCGCTGGGCGCCGGCTCGGTGCAAGTGTGTACGGCTGCCATGCTGCATGGCTTCCGCATCGTCGAGGAAATGAAGGACGGGCTGTCGCGCTGGATGGACGAGAAGGGCTACCGCAGCATCAGCGAATTCTCCGGCAAGGCCGTGCCCAACACGACGGATTGGAAATACCTGGACATGAACTACCAGGTGATCGCCCAGATCAACCAGGACGATTGCATCCAGTGCGGCCGCTGCTACGTGGCGTGCGAGGACACGTCGCACCAGTCGATCGCGCAGTTGATCGACCAGCAGGGCGGGCGCCGCTACGAAGTGATCAAGGAGGAGTGCGTGGGCTGCAACCTGTGCGAAATCACTTGTCCGGTGCAGGGCTGCATCACGATGGTGCCGCAGAAAACGGGCAAGCCGTACATGAACTGGACGCAGGACCCGCGCAATCCGCGCGCAGAACCTGCACCAATCGCGGTACAAGGCGCGGCGCAGGAGGCGACGGAGGTGGCACAAGACTAGTTCGCAGCGAGTACAGGGTTAGGTATAAAAATTGCAAAGACTGGGATACACTGGCCCGGTCACCTGACACGTTCAGGTGGCCGGGCCGGATGCATCATCAACCCTAGGAGAGACCAACGTGAGCAAAGAAGCGACTGGCAGCACGCAACTGTGGAATGAAGACCTGGCGCCCACTTCGGCGGCGCAACGTACCTGGCGCTGGTATCACTTCGCCGCACTGTGGGTGGGCATGGTGATGTGCATCCCGGCCTACACCCTGTCGGCCAGCCTGATCGAAGGCGGCATGTCCGGCTGGCAGGCCGTGTTGACCGTGTTCCTGGCCAACGCCATCGTGCTGCTGCCGATGCTGGCCATCGGCCATGCGGGCACCAAGTACGGCATCCCTTATGCCGTGCTGGCCCGTTCCTCGTTCGGCACCATGGGCGCGCGGCTGCCGGCGCTGATGCGCGCCATCGTCGCCTGCGGTTGGTACGGCATCCAGACCTGGTTCGGCGGCCAGATGATCTACACCCTGTTGGGCGTGATGATGGGCGGCGAGATCGGCGGCGCGAAGCTCGCGGGGCTGGGCATCAACGGTGCGCAGTTGGCGTGCTTCCTGGCGTTCTGGGGCATCCAGTTCTGGTACATCGTGCACGGCATGGACGCCATCCGCAAACTGGAAACCTACACGGCGCCGCTGAAAATTCTGATCTGCTTCGTGCTGCTGGGCTGGGTGTACAACAAGGCCGGCGGCTTTGGCGACCTGCTGTCGGCGCCGTCGCAGTTTGTCGAAGGGGGCAAGAAGGCCGGCCAGTTCTGGTCCGCGTTCTGGCCTTCGCTGACGGCCATGGTGGGCTTCTGGGCCACGCTGGCGCTCAACATTCCCGACTTCACCCGCTTCGCCCGTTCGCAGCGCGACCAGGTGCTGGGCCAGTCCGTCGGCCTGCCCGTGCCCATGGGATTGCTGGCCATGATGGCGGTGATCGTCACCTCGGCCACGGTGGTCTTGTACGGCAAGGCGATCTGGGATCCGGTCGACCTGTCCAGCCGCATGACGGGCGTGGCGGTGCTGGTGGCGCTGCTGATCCTGTTGATCGACACGGTCAGCGTGAACCTGGCGGCCAACCTGGTGGGGCCGGCCTACGATTTTTCCTCGCTGGCGCCCAAGCTGATCTCGTACAAGACGGGCGGCTACATCACGGCCTCGATCGCGATCCTGATGATGCCCTGGAAAATACTGGAATCGACCCAGGGCTATATCTTCACCTGGCTGATCGGCTATTCCGCGCTGCTGGGCCCCATCGCCGGCATCCTGATCATCGACTACTACGTGGTGCGCAAGACGGAGCTGGACGTGCCGCAGCTGTACCGCGAGGACGGCAGCTACTCCTATGGCAACGGCTGGAACACGGCGGCGCTGGTAGCCTTCGTGATCGGCGTGCTGCCCAATATCCCCGGCTTCCTGAACGCCGCCTTCCCGTCCTCGTTCCCCGGCGTGGCGGACGGCTTCAAGACCATCTACACCTACGCCTGGTTTGTCGGCATCGCCATTTCGGCGCTGGTGTATGGTGTGCTGATGAAGGGTAAGGCGCTGCCGGCCATGCGCGCGGCCGCGCAGCCATAACAGAAAGGACCAGCCTATGACCATGATTATTCGCGGCGGCACCGTCGTCAACGCGGACCGCGCCTTTCGTGCCGATGTGATGACCTTCGGCGACAAGATCGTCGCCGTCGGCGAGAACCTGGAAGCCCCCCATTCCGCGCGCGTGATCGACGCGCACGGCCAGTACGTGATGCCGGGCGGGATAGACACGCACACCCACATGAATCTGCCGTTCATGGGCACCGTCACGCAGGATGATTTTTTCACCGGCACGGCGGCCGGGCTGGCTGGTGGCACCACCACCATCATGGACTTCGTCATCCCCAGCCCAAAGCAGTCCTTGCTGGAGGCGTTCCACACATGGCGCGGCTGGGCCCGGAAGGCGGCCGGCGACTACACCTTCCACGTGGCCGTAACGTGGTGGGACGACAGCGTGCGCGAGGAAATGGGCATCCTGGTGCGCGACCATGGCGTGAACAGCTTCAAGCACTTCATGGCCTACAAGAACGCCATCATGGCCGATGACGAGACGCTGGTGAACAGCTTCCGCCGCGCGCTGGAGCTGGGCGCCATCCCCACCGTGCACGCGGAGAACGGCGAGCTGGTATTCCAGTTGCAGCAGGACTTGCTGCGCCGGGGCTTGACGGGGCCGTCGTCGCACCCGCTGTCGCGCCCTCCGGCCGTGGAGGCGGAGGCGGCCAACCGCGCCATCACCATCGCCGGGGTGCTCAACACCCCGCTCTACATCGTGCACGTGTCGTGCGCCGAATCGCTGGACGCCATCGCGCGGGCGCGCGCCAACGGTCAGCGCGTGTATGGCGAGGCGCTGGCGGGCCACCTGGTGATCGACGATAGCGTCTATCGCAGCGCTGACCTGGAATTCGCGGCCGGCCACGTGATGAGTCCACCGTTCCGCAGCAAGCATCATCAGGCCGCGCTGTGGCACGGCCTGCAGGGCGGCAACCTGCACACGACGGCCACCGACCATTGCACCTTCTGCGCCGCGCAAAAGGCGGCCGGCAAGGACGACTTCACCAAAATCCCCAACGGCTGCGGCGGGGTGGAGGAACGCATGGCCGTGGTGTGGGACGCGGGCGTGAACACGGGCCGCTTGACGCCATCCGAATTCGTGCGCGTGACGTCGGCCAACGCGGCCCAGATTTTCAATATGTATCCGCGCAAGGGTGTGATCGCCGTGGGTTCGGACGCCGACATCGTGGTGTGGGACCCGCAAGGTACGCGCACCATCAGCGCCAAGACCCAGCACGCCAAGGGCGGCTTCAATGTATTCGAAGGGCGCACCGTGCGCGGCATCCCCAGCACCACGATGGCCGCCGGCAAGGTGGTGTTCGACCGTGGCGTATTGATGGCGGAGGAGGGCGCGGGCCGCTATGTGGAACGGTCGGCCTTCGTGCCGGTGTCGGCCCAGTCTTGATCGAGGAGCGAGAGATGAGAGAACTGCGGAGCGAATTGCGTATCAACGGTGAACGCCTGTGGACGGCGCTGATGGAACTGGCCCGCATCGGCGCCACACCGAAAGGCGGCGTCAAGCGCCTGACGCTGACGGACCTGGACCGGCAGGGGCGCGACCTGGTGGTCGGCTGGGGCAAGGCCGCTGGTTTGACCGTCACGGTGGACCAGATCGGCAACGTCTTCATGCGCCGCGCCGGCCGCAACAACGCGTTGCCGCCGGTGGTCACGGGCAGCCATATCGACACCCAGCCCACGGGCGGCAAGTTCGATGGCAACTACGGCGTGCTGGCCGGGCTGGAAGTGGTGCGCACGCTCAACGACTTGAACATCCAGACCGAGGCGCCGATCGAAGTCGCATTCTGGACCAACGAGGAAGGCTCGCGTTTCGTGCCCGTGATGATGGGCTCCGGCGTATTCTGCGGCGCCTTCACGCTGGAGACGGCCTACGCGGCGCGCGACGTGGAAGGCAAGACCGTGGGCGAGGAACTGGAACGTATCGGCTACAAGGGCAGCGAAGTGCCCGGCCAGCATCCGATCGGCGCGTATTTTGAAGCGCACATCGAGCAAGGGCCGGTGCTGGAAGATGCCGGCAAGGTGATCGGCGTGGTGCCGGCCGTGATGGGCCTGAGCTGGTACGACTGCGTGGTGAGCGGCATGGAGGCGCACGCCGGCCCCACGCCCATGGGCCTGCGCAAGGACGCGCTGCAGGTGGCCACCAGGATCATGCAGGAAGTGGTGGCCATCGCCAACCGCTATCCGCCGTATGGGCGGGGCACGGTGGGCATGGTGCAGGTGTTCCCCAACAGCCGCAATGTGATACCGGGCGAAGTCAAATTCAGCATCGACCTGCGCAACGTGAACGACACGCTGCTCAACGCCATGCACGAGGAGATGCTGGCCTTCGTCGAGCGCACGCGCCGCGACACGGGATTGGGCATCTCCATCGAGCGCGTATCCTACTACCCGCCATGCCCGTTCCATCCGGACTGCGTGGGGGCCGTGCGCAAGGCGACGGAGAAGCTCGGATATTCGACCATGGACGTGGTCTCCGGCGCCGGGCATGACGCCATCTACGCGGCCCGCGTGGCGCCGGCCGGCATGATCTTCGTGCCTTGCAAGGACGGCATCAGCCACAACGAGATCGAGGATGCCAAGGCCGAGCACCTGGAGGCCGGCTGCAACGTGCTGCTGCACGCGATGCTGGAGCGGGCCGGTATCGCCAGCTAGTAGCGTGGGCGGGGATGTAGCATCTCGTTACATCCCTTACAGCTCAGTGGTGCACCGTTTGGCCGGTGTTTCGTTAAAGTGTCCATGGGCGCGTTGCCCGCAACCCCGACGATAGAGGATACGAACATGAAGATCAATAAAGTGCTGTTGACCGCCGCCCTGGCCACCTTGATCGCTCCGGCCTTCGCCCAGAACACGGCCACCCCCAAGATCGATGCCCGCCAGGAGCGGCAGGAAATGCGCATCGAGCAAGGCGTCAATAGCGGCCAGTTGACGGCCAAGGAAACGGCGAACCTGGACAAGCGCGAAGCGAAGATCGAGTCGGACAAAATGAAAGCCGAGGCCGATGGCAAGGTGACGCGCAAGGAACGGGTCCACTTGAACCGGGAGCTGGATCACACCAGCAACAAGATCTACCGCAAGAAGCACAACGCCCGCACGGCCGGCTAAATTGTCAGCGGCCCCTGGCCACCCCAGCGCCCGCCCATCGCAAGATGCGCGGGCTGTTTTTTTTGCGTGCGTACGCAAAAAAAAACCCGCCTATGTTGGCGGGTGAAATCCAATTCTTCTTACGGAGTTGGAGGAGACAGTTGCATTATGCTGCGTCGCGGCAAGCAAGGCCAATTTTCATTTCCAATAAGCATTATTTTCGAATCGCATATCTTCCGTTGAGCACGCAGCCAGTAAGGGAACCGGAATGCGCGGGAAGGCAGGCCCCGGTCGGCGCCTGCAGACCATGTGGAGAAGCTTCTATTTCCGCTTCTATTTTCTTCTGCTTTCTTCGGTTGGGGCCTGTTCTGCGATTGCCGAGCTAAAGAGAAGGATGCAGAAAAATTCAGGAGGCAAAGCAGAACGGAATCCACACGGAGCCTGCCGCTCCACAGCGGTCCGTTGTGCCGCCAGCTCAAAAAAAAACCCGCCAATGTTGGCGGGTGAAATCCAATTCTTCTTAGGGAGTTGGAGGAGACAGGTGCATTATGCCGCGACGCACAGTGCAGGGCCAATTTTTATTTCCAATAAGCATTATTTTGAAATCGCATATCTGCGCTGGGACAGTTAGCCGCGTCCCCGGATTGTAACAACATGTTATTTTTGATAACTGCTAGCGTAGCGGGCTATATAGTGAAAAATGGCTCGTATGCGCGGCGTCGTCGCGCGGCCTGATTTGGGTGTGATCCTGATGCGACGTGTGGCTCAAGTTTTTGCCGTGATCACCTTGTCCGCCTTCAGTTGTGCGGTCTGCGCTGCGCCGCCCGCCGCGCCCGTGTCCGCATCCGCGCCGGCGCCGGCGACCACGCGGAGCGTTGGCGCCGCTGCCCCTGATCCATTCGCGCCACCACCGGCAACCAGCCATCCGCCAATGACCGACGCCGCGATCCGCGAAGCCATCCACGACACGCTGGCAGAAGCGGACCGGCAAGCCGCCGCCGAGCGCCAGGCCGTCGCCAACAAGCAGATGCTGCCGGGCGTCGCACCCGGCGGCGTGGTGTACCGTGGCAACGCACAAGCCGACGTCCTGTCGGCTGCGTTCGACCAGGCCCAGATACCGAGCTGCCTGCATTCGGATGGCTTGAAGTTCCAGCCCACCTACATCTTCTTTGGCCTGCTGGCGCTGCCGTTCGTGGCCGTGGCCAAGCTGCGGGGGAAATGCGACTAGCGGCGCAGCCAATGCGCGCATAACCGAAAACGCCGGGCAGCAGTGTCGCGCCGGCGCATCGGCCATCACAAATTTTATGTGAATCGCGTGGCCGGTATATGCCACCGAGGATGAGCGCCGCTTACTTCTGCAGCGTGCGGGCCGCCGCGCTGACCTGGTCGCGCAGCCATTTGTGTTCGGGCGCCTGGTGCACGCGCTCGTGCCACAACTGGTAGAAGCGCATGGCCGGGAACTTGACGGGCACCGTGAACGTCTTGAGCGGCAGGTTGCGCTCGTAATAGCGCACGAACTGGCGGCCCGTGGTCAGCACCAGGTCGGTCTGGGTCAGCATGTAGGGGATCAGGCCGAAGTAGGCCGATTCCACCATTACGTTGCGCTGCATGCCTTGCGCTTCCAGGTAGGAGTCCACCACGCCGTGGTAGCCGGGCAGCATCTGCGTGGGCCGCACGTGGGGCAGGCTCAGGTAATCGGACAGCGTCATGTCCTCGCTGCCGGTGCGCATGGCGTAGGGACAATCGGCCCGCATGGTGCAGATGATGGGATCCTCGAACAGCTTGGACATGTGCAGGTGCTCGGGCGGTTCGTCCCAGTTGGCGATCACGAGGTCCATGTCGCCATCGGACAGCAGGCGGACATAGTCGGAACCCGGCCCCAGGCTGTGGATCTTGATGCGGCTGAGGGGCGAACCGCGTCGCAGCAGGGCCACCACGTTGGGCAGGAACTGGCTGTCCAGGTAATCGGGCGCGGCGATGTGGAACACGCGCGCTTCCTCCTGCGGCACGAACGGCGTCTTCTTGACGAACAGGTTCTCCGTCTCGTCGAGGATGCGCTTGGCCGGCGCCAGCAGGCTTTCGCCATGCTGGGTGGGCACCATGCCGCGCGCGCCGCGCACCAGCAATGGATCGCCCGTCAGTTCGCGCAGCTTGCGCAGCGAGGCGGAAATCGAAGGTTGCGGTTGATTGAGCTTGAGTGCCACGCGCGACACGTTCTTCTCCACCAGCAGCAGATAGAGAATGCGGATCAGGTGCAGGTCCAGGTGTTGCGGCAGGGCGGGCATGGTGCGATATATGTTAGACGATATGTTAAATATACTCTAATCTTCATGTTGCCGGAACCAAATACGACTATCTTCTGTAAATTCGCCACTTCTCTTACCCTAGGAACGCATGGACGCATTTGCCTATCTGATCCCGTATGGCCTCGAGTGGCTCAACCTGATCGTGCGCTGGCTGCACATCATCACCGGCATCGCCTGGATCGGTGCCTCGTTCTATTTCGTGTGGCTCGATAATTCGATCCGCCCGCCCGCGCCGGGCTCCGAGCTTGCCAGGAAAGGCGTGTCCGGCGAACTGTGGGCCGTCCATGGCGGCGGGTTCTACAACCCCCAAAAATACCTGGTGGCGCCGGCCGAACTGCCCAAGGAACTGCACTGGTTCAAATGGGAGGCTTACACCACCTGGCTGTCGGGTATCGCGCTGCTCACCATCGCCTATTATTTCAACGCCCAGGCCATGATGATCGACAAGCAGGTGGCCGACAT
Organism: Rugamonas fusca; assembly: GCF_014042365.1. GTDB lineage: Bacteria > Pseudomonadota > Gammaproteobacteria > Burkholderiales > Burkholderiaceae_D > Rugamonas > Rugamonas fusca. The sequence continues at coordinate 83,315 of NZ_JACEZS010000016.1, forward strand.
CGGCAGCTGGCAGGCGGTCGGCATCGGCATCGGCACGCTGGTCGCCGGCTGGACCGTGTACGACCTGCTGTGCCGCTCGCCGCTGGGCCAGCGCGAGCTGCCGTTCGGGATCGTGATCTTCGTGCTGATCGTCGCCGCGGCCTATGGCCTGACCCATGTGCTGAGCGGGCGCGCCGCCTACATCCACGTGGGCGCGCTGATCGGCACCATCATGGTTGGCAACGTGCTGATGCTGATCATTCCCGGCCAGCGCAAGATGGTCGAGGCCATGCAGGCCGGCGGCCTGCCCGATCCCAAGCATGGCCAGAAGGCCAAGCAGCGCAGCGTCCACAACAACTACTTCACGCTGCCGGTGCTGTTCATCATGATCAGCAACCACTACGCGATGACCTACCGGAACGAGCATGCCTGGCTGGTGCTGGCCTTCATCATGGCGGCCGGCGTGTTGATCCGCCACTTCTTCAACCTGCGCCACAAGGGCCGCGTCGAGTGGCGCTATCCCGTGGCCGGCGTGGCCCTGCTGCTGGCCGTAGCCGTGGCCATCGCGCCGCCCAAGCCGGTGGCGGTGGCGCCGGCGGCCGATCCGGCGGCCGCCTTCAACAACGTCAAGGCCGTCATCGGCCAGCGCTGCGTGAGCTGCCATTCGGCCCATCCCACCCAGCCCGGTTTCGCCACGGCGCCGCTGGGCATGGTGCTCGACACCGACCAGCAGATCCGCCAGAGCGCGGAGAAAATCTACAAGCAGGCTGTCCAGCTCAAGGCCATGCCGATCGGGAACCTGACCAATATGACGGATGCGGAACGGGCCACCATCGCGGCCTGGTACGAATCGGGCGCCAAATAAGCGCGCCACCACCAATACGGAGAACAGCGGGATGAGCACTCAAAAGGAACAACTGGCGGCGTGGATCGATGCCCATTTCGACGAGGAAGTGGGCGTGCTGCAGCAAGTGCTGCGCGTGCCCACCGACACCCCGCCCGGCAACAACGCGCCCCATGCGGACATGGTGGCGGAACTGGTCAAGGCCTATGGCTGGCAGGCGGAAAAGTACGCCGTGCCCAGCGACGTGGTGCACGACTACGGCATGGAGACGATCACCAACCTGATCGTGCGCCGTCCGTACCAGCCGGGCGGCCCGACGGTGGCCCTGAACGCACACGGCGACGTGGTACCGCCGGGCGACAACTGGACTTATCCACCCTACGGCGGCGTGATCGACAACGGCTACATCTACGGCCGCGCGGCCGCCGTCTCCAAGTGCGACTTCGCCACCTACATCTTCGCCGTGCGCGCGCTTGAAGCGCTGGGCGTGCCGCTCAAGGGCGGGCTGGAACTGCACTTTACCTATGACGAGGAATTCGGCGGCCTGCTGGGACCGGGCTGGCTGCTGCAGCAGAAGCTGACCAAGCCTGACTTCGTGATCGCGGCCGGCTTCAGCTACAACATCGTCACCGCGCACAACGCCTGCCTGCAGCTGGAGATCAGCGTGCACGGCAAGTCCGGCCACGGCGCCATGCCCGAGACGGGCCACGACGCGCTGCAGGCAGCCACCAGGATCCTCAACGCCATCTACGGCCAGCTGCCGGAGCTGAAGAAGATCAAATCGAAAGTGCCCGGTATCGACTCGCCCACCATGCTCGTGGGCCGCATCGACGGCGGCACCAACACCAACGTGGTGCCCGGTAAAGTGGTGATGAAGATGGACCGCCGCATGATCCCGGAAGAAGACCCGGTGCAAGTGGAGGCGCAGGTGCGCGCGCTGATCGAGGACGCCGTGCGCGGCGAGCCTGGCATCCGCATCGAGATCAAGCGCCTGTTGCTGTCGCACGCGCTGCGCCCGCTGCCCGGGGGCGAGAAGCTGGTGGCCAACATTCAGCGCAATGCCAAAACCGTGATCGGCGAAGACATTCCGGCCCAGGGCACGCCCCTGTATGCGGACGCGCGCCTGTACGGCGAGCAGGGCATCCCGGCCGTGCTGTACGGCGCCGGCCCGCGCACCGTGCCCGAGTCGAACGCCAAGAAGGCGGACGAGCGGCTGCTGCTGGAAGACTTGCGCAAGGCGACCAAGGTGGTGGCCATGACGCTGTTCGACTTCCTGGCCGCGTAAGCCGGCAGGGCGGCCGCGCGGCTGCGCCTCGCACCGCGCCACGGTGCGGCCGCTTGTCGTATCATGCAGGCTGGACCCAGCCTGAGCGTGACCGTGCATAGATACGACCTGATCAGCTGTCATGACTGCGGCAAGCTGCACCGCCGCCACCCGCTCGCGCCGCGCCAGAAGGCGCGCTGCGTGCGCTGCCGTTGCGTCCTCTATCGCGGCATCGCTTCCGACGCCAACCGCATGGCGGCCCTGGTGCTGGGCGCCGTGTTCACCTTCCTGATCGCCCAACTGTTCCCCATCGTCGCGCTGGACGTGAACGGCCTGCGCTCCAGCGCCACGCTGCTGGGCGCCATCCACGTGCTGTGGAACGAGAACATGCAGGTGGTGGCGTCCATAGTCTTCCTGTGCACCGTGCTGCTGCCGGCCGTGGAGCTGGGCAGCCTGCTGTACGTCACACTGAGCCTGCGCGCCGGCCTGCATCCGCCGGGCCTGCATCCGCTGCTGCGCGTGGTGCGCGCCGCCCACCACTGGGGCATGACGGAAGTGCTGATGATCGGCATCCTGATCACCGTCGTCAAGATGACCAGCCTGGCGCAGGTGGAGCCCCAGCCCGGCCTGTTCGCGTTCGGCGCGCTCACGCTGATGCTGGCCATCGTCACCGCATTCGACCCGCGCATCCTGTGGCAGCTGACCGACGAGCAGGCCCGCGCGCGCGGGGCCGCGCTGCCCGCGCCCGTGCTGGCCGGCCGCGCGCCCACGCTGACCTGCCACGCCTGTGGCCTGGTGGCCGAGGACCGGGGCCGGCATCAACGTCAACGTTGTGCGCGCTGCGGCGCCGTCCTGCACCGGCGCCGGCCCGACAGCGTGGCCCGCACCTGGGCGCTGCTCCTGGCCGCCGCCATCCTCTACATCCCGGCCAACCTGCTGCCCGTGATGGTCACCCACTCGCTGTTCGGCAAGGAAGACGACACCATCATCAGCGGCGTGATCTACTTCTGGCATAGCGGCTCGCCCGCGCTGGCGGCCATCATCTTCATCGCCAGCATCGTGGTGCCGGTGCTGAAGCTGGCCGCGCTGTCGCTGCTGGCGTGGACGGCGCAGCGCCGCTCGCGCTGGCGGCCCTCGCAGCGCACCGTGCTGTACCGGCTGGTGGAGCTGGTGGGCCGCTGGTCCATGCTCGATGTCTTCGTCATCACGCTGACGGTGGCGCTGGTGCGCTTCCAGACGCTGGCCGTGATCACGGCCGGCCCCGGCGCACTGGCCTTTTGCGCGGTGGTGGTGCTGACCATGCTGGCATCGATGCAGTTCGACCCGCGCCTGATCTGGGATCATCTTGGCGCCAATGGAGAAAACGATGGAAGAAACCGGCCCTGACGCCGAGAATGGTCACCTCCACCTGCCGGCGCCCGTGGTGGAAAAGGCCAGCCGCTGGCTGCCCTCGCTGGTGTGGCTGGTGCCGCTGCTGGCCGCGCTGATTGGCGCCACGCTGGTGGTCAAGGCGATACTGGAGCAGGGCCCCACCGTGGTGGTCAGCTTCCGCACCGGCGACGGGCTGGAACCGGGCAAGACCAAGGTCAAATACAAGGACGTCGACATCGGCCTGGTGCGCGCCATTTCGCTGTCGCCCGATCTGTCGAAAGTGCTGGTGACGATCGACATGAGCAAGGAAGCCAGACGTTTCACGGCCGAGGACACGCGCTTCTGGGTGGTGCGCCCGCGCGTGGGCGCGAGCGGCGTGTCGGGCCTGGGCACGCTGCTGTCGGGCGCCTACATTGGCGTGGACGCGGGCAAGTCGGCCGTCACCCGCAACGAATTCACGGGACTGGAACGGGTACCGCAGGTGACAGGCGACCAGAAGGGCCGCCAGTTCACGCTGCACGGCGAAAGCCTCGGCTCGATCGACGTCGGTTCACCCGTGTTCTACCGCCGCATCCAGGTCGGGCAGGTGATCGGCTTCGATCTGGACGACAAGGGGCGCGGCGTGAGCGTGACCGTGTTCGTCAACGCGCCCTATGACCGCTACGTGGGCGTCAACACGCGCTGGTGGCACGCCAGCGGCGTGGACGTGCGGCTGGACTCGAACGGCTTCAAGCTCAACACCCAGTCGCTGACGGCGCTGCTGGTGGGCGGGCTGGCGTTCGAGTCGATCAGCGGCCAGAAGCCGGAAGCGTCCGCGCCCACCGGCACCAGCTTCCTGCTGGCGTCCGATCAGGCCAGCGCCATGCGCGAACCGGATGGCATGCCGATCACCACCGTGCTGTATTTCGACCAGTCGCTGCGCGGCCTGTCGCCGGGGGCGGCGGTGGACTTCCGCGGCATCGTGCTCGGTGAGGTGCGTTCCGTCGGCGTCGAATATGACCCGGCCAAGAAGAGCTTCCGCATGCCCGTCACGGTGGACATGTATCCCGAGCGGCTGGGCAAGCGCTTCCAGCAGGCGATGGCGGCCGACCCGGACCGCAACGCGGGCCAGGCCGTGCTCGAGCGCATGGTCAGCCGTGGCCTGCGCGCCCAGCTGCGCACGGGGAACCTCCTGACCGGCCAGTTGTACGTGGCGCTGGACTTCTTCCCCAAAGCGCCCGACGTGAAGCTCGATGTGAGCCAGTACCCGATGGTGATGCCCACGGTGCCCAACAGCCTCGATGAATTGCAGACCCAGATCGCCAGCATCGCCCACAAGCTCGACCAGGTCCCGTTCGCGGAAATCGGCGCCAACCTGCGCGACACGCTCAAGAGCGCCGACACCCTGTTCAAGCAGGTCGACGCGCAGCTGATGCCGGAAATGAAGCAGACCCTGGGCGCGGCCCGCCAGACCTTCGGCACGGCCGAAGTGCTGCTGCAAAAGGACTCGCCGGTGCAGTCCGATCTGCGCGAAGCGTTGCAGCAGCTGACGCAAACGCTGCAATCGCTGAACGCGCTGTCGGACTACCTGGAGCGCCATCCCGAGGCGCTCATACGCGGCAAACAAGGAGAACGAAAATGACGTCCACGTCCCCCGTACGCCGCTTCATGGCAGCGCCGCCATCTTGCGTGCGCAAGCGTGCCGCTCCGCTGGCGTCGCCGGTCGCGTTGACGATGGCGTTGACGGTGGCGCTGGCCGGCTGCACCAGCCCGCCGCCCGAACACTTTTACAGCTTGAGCAGCGCCTTGCCGGTCTTGCCGCTGGCGGCCACCGTACCCGCAAGCGGCGCCACTGCCGCCAACGCGACCGGCGCTGCCAGCACCGCCGCGCCCTACTTCATCGAAGTGCTGGCGCCAAGCGTGCCGCCGCAAGTGGCGCGCAGCCAGCTGGTGGTGACGTCCGGCGCCGGTCGCATCGACCTGCTGGAACAGGAACGCTGGGCCGCGCCACTGGGAGCGGAACTTGGGCAAGCCCTGTCGCTGGCATTGACGGCGCGGCTGGGCGCGATCGACGTGTTCCGCACGCCCACGCCCGAACATGCGGCCATCTACCGCATCAGCACCAGCGTGCAGCGTTTCGAATCGGCGCCGGGCCAGTACGCGCTGCTGGACGTGGTGTGGAGCGTGCGCCTGGCCGGCAGCCCCAAGGTGCTGACCTGCCGCAGCGAACTGAAAGAGCAGGTCGCCCCTGGCTACGACGCGCTGGTGGCAGGCCACCGGCGCGCCGTCGGCCGGCTGGCCGATGCCATCGGCGCGGCCGTGCGGCGCCTGGCCAGCGGCGGCGCCGGCTGCTGAAGATCGGGGAAAATCGGGGACGGAAAATTGGGGACGGACCCCGATTTTCACCTAGTGAAAATCAGGGTCCGTCCCCAATTTTCCGTCCCCGGTTTGGTTCTTGATTAATGCGGCAGCATGGCCGTCACCGCCATCAGCCGCTCGCGCAGCCATATGCTGGCCGGGTCGTTGTCGACGTTGGCGTGCCAGTACAGGTAGATGTCCAGCGACGGCATGGTCAGCGGGAAGGGCAGGATCTGGTTGTCGAACTGCTGGTTCACCACCTGCGCCAGCCGTTCCGGGATGGTCAGCGCCAGGTCCGTCTGGCTCACCACGCGGCAGGCCGAGAAGTAGTGCTGGCAGCGCAGACGTATCTTGCGCTGCAGCCCCATGCGGCTCAACTCGAAATCCTCCAGCCCCGGCCCGCGTCGGCGCGAGCTGGCCATGATGTGCTCCAGTTGCAAATAAGTGTCCATGTCCAGCATGCCGCCCTGCACCAGCGGATGCTCGCGCCGCACCAGCACCACCGTCTTGTCGCGCACCAGCCGGGAGTGGCGCACGTCCGGTGTCAGGGGCAGCAAAATGTCGATGGCCGCGTCCAGCGTGCCGGCCGCCAGTTCGCTCTCCAGTTCGCGCCGTCCCACCTGCAGCGCGTTCAAGCCCACCGACGGCGCGCTGTGCGCCAGCTCCGCCATCAGCGGCGGCAGCACGCTGGCCTCCAGCACGTCGCGCAGCGCCACCGAGAAGGTGCGCTCGCTGCTGGCCGGGTCGAAGCGCTCCACCCCGTTCAGCGTCACCTCGAAGCCGCGCAGCGCCTGCCGCACGGGATCGATGATGGTGCGCGCCAGCGGCGTGGGCACCATCACGTGGCCCTGGCGCTCGAACAGGGGATCGTCGAACAGCTGGCGCAGCCGGCCCAGCGCGTGGCTGATGGCGGGCTGGGTGAGGTTCATCTTCAGGCTGGCGCGCGTCAGGCTGCCTTCCGCATAGATGGCTTCGAACACGATGAACAGATTGAGGTCGACACGCGATATATGCATGATATTTATACAGGACGATTAATACTATTCATTTGATGAATTATAGGCGCGGCGGTAAGCTGTGTCTTCATCTGCAACGAACGAGTGAGCGAAATGGGAACTATTTATCTGGTGCGCCACGGCCAGGCGTCATTCGGCAGCGCCAATTACGACCAGCTGTCCGAATTGGGATTCGAGCAGGTGCGCTTGCTGGGCCAATGGTTCGCCAACACGCGCCAGGGCTTCCACCGCGTCGTCATGGGGGGCATGCAGCGCCACCGCCAGAGCGCCGACACCTGCCTGGCCGAGCTGCCCAAGGCCCTGCTGCACGACACGGAATGGCGCACCGACACGGACTTCGCGGAATTCGACCACCTCCAGGTGCTGCAACGCCACTGCCCCGAATTCGGCGACACGGAAGCGTTCAAGCGTTTGCTGGCCCAGTCGCCGCAGCCGCAACTGGCGTTCCGCAACCTGTTTGAACAAGCCATGCAGCGCTGGATGAGCGGCGCGCATGAAGACGATTACGTGGAAAGCTGGCCCCAGTTCCGCCAGCGCTGCGTGGCTGCGCTCGAGCGCGTGGCGGCCCAGGCCGACGCGGCCCAGGGCGCGGCCGGCGACAACGCGCCGTCGCAGGCCAGCATCGTGTTCACCTCGGGCGGCGTGATCGCGGCCCTGACCCAGCATCTGCTTGGCCTGCCTGACCAGCAGGTCGTCACGCTCAACTGGAGCCTGGCCAATGGCGCCGTCACGCGGCTGCGCCACACGCCGGGCCAGATCAGCCTGAGCTCCCTGAACAACTACGCCCATCTGGAATGGCTGGGCGAAGCTGGCGCCATCACCTACATCTAACCAGGAACCCAATCCCATGGACTTCGCATACAGCCCCAAAGTACAGCAGCTCCAGGCCCGCCTGACGGCCTTCATGGACGAACACGTGTATCCGGCCGAATCCCGCTACCACGCCGAGGTGGAAGCCAACCGCGCCGCCGGCAATGCGTGGATCCCCACCCGCGTGATCGAGGAGCTCAAGGAGCAGGCGCGCGCGGCCGGCCTGTGGAACCTGTTCTTGCCCGAGTCCGAGCTGGGCGCCGGCCTGACCAACCTGGAATACGCGCCCCTGTGCGAGATCATGGGCCGCGTGATCTGGTCGGCCGAAGTGTTCAACTGCTCCGCGCCCGACACGGGCAACATGGAGGTGCTGGCCCGCTACGGCACGCCGGCCCAGCAGGAGCAATGGCTCAAGCCCCTGCTCGATGGCCGCATCCGCTCCTGCTTCGCCATGACGGAACCGGCCGTGGCCTCGTCCGACGCCACCAACATCGAAAGCAGCATCGTGCGTGACGGCGACGACTACGTGATCAACGGCCGCAAGTGGTGGTCGTCCGGCGGTGGCGATCCGCGCTGCCAGGTGTTCATCTTCATGGGCAAGACCGATCCCCACAATCCGGACCGCCACAAGCAGCAATCGATGATCATCGTGCCGCGCGAGACGCCCGGCGTGACCTTCGTGCGCCAGCTGCCCGTGTTCGGCTTCGACGACGCGCCGCACGGCCACAGCGAGATCGTGTTCGAGAACGTGCGCGTGCCGGCCGCCAATCTGCTGCTGGGGGAGGGCCGCGGCTTCGAGATCGCCCAGGGCCGCCTGGGACCGGGCCGCATCCACCACTGCATGCGCTTGATCGGCCTGGCCGAACGGGCGCTGGAACACATGTGCCGCCGCAGCGTGAGCCGGGTCGCCTTCGGCAAGCCGCTGGCGCAGCAGGGCGTGACGCTGGAGCGCATCGCCGAGGCCCGCATCCTGATCGACCAGGCCCGCTTCCTGGTGCTCAACGCGGCGCACCTGATGGACACGGTCGGTAACAAGGTGGCGGCCAAGGAGATCGCCATGATCAAGGTGGCCGCGCCCAACATGGCCTGCCAGGTGATCGACTGGGCGATCCAGGTGCACGGCGGCGGCGGCATGGCCGATCCCTTCCTGGCGCCGGCCTACGCGGGCGCGCGCTCGCTGCGCCTGGCCGACGGCCCGGACGAGGTGCACCGGGCCCAGATCGGCAAGATGGAACTGAAGCGCTACCGCGAACCGACGCCGCGGTAAGGCCCAGCGGCGGCGCGGGCCAGGCGCCGCGCCGCGAGGCCGGCTGGGGGCCCGCGGATCCCCGCCAGCCGGAATTTTTTTCGTAAGTTACGGAAATGTCTATTGTTTGACGGAAAATCGAACGCACCTGTCAGTGACGGACATGACGGAATTGCTGCCTGGGCGTTGACGCGACTGGTGTATGCTTCCAGCATGATTTCATAACGATAGCCGCTAACGGCAAAACTGGGAGAACGACATGAACAAGTGGATGGTGGGAGTGCTGCTGGCTACGGCCTGGCAGCTGCCGGCGCTGGCGGTGGAGCGCAGCAACGCCGAGGACGCGGTGGCGCTGGTCAACAAGGCCATCGATTACCTGAAGAAGAACGGTCCCGAGAAGTCGATCGCCGAATTCAACACGCTCACCAGCCCGTTCAACTCGACCAGCGACATCAACAAGAAGGGCGACCTGTATCTGTTCATGTTCAACGCCAAGCAAGTGACGGCCGGTCAACTGGTACATGGCAAAAACCCCAAGATTGTGGGCAAGGACTTGTCCGAAATGCGCGACGCGGATGGCGTCTACCTGATCCGCGAAATCTTCAAGACCTGCAACAGCAAGGAAGGCAAGGGCTGGGTCAACTACAAGTGGCCCAACCCCGTCACCAACACGGTGGAAGCCAAGCAAAGCTATGTCGTCAAGGTGGACGACTTCTGCCTCGGCACCGGCATCTACAAGCCTTGATAACGGCGGGGTCAGGTCCGGCATCGTGCCATTTTGGCCGATTGCCGGAACTGACCCCCGCTGCTCCTGGTGGTTATGCGGCCGCCCGCCGCAGCCGCCATTCCTGCAGCAGCCGCCACGCGGCGGGAATCACGAACAGCGACAGCAGCGGCGCCGTCACCATGCCGCCCACCATGGGCGCGGCGATGCGCTGCATCACCTCCGAGCCGGCCCCACTGCCGGACATGATGGGCAGCAGGCCGGCCAGGATCACGGCCACCGTCATGGCTTTGGGCCGCACCCGCTGCACGGCGCCTTCCCGGATCGCCTCCAGTATCAGTTCGCGTGACAGCGGCCGCCCCTGCGCCAGCCGCGCGTCGAGCGCGTTGCGCAGGTAGATCAGCATCACCACCCCGAACTCGGCCGCCAGCCCGGCCAGCGCGATGAAGCCCACGGCCGTGGCGACCGACACGGCATGCCCCAGCGCCCACACGAACCAGAACCCGCCCACCAGCGCGAACGGCACGGTCAGCATCAGCAGGGCCGCCTCGCTCACGCGCCGGAACGCGAAGTACAGCAGCAGGAAGATCACCGCCAGCGTCAGCGGCACCACGGCGCGCAGCCTGGCCTCGGCCCGTTCCAGGTATTCGAACTGGCCGGACCAGCCGATGGCGTAACGTGCCGGCAGCGCCACCTCGCGCGCCACGCGCGCCTGCATGGTGCGCACGGCGCCGGCCAGGTCCACGCCGCGCACGTCCACATACACCCAGCCCGACAGGCGGGCGTTCTCGCTGCGGATCATGGGCGGGCCGTCGTTGAAGGCCAGCGTGGCCACGTCGCCCAGCAGGATCTGGGCGCCGCGCGGCGTGACCACGGGCAGCGCGCGCAGCGATTGCAGCGAGTCGCGGTAGTCCTGCGGATAGCGCACGTTGATGGGGAAGCGCTGGCGCCCGTCCACCACTTCGCCCACGTTCTCGCCGCCGATGGCCGTTGTCACGACGGACTGTACGTCCGCCACGGCCAGCCCATAGCGCGCGGCGCGGGCCCGGTCCACCGTCACGTCGATGTAGCGCCCGCCGCGCAGCCGTTCGGCCAGCGCCGACGTCACGCCCGGCACCTGCCTGACGGCCGCCTCGATCTCGGTGGCGATGGCGTCGATCCGGTTCAGGTCCGGCCCAGTGACCTTGATGCCCACCGGCGTCTTGATGCCCGTCGAGAGCATGTCGATGCGGTTGCGGATGGGCGGCACCCACACGTTCGACAGGCCGGGCACCTTGACCACGCGGTCCAGTTCCTCCACCAGCCTGGCCGGCGTCATGCCGGGCCGCCACTGGTCGCGTGGCTTGAACTGGATGGTGGTCTCGAACATCTCCATCGGCGCCGGGTCGGTGGCCGATTCGGCGCGGCCGGCCTTGCCGAACACGGTGGCCACTTCCGGCACGGTCTTGATCAGCCGGTCCGTCTGCTGCAGCAGTTCGCCGGCCTTGGCCGCCGACAGGCCGGGCAGGGCGGACGGCATGTACAGCAGGTCGCCCTCGTTCAGCGGCGGCAGGAACTCGCCGCCCAGGCGCGACAGGGGAATGGCCGTCAGCGCCAGCGCCGCCAGCGCCACGGCGATGGTGGCGCGCGGATGACTGAGGCTGGCGTCGAGCATCGGCCGGTACAGGCGCACCAGCAGGCGGTTGACGGGATTGGCCGCCTCGCTGGGGATGCGGCCCCGGATCAGATAGCCCATCAGCACCGGCACCAGCGTGATGGCCAGTCCGGCCGCCGCCGCCAGCGTGTAGGTCTTGGTGTAGGCCAGCGGCGCGAACAGCTTGCCTTCCTGCGCCTCCAGCCCGAACACGGGAATGAAGGACAGCGCCACGATCAGCAGCGAGAAGAACAGCGCCGGCCCCACCTCGATCGCCGCTTGCGTGATGAGCTCCCAGCGCCGGGCCGCGTTGATGGTCTCGCCCGGATGCGCGTGCTGCCACGCTTCCAGGTGCTTGTGGGCGTTCTCGATCAGCACCAGCGCCGCGTCAGTGGCCGCGCCCACGGCGATGGCGATGCCGCCCAGCGACATGATGTTGGCGTTCACGCCCTGGTAGCGCATCACGATGAACGCCGTCAGCACGCCCAGCGGCAGCGCGATGATGGCCACGGCGGCGCTGCGCAGGTGGAACAGGAACAGCGCGCACACGATGGCGACCACGATGAATTCCACCACCAGCTTGTCGCGCAGGTTGGCTACGGAAGCGGCGATCAGCTTCGAGCGGTCGTAGGTGGTCACCACTTCCACGCCAGCCGGCAGCGAGGCCTTGAGCGTCGCCAGTTTGGCCTTGACGGCGGTGATGGTATCGAGCGCGTTCTTCCCGGAGCGCATGACGACCACGCCGCCGGCCACTTCGCCTTCGCCGTTCAGTTCCGCGATCCCGCGCCGCATCTCCGGGCCCAGGCGCACGCTGGCCACGTCGCGCAGCAGCACGGGCGTGCCGCTGTCGCCGGCGTCGAGCACGATGTTGCGAAAGTCTTCCAGCGAGCGCAGGTAGCCGTGCGAGCGCACCATGTACTCCGTCTCGGCCAGCTCCAGCACCGAGCCGCCCGATTCCTGGTTCGCCTTGCTGATGGCGTCCAGCACCTTGGCCTGTGACATGCCGAAGGCGCGCAGGCGGTCCGGGTCCAGCACGATCTGGTACTGGCGCACCATGCCGCCGATGCTGGCCACTTCGGCCACGTTGGGCACCGTCTTGAGTTCGAACTTGAGGAACCAGTCGTTCAGGGCGCGCAGCTGGCCCAGGTCGTGATGGCCGCCGCGGTCCACCAGCGCGTATTCGTAGACCCAGCCTACGCCCGTACCGTCCGGCCCCAGCTCGGCGCGCACGCCAGCGGGCAGGCGGCTTTGCACCTGGTTGATGTACTCGGCCACGCGCGAACGGGCCCAGTACTGGTCGGTGGCGTCGTCGAACAGCACGTAGACGAAGGCGTCGCCGAAGAACGAGTAACCGCGCACGGTCCTGGCGCCGGGGACGGACAGCAGGGCCGTCGTCAGCGGATAGGTCACCTGGTCCTCCACCAGTTGCGGCGCCTGGCCCGGATACTGGGCCCGCACGATGACCTGCGTGTCCGACAGGTCGGGCAGGGCGTCCAGCGACGTCTGGCGCAGCGACACCAGGCCCCACGCAGCCAGCAGCGCGGCGGCCAGCAGCACCCACACGCGATGCGCGATGGCCTGCCGGATGACGCGGGCGATCATTGCACGCCTCCCTTGGCCGGCGCGCTGTCCCCGAACTTGGGCAAGATTGCACGCAGGTTCGCTTCCGAGTCGATCAGGAACTGGCCCGAGGCCACCACCTGCTGGCCCGCTTCCAGGCCGCTGATGATTTCCGTGTCGTCGCCATACTCGCGGCCGGGGGTGACGGCGACCGGACGGATGCCGTGCTGTTCGTCGGCCACCAGCACCACGGCATGCTTGCCGGAGGTGATGATGGCTTCCGTTGGCACCAGCAGCCGGTGCGCGGCGCTGGCGCCTTCCAGCCGCACCTGCATCAGCATGCCGGGAACGAGGGCGCCGTCACGGTTGTCCAGTTCCAGGCGCGCCTGCACGGTGCGGCTGGCCGGATTCACGGACGGCAGCAGTTCGCGCACGCGGCCCGTGTAGCTGCGCTGCGGCATGCCGGCGAACGAGGCGTGGACCGTCATGCCGGTGCTCACACCGGGTACCAGCGATTCGGGCACTTCCGCCAGCAGCCAGATTTTGTCAATGGCCGAAATCTTTGCGATCGTCATGCCGGGGCTGGCCATGGCGCTTTCGCGCGCGCCCAGTTCCGTGACGATGCCCGATACGGGCGCCGTCAGCGTGTAGCCCCGCTGCGCCTTGCCGCTGCGTTCCGCCTCGGCCACCAGCGCATCGGGAATGGACAGGACGCGCATGCGCTGGCGCGCGGCGTCGGCCAGCGCCTCGTTGCCGCTGCGGCGCAGCTCCAGGTATTCCTCCTGCGGCGCCAGCCATTCGGGCACGAACAGCGTGGCGATGGGCTGGCCACGGCGCACGGCCTGCATGGGCGCGCGCGCGTGCAGGTGTTCGATGTAGCCCGTCACGCGGCTTTGCACCACGGCCGTCGTGCTGTCGTTGAACTGGGTGGTGCCCACCAGGGATAAGGTGTCGCGCACCTCGGCGTGGCGCACGGTCGCGTAGCGTATGCCCAGGTTCTGGCGCAAGGCGGGGCTGATGCGCAGGCCGGCGCCATCGTCGTTACCTGCATCCCCGGTGGCGGCGGCGCCGGCACTTGTGCTTGCGCTGGCGTTTTCGTCCGCGAACACGGGAACCAGTTCCATGTCCATGAACGGGCTCTTGCCGGGTTTGTCGAAACGCTGGCCGGGGTTCATCGGATCGTGCCAGTACAGCACGCGGCGTCCGGTGGCCGGGTCGATCTTGTCGCCGCTGGAAGGGGCCGCCTTGGGCGCGGCGGTTTTTGGCGCCGGCGCCGGCGAGGCGTGCGCTCCCGCTGCGCCAGCGCGCGCGCCGAGCAGGTAGCCGCCGTAGGACAGGCCCGCCGCCGCCAGCGCCAGGATCAGGATGGTGGGTGTGGATGGCTTGTTCATTGTGCGTCCCCTGCGGCTTGCGCCATGTCGGTTGGGATGAGATCCAGTTCGAGCCGGGCCCAGGCCAGTGCGGCCTGCTTTTCCAGGTCGTTGCGCTGCAATTGCTTCTCCAGCAGCGTGCGGCGGGCCTTGAAGATGGCCGACAGCGAGCCGGCGCCGGAACGGTAGGCGGCTGTGGCCAGTTCGACCTGTTCACGCGCCAGCGGCAGCAGGTCCGCGTCGTATTGGGCGATGCGCTGCCGGGTGTTGTCCAGCTCCAGCGCCATGGTGTCGCGCTGGGCCCGCAGTTCGAGCAGGGCGTCGTCGCGCAGCAGGCGGGCCCGCGTGGCCATGGCCGATTTTTCGGCCACCTCGCGGTCTTGCCGCTGGCCGCGATTGACGGTAAGCGGGATGCTCACGCCGAACGAGAACATGTTGGCGTACTGGCTGCCGCGCTGGCTGAAGCCCGCCTCGAAGGTCCAGTCGGGACTGCGCTCGCGCACGGAAAGCGCCGCGTCGGCATCGGCCAGGGCCAGCGCGCGTTGGGCCGCGATGGCGGTGGGGTGGCGCCGTTCGAGCGCCGCTTCGGTCGTGGTGGCGCTGTGCGTGGACCATTGCGGCGCTGCGTCGGCGACGGCATCGGCCCGCACGCCGGTCCAGCGCGCGAGGGTGATGCGCGCCGCCTGCAGCGCCAGTTCCGCGCGGCGCGTATCGTCGCTGGCCTGGGCCTGTTCCAGTTGCGCTTGCAGCACGTCGGCCGCCGTGGCCTGGGCGCCGCGGTGGCTGGCGCGCACGGCGCGCAGGTCGGCGTCCGTCTCCTGTTCCAGTTGCCGCACCAGGCGCAGGCCGCGCTGGGCGTACAGCATCGACAGCCAGGCCTTGCCGGCCTCCGCGCGCACTTTGGCCACGGTGTCGAGCTGGGCGCCTTGCTCCGCTTCCACGGCGCGGCTGGCGCGCAACTGGCGCGCGGCCCGCTTGTCGGCCGAGACCCACTGCTGCTCGATGCCGAGCTTACGCATGGTCATGAAATCGGCCGTGGTGCTGAATTGATCGGGGCCGCTGAGCGGCACATTGTCGATGCCCAGCTTGAGCATCGGGTCGGGCAACTGGCCGGCCCGGGCGGCCGCCTCGGTACTGGCCTGCACGGAAGCTTGCGCGGCGCGGCTCGCGGCCGATGCCCGCGAGGCCAGGCGCAGCGCTTCATCGAGCGTCAGGTTGGCGGCCTGGCCGAAGGCGAGCGTCGAGGCGCAGCACAGCGCGGCGAGCAGCGCCAGTCGCAGCCCGCCATGGCGCGGACGATCCGCGTCGGCGAACGGTATGTAAAGTGTGGACATGAAAACCCCTTCTGGTGAAAGACGAGCGCCGGCCTGGCCTGGGGCCGGGCGGCGCGAACCGGAAGGGGAGGTGTCAGATTCTCAGGCGTTGGGTGCGCAGGTAGGGCGGGTCGGTGCCCGGCGGCGTCACCACGTCGGACCACGCTGGTGCCAGTTGCGGCGGCACGGCCGGGACGGCGGCGGGGATGATGTAGGCGATGGAAACGGGCGCCAGGTCGGGCGCGCTGCCCGCGTGGTCATGCGCCACCTTGGCGGCGGACTGGTACTCGGCGCACTGGATGGGCTTTTCCATGTCCATGCCGGCGCAAGGCATGCCGGCCATGGCGCGCGCCTGCGCCGGTTCCACCATCTGCTGCGGGCAGACGTACAAGGCCATGGCCATGCCCGAATTCATGATGGTCATGACGAGCAGGCACGCGATCAGTCGGAACAGGGATGGAAAAGAGCGGCGCATGCGGATAGTGTAGCGAAGAACGCTGAGCGCGGGCTTAAGAATGTTGCGCCGGATTGATGGCGCGCGCCATGGGCGGCAATATTTGTCGGGACCAGTGCGCCGCGTGCGGCCGGCGCCTTCTATAATTTTGAACGAAGCATCACTCTTTGGGAAAGCGAGCACACCATGAAACTGACCAGTACCAGCTTCGCCGACAACGGGCCTATCCCCGGCGAATTCGCGTTCGCCGTGATCGACCCTGTCAACCATGTCGCGCTGTCGAGCAACCGCAATCCCCAGCTGGCCTGGAGCGACGTGCCGGCCGGCACCCAGTCCTTCGTCCTGATCTGCCACGATCCGGACGTGCCCAGCCGGGGCGACGACGTGAACCAGGAAGGCCGCGAAGTCCCGGCGTCGCTGCCGCGGGTGGACTTCTTCCACTGGCTGCTGCTTGATATTCCGGCCTCCGTGCGCGAGATCGCCGCCGGCAGCCACAGCGAGGGTGTCACGCCGCGCGGCAAGTCCGGCCCGGCCGCCCCGCATGGCATGGCGCACGGCGTGAACGACTACACGGGCTGGTTCGCCGGCGATGGCGAGATGGGCGGCGACTACCATGGCTACGACGGCCCATGCCCGCCGTGGAACGACACGCTGCTGCACCATTACGTGTTCACGCTGTATGCGCTCGATATTCCCGTGTTGCCAAAGGCGCGGGTCATGGATGGCCAGGCCGTGCGCCGCGCGATCGCCGGCCATGTGCTGGCCGAGGCGCACATCACGGGGACTTATACCCTCAATCCGAAGTTGAGTTGAGGCCACTGGCCGCCGGCATGATCGTAAAGGGCTGGCCGTTACGAGGGATCGGCGGGTTCGCCCGCGAGGATCAAGGTTTCCTGGAACCCGTCGCCGTCGCGCAGCACGAACAGCGCGTTCATGCCGCGCTGCCTGGCCAGCGCCACGCCCTCGACGGGGCCCAGCACCATCAGCGCCGTGGCCCAGGCGTCGGCCAGCATGCAGGTTGACGCCAACACGGTGACGGCCGCCAGGCCGTTCGACAGCGGCCGCCCCAGTGCCGGGTTGATCGTGTGCCCGTAGCGCGTTCCCCCAACGTCCACCCAGTGGCGATAATCGCCGGAAGTGGCGATCGCCATGTCCTCCAGCTCCATCACACCGGCCACTTCGCGCGTGCCGTAGGTGGGCTTTTCGAGCGCCACGGCCCAGGGGGCGCCATCGGGCTTGGTGCCGCGGGCCCGCATTTCGCCGTCGATGCCAACCAGGTAGCGCTCCAAGCCCCAGCCATCGAGGCAATGGGCGAGCTTGTCCACGCCGTAACCCTTGGCGATGCCGCACAGGTCGAGCGCCACCGCCGTATGCTTGCGCACCCGCAGCCGCCCCAGGTCCACTTCCAGCGCCGTGGTGGCCGGCGTGAACGGGGTGGACGGCGGCGCCAGGCCGTCAGCAGGGGTTTGCCGCCGCGCGGGACCGAAACCCCAGCGCGCCACCAGTTCCCCGACACCCATCTCGAAGGCGCCGTCCGATTGCAGGCTGATGCGCAGGCCCGTCGCCAGCACTTGCGCCAGCTCCGCCGGCACGGTAATCCACGCATGCGCGGGCGCCGCGTTCAGGCGGCACAGGTCGGAGGCCGGGTTCCAGGTCGACATCTGGCGGTCGACCTGGTCCACGGCCGCGAACAGGCTGGCGCCGATGGCCGCGCGGTCCAGTCCCGGCGGCCCGTAGAAGATGGCCGTGTAGCGCGTGCCCATGGTCTGGCCATTCAGGCTGTAGCGCTCCAGTGGGGCCGGCGATGGCTCAGAAGACGTCTTCACGATACCTCCCATGTTCCTGCAATGTGCGCACGTCCAGCTTCAGCGGCGCCAGGATCTCGTCGATGGCCTGCCGGACGCTGGCGGCCATCGCGCGGCTGCCGCATACCAGCACCTGGCCGCCGCTGTCGATCAGGCGCCGCATGTGGTCGGCGTCCTCCAGCAGGCGGTTTTGCACGCGCACGCCATCCTTGACGCGGGAGAACGCCGTGTGCAGCTGGGTCAGGCGGCGGTCGGCCAGGTAGTTGCGCAGTTCCGGCTCGTACAGGAAATCGGATTCGGGATCGCGCCCGCCCCAGTACAGAAACATCGGATGGCGGCCGGTATTGTTGCGGATGAAGCCGGCCAGCGGCCCGATCCCGGTGCCGGCGCCGATCAGGATCACGGGCGCCTTGCCCGAGCTGGGGCGGAACTGGGGATTGGGCTGGATGAAGGCCTCGATGCGTTGGCCCGGACGCAAGCCATGCAGGTAGCCCGAACATACGCCGCCCGGCTGCTTGCGCACGCAGATTTCGAGCACGTCATGGCGTGCGTCGCTGGCCAGCGAGTAGAAGCGCGGTATCGGGCTGCCGGGCGGGATGATGCCGGCCAGGTCACCCGCTTCGAAATGGGGCAGGTGGCGCCGTGCAACCAGGCGCGCCAGCCAGCCCGCATCGGACGGCGGTGGCGCGGCGACAAAACGCAGCACCACCGTCGGCTCCTGTTCCTGCAGGCCGTAATCGTGGCGCTCCTGCAGTTGCAGCGCATGGGTGCGCGGATGCGCCGGCGTATGCGCGAGCGCGAGTTCATGGCCGAGCAGCTTGCCCACTTCAACGCCCCAGCGCGCGAAGTCCTGCGATGACTGGCGGTCGATCAGGGTCAGCGCCAGCGCGCGGCGCCAGCCATGGGCCGCCAGCGCGGCATCCACGTCATGGGCGAACTGGCAGAACTTGGGAAACTGGCGGTCGCCGAATCCCAGCACGACGAAGCTGGCGTCCGGGCCGGGCTGGACGCCTTCCAGATGGGCCAGGAATTGCCTGCCGCTGGCGGGTGCGTCGCCGTCGCCGTAAGTCGAGGTCAGGATGAACAACTGGCGCACGGCGCCGTAGCGGGCGGAGAAACGGTTCATGGCCGCCGTATGCACGCGCAGGCCGGCCTGGCGCAAACCTGCATGCAGTTCGCGCGCGAAGCCCCAGGTGCTGTTGTTCTCGCTGCCGACGAGGATCACGGCGTCGGCCGAGGCCAGCGCACTGTTACCGGGCAGGCGAGGCTTGGCGCGCTGGCGCTGCCACCAGACGATGGCGCCCGTCGCGGCCAGCCACGGCGCGCCCAGCGCGCACAGGCCAAGCAGCAGGCCCAGCCACCACAAGCCTTCGCCCGTATGCAGCTGGTAGATCAGGTCGTACACGTCGCGCACCGCGCTATGGGGACGGTAGCCGAGCAGCGCGCCGTTGACGGGATCGACATAGCCGTCGCCATGCACGGTACGCAAGGTGTAGACGGCGGGCTGGTTGCCGGGCACCGGCACCACCAGTTCGCGCAAGTCGCCCAGGTCGGTGGCCAGCAGGGCGGCCAGGTGCGCGGCCGGCAAGGGCGGGCCGCTGGCGGTGGTGGCGGGGAAATCGGGTTCCTCCTGCGCCCCGTCGGACACGAAGCTGAAGGTCGCGGCCGACATGTAGCTGCCCGTCAGTGCCGACAACAGCAGGCCGGCTACGGCCAGCCGCGCGACCTGGGCATGCCAGCGCTGGCTGCGGTTGCCGTGCAGCGGGCGCGCCAGCTGGCGCCAGCCGCCCACGCGCTTGACCAGCAACAGCAGGCCGGTGACGGACAACAGCAGCATGGCCAGCGCCGTGATGCCGGTCGCCGCGCTGCCGGCCGTGTCGAGGAACAGGGAACGGTGCAGCTCCTTGAACCAGCGCGCATACACGGGCGGCACATAGGCTGCGAGGCGCTGGCCGCTGGCCGGATCGACCAGGTCCGCGCCAGACTTCTCGCCCGCGCTGTAGTAGACGATGATGGCGCCCGATGGCGAGCGCTGGATCTGTTCCACGCCAGGGTAATGGCGCGTGACCCGGTCCGCCAGCTGGGCCACGCTGACGCCGGACGGCACGCTGGCGCCCAGGCGGTCGAGCGCGGGATCGACGGACAGCACGGCGCCCGTCAGGCCGATCAGCATCACCAGCAGTGCGCTGATCAGGCCGGGCAGCGCGTGCAGCTGGCGCAGCATACCGGATGCTTACATGTCGTAGGTGAAGGACTTGACGTAGCCGCGTCCACCCACCGGCTTGCCGGCGCCCTGTTTCGTCAGCGGCGCCCGTGCGTCGGCCGGATGATCGCGGCCATCCTCGACGGCGCTGTCGACGCGGATTTCATAGCCGGCGTCGATCAGGGCATCGGCCAGTTCCACCGTCACCTTGAGCGCCTTGCCGCTGCCGACGCTGGCGCCGCTCACGCCATCGAATTCGCGCGGATTCATGCCGCTGCCGCGGGCCCAGTCGCTCAGGTGCTTGTAATACTTGACCTTCTTGCCGGCCACCCACAGCGTCTTCTTGTACTTGCCGGCGGCGTCGGTGACATAGACGGCCAGGTAGGCGCCGTTGCCGCCATAGTTTTGCATCTGGGCCGTAAGCGTGACGGGGCGCGCCTGGGCCAGGCCGGGCAGCGCCAGGCTGCCGGCCAGGCAGGCGCAGGCGGTTGTGATTTTCATTTGATCTCTCCGTGGGAGTTGGGGCCGAGACGTTGCCGGCGAGGGCCGGGGGGCGCCAGGTCCGGCAGGTAGTCGGATGCATCGCCGGCGGGGTCGAATTCCACCGCCAGTGTGCGGATGCGCAGCGATGCGGGCGCGAACCTGGCCTTGATCTTGTTGCCCTTGCGGTCGATGGCCCGCAGTTCGTAGCAACCGTCGTCGATCTTGATGCGCTGCACCGTCCAGCCGCGCCGTTCGACTTCGCGCTGCAGTTGTTCGCGCGGCTGCCAGTCGGCGATGGGGTCGGAACAATAGACCTCGGCGGACGCGGCGCCGCTGACGGCCAGGGCGGCCAGCGCCATGCACTTGCGGAATGGAACCATCGTATGCTCCTCGCTAGACACCTTCCATGCTGGCAGCGTCCGCTGACGGGAGCCTTACAAGGGCAGGCTGGTGTGCCGCGTGCCGGCCGTCAGTCTATCGACCAGACATAGGTCAGGTTGGCCCAGGCCGGCGTGGTCTGGCCGTCAGCTGGCTTGAATTTGCACAGCGCGAGCGCATCGCGCGCTGCCCTGTCCAGTTCGGATGAGCCGCTCGACTTTTGCACTTTCGATTCGATGACCCGGCCATCGTTGCCGATCAACATGGCCAGCAAGACCGAGCCGGTCTTGCCACTGCGGTAGGCATTGAGCGGGTAGGGCGGCGCAACGCAATTGTGCGCGTCGGCGACGACGGCGGCACGCGCTGCCTGGCTGGCGGCGGCCGCGTCCGCTTTGGCCGGCGACGCAGCGATGACAGGGCTGGCTTCGGTGGCGGACTTCACGTCGCCGCGCACGGGGGCCGGCGGCGCGGCGGGGCGTGCCGTCTCGTCGCGCACGAGGCTATTGGCTGGCGCGGCAACGGGGGCGGGCATGGACGCTGGCGGCGCCGGTTCCGCCTTTGCCACCTCGGGCGCTTGCGGCGGCGCCGGTTGGGCCGGCTTGGCAGGCGCGGACGAGTCCAGCTTGTACAAGCCCAGGCCCATGCTTTTTAACATGGCGCTCAGGCGCGCATAATCGGTCATCTTGCTCGCCGCTGCCGGCGCCGGCGACAGTCGTGCAGCCGAGCTTGTCTCCAGGGCCGGCGGGGCAGTAATCTGGATCACCGCGGTGCGGGCAGGCCCGGTGGGCCGGGCGTTGCCCGTGGCCGGCATGGCGCGTTGTTGATCCGCGGTGCCAGGCCATTCGGCGGCAGGGGAGGGCGCATGGCCAGCGGCATCGATCAAGCCCTGTTCGATGCGCAGCGTGGTTTGGTGGTCCTTCCAGATCAGCCAGGTGATCGGCGCCGAGACCATGGCGGTCGCGCCGAGCAGCACAGCGGCGAGCCGCCCATTGCGGCCGCGCGCCAGACGGCGGACCTGCCGCAGCAGGGCGTGCGCTCTGTTGCCGGGGTTGCCATCCGGAGCGTCTTGAAATTGCAGATCGTATCGTCTTCTTTGCTCTTCGTCCGACAACACGCTGTAGGCAGCGTTGAGCCGCATCATCACTTGGGCGGCGGCCTGGTCACCGACGTTCTTATCCGGGTGATGCTTTTGCGATAGCGAACGATAGGCCGCGCGGATGACCTCGGCCGGCGCGTCGCGTGTGACGTTGAGGCTATCGTAATGGCTGTAAGATTTTGTCATCTTAGCTATCTTTATTGGTTTATTGCAATACAAACAACTTGAATTTTAGAAACTTATTTATTTGTCCAGAATACTATATTGAAAACAGTTGCTTGAGTTCGCCAGCGGGGCTGTCTTTTATTAAATAATGGCTTAAAAACAACAAAAATAGTCACATTGCAGGAATAACCGGCCGCCGGGAGATGAGCGGTCGGCCGGCAGCGGCCGGGCGGGCGATGTTGAGATCGAAGGGGAGGGGAAGGCGTCGGGGGCAACCGATGGTGGTGTCAGTGCGTGCACCCCGAAAACAAGACAGCGAGCCGCGGCTCGCTGTTTTGTCATGGAATTTTGGTCGGGGTGAGAGGATGCGAACCGCCGGCCGCTACGTCCACGGCGGCCGCGGACGGCCAGCACGGCGACGAAGGCCAGCTCGGTCAGCAGGGCGAACCTGCGTGTTCCTGATCAGTACGGCTTATCGCCGACGATGGTGGCGCGGTTCATGCGGCGGATGCATGGCGCGTAATCCATCACGGCGTAGTGCTGGGTGCAGCGGTTGTCCCAGATCGCCACCGCATCCTTGCTCCAGCGCCAGCGCACCTGGTATTCCGGGATGCTGGCCTGGCGGATCAGGTATTCCAGCAGATCGGATGCGCCCGGATGAAAGTCCATGCCGTAGCGGACGTTCTTGGCCGTGTGGAAGTTGGTGAAATGGGTGGTGAAGGCGTTGACAAACAAGCTCTTGCGGCCCGTTTCCGGGTGGGTGCGCACCACCGGATGTTCCGGATCGGGGTAGCGCGCCTTCATCGCCAGCCGGTCTTCGATGGGACGGGCCGCCATGAACGATGCTTCCATGCTGTGGCGCGCGCGCAGGCCTTCAATGGTCTGCTTGATGTGCTCGGGCAGGCGCTCGTACGCCAGTTCCATGTTGGCCCACATGGTGTCGCCGCCCACGGGCGGGCATTCGACGCAGCGCAGCACGGAACCCATGGGCGGAACCTCGCGCCAGGTGGCGTCGTTATGCCAGGCGTTTTCGTAACGCTCGGGCGGGTTGTCCGGGGTTTTCCAGATGTGGATGATGCCCGGCTCGCCGTCCGCGCTGTTGGCCAGCGGATGGTCTTCCAGCTGGCCGAAACGCCTGGCGAAAGCCGCATGTTCGGCGTCGCTCATGGGCTGGTCGCGCACGAACAGCACTTTGTGGTCGAGCAGCGCCTGCTTGATGGAAGCAAACAGGTCGTCATTGTTGATGGCATCGGCCAGGCGTACGTCTTTCAGCTCCGCGCCCAGGGCACAGGTCAGTTGTTCAATTTTCATGGTCATCCTCCAGTAAGGTCATTTTTCTCTGGTCAGCATGCTGCCGTACGAAACAGTGTAATGATGCTGCTAAAATCGGACCTATCATTTCGTTCATGAAATCTATCATTTGATCTACGCTGGAGATATCCGATGGGCTGTGTGCGAGCGGCCGTATTAGCCAATTACCTGAACGTGGCCGAGCAGCTGGGTGTGGACGGGGCCGCCCAAATGCTGCGGGTCGGCCTGCGCCCGCACATTATCGATACCCCTGACGCGCTCATTCCGGTCGATCCCGTCGCCAAGCTGATCGAAGAAACGGCGCGGATCAGCCAGTGCGAGACCGTTGGCCTGCGCATGTCACAACCGCGCAGCATGTCGGCCTTCGGCGTGGTGGGCTTGCTGTTAGCCCATCAGCGCAACTTGCGCGACGCGTGGAGCATGGTGCATCGCTATCTGTCCATGATCAACGAGTCCGTCGCCCTGCGTATCGAAGAAGAGGGCGACTCGGCATTGCTGGTTGAGGAAGTATTGACCGGCCACGCCCAGCCTCAACGGCAGTCCATCGAATTGGCGCTGGCGTCGAATCTGAACCTGTTTCGCACACTGCTCGGTCCGAATTGGGCGCCGCGCGTGGTCTATCTGCAGCACAGCGCACCGCGTCAGTTGGATGACCATCAGCGCATCTTTCGCTGTCGCTGCGTGTTTGATGCGGAGATCAACGGCATGCGCTTTGCCCGTGCCGATCTGGACGCCCCCAATCCGATGGCAGATCCCATTCTCGGACGCTATGCCAGCAGCCTGATCGAATCGATCCCTGCGGCGGCGCGCGGTTCCATGACGGCCCGCGTGCGTCGTCTGATCCATTTGCACATGCCGATACAACGTGCGAGTATCAAGGCGGTGGCCCAGTCGCTGGGCGTCAGTGTGCACAAATTGCAGATGGACTTGGCTGCTGAGCACAGCGAATTCTCCGAGATGCTCAATGAAGCCCGTCGGGAGCAGGCTCGGCAGTACCTGACAAGCGGACGTTTCGATATCGGCCAGATCGCGTCGTTATTGGGATATACCGAGCCCAACTCGTTTACGCGCTGGTTCTCGAAGCAATTTGGCGAATCGCCGACAAAGTGGCGTCGCCGAGTCGCTTGAGTGTTGGGCAGTCCTGTCGCCTGCGGGAGATGGTGCTTGTAGCGCTGGGGACACCGCGCCGCCTCATGACGTGCCCGTCAGCGCACAAGGCGCCGCCAGTGGATGAAGCCGGCTGTCGAACTTCGCCATGTTGACGAAGCGCAGGGGGGATGGAGGACTTGAAATGTCGCAAATTGGATGTTTCCTGTCGTGGAATGAGTAGCGGAATGCATGTTGCAGCATGTAAAGTTTCCATGCGTCAACCAAATGGCTTGACCTGGCGACCTGTGTTGTCGCGGTCAGGGGAGTTGATGGATCAGTAGAGCAGGTTTGCTATTTCCGAGGGTTAGCGCATGCGTACAAATCTTCCCGTCACCCAGAACGAATACCCTTTCCCTAGAGGGCAGACGCTAGTTTCGACGACAGATACCAAGGGACGTATTCTTTACTGTAATTCAACATTTATCGAGGTCAGTGGATTTAGCAAGGAGGAGTTGTTAGGCCAGCCCCATAATTTGGTGCGGCACCCTGACATGCCGGAAGAAGCCTATCGCGACATGTGGGCCACGATCAGCGCCGGAAAGCCATGGTCTGCGCCGGTGAAGAACCGCCGCAGCAACGGGGATTATTATTGGGTCATGGCGAACGCCACCCCGCTGATGAGCGATGGCAAGCCGGTCGGCTATATGTCGGTGCGCACAGAGGCGACGCGCGACCAGATCCGTGCCGCCGAACAGTTGTATGCCAGGATGCGCGCTGAGAAGCAGAGTGGAAAGCGGACCTTGCGGCTATCGGGCGGCCTGGTAGAGAGCGACACCCTCAAGGGGCGACTGGCGCGGCTGTTCCGTTTTGGACTGTCGACAAATATCTTGTTGGCTTTGTTAGTTGTCGTCGTGATTAATGCCGCGGTGGCGGCGTTGATTCCCGCCAACCTGCCGATGGCAGGGCCTGGACTTTTCCTCTTCAAATTATTTACCTTGTTGTGCGGCTGGCGCTATCTGAGCTGGCTGATGGTCAAGCCGCTGGATGGACTTATTACGGCTGCCAATACGATGGCGGCGGGAGACCTGACGCAGATCGTGGCGCGCACGCGTGACGATCAATTGGGCCAGTTACAGCAGGCCTTAGGACAATTGAATGTCAATATTTTGTCTATCGTGCGGGATGCGCGCGAACAGAGCATGGCGATGCTCCAGGGGACGCATGAAATCGCCCAAGGCAATTTGGAACTTTCCAGCCGAACCGAGCTGCAAGCGGCCAATCTGGAAAAGACCGCTGCCGCCATAGAACAAATAAGTGCAACTGTGCGTCAAACAACTGACGCGGCTGACCAAGCGAATGAACTGTCTGAGCAGGTTTCCGAAGTGGCAGAACAGAGCCGCCTGGCAGTGGATGAAGTCAACAGCACGATGCAGGAAATCCAGGCCGCGTCGGGACGCATCAGTGAAATCACCCAAGTCATCGACAGCATTGCCTTCCAGACCAATATCCTGGCGCTGAATGCCGCGGTCGAGGCTGCTCGGGCCGGCGAGCAGGGGCGCGGCTTCGCGGTGGTGGCGAGTGAAGTGCGCGCCCTGGCGCAGCGCACCTCGAGCGCGGCCAAGGAGATCAAACATTTGATCGACGACTCCGGCGGCAAAGTGGAACAGGGGCATGCGAAAACGACAGCCGCCCAGGTCACGCTGAACAAGGCTGTGGCAGGCGTGCGCAGAGTGTCGGCCCTGGTCAGCGACATCAGCAGCGCATCCCACGCGCAGCTGACGGGCATCTCGGAAGTGAACCGCGCCATCACTGAACTTGACGGGATTACCCAACAGAACGCGGCGATGGTGGAGGAGATTTCGGCGGCCGCCGGTTCTTTGGAGGGGACGGCGCAGTCCGTCGCCGAGACCATGCAAGTATTCCGATTGGATAATGGTTCTGTGATCCAGGCCGACGCGGTCGCACTGCGGCGGTCGATGAAACAGTCCGCTGACATGCGCCGCCTGCAATAAACTGCGCAGTGCCACGGATTTGCCACTGATCGACCTGCAAAAAAAAAACAGCGGGTCGCATGAGCCGCTGTTTTTGAAGGAATCCTGTGGTCGGGGTGAGAGGATTCGAACCTCCGGCCTCTACGTCCCGAACGTAGCGCTCTACCAGGCTAAGCTACACCCCGCTTAGGAACAATTACACCAGAAATTTGTGGATTGTTCAACTATCGAACTGCAATTTTTAATCGAAATTGATGCGACGCCCGCTTGGCGCTGTGGTAGTGTGCCTTATTCCATCAGGCTCCCGACCCCAAGCCCCGGTCCCAAAGCATGCACCAGCCATCCGCGCAGTTACGCAGCAACCTGTACCTGATCCTCGCCACCGTCGCCATGCATGGCCTGATGATGCTGGCCAACGAGCTGTTCATCTTCAAGGCCGAATACCTGAAGGGCATAGGCTGGATCTACCTGCCGGCCGGCACGCGGCTGCTGTGCACCTTGCTGTTTGGTCGCATGGGCGCCATCGGCCTGCTGTTGACGGGCTGGGTCGCCTGCTACTGGTATTACTTCCCCGGCGACGCGCTGCGCGCCACCATGGGCGCCATCGCCGGCGCCATCGGCCCGTATCTGGTGTATCTGGTTCTGCACCACAAGCTCGGTTCGCGCTTCACGCTGGCCGGGATCGCGCCGGCCACGCTGTTCGCCTGCACCGTGGCCAGCTCGGTGGCCAGCCCGCTGCTGCACCATATCTGGTTCGCGCTGCATGGCGACGCCAATCTGCTGCGCGGTTTCGCCGTGATGTTCATCGGTGACCTGGCCGGCACGCTGCTGGTCGTGTTCCTGGCCAAGGGCTTGCTGGCGTTGCTGCCCGCTCCCGCGCCGGCCAGCTAAGCGAGTGCGGCGGGCGCCGGCGCCCGGCCACCATTTCGGCGATAATGCCTGCCTCGTTTTCAGACTAACCAGAACAAGCAAGGATCAACATGGGCATCACCATCTATCACAACACGGCATGCGGCACCTCGCGCAACACGCTGGAACTGATCCGCGCCACCGGCGTGGAACCGCAGATCGTCGATTACGTGAAAACGCCGCCCACGCGGGCGGCGCTGCAGCAGATGATCGCGGCGGCCGGCCTCACGGTGCGGGGCGCCATGCGCGACAAGGGCGATTTGTACAATGAACTGGGCCTGTCGGACCTGAGCTTGCCGGACGAAGCCTTGCTCGATGCGATGATGGCCCATCCCATCCTGATCAACCGTCCGTTCGTGGTGACGGACAAGGGCGTGCGCCTGTGCCGTCCATCCGATCTGGTGAAAGAGATCCTGTAAGTATCCTGTCACTGCGCCGGCGGCCCTGAAAGCCGCCGTGCGGCGTCAGTGCGTGCGGTCGACGGCGAAGTGGGCCAGCTGCAG
The DNA here is from genome assembly GCF_014042365.1 of Rugamonas fusca. Classification (GTDB taxonomy): domain Bacteria; phylum Pseudomonadota; class Gammaproteobacteria; order Burkholderiales; family Burkholderiaceae_D; genus Rugamonas; species Rugamonas fusca. Next base: position 111,169 of record NZ_JACEZS010000016.1, read on the forward strand.
CAGCGATTGCTTGTAGACGCTGTCGGGCAGGTCGGCGATGGCGTCGGCCGCGCGCTGGGATGCCGTCACGGCTTGCTGGCGCGTGTATTCGAGCGCGCCGCTGGTGGTGATGGCGGCCAGGATGGTGTCGAAATGCTGTTCGTCGCCCTGCTCGATGCAGCTGCGCACCAGCGCCCGCTGTTCTTCCGTGCCGTTTTCCATCAGGTAGATCAGCGGCAGGGTGGGTTTGCCTTCGCGCAGGTCGTCGCCCACGTTCTTGCCGATCTCGCCGGCGTCGCCCGCGTAGTCGAGCACGTCGTCGATGAGCTGGAAGGCCGTGCCCAGCGAGCGGCCGTATTCGCCGGCCGCCGCGATCTGGGCGTCCGTTGCGCCCGAGACGAGGGCGCCCAGTTCGGCCGCCGCCTCGAACAGCTTGGCCGTCTTGGAGCGGATCACTTGCAGGTAGCGTTCCTCGTTCACGTCCGGATCGTGCATGTTCAGCAGTTGCAGCACTTCGCCTTCGGCGATCACGTTGGTGGCGTCCGACAGGATCTGCATCACGCGCATGTTGTTCAGGCCCACCATCATCTGGAACGCGCGCGAGTACAGGAAGTCACCCACCAGCACGGAAGCGGCGTTGCCGAACAGCGCATTGGCCGTGGCGCGGCCGCGGCGCAGCGACGATTCGTCCACCACGTCGTCGTGCAGCAGGGTCGCCGTGTGGATGAATTCGACCACGGCCGCCAGCTCGTGGTGCGCCCGCCCCTGGTAGGCATAGGCGTTGGCCACCAGCAGCACCAGCACCGGCCGGATGCGCTTGCCGCCGGCGCTGATGATGTATTCAGCGATCTGGTTGACGAGGCTGACCTCGGAATGCAATTTCTGGCGGATCACCGTGTTGACCGCGTCCATGTCGGCGGCGATCGTTTGGGCGATGGTGTTTTGCTTGGTGTGTTGGGTAGCGTCGGACAAGGCGAACCTGCGATGGACTGTATAGGGTGCCGCGATTATACGACATGGCCTTGCGCCAAGGGGCATTTGGCCGCCAGGGCCTGCAACTTGGATGTCATTCGCATAACGATACCGCTGGCCGCCCGGAGTGACATACCACGCCGCATCAAGTTTGTGAATAGTTTTTGACGCGAAATCCCAACGCATGTATAATCAGCGGTTCCCCCGTTTTCAGCCTGCTTGCAACGCCGAGCCGGGAGGGAATTTTTCTAAACATTTGATGAGGTTTCAAATCATGTACGCGGTCATAAAAACCGGTGGCAAACAGTATAAAGTTGTCGCTGGCGAAAAACTCAAAGTAGAACAGATACCGGCAGACATTGGTTCCGAAATCACCATCGATCAGGTTCTCGCCGTTGGCGCGGGCGACAGCATCAAGTTTGGTGCTCCATTGGTCGAAGGTGCGAAGGTACTGGTAACTGTTGTGGCACACGGTCGTCACGATAAGGTGAAGATTTTCAAGATGCGTCGTCGTAAGCACTACCAGAAGCATCAGGGCCATCGCCAGAATTACACCGAAATCCAAATCGTTTCGATCAACGGCTAATCGCTGCTTGCCCGAATCACACTAGTATCGAAGGAGCTTTAGAATGGCACACAAAAAAGGCGGCGGCACTACGCGAAACGGCCGCGACTCAGAATCAAAACGTCTGGGCGTTAAAGTCTACGGCGGCCAGGCGATCAACGCCGGCGGCATCATCATTCGTCAACGCGGCACCCCAGTGCGCGCCGGCGAAGGCGTAGGCATGGGCAAGGACCACACCCTGTTCGCCCTGGTGGACGGCAAGGTGAAGTTCGTTGTCAAGGGCCCGAACTCGCACCAGTTCGTGACCGTCGTACCAGCGTAATTGGTACCGGCATGCCCGCGCGGCATGCCACCCCGTAAGGCGCAAGCCTTCAATCGAAAGGCTCTGCCCAAGGTAGAGCCTTTTTAGTTTTATGGCGGCACACTATGAAGTTTATCGACGAAGCAAAAATTGAAGTCATCGCCGGCAACGGCGGCAATGGCTGCGCCTCTTTTTGCCGTGAAAAATTTAGACCCTTCGGCGGCCCGGACGGCGGCGACGGCGGCAAAGGCGGCTCGATCTGGGCCATCGCCGACCGCAACGTCAACACCCTGGTCGATTACCGCTACTCCAAGATGCACAAGGCCAAGGACGGCGAGCCCGGACGCGGCGCCGATTGCTACGGCAAGGGCGCGGAAGACATCCAGCTGCGCATGCCGGTGGGCACCCTGATCATCGACAACACCAGCGGCGAAATCATCGCTGACCTGACCGAGCACGGTCAGATCGAATTGCTGGCCAAGGGCGGCGAGGGCGGCTGGGGCAACATCCACTTCAAGACGTCGACCAACCGTGCGCCGCGCCAGAAGACTGAAGGCAAGGAAGGCGAACGGCGCGAACTGCGCCTGGAGCTGAAGGTGCTGGCCGACGTGGGCCTGCTGGGCATGCCCAACGCGGGCAAGTCCACCTTCATCACGGCCGTCTCCAACGCCCGTCCCAAGATCGCCGACTACCCGTTCACCACCTTGCACCCCAACCTGGGCGTGGTGCGCGTGTCGCACGAGCGCAGCTTCGTGATCGCCGACATTCCCGGCCTGATCGAGGGCGCGGCCGAAGGCGCCGGCCTGGGCCACCAGTTCCTGCGCCACCTGCAGCGCACCGGCCTGCTGCTGCACATCGTCGACCTGGCGCCGTTCGAAGCCAACGTCGATCCGGTCAAGGAAGCCAAGGCCCTGGTCAAGGAACTCAAGAAGTACGACGAAGCCCTGGTCGACAAGCCGCGCTGGCTGGTGCTCAACAAGCTGGACATGGTGCCCGAAGCGGAGCGCAAGACGGTGGTCAAGGACTTCCTCAAGCGCTTTGGCTGGAAAGGGCCCGTGTTCGAGATCTCGGCCCTGAGCCACGAAGGCACGCAGGAGCTGGTCAACGCCATCTACCTGCACCTGGAGCAGAAGAAGCACGAGGAACAGCGCGCGGAAGAAACCCAGATGACGGAAGAGGCGCGTGGCATCTCGTCCATCGATCCGGACGATCCCCGCTTCAAGATCCTGGACTAAGATCCTGGACTGATCGTACTGAACGGCAAGCCCGTCTTCGATTACAATCACAGTACGTGATTCCCATTCGGCCGCCTCGCGCGGCCGATTCGCATTTTCCCTTTGATATAAACGGTTACCACGGTTTATATCGACCTTGTCGGCGCAGGCCCCGCTACCGTGGGCGCGGCGCCGGTTGCGGCAAGACCGGGCGACCCGCCCGTCTCCGGCGATATCACAGCAATCCTGGTCCTGGCGCGCGCGCCGGGGTGTTTGATAGCCATGCGCGGCCCGGCCGCGCCTTGAGATAAGAACCGCCGCTCCATGAATTCCGTCATACAGAAAGCCACCCGCGTCATCATCAAGGTCGGTTCCTCGCTCGTCACCAACGACGGCCGGGGCCTGGACCACGCCGCCATCGCGCGCTGGGCCGCGCAGATCGCCGGCCTGCGGGCATTGGGCAAGGAAGTGGTGCTGGTGTCGTCCGGCGCGGTGGCCGAGGGCATGCTGCGCCTGGGCTTCGAGCAGCGCCCCACCGACATCCACGAATTGCAGGCTTGCGCGGCCGTGGGCCAGATGGGCCTGGCGCAGATCTATGAAACGAGCTTCCGGGCCCACCAGCTGGGCACGGCGCAAGTGCTGCTGACGCACGCAGACCTGGCCGACCGCGAACGCTACCTGAACGCGCGCTCCACGCTCACCACCTTGCTGCGCCTGGGCGTGGTCCCCATCATCAACGAGAACGACACGGTGGTGACGGACGAAATCAAGTTCGGTGACAACGACACGCTGGGCGCGCTGGTGGCCAACCTGATCGAGGCCGACGCGCTGATCATCCTGACCGACCAGCATGGCCTGTTCTCGGCCGATCCGCGCAAGGACCCGAACGCGCAGCTGATCCGCCAGGGCCGCGCCGGCGACCCGGCGCTGGAAGCCATGGCCGGTGGCGCCGGCAGCAGCATCGGCCGCGGCGGCATGCTGACCAAGATCCTGGCCGCCAAGCGCGCCGCCAAGTCGGGCGCCCACACCATCATCGCCTGGGGCCGCGACAGCGACGTGCTGACCCGCCTGGCCCAAGGCGAAGCGATCGGCACCGAGCTGACGGCGCAGACGGGCCACCTGACGGCACGCAAGCAATGGATGGCTGACCACCTGCACACGGTGGGCCAGGTGGTGCTGGACGCGGGCGCCGTGCAGAAGCTGAGGGATGAAGGCAAGTCGCTGCTGCCGATCGGCGTGACGGCGGTGAAAGGTGAATTCGGCCGCGGCGCCGTCATCACCTGCGTCAATCCGGAAGGCCACCCGGTGGCGCGCGGCCTGTCGAACTACACGAGCGCGGAAGCGCGCCGCATCATGCGCAAGCCGTCGACGGAGATCGAGGCCATCCTCGGCTTCGTGGAAGGCCCGGAGCTGATCCACCGCGACAACCTGGTGCTGGTGTAAGGCGAGGGCGCTGTCCCGCGCGCGTGAGGTGCGCGCGGGCGTTTGTGTGCGGCGTGCGCGGGTTGCGCAATATCCTGCGCTTCAGGCGCCTTCCGGCGCTGGCGTCTTGTGGCGGTAGTCGCACAGGTCGGCCACCATGCAGTTCCAGCATTCGGGCTTGCGCGCCTTGCAGGTGTAGCGGCCGTGCAGGATCAGCCAGTGGTGGGCGTCGTACAGGAATTCCCTGGGCACGAACTTGAGCAACTTCTGCTCCACGATATCGACATTCTTGCCCGGCGCCAGGCCGGTGCGGTTGGCTACCCGGAAGATGTGGGTATCAACCGCCATGGTCGGTTCGCCGAAAGCCGTATTCATCACCACATTGGCTGTCTTGCGGCCCACGCCGGGCAGCGCTTCCAGCGACGCGCGGTCACGTGGCACTTCGCCGCCATGCTGTTCCAGCAGGATCTTGCAGGTGGCGATCACGTTCTTGGCCTTGGTCTTGTACAGGCCGATGGTCTGGATGTAGCTCTTGAGTTCTTCCTCGCCCAGCGCCAGCATCGTGGCCGGCGTATTGGCCACCGGGTACAGCTTGCGGGTGGCCTTGTTCACGCCCACGTCCGTGGCCTGGGCCGACAGCAGCACGGCGATCAGCAGTTCGAATGGTGTCGTGTATTCCAGTTCCGTGACCGGTTTGGGATTGGCCGCGCGAAAGCGCGTGAACATTTCGTAGCGTTTGGCTTGATTCATTCGGGTTTGTTTTCCTTGGCGGCAGCCTGCGGCGGCGTTGCTTCCTGCTGCTGCGCCGCTTCCTTCTTCAGGCGCGCCCGTTCCATGGCCGCCGCGATGATGGCGCGCTTGCGTTCCTTTTCCGCCTCGTCGGCCGCCGTGGCCGGGTCCAGCGCGTCCACCGCCTTCAACTTGGCCACGGCTTTGGCGGCCAGGCGTGCATCATTTTCCTCGGCGTCGCGGCGCAGGCGCAGCGCGCGGAAGTCATGCCGTTCGCGCGCGGCGTCGGCCAGCGGCTGGCTCCACGCATCCCAGCCCGTGCTCTCCGTGACCGGGTACATGACGATGCAATCGACGGGGCACGGGTCGACGCACAAGTCGCAGCCCGTGCACAGCTCGGGCACGATGGTGTGCATCTGCTTGGCCGCGCCCACGATGGCGTCCACCGGGCAGGCCTGGATGCACAGCGTGCAGCCGATGCACAGCGCCTCGTCGATGTAGGCCACGGCGCGCGGGCGCTCCATGCCGTTGACGGGATTGATGGGGATGACCTGGCGGCCCGTCAGCGTGGCCAGGCGGGCCACGCCTTGCGCGCCGCCGGGCGGGCACTGGTTGATCTCGGCCTGGCCGGCCGCGATCGCTTCGGCGTAAGGGCGGCAGCCCTGGTAGCCGCACTTGGTGCACTGGGTTTGCGGCAGCACGTCTTCGATGCGGTCGGCGAGGGTGGGGGTGTTGGTGGGCGACACGGTCAGCTTGAATGCGGTAAAACGTCATTATCCAATATCCGCGCGCCAGGGGCCGAAAAATATCCCGCATCATTGCGCGGCCGGGCTTTCAATAGAAAGTTGCTGAAATACAACCGTGCTGAACGGCCTTTTGTGGGACGATAGGGGCCGATCATACCGGCGGCATGGTGACCGCCGGGCTAACAATGGAGCATGGGGATGGGGCGGTTGAAGTCGGGCATCGTGATGGCATGGTTGGCTTGCGCGTGCTGGCCCGCGTGGCTGGCGGCGGCGCCATTGCCGGTGGTGCGTTTTTCAGCTGATGAGTGGCCGCCGTTCGTCACTGCCGCGCTGCCGGGCGATGGTTTGTCCGGCGCGCTGGTAGCCGCCGTGTATCAGCACCTGGGCATGCGTTCGGAGATCGAATATTTTCCCTGGAAGCGGGCCATGGAGTTTGGCCTGCACAATCCCCGTTACGCCGGCTTGCTGCCCGTGTGGCGTACGCCGGAGCGCGAAAAACTGTGTCATTTTTCCTCGCCCATTGGCAGCACGCAAACCGTGCTCGCCTACCTGAAATCGGCGCCCGTGCGGCCCGACACGCTGGCCGGCCTGCGCGGCGTGCGGCTGGGCACGGTGGCCGGCTATGCGTATGGCGAACAGTTCGACGCGGCCCGTGCGCGCGGTGACGTGTCGCCCGAGGAAGGCGTCAATGACGAGACCAATTTGCGCAAGCTGTTAATCGGGCGCTATTCCGTGATCGTCATCGAGCGTCACGTGCTCGATTACCTGCTGCACACGCCGCAGTTTGGCGCGGCCGAGCGCGAGCGGGTGGGGCTCGCGGACAACCTGTTCAAGGAGCGGCCCGTGACGGTGTGCTTCAAGCACACGGCGCAGGGACTGGAGCAGCAGAAGGCCTTCAACAACGCGGCCCATGAACTGGACCTGGAACGGCTGGAGAAGGAATACTGGCAGCGCGCCCACCTTGATGGCGGTACCGCGCCGCGCCGGGCGGTTGTGCCGCACGCACGGCCGGTGGCCGACTAGAAAAATCGGGGACGTAACACGGTTTTGCCATGCGGGAAAACCGTGTTACGTCCCCGATTTGTTGGGGTGGAAACTCGCTTAGCCGTGCTTGCGGATGAACTCCCCAATTTTCGGGCAGATCATCTCGCGCCAGCGGCGGCCCGAGAAGATGCCGTAGTGGCCCGCTTGCGGCGCCACGAAGTCTTGCTGCATGTGGGCCGGGATGCCGCTGCACAGCTCGTGCGCGGCCTGGGTCTGGCCGGCGCCGGAAATGTCATCGAGCTCGCCTTCGACCGTGAACAGCGCCACCGTCTTGATGTCCTGCGGGCGCACGGGCTTGCCGCCAACCATCCACGTGCCTTTGGGCAGGCGGAATTCCTGGAACACGGTCTTGATGGTGTCGAGGTAGTATTCGGCCGGCATGTCGAGCACGGCGTTGTATTCGTCGTAGAACTTGCGGTGGCTTTCGGCCGGCTCGTCGTCGCCTTCCACCAGGTGCATGTAGAACTCGCGGTGGCTCTGGGCGTGGCGGCCCGGGTTCATGGCGATGAAACCGGCGTGCTGCAGGAAGCCCGGATAGACCTTGCGGCCAAAGCCCGGATAGTTGGGCGGCACCGAGTAGATCACCGTGTTCTCGAACCACGAGAATTTCTTTTCCGTCGCCAGGTTGTTGACCTGGGTGGGCGATTTGCGCGGGTCGATCGGGCCGCCCATCATGGTCATGGTCTTGGGCAGCTTGGGATCGTTGTCCGACGCCATCAGCGAGATGGCGGCCAGCACCGGCACCGTCGGCTGGCACACGGAAATCACGTTCAGGTCCGGCGCCAGCAGGCGGATGAAGTCCTGTACGTAGAAAATGTAGTCGTCCAGGTGGAACGGGCCGGCCGACACGGGCACCATGCGCGCATCCGTCCAGTCCGTGATGTAGACGTCGTGTTCCACCAGCAGGCCGCGCACCGTGTCGCGCAGCAGCGTGGAGTGGTGGCCCGACAGCGGCGCCACCAGCAACACCTTCGGTTGCTTGAGGGCGCGCAGCGCTTTCTCGCTCAAGTCCTTGCGGAAGTGGATCAGGCGGCAGAATGGCTTGGTTTCCACCACTTGCTCGATGATGCCGACCTGCTCGCCGTTGATTTCCGTGCTGTCGATCTCGAACGCTGGCTTCTCGTAATCCTTGCCCAAACGGTACATCAACTCGTAGCCGGCCGCGATCCGCTGCGAAAATGGCGTGTGCGCCAGCGGCGAGACGGGGTTGGTAAACAGTTTGGACGACGCGTCGGCCCAATGCATCAAAGGCGTCAGGAACGAGCGTTGCATTTCGTGCAGTTGGTAGAGCATAAATATTCCTGGCAGTGAGGATGGTGCGGCGCACCAAACCTGTACATCATGGATCAATTATAGGATATTTGTTCGTGTCGTAAAGCATTTCGGGATTCCCGCAAGAAAGGCAGGAGCGGCATGTTTACAGGCGCCTTGCAAGATGATACCGCTGTTTCCGCAAGGGAATGAGCGAATTTTTTGGCTCGATAAGTCATCATAACGCAGCCAGAATAAAAAAAAGCAGCGTTCCCGCTGCTTTTTTGTAGGATAAACGGCCAGGCCGTTGCCGGATTTTTAGTCGAACACGGGGGTTTCCACGCCCAGCACTTTGTGCAGCTTGGGCGAAGTGGTCGTGTATTGCATGTGGATTTTCTTGTCCGGGAAAATGTATGGCGCTGCACCAAAAGCGGCCAGAGCAGCTTCGTGGAAGCCCGACAGGATCAGCTTTTTCTTGCCCGGATAGGTGTTGATGTCGCCCACGGCGAAGATGCCGGGCACGTTGGTTTCGAATTTCTCCGTGCTTTGCACCTTCAGTTGGCGCCGCTCGATGTCCAGGCCCCATTCGGCGATCGGGCCCAGCTTGGGCGACAGGCCGAAGAACACCAGCAGCATGTCCAGCGGCACGCGGCGCGTGACGCCGTCGGCGCCCGTCACCTTCAGTTCGGTCAGCTTGCCGTCGCGGCTTTCAAAGCCCGTGGCCTGGCCGATGATCAGCTGCATTTCGTATTGCTCGCACAGGGCCTTCATCTTGGCCACCGAGGCGGGCGCGGCGCGGAAGTCCTCGCGCCGGTGCACCAGCACCACCGATTCGGCCTTGCCGACGAAGTTCAGGGCCCAGTCCAGCGCCGAGTCGCCGCCGCCGCAGATGACCAGGTTCTTGCCTTCGAACAGGGCGGGGTCCTTGACGCGGTAGAACAGCTGGCTGTTCTCGAATTGTTCAATGCCATCGACCTTGAGCGTGCGGGCCTGGAACGAGCCGACGCCGGCGGCGATGAAGATGGTCTTGGCCAGGAAACGGGTGCCGGTGCTGGTCTCGACGTTGAAACGGCCATCCTCGCGCCGTTCCACGATGGTTACTTCCTGGCCCAGGTGGAAGGTGGGCTCGAACGGGGCGATCTGCTTGAGCAGGTTGTCCGTCAGTTCCTGGCCCGTGCACGAGGGCACGGCGGGAATATCGTAGATGGGTTTGTCCGGGTACAGTTCCACGCACTGGCCGCCGACGGCGTGCAGCGAATCGATCACGTGGGCCTTGATTTCCAGCAGGCCCAGTTCGAAGACCTGGAACAGGCCGACCGGGCCGGCGCCGATGATGACGGCATCCGCTTCGATGACGCCGGCCGGGGTGGGGGTGACGCTGTGCATACGATTTTCCCTGTTGTTGCGTAAGCTTTCAGGCTAAAAGTTCAGGCAACAAGGAGCCACGCCGCGCGCACGCGGCGAACACGCCTCGACACTGCCTGTTGCTGCCTGTTGCTCCCTATTGTTGCCTGCCAGCCGGCCGTGCCGGACGCGCGCCGGGTCGGGACGCGATCAGCGTACCAGCAGGTGCAGCTTTTCCTTGACGTCCTTGAACTGTTCCGCTTCGGGCAGGGCCGCCTTGGTCTTGGTGATCGAGGGCCAGTTGCGGGCCAGCTCGACGTTGATCTTGATGAATTGCTGCTGGTCCGACGGCACATCTTCCTCAGCGAAAATGGCGTTGACGGGGCATTCGGCCACGCACACGGCGCAGTCGATGCATTCGTCCGGATCGATCGCCAGGAAATTCGGGCCTTCGCGGAAACAATCTACCGGGCAAACATCGACGCAATCGGTGTAACGACAGCTGATGCAAGATTCGGTGACAACGTGAGTCATAACAGTCCTATCAATGTTGGTGCGCTGGTCCGTCAGCGGCGTCATATCGGCCCTGCCAACTTCAGCAAAGCACTGTATTTTAAGGTAATTTGCTACATCTCACAAATTGCGCTTAGATACAATCCCTATAAGCAAATGCGCGCCGCGCGCTTGGTCGCGTGCGGTCACGCGCCGCCGGCGCCGGGGCCTGGCGGTGTGCTGACAGGTGCTTTTTTCTACTGGGGAAGGACAGTAGCACACCCCGGCGGGCGGGGTGATGACGCTAGTCAAGATTGGCCCATGCAGGTCCGGGTGGGCCAAGGCGGCCCGGGGCGCGCTGCTCAGGTGGCGGCCCGGATCTGGTTCAGCAGCTTTTGCCAGCGCAGGTTGGCCGGCCGCCCATCTTCGCAGAACGACACGCTGTGGCGCCGGCCGCCGTCGTCGACCGTGATGGTCCAGCGTAACTGGTCGGCGCCGGCGGCGGACGCGGCCGACGGCGGCGCGTCGAAGAAGTGATCGCTGTTCAGCGCTGCCTCCAGCGCCTTGCCCTGGATGTTGGTGCGGGTATCGACTTCGTAGTGTCCGCCCTGGCCGGCGATGCCGCCCTGGGCTATGGCTAGAATTTTCATGCGCGCTCCTTGCTTGGTGAGTGGGGGATGGCGCTGGCGCGCCATCCAGCGTCCATCGTCGCGCCGCGCGGGTGGGACGGGTTTGCGTGGCCGCAAACGATCCCGCATTGGCCGTGGCCGGTTCCGGTGCGCTAGAATCCAAGCCAAACACGACAGCCGGCCCAGCCGGCGCAGCTACCTGGAGACCGCATGCCCCATCCCCTCACGCCTGCCCTGGCCGCGCCGGTCCTGGCCGGTATCCCGCTGGAATTCCTGCTGTTCGCCGTGGTGCTGGCCATGGTCGCCTTCGCCCGCGTCTCGACCATGCTGACGGCGCTGGGCGGGGCGCTGGTGATCACCGTCTACAAGGTGCTGTGGGCGCCGTTCGGCGAAGGCGCGGGCGTGGCCGGCCTGCTGGCCCATGCCGGCCACGAGTGGGTGGGGCTGGCCAACCTGCTGGCGCTGCTGCTCGGATTCGCCCTGCTGGCCAGGCACTTCGAACGCAGCCGCATACCCGACATCCTGCCCGACTACCTGCCCGATGACTGGAAAGGGCCGTTCATGCTGCTGGTGCTGGTGTTCTTCATCTCCAGCTTCCTCGACAACATCGCCGCCGCCATCATCGGCGGCACCGTGGCCCGCAGCGTATTCCGGGGCAAGGTGCACATCGGCTACCTGGCCGCCATCGTGGCCGCCTCCAATGCGGGCGGCTCGGGCAGCGTGGTGGGCGACACCACCACCACCATGATGTGGCTGGCCGGCGTGGCGCCGTCGCAGGTGCTGCATGCCTATGTGGCGGCCGGCGTGGCGCTGCTGGTGTGTGCGCTGCCGGCCGCGCGCCAGCAGCAGGCCTACAGCCCCATCGTCAAGGATGCGTCGGCCGGGGTGCGCATCGACTGGCCGCGGGTGGCCATCGTGGCCGGCGTGCTGGTGGCGGCGGTGCTGGTCAACGTCCTGCTCAGTGTGCGCTTCCCGGACTGGATAGGCGTGTTCCCCTTCCTGGGCGCGGCCGTGTGGCTGACGCTGGGCGCCACCGCGCTGTGGCGCCGGCCCGACTGGCACGAGCTGCCCGGCGCCTTGCGCGGCGCCGTGTTCCTGCTGGCGCTGGTGTGGTCGGCCTCCATGATGCCGGTGCATGCGCTGCCGGCCGCGTCCTGGCCCAGCGCGCTCACGCTCGGCTTCGTGTCGGCCGTGTTCGACAATATCCCGCTGACGGCGCTGGCGCTGCGCCAGGGCGGCTTCGACTGGGGCTTCCTGGCCTATGCGGTGGGCTTTGGCGGCTCCATGATCTGGTTCGGTTCCTCGGCCGGGGTGGCGCTCAGCGGCCAGTACCCGGAAGCCCGCTCCGTGTTGCTGTGGCTGCGCCACGGCTGGCACGTGGCGCTCGCTTACGTGGTCGGTTTCGCGGCCTTGCTGGCGGTGATGGGCTGGCAACCACACTAGCGCCGGGCGGCCTCAACTGGCATCATGTCGGCTGGTTCAACAAGCGAGGAAGGCCAGATGGCGGACATCAACATCGTGCAGGATCACCACCTGTCACACAAGAAAGCCCGCGAAGCGGCAGAAAAAGTGGCCGAGCAGATGGCCGAGGAATTCGATATCGAATGCAACTGGCAAGGCGATGTGCTGCATTTCGAGCGCAGCGGCGTGTCCGGTTCGCTCACGCTGCACAAGCATCAGGCGCAGATGCACATCAAGCTGGGATTCCTGCTGAGCGCGTTCGCCCACAAGATCGAACACAAGGTGGCGGAAAACATGCAGAAGGTGTTTGGCGGCAAGGCCTGAACGGCTGCCGGAAAGGCAGGGGAGGGGCCGCGGCCCGCTCCCCGGCGGGCGTGATCAGCCCTTCAGTTCTTCGATCAGGTCGATGTATTGCTGCATCGCCGCTTCCTGGCTGTTGCCCTTCAGGGCAGCCCAGGCGTCATACTTGGCGCGGCCCACCATGTCGGTGAAGCCAGGACGCGCACCTTCCACGTCACCGCTGCTGGCCTGCTTGAACAGGGCGTAGATCTTCAGCAGGGTCATATTGTCTGGACGCTCGGGCAGATTCTTGGAATCGGCCTGCGCCTGGGCGAATTGCTCTTGTAAACTCATAACAGCTCCTGTGGACGAAAAGTGTTGCACATATTGTTGTTAGAGCAATGTCACTATAAATACTTAGCGCATTGACATCCCGTTCAGCGACATAATACAAACAAACCGACCACAAACCTTAGAGGAGATGCTCGAATGTTGTCCAAAGCCTTGTTTGGCCGTAAGAAGATGTCGACCGTGGATACGGCATGGCTGAGGATGGATTCGGAAGGCAACCAGATGATGATCGTGGGCGTGGCCATGATGAGCCAGCCCATCGCGCTCGATGGCCTCAAGGACGCGCTCACCACCCGTTTCCTGGCCTACCGCCGCTTCCGCAGCCGCGTGGTGCAGGACGTGGCGGGCGCCTGGTGGCAGGAACAGGACGTGAACCTGGACGACCACGTGGTCAACCTGCGCCTGCACGACGCGCCCGGCGGCGGCTGCAACAAGCCGGCGCTGCAGGGACTGGTGGGCCGGCTGTCGCAGCAGCCGCTGGACCCGGTGCTGCCGCTGTGGCAGATGCACCTGGTCGACAATTGCGTGGGCGAGGATGGCAAGGTGCGCCAGGCCCTGATCGTGCGCATCCACCACTGCATCGCCGACGGCGTGGCGCTGGTGGGCGTGTTCATGTCCATGTTCGGCGCCCATCCGGACAGCCAGTTGCACCGGCCGTCCGAGGTGGCCGTCGAGCTGGCCGAGGAAAATCCGTGGGAGCAGATCCTGTTGCCGATCACGGCCACCACCGTCAAGGCCATCGACCTGTCCTCGGCCATGTGGCTCAAGTCGATGCGGCTGTGGACCGACATGCCGGCCGTGGTGGGCAAGATCGGCCAGCTGGGCCAGACGGCCACCAAGCTGGCGCTGGACGCCGTCAAGCTCACCACCATGGAATCCGACAGCGCCACGCGCCTCAAAGGCAAGCCCAATGGCCGCAAGCACGTGGCCTGGAGCGAGCCGCTGCCGCTGTCCGAGGTCAAGGCCATCAGCAAGGCCTACGGCTGCTCGATCAACGACGTGCTGATGGCCAGCGTGGCCGGCGCCCTGCGCGCCTACCTGCGCTCCTGCGGTGACACGGTGGACCCGGCCTGCGAAGTGCGGGTGATGGTGCCGGTCAACCTGCGCAAGGCCGACGGCCACCAGAAGCTCGGTAACGCCTTCGGCCTGGTGCCGCTGGTGCTGCCGGTGGGCCTGGAAGATCCGGTGGCGCGGCTGCGCGAAGTGCGGCGCCGCATGGACGAACTCAAGGGCGGCTACACGGCGCTGGTGGCCATGTCCGTGCTGGGCGTGCTGGGCGCCACGCCCAAGCAGGTCCAGAATGAGATTCAGAATTATTTCGCCCGCAAGGCCACGGCCGTGATGAGCAATGTGCCGGGGCCGCGCACGCCGCTGTACCTGGCAGGCAGCCAGCTCGACCAGGTGATGTTCTGGGTGCCGCAGTCGGGCGATATCGGTATCGGGGTATCCATCCTCAGCTACAACGGCGGGGTGCAGTTCGGGATCGTGACGGACGACGCGCTGGTGCGCGATCCGGAGAACATCATCCGCCGCTTCGAACCGGAGTTCGAGAAGCTGGTGCTGCTGGCGCTGATGGACGAGGTCTAGAAAACAGAACGGCGGCCTGCGCTTGCGCGCCGGGCCGCCGGTTCCGGTGCCTTCGCAGGCACTAGTTCAGTAGGACGACTGCGTGGTCTTACTTCTTCTTCGGGTTGACAGCGGCCTTCAGGGTCGCGCCAGCGGAGAATTTCGGGGTCTTCGACGCGGCGATCTTGATCGCTTCGCCGGTGGCAGGATTACGGCCTTTGCGTGCGGCGCGCTTGGCAACGGCGAACGTGCCGAAGCCGGTGATGCCTACCGTGTCACCCTTTTTCAGGCGCTCGGTGATGATGGCGATCAGCGTGTTCACCGCACCGTTGGCGGCAGCAGCGGACATCTCGGTGCGTTTCGCAAATTCTGCAATCAATTCGCCTTTTTTCATTACTACCTCCTTGGTTAATAGAGCGCGCAGATTAGCATAAATATTGTTAAATGTAATGGTTTCTCGTTGAAGCGGGCCATACAGTAGCTGACATGCCACGCCGCGCGCCCCAAAAACGCCTGTGCTGGCGGGCTTTATGCGGCGCCGCACCACGCATCCCCTTGTCTGACGGTGGCCCGCGCCGCATGCGAAAAAGCCGCAACGCCGGCGCCTGCGGCGCGCCCGCGCGGCCCCGCAAAGGGTTATGATCTGTACCAGCGAGGACATCATCATGAGTTTTTCGGACGAGACCCTGATTGCTTACGCGGACGGCGAACTGGACGAGGCGACCCGCCGCGCCGTCGAGGAAGCCATGCGGCTGGACGACAGCGTGGCGCGCCGCGTGGCCCACTACCGTGCCCTGCGCGACGGCCAGTACGCGGCCCAGGCCCCGCGCGAGAGCGCGCGCACGCGGCGCGGCGCCAATGTGGTGCAGCTCGACGCCGTGCGGGCCAGTCGGGCCGCCAACCACAGCGCGGCGCGCCGCGCGCGCCGCCGTCACTGGGGTTGGCTGGAATGGGGCGTGCTGGCGCTGACGCTGGTGGTGGGGCTGGCGGCCGGCAAGTTCGGCCTGGCGCGCTGGCAGCCCGCGTGGTTCGGCCCCCCGGCGCCGGTCACGGTCGTGGCCAGCCACGATGGCATGCTGGCCGCGCAAGGCGCGCTCGCTTCCGCGCTCAGCTTGCAGATGGGCGGCGCGGCCACGGCGTCGAGCGAAGTGCGGATCGGCCTCAGTTTCCTGTCGCGCGAGGGCAGCTACTGCCGCACGTTTACGCTGGCCGGCACGGGCCAGGAGCTGACGGGGCTGGCCTGCCGCGCCAGCGATGAATGGCGCATTCCCGTGCTGGTACAGGGCAGCAAGCCGATGCCGCAGATGGGCGTCTTCAAGCGCGGCGGCGCGGAGATGCCGACGGCCTTGCTGGAGGCGATAGATCAGCGCATCGTGGGCGACATGCTGGAACCGAGGGCGGAACTGGAAGCGTTGCGGCGGGGCTGGCAGCGCTGAGCACAAACCAAAGCGGGGTCACAAAGCGGGGTCACCCATTAGCCAACCAGCGTCAAGTCGATAATACTGTCCCGGCGCCTCGATTTTATCGAGGCGCAATTTCTTGCCTGCCTTAGCCGCAAACGCTTGTCGCGCCCGTTTTCTCAGTACTT
>NZ_JACEZS010000017.1 GCF_014042365.1 Rugamonas fusca
TATATTACTCACCCGTTCGCCACTCGCCGCCAGGTTGCCCCGCGCTGCCGTTCGACTTGCATGTGTAAGGCATGCCGCCAGCGTTCAATCTGAGCCAGGATCAAACTCTTCAGTTTAATCTCTGTTTTTTGGCATTGCTGCCACCGCTATTGCTAGCGGGTCGCTCACTCAAAATACTGACAGGCCACTTCCTAAGAAGCGTCCTATTTCATTTATTTCTTGTGAACATTTGATATTTTAAGTATCGCGGAGACTAGCTCCGCGTGCACTTCCATCAAACGTCCACACTTATCGACTGTGAATTGTTAAAGAACTTTATTCGGTACTGCTTGCGGCGTTGTTGACAAAGCGTTTTGTTTGTCAGCCGCGAAGAAGAAAGAGTATGAAGCGTTTAGATCGTTTCGTCAACCCCTTCTTCTATCCCGCTCAACTCGCACTACATGCGCCGTTTTGCGGGGAGGCGAACTATAGCAAAGGGCGAGACGGCTGACAAGGCCGACAGCGTAAAATAGCGGTTTCACCGATCCGCACTTCCGTCATGACCATCCTGCTCACCACCCTCAACGCCCGCTACACCCACGCTTCGCTGGGCCTGCGCTACCTGTTAGCCAATATGGGGCCGTTGCAGGAACAGACCAGGCTGCAGGAATTTGTCATTGGCGCCAAGACCACCGAGATCGTGGAACGCATCCTGGCCCACCAGCCGCGCATCGTCGGTTTCGGCATCTATATATGGAATGTCGAGGAAACCACCAAGGTCGTGGCCATGCTCAAGCGTGTGGCGCCGCAAGTGGTCGTCGTATTGGGCGGACCGGAGGTATCGCACGAACCGGGCGAACAGCAGATCGTCCAGCTGGCCGATTACCTGATCACCGGCTGGGGCGACGTCACCTTCCCCAAGCTGTGCGGCGAAATCCTGCACGGCCCCAAGCCGCTGATGAAGATCCATGCCGGCGTCCAGCCGCCGATGGCGGAGATCAAGCTGCCGTATTCGTTCTACAGCGACGACGACATCAAGAACCGCACCATCTACGTGGAGGCGTCGCGCGGCTGCCCGTTCAAGTGCGAGTTCTGCCTGTCTGCCCTGGACAAGACGGCCTGGCCATTCAATCTGGACGCCTTCCTCGCTGAACTGGAAGGACTGCATGCACGCGGCGCCCGCCTGTTCAAGTTCGTCGACCGCACCTTCAACCTGAACATCAAGACCAGCCTGAAGATCATGCAGTTCTTCCTCGATAAGCTGGCCGCCCATCCCGACGATCCGGTCTATGCCCACTTTGAACTGGTGCCTGATCACCTGCCCGACGCGCTCAAGGAAGGCATCAGCAAGTTCCCGCCCGGCGCGCTGCAATTCGAGATCGGCATCCAGAGCTTCAACCCCGAGGTGCAAACCCTCGTCAGCCGCAAGCAGGACAATCAGAAGGCGGCCGACAACATCCGCTGGCTGACCACCCAATCGCACGCCCACATGCACGTGGACCTGATCGCCGGCCTGCCCGGCGAGGACGTGGCCAGCTTCGCGCGTGGCTTCAACCATCTGTGGTCGCTCCAGCCGCACGAGATCCAGTTCGGCATTCTCAAGCGCCTGCGCGGCACGCCCATCATCCGCCACACGGAAGCGTACGGCCTGGTGTTCGAGCCATACGCGCCCTACACCATCCTGGCCAACAAGGACATCGACTTCCCCACCATGCAGCGCCTGGTGCGCTTCGCCCGCTACTGGGACCTGGTGGCCAACTCGGGCCGCTTCGCCCACACGCTGCCGGTGCTGCTGGGTGACGACGCATTCGAGAACTTCATGGACTTCTCTGACTGGCTGTACGCGAACACGGACGCCACCCACCGCATCGCGCTCGACCGCCTCGCCGCAATGGTGTCGAAATGGCTGCAGACGCGCGGCATGAGCAAAGCAGCCGCCGACGCACTGCTGGCCAGCGACTACGCGGGCCGCAACGAATCGGGCTCGCGCCTCAAGCCAGCCGCCGCGAATGCGCCGACAGCACGGACCGAAACGGCGGCGCCGCAGCGCCAGGCGCGCCACCTGGCGGCCTGAATCACCCCGGGACCGCGGGTGACAGCGGTGGCGGTCCCGCCCAAACTCCCTTAAACTGGCGTCATGCCTTCCGTCCAAGAGCCCACCCTCACTCTCGATCCCGGCGCCGCCACGGCCACCGGCACCTGGCAAGTCCACGCACTCGCGCTGGGCAATGCGATGCATACGCTCACCGGGCAGCTCAATACACTGAAGGACAAAGCCGGTATCAAGTGGGACCTGACGGGCATCGACAGCATGGACCACATCGGCGCCCAGTTACTGTGGAACGCCTGGGGCAAGGCCCGTCCCGCCTCATTGCGGCTGGCGCCGGGACAGGAAGAATTCTTCAAGCGGCTGGAAGCGGCCGGCAAGCTGGAACTGAAAGCCCCGCGCAAGCAGCGCCTGACCTCCGTCATGGTGCTGGGCTTCGCGATGATGCAGTTCTTCGAACATTTGCGCGGCATGATCACGCTGGTAGGCGCCGTCACGCAAGACATGCTCCGCTTCGCACGCCATCCGCTGCGCGGCCCGTGGCGCGAGATCTCGGCCAACATCTTCCACGCCGGCCCGCAGGCGCTGGGCATCACGGCGCTGGTCGGCTTCCTGATCGGCGTGGTGCTGTCCTACCTGTCGGCCCAACAGCTGCGCAATTTTGGCGGCGACATTTACCTGGTCAACCTGCTCGGCATGAGCATCATCCGCGAACTGGGGCCGCTGCTGGCGGCCATCCTCGTGGCTGGCCGTTCCGGCTCCTCGATCACGGCGCAACTGGGCGTGATGCGGGTGACGGAAGAACTGGACGCCATGCTGGTGATGGGCATCTCGCACGGCTTCCGCCTGATCCTGCCCAAGGTGATCGCACTGGCCGTCTGCATGCCCCTGCTGGTGATCTGGACCGACGTCATGGCGCTGATCGGCGGCATGGTGTCGGCTAACGTGGAACTGCACCTGTCGCCGTACTACTTCATCGAAAAGCTGCCGGACGCCGTGCCGCTGGCGAACTACATGATCGGCCTGGGCAAGGGCGCCGTGTTCGGCGTGCTGATCGCGCTGGTGGCCTGCCACTTCGGCCTGCGTATCAAGCCCAACACGGAAAGCCTGGGGCGCGGCACCACCACCTCGGTGGTCACCGCCATCACCGTCGTGATCCTGGCCGACGCCGTGTTTGCGATCCTGTTCAACGGTGTGGGGTACTGATGGACGAGAACCTGCCTGCCCCCACGTCCAACTGCGGCGCGCCCAACACGGGCGTGCTGAAACTTGACGGCAGCGTGCCCGTGGTGGAGATCACGGGCCTGTGGACCAAGTTCGGCCGCACCGTCGTGCACCAGGACTTGAACCTGGCCATCCAGGCGGGCGAGATCCTGTCCATCGTGGGCGGCTCCGGCACCGGCAAGACGGTGCTGCTGCGCCAGATGCTGGGACTGGAACGCCCCGCGCGCGGCTGCGTGCGCGTGTTCGGCGAGGACATCAGCGAAGTCGATGCGAGCCAGTTGCAAAAGCTGCGCAACCACTGGGGCATGCTGTTCCAGCAGGGCGCGCTGTACTCGGCCCTGACCGTGTTCGAGAACATCGCCCAGCCCCTGCGTGAACTGCACAAGATCCCGGAGGACCTGGTGCGCGACGCGGTGCTGCTGAAGATGAACATGGTGGGACTGGGGCCCGAACACGCCGACAAGATGCCGTCCGACCTGTCCGGCGGCATGGTCAAGCGGGTGGCGCTGGCGCGCGCGCTGGCGCTGGAGCCGCAACTGCTGTTCCTGGACGAACCGACGGCCGGCCTCGATCCCGACCTGTCGGAAAGCTTCGTCGCGCTGATCAAATCGCTGCACCGCGAACTGGGGCTGACGGTGGTGATGGTCACCCACGACCTCGACACACTGTTCGCGCTCTCGACCCGCATCGCCGTGCTGGCCGAAAAACACGTGATCGCCATCGGCCCCACGCGCGAGCTGTTGAAGATCGACCACCCATTCATCAAGGAGTTCTTCCTGGGCGACCGCGGCCGCCGCGCGCTGGAAGCGCTCGACGCGTCCCCGCCGCAGCCCAAGAGCGCGCCGGACGTGGCCCCCTGAACACGCATCGGAGCATCCATGGAAAACAGATCACACGCCCTCATGACAGGCTTCTTCACGATCACGCTGGTGATCGCGGCGGTGCTGTTCGGCCTCTGGTTCAATCGCGACCGTATCGAACGCGTGCCCTACCAGCTGGCCACCACCCAGCCCGTGCCGGGCCTGAACCCGCAGGCGCAGGTGCGCTACCGTGGCCTGCAGGTGGGCAAAGTGGCCAGCATCGGCTTCGATCCCAAGGTGACGGGCCAGATCCTCGTCACCCTGAGCATCAATCCGGACGCGCCCATCACCAGGACTACCTTCGCCACGCTGGGCTACCAGGGCGTGACGGGCATCGCCTACGTCCAGCTGGACGACGACAAGGTCGGCTCGCCGCTGCTGGGCACCAGCGCCGACAATCCCACCCGCATCCCGCTGCGCCCCGGCCTGGTCGACCAATTGGAAAAGCGGGGCAAACAGATTTTGTCGCAGGCCGAACAGGCGGCCGACCGCCTGAATGCCTTGCTCAGTCCCGCCAACCAGCGTGTCATGCTGTCCGCCTTCAGCGACATCAGCGCCGCCGCCAAAGCGTACGGCGCGCTGCCGGAGCAGCTGCAGCCCACCATCGCCCGCCTGCCCGCGCTGGCCGACCAGGCCCAGGGCGCGCTGCAATCGGTCACCGCGCTGGCCAACGACGCGCGCCGCCTGACCACCAGCCTGCAAGCGCCCGACGGGCCGCTGGCGCGCATGAGCGGCACGGTGGACCGGGTCGGCCTGTCGGTGGAAGCGGTCACCAGCGGCGTCGAGATGGACGCGCTGCCGCACGTGATCTCGCTCACCGACGAATCGCGCTCGTCGATGCGGGCCGTGAAGAACACCATGAACAAGCTTAATGAACGTCCGCAAAGCCTGCTGTTCGGCGCCCCCGGCACCCCGCCCGGCCCCGGCGAAGACGGCTTCACGGCGCCGGCCAAATGAGGAGCCCTGCGATGACCAACCTTTCCCGCCTGGCCACGCTGGCCGCACTGGCCGCCCCATTGCTGCTGAGCGCCTGCGCCAGCGGCGGCGGCCGCACCGCCACCACCCTGTACGACTTCGGCCCGCTGCCGCCAGCGACGGCGGCGCCCGCGCCGACGCCGCTGCCGGCCCTGATCGTGGCCGACGTGGACGGCCCGCCCGCGCTCGACTCGGAACGCATGCAATACCGGCTGCTGTACGCTGACGCGCGCCAGGCCCGCCCCTATGCCTACAATCAGTGGACCAGCACCCCGCCCCAGCTGCTGACCCAGCGCATCAAGGCGCGCCTGGCGCAGGCCGGCGTCAAGGTGCTGACCGCCACGGACGTGGGCAGTGGCGCGCCCATGCTGCGGCTGGAACTGGACGACTTTGCGCAGAACTTCGCCAGCGCCACCCAGAGCAGCGGCGCGCTGACCGTGCGCGCCTCGCTGTTCCGCAGCCACCGGCTGGTGGACCAGCGCACCTTCCAGCGCAGCAGCCCCGCTCCCAGCGCCGACGCGGCCGGCGGCGCCCACGCGCTGGCCGACGCCAGCGACGCGCTGGCCGCCGACCTGCTGGCGTGGCTGGCCACGCTGCCACCCCAATGACGTAGCGATATCGCAGCGATGACGCAGCAAACCGAACCACCAGCGGCCGATCCGGGCCCGATGCAAGGGCCTGGACAAGCGGCGGGCCACGCGCCGCAGCCAGCGGACAAGCCCGCCGCCACGCCCGGCCGCAGCTCGGCGCTCGCGCGCGCGGCGCTGCTGGCCTACGTGCTCTTGATCGTGTACGCCAGCTGGTACCCGTTCTCGGGCTGGCAGAACCACGGGCTGTCGCCGCTGATCTTCCTCGAACACGTCGAGCTGCCGCGCTACTGGACCAAGTTCGACGCCATCACCAACGTCATCGGCTACATCCCGCTCGGTACCTTGATCGTGTACGCGCTGTATCCACGCGTGACGCGGCTGGCCGCCTGGCTGCTGGCCAGCGCCAGCGGCGTGCTGCTGTCCGGCCTGATGGAGGCCGTGCAGACCTATCTGCCCAGCCGCGTGTCGTCCAACCTGGACTTCTACACCAACGCGGCCGGCTGCTCCCTCGGTGCGCTGATCGGCGTGCTCACCGTGCGCCGCCTGCTCGACCAGAGCCAGTTGACCCGGCTGCGGCGGCGCTGGTTCGCGCCGCAGGCCAGCCAGGGGCTGGTGCTGCTGGCCCTGTGGCCGCTGGCGCAGATCTACCCGCAAAGCTTTTTGTTCGGCCACGGCCAGTTGCTGCCCATCCTGTCCGAATGGCTGTCCGAACTGCTGGACACGGAAATCGACCTGGGCGCCTGGCTGCGCCCCGTGGCCACGCTGACGGTGGAACAATACTGGCTGTCCGAAACCATCATCACGGCCTGCGGCATGGTGGGCGCGGCCCTCACGCTGCTGTGCCTGCTGCGCCGGCCGGCGCCGCGCGCCACGCTGGTGGCGGCGCTGGTGGGGGCGGCCATCGTCGTCAAGGCGCTGGCCACGGCACTGCTGTTCTCGCCCGAGAACGCGTTCGTGTGGGTCACCCCGGGCGCCGAAGGCGGCTTGCTGATCGGCGCCATCATGCTGGCCGGCCTCGCGTTCGCGCCGCACGTGGCGCAGCGCCGGCTGGCGGCCCTGACTTTGCTGCTGAGCCTGCTCATCGTCAACACCACGCCGGCCAACCCGTATTTCGTGGCCACGCTGCAAACCTGGGTGCAAGGAAAGTTCCTCAACTTCAATGGCGCGGCCCAGTTCCTGTCGCTGCTGTGGCCATGCTTCACGGTCTGGTACCTGTGGCTGCCCGCGCACGGCCAGCAGCGGACGTGACGACGGCCCGCATGGGGCCGCGATCGCGGGTATCATATCGGCTGCCAACCAACCCGAGATTGCCATGAGCGACGACCTGTATTACCAACGCCACGTCTTTTTCTGCGTCAACCAGCGCGACGACGGCCGCCCCTGCTGCAGCGACCACAACGCCATCGCGGCCCAGAAGCACGCCAAGAAGCGCTGCAAGGAACTGGACATCAATGGCGCGGGCAAGGTCCGCATCAACCAGGCCGGCTGCCTGGACCGCTGCGACGAAGGCCCGGTGCTGGTGGTCTATCCCGAAGGCACGTGGTACACCTACGTGGACACGGCCGACATCGACGAAATCGTCGACAGCCACCTGGTCAACGGCAAGGTAGTGGAACGTCTGAAAATCTGACCCCTGATTCACATGAACAAGAACTCTGAAAAATTCACGCTGCCCGGCGGCGCCGGCCTGATGGAAGGCTTGATCGACTTTCCCAAGCACGCCCCGCGCGGCATCGCGCTGGTGGCCCATCCGCACCCGCTGTACGGCGGCACCATGGACAACAAGGTGGCCCAGACCCTGGCCCGCACCTTCGTCGGCCTCGGCTACGTGGCGGCCCGCATCAACTTCCGCGGCGTGGGCGCCTCCGAAGGCGTGCACGACCATGGCCACGGCGAGACGGACGACATGGCCGTGCTGCTGGAACACATGCAGCAGCGCTATCCGGGCTTGCCGGTCGCGTTGTCCGGCTTCTCGTTCGGCACCTTCGTGATGGGTCGCCTGCAGCAACAACTGGTGGCGGCCGGCACCCCGGCCGAGCGGCTGGTGATGATCGGCACGGCCGCCGGCAAATGGGACGTGGCCAACGTGCCAGCCGACACCATCGTCATCCACGGCGAGCTGGACGAAACCATCCCGCTGAAGGACGTGTTCGACTGGGCCCGGCCGCAGGACTTGCCCGTGATCGTGATTCCCGGCGCCGACCACTTCTTCCACCGCAAGCTGCAGCACATCAAAGGCTGGGTCAGCCAGTTGTGGCACACGCGGCCGGAACAGAACACCGCAACGGCGGCCTGAAGCCCTATAATGGGCGCGCCTGTTGCAGGCCGCCCGTCCCCCAACTTAAACACCCGATACGCAACATGAAAAAATTATTCGCCGCACTGGCCACCAGTGTGTTGATGATGACCGCCGCCGTCGCCCAGACGCTGCCGCCGCCCACCATCGCCGCCAAGTCCTGGCTGCTGCTGGACGCCACCAGCGGCCAGATCATCGCCTCGCAAGACCCCAACGCCCGCATCGAGCCGGCCTCGCTGACCAAGATCATGACGGCCTACCTGACCTTCGCCGCCGTCAAGGACAAGAAGCTGGACCTGAACCAGATGGTCAACGTCTCCACCCACGCGTGGAAAGTCGATACCAGCAGCTCCAAGATGTTCATCGACCCCGCCACCCCGGTCAAGGTCAACGACCTGCTGTACGGCCTGATGGTGCAATCGGGTAACGACGCGGCCGTGGCCCTGGCCGAAGCCGTGGCCGGCGACGAGTCCGCCTTCGTCGTGATGATGAACCGCGAAGCGCAGCGCATGGGCCTGACCTCGACCCACTTCGCCAACCCGCACGGCCTGCCCAGCCCCGAGAACTACTCGACGGCGCAGGACTTGTCGGTGCTGGCCAAGCACGTGATCCAGGACTACCCCGAGTTCTACAAGATCGACTCCGTCAAGAGCTTCACCTACAACAAGATCACCCAGCAGAACCGCAACCGCCTGCTGTGGCTGGACCCGACCGTGGACGGCATGAAGACGGGCCACACGGAAGCGGCCGGCTACTGCATGATCGCCTCGGCCCACCGCCCCAACGGCGCCAACGAGCGCCGCCTGATCGCCGTCGTGCTGGGGACGAACTCCGACAGCGCCCGCACCCAGGAAAGCCAGAAGCTGCTCAACTGGGGCTTCCAGAACTTCGACACGGTCAAGCTGTACTCCAAGGGCCAGGCCATCGCCACCCCGGAAATCTGGAAAGGTTCCAAGGGCAGCGTCAAGATCGGCTTCCCCAACGACGTGCTGGTGACCGTGCCCAAGGGCGTGGCGGCCAAGATGAAGCCGCTGCTGGAACGCAAGGACCCGCTGGTGGCCCCGCTGGCTGAAAACACCCGCGTCGGCACCCTCAAGATGATGGTTGACGGCAAGCCCCTGCTGGAATTGCCCGTGGTCGCGCTGGAGCCGGTGAACCAGGCCTCCATCTTCGGCCGCGCCTGGGATTCCATCCGCCTCTGGATGAAATAAGCTGTCCCTACCCCGATGAACAAAAGTCCACTTCGGTGGACTTTTGTTTATTGTGATTTACTCTATGCGGTGCTAGCAACGGTCGAGCTCGCCGAAAGGGAAAATGTGCCACCGGGCCAAGTAGTCGTGTAACAATACTACTTGCAAATCGGAATTTAATCCCTGCCCTACCATCGCCCGAGAGCCCGCCATGAACTACGAACCGCCCGTCGGCCTGCTTTGCCCCGCCATCGTCACCAGCAATAACGGCCCCACGCTGTCGCGCATCGTGGCCGGCATGTGGCGCATGGGGGACTGGAACCTGACGCCGCAACAGCGCCTGACCCTGATCAAGCGCTGCATGGCGCTGGGCGTGACCAGCTTCGACCATGCCGATATCTATGGCGACTATGGCGTCGAGACCCTGTTCGGCGAGGCGCTGGCCTTGCAGCCCTCGCTGCGCGCGCGCATGCAACTGGTGAGCAAGTGCGGCATCAAGCTGGTGTCGCCGGCCCGGCCCGGGCACAGCATCCAGCACTACGACACCAGCGCCGCCCACATCACGGCCTCGGTCGAGCAATCGCTGCGCGCGCTGGGCACGGATTACCTGGACCTGCTGCTGATCCACCGGCCCGACCCGTTGATGGACTTCGACGAGATCGCCGGCACCTTCAGCCGCTTGCGGCTGCAGGGCAAGGTGCGCCACTTCGGCGTCTCCAACTTCAGCCGCCACCAATTCGACTGCCTGAACCGGCGCGTGCCGCTGGCCACCAACCAGGTCGAATGCTCGCCGCTGCAGCTGGCGCCGCTGTTTGACGAGACCTTCGACGGCCTGCAGGATCAGGGCGTGCGGCCCATGGTGTGGTCGCCGCTGGCCGGCGGCCGCCTGTTCAACGGCGGCGACGCGGCCGGCGAACGCGTACGCGCCGTGGTGCAGCGCATCGCCGACGAACTGCAACAGCCGTTTACCAGCGTGGTGTTGGCGTGGATCATGCAACTGCCATCGCGCCCCCTGCCGCTGACGGGCAGCGGCCGCATCGACGCCATCGTCGACGCCGTGCGCGCCACCCAGTTCAGCCTGAGCCGCAGCCAGTGGTTCGAGATCCTGCGCGCCGCACGCGGGCACGAAGTGGCGTAAAAACAGCCTCTTAATCGTTGTAGACGGCGGGCGGCGCAATACTGCGCCAGCCCAGCTTCCAGGCCACGTTCAGCGCCAGCGTGGCGCCGATGTAGACGGCGAAGAACAGCACGAAGAACACGGTCTGCAACCAGGCCAGCAAGGCCAGGTTGGCCAGTAACAGCACCAGCGCCGCCTTGCTTTTCTTTTGCTTGGTGCTGGGGAAGCGGATGGTCGACACCATCAGCCCGCCCACGGCGAACAGCAGCAGCGCCAGCATGGCCGCCTGCAGCGGGCTGGCGGGCGGGTCCGGCCAGGCCACCACCACCGACGCCACGCAGGCCGCGCCGGCCGTGATCGGGATGCCGACGAAATAGCGCGGATCGGTGCGGCCCACGTTGACGTTGAAGCGGGCCAGGCGCAACGCGCCGCAGGCGACGAAAAAGAAGCTGGCCATGCCGCCCAGGCGCAGCAGCGTGGGCTGGTGCGCGCCCAGCTGCACGAAGCCATAGCAGTACAGCAGCAAGCCCGGTGCGCAGCCGAAATTCATCACGTCGGCGATGGAATCGAGCTGCATGCCGAAGTCGGAACTGGTGCCGGTGGCACGCGCCACCATGCCGTCGAGCGCGTCGAACACGCCGGCCAGCACCAGCAGCACGGCGGCCAGCCGGTAGTCGTGGGCGTTGCCGATGAAGGCGTTGTCGACGGAAATGACGATGCTGCCAAAGCCGCAGGCGATCGACAGCAGCGTGACGAAACTGGGCAGGGCGAACTTGGCGCGCTGCAGGCGCGGACGGTGTGGTAAAGAAGTCAAATCAGGCGTATTCCAGAAAAAACGACGGGCAGGCGCCACCGGGATGGCGGCGCGCTATTGGCGGGCTATTTTACCCCGCTGCGCCGCTGCGCGGCACGTTCGCCCGCGCACGGCATTGCGCATACCGGGTGCGGCGCGGCCCGAGTTGCCTTAGAATCGACCCATAAGCGGCCTGATCCCCAGCGGCGGCCCGGATAACGACACAGGAGCATTCCATGCACAGCCGTCCACGTTGGCACCTTCCGCTCGCGGTACTCAGCCTGGCACTGGCGCTGGCCGCGTGCGGCGGCGGTGGCGGTGGCGGCAACGGCGGCGCCAGCGGCAACCCGCCGGCCAGCAGCAGCAACCTGCCGGCCGAGCCAGGCGCGCCCGCGCTGACCGGCAACGCGGCGCTCGATGGCTTCAACTGGATCAACTTCCGCCGCGCCCAGCTGGGCGTGGCCGTCCTGTCGCGCAACAGCATGCTGGAAACGGCGGCCCAGGGCCACGCCGACTATCAGCGCCTCAACAACACGGTCACCCACATCCAGACGCCGGGCCTGCCCGGCTTCACGGGCGCCACGCTGGCCGACCGGCTGGCCAACGCCGGCTACGTGCTGGTGCGGCCGTATGCCTATGGCGAGATCATCTCGGCCACCAACAGCACCTCCGGCTTCGTGCTGGCCGAGGAACTGGTCACGGCCATTTACCACCGCTTCGTCATGTTCGAGCCGGTGTTCAAGGAAATGGGCACGGGCGCCGCGCTCACATCGGGCGGCTACTCCTACTTCACGTGCGACATGGCGGCCAACAACGGCAATGGCATGGGCCTCGGTGGCGGCCGCGCGGTGGGCTACCCCGTCAATGGCCAGACCAACGTGCCGACCAGCTTCCTGAGCAACAATGAAACGCCGGACCCCGTGCCCGACCTGAACGAGGTGGGCTACCCGATCAGCATGCACGCCGACATCACGGCCACCATGACGGTGCAAAGCTTCACCGTGCGCCCCCATGGCGGCACGCCGCTGGCCACGCGCCTGCTCAGCCATGCGACCGACGCGGAAACGCCCACGTCGGCCGCCGCCATCGTGCCGCTGGCCGTGCTGCAGTCAGGCACCACCTACGACGTCGCCTTCAGCGGCGCCGTGGACGGCGTGCCCCTGTCGCGCAGCTGGTCGTTTACGACACGCTGACGCCTTGTCCCCGATCCCCCTCACCACCGGAGCCTCATGACCACACCCAGCGCAGCAGGTTTGTTACTGTCCTCGCGCGACACCGCCAGCCTGTGCGTGAGCGACGGACTGGATCGGGTGATGGGTGACCGCGCGCTGTACCTGCAGTTGTTGCACCGCTTTCGCGACGACTACCGCGCCCTGGGCCAGCAATTGCGCCAGGCGCTGGCCGACAACGCGCTGGCCACGCTGCGGCCCCGCGTGCACACGGTGCGCGGCGCGGGGCCGGCATGATAGGCGCGCGCCCCGTGTGCCAGCTGGCCACGGCGCTGGAGCCAGCCTGCCATTTGCCGGCGGCGGCCTGCGCGGAAACGGTGATGCTGCTGGAAGAGGCCTTGCACACCCTGCTGGCCGCCATCGACACGCTGCTCGATGACGTGCGCGCAACGGAGGCGAACCAAGCGCCGGCGGCCGGGCCGGGAACGGCCGCGTCAACGGTCGGGCAGATGCCCGAGGCGGGCGCCAGCGCCGCGCTGCTGGAACGGTTGGCCCAGCTGCTCGACACGGGCGATGGCGCGGCGATCGACGTGCTGGAACAATCGGCCTCGTCGCTGGCGGCCCGGCTGGGGGTGGAGCGCTACCAGCGGGTGGCGGCCGCCGCCCACCAGTTCGATTTCGAGGCGGCGCTGGCGGCGCTGACGCCCCACCTGTAGCGCTCGCGCCGTCCGGGTGCCGGGCGGCTCAGCGCGTGTATTCCTTTTCCTCGTCGAAGGCGTCGGCGCATTCCTTGCCGCAGAAGCGGCGCACGCTGTCGAGCGGCTTGTCGCAGTACCAGCAGGCGCCCTTGGGCGGCAACAGCTGGCGCGCCCGCGCGGCGGGAGAAAGCGTGGGCGGGGGGCGCTCTGCCCCGTCGTCTGGCACGCTGTCTGGTTTCGGTTCCAAGGCTCCCTCCTTTCGCGGCAGTACACAGGCCTACCAGCAGGTTACGTCAGCGGACGTCGGCGGGCATGATCGTGCGCAAACGGCCCCGCGTTGTGACCTATCATAACAGTTTCGGGGCCACCGCCAAGTCCGGCGGATCGGCAAAAATCCGACGCCGCGCACAGTGCGCAGCCCCTGCACAAGATGGCCGCAGCGGGGCATCCGGAACGAAAATATTTTTCAATGGAAACAGCGCTGGCGATAGCCCCCAGGGCCGCGCCGGCATCACTTGCGCCCGGCCAGCACCACCTGGTTGCGGCCCTGCTCCTTGGCCCGGTACATGGCCTTGTCGGCCATGCGCAGGAACAGCTCCGGCGTTTGCAGTTCATCCGGCACCTGTACCGCCACGCCCACGCTGATGCTGACCCAGCCGATCGGTGACAGCGCGTGCGGCAGGTGCAGCGACTCGAGCGCCAGCCGCACCTGTTCGGCCAGCGCCAGCGCCGCCTCGGCGTCCGTGTCGGCCGCCAGCATCACGAATTCCTCGCCGCCGTAGCGGGCCGCCAGGTCGCTGGCGCGGCGCGCGTGCGTCTGCAGCAGGGTGGCCACCTTGCGCAGGCAGCTGTCGCCCTCCTGGTGGCCATAATGGTCGTTGTAGCTCTTGAAGAAATCCACGTCGATCATCAGCAGCGCCAGCGGATGGGCGCAGCGGGCCGCCCGGTGCAGCTCCGAGGCCAGCATGTCGTCGAAGCGGCGCCGGTTGGCGATGCCCGTCAGCGGGTCCGTCATGGTCAGCGCCGCCAGCTTGAGGTTGGCCTGCTCCAGGTCGCGCGTGCGCTCGGCCACGCGGCTCTCGAGCTGCTCGTGGGTCTGGCGGATGTTGGCCGCCATCTCGTTGAATTTTTGCGACAACAGGGCCATTTCGTCGCGGCCCTCGTACTCCACGCGCTGCCCGTAGTCGCCGGTGCGGGTGGCGCGCATGGCGCCGGCCAGCCGCTCGAGCGGCATGGAGATACTGCGCGCCACCACGTAGGCCAGCACCAGCGCGCCGCAGAAGCAGATCACGCCGATCAGCACGATCTCCTTGCGCACGGCTTGCGCCTCGGCCAGCAGCAACTGGTTGGGCAAGGTGCTGACCACATACCAGCCGGTGTTGGGCACCTGGGTGTAGACGGCGAAGTAGCCGGCCGGCGGATGGCCTTCGGCCACCGTCTGCTGATAGGCCAGAAAGCCGGTCTGCTCGCCGCCACGCACGCTGGCGGCCAGTCGTTCCAGCAGGGCCGGCGCGGCCACCACCCCGGCGACGCGCTCGCGGCGCTGCACCAGCAGCGTGCCGTCACGCGCATCGACGACGAAGATATCGCTGCCCGCGCCCAGGCTGGCGTTGTCGAAGATGGCGGCGAAGCGGGCGGCCCGCACGCCCAGCAGCAGGCTGCCCATGAGCCGGTTGTCGTTCTTGGAATAGATCTGGCGCACCATGGCGATGGTTTTCTGGCCATCCCACAGTTCCAGCGCGCCCCACACCACGCGGCGCTGGCTGGTGCGGGCAGCGGCGCTGAATTCCACCACGCCGCGCCCCAGCTGCGCGAACACTTGCGGGTCGAGCACGTGGTTGTCGCGGTCCAGGAAGTACTTCTGGCCGAAATCCTGGAACGAACCGTAGCTGTCGAGCAGGATCTTGGTCAGGGCCGCGCGCGCCCGCCCCTTGTCCTCCGGATTGTCGAGCGCATAGCGGGCCAGCGCCGACTGCACGGGGTCCGACAACACCAGCGTCTCGCTGTCCGACTCGATTTCCGCCATGCGCAGCTGCACGTTCTTGGCGATCTGCTTGACTACTTCCGTGGTGAACAGCCGGGTCTTGCGTTCGATCGCCTTGCTCGACTCCGCATACGAGATGTAGCCCGACACCAGCAGCGGCGTCAGCGAGATCAGGATGAACGACGCCAGCAGCCGGTAGCGGATGGTGATCTTGCGCAGCAACGCGGGCAGGTACAGGGCGATCAGGCGTCTCATGGCGCGGTTCCGGGGGCGCTGTCAGCGGGCGCCGCCACGCACTTCGGCGCGCAAGGAGCGGTCCAGCTGGCGGGCCGCGTCGCGCGGCGAAGTCTTGCCGGCCAGGACGTCCTGCAGCAGCGGGTGCAGCTGCTCGATGGTGGAAGCGGGCAGGAACACGTAATACGGCGGCACCACCTGCGGATAGGCGCTCACTTCACGGATATAGGCCGTGATCTGCGGATCGCTCACCATCCGGCCCGGCAACTGCTTCATGGGCGGGATGTTGCGGCGCGCGTTCTGCTGGATGACGAAGCCCTTGCCGACCAGGTAATCGAGCAACTGCATGGCGGCCGCACGATGGCGGGTATTACAGACGGCGAAGCCGGTCTCGCTGCCGACCACGGGCACGGCCAGCTTGCCGGCCGCATTCCAGGGCGGGATGAACACCCCCACCTCGTCGCGCTTGCCCACCATCAGCCGGCCGGCTGCCCAGGTGCCCTCGAACGCCATGGCCGCGCGCCCGGCCGTAAACAGGCGGATGCCCTCGTCGTAGCCGGTGTTCATATAGTCGCTCTGCACATAGCCACGTGCGGCCAGTAGCTTGATGCGGCCGAAGATGTCGGCCGCCGCGGCCGTGTCCAGGTCCAGCCTGCCGTTGGCCAGCGCCGTGCGCCAGTCCGGCCGGTTGGCGGCCACCAGGTTGGCAAAGCCATGGCTGAACGGACCATTGCCCAGCATGTTGGGAAAGCCGCCATCGAGCACCAGCGGCGTGTAGCCAGCCTTCTTGAGCTGCGCGCACACGGCCAGGAATTCATCGAAGTTCTGCGGCAGGCGGCTGATGCCGGCGTCGCGGAACATGGTCTTGTTGTAGTAGATGACGGTGGCGGCCACGCCGCCGGCCACGCCGAAATGCTTGCCGCCGGCGCTGGTCCAGTCGGGCTTGAGCAGGTCCAGCATATTGTTCCACGCGGCCGTCTGGCCCACCTCGGCCAGCACGCCCTGCTCGGCCAGGCTGGCCGCGTAGGCGTTCGGGTTCACCGAAACCAGGTCGGGCAACTGGTTGGCCGCCACCTTGGGCTTGAGGTTTTCCTCGACCGAATTGCCGATCATGAATTGCACGTCGACCCGGATATCGGGATGCTCGCGGCTGAAGGCGGCCGCCACGTCGTGCATTTCCTTGGGCCAGTCGGGGGCCCAGACCAGGGCCGTGATGGTGGTGGGCGCCGCCGCGCCCGCTGGCTGGCTGGCCGGTGCCTGGCTGTCATCGCTGCAGCCGGCCAGGGCCAGCAACAGAAACAGCGGGGCGAGCAGCCCCATCCAGCGCGATGGTGTCGATCGTTCCCTCATCCATGCTACCTCAGCGTGTGGCCGACTGTCCGCCCCGTGCAACGGGATCATTACGGTCAGCCCACCTTAATTTCCACCCAGATACATCCCATGAAGATGAGGTTACTACAAAGCCGGAAGTGTTGGAGTTTCTGGTATCAAAAAAGCCAAGAAACAACGTATTGCAACATGGCGCCCGGCCGGGCGACACAAGTGCGGCACGCGCCACGGCGGCGCGCAAACGGCGCCGCCGTGGCGGAACCGCCCTTAGCCACCGGGCTTGATGGACGCGACATACAGGGACAGGCAGACGATATCGTCATGGCTCAGCGCGTGGGCGACCGTCTTCATGATGGCGCCCTCCGGACGCTGATCCGTGCGCTGGAACACCGCCAACTGCTTCGAGACATAATCGGCGTGCTGGCCAGCCAGGCGCGGGAATGTACCCACGCCCTCGCCGTGTGCGCCGTGGCAGGAGGCACAGGCCGGCACGCCCTTGCCGCTGTCGCCGTTGGCGAAAATGGCCTGGCCCCGTTGTTCGAGCGCCGCGTTGCTGGAGCGTCCGGCGGCCGGCGGCTGTTGGGCGTAGTAGGCGCTCAGGCCTGCGATCTGCTGGTCAGTGAGCCTGGCGCTGAGCCCCCACATGTATTCAAAGCCGGCGGGATCGGCGCGGCCATGGCTCCTGAACGCGCGCAACTGGGCCTCCAGGTAGGATGGCGATTGCGCCGCCAGATGGGGGAAATTGGGCGAGGTCGACACGCCTTGCATGCCGTGGCAATTCGAGCAGACCTGCGTGGCGATGGTACGGGCCGACACGTTCGCATCGCTCAGCGAGCGCGAGCGCTCCACCGAGGAGCAAGCGGCAAGACTGGCGGCCACCATCAGGGCCAGCGTGGCGCCCGCAACCGGGCGCAAGGACGAAAAGGCGATCATCAGTAGGCTCCCCATACGTAGACGAACAAGGTGTTATTGCCGCTGGGATTACGCCCCGCGCCATCGTAGTTCGCAACGGACCCATGATAGCGATTGAAGTGGTAATACTGCGCGCCGACGCGCAGATATTGCACCGGGGTCCAGAACAGCTCCGGTACCCAGCCGCGCGTATCGGGATTGGTGGCGGCGTCCGGATAGAGCGTCGTGTCGGAACTGCCCGTGGTGCTGAAATAACTGAGGCTGCCACCGTAGCGGGCCCGGTACACATAGCTGCCTTTGACTTTCAATTGCTTGAGCCGGTTGCCGGCGTTGGTCGCGATGCCGGCCACGTCGCCGTTGTCGATCGATTCGGTGATGTAGCTCAGTTGCACCGTGGCCGCATGGGGGTCCAGCAGGTATTGATACTGGGCGTCGATGCCCCGGTCGCGATAATGGATGGTGGGGCCGGTCGGGTCCAGGTTATCCGGGTAGAGGTTGGCATGCATGGCCATCAGCCCGACCATGGCGCTGTGCGGTCCCCAGTCATGGCTGAGCGCGAGCCGCAGGTAGGGATTGGTGCCTTGCAGCTTGACCTGGTCGGCATCCTTGGTCCCCTGGCTCAGGAACGACCACATTCCGTTGGCCGTTTGATAGCCCGCCAGTTCCGCGTACAAGGTCTGGTTCCAGAACGCGTAGCCGGCGATGCCCGCGGCTTGCGCGCCCAGCTGCGACACGATGGGGGCCGCATCGGGGCCCGTCACGCCAAATTGGGTGGGCACGTACTGCATCCAGGCCGGCGCGCTGTTCCAGGGATCGGCCAGCGAAGGATTATTGTTGATCGTCAGGCCCAGGATCAGGTCGCGATTGGCATCGATCAGGCGGTCGGCATAACGCACCTCGATATTGTCCGAGCCCCATTTGCCCTGCCACTTGCCGCTGTCGGGATTCTGGCTGTCATAGTTGTTGTAGGTCGCTTGCGCGAACACCCCCACATTCTCAGTGACTTTCCCGGCGACGAACACACTGCCGGTCTGGAACAGCGCGGTGGCATCCTTGGCGAACGCCGCGTCATCCGTCGGCGAGGAACTCTTGGTATAGCTGAACACGCCCATGGCCGACAAGGGGACGGCCCTGCTGCCGATGGTATAGCCTGTCATCTTGAACAGTCGGCCATAACTGGTCAGTTCCGGGAACTGGCCGCCGGCATGGCAGGCTACGCAATTCTGCCCCGTTTGGCGGGCGAAAGCGGGCAAGGCCTGGGCGCTGTGCGGACCACACAGCAGTGGAATCAACAGGAGTACCGCCAGATAGCGGAACTGAATGTGGCGTGTGGGAAAGAGGCTGGCGAAGTTCACGTGGTTCCTCCAGTATGTGGATACGAACAGGGACTGCCAGGCAGGAGTCACCTCCTGGCCCAGGCAGGAACGGCACACCAGACAAGCGACGCAGTGGAAATTGCGTGCGTGCAAGAACTGTCTGAATGAAGTTATACAGAGCTAAGTCAACAGGTTGATTGACGCAGATCAAAATCCCGCCAGACTGGCTGTGGAAGCAACAGTTTTTGCGGCAAGCGACACGGCGACGTTACAATTCGTTGCATCCCAGCCCGACACAGCGCCATGGACACGGTAAAGTGTGTGCATGAAGAAACTCTGCCTGTGCGTGCTGATGCTGACTGGCTGCGCCGCCGTTCCCCCCACCCCGGCCGACGGCGCCGATGATGTCCGCATGGTCAACCGCCTGACCTGGGGTTTGAACGGCGCCGACCTGCGCGCGGCGCACGCGCAAGGCCTCAACGCGTGGATCGCCGCCCAGTTACACCCGGCGCCAGCACGCCTGCCGCCCGCCGTGCAAGCCCGGATCGACGCGATGACGATCAGCCACCGCACGCTGGAAGACCTGAACCGCGACCTCGAACAGCGGCGCAAGGACACCGACAAGATCGCCAACGACGATGAAAAGAAGGCGGCCCAGAAAGCCTACCAGGAAGAACTGAACCGCCTCGCACGCGAAGCGGCCACCCGCTCCGTGCTGCGCGACCTGTACTCGCCCAACCAGGTGCAGGAGCAGATGACGTGGTTCTGGATCAACCACTTCAACGTCCACCAGTACAAGCACAACCTGCGCCTGATGCTGGGCGATTACGAGGAGCGCGCCATCCGCCCGCGCGCGCTGGGAAAATTCCGCGACCTGCTGGCCGCCACCGTCTACCATCCCGCCATGCTGCGCTACCTCGATAACGAGCAGAACGCGGCCGGCCACCTCAACGAGAACTACGCGCGCGAACTGATGGAGCTGCACACGC
This sequence comes from Rugamonas fusca, assembly GCF_014042365.1. Taxonomy (GTDB): domain Bacteria; phylum Pseudomonadota; class Gammaproteobacteria; order Burkholderiales; family Burkholderiaceae_D; genus Rugamonas; species Rugamonas fusca. The sequence goes on from NZ_JACEZS010000017.1 coordinate 19,703, forward strand.
TGGGCGTGGACGGCGGCTACAGCCAGCGCGACGTGCAGGAACTGGCGCGCATCCTCACCGGCGTGGGTGTCAACCTGGGCGCCACGGAGCCCAGGGTACGGCGCGAGCGGCAGGCGCAATACCGGCACCAGGGCCTGTTCGAATTCAATCCCGAACGCCACGACTATGGCGACAAGCTCCTGCTCGGCCAGCCCGTGCATGGCCGCGGACTGGCCGAGGTGGACGAGGCGCTCGACCGCCTGGCGCGCCACCCGTCCACGGCGCGCTTCATCAGCCGCAAGCTGGCCGCGTTCTGGGTCGGCGACGCGCCACCGGGCGCGCTGGTGCAGCGCATGGCGGCCACCTTCACGGCCACCGATGGCGACATCGCGGCCGTGCTGCGCGTGCTGTTCGACAGTGTGGAATTCCATGCCTCGCTGGGCCACCAGTTCAAGGACCCGCTGCATTACGTCGTCTCCTCCGTGCGCCTCGCGTATGGCGACAAGACCATCCTCAACGCCACGCCCATGCTGAACTGGCTGAACCGCATGGGACAACCGCTGTACGGCAAGCAGACGCCGGACGGCTATCCGCTCACCGCCTCCGCCTGGGACAGCCCCGGCCAGCTCAATGTGCGCTTCGAGATCGCGCGCGCCATCGGCACCGGCAACGCGGGCCTGTTCAAGACGGACGGGCCGCAACCGCAGGAACAGCCGGCCTTCCCCCAGCTGGCCAACGCGCTGTATTACCAGTCCATCGAAAGCCGCCTCGCGGCGGGCACGCGGCGCGCGCTGGAGCAAGCCACCTCGCCGCAGGAGTGGAACAGCTTCCTGCTGTCCGCGCCGGACATGATGTACCGCTGAAGGAACCGCCATGGATCGCCGCACCGCCCTGCACCATCTGGCCGCCCTGCCGCTGGCCGCCGCCAGCACCCGCCTGTGGGCCGCCCCCGGCGGCGGCACGCGCCTGCTGTTCGTGTTCCTGCGCGGTGGCTACGACGCCACCAGCCTGCTGGTCCCCGTGGCCAGCCCGTTCTACTACGAAGCGCGGCCCAATATCGCCATCGCCCGTCCCGGCGCCGAACTCCACACGGCGCTGCCGCTCGACGCCGACTGGGGCTTGCACCCGGTCCTGCGCGACAGCATCTACCCGCTGTTCCAGGCCGGGCAGGCCGCCTTCATTCCGTTCGCCGGCATTGACGATCTCTCGCGCAGCCATTTCGAAACCCAGGACAGCATTGAAATGGGCCAGCCGCTGACGGGCAAGCGCGACTACCGTTCGGGCTTCCTGAACCGGCTGGCGGGCGTGCTGCAGGGCGCCCATCCGATCGCCTTCACCGACCAGCTGCCACTGGCCATGCAGGGCAATCTGCAAGTGCCCAACGCGGCGCTGCGCAACCTCGCCCGGCCCGCCATCGACGCGCGCCAGGCCCGCATCATCGCCTCCATGTACGAAGGCACGCCGCTGGCGCGCAACGTGAACGAAGGCTTCGCCGTGCGTGACGACGTGATGCGCGACATGGCCGGCGAGATGGAAGCGGCCAACCGCAACGCCATCTCCGCCAAAGGCTTCGAACTGGAAGCGCGCCGCATCGCCAGGCTGATGAAGGACAAATACACGCTCGGCTTCGTCGATGTGGGCGGCTGGGATACCCATGTGGGACAAGGCGGCGCGACCGGCTATCTGGCCAGCCGCCTCGATGAACTGGGGCGCGGCCTGTCCGGCTTCGCGCAGGAGATGGGAGCGGACTGGCGCCAGACCGTGGTGGTGGTGGTCAGCGAATTCGGCCGCACCTTCCGCGAGAACGGCAACCGCGGCACGGACCACGGCCACGGCACGGCCTACTGGGTGCTGGGTGGCGCCGTGCGCGGCGGCCGGGTGGCCGGCGAACAGAGCACGCTCACGGCCAAGACCCTGTTCCAGAACCGCGACTATCCGGTGCTGAACGAGTACCGCGCCGTGCTGGGCGGCCTGTTCGCGCGCCTGTACGGGCTGAACGGCACCCAGCTGTCGCAGGTATTCAGCGGCGCCGCACCGCGCGATCTGTCGCTGGTTTGATGCGCGCGCATTCAGCTCCCTCGACAACGCGCGTCTGCCTCGCTACTTCCCGATACAGAAGCGGCTGAAAATCACCCCCAGCAAATCGTCCGACGAGAACGCGCCCGTGATGCTCGACAGCTGCGCCTGCGCCAGCCGCAATTCTTCCGCAAACAGGTCCAGCGACTGGTCGTCCTGCGCCGCGTGCTCGCCCGCGCGGGCCAGGTGCGCGCCCGCGTTCTTCAGCGCGATCAAATGCCGCTCGCGCGCCAGGTAGAGCGATTCGCCCGTCTGCTGCCAGCCGGCGATGCGCAGCAGTTCCGCGCGCAGCAAATCGATGCCCGTGTGCTCGTGGGCGGAGAGATAAACGTGGGTGGCGTCGTCGCGCGCGTCGATGCCGGGCTTGTGGCCGGACAGGTCGATCTTGTTCCACACCCGCAGCACCGGCACGCCGGACGGGAAGGCGGCCACGATGGCTTCATCGGCACGCGACGGGCCGTGGTCGGCGTCCAGCAGGTGCAGGATCACGTCGGCCTTGCCCACCTCGGCCCACGTGCGTTCGATGCCGATGCGCTCCACCAGATCGACCGCCTCCTCCGTGCTGCGGATGCCGGCCGTGTCGATGATGTTGAGCGGGATGCCTTCGATCTGGATGGTTTCGCTGACCTTGTCGCGCGTGGTGCCGGCGATGGGGGTGACGATGGCCACGTCCGAGCCGGCCAGCGCGTTCAGCAGCGAGGACTTGCCCACGTTGGGCTGCCCCACCAGCACCACGTTGAGCCCCTCACGCAGCAGGGCGCCTTGCGCCGCCTGCCGGAACACCTGGTCCAGCGCATCGACGATGCCGGCCAGCTGGCCGCGCGCGTCGGACTTTTCGAGAAAATCGATTTCTTCCTCGGGAAAATCGAGGGTGGCCTCTACCAGCATGCGCAGACCCGTCACCCGGTCCACCAGCGCGTTGACGGTCTTGGAGAACGCGCCCGACAGCGACTGCGAGGCCGACTTGGCGGCCGCCTCGGTGGAAGCGTCGATCAGGTCGGCCACGGCTTCGGCCTGGGCCAGGTCCAGCTTGTCGTTGAGGTAGGCGCGGCGCGTGAACTCACCGGGTTCGGCCAGCCGCAAGCCCATCTGCTCGCCCGCCGCCAGCACGCGCGCCAGCAGCAGTTGCAGCACGATGGGGCCGCCGTGGCCCTGCAGTTCCAGCACGTCCTCGCCCGTGTACGAATGGGGGCCCTTGAACCAGATGGCGATGCCCTGGTCGATGATGGCGCCATCGGCCTGGGTGAACGGGATGTAGGTGGCGTGGCGCGGCTGCAGCCTGGTGGCGCCGAACAGCGCGGCGATCAGCGGTTGCAAATTCTTGCCGGAGGCGCGCACGACGCCGATGCCGCCCCGGCCCGGTGCAGTGGCGATGGCGGCGATGGGAGAGGAATCAAGATTCATGGTCACGTTGCACGTTGAAAAAAACGGGGACGTAACATGGTTTTCCTTGACGGCAAAACCGTGTTACGTCCCCTATTTTGCCTTGCGGCCAACGCCGATTACTTGGCGGCGGCGGGCGCGAACTTCCTGGAGATCAGGTACTGCTGGCCGATCGACAGCACGTTGTTCACCACCCAGTACAGCACCAGGCCGGACGGGAAGAAGAAGAACATGACCGAGAACGCCAGTGGCATGAACATCATCATCTTGGCCTGCATCGGGTCGGCCGGCTGCGGATTCATGCGGGTGCTGATGAACATCGAGATCGCGTACAGCACCGGCAGGATGTAGAACGGATCAGGCGCGGCCAGGTTGTGGATCCAGCCCACCCACGGCGCACCGCGGATTTCGACCGACGCCTGCAGCACCCAGTACAGCGCGATAAACACCGGCATCTGCACCAGGATCGGCAGGCAGCCGCCCAGCGGGTTGATCTTCTCGGCCTTGTACAGTTCCATGGTGGCCTGGTTCATCTTGGCCGGGTCGCCCTTGTAGCGCTCGCGGATGGCTTGCATCTTCGGCGTGACCAGCTTGACCTTGGCCATGCTGCGGTAGCCGGCGGCCGACAGCGGGAAGAACGCCAGCTTGATCAGGATGGTGAACACGATGATGGTCCAGCCCCAGTTGCCCAGTCCCTTGTGCAGCTGCTCCATGACCCAGAAGATGGGCTTGGCGATGATGGTCAGCCAGCCATAGTCCTTCACCAGTTCCAGGCCAGGCGCCACTTTGTCGAGCAGCTTCGATTCCTGCGGACCCGAATACAGCTTGGCGTCGTTCGAGACGGTGGCGCCCGGCGCCAGCGTGCCCAGCGGCTGCACGGTGCCGATGGCGTACAGGTTGGTGTCGATCTTCTTGGTGAAGATGTCGCGCGTCAGCTTGTCCTGCGGGACGAAGGCGGACACGAAGAAGTGCTGCGAGATGGCGATCCAGCCATTGTCAGCCTTGGTCGGATGGTCCTGCGCCACTGGCTTGCCGGTCTTGGCCGCTTCCTGGGCCGCCTTTTCCAGCGATTCGAATTTCAGCTTCTTGTACTTGTCGGCGTCCGTGTACAGGGTGGGGCCGGTGTAGCTGCTGTTGAAGTAGGAGTCGCCCTCGGGCTTGTTGCCGTCGTGGACCAGCTGCAGGTACAGCTCAGGTTTCACAGGCGCGGCGCCGGTGTTGGTCACGTCGTGGCGCACGTCGATCACGTAGTCGCCGCGCTTGAAGGTGAAGGTCTTGGTCAGCTTGACGCCGCCCTGCTCCGCTTCCAGCACCAGTTGCACCTGGTTGGCGTCGTTCAGCATGCGCGCGCCGGGGCGGGCCACGAAGCCGGTGGTGTGGTTGGGCAGGCCGGGCGCGCCGATCAGGCCCGTTTCAGCCAGATAGGTCTTGGTGGCGTCGGCGTCGAACAGCACCTGGTTCTTGGTCGGGTCGATGCCGTCCTTGAACTGCAGCAGTTCCAGGCGCTTGATGGTGCCGCCCAGGGTGTCGATGTCGGCGCGGATCACGTCGGTGGTGATGGTGATGCGCTCGCTCTTGAACGGCGCGGCTTCACCGCTTGCGCCCGGCGCGCCCGGCGTGGCGGCGGCGGCCGATGCGGCGGCGCTGGCCACGGCTGGCAGTTCGGATTTCTTCGCGTCCGTGGCCTTGGCCACCTGGGCTGGCGCCGGAGCGAACATGGATGGTTTGCCATTGGAGACCATCCAGTTGTTCCAGAGAACTACCAGCGACACGGCAAACACGATCCACAAGATGGTACGTTTATTGATATCCATTACGGTATTTGTCAGGAGTGGTTGCAACCGCAAGCGGTCGTAGAAGAATCATCGGGTGCGGCGCCCTTGGGCGGCACCGGGTCATGGCCGCCCGCGTGCCACGGGTGGCAGCGGCACAGGCGCTTGACGGTAAGCAGGCTGCCGCGCGCGGCGCCATGCACTTGCAGTGCCTCCAGCGCGTAGTTCGAACAGCTTGGGTAAAAACGGCAGCGCGGCCCCATCATGGGACTGATGGTGAGCTGATAGGCCCGGACCAGCCAGCGCAGCAAGGTGCTCATGGCGTTTTCGGCTCCAGCGTCGGTGCCACGTTCGGTGGCACCGCGGCCGGCGCGGGCGCCGGCGCCGGCACTGCGCGGCCCTGCCTGGCCTGCGCGGCGAACAGACGCGCCAATTCCACCCGCAAGGCCGCTTTGAGCTTTGCAGTGGTGGCGGGACCATCCTTGCTGTTGACCGGCTTGGCCAGGCGCACGACGCAGTCGATGGCCGGCAATCCGGTCACGCGGAACAGTTCGCGCGTGACGCGCTTGATCGTGTTGCGCGTGACGGCGCGCGGCGCGAATCGCTTGGCCACCACGACCCCCAGCCGCGCATGCGGCAATTGGTTCAGGCGGGTGTACAGCACGAAGTGCGCCGTCTTTTGCGCCGGGCGCAAACGAAAAACGGATGAAAATTCATCCGTTTTAACGATACGCCGAACGCGCGCGAAGTCGTGGGAACCTTCGCCTGTCGAGCCGCTTGAAATACAGCTTTCCACGCGATCAGCTAACAAGCTTCAGGCTTATACAGCCAGACGCTTGCGGCCTTTTGCGCGGCGTGCGTTGAGCACATCACGGCCACCACGGGTAGCCATACGAGCGCGGAAGCCATGCGTACGCTTGCGGCGCACGACGGAAGGTTGGTAAGTACGTTTCATGTTGGTCTCGCTAAAAAGCAAAAAAATGCAAAATCGGGTCTGACGTCCCGTCAGTTTTTGGTGCCAATGACATTTCGCGCACCTATGCCAACTGCCAAGGCACAAGCTGGGTCCATCTCATCGCCCGCTGAATATCCACGCTTACTCCATATTGTCGTTCAAGTGAATAAACACGGAATACGGGCGGGGAACCCTGAATTATCAGCATTTCGATCCCGCATGTCAACACTTCTCTCGCCCCGCCGCCGCGCCTCGCGCCGCGTCGCAACACGAAAATAAGCGCCGTGCCTGTGGATAACTTGAGCGGTCGAGAGTAGAATAGCGCGTTACGTGTGGCGAGCCCTGGCGTAAACGGCCCGAGTCCGGCTGCGGCACCGGGGCCGTTTCGAGACGCCCTCCCACACCTTTTCACAGTAGACGATTCATGGAAAATTTCTGGCAGACCTGTTCCGCGCAGTTGGAACTGGAGCTGACGCCGCAACAATTCAGTGCGTGGATAAAACCGCTTATCCCCCTCGATTACGAGGCGGGCAAGCTGCGCGTGGCCGCGCCCAATCGTTTCAAGCTCGATTGGGTCAAGACCCAGTTCGCCAGCCGCATCACGGCGCTGGCCTGCCAGTACTGGGAAGCGCCGACGGAAGTGCAGTTCGTGCTGGACCCGCGCCTGTCCGCGCCCAAGAAGGCGGCCACGGTGGCGCCGGTGCCGGACGCCAATGGCGGCGTCCCGACCGGCAACGCCCGCATGGCCGATCCCGTGCCCAGCGTGCCCGAGCTGCCGGCCAGCGCCGCGCCGCGCCGCGAGCAAAGCCGCATCAACACCGACCTCACGTTCGACAGCTTCGTGACCGGTAAGGCCAACCAGCTGGCGCGCGCGGCCGCGATCCAGGTGGCCAACAATCCGGGCGTGTCGTACAACCCGCTGTTCTTCTACGGCGGCGTGGGCCTCGGCAAAACCCACCTGATCCACGCGATCGGCAACCAGGTGATGGCCGACCAGCCGGGCGCCAAGATCCGCTACATCCACGCCGAGCAGTACGTGCGCGACGTGGTGACGGCCTACCAGCGCAAGGGCTTCGACGACTTCAAGCATTACTACCATTCGCTGGACATGCTGCTGATCGACGATATTCAATTCTTCGGCGGCAAGAGCCGCACGCAAGAGGAATTCTTCTACGCGTTCGAAGCGCTGATCGCGGCCAAGAAGCAGATCATCATCACCAGCGATACCTATCCGAAAGAGATCACGGGCATGGACGACCGCCTGATCTCGCGCTTCGACTCGGGCCTGACGGTGGCCATCGAACCGCCGGAGCTGGAAATGCGGGTCGCGATTCTGCTCAAGAAAGCCAAGCAGGAAGGCGTGACGTTCTCGGACGACGTGGCCTTCTTCGTGGCCAAGCACCTGCGCTCGAACGTGCGCGAACTGGAAGGGGCGTTGCGCAAGATCCTTGCGTACTCACGTTTCCACGGCAAGGACATCACGATCGACATCGTCAAGGAAGCGCTGAAGGACTTGCTGTCGGTGCAGAACCGCCAGATCTCGGTGGAGAACATCCAGAAGACGGTGGCCGACTTCTTCAACATCAAGGTAGCGGACATGTATTCCAAGCGCCGGCCGGCCAACATCGCGCGGCCGCGCCAGATCGCCATGTACCTGGCCAAGGAGCTGACGCAAAAGAGCCTGCCCGAGATCGGCGAGCTGTTTGGCGGGCGCGACCACACCACGGTGCTGCACGCCGTGCGCAAGATCGCGCTGGACCGCACCAAGAACCCGGAATGCAACCACGAGCTGCACGTGCTGGAGCAGACGCTGAAGGGTTAAGCAGGGGAAAAATCGGGGACGGACCCCGGTTTTTACTCACTGCAAAACCGGGGTCCGTCCCCGATTTTTTTGGCGCTGGCCGCAAGCCGGGTTTGCCATTATGATTCTGGCAAACCAGCAAACCGCCCAACAGGCGGAATTGTTAAAGTTGTATCGTTAATTTTTACTTTCGAGGATAAATATGCAATTGGTCAAAACCACCCGAGATACGCTTCTCCGGCCACTGCAGATCGTGAGCGGTATTGTCGAGCGTCGGCACACCATGCCGATTCTGGCCAATATCCTCATCCGCAAGGAAGGCGAAAGCGTGTCGTTCCTGTCGACCGACACGGAAGTGCAGATCACCACCCACGCCGACATCGGCTCGGGCGCGGACGTGACGGGCACCACGGTGGCGGCGCGCAAGCTGCTCGACATCCTGCGCGCGCTGCCCGAGGCGGGCGACGTGACCATGACGCTGGTGAACAAGCGCCTGACGGTACAAACGGGTAAATCGCGCTTCGCGCTGCAAACGCTGGCGGCCGAGGAATTCCCCACCGTGCAGCAAGCGGACAGCTACAACGCCACCGTCACCCTGCCGCAAAAGACGCTCAAGCACCTGTTCAACATGGTGCACTTCTCCATGGCCCAGCAGGACATCCGCTACTACCTGAACGGCCTGCTGCTGGTTTTGGACGGCAACAACGTGATCGCCGTGGCCACCGACGGCCACCGCCTGGCGTTCTGCCAGGTGGAGACGGAACAGCGCTTCGAGCGCCAGGAAGTGATCATCCCGCGCAAGACCATCATCGAACTGCAGCGTCTGCTCGAAGAGAACGACGACACCGTGCAGCTCGACATCGCGGCCAACCAGGTCAAGCTGACCTTCGCCGACATCGAGCTGATCTCCAAGCTGGTGGAAGGCAAGTTCCCCGACTACACGCGCGTGATCCCCAAGGGCTACCACAACGAATTCACCATCGGCCGCGATGAACTGCTGCGCTCGCTGCAGCGGGCCGCCATCATGACCAGCGACAAATTCAAGGGCGTGCGCTGCATCATCACGCCCGGCAGCATGAAGATCAGCTCCACCAACGCCGACCAGGAAGAGGCGGTGGAAGAACTGGAAATCGACTACGGCGGCGACAGCGTGGACATCGGCTTCAACGTCACCTACCTGCTCGACGTGCTCAACAACCTGAAGTGCGACTACGTCAACATCGCGCTGGGCGACTCCAACTCGTCGGCCCTGATCTCGATTCCGGACAACGCCGACTTCAAGTACGTCGTCATGCCGATGCGGATTTAAGCTGCGCCTTGAATCCAACCAGTCATTCCAGTAATTCGTTATTTGAGAAAGCAGTCCATGTCCGCTAGCCCCCAAGAGAACCCAGTTCCGGTCAAGACCGAAGAATACGGCGCCGCCTCCATCCAGATCCTGGAAGGCCTGGAAGCGGTGCGCAAGCGTCCCGGTATGTACATCGGTGACACCTCGGACGGCACCGGCCTGCACCACCTGGTATTCGAAGTGCTGGACAACTCGATCGACGAATCGCTGGCGGGCCACTGCACCGAGATCCACGTCACCATCCACTCGGACAACTCGATCTCGATCACCGACAACGGCCGCGGCGTGCCCACCGGCCTGAAGATGGACGACAAGCACGACCCCAAGCGCAGCGCGGCCGAAATCGTGATGACGGAGCTGCACGCGGGCGGCAAGTTCGACCAGAACTCGTACAAGGTGTCGGGCGGCCTGCACGGCGTGGGCGTGTCGTGCGTGAACGCGCTGTCCAAGTGCCTCAAGCTCACCATCCGCCGCGACGGCAAGGTGCACTTCATGGAATTCGCGCGCGGCGTGCCCGTCAACCGCGAACTGGAAACGCGCGACGGCATCGCCGTGTCGCCCATCAAGGTGATCGGCGAGACCGACAAGCGCGGCACCGACGTGCACTTCTGGGCCGACGAGGAAATCTTCACCCACGTCGAATTCCACTACGAGATCCTGGCCAAGCGCATCCGCGAACTGTCGTTCCTCAATAACGGCGTCAACATCAAGCTGACCGACCAGCGCACCGGCAAGGAAGAAATATTCGCGTTCGAAGGCGGCACCCGCGGCTTCGTCGAATACATCAACAAGGCCAAGACCGTGCTGCACCCGACCGTGTTCCAGGCCACGGGCGAGCGCGTGTCCGACCAAGGCACCAACATCAGCGTGGACGTGTCCATGCAGTGGAACGACGCCTACAACGAACAGGTGCTGTGCTTCACCAACAACATCCCGCAGCGTGACGGCGGCACCCACCTGACGGGCCTGCGCGCGGCCATGACGCGCGTGATCAACAAGTACATCGAAGAGAACGAACTGGCCAAGAAGGCCAAGGTGGAAGTGTCGGGCGACGACATGCGCGAAGGCCTGACCTGCGTGCTGTCGGTGAAGGTGCCCGAGCCGAAGTTCTCGTCGCAGACCAAGGACAAGCTGGTGTCGTCCGAAGTGCGCGGCCCGGTCGAAGAGATCGTGGCCAAGACGCTGTCGGACTACCTGATGGAAAAACCGAACGACGCCAAGATCATCTGCGGCAAGATCGTGGAAGCGGCGCGCGCGCGCGAAGCGGCCCGCAAGGCCCGCGACCTGACCCGCCGCAAAGGCGTGATGGACGGCCTGGGCCTGTCGGCCAAGCTGGCCGACTGCCAGGAAAAAGACCCGGCCCTGTGCGAACTGTACATCGTCGAGGGTGACTCCGCAGGCGGCTCGGCCAAGCAAGGCCGCGACCGCAAGTTCCAGGCTATTTTGCCGCTGCGCGGTAAGGTGCTGAACGTGGAAAAGGCGCGCTTCGAGAAGATGCTGTCGTCCGAGCAGATCACCACGCTGATCGCCACGCTGGGCACCTCGATCGGACCGGACGAATTCAACGTCGAAAAGCTGCGCTACCACCGCATCATCATCATGACCGACGCGGACGTGGACGGCGCCCACATCCGCACCCTGCTGCTGACGCTGTTCTACCGCCAGATGCCGGAACTGGTGGAACGGGGCCACATCTACATCGCCCAGCCGCCGCTGTACAAGGTGAAAGCGGGCCGCGATGAGCGCTACCTGAAGGACGACCTGGAGGAAGCGGGCTACATGATGAACGTGGCCCTGAACACGGCCGTGCTGACCCCGCGCGAAGGCGCCGACCCGATCACGGGCGAACCGCTGGCCGAGCTGGTGCGCAAGTTCAACCTGGCCAACGCCATCATGACGCGCCTGACGCGCGTGATCGACCGCGCCGCGCTGAGCGCCATCATGACGGGCGTGACGCTGGACCTGAGCTCGCTGGCAGCGGCCGAAGCGTCGGCCCGCGCGCTGACGGACGGCATCGCCGACCTCGGCGTGAAGGTGACGGTACGCTCGGACGAGCTGTCGGAAAAGCACATGCTGTGGATCGAGCGTATGCACCACGGTAACGTCAAGGTCAGCTCGATCGACGCCGACTTCGTGCAAGGCGCCGACTACGCCGTGCTGGCCAGCGCCGCCAGCACCTTCTCCGGCCTGATCGGCGAAGGCGCCGTGGTCCGCCGCGGCGAAGGCGAACGCACCAAGGAATCGGCCGTGACGGACTTCCACCACGCGATGCAGTGGCTGCGTGACGAGGCCGAGCGCGTGGTGTCCAAGCAGCGCTACAAAGGTCTGGGCGAGATGAATCCGGATCAGCTGTGGGAGACGACCATGGACCCGGCCGTGCGGCGTTTGCTCAAGGTGCAGATCGAGGATGCCATCGCGGCGGATCAGATCTTCACTACGCTGATGGGGGATGATGTGGAACCGCGTCGGGCGTTTATTGAGACCAATGCGCTAAGGGCGGGGAATATCGACGTCTAAATTAGTTTGCATTTGTAGGATCTCAAAATAATTGAAATAAATCTCAATATTTGAAATGATGGCGGCCCTTGAGAAGGGCCGCTTTTTATTCGGCAACTTGATAATTAACACTGACTTAATTCATGGGTGTAGCCTATGCCCCCCCGAAAAAATCGGGGCATCTCATTGTTAGAAAGGGAGAAAAAGCTCTGATAATCCCAGAGCCAAATAGCACCGATACGTTTGAGTTCTGTGCGAACATTCATCATCGAATACCAGTTCAAATTCTTAATGTTCTTCTTCGCCCGAGTGAAATGATTTATGTAGCGGCCTGATACACGCGATTCCCTGCTAGAAGAATAGGAGCTTCCCATATGTTGATGACATCGCAAGCATGCCCCGATCTCAAAACACAACCTCTATTATAATGATAAGACGCCATCATCGGATCATTTTGATGCAATCAAAGCTCTTTTCGATATAATGATCGCATTGTTTTATCTTTTATTGGATGCCGCTCATCATGACCGTCGAAATGCTTGCGAACTTGCCGCTTCCGCAAAAGGATCGACTCAAGCATATCGAGCTACGGTTGCGCTTCCTCGGAGAGGTCCGTCGCCCCGACTTGATGCATCGCTTTGGCATCCAGTCGGCTGCCGCCTCTCGTGATTTGGCGCTCTACAAGGAGCTGGCACCGGACAACATTGACTACGAAAGCCGTGGTAAACGATACCTGCAGGGCGCCAATTTCGAACCGCTATTCCCAATGCTTTCCTCCCAAGTCTTGAGCTGGTTGGCTGAACAACTAGGGGATGCAACGGCACCATCTTCTGATGCACTACTTCCATGCCTCATGCCACTCCGGCTCTCATCCCCTGAGCTGGATATATTGGCATGTGTTACCCGAGCCATTCACCTAGGGCAGGTATTAAGCATCCGCTATCATTCCGTCAGCAACGGCGAGTCATGCCACGAGATTGTTCCCTTTGCATTGCTCGATACTGGGCTGCGATGGCATGCGCGCGCCTTTGATCGTAAGTCCCAAGAGTTTCGCGATTTCGTGCTCACGCGCATCAGCGAGCCGACCCTCCGCCCTGATGACGCGCCGTTGCGCCACGAACTACCTGAGCACGACGTGCAATGGACGCGCATCGTGGAACTGGACCTAGTACCACATCCGGATCAGCCGTGTTCCGACCTCACCCTCATGGACTATGATATGCCTGGTGGTGTATTGCGTCTCAAATTGCGCGCGGCGCTGGCCGGCTATGCGTTGCGCAATTGGAGCGTGGATTGCTCACCCGAACATAGCTTGCGCGGTCCAGAGTACCGCCTGTGGCTGAAAGATCATCTCGCCCTCTATGGCGTCGAGACCGCCATCCTAGCTCCAGGCTACCCATTAGGGAAGGAGCAGGCTGCATGACAGAACGCTATCAACTATCGTTCACGACCGGAGGCCTCTTCTTGCACGAAGCCTCCACGGTCGCTGAATGCTATCTGCGGCTCGGCGACTGGCCAGCGACACGTGCTCGGGTGCGCCAAGAAAATTTTCTGCAGGTACGCACTGCTGCGGCAGCCACCCGCATCAGCAAGGAGATTACCGCGCGCCTGCAGCAGCTGAATGAACTCGAATTACAGATTTTTTTGGAGTCCAACCTCCGGGATCAGGCCTACCTACTTTGGGTGGCGGCTTGTCGACGCTATGCATTCATCCGTGATTTCGCAATTGAAGTACTGCGCGAACAGTATTTACTGCTTCGCCGCCAAGTGACGTTCGCTGACTATGACAGCTTCTATAACCACAAAGCGCTCTGGCACGCGGAGCTCGATGAAATCGCAAACTCCACCCAGCTCAAGCTGAGGCAGAACCTGTTTCGCATGCTTCGCGAAGCGGACCTGCTGTCAGATCAGCACGAGATTCACCCTGCTAAGATCAGTCCACATCTTGCTCAACTTTTGGCTAAACAAGGGCGACAAGAGCTTCTGATTTTTCCGACTACCGAACACGACATTCAAAGATGGCTTCAATGAATCAAAAGATTAGTCAACAACCACTCGCCAGCCGCTTTGAGCATTTGATCCAGGTGATCGGTAGCGATCGATTCTTGCAAATGCGCGGGTTGAACAACGATCTCCCCTTCTATATTTGCGAGTTTCGTGCCGTCGAAGCTTTTGAGATGCAGCGCATGCAACGTCAGCTCATTAGCTCCTTGGCCAATCTCAGCGTGCCATGTCTGGGCGGGCGCGGGGTCAGGGCGCTGGATATCAATTTATATGACCTCAGCATCGAGTTGCTGCAAGCGAGGGAAGGCAGCAGCGACGGTAGTCGGCTCTGGGATGAGATCCTCACTGTCGAGGCCAATGTTGAAAAGGACAACCTGCTCGAACTGTTGCAGAACGTACTCAGCATTGAGGACTACATAATCCCCGCCATAGGCGAACGTTTGCAGCAAACCGACTTTGACGTACTGTTCCTCTCCGGCATCGGAGAAGTCTTTCCCTACATCAGATCACACAACGTGCTCAACAACTTGCAAAGCACAGCCAAGGATAAGCCAACCGTACTGTTCTTCCCCGGCGAATATCGTCATTCCCTTGAGCAAGGTGCGTCGCTGGAGCTGTTCGGGTTGTTGCATGACGACAAATACTACCGCGCTTTCAATATTTTCGAGACCCAGGTTTAAGGAAAGACCCGATGGAACTCAATCGCATTTTTTTGCACCCAGTAAACCGCCCGATAGAGGGCGTCATCAAGGCCGACGACGAATCGAGCCTCTATGTAGAGCTCAACGAGTATGTGTTGACGGATGAGGTCGCCAAGCGCCTGGAGCACTTCCTTGACGCCTACAACGACTATCACGGCGCGAACGGCGTCTGGGTCTCGGGCTTCTTCGGATCGGGCAAGTCACATCTGTTGAAGATGCTGGCCTTGATGTTGGAAAACCGCATTATCGACGGTAGCTCGGCGCTCGACATCTTCTTACCCAAGATCCCAAAGGAGGACGAGCTGCTGCGCGCAGCGCTCAAAAAGGCAGTTGCAATCCCTTCGAGGAGCATCTTGTTCAACATCGATCAGAAGGCTGACATTATCAGCAAGGGCCAGACTGACGCCTTGCTTTCGGTATTCGTCAAGGTTTTCAACGAGATGTGCGGCTACTTCGGCAAACAGGGCTACATCGCGCAGTTCGAACGAGACATGGACAGCCGGGAACAGCTGAGCGCGTTCAAAGACGCGTACCTGCGCCTAGCCAACAAGCCTTGGGAACGTGGCAGAGAACAGGCTCTGCTGGAGTCGGGCAATATTGCTCGCGCTTACGCAGAAATCACCGGGGAAGATCCGACCTTAGCCAAGGGCATCCTGGACAAGTACCGCGCCCAGTACAACGTCTCCATCGAAGACTTCAGCCAACAGGTCAAGGCATGGCTAGACAAAAAGCCCGCTAACTTTCGTCTCAATTTTTTCGTGGACGAGGTCGGGCAGTACATCGCTGACAACACCAAGCTGATGACAAACCTTCAGACGGTGGCAGAAAGTTTGGCCACCAAGTGCCAGGGCCGCGCATGGATCATCGTAACCGCTCAAGAGGACATGAACTCCGTGCTGGGGGACATGAATAAGCAGCAGAGTAACGACTTCTCGAAGATTCAGGCCCGCTTTGCCAACCGGCTCAAACTTACCAGTTCCGACGTTGCGGAGGTCATCCAAAAGCGCCTGCTCACTAAGAACGATATTGGTACCGAGCTGCTGGCCAGTACCTATGACCAACAACTTAACAACTTCAAAACCCTGTTCGAGTTCGCAGACGGAGGCCAGCAATACATGAACTTCCGGGATGCGGAACATTTTACTTACTGCTACCCCTTCGTGCCATACCAGTTTCCGCTGTTTCAAGCTGCCATCCGTGGCATATCTCAGCATAACGGTTTCGAAGGCAAGGCCAACTCGGTGGGCGAGCGCTCGATGCTCGGGGTGTTCCGGGAGGTGGCGATTGCCATCGATCCAGAGCCAGTCGGCCAGTTGGCCACCTTTGACCGTATGTTCGAAGGCATCCGTGGTGCGCTCAAGAGCGCTATCCAGAGCGCCATTAACAATGCCGAGCGCCATCTGGGCGATCTTTACGCCGTGCGCGTGCTCAAAGCGCTTTTTTTGGTCAAATACGTCAAGGAGTTCAAGGCCACGTTACGCAATCTCAGCGTGCTGATGCTGGAGCGCTTTGGTGACGATCTGCCTGCGCAACGTAAGCGGCTTGAAGCTGCACTCAACCTGCTGGAGCAGCAGACCTATATCCAGCGCAATGGTGATGTCTACGAGTACCTGACTGACGAAGAAAAAGACGTCGAAGAAGAGATCAAGAATACCGAGGTCGAGACAACGGACATTCTCAAGGAGCTGGAAACGCTGCTTTTTGATGGCGTCATTAGGCAGCGAAAGATCCGCCACAGCAACGGCCAGGACTATGCCTATACCCGCAAGATGGATGATCGCGCGCTGAGTCGTGAACACGAGCTGGCCATCCATATCGTCACGCCACTCTCTGACAATTTCGACAACGTTACCCTGCAACGTATGCAAAGTATGGGGCGTGATGAATTACGAGTGGTCTTGCCGGCCGACGTACGCTTTATGCAAGACCTGACGATGTACAAGCGAACCGAGAAGTACATCCGCCAGAACAGCAATACCACTCAAGAAGCAGTCAAGCGCATTCTAGATTCCAAGGGATTCCAGAATACTGAACGCCTTAATGACCTGCAAGTGCGTGCCCGCGGCCTGCTTGGCAAAGCCACGCTTATCATCAACGCGGCGGATGTAGACGTGAGCACCGAAGACGGCCAGACCCTAGTGCTCAAAGGCTTCGAACATCTGTTGCAAACTACCTACCCCAACCTGCGCATGCTGCGCGATGTGCCGTTTAACGAGGCAGATATCGGCAAGCATTTGCGCATGGTGGAAGATGGGCTGCTGGCCAACGACGCCACCAGCCTCACGGAGCCCGAACAAGAACTGCTGGCCTTCATTCAGAGCAACGCACGAGGTGGCGTGCGTACCACTGTCAAGAGCTTGATCGAGCGTTTCGAGCGCAAGAACTATGGTTGGTACTACTCCGCCATCCTTTGCAACCTGGCCCTATTATGCGCACGCGGTAAGGTCGAGATCCGGCAAGACAGCAACTCGCTGGAGCATGACGCTTTGGAACGCAGCCTGCGAAATACCAACGCCCATGCCTCACTGGTGTTGGAGCCTCAAGTCGAGTTCAGTGCCTCGCAGGTGCGCACGCTCAAGGACTTCTTTGCCGACTTCTTCGACAAGCCCGCCAGTAACAACGAGGCTCGCGCCCTCGCACGCGAGACCATTGATGCGTTGAAGGACCTCGAAGTCGAGTTGGCAGATCTGCATGGTCAGAAAACCCAATTGCCGTTCCTGGGTATTCTGACTCCGGTGTTGGCTACCCTTAAGGATGTGGCGAGCAAGAACCCCAACTGGTTCCTGACTGACCTCTCACGTGCCGAAGACGCCTTGCTCGACACTAAGGAAAACATCATCGACCCGTTGCGGCGTTTTATGAACAGCCCGCAGCGTGCCATCTTTGAACAGGCTCGCTTGCTGGTCGGCGAGCAGGAAGACAACTTTGTCTACGTGGGCTCGGCCGAAGTGGAGGCTGTTCGCAACCTGCTGGCCGATAGCAAACCCTGGCAAGGTAACCGCCTGCAGCAGCTCAAGCCGCAGCTGGATGCGCTGCAGCAAGCTATTGCCGATCTGTTGGTCGATGAAAAGGAAGTCGCCTCCACCCGCCTGGCGGAGCTGGAACAAAGGTTGCAGGCCACTGAGGAATATGGCCGACTTGACTTTCCCCATCAATTGCAGCTGACGCAGCCTTTTGCTGATGCCCGCCTGTTACTGCAAGGCCAGAAGCGCATTGCAATGATCCGCGATCAACTACGGCACTTCGAGGACAACCGCTTTCCACAGCTGTTGGTTCAATTGGAGCAATGGGCCAAGCCCGAAACTCCGGCGCCGATTGTTGTCCCCACGGAGGTAGATGGCAAGCCTTTTGTTGACGAGGGAGTGCCACCGTCTAGTACGGCATCCATAAAGCCGAGCTCGCCTGAGCCAAAACTGGTACCCGCCCGCACCATCAAGGTCAATTATGCCAAGCCCTGGTTGACCAATGAGGCTGAGCTCGACGACTACCTGAACAAACAGCGCGAAGCCTGGCTACGAGAAATCCAGGCGGGCAACCGCGTTCAGATTTGAGGCGAGAAATGGATACAAGCAAACTCAAAAAATTCGCCCAGTTCGCTCGTCGTACATTACGCGAGCAGGTTAGCGCCAAACTGGCTTTGGTGCTGTCTGAGGGTAGCGCAGCGCGTCGCGAAAGCGCGATGGCAGTCAAGATGTTGGAAGACACCATCAAGAGCCACGGAAAGGAGCACGTCATCGAACGGGTAGCCTACACTTGGTTCAACCGCTTCTGCGCGCTGCGCTTCATGGATGTGAACCGTTATACGCGCATCGGCATCATGTCGCCCGCTGAAGGTCAGTTCCAGCCCGAGATCTTGCTGGAAGCAAAAATGGGGCACCTTGACGAAGAGATGGTACCGACCAAAACACGTCTGCAGATTGCCGACCTGCTAGCCGGCACAAGCCCCAGCCACGATCCGCAGGGTGAGGCTTACCGCCTGCTGGTCGTAGCTGCTTGCAACGCCTGGCATCAGGCCATGCCTTTCCTTTTCGAACGCATCGACGACTACACCGAGCTGCTGATGCCCGACGATCTGCTCTCGGGGAACTCTATCCTGGCCTACACCCGTGAGGCAATGACGCCGGATGCCTGCAAGGACGTGGAAGTCATCGGCTGGCTATACCAGTTCTACATTGCTGAGAAGAAGGATGCTGTCTTCGAAGGGCTTAAAAAAAACCAGAAGATCACCCCGGACGACATTCCTGCCGCGACCCAGCTCTTCACTCCACACTGGATCGTGCGCTACTTGGTGGACAATTCGCTGGGCCGGCTGTGGCTACTCAATCGTCCCCATTCACGATTGGCCGAACAGATGGCCTACTACATCCCGCCGGAGAAGCCAGAAACTGACTTTCTCAAGATCAACGGTCCGGAAGACATCAAGGTCTGCGATCCCGCGTGCGGCTCGGGCCACATGCTCACCTACGCGTTTGATCTACTTTACGCTATCTATGAAGAAGAAGGCTACGACGCTGCCGAGATCCCGGAAAAAATTCTCACCCATAACCTCTTCGGCCTCGAGTTGGATGAGCGCGCCGGTGAGTTGGCCGCTTTTGCGCTGACCATGAAGTCCCGTGCCCGCCAGCGTCGTTTCTTCAACAAACGCGTGGAGCCCAACATCATCGTGCTGAAGAAGGTGAATTTCAGCCTTGAAGAGCTGGATGAGTATATGAACCATGTTGGTCGCGATTTGTTCACCCACGGCTTACTTGAAACGCTTCAGCAATTCAACGAGGCTGACAACTTCGGTTCACTTATCATCCCCAAGGCAGGCAACTTGGCCGATGTGCTAGCGACGCTAACGGCCAAGGACATGGCGAGCAACTTATTCTTGGCAGAGACTCATCAGCGCGTGCTGAGCGTTCTGCGTATGGCCGAAGCCCTGAACCCACGCTACACAGTCGTGGTAGCCAACCCACCCTATATGGGCGGCAAAGGCATGAACGCGCGCTTAAGCGCCTGGACCAAGGAAAACTACCCCAACAGCAAGTCCGACCTGTTTGCAATGTTTATCGAGCGCAACCTGGATCTTGCGCTGAAGGGCGGCGCGGTAGCTATGATCACAATGCAGAGCTGGATGTTTCTATCCTCGTTCGAGCTGCTAAGAAGCCGGATCCTGAACAAGCACACCATTATGTCGATGGCGCATCTGGGTGCTCGAGCCTTCGACAGCATAGGCGGAGAAGTGGTCTCTACCACCGCCTTCGTGCTCGAAAACGCTCATAAGCCCGACTATCGAGGCGCCTACATGCGCTTGGTGGATGGTAATTCAGAAGCGGAAAAGATGGAGATGATGGCCAAAGCCATCGCTCAAGGTAGGGCTGCATGATCACCAACCTAAAACTCAAAAACTTTACTGCCTTCACTGAATTGTCCATCGACTTCTCCCCGGGTATCAACATCATCCTCGGCGAAAACGGCACCGGTAAAACCCAACTGCTCAAGGCTATTCTGGCCCTTAATGGGCCCGAAGCTCGTGGGAAACTGGCTGGCGAGCGGCTAGCACGCAAACTGTGCCGACTTTATCTTCCGCTTAGCGAAAAAGTCGGTGGATTGCGTCGTTCCGGCTCACGCGGTGAGGCCATGTTGAGTGCCAGCTTTGCTTGGGGCCAAGAGATCACCGTGCGATTCAAAGGGGCTGACACTGAAACTAGGGTCCAAGTCTCCGGCAAGGAACATGCGGTTCCAGCGATTTTTATACCAACCAAAGAGGTGCTTTCTCTAGCTCGTGGTCTCAGCGTCGAAGAAGCCGACCCTAAAACTATTGATCTGATTTTTGATGATAGTTATATAGATTTGGCGAAACTTCTGTTCGAAAAGGTTGACGGAAATTTATCAAGAAAAATTCAAGAAGACCCTCGCCTTTCCAGTATCATCCCTCGTATAACAAACTTAATTGGAGGTAAATATACCCTCAAAGGAGGGAATATCTGCTTTCAGGCGGGACAGTATAAAGAGCGCGGTGGCCCAACTATAGAGGATGCGGAAACAGCTGGGCAGGTTTTCAAGAGTTCAAAAGTGCAATTCGTACCCGCAGAATCTACGCAGCTTTCAAGTTCAATGACGGCAGAGGGATTCCGGAAAATTGGAATGCTGCAACGCCTGCTCAGCAATGGTAGCCTAATCCCCGGTTCTACTGGACCATTACTGTGGGACGAGCCAGAATCCAACCTCAATCCCAAGCTTATGAAGGATCTGGTGTTGGCTTTCCTCGAACTCGCTCGCAACGGCCAGCAAGTTATTCTTGCCACGCACGATTACGTGCTACTCAAGTGGTTTGATCTTCTGATGAACAAAGGCAAAGGCGACCATGTCGTCTTTCATCGCCTGTTTCGCGATGCTGCAAGCGAAGGCATTCAGCTCGAAAGCAAGTCGGACTACAACATTATTGGCCGCAGCGCAATCAGCAGCACTTTTGCCGAACTGTATGACGAAGATGTAAAACGTGCATTGGGGGCCGACTGATGCAAACCTATCGTGCAGAAGAAACTGCTGAGCTTCTGTTCCACTTTCCAGATGGGTTGAATTTAAACAAGCTGGACAAGCAAGGCGTCAAGCTGCCTGTCAGAATGAAGTTCGTGGATCTAGTCATCGAGCGTGCTCAAGACATCCTGCTCGTCGAGATTAAGGATCCGTCACACTCGCGCAGTCCAGACAAAGAGCGCAACACGTATCTGAAACGCCTGGCAGACAACTCTATTCTGACGCAGGACCTGACGCCTAAGGCGCGTGATTCCTATCTCTATCTACACTTAATGGAGCGGGACAACAAGCCTTTCAAATACGTGGTGCTGCTGGGCCTGGACGCTTTCGACCCGAACATCCAAAAAGCGGTAATGAGCGGATTCAAGGATCGTTTACTTGCCGACATCCGAGAAGAGTCGTTCGAGGCATGGAAGCGCAAGCACATAGCTGATTGTGTGGTCCTGTCAGTAGATTCTTGGAATCAACGGTTTCCAGAGTGGCCATTGCGTCGTGACGCGCCCGCCGCCCCTCTAATGCTTGGAAATAACGCGAGCAGAACCGCAACGGACAGATAGATGAACACACGGCTGGGCACACTGGGGAAAACTGCTAAGACGACTAGTAGGAGCTCAGTTGCTGGTCAAGGAACAATATTGGAGAGCACGAGTGAGTAACAATCAACCAAGTAGCGTCAAGAATTATTTCTTCCGCTCCTCCGCATCAGATTTTGAAAAGATACCTGGCAATCCGATTTCATATTGGATAAGCCATCGATCTGCTACGCTCTTTTCAAGCGGAAAACATTTGGGCGACATTTCTTCGCCACGACAAGGACTTGCGACCAGCGACGATCAGCGTTTTCTTAGAATCTGGCATGAGGTTGCTTCAAACAACTGTGCGCTAAGGACTTCGGAAGAGGACATTGTTGCGCGTGCGGCTAAGAAGTGGATTCCCTTTGTCAAGGGAGGAGCAGTAAGAAAATGGTATGGTAACAATGAAGTCTTGATCAACTGGGCAAATGATGGCGCAGAGGTGAAATCCTATGCCGAGTCACTTTACGGATCGGTAACAAGGACAATAAAAAACATTCAATTCTATTTTCGCGAAATGATCGCATGGTCACTTATTTCTGGAGGTATGCCGTCATTTCGCTGGCAGCGTTCAGGCCAAATATTTGGGCATAAAGGACCTGGCTTATTTTTTTCGGCCGACCTTAATCTAAATGACGCGATTGGATTCCTAAACAGCAAGGTTGCCGGGCATTTTCTTTCCTTCACCAGTCCAAATTTGAGCTACGAAGTGGGGGCAATTCAGAAGCTTCCTGTATTAAAGTCGTTTCCCAGCACGAATTCGGCAGAACTTATTAAGGTTGCTGCAGCAGATTGGGACTCATATGAAACCTCTTGGGACTTCTCCAATCTTTCGTTGCTACGCCCGGCATACCACTGTCCCACTCTCAAGGCTAGCTACCAGGCCCTCCGGACCTATTGGCAAGAAACGGCAGTGGAAATGCAGCGCTTAGAGGAAGAAAACAACCGCATCTTTATCGACGCCTACGGCTTGCAGGACGAGCTGAAGCCCGATGTCCCGCTGAACGAGATTACGCTCACCTGTAACCCATATTATCGCTATGGCGGAGATAAGACCAAGGAAGAGCTGGAAGCCCTGTTGCTGGCTGATACTATGCGCGAGCTGGTGAGCTACGCCGTGGGCTGCATGTTTGGCCGCTATAGCCTCGACAAGCCGGGACTAATTCTTGCGAACCAGGGTGAAACGCTGGCCGACTATCTAGCTCAGGTCCCGCAACCCAGCTTCCTTCCGGATGAGGATAATGTGATCCCGCTGCTAGATGACGACTGGTTCCCGGACGACATCACCTTGCGTTTCCGCCAGTTCCTGCGTGTGGCGTTTGGTGATGCTCACTACGAAGACAACCTAGTATTCTGCGAGCAGGCTCTCAACGTTAAGAGCAAGCGCAACTACAGCCTTCGTGATTACTTCCTAAGTGAATTTTATACCGACCATATCAAGCGTTACAAAAAGCGTCCAATCTACTGGCTATTCAGCAGCCCGAAAGGCAGCTTCAATGCGTTGATCTACTTACACCGTTACCGTCCGGATTCGGTGAGTGTCGTACTGAAGTACCTGCGCGATTACCGTGAAAAACTCAGCACTGAGAAAGAACGTCAGGCTGCTGTGAGCATTAACTCCACCACCAGCCAGGGCGACAAGACCCGTGCATTGAAAGAAGTGGATCGTCTGGCCAAGGTGTTAGCCGAGCTTACTGACTACGAGCGCGATGTATTGTATCCGCTGGCCACTGAGCAAAAAGCCATCGACCTGGATGAAGGGGTGAAGGTGAACTATTCGAAGTTCGGCTCGGCGCTGAAGAAAATTCCGGGCCTTGACGCCAAGGATGAGGATTGATCCAGATGAATAACGCAAAGATCCAGCAGGCACTGACAAATTTGTTTGACAAGCAGCGCATAGTATTCTGGTATGACTCCCGCCGCGTGTTCAGGCTCGACTTCGAGGCCCTTGATTTACCCGGGGTGGAAAAGATCGAGCTGATCAACAATGAGTTTTGCGTAAAGTACCGCGTGCTTCGTGAGCAGCCAGAACAAAAGTTCTTGCTGTTTCGCGATGGCCCTGAACCTACCTACCTGGAGAACTGGCTGCTGGACGTACAATTGGCCAGCGGTAGCACCTTCCGTACCGACCAAGTGGCCCTGTGGTTGGCTGAATTGGAGTTGGGACCTGATGCCTATCCCTTGCTAGAGGCTCACCTCATATTCTTTGATTCCCCAAAGCGGCGTGAAAAGCTGAAAGAGTTGCTGGAACCTGGCGACAGCGACAACGTCTTGCGCCAAAAGATGTTGGCAGTATGTATAGGCTGCGAACCTCGCCTAGATGCAATGTTGGAAACACTGCTGGCCGAATTGTCCAGCGGCGCCGACATCCGCAGAAAGCTGATAGAGCGTAGCGGACTGAACGCTCATTTCTGGGAGTCGATGAAGCGCGCTTACAGCTATGTCAGCGAACAACCGGGTTTGCAGGATTTTGTGATCGAGCTGTTCAAAAGCTGCTTCCTCGCCGAGGTGGATGTCGAGTTCAAGCCCCGCTTGTCGTCTGAGGCAAAGGTATTCATCCGCCGTTGGAAAGACAGCCGGTCGCACGCGGAATCTTTCGAGGTATTGTCTGCCCAGTGTGCTGATATCTTGCAGATCGAGGACAAGCTTCAGGGGCTTGAATATAGGGTTCTGATGTCGATGGATGAGTTTGAAGCCATTGACCGCAAAATCCTGAGCGATCTGGTACGCGAAGTAACGTCGCGCACGGTCAGCGCACAAGAGATAGAGCAATGGGTACGCCAGCGCCGACAAGGGCACTGGTTTGATCGCTACCAGCACGTCTATCTGGCCATTGAGCATGCAGCGCAGTTCATGCAGACGCTGGAGTTGACGCAGCTGGAGATGGACTCACTGCTAGATGGCATTCACAAATACTCGCAGAGCTGGTTCCGACTCGACCAGCGCTATCGTAAGTTCATTCACCATGCGCGCGAATCGGGCCAGGCCTCGCTGTTGCAAACCCTGAGCCAACAGGTGGAGAACTTGTACACGAACAACTACCTGTCGCATTTGAACGTCCGCTGGCAGCGTTTCGTAGATGCTTGCCAGTATTGGGAAGCTGCCCCGGTGGCGAGTCAGGCGAACTTCTTTGAACGCTTTGTACAGCCCTATCTGGAGCGTAAGGGCAAAGTGTGCGTCCTGATCTCCGATGCCTTCCGTTATGAAGTGGGGGAAGAGTTGCAGAGCTTGATTCGGCGTGAAGATCGCTTTGATGCAGAGCTGGTCCCTGCTTTGTCCTGTCTTCCAAGTTACACCCAGTTGGGCATGGCGTCCCTCTTGCCTCACAAGACGTTGCAGATAGTGGAGGCCGACAGCGGCGAGGTCACAGTTGATGGCATAAGCGCCACGGGTACCGTCAATCGCGCCCGTATCCTGGCTCAAACCGTTACCTCCTCTACTGCAGTATTGGCGAAGGATGTATTGGCCATGGGTAAGGAAGATTCCCGAGCCTTGGTGCGCGACCATGAGGTGGTGTACGTCTATCACAACCTGATCGACAAGACGGGGGATACGCGGGACACAGAGGAGCGCGTCTTTGGTGCGGCAGAAGATACTCTGGATGAATTGTTACGGGTAATTAAGAAGCTAGCCAATGCAAATGCCAGCAACATCGTGGTGACCGCCGACCATGGCTTCATTTACCAGCACCAGCCACTGCAGGACAGCGATTTTCTCAGCACAGAACCTAGTGGCGACGAGATTCTCTACATCGATCGACGGTTCGTGCTTGGGCGTGGTCTGCGTGAGAACAGTAGCTTCAAGACCTTTCAACCGGAACAACTGGGTCTGAACGGCACTCTACAGGTGCAAATTCCGAAGTCGATCAGTCGCCTAAGGTTAAAAGGTTCGGGTAGTCGCTTTGTGCATGGCGGAGCTACTCTGCAGGAGGTGGTAATTCCAGTGATCAGTATCAACAAGAAGCGCCAGAGCGATGTCGGCAAAGTCGATGTGGAGTTGATTGGTGGTGGTGGCAAAATCATCACAACCGGCCAGCTGGCGGTAGTGCTTTACCAGATTGAGCCGGCGACAGACAAACGCCAGTCTCGTCGGTTACGCGCTGGCCTGTACACGTTGGCAGGCGAAGCGATTTCCGATGTGCAGGAGCTCAGCTTTGACATGACGTCCAGCAACCCGCGTGAGCGGGAGGTTTCGGTGCGCTTCATTCTGAGCCGCAAGGCAGATGCGTGCAACAACCAGCAAGTCGAACTGCGACTCGAGGAGCCTGTGGACGGCACATCACACTACACGGGCTACTTAGCTGCGCGCTACACCATTCGCCGGTCGTTCACCAGCGAGTTCGATTTTTGAGACATAGGACGGGGGGCAGAAATGAGCCAATTGGACTATAAAATCAATCAATATTTTGCCGGGCTGGTTGTCCGCAAAGACCTTGTCAAAACGGTCAAGGGCAATGCTATTGTGCCCACCTATGTGCTGGAATACCTGCTTGGCCAATACTGCGCAACCAACGACGAGGCTACTATCCAAGCAGGGATCGACACTGTTCGCGAGATCCTGCGTAAGCACTATGTCCATCGCAACGAGGCGGGACTGATACGCTCCACCATCAAGGAGAAAGGGCGGCACAAGGTCATCGACCGCATCAGCGTGGCGCTTAACGACAAATCGGACGCCTACGAAGCGGAGTTTGCTAACCTAGGTGTCAAGAAGGTGATCATAGACTCGGCTACCGTGAAGACTCATCCCAAGCTGCTGGTGGGCGGCGTGTGGTGCATTGCAGAGCTGGAGTACCTGTTCACCGAGGACAAGAATGCAACGCCTTGGGTGTTGTCTTCCATCAAGCCGATTCAGCTATCACACTTCGACTTTGACGGTTATGTGGAGGCACGCAAGCACTTCACTACGGATGAGTGGATTGACCTGCTGATTCAGAGCGTGGGCTTCAATCCAAATATGTTTGGCAAGCGCAACAAGCTCAGCCAGTTGGTACGACTCATTCCATTTTGTGAGCGCAACTATAACCTAATCGAGCTGGGCCCAAAGGGTACCGGCAAATCACATATCTATTCGGAGTTTTCACCGCACGGCATTCTGATTTCTGGTGGCGAGGTAACCGTGCCCAAACTATTTGTCCACAACGGCACTGGCAAGCTGGGTCTAGTGGGCTATTGGGACGTGGTGGCCTTCGACGAGTTCGCTGGCAAGCAAAAGCGTGTGGATAAGGCGTTGGTGGACATCCTAAAGAACTACATGGCCAACAAGTCCTTCTCGCGCGGCGTGGAAACACTTGGCGCGGAGGCAAGCATGGTGTTCGTGGGCAACACCGACCACACGGTGCCCTACATGCTCAAGCATTCAGATCTGTTCGATCCCCTGCCCGAGAAATTCCACGATTCTGCTTTCTTGGACCGAATTCATAGCTACATCCCGGGCTGGGAAGTCGATGTAATCCGCGGCGAGATGTTTTCCAGCGGTTATGGCTTTGTCGTGGACTACCTGGCAGAGATCCTACGCTCATTACGTAGTCATGACTTTTCTGACCGGTACAATGTGCATTTCCGACTGTCAGACGACATTTCAACCCGCGACCGTGACGGCATCAACAAAACCTTCTCGGGCCTGATGAAGATTATGTACCCGCAGGGAGACGCGGGTGTCGAAGAAATCGAAGAGCTGCTTCGGGCTGCCATCGAAGGACGCAAGCGAGTGAAGGACCAGCTCCTGCGTATTGATGCGACCTATCCCCCAGTTCGTTTTGCTTACTTCGATCCAGAAGGGGAAGAACGCCCTGTGACGACGCTGGAAGAAGAGGAGTACTCCGCCGCCTACCATCGGAAATTGGTAGGCGAAAGTAAGGCGAAGCTCACGTTTGACCTGGCTGTGTCATCTGGGGATTCCCATGTCATTTCCCAAGCGCATGAACAAGAAAGTCCCAATGCTGCTCAGGTCCCCGAGGTCACTCTCAAGGAGCTACACAGGGTCTTCCAGGAAAACCAGCGCGGGGTGACGTTCGACAGGCTGTTTGGCCCCTATTTGGTGGGGGCAAAGCACATCATCGTGACCGATCCCTACTTCCGTACTTTCTATCAGCAACGCAACCTGATGGAGCTACTGGAAACGATCAGTCGTTTTGCTCGTCCGGAAGATGAAGTGGCTGTCCATATTGTCACCGTAAAAGACGAGCTCAGTAGCGAGCGTCAGACTGAGAATTTTCAGAAGATGGCCGATGCCTGCGCCAGCATCGGAATCCAGTTCTCCTGGGCTTTCGACACCACCGGCACCAAACATGACCGCGAAATCACCACAGACCATGGCTGGAAAATCGTGCTTAGCAGAGGGCTCGATGTGTTCCAGCGCTGCGAATTAAATGATGCATTCAGTTTCTCCAACCGTATGCAACAACATCGACAGTGCAAGGAGTTCAACGTGACGTTTGTGAGGTTGAGTGAACCGTCATGATGGCTAGTACTTTTTTCTGATTGGAGGGAGGTCAGTTGCTGATGACGCCATCCAAAAGTTCCACTCAACCTTTTGTGACAATGTGTGAGAAAGCAGGCCGAAGTCGTAGGGTAGGATCTATCCTACAAGGTTGTCAAACCGGCTGCGTAGGCTTTAACGTGGCTTAGCTCGGGGGCCCTTCTTGAAGAAAATCGACCTGCATATACACACCGTGTCAACGCAGAGTGACGTTCCGTTTGAATTCAGTCTGACAGCATTTCAGGAGTACGTTGAGACAGCTAAACTCGATGCAGTCGCTATCACCAATCACGATATATTTGACTCTGAGCAGTTTCGAACCATCAAGAATGCACTTTCGATACCGGTGTTTCCCGGTATCGAAATCAATCTGGCGGCAGGTCATCTTCTTCTAATTAGCAATGGCACCGACCTAGATGGATTTCAAAGCAAGTGCGACCAGGTCACAGCGAAAATTCAGAAGAAAACGGACTCCATCAGCTTTGAAGAACTGCATGCCATCTATGGAGATCTGAGCGACTATCTGCTGATCCCACACGCAGACAAGAATCCAGAGATTACAGGCACCACATTCGAGAAGTTAAAACCGTTCATAGCCGCAGGTGAAGTCGCTAGCAGCAAGAAATTTATCTACGCGATCAAGGACATTCAGAAACCCACACCTGTGTTGTTTAGCGACCTACGCATCCAGCAAAAGCTAAACAAGTTCACAGGCCGACAGACCTATATCGATTGCGGTCAAATCAGTTTCGACTCCGTCAAATCCTGCCTGCAGGACAAGAGCAAAGTGGCACTCAGTGCGGAGGATGGCAACAGCTTGCTTCCCATCTTCGACGATGGGCAAATGATTTCTAGCGGCCTCAACATCCTTCTTGGAGAGCGTTCTTCAGGAAAGACTTACACCCTTAATAGGATTCGCGAGACAGTCGAAAATCCAAAGTACATCGCTCAATTTCAACTCGTGCAGCAAAATGAAGCTGACGAGCGAGACTTTAACAACGAAGTTCAAAATAGTCGTAGCATCTTTGTCGACGGTTACCTATCAGGTCTGAAAGCGATAGTCGATGAAGTCATCAACATTGATCTGCATGCCAATGAATTGAAACTTGATGCATATGTTCAATCCCTGCTTAAGTCAGCAGCGGATGCTGATCGCCAAGACGCCTACTCCAAAACCGCGCTGTTTAGCGAAACCGAATTCGTCTTGCCAGATCTAAAAGCTCTGACCGAACTAATCGAGTCTGTGCGAAACATCATTGAAAATATCGAATTTCGTACCGTTATCGAAAAGCACGTAGAGCTTCAGGCGCTTAAGGAGCTTTCTTGCGAACTCATTCTAAACTTGCGCGAGCGTTCATATGAACAGCGGAAAAGGAAGATCGCCAATGAAATCATTAAGGACGTCAAATCGGAATTAAGATTACGCACATCGGCAACACCGGTCGATGAAATTGACCTGTTTGAGTATTGCCTTGATCGAGCAAAAGTCAGAAAGTTCGAAAGTGTTGTATCCTTGCTCAAACAGGAAGCAACGATTTCTGACCAAGGAATTCAAGGTTTCAGAGTTGAGGCAAAGCGGTTACCTTTTGCTGGTGCTCTAGAGGTTAGAGGTGCGAGCGGAACCAAACTAGCCTTCAGCGACGCCTTCAAAAAATATGATGTGCCTTACGCCTATCTGCGTGAACTTCTGAAAATCGAGAGCCTGACGCGCTCGGAAATCTATAGGTTGTTCGTAAGAATCAGTTATCGGATCTTGAACCGCGATGGCTTCGAAGTCTCCGGCGGAGAACGCTCCGAATTCCGCCTACTTCAGCATATCTGCGATGCACAGAACTATGACATTTTATTGATCGACGAGCCCGAATCTTCGTTTGACAACCTGTTTTTGAAAAGCGATGTGAATGCCATTCTCAAAGCAATTTCCGAGACCATGCCGGTAGTAGTAGTCACCCATAACAACACTGTTGGAGCATCAATAGGAGCAGATTACATCCTCTACGCAAGAAAAGAATCAGAGAATGGCACTCCATGTTATCGGTTGTATTCGGGGAGGCCATCTGATAAGACTCTAATCTCAGCCGACAAGAAGTCGCTAGAAAGTCATGCGGTAGTGTTGAACTCTTTAGAAGCGGGTAGCGAGGCCTACGAGGGGCGAAGGAAACGATATGAAACTATTAAAAATTGAAGGTGGTAACGGTTACTTCCGTTTGAACGATGGGAATTATCTAGAAATAGACAAGATCAACAAGGAGCATTTGCTGACAATCATCAACATCACCTTGGCTGATGAAGTTGAATTCGATGTGTTTGATGAACACGCCTTACAAAATCAGGCTCAACGTATTGTCTATAAGAACATTGCGGAGAAACTGCAAAACTTGTCCGGCCGGAGGCAAGAGTACAAAGACGAATCTGAAAAGCTATTCCAAAAGGAATATGACAAATATTCCCAGTCAACGACATAAGAATTGATATTTCTTCCGCAATTATTTTTGCTGCCTGACATTAAATCCGTTGCACCTCATCGTACGGAACATCAAATATTGGGCCCGGCTGCGAATGACCAAAGCATCCGTAGTGGGACTCACCTATTGCGCCGCAGGCTGCCATTAAGGCCCCCAGGAAAAATTCATTTTCCTAGTTTGGTCTAAAGAAATACGAACACAAATAAAAGCCGTTTTCAATCCACCTTCAGCCTCAGATATGTTTCCAAGAGGGTAACAGGAAGCCAAATTACCTCGTGTTGCCATTTGGATTTCCAACGTTGGAAATGATATATTTATATCATTATCCTTTAAAATCAAGTACTTATTTACAAATCTACTGTAATCAGATAGGGTTATGACGTTAACTTCCTTTGTCGGATAACCCAAAATGAGCCCGTTTTCGGTTTACCTAAATAAACTCAGAATTCGTCATGATCTTCGCCAGACCCAGATGGCGGAGCTGATGGGATACGAGCAAGGCTACATTTCCGCTTTGGAACTTGGGACAAAGAATCCCTCAAATGAAGAATTTTTGGCCAAGCTGGTTCAAATATTCGAAATGACGAGCCAGGAGCAGGCCGAGCTCGCCATCGCGGTCAAGGAGTCGCAACTGCGTTACACCCTTCCGCGTGATGTCCCTCCAGAAGCCTTCCGATTCTGCTCCCAACTTTGGGAGAAAATTGACCGGCTCCCGCAGACGCAATGGCAAGCAATGCTGGCACTCTTGAGCCTGGAGGTTCCGCCAAAGGAAGGCCGCCTGCTGTCCTTGAAAACAAAGGAAACGGAGGCTCAGATGTAAAAACGGGACAAACCTATCGGCTTGCCCCGTTTTTGGTAAGCCATAGCTGCGAGCTACAGAAGACCTAAGGAATCCTCAGTATCTCGCTACCGATCGCGCGCGTCAAGCCGCTCCCATCAGATCTATACCACTTCCGCGTTGAATTAATACTCAACGCAGGGATCTTTTTTCCTGAAATTTCGTGAGTGGCGGGTACGTCGCCAGGATTACTCCTAGCGCCAATTCATCTTGCACTCACTATCAGCGAGAGGTATCTCCTATGGCAACAAGAAAGGTCGTGACCCGATCGGGTCGTAGAGTTCGTGGTGTATTCCCATCCACAAAAAATCAACGCATGGTGGCCTGGGAATCTCTCCTAGAGCGAGATGCCATTGTTCTTTTTGAGCTCTCCCCTGGAGTAGTCTCCTATGAAGAACAACCATCTATCGAGCTGTACTACGAGGATTCTGCCCCTAGAAAGTATTACCCTGACTTCGCATTGACCATGCGAGACGGATCAATAGCACACGTCGAGGTTAAGCCTCAAAAGAAGCTGGCGCAAAAAGACGTCTCCCAACGCTTTGATCTAATTGCTTCGAACTATCAGCGCCAATCGCGACAGTTCTGGATTCTGACCGATGAAGAAATCCGCCGGCAGCCAAGGCTGTCCAATCTCACGCGATGCGCGTACCACCTGAAATCTCGAACATCCAGCAAGCCAACATCATGGCAATTGCTCGATCTACGCCGTCGCGATGACTGGACATTCGAGTATCTCGCCACAGCGCTAAATGGGCCACACGCCGTCTATCGCTTACTCGCGCTGGGTCTTGCCTCCTGCGACTTCGACAAGCCAATCCAGAGCAGCACTCCAATTACCTTTCCACCATCGGGAGGCAACAATGATTCGCTTTACTTTTAGAAAAGGGCTGCGCTTCAATGAGCGCCAACGGACCTGGACACTGATTCGACGTCTCGCAAATCAAAAACTTCAACTGGAAGATGAGGCCGGCGAGATCGTCACTTACACCGAGCCGGAACTGCTCTCCAGATGGCTCAAACGGGAGCTGGTCATTGATGAGAGCTGCCTATCCGATCCGGACTCCGTGTTCCGCATCGCAACGCCGCGGGATCTCGCAACCTACCCGGAGAGCATCCGCACGGAGTCCTTGAGGCGCCTAAAGTACGTTGTGGCCCTCGACGGATGCCCTGTCACTTCGGTGCGTCAGCGTCTGCAGCCGCAAATTAACAAGATTGCCGCAATGATCGGTGATCCCAAACCACCGAGTCCAATGACGTTGTACCGTTGGCTGAAGTCCTATCGGACGTCACCGTCCGGAGCACAGCTAGTCAGTATGCGCCACCGCTCTGGACGCCCCAAAAGCAATGCGGCAGATGACCTCCTGGAAGAGTCAATCTCTACACTCTATCTTAATCAGCAACAGCATTCAGTATCCGATGTCTATAACGATGTGCGTTCTCGTGTGGAAAAAGCGAACAAAGCATCTGATCGATCCTCCCACATCCGCTGCCCTTCCAGGGCAACGGTATACCGTCGCTTGGAAGGCCTCGAGAAAGAAATTGTCGATCGCGCTCGTCTAGGAAAAAATGCCGCTGAACGCAAGTATCGTCCAGTCTTAGGAACGGTGAAAGTCGGCAAAATACTCGAGCGCATTGAGGTTGACCACACTCCACTAGACCTACTCATTATCGATGAGGAAACCAACTTGCCATTGGGGCGGCCTTGGCTCACCGTCGCGATAGACAAATATAGCAGAGCTATCTTGGGCTTCTACGTCGCATTCCATGAACCGTCGTCCTTCACCATACTTCAGTGCATCAAACGTGCGATATTGCCTAAAGACGGTTGGCTTAGTAACTATCCGGATATCCAGGCAAAATGGCCCTGCCACGGCATCCCCGAGTTGATCGCTACAGATAACGGCATGGACCTTCACTCTGCGGCATTTAGCGATATCTGTTTCGAATTGGGCATTCAGTTACTTTTTTGTCCTGCGAAGAAGCCTGAATACAAGGGCTCGGTCGAACGGTTCTTCCGAACAATCAGTGAAGGACTCATCCACCGACTGCCCGGCACAGTCTTCTCCAACGTCAAACAACGTGGCGATTATCCTTCAGAAGAACTCGCTGCCATTGATCTGAAGACCTTGATGCATCTGCTCACCAAATGGGTCGTGGAGATATATCACTGCTCGAAGCATCGTAAGCTTGGCATGACTCCGCTCGATAAATGGTACGAGAGCGCTCCAGATTGCTGCATCGAGCTGCCCGCCTATCCCGAGCAATTGGACGTCCTCGTTGGCATCCCTACCGAACGCACGCTTTTCCGATACGGCTTAGAAGTAGACAACCTCATGTACAACAGCGAGGAACTACAAACCATTTTTCTCCGTCTTGGCTCCGATGCCCGCAGCAAAATAAAGCTCAAATACTACGAAGACGACGTCTCTTACATCCATGCGTTTCATCCCCCGACCGAAACTTACATTCGCGTTCCCGCCGTAGATTGGGACTACGCGCAAGGATTGAACAGACACGTTCACACTCTGATTCAAGCAGCAGTTCGAGAACAACACGGAAGCAGGGTCAACATATCCAGGTTGTTAGAAGTCAAAGATGAAATCCAAAAAACGGTCTCTGACGCCATCAAGAACAAGAAAATGAGAGAGCGAAAGCGTGGCGCCACCCTGAAAAAGCGTGACAGCGAAGCAGTCATTAAGGAGGCGCAGTCGCCCATTGAGCAGGCTCGTACTAAACCGAAATCCGTGAAGCTCAAACAGACTCTTCAGCTCGATTCAGGCCTAGACGATGACTTGCCATCGTTTAAGGTTTCCACTCGAAGTGCACGCAGCTTGGGGGTAAAAGATGCCCAATGACTCGACGTCTCCGCGTACCGCCCGCCCCGACCATATCGCGGACAAGGGCAAATACATTAGCTTTTCAATCCGCCACCAAGTAATCGAGTTCAATGCATTTCGTGAAGGATGGCGGAAAATCTCCCACGTCCACAATCGCGGGATCCATGCACAGATCGCCGGAGGGCTCCTTCTTGTTGGCCAGTCCGGCGCTGGTAAAACAACTTTAATTGAGCATTACAGAGACAGTTTTCCAGTAACTGAGCACCCCGAACAAACAATGGTTCCAATCCTCGTCGTCCAGACTCCGGCAATGCCTACTGTAAAAAATCTCGCCGAGGCGATTCTTCATGCACTGGGCGATCCAGATGTCAACAAGGGATCCACCGAAGAAAAAACTCGTCGTATCTTCAAGCTGCTAGTTGCCTGTCACGTAGAACTACTCATCATTGACGAATTTCAGCATTTTTGTGATTCGCGACGTCGTAGTGTTGCGAACCAGGTAGCAGACTGGTTAAAGGGCGTCTTAAATGTCGCTCGCATACCTGTAGTCGTCGTTGGGCTACCACGGGCTGAAGAGGTCATTCGTATGAACGAACAACTCGCCAGACGCTTCTCCTCTGTTTTTTTCCTGCGGCCGTTTAACTTCCATACCGACGAGGCGCAAGATGAATTTCGAGGCCTGCTAAAGACTGTTCACAAATTCGTTCCGGTCAGCTGCATTGCATTTCATGAGGCTAATCTGGCACTGCGATTCTTCATTGCCACTAATGGGCTGATTGATTACATCGCAAAGATCATCGACGAAGCCGTGCAAATTGCAGGCCGCATGAAAAACCCAAGCATAGATTGGGATATTCTTTTCCAAGCATTTGGAGAATCAGTATGGAGAAACGCGCCTGAAGAACTTAACCCTTTCAATCCCGATGCAGAACTTCGTCCTCTCAATAAATTAGGAGAACCATTTGAGCGCCGGGATAAGCTTCTTCTACCAGGCGCAACGAGCGAGGATGCAGATTGAATAAGTACCGTACACAGGATCTTAAAGTGAAACCGATTCTGCTTTCACGGCCTGCACGTGTCTCCACGGAGGGACTTCACGGATATCTCCTGCGACTAGCGGAAGCGAACGGCCTAAGCGGCATAGCTCAGCTCTGGCCGAATCGAAAGCCCTCGCTTGATGCATTGGAGACGCGGCTTGGTGCTGACCGATGGCCGCAGAATCGAACAATGCTACTAGAGATCGCTCCTCAGTTTGCGTCCGCATCGGGATCATCACCGCTTTGGAATCAACGATACAGCCGCTATTGCCCCTGCTGCTTAAACGAATCGGCCAAATGGAGATGGGAATGGGAGTTGACTCTTGTTACGTGCTGCCATCAACACAGCGTGGAGCTAATCGAAGAATGTCCAGGTTGCGGGAAAAAATTGAATTGGCATCGTCCAACTCTCTTGAATTGTGCCTGCGGCTTTCCACTCTCCACAGCCAGTGCAGTACCGTGCTCCACTGCTGATAAAACGCTTTCACAACTATTTCATGCCAAGCTGCATCGGCTTCTAACGAGTCGTCGCCACCTTTCTGAACTGTCGCTTGAACAATTGAACAAAGTAACTTTTATGCTTGGCGCATACGCGAAGCATGAGGGCCGGAAGTTCTCGCAGAAAATCAGCAACCTACACGACATTGCTGTTGCGCGGCCACTTGTCAGCGCAGCCGCAGAGATACTTACTCACTGGCCCCACAAGTTCCACGGGCTACTCGCTTCATTGCGCAAGACTGGCGAAATAGACGTTCAAGATGAACGGCTATCTAAACGATTTGGTTTCTTTTATCACTACGTCTACCGAAATCTAAAGGACCCCGAGTATTCATTTCTGTTGCAAGCTTTCGAAGGATACATATCGCGCACCTGGCGAGGGTCACTCGCGGAGCGCAACTCGAGATTTTCATCAAACATGCGCCACCGACACACGTGGATTCCAATAAGCTTGATGGCAAAAGAGCTCAAAACTACGTCGCGCCAAATCCAGTTACTTATCGATCAAGGAAAGGTCGAGTGTTATGTCCATAAAACTCCGAAAGGCCGCTCACTAAAGTGTGTGAGCCGCAAGCAAAACGCAGAAATTCGTAAAGCACTCGAAAATGTCATTGATTTCAAACAAACTTACCAGCTGCTCGGACTCACCAAGTCACGAGCTATGCAACTTATAAACGGGAAGATGATCCAGTCGATCTTCCAGCCAAAAAATTCTAGCACATCACGATGGGGAATCCCCCATGATCATGTGATAGCCCTTCTTTCATTTGCGTCACACCTTCCTGTGGTAGACGAAAAAGACAGAACTGATCTCATCTCACTGGGATATGCCCTGCGCTATTGGCTCAGGGAACGATACCTTTTCCCCGCGCTGGTATTGGCTGTCATCCACAAGGGCCTATGTCCCGTGGCCGTATCGAACTCGACATTTCAGCTACCCACTTGGTTATTTGATCGAACTTCATTGCTCAATTGGATTCAGGAACAGCGTCAAGTCAGCATGGAAGGATTCTTATCGGTTCCAGACACTGCTAGGAAGCTTGGCATCCGTCAGCAGGCGGTGTATTCCTTCATTTATAGTTCAAAACTACGCTTCGTCCTCCACTACGAACGACATCATGTTCTCGTCTACGAAAAAGATATTGAAAAATTCTCAGAAGACTTTGTATTTTGCCATGAGCTAGAAGCCCAATTTAGTCTGATTCCTGCCTACTTCGTTCCAAGATTAATTGAACAAGGGATTCGTCCTGTCAGCACCCCTAAAATCGACAAGGGCGAAATCTTCTTATTTTCAAGGGATCACTTACTTTTCGCAGCAATGGATAGAATCGTTGCCGGTCGCAAATGCACAGACACAAGCCAGTCGGAACATCAATGCGCTGACGCCGTAGATTGTGCCTCATTCGCCGCCCATACCCCAGGCTAAGAATGATGACGATTACATAGACTTCCAAGAGCAAAGGATCAACAAGATGCACAACGACCATGACTACCTTGACTACCAGAAGCTCCTGGTAGCGAAGGCCTGCGTAGATGCCTTCGATATCTCAACAATCAGGCAGTGGAGTATTTCCAACTTGGATCGGTGGGAGTCGAACGGAACTTGGTGCTCTGCATTTCAAGAATGGCGAGCGATTATGACGACGGGCAGCGATGCAGATGTCATCGCTGCCATGACAGGACTCGATCAACGTGCGAATAGATTGCGGCAATCATCACCATATGCCGGACTTATCGACCGAGACATAAGAGCCTCCATAGTACGAAGGGTCCAGCTTCTACGAGCAAGCAAAAGCAATATTGATCTGAGTTCCTTGGATTCAACCCAGCCGCACATAGCAAAGAAGGAGAGTTGAGCTCGCCAAACTCAGCGAGTTAGTTAATAACAATATCGCGACTTCGAGACTCACGTCAGCCTCTTGTAGCATACATGCAGAAAAGAAGACGCCGTGAGAAGCCTTCAGCTCAAGCGCTGCCACAATTATTTTCTGTACTTTCCTCAGATCTTCGTTCAATTGCACCTCCATGAAGAAGTGTATGAACAATGATGGTGTGGCGTATTGAGCTGCGTCAATCTGTATCAGGTGAAAGGGCTGCAACTATAGATGGGTGCCGCTGTTTGCCCACTCGCGTGCGAAGCACGAATTGGCAGGCCAGCGGCGTGCCTGTCGGCCATCATCGTCTGCACGGATGTAACCCCTCCGCCCTGAGAACGATGGCCCTGATACGTTTCTATTGTTAAAGAGCGCGCTACCACTGGCACGTCCAGCACCGCGGGCCTCTATCCAGAAGGATAGTAGTGCCCTCACCGGCACCTGCCAGTTATTTATCCAATACCGCCATGCTGGCGATAGCGTCGAATTCGTTCAATACATCAGGGTGATGCTTTTTCAAATGACGTAGTATCGCGTCGTTTGCCATCAGCTTCGTTAAATACCCTTTGGCCAACACTAGGTTAAGGACGTCTTGTCCATAGGACTGCTCAGCTAGCTTGAACTGCTCCTGCAAATTTCCCATTTCCCGTTCCATTTTCGCCATCTGATCAGCACTAACGCCAGCCATCTTTCTGGTCTTAGTTTCCCCTACAATCATATTGCTGGGAGTGGCCGCAAACAAGGCCTGCGCGTATGCGACCGTCAGATTATTAGCGCTGACCATCAACTCAACGCATTCGACCTGCCTGGTAGGCTTCAGCTTGCGCAGCACCGCTCCTAGATTGGCTGAAAACACCTGATCGCGAAGTAGTTCTGCAGCCTCCGGGCAAATTCCATCGAGTAGATTTAGCTTTTTCAGAATCTGGCTAATATCAATATCTAGCGCCTTGGCGAGCCTCTCCGGCTTAACCCCACGCTCAACGGCACGCCTGATCATGACATGTTCCTGGATACTAGAGAGACGATTTACTCGATTGTTGTAGGTATAGCTTTCGTCGTCAAGAGCCACTAAGCACGGTGCCGTTTCAAATCCAAGTTGTTTTAAGGCTGTCAGGCGCGAGTGCCCATCCAGCAGGATGTACTGCCTATCTCGGTTAGGCTTACCTACAGATAAAGGCTCGATCAGGCCGATGGCCTCAACAGACGCGATAATTTGCTTGAACTTTCGTGACGTGAGCAAACCATCCGGCATTTTTCGCGAAGGCAGAATCGACGAAAGCGCTAAACTCAATGGTTCTGGCAAGAAGCCTAGAGGCGGCTTTCCCATGATCAAATTCCCTTCGTCCATACACGGTCTGCAAGATACTGAGGCAATGTATCCAGTCCCTCAGCACGTAAAAGATTCCCAAAGCTCTCGTCTATAAGAAGTTGGCGCAACGCTCCGACGATGAACAGAAGACTGCGCTGCGTGGTTTCCGCTTTCCTAACAAGCTGCTTCTGCCGCTCAACTTCACGCTTGTAATTGCGCACCAGGCTCGATGAGGTGACATCCTCATTATGGTTGCGAGGTGTCACTTTCCCGCCCATTCCTCGGCCTCGTGTGCGGCGGCGTTCAATCACTCTACGCGCTTGGATCAGGTGGCTACCACGCAACTTGCCGGACTCATAAGCATCCTGCAGAGCTGCCTGGATCGCTTTATCATCGTTGCCTGCGCCGGCGATGGTGATGGCGGCATTTAGCGGAATACGCCCGCTACCGACGGCCATCAAAAGCCGCTCTTCACCGTTTTTGAGTAGGTACAATATGCCCTGCACATAGTCCATGCTCAAGCCCGTCTTCTCCGTAATAGCTTTTTTATCGTAGCCCTGATCGCGCAACTGCTCAATTCCGGAAAGCAGTTCCAGCGGACTGAACTTGCGCCGTGCGATGTTCTCCGTAAGGCTCATGATGAAAGCCGACTCGTCATCGACGCTCATGACAATCGCGGGAATTTCCGACTGCCCAAGATTTCTAAATGCTTTAAAGCGTCCTTCGCCGCATATGAGCAAGTACCGAACGCCATCGCCAACTGGCCGCGGTGTCACAACTATGGGTTTCTTTAGACCGAGGCTTTGGATGTTGGTAACAATCTGTTCGAACA
This sequence comes from Rugamonas fusca, assembly GCF_014042365.1. Classification (GTDB taxonomy): domain Bacteria; phylum Pseudomonadota; class Gammaproteobacteria; order Burkholderiales; family Burkholderiaceae_D; genus Rugamonas; species Rugamonas fusca. The sequence continues at coordinate 59,485 of NZ_JACEZS010000017.1, forward strand.
CTCGATTATTGCGGTCGCGAGGATTGAGCACGTCAATCCTTTCCAATGGAATCATGCGCAACTCAGAGTGCTGATAGCCCTTGTCATGGGTCATGCGCTCCTCCGTAAACGACTGCGCCGTGCCATGCCGTATAGGTAATCCAAGCTGTCGAAGTGGTAGCATTCAAGCTCGATGCCATTGTGGTCGGCGAGGTGAATCCGAGGTTGCCCAAAGTCGAGCCGAGGTAATAAGTAATAATCCAGAGCAGTTTGATTTTCACTATCCAAGCGTACAGCCACCGTAATATCCGGTGCGAGTGTCGTATCGAAGCGCACCTTCCATCTACGTCGTCCATTGTCGAATGACTGGCAGCGGGCCAGCACTAACGAGACCGTAAATTCTCGATTGACGTTCAGAAGGTCTGTGGCCGGATCACGCTCAACCACACCACCTACGTCAGAGATCATTCGTTCAGTCTCAGTGACGATTTTTGGATGCAGGCGCCGCAGAAACTGGTTAGCTTCGAGGTACTGGTAATCCCTGTCCGGCGTAAAACCAACTGCTTGGTATGCACGGATCAGACTTCCAAACCTATGTGCATAGGCTGCCGCCGAGGGCATACCTTCAGCTTCGTTAATAATCAATCCCGAAAGGTATCCATGTCGCTGGTAAAGGCTGCGCAGTTTTTCGACTAGTTCCTCGTTGCTATATCGGTGCGCGCGTGCGCGCAAAATACCTTGTGTAGTATAGAAAAGCTCTGCAGGGACGATACCATCGAATGCCCCTTCCTTTTTGATCCACATATCCGGGCTGTTGACCACACGATGCTTCTTAAGTTTGAATGATCGGCGGTTGTAGACATTATTTCCGATATATTTCTCGTTGGACAGCACCTCTCTGACCGTAGCCCGTGTCCATGCGCGGCCAAGGTCAGTCTTGATGCCCTGGCTGTTGAGCCGCTCTGCGATCTCAGATTCCACAAAATTGTCATCGACGAACCAACGGTAGATCTGGTTGACAACACGCACTTCCGAATCTGGCCCAGGTTGCAGGATAACGCGGTCCGTCTGTAGGCTCTTGTGTTCACCCCGAGTCAGTTCGCTTTTGAAGACCCCCGTCTGATCTACTAAGACGCGCCGTAGCCCATACCCTGCAGGCCCGCCCTGTCGAAAACCCAGCTCAATCAGGCGGCACTGACCGGCGAATACTTTGGCCGAGAGCTCCCTGCTATATTCGCCGGCCATCGCGCGCTTGACGCCCTTGACGATCGTGGACACGGGAGAACCGTCGTTCTCAAACTGCTCTGCGCAATAAGCCACATGAATGCCAGCGCGCCGACAAATATACTCGTAATAAGCACTTTCATCGGCATCCTGAAACCGCCCCCAACGACTCACATCATAGACAAGGATGATCTGGAAATCCGCATTGCCCGTCTCAACGTCTTTGATTAACTGCTGCAAGGCTTGCCGGCCATCGATGCGCAGACCGCTCTTGCCGGAATCCGCGTAGGTACGAATGATCTCGATACCACGCCGCTGTGCATACTCGCGGATCTTGTCAGCCTGGTTCTCAGTCGAATACTGCTGATGCTCGGTAGACATCCGCACATATTCAGCAGCACGAAAAGTTGCCTGAGATTTCGGACGGTCAGGCACGCCCGCTGATTGTTCGTCTAGATACATAACACCGGCCCCCTCCGCTTTGATATGCACGCGCTCAGATCACTTAGCATTTCGCCGCGACCAAGCTTGGCCGAGGCGCATTCCGCAGCAACCTACTTGTCCAGTCGATCGAAAGCACAATGGGCCGAAAATACCGAACTTCAGCAAAAAAACCTAACAAGTCCTCTCTTTGCACACGTCCTTTTTGCAGGGACAGTCCATACACATAGCTGTAATTTTGACGATCAAAATACCGTCTCTAGACACGTCGCCTCCTCTGGCAGGCGCAATTTTGTACATCCCCGATGGCAACGTCATTGGTGGCATCCACGCGTCCATCTTTACACCGCCGGTGTTGCTAAATGGCTCAGTCCGTTGTCGATTGCGCCGGCGTTCGGCATACTCTGGTTGCGAATTGCGATACTGGCGCCAGTAGTCTGGATGGCTCGCTTGCCAAGCGCGCTGAGCCTGCCGTTGGTTAGCCCGGTAATCCGGATCGGTTTGCAACTTACTCTGTTGCCATTGGCGCTTCCTGGTACGCTGACAAGTCGGGGCTGAGCAAAAAGTTTGGTTGGGAGTTTGTGGTCGCGGGTGAAACGCCTTTCCACAGCCGGTGCAATACCTGATTGTCATTAATTTCTCCATAAGACAGGGTATGGAGTAGGGGTGCGAACTTATCCAGAAAGCTTTTAGTGACCAACATAGTCCAAAGACGTTTGCCAGCTTTCATCATGTTCAACATCATCTGACATTTACCATACAACAGCTATTCATGCTAAATTTGCCATATCAAGACTACATGTGGCGATTGTGGGTTACACCGCAGAACGCGGGGCTCCATCGCACCTGAATTCGCACCGTGACTATCGATCTCGTTCTAAAAGGCATTGACTACATCATCAAGCTGCTCGAGCGTCGCGAGAAGCGGGCGAAGGACCGGCAGGAAAAGATCTTCGCGCCGCTCTTCGCAGACCTGTGCAGCATCGACCAGAACTACAACCAGTTATTCCTATCTATTCAGCAATTATTTCCGTTCGACATCGAACCGCCCACCGCCAATACACAGGCTCAAGTTAGGGCTGCATGTGAAAAGATTCGCGAGATGCGCGTGGCCTTCGCCAGCACCCGCCAGCGCATCAGTGCCGTTGCGTCGGAACTGCAGTTGATGGACGAGTTGTCGCAAGCTGAGCGGGACTTCCTGCAAGCCGTAGTGGACTATTTACCCTGCGGCGAACTACGGCTACATGCCGAGGCACATGCAAACGCATCGGACATGACGCGAGCCACGCTTTTGCTGGACTTGCTTTACGAAAACCTCGAAGAACAGAACACGCGGCAGGTCGTCGATCGCACTGTAGCTATCAACAACAAACTCTGGAGAGAGGTTTGCCGTGCCTATTCCACGCTTTCTTACGCCGCTGCTGGATAGGTTTACCCGGCCCGCAGCGCCGTTAATTGATCTGGAGCGCATGCAGTTCATTGCTGCGAGGCCAGCACATTCGGGCCAACTCGGGCCGGTGTTACCACCCTTTCCCGACTTCTACAAACTCATGGATTGTCGCCAGCTAGCAGACACCGGCAAGGCGCAACTGTTCGTAGGCCGTGATCCTGAAGGACTGCAAAAGGTCATCAAATTCTGTCGCTTCCCTCGGAGCCCAGAGGAAGATTCACCACGTGCTGAGGAGATGGCTAACGCGCTGAAGATGAGCTTTTCAGAAGCTTACTCCCTGCCAGTTGATCGGGTCGCCAGTATCTGCCAGCATCCGCTAGACGCTGCTACGTATGGCTTCGCATACCAGATGCCGTTCTGCATCCATGGCAGCCTTGCAGATCACGCTGCTCATGGCTTTGCCTCACAGCACGAGGCTGTCGCAGTCGCGATGGCGACGCTTATCCCTTTGCTGTTGCTCAACGACCAGGGTGGCGCACACGGCGATATCAAGCCATCCAATATCCTTTATTGGGGGGGGGAGAACGCCAGCAGCAGAACGCAAGAAGGCCTCCGACTGGTCCTGGCCGACTTCGGAGCCTCCATTGACCTTCGGCATCGCGCGGGGACAGAACGGGACCTGCGGCGGGGTACGTTCCGGTACTGCGCGCCGGAGGCGCTTGCCGGTGCGTTACCCACGCACGCAGACGACATATGGGCGTGGGCAACCACTGTAATTGAGCTATTCCTACCTGCTGCACTGAGAGACCAGCGGACTGAAAACCATCGTCCCATTAAGCTTGACGATGTTCCCAAAGGTGCTATGCCAGACTGGCTGGCTTCAACCTTGCAGCGTTGTAGGGACCAGACCCCCCGCGATCGGCCTTCCGCCGATGTAGTGTTGGCCAGCTTCTTGGAGCATTGGGAGGTTGTGCGCGAACAGGGCGTGAGCCAACGGGCGCGCGGCAAGCCGGCGCTTGTCAACCCGCTGATCGACACGGAGGTGTCCATGAGGCGGTCCACAGGCACGCGGTTGTACGTCAACTCGGGCATCGACATCGAGATAGCAACTGCCGGCCAACTGTTGATGTCCGGCGCAGATAGCGGCACGCAGAAGGCCATTGACCTGCTGTACAAAGCGCTGGTCGACGATGGTGCTGAGCGTTGCTTACTCGACCAGTTTCTAGACAACATGTGGCTGCCTGTCTACAGCCGCACCGCGAAGGAAAACGCGCACAAAATTTATCTGCCGGTACCGAACTCCAGCCTACGAGAGGGAGTTCAGCTGTACCTGAACGCATTGATCGCAAATGTACACGGGCACTTCGACAAGAGCACGCTGGAAACCCTGGAGCAGTTGGCAAACCGAATGCACGGGGCTCGCTGCGGCGAGCAGGTTCAGGCGCTCGGCCCTGACCTAGTTTATGCATTCGCAACTATCAACCGCCCCGAGCTTGCCACCGACGCATTGGACCTACTCAACGACCAACAGCACACTTCGCAAACTATGTTGAGAGCACGCGCCTACGCCTTCATGGCGCGTGGTGCATTCATCGACGCTGTAAATCACTTTGGACTGGCTTTGCGGGTCTCGGACGGTGAGGTGGAGATCCGCCAGATCATCGAGTACGCGATCCTCGCGGCGGCCTGTGGTGGCAGATTGGGCACCCTGGCTGCAGGCGTCGAAGAGATGATGCAGAGCCCAACCTACAAGATGGCTACCGAGACGCTGCAGTTTCACCTAGCCGCCGCTTATCTGGCTGGTGACGAAGGCCTGTCTGTGCTGCACGCGCAAGCCCAGATTCTTAAGTCTGGAGCGTTCATGTCTAGAGCTACAACGATTGCCGAGCTATGGCTTGCAAGCGCCTGCTTGCTACGCCTGGGCGAACCGGCGCTCGCGGTGCGCTGTGCGTCGGCTGCCCTGCATGATCCGCGTTCGCTGCTGGGTACACAAACGGCGTTTCGCGCTGCGCTGGAATCGGTCCAAGGGGGCACAGCGCTAATTCCAGAAAGTAGCGCCAATGAAACAATACCTCTGGCTGTCGCGCGCGCTGCGGCCAGTGCTGGTAACTTGGAGCAGGCGTTGAGCGGCTTCATTGCCCTGCTGAAGGACACCGAACTTTCTGCTGCAACCCTGGTGGAGATTGCCAAAGAAGCCAGCGAGCTGTTTGATCGCCATAAGCGCCACCACGAAGAACTGCAGGTCTACGCACAGTTGTTCTCGAGCCTGGAGCGATGTGCATGCACAGGCGCCGAGCGCGCGGCCATGCGTCTGGCGGTGAACGAGTTGGCTACGCTGAAGCAACTCGGGCGTTGGGACGATCTTGTCGCGCTTGCGGCTTGTCGCTCTGTGTTCTTTGCCAGCTTCTCGACGGAGGCCAACGGCCCGGAAGCTGCGCGCTTCGAGTGGTACCTGTGCCATGGTTTTGAGGAACTGGGCAGGTACCCAGAAGTCGTCACGCAGTGCGACCGAGTAATCTCTTTGTGCCGGAGGTGGGAAACCGAAGAGACACGCGCAATACTGCAGCAGGCGTTGCGCTACAGAGGCGCAACGCTCAGCCAGCTGGGGCGAGAAGAGGAAGAGGCACATACGTATCTGCAGTACTTCGAGCTGCTTGCACTGGACCCGACTGACCAGGAAGACGCAAGCAGCCGGATTGAGGTGCGCCTGTTACTCGTGCTGTTGCTGCTTCGCCAGGGACGCCGCGAAGAGGCGCTGACCCATATTGTCGCGGCGCAGGAGGAATTTGCTGCGGTGCCTGCCGGCTTGACATCGCGTGCCGTCGAGTCAATGTCTTCGATGCAAGCGCTGCTGAAAACATTGATGCAGGAGTCGCACGGCCGCTGAGGCCGTGCGCGTCTTGCCGGCGCACGCAGTCCACCCTGCAAATCGCCCCAGCTCAGCTCGTTGCACCTCGGCCATTGCCCCTAACCTCGCCTCTGCGCTCGCGCCCCGTGCTTTGCAAGGTTCACCTTTTGTCTTGCCTAGGCGTCTGGTAGGAAAGTTTCAATGATTTTGAGATTTTTTTAGGAAAATTTCAATTATTTTGAGACGGCCGACCCGTTTCGTCTCACAAGTCGTGTTCAAGTCCTTGATTTATAAGGGGCAGAATTTCAAATATTTTGAGATCCTACAGCATTGTATATGCTATGCAAAAGCCAACCGCTTGCGGTTGGCTTTTTTTGCTTTTTGGTCATACCATGCGAGTAACGTAAAGAAAAATGCAATAACGACAAATCTCCTTTCGCCACTACATGACCAGCACACTCGCTTACTACAATCAAAATGCGGAAGTCTTCTACGCCAACACCGTTGATGTCGATATGTCGGGGTTACATGACCGATTCTTGTCGACGGTAAGTCCAGGTGGAATGGTCCTAGATGCGGGTTGTGGTTCTGGTCGAGATGCCAGGGCATTTCGCGAAAGAGGGTTTCGCGTTGAAGCGTTTGATGGATCAACAGAACTGGCCCGGTTGGCATCTGAGCACATTGGCATTCAAGTCACCGTGCGTCAATTCTCAGAGGTCCGAGAACATTCCTGCTATGACGGGATATGGGCATGCGCGAGCCTACTTCACCTACCGCAAGAAGAAATCTCTTCTGCGCTGCAGCGCCTTTGGAACGCCCTCAAACCGGGCGCCACGTTTTACCTGAGCTTTAAACTCGGCGTTGGCGAGCGCGTGCAAGACGGCCGTCACTTCACCGATGTTAGCGAAGATCAGCTACAAGGCTGGTTATCGACACTCCCCGATTTCGAACGCGCCGATTACTGGCAAACGGCAGACCAACGTCCCGGCCGTTCGGAGCGCTGGCTCAACGCGATCGCGTTTCGCGCAAAGACCGCTAAGGATAAGCTGGTCACTGGCGCCGATGATCCATTCTTGCCACACATTAGCGCGGCGATCAATCACGCCACGGATATCGACATGGCTGTCGCGTTCATCAAAACGACTGGCTTGCGTCTCCTGCTGCCGGACCTTCAGAGCGCATTAGCTGGCGACGCCAAACGGGAAATCGAACCCGCGCGGGTCCGCGTTTTGACCAGCGATTATCTCGACGTCACCGATCCGGAGGCGTTACGGCTACTCATGCTGCTTCAAGAACAAGGCGCGCAAGTGAAAGTGTACGAATCAGCTGGCGGCAGCTTTCACCTAAAAGCCTACCTGTTCGCGCGATACGACGGCGCGGACGGTCTCACCGGCACGGCCTTCATTGGCTCAAGCAACATCAGCAGACAGGCACTTCAAAATGGCTTGGAGTGGAATTACCGCGTGGACTATCCAGGCGATAGCGGTTTCTTGGAAGCGCGTGCCAGGTTCGAGGAACTATTTGCGCACATCCGCAGCGTCCCGCTAACCGATGCTTGGATCGCGCAATATGAAGACGTCACGTGCGCCGCCGTTTATGCCGGCTCTCAGCTAAGTCGCGCGGACGCGCTGGAGCGCCTGAAAGACGGACGACTAGCCATCATCTTCTCGGTTGATTTGTTCAACGAGGGCGTCGACCTACCTGAAATCGACACCGTCATGATGCTGCGGCCAACTGAATCGAAAATTCTTTTCCTGCAGCAGCTTGGCCGAGGTTTACGCAAATGCGTCGGCAAGGAAAAGCTGGTCATCTTGGACTTCATCGGCAACCACAAGAGCTTCCTGCACAAGCCGCAGGGGTTGTTCGAGTTCGACGCGAACTACAAACGTCTAGCGAAATTCGCGCGCGATTACGAAACCGATAAGCTGGCGCTTCCAGAAGGCTGCTACGTCAACTATGACCTGCGCCTCATTGACTTCCTCAAATCGCTCGACAGCGACGGCATCAGGAACGATTACCAGGCAATGCGCGATACCTTGGGACGACGCCCAACGCTCGCAGAGTTCTATCGGGGTGGCGCCAGCATGCAATCGATGCGCAACGACTACGGCAGTTGGTTCCAGCTCGTGGAAGCGATGGATGACCTTGATGATGACGAGCGAACGATCACATCCGTGCATCGCGGCTTCTTCCGCGAGATTGAAATAACGGCCATGTCGAAAAGCTTCAAGATGGTGCTACTCGAAGCGTTTCAGGAATTGAACGGTTGGACCGTCCCGCCCACCACACAGACGTTGGCGGCTGCATCTTGGAGGGTGCTGCAACGTCGCCGCAAGCTGCTGGCGGACTTGCCGAACACCCAGCGACAACTGCAAGACGGCACGACCAGCGCCTGGCATCGCTACTGGCTCGATAATCCGGTGAATGCGTGGATCGGCGGCAACCGAGCGACAAAGAACAATTCATACTTCCGCGTTACTGATGGAGTATTCCAGCCTTCGTTCAAAGTCGCGCCTGAGCTTGCGCAAAAGTTCGCGCCGATGATCCAAGAGTTGGTGGATTATCGCCTCGCGAGCTATGAGGTCCGTCTTGGCACCGAGGACATCCCTGACAACGTCATCCCAATCGACCGAGCCGCAAAGGCCAGCGGACGTGTTGAGCTTCCTTATTTTCCCAATCTCAAAATCGCCTGCGGCCACTTCAAGACTGGCACTGCCGATGCAGAAGAATACCGCGCGCTTGGCCCGTCCTACGGCCGCCTAGATCCCGAGCGGCACTTCATCGCCCGTGCGGCGGGAAATTCGATGAACGGAGGAAAACACCCCATTCAAGACGGCGACTACCTGCTTTTGGAATTCATCACTCCTACCCGAGCTGGCTCTATCACGGGCGCGGTCATGGCGATCGAACGGCAGGACGAAACTGGCGAAAGCAGCCAATATCTCTTGCGCACCGTCCTCAAATCACCGGAGGGCGGGTATATCCTGCGCGCAAATAACCCCGACTATGAGGATTTGCCCGCGACCGAGGACATGCGGACGTTGGCCCGGTTGAAGGACGTGATCAATCCGTTGGACCTCGCGATCGGCCAGGCGTTTATGCGCGAAGAGATACCGGCATTGTTCGGTGACGAGTTCAGTGTCGGCAAATGGAACGTCGGCCATATTTCGTTAGCCGACCAGAAAGCGGCCGTACTGCTAGTAACGATCAATAAGCAAGGTAAGGCGGTAGATCATCGATACATGGATCATTGGATCGATGACAAAACTTTCCATTGGCAAAGCCAGAACGCGACCACGCCGACCAACAAAAAAGGGCGGGAAATAATAGATCATGAGAAAACTGGTACGACCATCCATCTGTTTGTTCGTGAAAACAGACTTCTAAATGGAAAAGCGGCACCGTTTATCTATCATGGCTCCGTACAGTACAGGAGCCATTCGGGAAGTGCGCCGACGAGTGTAGTTTTCGAGCTAAGGGACAGCTAGCCTCAACTTACCGAGCTGACAAATACGTTCGGCGCCCAACCCGTTACCGTCGTGTTTGGCGAACGCTTCACAAACGTGGTTAGTTAAAACCCGCCCCCGCACACACAAAAACCCTTGCACGTCCGCGCAGTCGCGCTACAAATGGTGCAGTTGTTACAGCTGGTCCGGTGCCGGCTGCTGGGCCACGACGATCTCAATTCGGCGCTCGTAGTGCCTGTCGCCCGCACCGGCCAACCGCGGGAACACTTCGGATTTTTAATTATTCAGACAGAAATAATAATCTAGCATTACTTTCGAAAAAATTTGTAACGCTATGACCTCAGGACCATCTGTCTTTCCCTCTTCCATATTCCTCGCGGCTGATCTCGTCACCTCCCAGCAAGGCATCATTGAATAATCGGTTATCATATGGAACTGGATGCAAGCTCTCATCTTTTCCGTAAAAACGAACATAGATTTTTTTCGTTACATGGTCCCAACGGAACATCACTTCCTCAATAAAATAATCGACAAATATATCCTCGCGCGTAAACCGCTCTCCTTTATCGATTGGCATGATAGCCCTAGGCAATTCGCTGCCACAGTCCATTGTACTGTCGCTCCGGCTCAACTAATGTCCAAAGAGCGCCGCACGACGTGCATTCATAATATGCATCTGGGCCAAGTTGAGTACCGTCAGGCTGAAACCATTTTGGCCGTTTTATTTGTATAAGCTGTCCACTTTTTAAAGTCGCCTCAACTCTACGCGCATACAACAATTGTTCAGCCCTAGAGTCGAATATTTTCTGCTCACCCAACTGAGCACATCGCGAACAGGAAGGTACCAGATTCGCGATGCTGGACATGACGGTCTGTATATTACGACTCTTTAGTTTCAAGATGGGGCCAGGCGAGTATTGCGGTGCCAAGCGCGAACGGTTTTGGCTGACCCAATCACGAAATGCCTCCGGATTAACTTCCCCCCTTCGGAATGCTCGTAATTGATCAGCAATGTCTTTATCAAGTTGACACATCATTTTGCTTTTGTTCCTTTCAGAGGAAGCACCCATGAATCGCTCCATGACTTCCTCGAGCCCAAGAGCTAATGCATGTCCCCGCTTGAAGGCGCGTGGGCCGTCGTCCTGCTGGTCGTGCCGCCAGGCGGCGATGCACTCGGTGTGCCCCAGTGCGATCTTGCAGTAGCTCGATGATCGCGGGGGTAGTTCGGCGAGCCACTCCTTCAGTGTGTCGCGCGCTACTATTCGATTTCCAACGTATGCCCCCCAAGCTCGAAGTCCGCCCGTATGTCATCAATCACATCTGCTATTTCTCGTTCGGTCAAGTCAACATCTTGATTTGGGTAGTCCCAATGCTTGATTTGGTTTGACGATATTGCAAACCCAATTTTATCACCCGCAGGGAAAAACATTTCCCCGGGCACAGTAACAGTCTTCCCAGCCAACGCTACCTTGATACTTCCTCTTGAGACCTCCAAAATCATTCCCCCCCCCGCATAAAATTCCGTTTCCGTCCTTAGTGCAGGGACAATAGCAATAATTCTTTCAATCCGACGGTTTCTTTTTCAAAGCCGGTAATTCCGTTGTTTCCCATACATAGCCTACCTGTCCAGTCCCGTCTGTTCATAAGCCAGTTTTACAAATAAGTCGGACTTCTGCCGCTGCCATTCTTTGAGCGCTTGGACCGAAGTTTTGGAGATGATGGCACGCTGGTGAATATGACGGTTGCACAGCTTTAGATGGAGGCTTTAATCATAGAATACACGTCTACTTACCGCCAAGAAATTTTACATAGCTGCTTTTTCTATTCTTTTTCCACATGCGCCATGATAATGGGAGAAAAACAAACCACTGAAGATATCCCATGACTGCCGCAATGAACCACAATGCTAGGTACCCCAAAGGCCCAGCGTCAAAAGAAGTTATTTTAAGACTGTGCATTAGATCGCTGAAAAACGCGGGGCCAAAGAAACCGGACGGAAAGCCAACAAGCATCACAGCAAGTATTCCTGTCATTCGTCTCTCTTCAATACTTCCAATTGCAAAATCACCAACACGACCAGTGGAATATGAACACAGCCCATCTATAAGCCACCATAAACACCAAGCTAACCAAGCAAACATTAGAATGTGGCGTATTATAAATCGAAGGTTTTTTATAATGCTCATTTTCTACATTCGTTCATACACGCATTACTAACTTCCAACCAGTAGAATCATAGTTCCCACTATGAGGAAACATGGCTCTAATTTATAGAAAGTTGGTAAGCCGCCCCATATATAATTCCTATTTATCGCCTCGTAGTAAGGCGCCAACATTTGAAAGCAGCGTACAATAACTCGGGTAAGTATTATCAAACTCCCGAACCGCAACACGGCCAATGTCGACCGACATTTTCTCGTCCGAACTCAATGGCCAATGATCGCGTGTTAATTTCACATAACGCTGAAGCTCCTTCAAAAATCCTGACAATAGCGGATCCTTGTCCTTCAGTAGCAAAGTTTCGGTCTCCTGAATCGCCATATCAAGTTTGTTCAGGATGGCATTCCTTTCTCGTTCAATAATTTCCTCTGTTATGCCGTTTCTCAGCCGTATTTCCTCTCGAAGTTTTCGGAGCGCAGGTGTTTCACCGCCAGTCATTTCGAGCTTGAACTCAGCGTACGCGGACTCTAGATCAGAGTATTTCCTGAGATGCCCTTCGTTAAAAAAATATGCGCCGGGCATGTCCGCCCATCTTAATGGTTCATCAACTCTTTCGGCTATCGCGTCCTCAATAAATGGAAGCAAACCACCAAGCAAACACTTCACCTGATTATCATGCTTCGCATGTATAAAAAGTTCCCTCGCCAACTTTTCAGCCTTCTTCTTCAACGCAGCTCGATCAATTTTAGGTCTGGATTTTCCAATAGATTTCATAGGAATCCGCGCAATCTAAATTAGAGAATTTCCTGAATCTAGACGAGTTTTTCCGCATCCCATTGCATTGTCGTTCCGGCTCAACCAAACCAGCCATGGCAGACAACCAAGGACGGTCTTCCGATAAAAAATTTTGCAACATCACCTTACATCTTATATGGAACAAATATATACGACCACTTTCTTTCCTGCGCCGATCTTGCGCACGCAATTTCCGCAACGCAGGTGTTTCCCCGTCGGCAATTTCCATCTTAATTTCAGCATAGACTGCCTCAAGATAACCATATTGTCCGAGACTTCATTCATTAAATAGCTACTCCCCTAGCCCAATTATTTTCTAGAGATATCAATCAACATTTTCGAATCTAAAGAAAGATGGGCAGAGAGATTCCTAAAATTTCTTTTTTCAATATACGTCATCACATCTATGGCCTTATAATTGAATTGCAACGTGCACATCTCGCTTTCATCACAGAAAGCAGAGTGCACTGAATATACATCATCATCCACTTTCGGAACTGATTCAAAATACCAGTCCTTTAGTGCTCCTCCGTCCTTGCAGAAAAACCATCCCGTATTTTCGTCTCTTGCGAAACTTGATTCTTTTGAGCATCTTTTTTTGTCATCTCCAATACTCACAACAAATTGATCAGGAAAACCTCTTCCTTTGCGGTCTTTGCTCGGTTGCAGTAGAAACCCCTCATTTCCCGTTGAAGACGTAGGCAATTCAATAAATATCCCATGACTTGCATCCAATAAATCTTTGTTGATAGCGAACGGTGCGTTCACTACATATCGACGCGGGAGACAAAATTTTGTGTCTGCGATTTCAAATGTCGCACTTGAAAATCTCTCAAACCAGAAGACACCCGCAATAGCCACCACAAAAGCAAAGAAAATTCTCATCCTTCTTCTCATTTGTTATCACGACCATCACACCATATTCAGCTATAAGTTGTAGTCGGCAATTCCAGCAAAGTTCCCCAAAAATACCTCAGTTGACACATTATGTGATTTGTAGGCCTTCCAACGATATGCAGCGACTTGCTCTGCACTTAACGCATCTGTGCCTAAAATATGGCTCAGGAGTGTCTACAATGGTCGTGGCGATTCATACTGAACAGACATTTACGATCAAACTACTGGTAGCGAACCTTATCAGGCCAGTCTCCCGGCTCCTCCATTTCCATCAATGCCCAAACCTTTCCATCAATAGTTTGTAACTTTGGTTCGTCTAGAGGCATTGACATTGCCCGTACAAGAAACCTTGATAATGCTGCGTTGAATTCAGAAGTAAAAGCCGCTGGGAGTGTACCTTCTCGACGCTCAAAGAAATATTTCCCGCTAATAATTTCAGATCGATCCAAAATGGGATTGTTAATACCATAATTAATTGCGCTCTTCAAAAGCGGAATGAGAGTTCGATCTAAAGAGTAGCTATCCGCAGCGTCTATTGGTTGGATTAACGGAAGCAGCGCGGCAGCAGTGCGGGCCAACGCGACCTTGTCAACGGCCAGATAATTTGATTCATTAAATGAAACAAGAATAGTGTGCATATCCATGGCCTCGCACCACCACATTAACAAAAAGAACAATCAGCATCAGCAAGAATAATATAATCCGCCTGCAATAAACCTCTTTTCATTGCATTAACCATCTCTACAATCTCATAAATCTTATTTTATCAGGCCAATTTTTACTCCAGGAACAAGTTGCCTTTGTCACGCAAATTTTTGCCAATTTTATTCCGCCGTTCAGCCGGCTGGCAATATATATATATATGAAAATGGCGAAGTTTAAATTTCTGCCAATTTTTCGCCTATTCTAATAATCTTTTCTTGATGCGAAAGTTTGTTCCAGAGTGTATGTGTAATTGGCGCCACTTCGACGTCTGCTGTCTCAATTGGTTCTGTCATACGCCAAGAAAACCCGCCTTGGTTCCCGCAGACCGGACAAGGAGGGGGCAATCCAATTTCAAATTGCTCCCCATCAAAATCTGGATCACAAGCGATAGCGCCAAATACCTTCTGCAATACATCGCTATTTTCAAAACTCCTTCCTTTCTTAGCAAGAAGGATTTTATCAATTTCATCAGATACTTCCGCATAAGGACGATCATTAATTGCATCTAAATAACGAATTGCATCGCGTCCTCTTCTTCGAAGCAAGAACTCGCCATAGGCATGAGGTGGAAGCTGGGCAACCTTGAAGTTCTCACCACAGCATGGACAGTTGTAATTAAATAGCACAAGTTTCATTTTTTTATTTGAGTTACAATTTGTGGTTTAAGAATTTCATTGTAGCTTTCAAGAACCGCATTGTTTACTCCCCCCATAGCACGTTCTGAATTGAATCGAATTACATTAAAACCTTCTGCTCGTGCTTTTACTCCAATGGCTTGGGTGTCAGAACTTATTGGACCACCTTTGTACCCATATTTCGCCGCTATCTTTGGATTTGTCAAATCCAAGACCTTCATAGCACCAGAATCCATGGAGAAGCGAATTCCGGTAGTAGGATCAATCCCATAATGCGCCATTTCGGCAAGTGCCGTTTCTGGCTCCTCGGCAACATAGAATGCTTTTCCAAAACGACTATTAGGATTTAGGTACTTAGGATCAATTCCTTTAAGAATACTGTCGGCCTGTTTTGCTCCAGAGGTCGCATGGTAGACATCTTTCGCTTTCGCTACGTCTATAGCTCCGCCACTCACCACTTTTATACCATCACTGGCCGACAGCACGGTTGGCGTGACAAGTGAACGAGAAGCACCAACAGATCGGTATAAATTTGTCTGGAGAACTGTTCTAGGTGCAACACTAATGGCGTGTCGGCTTGGCATACCGGTCAATGACCAAGCGACGCTCATTGCTGCCGCCCCGGCATCATTTGCATCCGCGACCCGCTGTTCAGTCCCTCCTACCAAGCGCGTCGCTGCTCCTGGCGCACCGAAAGGTCCAAGAAGTGCAATATTCAGACTGTTCGTAGTCCTGGTTCGTTGTGCCTCGCTTTGGTTCGGATCCCAAGGAACCAACTGTGGCCCCGAAGCCGCGCTTCGGCCAACTGCCTTCATTCGCTCCACCACGTTGCTTCCGCTCAGAGTATTTCGCGTTATTTCTGCCGCCAACCGCTCAGCAGGAGTTTGCTTCGTGAACAGTCCAAGAGGATCGGCCACGTTCTGGGGTGTAGCCACCGATGCACTGCCCGACCTATTCGTATGCTGTGGATTTGAAGTTGCCAGCGCCTCTTTCGGAGCTGCGCCGCTCACCGGCGGCGTCGTCACATAAATCCCCGGACAATTCCCCCCATTCATCGTGCAAGCATCCCCTTCGCGCACCACCCGCTTGCCTTCGACGCGCACCGTGCTGCTGCCCTGTACCGGCTTTACCTCCCCGCTGACCGTGCCGGACTTGATGCCTTTGCCCGTCCCCCGTTCGTCGCCCGTGCATTTCGGCTGGGTGCTGGCATCTAGCAGGTAGACCGGACAGCCGTTGAACCTAACCGTACTCGCCGTGTTGACGCTGCTGGACAGGTCTTGCACCACCGGATAAGGCACGGGCACCATCGTCGGCCCATGCGGCGTCCAGTTGATCGATGGCGCCGTGCTGATGGCTTTGAAATTGCCATGCTTGCGCGCGCCGATCTTGTTGTTGGCCGCGGGCGCCGGGCTCGGCGCGGCGCTCACCGTTTGCTTGGCCAGCTGCGCTTGCAGCGCGGCGATGTTCTTTCTCAGTTGCTGGATGCGATCTTCCTGCTCGGCCGCCACGGCAACTTTGTCGACTTCGGCATCGCCTGTGGGATCGGACAACTTCAGACGGTCGGTCATGACGCTGCCCCCGCCGCCGCAGACAGGAATTCCTGCGCCTGCAGTTCCTGATAAGCCTCAGGATCAATTCGCGCGCTGTCCCGGTCGCTGAAGGTACGCATGCGAAACTCGCAGGCGACAACGTTGGCGACTTCCTCCATCGGCACGGTGATGCGCCAGACCAGCGTTACCGCGTAGTCCTCCGGCTCGATCAACACCGTGTCGATCACAAGCGGGCGCGTCGCCGCTGGCCCTTCGTCCGGCCGCAACAGGACGAAGCATTCATGTTCTGGCAGGCGAACACGAAGGTAGGTTCGCCCAACTTTGTCCAGGTGCAGACCGGGTACATCGGTGGGACACAAATTCACCAGCTCGATCACGTCGCCACCCGTCAACCCATCAACCTGCTGATCGGGCGGCGCGGCGTTCCACATGCAAAAGTCGAAGTCGCCCGGCAGCGGCGCCCTGGTGTGCGCGAACGCATTGCTAGCCGTACCCAGCAATGCCCGCCGTTCGGGATGCAGCTTGCTGCGCACACCCAGTCCGACCGGCTCGATCTTCACGTTCTTCTTCGACGGCTTCTGCAACTGCCAGAATTGACTAGCCGTGACCGGCGCCCCCGGCAGCTCTATCCTCGGCGCTGGCACCTCCGACTTCAACGCCGCCTTCAAATACCAGTGCGGCGCAAAGCCAACGCCGATGGAGTTGGCGGCACACATCGCATGAGCAACAGGCATGGTGACGCCTGGCTTCCCGGCATCCGGATGGCTGGCCAGTTGTTCCGCCGTAAGCCGATGCGCCTTGGGAACCCAGCGCGCATCCCGTTCACCCTGATTGATGCGGCACTGTCCGCCATACGCATGCTCATCGCGCAGCGGTAGCGATTTGAACTTCTTGGCGCGGGTAAGCTTCCACGGATTGGGCTGGATCAGCGTGAGCGTGCTCCATTTGACTACCCATTGCAGCAGCCGCAGCGGCCATATCCTTTTCTTGAACGCACGCTCGCCCGTGATGCGCAACGTCTTGTCCATCAGGATCTTGAGGTTATTGCCGCTGCCACGCCCCACAGCCAGCCGGACCAGAAAGTCCCGCACCTCCACACCATTGGGCGCGCGTGCCACGGCATGGACGATCACGTCGCACTGCGGCTTGAACGGGCAGTAATCGGATTCCTGACGTATGCCCGCGCTCGTACCATCCTCGAACGGGCTGTCGGCGGTGCACAACGGCTGCTGCTTCTCCGCATACTCAAGCTGACCGCTGGCTAAGCTCAACGTCTGCCGCAGCACGAATACCTGGAATTGCTGCGCGTGCTGGTCCACCGCATCGAACGCGGCAGCGGGAAAGGGTGTGTGGTTGACGACGTCCATCGCCCACCTCAGTTCACGTCCACGTCTTTGCCGTTGATATGCACCGGCCCGGAGGCGCCGATGTTGATGCGCGTGCCGCTGATGGTGATGGCGCCGTCCGACGTCATCTTCAAACTGGCGCTGCCCACGGTGATCTCAAATGAGTCCTTCGCCGTGATGGTGTAGGTGGTGCCGGCCCTGGTGTCCTTGCTTTGCCCGACCAGTTCCACCTGCGAGCGGGCGACCGTCGTGGCCATCGAACCGCCCACCAATACGCCGTAGTTGTCGCCCACCTCCAGCGCCTTTTCCAGCATGACCATTTCGTTCTTGGCCAGCATCACCGTTTCGATCCTGGTGCCGGCGATCGTCACAATATCGTTCTGCCCGACCGTCTCGACGCGGGTGCCGCCGATGTCGATCTTCTCCTCCCCATCCACCCGCTCCGTCCGCTTCCCATGCACGGTGATCTTCTCGTCATTGCCCACTGTTTCCGTGCGGTCGTGCTTGACCTGCACGGTCTCATCGCGCCCCACGGTCTTGCTGCGGTCGTTGCCCACGCTGTGCGATTCGTCGTGCTCCACCTCGATGCGCTGGTCGCGTTCGGCGTGCAGCCATACTTCCTCCTTGCCCTTCAAGTCCTCGAAGCGCAGCGCGTTGGCGTTGTCGCGGCTGCCCTCGCGCGTGGAGCGGGTCAGGATGCCGCTCTGGGTCTTGTTGGCCGGCAGCTCCCACGGCGGCATGTTGGCCGCGTTGTACACGCAACCGATCACCAGCGGCCGGTCGCACACGCCGTCGAGGAAGGTCACCACCACCTCCTGCCCCACGCGCGGGATGCCGATCATGCCGAAGCGATTGCCGGCCATGGACGTCATCACGCGCACCCAGGGCGAGCTGGCCGCGTCGAACTTGTGGTCGCGATCCCAGTGAAATTGCAGGCGCACCCGGCCGAATTCATCGGTGAGGATCTCGCTGCCCTTGTGCCCCACCACTGTGGCCGTCTGCACACCGTAGATGCGCACGTCGCGGCTGTTCAGGCCCACATGCGGGCGCCACCGCTTACTCTTGCGCAAACAGGTCAGCGTATTGCCGTAGTGCGACAGCGCATGCCGCCCATCCTGATAATTGTTGCTGGCCTGATGGTGCACAGACACAATCAGGTACTCGCGCCCGGCCCTGTCCTCCAGCGGCGCATCGTCGTCATCGCGCCCGCGCGCGCCGCCACTGAAGTGCTCGGTCAGGCGGAAGCTGCGGCCCGGCTGGGCGGCCCGGTCGTTGCCTTCGGCGCTGAAGTCCTGGCCGCGCGCGTCGATCTCCTCCATGCGGCGCGTGGCCAGCGCTTCGCCGGCCTCGTCGTCCTTGAAGCCGTAGGCGCCCGTGTCCTCGTACACTTCGAGCGGTGCCACCTTGCCCTGCGGGTTCAGCGATGGCCGGTCCATGCGGTTGCTGCGCGCGTTCTTGAAGTTGTAGCTGTTGACGGCCACCTTGCCGGAACTCACGTGCCGCACGGGACTCCACTGATGGATGCCGTCGTCCTCCATGGCGCCGGCCGCGTTCTGGAAGCGCATCGTGCCTTCGCCTTCGATCGATTTACCCAGCGTGCTGTCGTCCCCTATCCACAGCGTGTGGCCTTCGGCGCTGTGCTCGTACCAGTAGTACAGGCCGGCCTGTTCCAGCCGGCGGTGCAGGTGGTTGTAGTCGCTCTCGTTGTATTGCACCATCAACGTGGTGTTGGGCGTCTTGCCCGTGATGGCGTAGCGGTAGTCGCGTTGCTGGTAGTCGTCGAAGGTCTGCTCGCACAGTTCGCAGATGTTGAGGTTCTGGAACACGCGGCTGTTCTGGCGCAGGCGCAGGAAGGCCAGCCAGGGTTTGAGCGTCATGCGGTAGAAGGCGAAGCCGGCGTCCGTCCTGACGAGGCTGAAATCGAACACGTAGCCGTTGAAGTAGCGCAGCGTACCGTCGTTGCGCACCAGGGCGATGGTGACCAGCTTGCCCATCATGTCCTTGAGCGGGATCAGCGCGTTGTCCGACAGCACTTCCACCTGGAACTCGAAGTCGCGCGACAGGGCTTCGTTGGCGTTGATGGCGTTGGCCAGCAGCACGCTGTCGGGCCCGTCGTTGCGGGGGAAGCTCAGCGTCAGCAGGCGCTGGCCCTGCGGGTCCTCGGCCAGGCCGGCGAGGAAGGTGGTGACGTCGTGCAGCAAATTCATGATCGATGTCCTTGGTGGCGGGAGCGATGACCAGAACCGCCAAGGTAGCGCACTCATCCGGCGCGGTCTTGCGCCGCCTCAAGCGGGGTCGATCACGTAGTGCGATGTGCCCCAGTCCGTTATCGGCCGCTTGCTGAAAACGAAGGCGTCCACGCCCAGCCGCTGGCCGGCGCCCAGCGTCACCCGGCGCATCTCCTCCTTGCGCAGCACCACCTCCACCTCGAAGCGCAGCGTGGGCAGGTCGAACATGGCCAGCATGGCGTGCAGCGCCGCGGCGCCGGGGCTGCCTTTGATGAAGTGTTCGTATTGCGCACGCTCCAGCGGACCCAGCCGGATGCCGGCCACCAGGTCGCGCCGCCACATGCGCGGCCCCAGCGTCGCGCCGCGGCCCAGCAGGTTGTTCTGCCGGTTCAGGCGGGTGATGTGCTGCGGCGCCAGCGCGTGCATGCGGCCCACGCTGGGCGTGAGCCGAACAGGAATGGCGAAGTATTCGGCCAGCACGCGCTCCACCATCACGGCCGACACGGGCCGCTGGCGGAATGCCGTCGCGTAATAGGCCGCCACCTCGTCCGGCACGGTCCGGGCACCGTGGGCGGCGTGGCCATCCTGGCCGCTCCGACCACCGTGGCCAGAAACATTGCCGGACAATGCCAGCAGGCGCGGCAGCATGCCATCGCGGCCGTCGTCCGTTTGCGGCAGTTCCAGCCGGTGCTTGCGCCACGCCAGCCAGAACAGCGCCACCATGCGGTTGGAGAACAGGTCGATGAAGGCGCGCGGGCCGTCGTCCTGCTGGTCGTGCCGCCAGGCGGCGATACGTTCCGTGTAATGGTTGGGCAGCGCGCCGTGCGCGCCCAGCAGGCCCATGAACGCGGGCGTGATGCGGATGCGCTTGAGCTTGCCCTGCGCGGCCGCCGCGTGCAGCGCCGCTTCGCTGTCGATCGCCTCGCCCGCCTCCACCCGCAGCGCTTCGATCTGGCTGGCGGGGAAGCTGAGCGACATGCTGTTGTCAAAATGCAGGTAGTCGCGCAGCACGGCCGTGCGCGGCACGCCCTGCGCCACCAGCAAGTCCTCCAGCAGCCGCACGGCCTGGACGAATTCGAAGCGCTGCGGCTCCTCCAGCATGCGTTCGATTATTCCAGCGGCCGGTCGGCGCTGCGCGGTGGGCATTTCCATAGTTCGTCTCCGGTTCGCTTGGACAGCACCACCAGCTGGCTGTACACGTTGATCTGGCCGTACAGGCCGAAGAAGTGGTCGAGCACCTGCACGAATAGATGGATGCCGCCGCCGACGAAGGCCGCCTCGTCCAGCGTCACATGGATTTCCACGCCCGGCATCAGGGCCGCGTGCGGCTGGCGTCCCACCCAGGTTTGCGCCGTGCGGTAGTGCAGGTCCACCACGCCCTGGATGTGGCGTTGCGTCACCGGCGAGCGCGGCAAGTCGTACAGCGCCAGCATGGTGCGGAATTCCTCCAGGCCCATGCTGCTCAGCGCGCGGTGATTGAGCGACAGGTGGGCGATCAGCCGCCAGTGCGCGCTGTTGCCCGTCTCGAAGCGGCAACTGGCCGTGGGCTTGCGCAGCAGCCGGATGGTGGTGCTGGCGAGCGTGCCGTCCAGCACCAGGTCGCCATCCGGCTGGCCGTAGGGCAGCGACGATGGCAGGTCGCGGTTGCTGCACAGCAGTTCGACGGACAGCGTGGGCGCGGTCGGCGCGCACGGCGCCAGCTCCTGGTCCACCAGCGCGATGCGGGTTTCGTGGCCTGGACTCAACAGGGCGGTCACCGGGTCGCGTCGCGTGACCCAGTAGCGCGGCGGCTGGTTGCCCGCATGCCGGTGGCGCCGGCCGTAAAACGGTTGCAGCGCCTCGGTACCGTCGCGCCGGGCCGGGTCGGTGACGAGGCTGGCCGACTGCACGTCGTAAATCTCGTAGGCGGCGGGGTCGGCCGCGTCCGCCAGCAGCGCGTAGTCCGGCGCCGCGTGGCTGATGCTGACCGGGGCGGCGGGACGCTTGAACAGATTGACCACCGGCACGCAGTGCGGCAGCAGGTTGTGCGGGCCCAGGCTGCCCAGCGTGCGGGCCAGGTGGGAGCCGCCGGCGACGTTGGCCAGCGCCAGCTGCAACGTCACACTGCGGCAGTCCGGCGGCAGCTGGGCGGCGATGGCGGCCCAGTCCATGTCGATGAAGTTGAATTTTTCCGGGAACGCGAAATATTCCGTCAGCAAACGATAGGCCGGATGTGAACGGGCGCCGCACGGCAGCAAGGCTTCGTCCTCGGAGAACCCCACTGCACGCAGCGGCACGCGCGCCAGCCGGCGCCAGTCCGGCTGGCCGGGCAGCACCAGGCACGCGCACGCGACGCGCATGAACAAGGTGTCGCGCAAGGCGGCGCAGAACAGTGGATCGCCGTCGATGAACAGGCGCAGTCGAGGCAGCGTCAGCCCGGCCAGGCTCGCCGGGCCGGTGCAGGAAATCGTGATGCCGATGCTGGAACTGACGCCGGCACCCAGCCCTGTGGCGTGCGGCGCGTCGATCACGGCATGGAAGCGGGCGCCCGTCACTGCGAGCGGCGCCAGCAGCACGTCGTTGGCGGTGCTGAACAGGCACTTCACGCCCTGCTCCTGCAGCGACTTCATGACGGCGCCGCGCGGCACGGTGATCACTTCCTCGGCCGCCTCCGCCTTCGTATGCCGCAAATCCAGTTGCGCGATCGAACACGGCGGGAAGCAGCGCAGGTAGTGCGGATACAGCATTTCCAGCAGCGATTCCGTGAACAGCGGAAAGTCGTCATCCATGCGCTTGGAGACGCGCGCAGCCAGCAGCGCCGTGCCTTCCATCATCCGTTCGATGTGGGGATCCTTGCAGATGCCGCCGCTCAGTTCCATCTTGCTGGCCAGGCCAGGGAAGCGTTCGCCAAAGGCGCGCATGTTCCGGCGCAGCAGGGCCAGCTCGGCTTCGTAATATGGGATCAGGTGCTCCATGGTCCACTCCCCTTGCAAGAAAGGAATGGCCATACTGTCACCGATGCAATACGCGCTGCTTGATCTATGGCAAAGCCCGCCAGCGCCGACGGGCTTCGCTTACGTGGTTGCTACCGCTGGCAAGTCCGGCCGGCGGCTTGCATAAACGGAGTGGAACAGCACGGCGACGATGATGATCGCCCCGCCCAGCATCACCTGCGCGCCCGGCTGTTCGCCGAAGCGGCTCCAGATCCACAGCGGCGCGAGCGCCGTTTCCAGCAGCAGGAACAGGCCCGTGTTCGAGGCTGCGACGTAACGTGTGCTCAGCGCGAGCAAGCCCAGCGCCAATGGCATGACGAGCGCCCCTTCGATCAGCGTCCACACGCCGTGCGTGGGCGCGAGCAGGGCCGGGATGTTGTCCAGCGGCGTCAACTGCAAGCCGGCCACGAGCAGCGCGGCCACCACGCCCCCCAGCGAAGGCAGCCCGACCGTGCCGCCCTCCACGCGCGCGGAACACAGGAATGCCATGGCCATCGCGACGGAAGTCGCCATCGCGAAATAGTTGGCGTACATCGACCCGCCGGATGGCGCGCCGCTGATCGTCACGGCCACGCCGCACAGGGCGATGGCGGCGGCCATCAGCACGGCGCGGTCCAGCCGCTCGGCGAACAGCAGGCGCGCCAGCAAGGCGGAAACGAAGGGCGTCGACGAAATGATGACCAGCACCGTCGCCACCGCGCCATGGGCCAGCGCGGACACGAAGGTGACCGAGGCGATCGCGAAAAACACCGTGGCCGCCAGGTTGCTGCGCGTGGGCCACGGCTTGCCGATCACCGCCCGCCAGCGCGGCACCAGCGCATACACCAGCACGAACGCCAGCCACATGAGCAGGCCGCGCAGGATCACGATCACCCAGGCATCGTCGATGTGCATCAGGCGGATCAGCAAGGCGTCCAGGCTGAGCAGCAGGCCGCCGGCGATGCCGATGGCGCTGCCGCGCATGGTGTTGGAATTGGTCATGAATGTTGAAATAGATGTTGGAGGGCGGCCTGCACCTGGGGCGCAAGATCGACGGGAGCGTCCGCCTTCGCACCGCGCGACCAAGTGGCGATGCGCAGCGTATCGGACTCGGGGAAATACGTCGCACCGACCTCGCGCAGCGCCGCCTTGTCCAGCCGCCGGAACAGGTCGTGGCGGAAGCAGGCGAACGGCAGCGCGTGCCCGGCATCGGACACGCGCGCCAGCGCGGCGCCCACCTGCGGCGCATGAACCGCGCCGATGGCCGCCTTGTTGAAGCGCAGCGATCCCGATTCGTCGAGGTTGCGCAAGGCCTGGATCAGCGGCGCTTGCGACGCCGTGGACGTTTCCAGCAGCGCCAGCAAATCGTAGGGCTGGCTGGCCGCCACATCCTGCCGCACCGCGACCAGCGCCAGCCCGACGGCCAGCGCGGCATGCTTGTGGAACGGCGCGACGAACACCCTGGCGCTGCTGACCAGTTCACGATGCAGGTTGGTCGCAAAGCTGTGGGAAGCATCGACCAGCTCGATGGGCGACGCCTCGCGCGACAGGCGCTGCACCGCGCCCGTGTACGGACAGACATGGGTGGTGAGCAGCGCGTCCACCGGCCGCCCGCCGCCGTTGCCCAAGGCGCCAAACAATTGTTCGACAGGCGCGTAGTGGCGGCCACGGGCCAGCGCCACGTGCCGGCCACGGGCGGCCAGCAATTGGACCAGCACCAGCAAGCCATGGGTGACGGAGGGCACCAGGAAGAGCGCGAATTCCTGCAAGCCATAGGCGGCGGCAAGGCGCTCACGCAAGGCGTTGCGCAGCATCCTCGCGTCGCGAAAGAAATTGCCCGCCCCCTCATGCTGGAAGATCGGGGCGATGGAAGCGCTGTCCATAGCTCGCTCGCCGCCTGCCGTCAGGCGATCAGCTTCTTCTTCAGCAGCAGCGGGATCACCGCGTTGGCGAACACGGAACCGACCTGCGGCGCTGGCCCCGCCAGGTCGCTGCGATACCAGACGATTTCCTCGATCTCCGCGCTCGCGCGCGGCTCGCCGACGATGTCGGCCAGGTACACATGCATCTCGATCGGTATGCCTTCGAACGCCGCCACGCCACGGAACATGCCGAGGTAGGAAGCGTCCTGTATCGCCACGTCCAGCTCCTCGCGCACCTCGCGCGCCAGGCAATCGAGGTTGTCCTCGCCGGGCTGCGGTTTGCCTCCCGGCGAAATGAAGGTCGTGGTGCCGCGCTTGCGCGTGAGCAGCAGGGCATTGTCGCGCACGATGGCGGCGGCGCATTTGACGATGGCGGTTTTCTGCATGGATGTGACGGTGTGGATGGAATGACAGCCACCGTGCGGCACCGGAAATCAGGCACCGCGCGGTGACGGGGGTTACGCCGCTTCGGCCAGCGGCTGCGGCGCCACGTGCAATTGTCCGCCCGACAGGAAGTCGATGATGCTCATGGCCAGCGGGGTTTTTTCCTGCAGGTAGGACAGGATTACCTCGTCCGATGGCGTGGTGAAGCTGTCGCCGAAGATGCTCACGCCTTCCAGCGATTTGGTCGAGATGCCCAGTTGCAGCAGCTTGTACTTGACGTCGTCGGACGATTGCGCGAACTCGTAGATCGGCGAGCGGTACGCGATGTCGAATTTCTCCATCATCTTGACGAAGTATTCCTTGGCCACCAGGCGCTGCTCGGGGAATTCCTTTTGATAGTTGGTGATGCCATCGTTGACGACGGAAATATCGTTGCGGCGGCAGAAGTCGACCAGGTGGGCGTGGATCGCCAGCTTCTCCCCCAGCAGCACCAGGTTCTTCTTGTGCTTGAGGATGTCCGTCTCGATGTGTTCGATGGCGATGGCGCGGAACGCGCCGCTGATGTCCTCCACCGTGTGGCCCACCACCAGCTCGCCGAAGCGGCGGCGCAGTTCGTCGACGCGGTGCGACAGGATGCCACGGTGCAGCGAGCAGCCGCTGTTGGCCGAATACAGCTGGACCGGAATGCCTTGCAACATGAGATGGCAGGCCGCGAGGGTACTGTCGCGTCCGCCGGTAAACATGACCAATTGGGTTGCCGCTGGTGTTCGCATCATTTTTCCTTTTGTAAGAAGTTGGTCTCCCGCGCCGCTCAGGCGGCGCGTGCGTTCTGCAAGGCGGTGAGCGGGATCTGGCTGCCGATATGGGCGGCGATCGCGTCCGCATCATCCAGTACTGTTATTTCACCGAGCTCACCGGGGTTGATGAGGCCGGAATACTCGAGACGTTCGCGCATCCACCCCAGCAAGCCCTGCCAGAACTGCGTCCCCACCAGCACGACCGGCACCTTGCTCATTTTTCGTGTCTGCATCAAGGTCAGCATCTCGAACAGTTCATCGAGCGTGCCCATACCGCCGGGCATCACGATGAACGCATGCGAACACTTGGCGAAGGCCAGCTTGCGGGTGGTGAAGTTGTCGAAAACGAGAGCAATATCCTGGTAGCTGTCGTCCAGCGGTTCGAACGGCAGGGCGATGTTGAAGCCCACCGTCTGGCTGGCGCCGGCGCTCGCGCCCGCGTTCGCCGCGCGCATGATGCCGGGACCGCCGCCGGAAATGACGGTATAGCCCTGGTTCGACAGACGCTCGGCGATCCCATATGCAAGACGATAGAGCTCGCTCTCCGGCGCAATCCGCGCGCTGCCAAATATGCTCACAGCGGTCCCGATGCGGCCCAGTGTCTGTTCGATACAGTCAAGTTCCCTGAGTATGGTTGCATGCATGGATTTGCCAGTGGAAAAGCGAAGTTAAATCGAATGAAACATTTGCAAGAAAATATTTTAGCCGCACTTTTCCAGACGGCGTAGCGAAATTAATGCACAATGGCTGCAAATAAATTTCACAGCCAATCATGCGCCGCTTACCGCCGTTACGGGCTATCCAGAGTTTCGAGGCCGCCGCCGACCATGCCAGTTTCAGCCGCGCCGCGACGGCCCTGTGCGTCACCCACAGCGCCATCAGCCACCAGATCCGCGCGCTCGAAGAATGGTTGGGGAAGGATTTATTCGTGCGTCACAACAGCGGCGTGCGCCTGACGCCGGAAGGGGAACAATTGAAAAGCGCGTGCAACGCGGCGTTCTCGCGGCTGGAAGACGAGTGCGCCCGCATCCGCGCGCCGGCCCTCGAGCGCAAGCTGACCATCGCCTGCTCGGCCAGTTTCCTGGCGCACTGGCTGCTGCCGCGCATCGAACGCTTCTCGCGCCAGTTGCCGCAACTGGTGCTCAATTTCCAGACCAGCGGCGATGTCGATGCCCTGCTGTCGCAGCGGGTGGACGCGCTGATCCTGAGCGGCCAGGCGCCCGCCTCGGCCGACATCGACGCCACCTGCCTGGCGGCCGACGCCATCGGCCCCGTGTGCGCGCCGAACTGGCCCCATCCACCGCGCGCGCCGCAGGACATCCTGGCGCTGCCCCTGTTCCACGCCACTTCGCGGCTGGACGCGTGGAACGAGTGGGCCGGCATGGCCGGCCTCAGCGCCAACCTGCATCACGGACAAACGCTGGACAGCCTGTCGCTGACCATCGAGGCGGCGCGCAGCGGCCTCGGTTTCGCCATCACGCCCCAGCTGCTGGTGCGGCGCGACCTGGAGGAGGGACGGCTGATCGCGCCGCTGGGCTTCATCCAGGCCGAGCGTTCGACCTTCCTCTACCTGAGCGCGGCGCGC
This sequence comes from Rugamonas fusca, assembly GCF_014042365.1. Taxonomy (GTDB): domain Bacteria; phylum Pseudomonadota; class Gammaproteobacteria; order Burkholderiales; family Burkholderiaceae_D; genus Rugamonas; species Rugamonas fusca. The sequence goes on from NZ_JACEZS010000017.1 coordinate 86,789, forward strand.
AAGACGCAGCCCGACATCGCCGCGTTCCGCCACTGGCTGGTGCAGGAGGCGGACAGCGATGCGCCGCCGCTGATCTGACGGCTGCCTGCCCGGCGCGGCCGCGCGTGACAGCCGATGTGGTACAAAATTGACGCCCTCACCCGTCGTGCGGCCCAGCTGTCGTAGAATGGCCGCTATCACCGCTGTTCGCTTGCCCGCCCCCCCGCCGTAAGCGATCCGCCCCCACCCAACATCCCACGGAGGCGAACCGCCCATGCTTCGGCAATTCCTGTGTCTGCTTGTCGCCCTGTTCCTTGCTCCCGCCGCACAGGCGGCATCCGGCGAGCTCGTCATGATCGCGCCCACCGACCTGGCCATGCCGCTGGTGCAGTTCCGCGACGGCAAACTGAGCGGCGGCATCCTGAAAGACCTGGGCGATGCGCTGGCCCAGCGCCTGGGACGGCAGGCCAGCTACCTGAGCGTGGACGTCGATGGCGTCACCCCCACCCTGACCCAGGGCCGCGCCGACGGCATCTGCTACGTGCTGCCGTTCTGGATCGATGGCGACTACCAGTGGAGCCGGCCGCTGATCCCGGACGCGGAACTGGTGGTGGCGCGCGAAGGGGCGCCGCCAATCCGCTCGCTGGCCGACCTGCGCGACCGCGCCATCGGCACCGTGGCCGGCTACCGTTATCCGCGCGTGGAGCAGGTGCTGGGCAAGCAATTTTTCCGCACCGAGTCGCCCAATATGGACAAGAACCTGCGCCGGCTGATGGCGGGCGAGGTGCAGTACACCATCATGGTGCAGTCCACCATGGCCTACCTGAGCCGCAACGACAAGACGCTGCGCCTGCGCCCCGACCTGGTGTTCTCCACCTTCAAGGCGCAGTGCGCGTTCTCGCGCAAGTCCGCCATCCCGTTCCAGGACATCAACCGCGCCCTCGACGCGCTGGCCGACGACGGCAGCGTGGAGCGCATCCTGGCCCGTTATCGCTGACCCTGCGGCGCGGCCAGCGTGGTGGCCAGCGCCCGCGCGGCGCGCCAGCGGCTGGCCGGGGCCGGATGGTCGTCGCTGTCGAAATAGGGCCGGTCACTGGCGCGCATCAGCTTGCGGTAGTACTGCGCCAGCCGTTCGGGCGGCCAGCCGGCGTGGGCCGCCAGCAGCAAGCCGGCGTGGTCGGCCTCCCGCTCCTGCGCCACATTGAGCGGCGCCAGCCTGGCCATCAGGTCCCCGTCGTGATCGACGGCGTCCACCAGCGCCTCGAATGGCCGCCCGGCCCAGGCCGGCTCCAGCGCCAGCGCCCGCTCCAGTTCCCGCAAATTGTGGCGCAAGGCGGCGTGGGCAATCTCATGGGCCAACACCATGGCCAGTTCCGCATCGGACAACGCCAGCCGCGCCACGTACGCCTGGCTGACGAGGATCTTGCCGCCGGCCATGCAGTCCGCATCCTGGTCCGGGTCCGAGGTTCCATGTACTTCCCAACGCCAGGCCGCCGTGTCGGGATAGTCGCGCGCGGCCTGCGCGATCAGGCCGGCCGCCACCCGCCGCACGCGGGCGGTGAACGCCGGCACCGGATCGAGCTGGCCGGCCGCGTCAAGCGCGGCGAGGCGGTCCGCGTACACCGCGGCCGCCTGCGCCGCCACCCGCTCATCGGTGAGCGGCAGCGTCAGCGCGCCGGCCTGGCCGGCCAGCAGCGCCAGCACCAGCGCCGCGCGCCGTGCTGGCAAGGGGAAGAAAGCGTGCATGTCTGGCGCCGGAGGGAAGGATACCCATCCATGGTAGGCCAGTCCGTGCGCTGGCTCAATAGATGAATATAAACGCAACCTTCCATTTAGGAAACAATACTGATAAAATTAAGAAATTAATAACATATGGAGCACGGCCATGCGCTTGCTGCTGTCCCTGACCTCCCTGCTGCTGGCGGCCAACGCCGGCGCCGCCATGACCTACATTGGCAACCCCGACTGCCTGATCGCCAACCCGGCCCCCGTTGAAGGCGAGCAGGTGAGCTGGAGCGGCGGCTGCAAGGATGGCTATGCGGATGGCATGGGCATCCTGAACTGGTCCGTGCGCGGCCGTCCGCATGGCGGCTACGAAGGCGTGCTGGTCAAGGGCGTGCCCAATGGCCCCGGCTTCCTGCTGCTGGAAGACGAGTCCTCGCTGCAAGGCAATTTCAAGGATGGCAAGCTGGAAGGCAAGGGCGTCTACACTGGCCCGAAAGGCAGCAAGCTCAATGTGAACTTCGTGGCCGGCGTCGCGAGCGGCGTTGCCGATTACAGCACACCGCAGGGCGACAGCTACCACGGCGAGTGGCAAGGCAATTACCCGCAAGGCCAGGGCAAGATGAGCTATGGCACCGGCGGCAGTTACGAGGGCGGCTGGGCGCACGGTGAATTCAGCGGCAAGGGCGTGATCACCTATCCCAACGGCATCCAGGTGACGCGCGAGTTCCACCCGCAGCCCAAGCCGCAACATCCGACGGAGCGGCCAACCTATGGCATCCACCAGGACCAGCCCGACCTCGGCAGCCATATCAAGCGTGACGCCACCTCGGGCTTCCAGGTGCCGCCAAGCCTGAGCTATGAGCAGCTCTCGCCGGAACAGCAGCAACTGGTCAAGGCGCCGTACAAAATCCTGCTGCAAGACGATGAGCCACCCTATCCGCTCAAAGGGCCGGAAAGCATCGCCCGTGCGTTCACGGCGATGCACGCCAAGGCGCGCGTGCGGGGACAATTCCACCTGCTGGCGCAGATCGACAGCGAGGGCAAGCCCACCAGCGTCAGCGTGCTGGAAGCCCCGGAGCCGGAACTGGGCCGCATCGCCGCCACCATCCTCATGCTCAGCAAGTTCAAGCCGGCGCGCTGCGGCGGCCAGCCATGCGCCATGCGCTACCCCTTCGACCTGGAATTCATCCTCCGCTACTGAGCACCAGGCGCCGGCCCCCCAGCCGGCCCTGCCGCGACGCGCCAGCTGCTTGTCCAGGCCAGTATCATGCCCAGCCTGGCGCGGCACCGGCCTGCCATGGGCTGGCGCACGCCATGGCCTGGGCACAGGTTCCGCACCTTGACCTGCCCCGAATGCTGACCATCCAACAAAAAATAGTCGTCAAATCAAGGCCTGCGCACGCTGAGCCTGCTACCCCCCCGTGTCCCGGACAATTTTGACTTAGATCAAAGTTTGTGCGGCACCGCAGCAATAGACTGATTGCGTTACTTCAATGAAACAAAGAGAGGAAATACAAATGCAAAAGTCTGCTGCAGCAATCATTCTGGTCTCCCTCGGCATGCTGGCCGGTAACGTGATGGCGGAAGAAAGCCCATGGCTGGTGCGTGCGCGCGCCGTGCATCTGGACCCGGCCAACAAATCGGATCCGGTCGGTGGCGTGGGTGCGTCGGATCTCATCCACGTGAGTTCCAAGACCATTCCCGAAGTGGACATCTCCTATTTCTTCACCCGCAACGTGTCGGCCGAGCTGGTGCTGACCTACCCGCAAAAGCATGACGTGAGCCTGAACGGCGCCAACATCGGTACCTTCAAGCACCTGCCGCCCACACTGCTGGCCCAGTACCACTTCCTGCCCGACGCGCAGCTGAACCCGTACGTGGGCGCCGGTATCAACTACACCAACATCACCAAGGTGGAGCTGCTGAACGGCGCCGGTGGTCTCGAGCACAAGAGCTTCGGCCTGGCCCTGCAAGCTGGCGTGGACTACAAGATCGACAGGAACTGGTCGCTCAACTTTGACGTGAAGAAAGTGCAGATCCGCAGCGACGTGTTCGTCAGCGGCGCCAAGGTCAGCAACGTGCAGATCGACCCATGGCTGGTGGGCGTGGGCGTGGGCTACCGCTTCTAAGTCATCCGCTACTCCGTCCGTTCGCGCGGCGCCCGCCGCGTGAACTGCCGCCGTCGCGCCCCGGCCACAAGCTGGCCGGGCGCGACGCGCTTTCTTCCCGCCGCCCCGCTCCCTCCCTGCCGCACCACAGGCGCCATCCGCATGGCCGCGCTGCCGCTATAATGGACGCACCATTTTTTTGCTGACGACACCCGCCATGCGCAAGATCCTGCTCGCCACCCTGCCCCTGTTGCTGACGGCCTGCGTCGACGACTCGGCCTCGTATTACGTGGGCGGCAGCGGCAGCAGCCACGCGCTGACCGTGAAGCGCGAGCAGGAACACCTGTGGAAGCGCGACGCGGCCGTGTCGCTGATCCTGTCGCGCTGGCCGGACTGCCAGCGCCGCATCAGCCTGGGCAGCATGCCGGCCAAGGACGTGGAAATCGAACTGTTCGGCCTGGGCGAACAGACCTGGATCCTGCGCGACGGCAACCAGCTGTGGCAGGTGGAGACGCAAACCTGCACCGAGCTGGCGGCACCGAAGGCCGAAGCGGGCGACTTGCTGGGGGTATTCCGGGTCGAGGGCGGCAAGCTGGTGTTCGTGCCGGCTGTGCTCTCGCCGGCCGGGGCGCCCGGCGCGGCGGAGACGCCCGGCGCCCCGGCCGATGGCCCGGCCGATGAAGGCCAGGCGGCCGACGCGGCGCCGGCCGGCGGCGGCGCCCCGGCGTCAGGCAAGGCCGCGCAATAACGCCGCACACGAAAAAAAGGGGGACGTCGCACATGTGACTGTGCTGCGTCCCCATGTGCCGGGGGCCGTTGCCGTGCAGGGCGTTCGGCTAGCGCGTCAGCGCCACCCGGCGCGCCGGCCTGGCCACGCGGGCCGGCGCTGGCGCGGCGGCCACGGCGGCCGGACGGACCGCCTCCCCGCTCAGGCGGAAGCGCGCCACCATGTCGGCCAGGTGGGCCGCCTGTTCCTGCATGCTGCCGGCGGCGGCGGCGGCCTGTTCCACCAGGGCCGCGTTCTGCTGCGTCACGCTGTCCATTTCCGTGATCGCCATGTTGACATGGCCGATGCCCGTGCTCTGCTCGGTCGAGGCGGCCGTGATGTCGCGCATGATGGCCGTCACGCGCGACACGCTGACCACCACCTGGTCCATCGTGGTGCCGGCCTGGGCCACCAGGGCACTGCCGGCGTTGATGCTGTCGACCGAGTCATTGATCAGGGTCTTGATTTCCTTGGCCGCCGCCGCGCTGCGCTGGGCCAGGTTGCGCACTTCCGACGCCACCACGGCGAAGCCCCGGCCCTGCTCGCCGGCGCGGGCCGCTTCCACGGCCGCGTTCAGGGCCAGGATGTTGGTCTGGAACGCGATGCCGTCGATCACGCTGATGATGTCGACGATGCGGGTGGCCGAGGCATTGATGGTCTCCATGGTCTGCACCACTTGCGACACCACGCGCCCGCCCTGCTCGGCCACTTGCGAGGCCGATTCCACCAGCTCATTGGCTTGCACGGCGTTGCTGGCGTTCTGGTTCACGGTGGAGGTCAATTCCTCCATCGAAGCGGCCGTCTGCTCCAGCGCGCTGGCCTGCGATTCCGTGCGGGCCGACAAGTCCAGATTGCCGCTGGCGATTTCGGCCGACGCGGTGGCGATCATCTCGGCGCTGTGGCGGATCTCGCCGATGGTGTCGGCCAGCTGGTCGCGCATGGCCTTCATGCCGTACAGGATGCTGCCGCGGTCGCTTTCATGGGTGTCCACGTCGGTGCTCAGGTCGCCGCCGGCGATGCGGGCCGCCACCTGGCCCGCGTACTCGGGGTCGCCGCCGATGGTGTGGCGCAGGCTGCGGTTGACCACGCTGACGATCAGCGCCAGCACGGCGCACACGCCCAGCAGCACGGCGCCCGAGGTGAGCAGGGAATTGCGGAACGCGTTGTCGATGTCGTCCACGTACACGCCCGTCAGCAGGTGCCAGTCCCAGGGCCCGTAACGGCCCACGCGGCTCAGCTTGGGCACCGGGTCGGCCGAACCGGGACGGGGCCAGTAGTAGCGCACGAAGCCGCCACTGTCGCTGCTGTTGCCGGCGGCGATGATGTCGCGGTAGACATAGTTGCCCTTGGGGTCTTGCAGGCTGCTCATGTCCTTGCCTTCCATTTCCGGCTTGATCGGATGCATGATCACGACGGCATTGGAATTGTTGATCGACAGGTAGCCGTCGCTGCCGTAGCGCATGCTGCGGATCACGGCCTTGGCCCGGGTTTGCGCTTCCTCCCTGGTCAGCGTGCCGGCCGCCACCTGGGCGTCGAACCCCTTGACGACGCTGAGCGCGTTATCGACGAGGTTGCGCAAGTCATTGCTGCGTTCCTCGATACGCACATCGCGCGCGTGAAACGCGTCGACGATGAAGATCGCCATGATGCACAGCAGGCTGCAAATGAGGGGCACCCACAGTTTTTGTTGGAAGGTCAGGCGATTCACGGCAAGCTCCTATGTTAACAAGGAGAAAGAATACGCCGAATTGGCGCGATCAGCTATAAGCTGTGTAACTAGCTGTCATTCATGTTGTTTATTTGCAGTGTAGAATTTGACAACGGGAGTGATATCTGGACACGCCCGTTATTGCCATTGCAACATCAAGCGCGCATCAGGCGCGCCGTTCGCTGTCGAGCAAGGCCACGGCGTGCGCGTTGTAGCGCGCGCCGGCGGCCGCGCCGGCCGGCACCACCTGCTCCAGCCGCGCCAGGTCGGCCGCCGACAGGTGCACGCCGGCCGCGCCCAGCGCCTCGGCCAGCCGCTGCCGGCTGCGCGCGCCCACCAGCGGCACGATGTCGGCCCCCAGCGCCGCCCCTTGTGCGGCCACCCAGGCGATGGCCACCTGGGCCACGGACACGCCCAGTTCCCCGGCGATGGCGCGCACCCGCTCCACCAGCGCCAGGTTGTGGCGCAGGTTCTCGCCCTGGAAGCGGGGGCTGTGCTGGCCGCGGAAATCGTTCTCGCCGGCGCGCCGGGCCGTCCAGTGGCCGCTGATCAGGCCGCGCGACAGCACGCCGTAGGCCGTGATGCCGATGCCCAGTGCGCGGCAGGTCTGCACGATGCCCTCTTCGATGCCGCGCGAGATCATCGAATACTCGATCTGCAGGTCGCTGATGGGATGCACGGCATGGGCCCGGCGCAGCGTCTCCGGTCCCACCTCGGACAGGCCGATGTGGCGGATCAGGCCAGCCTTGACCAGCTCGGCCATGGCGCCCACCGTGTCCTCGATCGGCACGGCCGGGTCCAGCCGGGCCGGGCGGTAGATGTCGATGTAGTCCACCCCGAGGCGCTGCAGCGAGTAGGCCAGGAAGTTCTTCAGCGCCGCGGGCCGGTTGTCCACGCCGCTCCAGCCGCCGCGCGGGTCGCGCAGCGCGCCGAACTTGACGCTGATGACGGCCTGCTCGCGGCGGCGGCCCGCCAGCGCCTCGCGCAGCAGCAGTTCGTTGTGGCCCATGCCGTAGAAATCGCCCGTGTCGAGCAGGGTCACGCCGACCTCCAGCGCGGCGTGGATGGTGGCCAGGCTTTCGGCGCGGTCGGCCGGGCCATACAGGTCCGACATGCCCATCAGGCCCAGGCCCAGTTGCGACACTTGCGGTCCGGTGCTGCCAAGCTGACGTGTTTGCTGATGTGCTTGCATGTGATTCTCCAGTGTGATGTCAGGCGCCTGGCCCGGTCGGGGGCGCGATGGAGCCATTATGCTATTATCGACTTTGGCAATAAATGCTCTGAATACTATTACTTTATTCGAGAAAATATAACAATCATGGACCAGCTGAAAGCCATGCACATCTTCAAGGCCGTGGCCGACAGCAAGAGCTTCACGCTGGCGGCCCAGCAGCTGGACTTGCCCCGGCCCACCGTCACCAACGCCGTGCAAGCGATCGAACAGCAGCTGGGGGTGCGCCTGCTGCAACGCACCACGCGCAAGGTCAGCCTGACGGTGGAAGGGGCGCTGTACCTGGACCGTTGCAGCGCCCTGCTCAACGACCTGGACGACCTGAACGGCCTGTTCCTGGGCGACGGCCGCCAGCCGGCCGGCAGCCTGCGGGTGGACTTGCCCGAGCGGCTCGCGCACCAGGTGGTGATCCCGGCCCTGCCCGATTTTTTCCAGCGCTATCCGGAGATCCAGGTCAAGCTCGGTTCGCGCGACCGCTACGCCGACCTGGTGGGCGAAGGCATCGATTGCGCCGTGCGGGCCGGCGTGCTGCGCGACTCCACGCTGGTGGCGCGCAAGGTGACGGACATGGAACAGATCAACGTGGGGGCGCCCGCCTATCTTGCGCGCCACGGCCGGCCGCGCACGCTGGCCGATTTGCGCCAGCACTGGGCCGTGAACTTCTTCTCCAGCCAGACCGGGCGCGACCTGGACTGGGAATACCTGGACGCCGACGGCACCCGGCATACGCTCGCCATGCGCAGCCAGGTGTCGGTCAGCGGCACGGAAGCCTACCTGGAAAGCTGCTTGGCCGGCCTGGGCCTGATCCAGTCGCCGCGGCTGGGCATGCTCGACTTGCTGGCGGCCGGCGCGCTGGAGGAAGTGCTGCCCGCCTTCCGCCCGGCGCCGCTGCCGCTGCACATCGTGTACGCCCACAACCGCCACCTGTCGCCGCGGGTGCGGGTGTTCGTCGATTGGCTGGCCGATGTGCTATTGCAGCATTCTGTTTGTTAAAATAGGCCAATCTTTCCGCCAACCTCTACCCCCAATGAGATTCCACCCCACCGCGGCGCTGCTGGCGCTGTGCGCGTGCGCCGCCGCTGGCGCCGCCGCGCCGCTCAAAGTCGACACCGACGCCATGCTGTCCCAGATCACCACGCTCGCCTCGGACGAATTCGAAGGCCGGGCGCCGGGCAGCCATGGCGAGACGCTCACCGTCGACTACCTGCAACAACAACTGAAGAAACTGGGCCTGGAGCCGGGCAACCCGGACGGCACCTACCTGCAGGCGGTGCCCATGGCGGGCATCTCCACCCATCCCACGCTGAGCTACCGGGCCGGCGCCGGTGCGCCTGTCAAGCTGGCCTATCCGGACCAGTTCGTGGCCTGGAGCGCGCGTACCGACAAGCAAGTCAATGTGGCCGATTCGGAGCTGGTGTTCGTCGGCTACGGCATCACGGCGCCCCAGTACCAGTGGGACGACTACAAGGGCGTGGACTTGCACGGCAAGACCGTGGTGGTGCTGATCAACGACCCGCCGCTGCCCGACCCCAAGCATCCGAAGCAGCTCGACGCCAGCCAGTTCGGCGGCAAGGCCCTCACCTGGTACGGGCGCTGGAACTACAAGTTCGAAATGGCCGCCAGGCTGGGCGCGGCCGCCGTGCTGATCGTGCACGACACCAGGCCGGCCGGCTATCCCTACGACGTGGCACGCAGCAGCCTGGCGCGCGAAGTGTTCACCATCAAGACCAAGGGCCCCCATCCCGCGTTCCCGCCGCTGGCCGGCTGGCTGCCGCTGGAGCAGGCGCGCGCCATGTTCAAGGCTGGCGGCCAGGACTTCGACCAGCTCCAGCATGGCGCCCTGTCGCGCGACTTCAAACCCGTACCGCTGGGCGTGAAAGTGACGCTGAATGCGCAGAACACGTGGCGCGAGGTGGTGTCGAACAATGTGGTGGCGAAAATCACGGGCGCCGATCCCGCGCTCAGGAATGAAGTCGTGCTCTACAGCGCGCACTGGGACCATTTCGGCATCGACGACACGCTGCCGGGCCCGCGCACGCAGCAGATCTTCCACGGCGCGCGCGACAACGCCTCGGGCGTGGCCGCCCTGCTGGCCGTGGCCAAGGCCTACAAGGCGCTGCCGGTGGCGCCCAAGCGCAGCATCGTATTCCTGTTCACCACGGGCGAGGAACGCGGGCTGCTGGGCGCGCAATACTACGCGCGCAACCCGCTGTATCCGCTCAACAAGACGCTGCTCGACCTGAACGTGGAAGGCCTGAACCTGTGGGGCCGCACGCGCGACGTGGAACTGGTGGGCATGGGCCGCAGCGATGCGGAAGACATCGTGGTCAGCGCAGCCAGGAAGCAGGGCCGCACCGTGCATGGCGAGATCAACCCCGAGCTGGGCATGTACTTCCGCAACGACCAGCTGGAATTCGCGCGCGCCGGCGTGCCCGCGCTGTTGCTGCGCGGCGGCGCGCAATACACGGGAACGGGCGCGGCGGGTGCGCTGGCCAGGCGCCAGGGCTACACGGCCAACCAATACCACACCGTGCACGACGTGGTGGAGCCGGACTGGGACCTGCGCGGCGCGGCGCAGGATATCGCCCTGCTGTACGAGGTGGGCTACCAGGTGGCGCAAGGCAGCGCGTTCCCGCAATGGAAGCCGAACGCCGAATTCAAGGCCGCGCGCGAGCAATCGCTGGCGGCGCGGCCCAAATAAAGCTGGACAGGAAAATTCCGGGAGGCAAAATCGGGGACGGCCCCCTATTTTCCCGTAGAGGAAAATAGGGGTCCGTCCCCGATTTTGCCTCCCGGAATTTATCGCCCCGGTGGATTAGGCCACTCAGTCGCGTGCCAGGGCCAGGAATTCCGTGCGCAGCGCCAGGTTGGGCTGCAACTCGCCCAGCATGGCCGAGGTGATGGTTTCCTCGCCCGGCGTGCGGATGCCGCGGCTTTCCATGCACATGTGACGGCACTTGACGACCACCCCCACCGCCTTCGGTTCCAGCACGTCCATCAGCGCGTTGGCGATCTGGATCGTCATGCGTTCCTGCACTTGCAGACGCTTGGCAAAGCAGTCCACCAGCCGGGTCAGCTTGGACAGGCCGACGATCTTGCCATTGGGCAGGTAACCGACCGTGGCCTTGCCGAAGAACGGCGCCAGGTGGTGCTCGCAGTGGCTGTAGACGGGAATGTTCTTCACCACGATCAGCTCGTTGTACTGCTCGGCCCCGTCCTCGAACGCTTTCAGCAGCTCGACCGGGTCTTGCTCGTAGCCCGAGGTCCAGTGTTTCCAGGCCTTGGCCACCCGGTGCGGGGTTTCGGCCAGGCCGGGACGGTCCGGGTCCTCGCCAAGCGAGCTGAGCAGACGGCGCCAGTCTTGTTCCGTGAAAGCTTCTTTAGACATGATGTTGTGAGACCATAAAAGTAACGATTGCCGCAAGTATACAGAAAATGCGGCAGACCCACCGGCGCGGCCCCGCAGCCGGGGCCGCGCCGCCGCTAGCGCCCGGGCGAGCCCGGCCGATGGGCGTTGATCAGCGCGGCGGCGATCGAGACCGTGATCGGCATCTCCGGCCATTCGTCGTCCGGGCCGAACCAGCGCGCGTCGGCGATCTCGTTGGGGTCGACGCGGATCTCGCCATCGAGGTAATCAGCCGTGAAGGCCACCATCAGCGAATGCGGGAATGGCCACGGCTGGCTGCCGAAGTAGCGCAGGTTGTGCACCCGCAAGCCGACCTCCTCGTACACTTCGCGGTGCACGGCTTCCTCGATCGATTCGCCCGCCTCCAGGAAACCGGCCAGCGCCGTGTAGCGCTTGTAGGGCGCGTTGGCGTGCATGGCCAGCAGCACCTGCTCGCCCTTGCGGATCAGCACCATCATGGCCGGCGAGATGCGCGGGTAGGCGCTCATGCCGCACGCGGGACATTGATAGCAGCGTTCGCCTGCCACATGGGTCATGGGCGTGGCGCAGGCGCCGCAATAGCGGTGGGTGCGGGCCCATTCGGCCAGTTGCACGGCCCGCCCTGCCACACCGAGAAAACCATCGTCGCGCAGGCCGAACAGGGCGCGCAGGCTGTGCCAGCCGTAGTCGGGCCCCGGCACGGCGTCGCGGTCGGTCCAGGCCGCCTGGTAATACTGGCCGTCCAGCACGCCCACCGGGTGGATGCGCGCCGGCGCCACGTCCAGCGTGGCCAGTACGGCCGGCGGCGGCAACGACCAATCGTCGTTGCGCAAAAGCAACTGTCCACGATGGCTCAGGAAAGTCAGGGGCGCAGGATGGGACGCAGACGCGGTTGGCGGATGGATCAGGGGCGTGAAGACGGCGGGCGTGTGCAGCATGGGGGCTCATTCCTGAGGATGCGATAGCGTGCATCTTACCGTGTTTCCAACATGCTGATCCGGCGCCGCTAAGTCCTTGTTTTCATGCCAAGATTTGCGTGGGAATTACTTGCTTTTTCTCAATCTCAGGCCGATTGGCGTTACTATATCCTTCTGCCAGGAGATACCCACTATGCCATCGCTCGTACCCGGTTTAACCACCGACCAAATCGTCAGCCTGTCGACCTACCAGATCACCTTGTTGACCACGGCCGACATCGGCTTGCTGTCGACCTTGCAGACGTCGGCGTTGCGCACGGACCAGCTGGCCGCGTTGAGCAGCGAGCAGGTGCGTGCGCTGCCGACCCAGGACTTGCAGGCCCTGAGCACGGCGCAGCTGGGGACCGGCTTCGGCACCCGGCAGATCCAGGCCCTGGGCACCCAGCAAATACCGCTGCTGACGACGGCCCAGCTGGTGTACGGGCTCACCTCCGACCAGTTCGCCTCCCTGAGCACGGCGCAACTGGGGGCGCTGACCACCGCCCAGGTGGCCCTGTTGGGCACGGCCGACCTGGCCGCCCTGCGCACGGCCCAGCTGATCGGCCTGGGCACGGCGCAACTGCACGCCCTCGGTTCGGACCAGGTGGCCGCGCTGACGACGGCCGACGTGGCCGCCCTGCGCAGCCAGCAACTGGCGGCGCTGGACACGGGCAGCGTGGCCGGCCTGCGCACCGACCAGGTGGCCGCGCTCGGTTCGGCCCAGCTGGCCGCCATGCCAACCCAGCAGATCGCGGCGCTGGGCACGGCGCAAGTGGCCGTACTGGGCACGGCCCAGGCCAGCGCGCTGGGCACGGCCCAGGTGGCGGCCCTGTCGTCCATCCAGCTGGACGCGCTGGCCACGGCCAGCGTGGCCAGCCTGAAAACCCAGCAGATCGCCGCGCTCGGCAGCGCCCTGTTCAGCGCCCTCACCACCGACCAGGTGGCCGCGCTCAAGACGGCGCAGGCGCAAGCGCTGTCGTCGCAACAACTGGCCGCGCTGCGTTCGGACCAGCTGGCCGCCTTGCAGACGGCCGACCTGGCCGCGCTGGCCACGCTGGCCTTGAGCGGGCTGGGCACGTCCAACGTGGCCGCGCTCAGCACCAGCCAGGCCGCCGCGCTGGCCAGCAACCAGCTCAACGCCCTGTCCAGCAGCCAGATGGCCGCGCTGGGCAGTGACCAGATCGTCGCCCTGACCACGGGCCAGCTGGCCAACCTGGGCACGCGCCAGCTGGCCGCCCTCACCACGGCCCAACTGGCCGCGCTGGAGACGGCCGACTGGGCCAGCCTGAAAACCCAGCAACTGGCCGCCCTGGCCACGGCCCAGCTGGCCGCCATCACGACGGCCCAGTTCGCGTCGCTGAAGAGCCTGCAAGTGCCGGGCCTGGGTACTTTCCAACTGGCGTCGCTGCGCTCGGATCAGCTCGCCGCGCTGGCCACCGCCACCCTGCGCGCGCTGCAGACCCAGCAAGTGGCCGCGCTGGCCAGCAACGCCGTGGCCGCGCTGCAGACGGCGCAACTGGCCAGCCTGGCCACGCAACAACTGGCCGCGCTGGGCACGCCCCAGATCGCGGCCCTGGGCAGCGACCAGATCGTCGCCCTCACCACGGCCCAGGCCGCCGCGCTGACGACGCGCCAGCTGGCCGCCCTGTCCACCGACCAGCTCAACGCGCTGGAAACGGTGGACTGGGCCGCCCTGAAGAGCAACCAGGTGGCGGCCCTGACGACGGCCCAGGTCGGCGCGCTGGGCACGGCGCTGATCGCCGCCCTCAGCACGGCCCAAGCCGCCGCGCTGACCACGCAACAGTTGCGTGCCCTCAGCACGGCCCAGCTGGCCGCGCTCAGCTCGGCCGATTACGCAGCCCTGCAATCGTCGCAGTTGCTGGGCCTGGGCACGGCCGCCATCGCCGCCCTCAGCACCAGCCAGGTGGCGGCCCTGAAGACGGCCCAGCTGGCGCAACTGAGCACGGACCAGATCGCCGTGCTGAACTCGGACCAGCTGGCCGCGCTGGGCACGGCCCAGGTGGCCGCCTTGACGACGCGCCAGGTCGCCAGCCTGGGCACGGACCAGGTGGCCGCGCTCATCACGCGCGACTGGGCCGCGCTGACCACCAACCAGCTGACGGCGCTTGGCACCGACCAGCTGGCGGCCGTGACGACGGCCCAGGTGGCCGCCCTCACCACGGCCCAGGCCGCGTCACTGACGACGCGCCAGGTGGCCGCGCTGTCGAGCAACCAGCTCAACGCCCTGCCCACGCTGACGCTGGCCGCGCTCCGGACGGCCCAGGTGGCCAGCCTGGGCACGGACGACCTGGCCGCGCTGGCCACGGCGCAGTTGCAGGCGCTCACGACGGCCCAGTTACAGGCGCTGGGCACGGCCCAGCTGCAAGGTTTGACGACGGCCCAGATCGTGGCGCTGACGACGCTGCAAGCGGGCAACCTGGCCACCAAACAGGTGGCCGCCCTCACCAGCGACCAGCTGGCCGCGCTGGAGACGGTCGACCTGGCCGCCTTCAAGACGGCCCAGATCCGGGCCCTGACGACGGCCGAGATCGCCCAACTGAGCACGGCCCAGGTGGCCTCGCTCACCCCGGCCCAGGCGGCGGCCTTGAGCACCAGCCAGCTCAACGCGCTGGGCAGCGCCCAACTGCTGATGCTCAACACGGCCAACCTGTCGTCGCTGCTGACGACCCAGATCGCCCAGCTCGACACGGCCAGCATCGCGGCCCTGTCCACGGCCCAGATCGCCGCGCTGACGACGGCCCAGGTGGACGCCTTCAACACGCTACAGTTGCAGGCGCTGACAACGGCCCAGATCGTGGCCCTGAACACGCTGCAAGTGAGCAGCCTGCTGACGGCCCAGGTGGCCGCGCTCACCAGCGACCAGCTGGCGGCCCTGGAAACGGTGGACCTGGCCAGCCTGAAGACGGCCCAGCTTAACGCCCTCACGACGGCCCAGGCCGCCCAACTGAGCACGGCCCAGCTGCAAGCGCTGACCAGCCAGCAATCGGCCAGCCTGGCCACGCGATTGCTGGCGGCCCTCACCACGGACCAGGTGGCGGCGCTGGAGACGGCCGACCTGGCCGCGCTGGGCACGGCCCAATGGCGCGGCTTCAGCACGGACGACATCGCCGCGCTGGGCACGGCCCAGGTGCGCGCCATGAACACGGCCCAGCTGAGCACGCTCACCACGGCCCAGTTCCAGGTCTTGAGCACGGCCCAGCTGGCCGCCCTCAATTCGCTGCAACTGAGCAAGCTGGCCACGCTGCAAATCGCCAGCCTCACCTCCGGCCAGCTGGCCGGACTGGACACGGCCCACGTGGCCGCCCTGCAGACGGCCCAGGTGGCCGCGCTGACGACGGACCAGGTCGCGCTGCTCAGCACGGCCCAGGTGGCGGGCCTGAGCACGGCGCAAACGGCGGCCCTGGGCACACGCCAGCTGGGCGCGTTCGGCAGCGACCAGATCGTGGCCCTGACGACGGCCCAGGCCGGCGCGCTGACGACGGCCCAGGTGGCATCGCTCAGCAGCGACCAGCTGGCGGCGCTGGAAACGGCGGACCTGGCCAGCATGAAGACGGCGCAGCTGAACGCCTTGACGACGGCCCAGGCCAGCGAACTGAGCACGGCCCAGCTGCAGGCGCTGACCACCCAGCAGGCGGCCAGCCTGGCCACGCGGCTGCTGGCGGCCCTCACCACCGACCAGGTGGCGGCGCTGGAGACGGCCGACCTGGCCGCGCTGGGCACGGCCCAGTGGCGCGGCTTCAGCACCGACGACATCGCCGCGCTGGGCACGGCCCAGGTCAGCGCGATGACGACGGCGCAACTGAGTACCCTCACCACGGCCCAGTTCCAGGCCTTGAGCACGGCCCAGCTGAACGCCCTCAATTCTGTGCAACTGAGCAAGCTGGCCACGGCGCAGATGGCCGCCCTCACGTCCGACCAGCTGGGCGCGCTCGGCACGGACGACATGGCCGCCCTGCAAACGGCCCAGCTCAACGCCCTCACGACGGCCTCGGCCGCCCTGCTCGGCAGCGCCCAGTTGAACGCCCTGTCGACGCTGCAGATGGCCAACCTGGGCACGCGCCAGCTGGCGGCCCTGACGACGGACCAGATCCTGGCCCTGACCACGGCCGAACTGGTGGTGTGGCGCAGCGCCCAGTTGCGGGCCCTGACCACCAGCCAGCTGGGCGCCCTGTCGACGGCCCAGTTGCCAGCCCTGGGCACCGCCCAGGTGGCGGCGCTGGCCACGGACCAGTGGCCAGGCTTGAACAGCGGCCAGATCGCGGCCCTCACGACGGCCCAGGCCGCCGGCCTGACGACGGCCCAGGTGGCCGCCTTCAACAGCGACCAGCTGGCCGCGCTGGAGACGGTGGACCTGGCCGCCATGAAGACCAGCCAGATCGCGGCCCTGACGACGGTCGAAGTGGGCGAGCTCAGCACGGCCCAGATCGCCGCGCTGACGACGGCCCAGGCCCGCGCGCTGGGCACGGCCCAGTTGACGGCCCTCAATTCGGACCAGGTGGCCGCGCTCACGGCGGCCGACCTGGCCGCGTTCAGCTCGCTCCAGCTGGCCGCCCTGGGCACCGCCCTGCTGGGCATGCTGGGCACGGCCCAGCTGCAAGCGATGACGACGGCCCAGATCGCCGCCCTGTCGACCAGCCAGATCCAGTCGCTGGGCACGGACATGATCGTGGCCCTCACCACCGCCCAGGCCGCCAGCCTGACGACGGCCCAGATGGCCGCGCTGTCCACGCTGCAAGCCAGTGTGCTGGAGACGGCCGACCTGGCCGCCATGAAGACCAGCCAGCTCAACGCGCTGGGCACGCAGCAGATCGCCGCGCTGGGCAGCGACCAGCTCGACGCCCTCACCACCAGCCAGCTGGCCAACCTGGCCACGCGCCAGCTGGCCGCCCTCACCACCGACCAGGTGCAAGCGCTGCTGACGACGGAACTGGCGGCCTTGCGCAGCGCGCAGATCGCCGCCCTCACCTCGGACCAGGTGGCCGCCCTCAGGACGGTCCAGTTCCAGAGCCTGGCCACGGCCCAGGTCGGCGCGCTGGGCACGGCCCAGTTGCAAGCCGTGGGCAGCGCCCAGATCGCCGCCCTCACCACGGCCCAAGCCGCCTCGCTGACGACGATCCAGGTGGGCGCCCTGTCCACCGACCAGCTGGCCGCGCTCAGCACCGACCAGCTGGCGGCCCTGAAGACGGCCCAGCTCAACGCGCTGGGCACGGCGGCGCTGGCCAGCCTGTCCACGGCCCAGATCGCCGCGCTAACGACGCAGCAAGCGTCCGCCCTGCGCACGGCCCTGGTGGCGGCCCTGACCACGCAGCAGATCGCCGCGCTGGCGCTGGCCGAGCTGGAGGCGCTCAAGAGCGCCCAGTTGCAGGCGCTCACCACCGACCAGCTGGCCGCGCTGGGCAGCGACCAGTGGCAAAGCCTGGGCACGGCCCAGATCGCGGCGCTGGCCACGGCCCAGGTCGCCAGCCTGGGCAGCGCCCAGGTCGCCCTCCTCACCACGGCCCAGGCCGCCGGCCTGACGACGGCCCAGGTGGCCGCGCTGGGCACGGCCCAGCTCGTCGCGCTGTCCACCGATGACCTCGCTGCCCTGAAGACGGCCCAGCTGGCCGCGCTGGGCAGCGACGCCATCGGCACGCTCACCACGGCCCAGGTCGTGGCCCTGACCACGCAGCAAGCCGGCGCGCTGACGACGGCGCAAGTGGCCGCGCTGACCACGCTGCAAGTGCAGGCGCTGGAAAGCGCCGACCTGGACGCGCTCAAGTCGGCCCAGGTGGCGGCGCTGGGCACGGCCCAGCTGGCCGCCCTGACCACCGACCAGATCGCCGGCATGACGACGGCCCAGATCGCCGCGCTGGCCAGCGCCCAGCTGCGCGCGCTGCGCAGCGACCAGATCATCGCCCTCACCACCGCCCAGGCCGCCGGCCTGACGACGGCCCAGGTGGCCGCGCTCGATACCGCCCAGGTCGCCGTGCTGTCGACCGACGACGTGGCCGCCCTCAAGACGGCCCAGGTGGGCGCGCTCGACAGCACCCAGCTGGCCGCCCTCGGAACGGACCAGATCGTGGCCCTGACCACGCTGCAGGCCGCCGCCCTCAAGACGGCCCAGGTGGCCGCCCTCACCACGGTCCAGGTGGCCGCGCTGGAAACGGCCGATCTGGCGGTCTTGAAGACGGCCCAGGTGGCCGCCCTCACCACCGACCAGCTCGACGCCTTGTCGACCGACCAGGTACAAAGCATGGCCACGGTCCAGATCGCGGCCCTGTCCACGGCCCAGTTGCTGGGCTTGCGCAGCGACCAGATCGCCGCCCTCACCTCGGCCCAGATCGCCGCCCTGACGACGGCCCAGACCGTCGCGCTGGGCACGCTGCAACTGGCGGCCCTGACGACCGATGAACTGGCCGCCCTGAAACCGGCCCAGATCGCCGCGCTGAGCACCGACCAGTTGAACGCCCTGAGCACCGACCAGCTGGCGTCCCTGACGACGCTGCAGACGGTGGCCCTGACCACCAGCCAGCTGGCCGCGCTGGCCACGGTCCAGGTGGCCGCCTTGCGCACCGACCAGGTGGCCACGCTCAAGACGGCCCAGCTGGCCGCGCTGCGCACCGACCAGCTCGACGCCCTCAGCACCGACCAGCTGCAAAGCCTGACCCCGGCCCAGGTCGCCGCGTTCGGCAGCGCCCAGGTGCAAGCGTTGACGACGGACCAGATCGTGGCCCTGACGACGGCCCAGGCCGCCGGCTTGACGACGGCCCAGGTGGCCGCGCTGGCCACGGCCCAGCTGGCCGCGCTGGAAACGGAGGACTTGCAAGCCCTCAAGACGGCCCAGGTGGCGGCGCTGAGCACGACGCAATTGAGCGGCCTCAGCACGGACCAGATCGGCGCCCTGAGCACGGGCCAGGCGGCCGCCCTCACGACGGCCCAGGTGGCCGCGTTGAGCACCAGCCAGTTGCTGGCGCTCAACACGGACGACGTGGCGGCCCTGCGCGCGCCCCAGCTGGCCGCGCTGGCCACGGCCCAGCTGGTGGCCCTGAGCACGGACCAGCTGCAAGCCGTGGGCACGGCCCAGCTCGCGGGCCTGGCCAGCGCTCAGTTGCAGGCCCTGACGACGGACCAGATCGTGGCCCTCACGACCGGCCAGGCCGCCAGCCTGACCAACGCCCAGCTGGCCGCGCTGTCGAGCGATCAATTGGCCGCGCTGGAAACGGACGACCTGGCCGCCCTCAGGACGGCCCAGCTCGCCGCGCTGGCCACGCTGCAACTGGCGCAACTGACGAGCGCCCAGCTGGTGTCGCTGACGACGGCCCAGGTCGCCGCCTTGACGACGCTGCAAGTGGCCAGCCTGGGCAGCGCCCAGCTGCCCACCCTCACGACGGACGAACTGGCGGCCCTGACCACGGGCCAGCTGGCCGCCCTGAGCACGCTGCAACTGCCACTGCTGTCGACCGACCAGCTGCAAAGCTTCACCACGGCCCAGATCGCCGCATTGAGCACGGCCCAGTTGCCGGGCTTGAGCACGGACCAGATCGCGGCCCTGACCACCACCCAGGCGCGCGGCCTGGCCGCGGCGCAACTGAACGCGCTGGGCAGCGACCAGCTGGCCGCATTGTCCACGGACGATGTGCAAGCGCTCACCACGGCCCAGATCGCCGGGCTGGCCAGCGCCCAGTTGGCGCTGCTGGCGACCGGCCAGATCATGGCGCTGACGACGGCCCAAGTGGCGGCCCTGGGCAGCGCCCAGGTGGCCGCGCTGGCCACCGTCCAGGTGCAAACCTTGCCGACCGACGACCTGGCCGCGCTGGGCACGGCCCAGCTGGCCGCGTTCAGCAGCGACCAGCTGGCCGCCATCAGCACCGACCAGTTGCAGGCCCTCACCTCGACGCAACTGAACGCCATGGCCACGGCCCAGCTGGGCGGTCTCAGCACGGACCAGATCGCCGCCCTCACCACGGCCCAGGCCGCCTCACTGGCGACGCGCCAGCTGGCCGCCCTGCGCAGCGACCAGCTGGCCGCCTTCAGCACCGACGACATCGCCAGCCTGGGCAGTGCCCAGCTGAACAGCTTCGCCACGGCCCAGTTCGCCGGCCTGAGCACGGACCAGATCGTGGCCCTGACCACGCGCCAGACGGCCGCGCTGGCCACCGGCCAGCTGGCCGCCATGACCAGCGGCCAGTTGAACGCCATGGAAACGGTGGACGTGGCCGCGCTGGGCAGCGTCCAGCTGGGCGCGCTGGCCACGGCCAACGTGGCCGCGCTGAGCACGGACTGGCTGGCCGTACTGGCCAGCGGCCAGCTGGCCGGCTTCAGCACCAGCCAGATCAACGCGCTGGGCAGCGACCAGATCGGCAGCCTGGCCACCCAACAGGTGGTGGGCTTGAGCAGCACCCAACTGGCCGCGTTCACGTCGGACCAGATCGCCGCACTGAGCACGCTGGACTTGAACGCCCTGCGCACCAACCAGGTGACGGCCCTCACCACCGACCAGGTGGCCGGCCTGACCACGCTGCAGCTGAACGCGCTGGCCTCGGCCACGCTGGCCGCGCTGGGCACGGCGCAGATCGCGCTGGGCCTGGGCACGGCCCAGTTGAGCGGGCTGGACACGTCGCAGCTGGCCGCCCTGTCCACGCTGCAAGTGGCAGCCCTGGGCAACGCCCAGGCCGCCGCCTTGACGACCGACCAGATCGTGGCCCTGACCACGGCCCAGTGGCGCGCCCTGGGCAGCGACCAGATCAACGCCCTCGGCAGCGACCAACTGGCCGCCATCGAAACGGCCGACCTGGCCGCGCTGGCCACGCGCCAGGTGGCCGCGCTGGCCACGGGCCAGCTGCAACTGCTGGGCACGGACCAGTTGAACGCCCTGACCACGGCCGAACTGGCGGCACTGGACACCGACCAGCTGACGGCCTTGACGACGGATCAGCTCTCCAGCCTGGCCACCGGCAAGCTGGCCAGCCTGGCCACGGCCCAGGTGGCGGCCCTGACGACGGCCCAGGTGGCGGCCTTGACAACGGCCCAGGCCGCTTCGCTCAAGACCACCCAACTGGCCGCGCTGAACACCAACCAGCTGGCCGCGCTGGGCACCGACCAGCTGGCCGCCCTGTCCACGGCCGCGCTGGCCACGCTGTCTACCGACCAGCTCAGCGCCGGCCTCACGACGGACCAGATCGTGGCCCTCACCACGGCCCAGGCCGCATCGCTGACGACGCGCCAGGTGGTGGCGCTGACCACCAGCCAGCTGGCCGCCATGGAGACGGCCGACCTGTCCTCGCTGCAAACGCGCCAGATCGCCGCCCTCACCAGCGACCAGCTGGCCGCGCTCGGCAGCGACCAGTGGAACGCCCTCAGCAGCACGGCATTGCGGGCCTTGACGACGGCCCAGCTGCTGGCCGGCCTGTCCACCGCCACGCTGGCCGCGCTGGCCACGGCCAGCCTGGCCGCCCTGACCTCGACCCAGCTCGCCTATGGCCTGAGCACGGATGACGTGGTGGCGCTCAGCACCGACCAGTTGGCCGCCCTGACGACGGCCCAGATCGGCGCCCTGAGCACCAACCAGTTCACCACGCTGAGCACGGACCAGATCGTGGCCTTGACGACGGCCCAGGCCGCCGCACTGGCCACGGCCCAGCTGGCCACGCTGACGCAAGACCAGCTGGCCGCGCTGGAAACGGCCGACCTGGCCGCGCTGGGCAGCAAGCAGCTGGCCGCCCTCACCAGCGACCAGTTCGCGGCGCTGTCGACGGCGCAGACGGCCAGCCTGGGCACGGCCCAGTTGCGCGGCATGACGACGGCCCAGGCCGGGGCCATCCCGTCGGCCCAGCTGGCCGCGTTCAGCACCGACCAGCTGGCGTCGCTGGGTACCTTGCAGGTGGCGGCCCTGAACGGCGCCACGCTGGCCACGCTGGCCACGGCGTCGCTGACGGCGTTGACGCCGGCCCAGGTGGCGGCCCTGACGACGGCCCAGATCACGGCCCTGTCGCTGAGCCAGGTGCCAGCCCTGACGGCCACCCAGGTGCCGGCCCTGGGCAGCGCCCAGCTGGCCGCGCTGACGGCCGACCAGATGTTTGTGCTGGGCACGGACCAGGTGCAGGCCTTGACGACGGCCCAGATCGGCTACCTGACGACGGCCCAGCTGGCCGTGCTGACGCCGGCCCAGGTCGGTGCGCTGAGCACGCTGCAAGTGGACGCGATCAAGCTGAGCCAGATCACGGCGCTGGGCGTGGACCAGTTGACGGCCCTGTCCACCGACCAGGTGGCCAACCTGACCACGGCGCAAGTGCTGACCCTGACGACGGCCCAGATCGCCGCCCTGCTGGCGTCGCAAGTGGCGGCGCTGACGACGGCCCAGGTGCAATCGCTGAAGACCTCGCAAGTGGCCACCTTCAGCGTGGACCAGCTGAACGCCGTCAGCACCGACCAGTTGACCGTGTTCAGCACGGCCCAGATCAACGCCCTCACGGCGACCCAGGTCGGCTACCTGACGGGCGACCAGGTGGCAGCCCTGACCACCAGCCAGGTGGCCTCGCTCAAGACCAGCCAGCTGCTGGGCATGGGCGCGGCCCAGGTGGCCGCGTTCACCAGCGTCCAGTTGCCGGTGCTGAGCACGGCCCAGCTGACGGCCCTGACGACCGACCAGCTGGCCGCCATCGCCGTGCCCCAGCTCGACGCGCTGACCACGCTGCAGGTCAAATCGCTCAAGACGGCCCAGATCGTGGGCTTGACCACCGGGCAGATCGCCGGCCTGACCAGCGACCAGGCGGCCGCCTTGACGACGGCCGAACTGGCCTCGCTGACGACGCAGCAGATCGTGGCGCTGGAGACGGCCGACCTGGCCGCCCTCAGTACGGCCCAGATCGCCGCCTTCAGCAACACCCAGGTGGCGGCCATGAGCACCGACCAGACCATGGCCCTGAACCCGGCCTCGTCGCGCTACGCCACGCCGCTGATCCTGGACTTGAGCGGCGACGGCGTGTCCACGCTGAGCGTGGCGGCCGGCGTGCAGTTCGACCTCTACGGCGACGGCCGCACCGTGCACACGGGCTGGGTGGCCGCCAGCGATGGCTTGCTGGTGATGGACCGCAACAACGACGGCCAGATCACCAGCGGCGGCGAACTGTTCGGCAGCGCCACCCGGCTGGCCGACGGCAGCGTGGCCAGGGATGGTTACGCGGCCCTGGGCCAGCTCGACAGCAACGGCGATGGCCAGATCACCAGCGCCGACCTGGCCTTTGGCCAGCTGCAAGTGTGGGTGGATGCCAACAGCGACGCCGTGACGGAAGCGGGCGAGCTGCACAGCCTGAGTTCGCTGGGCATCACGGCCATCGCCACCACGGCCACGGCCGGTGGCGCGCAGCAGTACGGCAACCGGCTGGGCCTGGTGTCGAGCTTCACCCGCAGCGACGGCAGCGTGCACCAGGCGGCCGACGTGTGGTTCGTGGCCAACCGCCAGGAAGGCGTGCAGTCGCCGATGAGCAGCCAGGTGGGCAGCCTGGCCCATGCACTGACGCACTATGCCTTGGCCCACGCCGGGCTGGCGGCCGACCCGGCCCCAGCAGTGGTCCCGGCGCCGGCCAGTACGCTGGCGGCCGGCACCTCGCAGCAGGTGGCGGCGCTGACGGCGGCCCTGAGCCAGTACGACGCGAACGGCCGGCCACGCGTGGGCACGCTGCTGAGCGCGCCGCCCCGGCCCGATGGCATGGCCGATCCGCGCGCCAGCGGCCACGGCTGGCTGGCCTTGCCGCCGAAGTAACAGCGGCCCGGCAATGTTGACTGGACGGCACCGCGCCCCTGTGCGCGGTGCCGCAACACAGTGTTGCCAAATGAAAATAAAGCCCTGCACACCCTCTTGCTTCTGGTTTAGAATAAGCTCGCTTGGGCCCACAATAGGGCCGTCAGATGGATCGCCGCCGCACGCGCGCACCGCTGCCATAACGACAAAGACCTAACTATCGAGGGAGCAGCATGAAAGCAGTCATACTCGCCGGCGGCCTGGGGACGCGGCTCAGTGAGGAAACCTCCGTCCGGCCGAAACCCATGGTCGAGATCGGCGGCAAGCCGATCCTGTGGCACATCATGAAGACCTATTCGTCGCATGGCATCAATGACTTCGTCATCTGCTGCGGCTACAAGGGCTACATCATCAAGGAATTTTTCGCCAACTACTTCCTGCACACCTCCGACGTCACCTTCGACATGCAGTACAACACCATGGAAGTGCACTCGCGCCACGCCGAGCCGTGGAAGGTGACGCTGGTCGACACGGGCGAGAACACCTTGACGGGCGGACGCCTGAAGCGCGTGAAAAAATACCTGGACCCGGACGAGGCGTTCTGCTTCACCTACGGCGACGGCGTGGCCGACGTCGACATCACGGCCGCCGTGCAGTTCCACCGCGCGCACGGCAAGCTGGGCACCATGACGGCCGTGCAGCCGCCGGGCCGCTTCGGCGCCATCGACCTCGATGGCACCCGCATCCTGAGCTTCAAGGAAAAACCGCAAGGCGACGGCAACTGGGTCAACGGCGGCTACTTCGTGCTCTCGCCCAAGGTGCTCGACTACATCGCCGACGACAGCACCACGTGGGAAAAGGAACCGATGGAACACCTGGCGCGCGACAACCAGATGGACGCCTTCTTCCACCACGGCTTCTGGCAGCCGATGGACACCCTGCGCGACAAGGTGCTGCTGGAAGACCTGTGGCAGAACGGCAAGGCGCCGTGGAAGCGCTGGCCATGACGCCAGGTTTCTGGCAAGGCAAGCGTGTGTTCCTGACGGGGCACACGGGCTTCAAGGGCAGCTGGCTGAGCCTGTGGTTGCAGCAACTGGGCGCGCACGTGAGCGGCTACGCGCTGGCGCCCGGTACGCCGTCATTGTTCACGGTGGCCGACGTGGCCACCGGCATGCACTCGCAGCTCGGCGACATCCGTGACGGCGCCGCCCTCACGCGCGCCGTGCAGCAAGCCCGGCCCGACATCGTGATCCACATGGCGGCCCAGGCCCTGGTGCGCTATTCCTACGCCCATCCGGTGGAGACCTACAGCACCAACGTGATGGGCCTGGTCAACCTGTTCGAGGCCGTGCGCGCCACACCGGGCATCAAGGCCGTCGTCAACGTCACCAGCGACAAGTGCTACGAGAACCGCGAATGGCCATGGGGCTACCGCGAGAACGAAGCCATGGGCGGCTACGACCCCTACAGCAACAGCAAGGGCTGCGCCGAACTGGTCACGTCGGCCTACCGCAATTCCTACTTCAACGCCGAACGCTACGCCGAGCATGGCGTGGCGCTCGGTTCCGGCCGCGCCGGCAACGTGATCGGCGGCGGCGACTGGGCCGAGGACCGCCTGATCCCCGACATGGTGCGCGCCATCGCGCGCCGCCAGCCGGTGCTGATCCGCAGCCCGCACGCGATCCGCCCGTGGCAGCACGTGCTGGAACCGCTGTCGGGCTATTTGACGCTGGCCGAACGGCTGGTGCTGGACGGTCCCGCCTACGCCGAAGGCTACAACTTCGGCCCGCACGACACGGACGCCCGCCCCGTTTCCTGGATCATCGAGCGGCTGTGCCAGAGCTGGGGCGCAGGCGCCAGCTGGGAACTGGACGGCGCGCCGCAACCGCACGAAGCCACTTACCTCAAGCTCGACTGCTCCAAGGCGCGCAGCCGGCTGCACTGGCAGCCACGCTGGAACCTGGGCCACACCATCGACAAGATCGTGGCATGGCACCAGGCCTACGCCGCCAACCCGGACGGCGCCGCCATGCGCGCGCTGACGCTGGCCCAGATCGAGCAATACCAACACACGGACATCAAGTAAGGTCGCAATTATCATGAGTGAACAGCAAAGCAAGGAACAACTGCGCGAACAGATCATCAAGCTGGTGGCCGAATACGGCGCCCTGGCCAGCGCCCCGCGCCCGTTCGAGCCGGGCGTGACGGTGGTGCCGCCGGCCGGCAAGGTGGTCGGCGCGCCTGAAATGGAACTGATGGTCGAAGCGTCGCTGGACGCCTGGCTGACCACGGGCCGCTTCAACGACCAGTTCGAAGCCAGGCTGGCCAAGTTCATCGGGGTGGACTTCCTGATCACCGTCAATTCCGGTTCCTCGGCCAACCTGGTGGCGTTCAACACGCTCACTTCGCCCAAGCTGGGCGCGCGCGCCATTCAGCCCGGCGATGAAGTGATCGGCGTGGCGGCCGGTTTCCCCACCACCGTCAACCCCATCCTGCAGTTCGGCGCGGTGCCCGTGTTCGTGGACGTGGAGCTGGGCACCTACAACATCGACGCCTCAAAAATCGAGGCGGCCATCTCGCCCAAGACCAAGGCCATCATGCTGGCCCACACGCTGGGCAACCCGTACAACCTGGACGTCATCGTCGCCCTGTGCAAGAAGCACAATCTGTGGCTGATCGAGGATTGCTGCGACGCCCTCGGCTCGACCTACAACGGCAAGATGGTGGGCACCTTCGGCGACATCGGCACCATGTCGTTCTACCCGGCCCACCACATCACCATGGGCGAAGGCGGCGCCGTGTTCACCAACAATCCGGAACTGAAGATGATCGCCGAATCGTTCCGCGACTGGGGCCGCGACTGCTACTGCGCGCCGGGCAAGGACAACACCTGCGGCAAGCGCTTCGGCTGGAAGCTGGGCACGCTGCCGGAAGGCTACGACCACAAGTACACCTACAGCCACCTGGGCTACAACCTCAAGATCACCGACATGCAGGCGGCCTGCGGCCTGGCCCAGATCGACCGCGCGCCCGGCTTCATCCAGGCCCGCAAGGACAACTTCGCCTACCTGAAGGAAAAGCTGCAGTCGTGCGCCGAATTCCTGATCCTGCCGGAAGCGACCGAAAACAGCGACCCATCGTGGTTCGGCTTCCCCATGACCTTGAAGCCGGAAGCGAACGTGTCGCGCGTGGACCTGCTGACCTACCTGGACCAGCACAAGATCGGCACCCGTTTGCTGTTCGCCGGCAACCTGACGCGCCAGCCCTACATGATGGGCCGTCACTACCGCGTCTCGGGCGAACTGACCAACACCGACCGCGTCATGAACGACACCTTCTGGATCGGCGTATTCCCCGGCCTGACGCGCGAGATGCTGGACTTCACCATCGAGAAGCTGGAGACTTTCTTCGGCGTGAATTTCTGATGCAAGCACCTGAACTGAACGTCAAGGTCGCCGAACTGGTGGCCGCAGCCCTGGAACAGCTGGACATCCGCCACGCCTTCGGCATCATCGGCGCCGGCAATGTGCACCTGTTCGAGGCCATCACCCGCCGCGGTTTCACGGAAATCGTGTGCGTGCACCACGAGCAGGCGGCCGCCATGGCCGTGCAGACCTACTACCGCACCTGCGGCCGGCTGGCCGCCGCGCTGCTGACCACGGGCGCCGGCTCCACCAACGGCGTCACCGGCGTGGTGTCGGCCTGGGCCGACTCCATCCCCTGCATCATGATCGCCGGCAACGAGAACTCCAAGTTCACCCGCCCCGACAATCCGCTGCGCATGTGGGGCGTGCAGGGCTACGACTCGTGCCAGATGGTGCGCGAAGTGACCAAGTACGCCGAACGCGTGACGCGGCCCGAATACGCCGTCTACGAACTGGAAAAGGCCGCCCACATCGCGCTGGCCGGCCGCCCCGGCCCCACCTGGGTCGAGATCCCGATGGACATCCAGGCCGCCCGCATCCCGCCGCCCGCGCTGGAACACTACCAGGCCCCTGCGGCCGACGCGACGCTGACGCCGGACGTACAGCGCCAGCTGGCCAGCGCCATCCAGGCGCTGGGCAAGGCGGAACGCCCGCTGCTGTGGCTGGGCAACGGCATCCGCCTGGCCGGCGCCGAGCGCCTGATCGCGCCCCTGCTGGAACAGCTGGGCGTGCCGGCCCTCGTATCGTGGGCCGGCATCGACATGATCGATTCGTCGCACCCGCTGGTGTTCGGCCGCGCCGGTGTGTACGGCCAGCGCGCCGCCAACTTCATCCTGCAAAACAGTGACTACGTGCTGGCCATCGGCACCCGCCTGGCCATCCCGCAGGTCGGCTACGATTTGAGCGAACTGGCCCGCCTGGCCCGCATCGACGTGGTCGACATCGACCCCACGGAAGCGGTCAAGCATGCCGTGCGCACCACGGAAAACATCGTCTGCGACGCCGGCGCCTTCCTGCGCGCGCTGGCGGCCCAGGCTCCGGCCCAGCCCAAGCGCGACGCCTGGCTGGAACGCTGCCGCGCCTACGAAGCCCAGTTCCCGTGGGTGGGCCCGGAGCACGCCGACCAGGGCGGCTACATGAATTCCTACCGCTTCATGGAACGCCTGAACGGCTTCTTCAAGCCGGACCAGAAGGTCGTCACGGACATGGGCACGGCCCTGCTGTGCGGCCACCAGGCATTGCGCATCCACCAAGGCCAGCGCCTGATGACCTCCACCGGCCTCGGCGAGATGGGTTACGGCCTGCCGGCCGCGCTGGGCGTCTCGTTCGCCACCGACCGCGGCGAAGTGATGTGCCTGAACTGCGACGGCGGCATGATGATGAATTTGCAGGAGCTGCAAACCATCGTCCACCACAAGCTGCCCGTCAAGCTGTTCATCTTCAACAATGACGGCTACCTGATGATCAAGCACACCCAGAAGTCGCTGTTCAAGGCCGACTACGTGGGCACGGACCGCGCCTCCGGCGTGTCCTGCCCGGACTTCTCCAAGGTGGCGGCAGCGTTCGACATCCCGGCCTACCAGATCCACGGCTGGGACGAGTGCGACGCCACGCTGGCGGCCGTGCAAGCCCACACCGGGCCCGTGATCTGCGAAGTGTTCATGCACCCGCAGCAGCTGTTCTCGCCCAAGCTGGGCGTGGTGGCGCGGGCCGACGGCACGCTGGTGTCGCCGCCGCTGGAAGACCTGTCGCCGCTGCTGCCGCGCGAGGTGCTGGACCAGGCCATGTTGGGCGGCATGCACGAGAAGTCGAAATCGCTGTAGCAGGGTGCCGCAGACAATGAAGCGCGTCGCCATCCTCGGTGCCAGCAGTCAGATCGCCAGGGATTTGATCCGCTCATTCGCCCGCCAGGGCCGCACGGAAGCGCTGTTGTACGTGCGCGACGTGGCGGCCATGCGGCGCTGGCTGGCCGATAACTTCATCCACTACCCGGTGGCGCCGTACGAGGAGTATGGCCGCGCGCCGCACGAGGCCGTGCTCAACTTCGTCGGCGTGGGCGACCCGCAGCGGGCCGCGCAGATGGGCGGCGCCATCTTCGGCGTCACCCAGCAGTTCGACGACCTGGCGCTGGAACAGTTGCAGCGGCACCCGGAGCGGCGCTACATCTTCCTCTCCAGCGGCGCAGCCTACGGCAGCACCTTCCTGCAGCCGGCCGGTCCGGACACCCACGCCAGCATCGCCATCAACGCCCTCACGCCGCAGGAATACTACAGCGTGGCCAAGCTGCACGCCGAGTGCAAGCACCGCGCCCACCGGCAGCTGGCCATCACCGACCTGCGCGTGTTCAACTACTTCAGCCACACGCAGGATTTGAACGCGCGCTTTTTCATCACCGACGTGCTGCGCGCCGTGCGCGACGGCACCGTGCTGCAAACCGCGCCGGGCACCATGGTGCGCGACTACCTGCACCCGGAAGACTTCCACCAGCTGGTCGACTGCGTGCTGCGCGCGCCGCCGGCCAATTGCGCCCTCGATTGCTACAGCGGCGCGCCGGTCGACAAACTGGCCCTGCTGGCGGCCATGGAACAGCGCCACGGCCTGCGCTACGCCGTGTCCGGGGAAACGGTGGCCGTCAACGCCACCGGCGCCAAGCCCCATTACTACTCGCTCAACCGGCAAGCGGCCGAATTGGGCTACCAACCGGCCTATACTTCGCTCGACGGCATCCTGGCCGAATCGGCGATAATCCTGTCAGGCACGGCGACATAACGATAAAGAGACTATGGGTGAACCATGACTAGCTCCGACAAACTGAAGATAGCCATCATCGGCTCCGGCAACATCGGCACCGACCTGATGATCAAGGTGATGCGCTCCAAACACCTGGTGTGCACGCTGTTCGCGGGCCGCAATTTCAACTCGGCCGGCATGAAGCGGGCCAGCGGGCTGGGCGTGCCCATCTCCGACCGCGGCATCGAGGCCATCATCGCCGATCCCTCCATCTGCGACGTGGTGTTCGACGCCACCTCGGCCCAGGCCCACATCGCCCACTGGGCCGCGCTGGAAAAGCTGGGCAAGACCGTGATCGACATGACCCCGGCCAAGCTGGGCGAATTCTGCATCCCCGCCATCAACGCCCAGGCCTGCCTGGACACGGGCACCCGCAACATCAACATGATCACCTGCGGCGGCCAGTCGTCCATTCCGATCGCGAATGCGATCGGCCAGGTCCATGCGGATATCGAATACGTGGAAGTGGCCTCCAGCATCGCCTCGCGCAGCGCCGGTCCGGCCACCCGCGCCAACCTGGACGAATACATCGAGACCACGGAAGACGCGCTGCAGCGCTTCTCGGGCGCCAGGCGGGCCAAGGCCATCCTGATCCTGAACCCGGCCAACCCGCCGATCGACATGCAGACCACCATCTACGCCAAGATCGCCAATCCCGACCTGCCGGCCATCCAGGCTTCGGTGGACGCCATGGTGGCCAAGCTCAAGACCTATGTGCCGGGCTACCAGCTGATCGTGCCGCCCACCATCGAAGGCGGCAAGGTGGTCACCACCATCAAGGTGATGGGCGCGGGCGACTACCTGCCGCAGTACGCGGGCAACCTGGACATCATCAACTGCGCCGCCATCGCCATGGCGGAAATGATCGCCGAGGCCCGCCACAGCGGCCACGCCAAGCACACCAAGGAGCGCAAGCATGGCTAAGAATATCCTGATCAGCGATCCCACCCTGCGCGACGGCAACCACGCCGTGCGCCACCAGCTGAGCCGCGAAAGCTTCATCGCCTACTGCCAGGCGGCCGAGGCGGCCGGCGTGCCCATCGTCGAAGTGGGCCACGGCAACGGCCTGGGCGCCTCGTCCATGCTGGTGGGCGAATGCCGCTTGACGGACGAGGAAATCCTCACCGTGTCGCGCCAGCACCTGCACAACTCGCGCCTGGGCATCCACGTGATTCCCGGCTTCTGCACCATCAAGAAGGACCTGGTCAAGGCCATCGACCTGGGCGTGGACGTGTTCCGCATCGCGGCCCACTGCACCGAGGCCGACATCACCGACCGCCACATCGGCTACGTGCGCAAGGCCGGCAAGGAAGCCTGGGGCGTCTTGATGATGAGCCACATGGCCAGCGCCTCCGTGCTGCTGGAGGAAGCCAAGAAGATGGAATCGTACGGCGCCGAAGCGATCGTCATCATGGATTCGGCCGGCGCCTACTTCCCCGAGGATGTCAAGGAGCGCATCGCCACGCTGGTGGGCGGGCTGTCGATCCCGGTCGGCTTCCACGGCCATAACAACCTGGGCATGGCCGTCATCAATTCCGTCACCGCCGTGCAGGAAGGGGCCAGCATCATCGACGGCACCATCCGCGGCTTTGGCGCCGGCGCCGGCAACACCCAGCTCGAAGTGCTGGTGGCCGTGTTCGAGCGCCTGGGCTACAGCACCGGCATCGACCTGTACAAGATCCTCGACGCGGCCGACATCGCGGAGAAGGAATTCAATCCGGTGGCGCCGTCGATCTCGCCGCTGTCCATCGTCTCCGGCCTGGCCGGCGTGTTCTCCGGCTTCGCCAAGCCGGTGGCGCGCGCGGCCCAGGACTACAACGTGGACCCGCGCGACATCTTCTTCGGACTGGGCAAGCGCAACGCGGTGGCCGGGCAGGAAAGCCTGATCATCGAAGTGGCGCGCGACCTGGCCGCCAACCACGCACAGAAAGGGTAATCATGGCCGACCAACGCTTCGCCGACATGCGCCAGGATTGCCTGGCCGCCTGCGCCGACCAGCCCGACGTGCGGGCCGCCCTGGCGCGCCAGCACCTGGCCGTCACCGGCGGCACGGGCTTTTTGGGTACCTGGATCGCCGAAATGGTGGCCGCCCTGAACGACCAGTACCAGCTGGGCATCACGCTCGACCTGTACGCGCGCAACGTGACGGAATGGCCGCAGCAGTACCCGCACCTGGCGGGCCGGCTCGACATCCGCCTGCGCTCGCAGGACGTGCGCTCGCCGTTCGAATTCGCCAAGAACACCAGCTACGTGGTGCACGCGGCCGGCATCCCCAACAACCGGGTGCATGCGTCCGACCCGCTGCGGGTGCACCAGACCACGGTGGCCGGTATCACCAACGCGCTGGAAGCGGCTTCCCAGCTCGACGGCCTGCGCCGCTTCATCAACGTGTCGTCCTGCCTGGTGGCCGGTGCGCCCACGCGCGCGGGCGCGCTGACGGAAAACGATTACTTCCCCATCCCGTCGGGCCAGCTGCACACGGTCTACATCGACGCCAAGCGCTCGGCCGAGATGCTGGCCTCGATCTACCGCAGCCAGTACCGCCTGCCCATCTCGACCGTGCGCCCGTTCACGCTGACGGGCGCCTACCAGCAGCTGGACCGGCCGTGGGCCATCAACAACTTCCTGCGCGACGTGCTGACGGGCAGCGAAATCCGCATCCACGGCGACGGCAGCGCGCGCCGCAGCTACCTGTATGGCAGCGACGCGGCCTGGTGGACGCTGGCCGCCCTGGTCAAGGGTGTGGACGGCGAAGTGTACAACCTGGGCAGCGCCGAGCCGGTGAGCCACCTGGAGCTGGTGCAGCTGATCGGCGAGCGCGTGGTGCCCCGCCCGCGCGCGGTGCTCAACACGGCGCCGGCCCGCCAGCAGCGCCAGCAGGACGACCTGTACCCGGACGTGACGGCCACCGTGCGCCGCCTCGGCGTGCGCCAGACCTGCTCGCTGCAGCAGGCCATCGACAAGACTTACCGCTGGTTCGCCACGCCGCGCGCGTGAGCGCGGCCCGCGCCTGAAAGCTCCACCATGACGACACCGACGTTTATCGCCCCGCCCACCATGGCCGCGCCGCTGGCGCAAGCCACCGCCGCCGCCTTCGCCCAGGCGGACAACGGCACGCTGCAGATCATCGAACTGTTCGGCGCCGCCGCCCGCCTGACGGAGGCGCGCCAGCTGGAAACGGCCGTGCAGCTGTACCGGCTGTGGCTGAACAAGACGGCTTCGCCGCTGGCCTACGCGGCCCAGTTCAACCTGGCCGTGCTGCTCAGCGACCAGGGCGACACGGCCAGCGCGGAAGCCATGTACCGCGCGGCGCTGGCCGTCAATCCCCGCTTCTCCGAGGCGCACCTGAACCTGGGCACCCTGCTCGAGCGCATGAAGCGCCCGGACGAAGCGCTGGCCAGCTGGCGCACCGTGCTCGATTACGCCAATCCGCAACTGGCGGCCGAGCGCCCGTTCTGCCTGCAGGCGCTGAACAACCTGGGCCGGCTGCTGGAGATCCGCAAGGATTATCCGGCCGCCGAGGACATGCTCACGCGCAGCCTGGAGATCGAGCCGGACCAGAAGAACGTCATCACCCACTGGGTCCATTTGCGCCAGAAGCAGTGCAAATGGCCCGTCTACAACAGCAGCGCCTGCGGCATCGCCGAGGACAAGCTGATGGACGCCACCTCGGCCCTGGCCATGCTGTCGGCCTCGGGCGACCCGGCCCAGCAGCTGGCCGCCTCGCGCCGCTTCGTGGAAGAGAAAGTGATCCAGGACGTGCCGCGCCTGTCCGGCCCGGAAGGCTATGGCCACGACCGGCTGCGCATCGGCTACCTGTCGTCGGACTTCTGCTCGCACGCCGTGTCCATCCTCACGGCCGAACTGTATGGCCTGCATGACCGCAGCAAGGTGGAAGTGTATGGCTTCTGCTGGAGCCAGGAAGACGGCTCGCCGCTGCGCGCGCGCGTGATCGCCGGCATGGACCAGCACATCCGCATCGGCACCCTGACGGACGAGGAAGCGGCGCGCCTGATCCGCTCGCACGAAATCGACATCCTGGTCGACCTGCACGGCCTGACGCTGGGCGCGCGTCCCAACATCCTGGCCTACCGCCCGGCCCCGGTGCAGATCACCTGGCTGGGCCTGCCCGGCCCCACCGGCATGCCCGCCATCGACTACGTGATCGCCGACCCGTTCGTGCTGCCGCCCGAGCTGGAGCCGTTCTTCACCGAGAAGCCGCTGCACATGCCGCGCACCTTCCAGATCAACGACCGCCAGCGCATCATCGGCCCGCGTCCCACGCGCGCCGCCTGCGCGCTGCCGGACGACGCCTTCGTGTTCTGCGCCTTCAACAACAACTTCAAGTTCAACCCGGAAGTGTTCGGCGCCTGGATGCGCATCCTGGCCCGCGTGCCGGGCAGCCTGCTGTGGATGGTGGCCGACAACGAGCAAGTGCGCACCAACCTGCGGCGCCAGGCGGAACTGGCCGGCGTCGACCAGGAACGCCTCGTGTTCGCCGGGCGCGTGGTGCCGGCCGAATACCTGGCCCGCTACCAGGTGGCCGACCTGTTCCTGGACACGGCCCCGTTCAACGGCGGCACCACGGCCAGCGACGCGCTGTGGGCCGGCCTGCCCGTGCTCACCTGCGCCGGCCGCACCTTCTCCTCGCGCATGGCCGGCAGCCTGCTGCAGGCGGTCGACCTGCCCGAGCTGATCACCTACAACCTGCAGGACTACGAGGACAAGGCCGTGGCCCTGGCGCAGGACCGGGCGCGGGTGGAAGCGATGAAGCGCCAGCTGCATGAGCACCGCCTCGACTGCGCCCTGTTCGACAGCCCGCAATTCGTGCGCGACCTGGAGGACTGCTACGCGGCCGTGGCCCTCAAGGGCAACGCCGGCGCCAAGACGGCCCCGCCCACCCGCACCACGGACGTGATGCGTCCGGCCGGCAGCAGCGGCCTGCCGCTGGTGAGCATCCTGATCCCCACCCACAACCGGCCCGACTACGCGGAACTGGCGCTGCAAAGCGCGCTGGCGCAGAACTGGCCCAACCTGGAAATCATCGTCAGCGACAACAGCGACGACGAACTGACGCGCGAGCGCTTCGCCCCCTACGTCAAGCGCGACCCGCGCCTGCGCTACCTGCGCGCGCCGGGCCTGAACGCGCTGGGCAACTTCCTGAACTGCTACGAAAACAGCAGCGGCGAATTCATCAACTACCTGATGGATGACGACCTGTTCCACCCGAATAAGATCGAGCGCATGATGTCGTTCATGCTGGCCCGGCCCAACATCGGCCTGGTCACCTCGTTCCGCCAGCTGATCGACGCCAACGGCCATTACATGGCGCCACTGAGCGGCACCGAGCGGCTGTTCAACGTGGACACGGTGGTGGGCGGCGCCTCGCTGGGCGACCTGATGCTCACCAACGGCCAGAACATGATCGGCGAGCCGACCACGGCCCTGTTCCGCAAGCGCGCCCTGCCGGACGGCTTCGGCAAGTTCCAGGGCAAACAGTACGTGACCCTGTCGGACGTGGCCACCTGGCTGTCGCTGCTGACCACCCAGGACTGCGTCTACCTGCCCGAGGCGCTCAGCTACTTCCGCATCCACGGCGGCCAGGACCAGGCCAGCGGCAGCCGCATCAAGATCCAGGCCAACGTGGAATGGCTGCAGCTGTTGTGCGACGCCCACCAGCACCAGCACTTCCTGCGCAACCGGGCCGGCCTGCACGAAATGCTGACCAGCAAGCTGGTCACCTGCATGTGGTTCCTGTCGTCCGTGCACGAGGAAGTCAAGGCCGGCGCCTATCCGCTGGATAAGATCCAGGCAGTCATCCAACAGGCCACCACCATCCTGCTGGGGAAATAACCACGGCGGGCGCGCCGCCTGGCGGCGCGCCCTGCCACCTGAACCGCACGCCATGCATATCGAAACCATCCCCGTCATTTCCGTCTCCTACAATTCGGCCGAATTGATCGAAGACCTGCTCAGTTCATTCCGGGCCCATTACCGCAATCCCGTCACCATCATCGACGGCTCGGGCGAGCAGCACTACCGCGCCATCGAGGCCGTGTGCGCGCGCTATGACGATGTGCGCTTCATCCACTTCGACTACAACATCCACCACGGCCCCGGCATGGCGTGGGCGTTCCAGAACCTGGAACTGCAAGGCCCGGTGCTGGTGCTGGACTCGGACGTGTTCATCCTCAAGCGCGGCTTCCTGGAAGACATGGCCGAGCGGCTGCAGCCGGGCATGTACGGCGTGGGCTATGTGAACCACGTCAACGAGGGCGGCTACGATGTCGACTACGAGCAAGGCGCCGTGCGCTACCTGCACCCGGCCTGCATGCTGGTCAACATCGACGTGCTGCGCCAGTGGCCCATGCCCACCAAGCATGGCGCGCCGATGACGGAACCGATGCTGGCCCTGCACCGGGCCGGCCAGAGCCAGCTGGTGCAAGGCATAGACTGGCTCAAGGAAGACTTCCTCAACACCACCACGGGCGAGCGCCACTACCTGCGCCACGACTGGCAGGGCACCGTCAAGCGCAGCGGCAGCTATGGGCTGGACGAGTGGAGCCTGAAATCGCGCCAGGCGGCCGAACTGCGGCTGATGGTGCAAACGCTGCTGCCCCCTGGTCCGCGCACCCTGTTCGAACTGGGCGCCAACGACGCCCTGCTGGCGCGCGCCTGCAAGGAAGCCGAACCGGCCACGCGCTACCTGGCCGCCGGCCCCCATCCGGACAAGGCCAGCGTGGGCAAGGGCGCCTGCGACGCGCTCTACCCGTGCAATATCGACACCCTCGATGACGCCTTCTTCCGCGACCATGGCGCCACCGACTGCTGGATATTGGACCAGGCGCTGGAACGCAGCGACGGGCCACAACAACTGCTGGCGCGCATCCGCAAATGCATCCGTCCCGACGCCAGCGTGGTGGCCGTGATCCCCAACGCCCAGCACTGGGGCATGCTGCTGCGCATGGCCACCGGCGACATGGCCTACGCCGAGGAAGGCTTGCTCAGCCCCGGCCAGCGCCGCTGGTTCAGCCGCGCCACCATCATCGAACTGTTCCGCCAGGCCGGCTTCCGCGTCACCGCCGGCATGCCCGTGATCCGCCAGCCGCTGCAGCACCCCGGCGTGGCGGCCGCCCTGCGCCAGCTGACGGCCACCATGGGCGTGGACCCGGAGCTGGCGTTCCAGGACGCCCAGCCCGACCTGTACCTGATCAAGGCGGTGCCATGCTGAGCGCCCTCTACGCCGGCACGCTGCGCAAGCTGCTGCCGCCCAACGCGCGCCGCCTGGTGCAAGTGGGCTGCGGCGACGGGACGCTGGCCAGCGCCTACAAGCAATGCTACCCGGCCAGCCTGTGGCAGGGCGTGGAGCGCGACGCGGAAGCGGCGGCCCTGGCCCGCCGCCACTGCGACCTGGTGCACCAGGCCAACGTGGACACGGTGGGCGCGCCATTCTTCGCCCACCTGGCCATGAGCGACGCCTGGATCTTCGACCAGACCCTGCACCACAGCGCCGACCCGCTGGCCCTCTTGCGCCGCATCCGCGCCGTGCTGGCGGCCGACGCCTGCGTGCTGATCGTACTGCCCGGCTATCCGGTGTGGGCCAACGAAGGCTTGCCGCGCGCGGACAGCCCGCAAGCGGTGGCGGTCCTGCTGGCCCAGGCCGGCTACACGGCCGGCGCCGCCGCGCCGCTGGCCACCCCCGGCGCCACCCCGGCCGACGGCCCGGCGCCGTTGCTGATCACCGCTTTCCCGGCCTGAGTCCGCGCGACCCGGCCGCCAACCCAACCGACTCCGCCCACGATGTCCGCCTCCTCCCATTTCTACTGCATCTCGCACGCGCCCTGCCCATGGCCGCTGCCGGAATTCATGACCGTGATCGGCACCGGCGACTACCGGCCCGCCAACGGCATCGCCATGGCCGAACGCTTCCCCCACCTGGCGCACCAGAACCGCCACCTGGGCGAATACGTGGCCCTGTACGCGATCCGCCAGATGCTGCTCGAATCGAACGCCGAAGGCTTCGTCGGCCTGTGCCACTACCGGCGCTTCGCGCTCAGCAAACCGATAGGGGAACTGCGCGGCTTCAATTTCCACGCCCATCCCGACCTGCTGGCCACAGTGCTGCCCGAGCACTACTACCACGATGGCGCCACGCCCATCATCCCGGCCATGGTGCACTTCCAGGGCAACATCATGCAGCAGTATGGCGCCAACGCCATCGTGCGCGACCTGCTCAAGTTCTTCGGCGACGCCGTCGACTGCGGCGTGATCACGGATGCGGAGAGCACCGCCTTCCTGAGCCAGAACGCCTTCATCACGGCGCCCACCGTGAGCTACATCCCGATCCCGTGGTTCGTCGACATCGTGCACGCGCTGGAAAAGGTGATGTCGCGCTTCTACCGCAACCATTACATCGAGCGCGAAGGCTACCTGGAGCGGTCGATGGCCTTCAGTTGCGAGCGCCTGCAGGCGCTGCTGCTGGCCAAGAAAGTGAACGCCTGGGGCTGGGACAAGGTGATCTCCCAGCCACTGACCCTGCTGATCCCGCCGGCCCAGCCCTGAACCACCCCTTTACCGGACCCGACGCCATGCAATTCCTGCCCACCGCCCTTCCCGGCTGCTACCTGCTGCAGCCCAACATCCTGCGCGACGAGCGCGGCTGCTTCGTCAAGGTATTCCACCAGGAGACCTTCCGCGAGCGGGGCCTGGCCACCGACTTCGCCGAGGAATACTATTCTGTGTCGCGCCGCCGCGTGCTGCGCGGCCTGCACTTCCAGACCCCGCCGCGCGACCACGCCAAGCTGCTGTACTGCGTGCAGGGCAAGGTGCTGGATGCGGCCGTCGACCTGCGTGTGGGCTCGCCCACCTATGGCCAGCACATGATGATCGAACTGGACGCCGAACATGGCCAGGCCCTGTACCTGGCGCCCGGCGTGGCGCACGGCTTCTACACGCTGAGCGAGCAGGCGCTGATGGTGTACAAGGTCACCACCACCTACTCGCCCGCGCACGACACGGGCATCCTGTGGAATTCGGCCGGCATCGTCTGGCCCGACGCCGATCCCATCCTGTCGGCGCGCGACCGCGGCTTCGTGCCGCTGGCCGATTTCAAGTCGCCGTTCACTTACGAGGCGCAGCCATGACGGCGCCGCAAGGGCGCTCAGCGCTGGTGACGGGGGCCAGTGGCTTCATCGGCGCGGCCCTGGTGCGGCGCCTGCTGGCGCAAGGCTGGCAGGTGCACGTGGTGCTGCGGCCCGATTCATCGCGCGCGCCCTTGGAAGGGCTCGCTGCGGAACAGCCGGCGCGGCTGACCATCCATGAACATGACGGCGGCACGGCCAGCCTGATCGCCATCGTCAAGGCGGCCGCGCCGCACGTGGTGTTCCATCTGGCCTCGCTGTTCCTGGCCCAGCACACGGCCGAACAGGTGGAGCCGCTGGTGCGCTCCAACGTGCTGTTCTCGACCCAGCTGGCCGAAGCCATGGCCGCCAACGGCGTCACGCTGCTGGTCAACACGGGCACCTCGTGGCAGCACCACGAGAACGCCGACTACAATCCCGTCTGCCTGTATGCGGCCCTGAAGCAGGCGTTCGAGGCCGTGCTGCGCTATTACGCGGAGACGGCCGGCCTGCGCGTGGTCACGCTCAAGCTGTTCGACACCTACGGCCCCGGCGACCAGCGCCCCAAGCTGCTGCACCTGCTCAAGCGCCATGCGCAGTCGGGCGCGCCGCTGGCCATGTCGCCCGGTGAACAGCTGATCGACCTGGTCTACATCGACGACGTGATCGACGCCTTCCTGCTGGCCTACGCGCAGCTGGAAACGGCGCCGGCCGGCAGTATGAAGAGTTATGGCGTATCGTCGGGCGCGCCGCTGCCGCTGCGCCAGATCGCCGCCATCTACGCCCAGGCCAGCGGGCGGGCGCTCAATATCGAATGGGGAGGCCGGCCCTACCGGCCGCGCGAAGTGATGGTGCCGTGGACGGCGTTTGACAGCGTGCCGGGCTGGCAGCCCAAGGTGGCGCTGGCGGACGGCATCAAGCGCTGCCTCGCCGAGTAGCAGCGGTAACAGAAAGAAGCGGGTCAAAAAAAGCGGGGTCACAAAAAAAGCGGGGTCAGGTCCGGCATCACGCCATTTGGCAGATTGCCGGACCTGAACATCCCGCCCGGATTTTCAAATGCTTTTTGGTTCGAAGCCAGGTAAGCGATACTCGCGTTGACCGTGCAGCATGGACCACAGTACTCGGCATAGCTGCCGTCC
>NZ_JACEZS010000018.1 GCF_014042365.1 Rugamonas fusca
GCAACGCAAGGCTGCGCTTCATGCTGACCGAGATGTTTTGCAATTGCTGGGCAACCTGATCCTCCAGCTGCCGCTTTTGGTAATAAAGCCGCACCATGCTGGTGCCGACGTACAGGCAAGCCAGGAAAGCCAGTAGCCACGAAATCGCCGCATAATCCTTCGGGCGCCGCTGACGGCGTGGGTGAGATGAACGGGTGTGTGATGGAACCATACGCTGGCTATAGAGAGAAAAAATGAAAAATAGAAGAATCGCCGCGGCTTCAACGAACTTTTGGCTAATACCGTTTAGTGTCTTGATCCCACGCCCGCTATCAAGAAAATTAGTTTACCGGCAGAGCTTTATGTTTCAACCATGTAAATTAACCACGCTCATTTAGCTTGAACACGCTGACCACAGCCGCCAAGTTGGCAGCCTGCTCTTGCAACGATGCTGCCGCTGCGGCTGCCTGCTCCACTAATGCCGCGTTCTGCTGGGTAGTGCTGTCGATTTCCGTTACGGCCAGATTGACCTGGGCAATACCGTCGCGCTGCTCGTGGCTGGCCGCCATGATTTCGCCCATGATGCTGGTCACTTGCTCGACGGAAGCAACAATCTTGCTCATCGTGGCGCCCGCCTCGTCCACCAGCGAGCTGCCGGCATCGACCTTGTTGACGGAGTCGCCAATCAACTCCTTGATTTCCTTGGCCGCCGCCGCGCTGCGCTGGGCCAAATTGCGCACTTCCGACGCCACCACGGCAAAGCCCCTCCCCTGCTCGCCGGCCCGCGCCGCTTCCACTGCCGCGTTCAGGGCCAGGATATTGGTCTGGAAGGCGATGCCGTCGATCACGCCGATGATGTCGACGATCTTGCGCGAGCTATCCTTGATCGAGGCCATCGTGTCGACCACGCGCCCCACCACTTCACCGCCCTGGGTGGCATAGCCGGAAGCCGACTGCACCAGTTCGTTGGCATGGCGGGCACTCTCGGCATTCTGCGACACGGTGGCCGTCAACTCCTCCATCGCCGACGCCGTCTGCTCCAGACTGGATGCCTGCCCTTCCGTGCGAGCTGACAGATCGAGGTTGCCGCTGGCGATTTCTTTCGATGCGTTGGCGATGGTCTCCGTGCTGTTGCGCACCTCGCGGATGGTCCGGTTGAGCGAGGACACAAAGCGGTTGAAGGCGTCGGCCAGCAAGCCGATCTCGTCGCCCGATTCCACCGTCATGCGGCGCGACAGGTCGCCATTCCCGTCGGCGATCTGGCCCAACATCTGCGCGGCGCGGGCCACGGGCGCGGCCATGGCGCGGCTCACCAGGTAGATAACGAACAGGCCAATACCGCCGCCGACCAGGCCGCCCACCAGGGCCGCCAGCAGCACGGAGCGGGTTACCTGGCCCAACACTTCCTGTTCGGGCACTTCCGCGATCACATACATATTCAGTTCCGGCACGAATGACGAGGCGACGATGCGCTTGCCATCGGGCGCCTTGTAGCTGACCGTGGTGAATTGCTGGCCACCAAGCAGCTTGCCACTCAAGTCCTCGCTAAAGCCGGGCAAATCCTTCATGAAGTGCTTGCTGTCGGCCAATTGCGGATCGCGGTGCACGGTCAACATCCCATTGGGCCGCACCAGGTAGACAAAGCCCGACTCGCCGATCTTGTAATTGCGGATCGTCTCGGCCAGCTTGTCCACCGACAGCCCCAGGCTGGCCACGCCGATCATGCCATCGCCCGCGTCGAAACGGGTGTTGATGAAGACATTGTAGGTGGTGGCGCCCGGCTCCTTGTCCAGGTTCAGCGAATACGGTTTGCCGCTGGCAAGGAAACCGTAGAACCACTGGTCGTCGGGCGAATTCTTGTCCATCGTGCGCTTCAGGCCCTGATCACCGTAGTACTTGCCGGTGGCGGCCGAGACCCACGACACGGTCGCCGCCTTGCTGACCTTCTTAGCGCTGTGCGCGTAGGCGATCCAGGCCGCGTCGCCGCTGTCAGGCAGCCCGGCCTTTTCCCAGTCCAGCAGGAAGGTGTTGGCGCTGATGGCCAGGGCGGACGCGACTGGTTCGCCTATCTGGCGCAGGATATCGTTGCGGATCTCGCCCACCACGGCCGGCAGCTCCTGCCCCACCACGCGTTGGCGGATGGTGTTGCCCGTCATGACCACGCTCAGCGTGGCCGACAGTGCCAGGAACAATAGCAGGCAAAGCGCCATGCTCGACATCAGCTTTTGCTGGATCGACAGGCGGCGTAAGAATTCAGACATGTGTTCTCCCAAGAATTGTTATATCAGTGTTTAGTTCCGTGCGATCGTGTCCCTCGTCGTAGCGGGCCTTAATTTCGCGCCAAACTCATACCGGGAGAGTTGCGAGCAGAACGGCCACCGCAAGATCGCACTGGAGACATCGAGAGCATGACTGTGCGCAGCCATCCGCCAGCCCGCAGCACTCCCAACATCCACCAGGAGATCAAGGAGTCCGGGCTGTCGGATCGGGAGGCAGCCAACGTGTTCAACATCACGCGCGCGGCGGCGGCTAAATGGATCAAGCGCGATGACATTCAAGGCCGCTTCCACCGTACCCACACCTTGCATACGACGTTGAGCGCTGCACAGGAAGCCATCGTCCTGTCGCTGCGCCAAACGCTCTATTTGCCGCTCGACGATCTGGTCTACATCACCAAGCAACACATTAACGCCGACGCCTCACGTTCAGACATTGCACGCCTGCTCAAGCGCGAAGGCATGGCGTGCCTGGAAGACGTCATCCCCAAGGCTGAGGGAGAAACGATTTCGGTCTGGCAGACCTTCAAGAACTATGAGCCGGGCTTCATTCACGCCGATATCAAGTACCTGCAGCAGATGCCAGACGAAACATCGCGCCGCTATTTGTTCGTGGCCATTGACCGCGCCAAGCGCGCGGTCTTCCTGCACATCTACCACGACATGAGCGACACCGGCAGCATCGATTTCCTGCGCCGACCGAAGGATGCCTCGCCAATTAAGATAGCCAGGATCTTGACTGACAATGGCGCGCAGTTCACAGAGATTCACGACCACGGACAAGAAGCCCAGCGGCCGCCACGTTTTCGATAAGGATGGCCAAGGCATGGGTATCGAGCACCGCTTGGCGCCGCCTCGTCATCGGCAAACCAACGGCATGGTCTGGCGCTTCAATGGCCGTATCAACGAGCTCTTACAGCAGATACGCTTTGAAAGCCAGGCCGATCTGGAGACGACGCTGCGCAACGACCTCAAACTCATATTCCCCAGCGCGCCAGCGGTT
This sequence comes from Rugamonas fusca, assembly GCF_014042365.1. Classification (GTDB taxonomy): domain Bacteria; phylum Pseudomonadota; class Gammaproteobacteria; order Burkholderiales; family Burkholderiaceae_D; genus Rugamonas; species Rugamonas fusca. The sequence continues at coordinate 3,259 of NZ_JACEZS010000018.1, forward strand.
CCAAAACTCCGGGCCAAGCGCTCAATGAATGGCGACTATTACGCTGCAGGTGTTGGTGACCCGATTTCACCCCGTGCCAACCAGAACATCCTTGACGAAAACGCCGATCCATACAGATCGGCGTTTTCGTTTCTGGACGTCAAAGTCACCAACTCCGGTCAATTTCCGGTTCACTTCCCGCCCTGCCGCGCAGTCGCCCCAATCGTCCAAACGTCCAAACGTCCACACCCCGGTGGTGCGGTACCGCGGCATGCAAAGGCCTGGAAGACGCCTTCAATGGTCTGACTGCTTACTCCTGAAGACAGAAACTGCAATGCTGACAAAGGTCATGTCAACAAAACAGCGGCGTCGATAGAGACCGTTGCCATAACTTTACTTTGATTCAAATCAGCCGACTGCATCCTTCCCGAAAATGGAACGGGCGACAAGCAAGCGTTGAATCTCGTTTGCGCCTTCGTAGATCTCACCGATCTTCGAGTCGCGGTAGATGGCTTCGAGCGGAAAGCGCTGGCCTGTGGCAGCCAACTCTTTGACAAAGCCGTAGCCGCCGCAGACCTGAATGGCGTCACGGGCAACATCGCCCGCCAGCGAGCTCCCGATCAACTTGGCCATGGCGCATTGGGTAGCCACTGTTGGCCGCCGCTTGTCATGGGCAATTGCGGCTTTGATATAGAGGTTGCGGGCATTCTCCAGTTGGGTCGCATAATCGGCAAAGCGGAACTGCCAATACTGGTAGTTGGCCAACGGCTTGCCAAAGACGCTACGTTTTTGCATGTAATCAACGGCGAAATCAAATGCCGCCTGGGCCATGCCCACGCCGCAGGCACCGATGCCGACACGTCCAAGCGTCAACGACGTCAACGCCGCCTTTAAGCCCTTTCCTTCCTCGCCGACGAGATTCTCGCTCGGCACAAAGACATTGTCGAAGTAGACATCGGCAGTCAGCTGCGAATGGTTGCCCATTTTTTTATCGGGTGCGCCAACCTTCACCCCGTCGGCCTTCATGTCCACCATGAGCATGGTCATGGACTGGTCGAGCTTGCACAACACGAACATGTAGTGGGCCACCGGCGAATTGGTAATCCAGCGTTTTTGCCCACTGAGGCAATATCCGCCTTCCACGCGCTTGGCCTCGGTCTGAAGTGCAGTAACGCTCAGGTCGGTACTGGCTGCGGGTTCGCTTGTGGCAAAGGCGCCAACCATATCGCCCGCGCACAGGGCGGGGAAAAGTCTATGCTTGACGGCGGGGCCTGCATGCTGCAGTGTATGACCGAAGAGAATCAACTGAACATCTACCAGCGCAGCAGCGACACCCGAGCTGACATAGGCCGTTTCCTCCAACATGACCATGGTGGCAAGCGTCGGATACTCCAGGCCCGCGCCACTTTCTTCGCGGCTAAACGGGATCTTGAACAAACCGGCCTCGCCAAACTTCTTGACCAGAGGCCACGGAAAAGCATCGAGGCTTTCCGGTGTGTTGTTCAACTCGTGAGCAATGGGCGCCACTTCCTTCTGGACAAATTGGCGAACCTGCTGGCGAACCTCAATGGTTTCGGCGGGGAGCCACATATCGTCATACAGCCGATCCGAAAGACGCTGAATTTCTTGGGTCATGTCGATTTCCTCATTTGAATGCGGTTCATATGACGACAAGCTTAGCTATGCGGACGAAGCCCTCCCATGGTCCAAAATGACAAATATTATGCGAAAATAGACATAATGGCTTATCAACTTCAACTAGGAGTACAAGGTGCCCGCTACCGGTATTGTTTGCTTTGATGGCTGCTATGCCTCGGTCGTTGGCGGTTTTGCTGACCTGATGCAGGTTGCCAATGCCCATATGAGAAAAGCGGATGTGAGTCCTTCCCTTCTTTACACTTGGGATTTTCTGTCGATGCTGGGTGGGCCGATCCGGGCGAGCAATTCCCTCAGCTTATCCACGCTTCCGATTTCGCCGAATCAATGTTACGACATCATCTTCATTCCCAGCTTTCATTACACAGGCCAGGACGAATTGACAAAATTCCTTAGTGCGGCATTACCTGTGTCTGAATGGTTGTGCCGTCAATGGGAAAGTGGTGCGTTTCTGGCGGCAAACTGCACGGGCACTTTCTTGCTGGCGGATACCGGTTTGCTTGATGGCCGCCGAGCGACTACGACCTGGTGGCTGGAGCAACTTTTCAGGGAACGGTTCCCCAAGGTGAACCTGGAAATGCACCCCTTGGTCACCGAGGACGACCGTTTAATCTGTGCCGGCGCCCATGCCGCATTCCTCACCCAGACAGTCAGGGTGCTATCTCATTTCTCCGGATCTGCCATCGCCACGCAATGTGCTCGTAGCATGTTGATTGACGTGACGCAAAGTACCCAAACACCGCTGCTGCCATTGATGACAGAGCGCAAGCATAATGATGCGCTAATCCACCGTGCTCAAGAATGGCTGCACAAGCGCATGGGAACGGACGTCAGCATGACTGATTTGGCGAATGCTTTGGCTGTTACCCAGCGAACACTCACCCGTCGATTCCAAGCTGCACTGGATCAAACACCGCTGTCCTACCTGCAAAATCTGCGGATAGATAGTGCACGAGCACTGCTTGAGACCGGCAGACTGAGCATCGAGCAAATCTGCGCCTATGTGGGGTATTGCGACTCCAGCTCCTTCACCCGTCTGTTTCGGGAAAAAATAGGAATGACGCCAGGGCTCTACCGGGATCGGTTCAATATCGATAATCACACGAGTGATCATTGAGTCTGGCTTTCTAGGTCATCAGGAAAGTATGTTTCTGCGTGCGTGGATGTCGATAGCGTGTGCACAGAGGCGTCGCTCCACTCCTGCGATGGCGCAGCAAATAGCAAGCGCGGATGCTCGCCGCATGCCTGCGTATCATCGGCGGGACCGTCTCCGACATCGGACAGCCGACCGGAAAAGTGGTGATTGTCGATCCGTTGCATGTTTGGATAGGCGTGCTTGCGCACGCCTCCTCCCTAGCGTGTAAGCCACTACCCTGGGTGGGTCACCAAGCCGCTGCCCCGCAAACTCGCATAGCGTTTCAGCATTCGCAGGTCGCGATGGCCCGTGATCCGGGTGATCAAGACATCTGGCAAGGTGGTGCGTTCATCTAGCCGGCAAGTCGCTTCATGACGAAAATCGTGAAAATGATGTCGAATATCTCCGCTTCCCTGAACAGCTCGCGTGACGACATCGAGCACGGCGACGCTGCGCTCCCGGCTCCAATTCGAGAGCAATCGGCCAGCGCGTCGCCCTATATGTGCCGTTGTCCTCGATATGGGTGCGCAACACCAGATCCACCTGCGACATCGACAACGTGTAGCACTCGCGCATCCGCATCGCCGGCTCGGGCGCGAGCATGCAAAAGGAATGCTCCTGCGGATGGCTGGCCAGCACGGCGACAATCCGCTCCCCTCTCCGGGCGCCAGGCGCCGATCACGTTCCCCACTGACCTTGGGCAGCAGATCCCGCGCGGCCAGACGCTGCTCATCGTCCGGTGTATAGGCAGCGAAACCTCATTTGAGCAAACGCAACGGATTCCGGGCATGGACATTGGGGTGCTTGCGCATCGTCCAGTCAAAGCAACGGGCCAGCGCACCATGACGGCGCCGGATCGTTGATGGTGCCAGGTTGCTGAAAAATCATCCTACGGGGAAGACCTTCCTTTGCGCTACGCGCAGCGACTGGCAATTTCTCACAGCGACTCATCTAGTCGTTCAAATCAACTACAGCCGGGGCCGTGTCCGAATGCCGGCACCGACCTCGTCGCGTTAGTAGTGGCCGCCAGTCCGACATTGCGCTTTGCAATTCAGAACAGTGACGGGCGCACAACCCCGATTAACGTGGCCGACGGGTCGGCTTAGAGCAGGCCCTTGAAACAACAAGGCCGTTGATGATTCAACCCGAATCATCAACGGCCTCAAATTTTCATTTAAAATCAATTACTTATAGCGAGCTCATCACTCCCATTCAATGGTCGCAGGCGGCTTGCCCGAGATGTCATACACCACGCGGTTGATACCCCGCACTTCATTGATGATCCGGTTCGACACCTTACCCAGCAGCGCGTGCGGCAAGTGCGCCCAGTGCGCCGTCATGAAGTCCTGGGTCTGCACGGCGCGCAGCGCCACCACGTATTCGTAGGTGCGGCCATCGCCCATCACACCCACTGATTTCACGGGCAGGAACACGGCGAACGCCTGGCTGGTCGCTTCGTACCAGTTCTTCGGCAACTGCTCCTCGTCCACGGCCTGGCCGGCCACGTACTCGTATGGCGTGTTGCGCAGTTCTTCGATGAAGATGGCGTCGGCACGGCGCAGCAGGTCGGCGTATTCCTTCTTCACTTCGCCGAGAATCCGCACGCCCAGGCCAGGGCCGGGGAACGGATGACGGTACACCATGTCATGCGGCAGGCCCAGCGCCACGCCCAGCTTGCGCACTTCGTCCTTGAACAGTTCGCGCAGCGGTTCCAGCAGCTTCAGCTTCATGTGCTCCGGCAGGCCGCCCACGTTGTGGTGGCTCTTGATGGTCTGGCCCTTCTTGCCCTTGCCGGCCGATTCGATCACGTCCGGGTAGATGGTGCCCTGCGCCAGCCACTTGGCGCTGGTCAGCTTGCCCGACTCCTGGTCGAACACTTCGACGAACTCGCCGCCGATGATCTTGCGCTTCTGCTCGGGATCGGTCACGCCGGCCAGCTTGCCCATGAACTGGGCTTCCGCGTCGACGCGGATCACTTTCACGCCCAGGTTCTTGGCGAACATGTCCATCACCATCTTGCCCTCGTCCAGGCGCAGCAGGCCGTGGTCGACGAACACGCAGGTCAGCTGGTCGCCGATGGCGCGGTGGATCAGCGCGGCGGCCACGGACGAATCGACGCCGCCCGACAGGCCCAGGATCACTTCATCGCTGCCCACCTGGGCGCGGATTTTTTCCACGGCTTCGCTGATGTAATCGGGCATGTTCCAGTCCGACTTGCAGCCGCAGATCTCGTGCACGAAGCGGCCCAGCATGGCCTTGCCCTGCACCGTGTGCGTCACTTCCGGGTGCCACTGCACACCGTAGAAACGCTTTTCCTCGTTGGCCATGGCGGCGATCGGGCAGCTCGGCGTGTTGCCCATCAGGACGAAGCCCGGCGGCATTTCCAGCACCTTGTCGCCGTGGCTCATCCACACCTTCAGCATGCCGTGGCCTTCGTCCGTGACGAAGTCGTTGATGCCGTCGAGCAGTTTGGTGTGGCTGCGGGCACGCACTTCAGCGTAGCCGAATTCACGCACCAGGCCGTTCTCGACCTTGCCGCCCAGCTGGGCCGCCATGGTCTGCATGCCGTAGCAGATGCCCAGCACCGGCACGCCCAGTTCGAACACGGCTTGCGGCGCGCGCGGCGCGTCGCCTTCCAGCGTGGAGCTGTGGCTGCCCGACAGGATCACGCCGGCGGCGCCATAGTTGCGCACGAATTCGTCGCTGACGTCATACGGATACACTTCCGAGAACACGCCGGAATCGCGCACGCGGCGCGCGATCAGCTGGGTAACCTGGGAGCCGAAATCGAGGATGAGGATTTTTGAATGCATGGAAGATAGGGGCTTCTAAATGATGAAATCGGTGCAGCTGGGCGGCCTCCGCGCAGTGGCGGGCCGTGCAAGGAAAACGCCGGCGGCAACTTGCCGCCGGCGTCGCAAGGCTTAGTCGCCGGAACGGTAGTTCGGCGCTTCCTTGGTGATTTGCACGTCGTGCACGTGCGATTCGCGCATGCCGGCCGAGGTGATCTCGACGAATTCGGCCTTGTTGCGCAGTTCTTCGATGGTGGCGCAACCGCAGTAGCCCATCGACTGGCGCACGCCGCCCACCAGCTGGAAGATGATGGCCAGCACGGAACCCTTGTAGGCCACGCGGCCTTCAATACCTTCGGGCACGAACTTGTCCTGCTTCATGGCCGCGTCCTGGAAGTAGCGGTCGGCCGAACCGTCCGACATCGCGCCCAGCGAGCCCATGCCACGGTAAGACTTGTAGCTGCGGCCCTGGTACAGGATCACTTCGCCCGGCGCTTCTTCCGTGCCGGCGAACATGGAACCCATCATCACGGTCGATGCGCCGGCCGCCAGGGCCTTGGAGATGTCGCCCGAGAAGCGGATGCCGCCGTCGGCGATGCAGGGCACGCCCGTGCCTTCCAGCGCTTCGGCCACGTTCGAGATGGCGGTGATTTGCGGCACACCCACGCCAGCCACGATACGGGTGGTGCAGATCGAGCCAGGGCCGATGCCGACCTTGACGGCGTCCGCGCCGTACTCGACCAGCGCCTTGGCGGCGGCGGCCGTGGCGATGTTACCGCCGATCACGTCCACGTGCGGGAAGCGGGTCTTGATCCATTTCACGCGGTCCAGGATGCCTTGCGAGTGGCCGTGGGCCGTATCGACCACCAGCACGTCCACGCCGGCGGCAACCAGCAGTTCGATCCGTTCCTCATCCTTGGCGCCCACGCCGACGGCGGCGCCCACCAGCAGCTTGCCCTGGGAATCCTTCGATGCCAGCGGGTGCTCGGTCGATTTCTGGATATCCTTGACGGTGATCAGGCCCTTCAGTTCGAAGGCGTCGTTCACCACCAGCACGCGCTCCAGGCGGTGCTTGTTCATCAGGCGCTTGGCTTCGGCCGTGTCGGCGTCTTCCTTGACGTACACCAGCTTTTCGCGTGGCGTCATCTTGGCGCGCGCTTCGGCGTCCAGTTCCTGTTCAAAACGCAGGTCGCGGTTGGTGATGATGCCCACCACTTCCTTGCCGGACACGACAGGGAAACCGGAAATGCCATACTGCTCGGTCAACTTGATGACGTCGCGGATCTTCATCTCAGGCGGGATGGTGATCGGGTCGCGCAGCACGCCAGCTTCGAAACGCTTGACGCGCGCCACTTCGCGGGCCTGGTCCTTGGGCTTCAGGTTCTTGTGGATGATGCCGATGCCACCCTCTTGCGCCATGGCGATGGCCAGACGGGCTTCGGTCACGGTATCCATCGCGGCCGACAGCAGCGGGATGTTCAGGCTGATATTGCGGGTCAGGCGGGTTTTGAGGGACGTATCGGCAGGCAGGACGTTCGAGTACGCTGGGACGAGCAGCACGTCATCGAATGTGAGTGCTTTTTGGAGTAGACGCATAGCATTTCCTATTGGCGCAAAAGCAGATTATACAGAATTTTCCCTGCGCCGTCCTTGCGGCGCGGAAAAAAATCTGTCACGCCTTATGCGCTTCGATTGACAGTTGCCGTAAATCATGGCGAAATCTGCCCAGCGGCGCCTTTGCCGTGCTCCCGGAAGCTGCACCATGAAACACACTCCTACGACGCTGCGCGTGGCGCTGGCCGCCGCCCTGCTGGCCATCTCGACCCAGGCGCTGGCGCAATACCTGTGGATAGACGAAAAAGGCATCAAGCAATTGTCCGACCGCCCGCCGCCGCCGAACATCCCCGAGAAGAACATCCTGAAGGCGCCCGGCAAGCCGCTGTTCAACCCGAATGCGCCGGCGCCGGATGAGCAGGCGGCCGATGCGGCCGAACCCAAGGCCAAGGCGCCCCCCACCCTGGGCGAGCGCAACGCCGACTTCAACAAGCGCAGGACGGAAGCGGCGCAGGCAGCCCGGAAAAGCGCCGAGGAGACGCGGCGCAAGGCGGCCGAGCAGGCCAATTGCGAAGCGGCCCGCAACAACCAGCGCGCGCTCGACGAAGGCGTGCGCATGACCACCTACGACAAGGATGGCCAACGGGTCGTCATGGGCGACGCGGAACGGGCCGAAGCGGCCCGCAAGAACCAGCAGGTGCTGGCCAACTGCCACTGACCACTGCGCGGCGGGCGCGCCACTTCCCGTCCCCACCCCGCCTGCCGTAAGATAGCGCGATCAACATTGACTGACAGGCACGGATGAGCAAGACAGTGACACCGAGAAGCCGCGCCAGCGGCCGCGTCACGCTGGCGGCGGTGGCGGAACGGGCCGGCGTGGCCGCCATGACGGCTTCGCGCGCCATCACCCAGCCGGACATGGTATCGCCGGCGCTGCGCGAGCGCGTGCAGCAAGCCGTGGAGGAACTGGGTTACGTGCCCAACCGCGCCGCGCGCGCGCTGGCCTCCTCCCACTCCAAGGTGATCGTGGTGCTGGTGCCGTCGCTGTCGAACGCCGTGTTCACGGCCGTGCTGGCCGGCATCCAGGACGCGCTGGACGCCGACGACTACCAGATCCTCATCGGTAACACCCGCTACTCCGACGCCGAGGAGGAAAAGCTGCTCGGCATCTACCTGCAATCGAACCCGGACGGCATCCTGCTGTCGGGCCTCACCCACAGCCCGCGCGTGGAACGCATGCTGGCCGCCTCGCGCGTGCCCATCGTCTCGATGATGGATTTGTCGGACGACCCGGCCCAGCTCACGGTGGGCTTTTCCCAGTTCCAGGCCGGCCAGGCGATGACGCGCTACCTGATCGACAAGGGCCACAAGCGCATCGGCTTCATCGGCGCCCAGCTCGACGAACGCACGCTGAAGCGGGCCGAGGGCTACCGCCAGGCCATGCGCGACGCTGGCCTGGCCGATCCGAAGCTGGAACTGATGGTGCCCGATCCCTCCACCATCGCGCTGGGCGCCGAGCTGCTGGGCCGCATGCTGGCCCAGGCACCCGACTGCGACGCCATCTTCTGCTGCAACGACGACCTGGCGCACGGCGCCATCTACCAATGCCAGCGGCGCGGCATCGCCGTGCCGCGCCAGCTGGCCATCTGCGGCTTCAACGACCTGCCCGCGTCGGCCTGGATGAATCCTTCCGTCACCACGGTGGGCACGCCGCGCTACCGCATCGGCCACGAAGCGGCCACCCTGCTGCGCAGCGTGATCCGGGGCGAGACGCCAGCCACGCCCCACCTCGACCTGGGCTTCACGCTGATGGCCCGCGAAAGCGCCTGATCCAGGGCGACAACGACACAAGGCCGGTGGGCGCCATCGCCCCCATCGTTGTCGCCACGCCACAGTCGGCCGCCTTCCCCACTCCTCCCTGAAACAGCGCCAGCCCACTCTGGGGCGCGGGGCAGCGGCCGGGTTGCCATCCACCGCGCCTGCTGCGCCGCAACATCGATTCCGCTTTACAAATCAGCGCGATGGTCTAGACTTCGACTTCAATGTTAGCGCTAACATTTCATCGAAACACAACCACAAGACCATGCAAGCACATCACCCTATGAGTCATACCAACCAACCCGCATGCTGGGTCGTCATGGGCGTCAGCGGTTGCGGCAAGAGCGAGATCGGGCAACGGCTGGCGACGGCGCTGGGCCTGCCCTTCCTCGAAGGCGACAGCTTCCACTCCGCCGCCAACGTCGCCAAGATGGCCGCCGGCATTGCGCTGACGGATGACGACCGCGCCGGCTGGCTGCACACGCTGCAGGAGCACATTCGCCAGGCGACGGCACACGGCCACGGCCTGGTGCTGTCGTGCTCCGCGCTCAAGCGGCGCTACCGCGACCTGCTGCGCGCCGGCAATCCCGCGCTGCGCTTCGCCCACCTGTCCGGGCCGCGCAGCGTGATCGCCGAACGCATGGCGGCGCGTGTGAACCACTACATGCCGCCATCGCTGCTCGACAGCCAGTTGCGCGACCTGGAACCGCTGCAGGCCGACGAAGCGGGCGTGCTGCTGGACTTGAACCTGCCGCCGCAACAACTGGTCGAGGCCATCCTGGACAACCAGGGCGCGCGCGCCTAAGGCCGCGCCCACCATCACAACCGGAGACAATATGAACGCCACCCACCACCCCCACCAGAAAATACCCAAGCGCCGCTGGGGCATCGGCGCCCTGCTCGGCATGGGCGTGCTGATCAACTACATCGACCGCATCGGCCTGTCCGTGGCCGCGCCGCAGATCAAGGACCTGTTCAACCTGTCGGCCGTCGAACTGGGCCTGCTGTTCAGCGCCTTCGCCTGGTCCTATTCGCTGCTGCAGATCCCCGTTGGCATGGTGCTGGACCGCTTCGGCCCCACCCGCGTGGGCCGCTGGGGCGCTTTCCTGTGGGGTGTGGCGTCCACCATCACCGCCTTCTCCAGCGGCTTCGCCGGCATCTTCGCGGCCCGCATCCTGCTCGGCATCGCCGAAGCACCGGCCTTCCCCGTCAGCTCCAAGGCCACCGGCTACTGGTTCCCCCGCCATGAGCGCGGCATGGCCACCGCCATCTTCGACGCGGCCGCCAAGTTCTCCAACGTGATCGGCGTGCCGCTGATCGCCGTCACCATCGTCACCTTCGGCTGGCGCTGGGGCTTCGGCTTGACGGCCCTGCTCAGCTTCAGCTACTTCATCGCCTTCCTGCTGGTGTACCGCGACCCGAGCGCCGATCCCAAGCTGTCGAAGCAGGAACTGGACTACATCCAGAACGGCGGCGCCGCGCCGGAAGGCCCGTCCAACGCCGGTGCGCTCAACATGCTGGGCTACCTGCTGGGCAAATCGAAAGTATGGGGCCTGACCATCGGCTTCGCCGCCTATGGCTACTCGTTCTACCTGTTCCTCACCTGGCTGCCGGGCTACCTGGTGCAGACCATGCACATGAGCATACTGAAATCGGCCGGCTTCGCTGCCATCCCCTGGGCCGTGGCCACTGCCACCGACCTGTTCGTGGGCGGCTGGCTGATCGACCACCTGATCTCGCGCGGCAAGGATGAATCACTGGTGCGCAAGGGCGTGCTGATCGTCGGTATGCTGCTCGGCCTGGCCGTGTTCGGCGCCACCCAGACCACCGATCCCGTGTGGGCCATCGTCTGGATCTCGATCGCGCTGGGCGGGCTCGCTTCGGCCGCGCCGGTGGGCTGGTCGCTGCCATCGTTGATCGCGCCCAAGGGCGGCGCCGGCACCATCGGCGGCATCATGAACTTCGCCAACAACCTGATGGGCGCGGCCGCTCCCATCGTCACCGGCATGATCGTTGGCGCCACCAACTCGTTCGCCAACGCGTTCATGGTGGCCGGCGTGATCCTGCTGGTGGGGATCGTGTCCTTCGTGTTCGTGCTCGGGAAAATTGAGCCGATTCCCGATCCTGAACCCACCGCGGCCGCGCCAGCACCTGCCCCCGCCGCGGCCCACTGACACCGGCGCGCAAGCCCGCTTGCGCGCCATGTAATCGCCGTCCCCGCGCGGGGACGGCAAGCCACCCGCCCGCGCGCACGGACGAACGACGTGCGCACGCGGCATCCATAACAATTCTGGAGACACTTGATGAACATTCGCATTCCCGCGCTGACCGCGCTCGCCCTCACCCTGTCCGGCACGGCGCTGGCAGACAGCAACGTCACCTTATACGGCGTGATGGACCTGGGCGTATCGCAAGACCGTGGCGGCATCGCCGGCACCGCGACCCGCATCACCAGCGGCATGGCGACGCAAAGCCGCTGGGGCTTGCGCGGCAATGAAGACCTGGGCGGCGGCCTGTCCGCCTTCTTCGTGATCGAAGGCGGCATCCACGCCGACACGGGCAGCTCAACCCAGAACAACACGCTGTTCGGCCGCAACACGGCGGTGGGCTTGCGCGGCAACCTGGGCGCCATCTCGGCCGGCCTGCAGGACACGCCGCTGTTCACCACCCTCAACACCATCGTCGACCCGCTGCGCAACGGCATCGCGCGCTCCAACAACCTGATGGCATCGACCGGCTTTCGCGCCAATAACTCGGTGCTGTACCGCAGCCCGGAATGGAACGGCTTCAGTGGCGACGCGATGTATGCGGCGGGCGAAGTGGCGGGCGACAACGCGGCCGGACGCGCGCTGGGCGGCTCCTTCGGCTACAGCAACGGCCCGCTCAGCGTGCGCCTGGCCTACCACCACCGCAACAACGACACGGCCGTGTTGAAGAACCAGGACGCGGCCCGCAACACGCTGTTGGGCGCGAACTATGACTTCGGTCCGGCCAAGGTCTATTTCGGCTACGGCGTGGACAAGGGCTTGAACAGCGCCTCGCTCAACAACACGGCCGCCAGCTTCGGCGGCGCGACGCCCGCCGCCTCCACCGACAGCCGCGACCTGCTGCTGGGCGTATCGGCGCCATTTGGCGTGAGCACCGTGGTGGCCACCTACATCCGCAAGGACGACCGCACCGCCATGAACCAGGACGCGCAGCAGTACGCGCTGGCCTACCTGTATGCGCTGTCCAAGCGCACCGACCTGTACACCTCGTACGCGCTGATCCGCAACCACAACGGCGCAGCCTACACGGAGGGCAACAGCGAGGAACCGGGCACGGGCAACAAGCAGTTCACGGTGGGCCTGCGCCACCGCTTCTGATGTTGGCCGCCATCGCGCAACGGGTACTGGCGGAATGCTGAAATTTTCCGCCAGCAGATGTTAGCGCTACCACAGCAATAAAAAAAGAGCGGGGTGCCAGCCCCGCCCTTGTTCAGGTTGGTGGTTTTGCCTTGCGCCGGCGGCGGGCATTCTTGGGATCGGCGATCAGCGGCCGGTAGAGTTCCACCCGGTCGTGCTCGCGCAACACCGTGTCCAGCGTCTTCTTCTTGCTGTAGATGCCGACCTGCAGGGCCGCCAGGTCGAGGCCGGGCATGGCTTGCCGCAGGCCGCTGAGCGCGATGGCCTGCTCCACCGTGGTGCCGGCGTCCACCGTCAGGTCACGCAGGAACTGTTGTTCAGGCAGCGCGTAACATACCTGGATATGCATCTGGTCAGCCATACACCGTCTCCGCCCGCTTGCAGAAGCAGTCCACCATGCTGTTGGCGATCATGCCGAACACGGGACCGATCAGTTGTTCCAGCAGCGCGCTGGAAAATTCGTAGTGCAGGTCCAGCTCCACCTTGCACGCATCCTCGCGCAGCGGTTTGATGTTCCACACCCCATCGAGGGCCTTGAAAGGTCCGTCCACCAGCCGCATCTTGATTGTGCTGTGCGGCGTGTTGACGTTCGCGGTCGTGAAGCTCTGGCGCACGCCCCGGTAGTGGATGGCCAGGCTGGCCACCACCGTCTCCTCGTTGCGCTCCCTGACTTCAACACCCCCGCACCATGGCAGAAACTTGGGATAATCCTCAATCGCCGCCACCAGCTCGAACATCTGTTGGGCGCTGTAGCCGAGGAAAACTGTTTTGTGAACTACTGCCATTACGTAACCGTTTGCTATGATGTTGAATTATTCGCGTTTTTGGCGCGTCCCCGTAGTTTAACCGACCCGCGCCCGTTTTTAGTAATTACCCTGCCATGACCATTGCCGATAATAGAAAAGCCTTTCACGACTACTTCATCGAGGACCGCTACGAAGCGGGCATCGTGCTCGAAGGCTGGGAAGTGAAAGCGATCCGCGACGCGCGCGTGCAGATCAAGGAAGCCTACGTCACCATCAAGGGCGACGAGTTGTTCCTGTTCGGCGCCCACATCAGCGCCCTGCCCACCGCTTCCACCCACATCCACCCGGAAGCCGTGCGCACCCGCAAGCTGCTGCTGCACCGCCAGGAGATGGACAAGTTGATCGGCAAGGTGGAACGGGCCGGCTACACGCTGGTGCCGCTCAACCTGCACTACAAGGGCGGCCGCGTGAAGTGCGAGATCGGCCTGGCCAAGGGTAAGAAGATGCACGACAAGCGCGCCGCCGAGAAGGACCGCGACGGCAAGCGCGAAGTGGCGTCGGCCATGAAGCAGCACCGCCGCTGATCCGCTCCCGCCCGCCCTACGCCGCCCGGCCCCGCGCCGGGTGCGCGCCGCCGCCCGGCCTGATGAACATCATTTCATAAAGAAATTTTATTACCAGCCACCACTATTTATCGGATGGGTGCTGGTACAATCATCGGGCAGTCGCCGGTGCGCTCACCGGCATCGTTCATCATTCGCCGAAGGCAAACCCTCCGAAAGGCGGGGACGCAAAACCACCGGCCTACAGCGCGCCAGCGCCACGGCAGCGGGGTTGCCAACGTCAGGCCGCGCATGCAGTGTATGTCCGCCAACGTTGCCGCAGCGTGGCCTTCGCACACAGGGAAGCGCCACCGCCATGCAAAATCGCCAGCCACCCTCGCCCCTCACCGCCCGCCTGGGCTTGCTGCTGCCGGCCGCCATCGCGGCACTGCTGAGCGCCTGCGGCGGCACGCCCGGCCAGGACAGCGCGCCGGCCGGCACGCAGGTGGCGGCCATGGTGGCCACCTCCACCACCACGCTGGAACTGGACAATCCCACGCTGCCGGCAGCGGCGGCCAACCTGATGGTGCAGCCGGCCTACCACATCGCCCCCGTGCTGCTCGACGCGCCCGACGACACGGACGCCGACGGCTATGCCGCCTCCGCCCGCCGCGGCCCGCGCACCATGCTGCTGCCGCCGTCAGCGCGCCGCCTGTCCACGCGCCGCCTGTCGCTGGACAAGCTTGAATACGCGCCACCCCAGTCGCAGGACAACACACTCGCACCCATGGCCACCAGCGGCACCGTGACCACCTACACGCCGGCCCAGATCCGGGCCGCCTATGGCCTGCCGGCGCTACCGCCTTCGGGTACCACGCTGACGGCGGCGCTGGCCGCCCAACTGGGCGCGGGCCAGACCATCTACATCGTGGACGCCATGCACAACCCGAACATGGCCGCGGAATTGGCCGCGTTCAACGCCAAATTCGGCCTGCCGGCCTGCGTCCAGAAAAGTATCGCCACCAGCGCCGTGCTGCCACTGGCCGCGCCATCAGCCTCGGGCTGCGAACTGGCGGTGGTCTACAGCACCAGCGCCGGCGCCATGACGGCCACGCAGCCCGCCTATGATGCGGGCTGGGCCACGGAAATCGCACTGGACGTGCAGTGGGCGCACGCCACGGCGCCGCTGGCGCGCATCGTCCTGATCGAGGCGGCCAGCGCGTCGGTCGACAACCTGCAGGGCGCCGTCAAGCTGGCCAATGCAATGGGGCCGGGCGTGGTGTCGATGAGCTTCGGCACCCCGGAAGGCAGCTGGACCGGTTCGGCCAACGCCGCCTTCACGGCCGCCAGCATGACCTACCTGGCCGCCACCGGCGACTCGGGCGCCGGCGTGCAATGGCCGGCTGTTTCGCCCAACGTGGTGGCCGTGGGCGGCACCTCGCTCACCTACACGGGCAGCGGCAGCCGCAGCGAAGTGGGCTGGTCCCAGACCGGTGGCGGCATCAGCGCCTACACGGCCACGCCCAGCTACCAGACCAGCGCCGTGCCGGGATTGGGCACGCTGGCCCGCCGCGGCGTGGCCGACGTATCGTTTAACGCCGACCCGAAGACGGGCCAGTACGTGGCCGTGATCGCCTCCGGCGCCAGCACGCCCAGCTGGATCAGCGCTGGCGGCACCAGCCTGTCCACGCCGCAGTGGGCCGGCCTGATCGCCGTGGCCAACGCCACCCGCGCACTGGGCGCCAAGCCGGCGCTGGGCGCGCCGCACGCCGTCCTGTACGGGCAGATCGCCAGCGTCCCCGGCAGCTACGCCAGCGCGTTCGGCGACGTGATCTCCGGCAGCGACGGCACCTGCGCCACCTGCAGCGCCAAGAGCGGCTACGACCAGCTGAGCGGCCTGGGCACGCCCAACGCGGGCAGCCTGCTGGGCGCCCTGTCCGGCGCCACGGCCGTGGCCAGCGCGCCCACCGTCGTTTCCGCCGCCATCAGCGGCAAGGTGGGCACGGCGCTGTCGTTCACCGCATCCGCCACCGGCGCCAATGCGCTCAGCTACAGCTTGAGCGGCGCGCCGGCCGGCATGGCCATCGGCAGCACCGGCATCGTCAGCTGGGCCGCGCCCGTGGCTGGCAGCTACACCGTCGTCGTCACGGCCACCGACACCAAGACGGGCCTCAAGGGCCAGGGCAGCTACACCATCACCATCGCGCCGGCCAGCGCCCCCGTCGTCACGGGCGGCAGCATCAGCGGCAAGGTGGGCACGGCGCTGTCGTTCGCGGTCGCCGTCAACAGCGCCAACCCCGTCACCTATGCGCTGAGCGGCGCACCGGCCGGCATGGCCATCAGCAGCAGCGGCGTGGTGAGCTGGGCCGCCCCCGTGGCCGGCAACTACAGCGTGACCGTGACGGCCAAGGACAGCAAGACGGGCCTGAGCGGACAAGCCGTGTTCAAGATCACCATCGGCACCAGCACCACCGTCAGCGCCAGCCTGGCCGTCAATGCGCCGGCCTTGTCGGGCGTGGCAGGCATGCCGCTGGCGGGCACCATCAGCATCAACGCGCCCGGCAGCAACTATGTGTCGATCTCCATTGCCAACGCGCCGCTGGGGATCATGTTCACGCCCAATGGACTGAACATCGGCGTCAGCTGGGCCAGCCCTGTGGCGGGCAGCTACAGCCTGAAGATCGTCGTCAGCGATTCGTCCGGCCATCGCGTGCAGACCAGCATGCCCATCACCATCAACGCCCGATAAGCGAACGGGGCGCCGGCAAGACCGGCCGGTTCAGGCCACTTTCCGCCCTGCCGGCCCACCCCGCCCCGAAGCCACGGCGGCACCCTCCCGCATCGGGAAGCAGCGGGCACGCAGGCGCATGAACGGGGTTTCCACCAGCCGGTACAGCAGCCAGCCGCCCAGCAAGCCGGCCCCCATCACCAGCGCGATGCCCACCGGCGCATTGGTATCGACCTGCCAACGTGCCAGCGGCTCCAGGACCAGCTTGAAGACAGGCTTATGCGCCAGGTAGATCGCATACGACCACAGCGCCAGTTGTTCCGCCCCCGGGATGCGCACGCGATGCAGCAGGCTGTTGGGACTGAGCGCGGCCAGCGTCAACACGGCGAAGCTGGCGGCCAGCATCGGATAGCCGAAGGTCATCAGGGGAAAGGTGAAGCCATAGTCGTCATTCTGGAAGTAATGCAGGAACAGGTACACGGTCGTGGCCAGCGCGGCCAGGCCGCCCAGCAGCAGTGCGTTACCACGCCGCAGGATGGCGTCGAACCGGGCGCGATGGAAATTCTTGAGCAGGGCGATGGCCACGCCGGGCAGCAGTTCATCAAACCGCGCAAAGCTCGAATAATAGACGTGGACGGCGAAATCGTTGGCGGCCATCGCGTCGCCCCCATGCGCCTTCCACGCCCAGCCCCGCACCACCATGCCGCCCGCGATGGCGGCCGCGATCGCCAGCCAGCCCCACCACAGCGCCTTGCGGCGCGACGCCAGCAACAGCACGGCCAGCGGCAGGACCATGTAGAACTGCTCCTCCACGCACAGCGACCAGGAATGGGAAAACGTCTCGCCAAAACGCAGGCCGATGTTCTGGGTGAAGGTCAGGAAGCGCCACAGCGGCGCCGTATGCGAACCAGCCAGTTGGGCCGGCAGCAGCAGGTACAGGGCCAGCACCACCACGTAATTGGGCACCGTGCGCAGCAGGCGCCGCGCGAGAAAGGTCTGGAGCGGGAACGATGCGCAGCGCGCCAGCGGCGACAGGATCTGGTTGCCGATCAAATAGCCGCTCAACACGAAGAACAGGTCCACGCCCATCCAGCCCATGTCGGTCAGGAAGCCGAAGGTGGCCTTGTGGCTCACCACCACCGAATAATGGGACATCAGGACCAGCACGATGGCACAGGCGCGCAAGGTGTCCAGTCCATCGATACGGCGCGCGGCCTGCTGCTGATTCATCGTGCGGATTCCATGGTTTGGGGAGCGCGCATCCTGTCACAATCTTGTGAAATTTTCAAGCGCATTCACGGCAGCCTGAGGCCGATCCCTGTGGCGCGCGCCCCACAATTGCCACCGCCGCGTTCACGTCAACACAAAGCCCGCAAAGCCGCGTAAAGTAGCGCATGCCGCAGCACGCGCCAGCCTTGGCGGGCGGCATTTTGTGTCCCCGTGGGTTTCTAAGCAGCAACTTCCATGCTACACTGCGGCAGGATGGTTCCGCCCGGCGTGCGCCGCGCTGGAACGCAACAACGACTGTGCAATCTAGACGATGACGAGGCCAATATGGTGCTGAAAACCGCAGCGGCGATAGGAGCCGGCCTGATCCTGGCGGGCGGCGTAGCGGGGTGCGCGGCGCGCTACACGCCCACGCCACTGGCCACTAACTTCCCGGTATCGAAACAGCAAAAATTGCAGGCGGCCGACCACTGGGCCGTGATCGCCGGCCATATCGAAAAACAGTTGAAGGAGGCGCTGGCCAAGCAGCCGCCCCGCCCGCTCTACATCGCCGACACGCCACAGGCGACGCCATTCCAGCGCGCCCTGACGGGCCAGTTGATCACGGCGCTGGTCAATGACGGCTATACCGTGTCGCGCACGGCGCCCGGCTCACTGAAGGTGGAGCTGGAGATGCAGGCCGTGACCTTCAGCGCCAATCGTCCCCAATACCGCTACCACGGCGAACATGCGGCACTGGCCTCGGGCGTCTGGGTACTCAGCGAGATCGACCTGCCACCGCTGGCCATGGTCGCCGCCGGCGTGGGCGCCTACGATTCCTACAACTGGTTCAACGACCAGTTCGCGCCGGGCGCCACGCCGCGCACGGAAATCATCCTCACCGTCTCCGTCACCGACCAATACCGCTACCTGGCCCGCCACAGCTCGGCCTATTACGTGGCCGACAGCGACCGCCCCCTGTATGGCATCGTGGACGTGGAACCGGAAGCGCCCAAACTGACCCGCATGTTCAAGGTGCGGGGGGACATGTAAATGCTCAAACGCCTCGCCACCACTTCCCTGCTCGCCGTGCCACTGCTGCTGGCCGGTTGCTCGTCCACGCCGCCCAAGGACGAAGCCAACTACGCCACCATCTCGTCCAACCAGTTCATCGAAGCGAACTACAAGGCGGCCGACGCGCTGATGCACCAGCTGAGCGGCAAGCTGGCCACCGACAAGCCGCTCATCATGGCCACCATCGTCAACATCGACGCGCTCGAGCAGACCACCACGCTGGGCCGGCTGGTGTCGGAACAGATCTCCACCCGGCTGGCGCAAGGCGGCTTGTCCATGCTGGAGATGAAGCTGCGTAATTCCGTCTACCTCAAGCGCAACCAGGGCGAATTGATGCTCACGCGCGAGATCGGCGAAGTGGCGCAAACCCACAACGCGCAAGCGATCGTGGTCGGCTCGTATGCCGAGACCAGCGACATGGTGTTCATCAACCTCAAGGTGATCCAGCCCAACACCAACTTCGTGCTGGCCGGCCAGGACTACGTGCTGGCCAAGGAAGGCATCGTGCGTTCCATGCTGCTGCGGAACTGATCAGGCCAGCATTTGCGCGAGGCGCGGCAGCAGGTGCTGCGCGCCCGCCTCCACCTTGAAGTCCAGCAGGTCATCGGCCCGCGTCTTGCCGATATTGAGCGCCGCCACCGGCTTGCCCGCCTGCGCCGCCAGCCGGCAGAAGCGGTAGCCGGAAAACACCATCAACGACGACCCCACCACCAGCAAGGCGTCCGCCTCGTGCATCCATTGCAGCGCGTCGGCACTGCGCTGGGGCGGGATGTTATCGCCGAAGAAGACCACGTCGGGCTGCAGCAGGCCGCCGCATTGGGCGCAATCGGGCACGCGAAAATGCTCGAGCGCCGCCGGCTCCAGCTCCGCGTCACCGTCGGGCAGCGGACGGGCGCTGGCGAGTGCCAGGTCAGGATTGTCGCGCACCAGACGGTGCTGGATGCCGGCCCGCCCGTGGCGCGCGCCGCAATCGAGGCACACCACGTCGTGGATATTCCCGTGCAGTTCGATCAGCCGGCGGCTGCCGGCCCGCTGGTGCAAGCCATCCACGTTCTGCGTGACCAGCGCCCCCAGGTAGCCGCCCTGCTCCAGCTGGGCCAGCGCCACATGGCCCGCGTTCGGCGCGGCCTGCGCCAGCGTGGGCCAGCCCACCAGACTGCGCGCCCAGTAGCGGCGCCGCACCGCATCGGAGCGGCGGAATTCCGGCCCCTGCACGGGCTGGCGGCCACGCCGCACGCCATCCTCGTCGCGATAGCCGGGGATGCCGGAGGCCGTGCTCATGCCCGCGCCCGTCAACACCAGCACGCTCGCGTGCGCGCGCAGGAAGGCCGCCAGCCGTTCCAGCTGCCTGCGTTCATCCGCATTGTCGCGCTCTGTGTTCATGTGGACCCCGCTCCCGCATTGGTCTTGACCAGAGCCTATTGTAATTATCTTTGCGGCGCCGTGCCGGCCCGCTTTTGCAGGATCACGAGCGCGATGCCGCCCAGGATGGCGGCCGATGCCAGCACCAGCCGCAAGGTGAGCGCTTCACCGAGGAAGGCCACGCCACCGAGCGCCGCGATCACGGGCACGCTCAGCTGCACCGTGGCCGCGCTGGTGGCCCGCAGCGATGGCAGCACCGCGTACCACAGGGCGTAGCCTATGCCCGACGTGAGCGCGCCCGACGCCACGGCGTAGACCAGGCCCACGCCATCCGCGGTCACGCCATCCGACCCGGCCAGTGCGATGGCAGCGCTCATGGCCACCGCGATCGGCGCGGCGCGCACGAAATTGCCAGCCGTGACACCGGTGGCGTCGCGCGCCCCTTTGCCGCGCAAGGAATAGATGCCCCACGCGACGCCGGCGCCCATCATCAGCAGCGCGCCAGCGAGCGGCGGCGCCGTCAGGCCGGGCAGCAGCATGCCCACCAGCCCGGCCAGCGCCAGCAGCAGCCCGGCCAGCTGGCGCGGCGCCAGCCGTTCGCCGGCGGCGATGCCGCGACCGATCATGGTGGCCTGCACGGCGCCAAACAGCAGCAGCGCGCCGCTGGCGGCGGGCAGGTTCACGTAGGCGAAGGAAAAACCGGCGGCGTAGGCATACAGGGCCAGCGCGGACGGCCAGTTGCCACGCCCGGACAGCGACACTGGCGCGCCCGAGGCACGCAGGCGCACGATCAGCCACAGGGCGAGCGCGCCGGACACGAGGCGCACGGTGGTGAAACTGGCCGGATCAATGGCCGTGTGTTTGAGCGCCACCCGGCACAGCAGGGAATTGCTGGCGAAGGCGATCATGGCGATGACGGTCAGCAGGATGATGCGGGCAGCGGGCATGGGCGGTTCTCGGCAAATGAATGAACAGTCCCGCGCAGCCTGTCACAGCGAGCTTGCTACAGGCTGACACGCCCCCGCAGTTCCTCGACGGCGGCGCGCCAGTCGTCGTAATGTTCGGTCTCGGCCCACAACTGGCGCAGTTCCGATTGCTCGGACAGGATGCGGTCGATTACGCGGTGCGCCTTCTCGGCCAGGTCCTGGCGCGCGCGCTGCGGATGCTCGGCAATCCACAAGTCCAGTATTTCCGTGTCGTCGTCACGCAGCCCCCAGTGCCCCTGCAGGCGGGCGATCACCTCGATGGCCACCAGCGCCTCGGCCGCATACGGCGCTTCCAGCACGGCATCCCCGTTGTTGAGCGCCGTATCGAGCGTATTCTCGACCGCTTCCATATTGCGCGTCTCCTGCAAGTCCTCGGCCCAGTCCTGCGCGTAGTCGTTACCGAAGGCGTGCGTTGCCCATGTTCCCATCTTGTTCTCCTGTTGGTGCGGCCCTTGCCGCCGCTATTGCTTGTCGCCCCAGCGCCACGACGGCGGCTCGCCCTTGAGCCAGCACACGGCGATCAGCAGGATGCTGAGCAGCGTCGTGTAGATCAGGTAGGGCCAGGGCGAACGCTCGGGATGACAGAACCACGCGCCAGCCGCCAGCAGCACGAAGAAAGCCGCCAGCACCACCCAGCCCTGCCACACGAGCGGCAAGCCCCACCCCCAGCCATAGCGCTTGGCGGCGAACCAGTAAACGCGGCCCTGCCGTTGCTGTTCCATGGCGCCCCCATTCATTTCTGCGACTTCACCACCTGCATGGCCGTGGCGATCAAGCCGCTCATGTCACCCAGGTTGGCGGGGATGATCACGGAATTGTTGGTCTTGGCCAGTTGCGCGAATGCGCCCACGTACTGCTCGGCCACCTTGAGGTTGACGGCGTCCGCGCCACCGGGTTCCTGGATGGCCGCGCCCACTTCGCGCAGCGCGCTGGCCGTGGCGTCGGCCAGTGCCACGATGGCGGCCGCCTGGCCCTGGGCGCGGTTGATGGCGGCCTGCTTCTCGCCTTCCGAGCGGGCGATGGCCGCTTCCCGTTCGCCGCTGGCGATGTTGATCTGCTCCTGCTTGCGGCCTTCCGAGGCCGCGATCAGGGCCCGCTTTTCCCGCTCGGCCGTGATCTGGGCCTGCATGGCGTGCAGGATTTCCTTCGGTGGCGTGAGGTCCTTGATCTCGTAGCGCAGCACCTTGACGCCCCAGTTGGCGGCCGATTCGTCGATCGCGTTGACGATGGCCGTGTTGATGTGGTCACGCTCCTCGAACGTCTTGTCCAGCTCCATGCGGCCGATCACGGAACGCAGCGTGGTTTGCGCCAGCTGGGTGATGGCGGCGATGTAGTTCGACGAGCCGTAGGAGGCGCGCATGGCGTCCGTGATCTGGAAGTACAGGATGCCGTCCACCTGCAGCTGCGTGTTGTCCTTGGTGATGCAGACTTGCGGCGGCACGTCGAGCGGGATCTCCTTGAGCGAATGCTTGTAGGCGATGCGGTCGACAAACGGGATCACGATGTTCAGGCCGGGCCCCAGCGTGGCGTGGAATTTGCCAAGCCGCTCGACCACCCAGGCATGCTGCTGGGGGACCACGTTGATGGTCTTGAACACGAAGACCAGCGCCAGGATGAACAAAATGAGGCTCACATTGCCGATGCCGAATTCCATGAAATTTCTCCGCTTGTTATTGGTTGTTCGTTGTTAATTATCGAACGCTGCTCAGGGAGCGACGATGAGGCGGCTGCCCCGCACTTCGCGTATCGTGTACTGCCCCGGCGTGGCGTGCGCGCCGGGCGCCAGCTCCACGTCCCACTGCGCGCCGCGGTACATCACGCGCGCCGTGCCGTCCTTCCACTGCGCCACGTTGACGGTCTGGCCGATATCGAGATTGACGTTGGGGTCGCGCGCCGTGTCGCTGCGCGTGGGCCGGCCGAACTTGCTGCGCCGGAGCACGGCCGTGGCCACCAGCCCCACCAGCGCCGCCACCATGGTCTGCGCGGGCGTGCCGGCGCCGGCCAGCGCGGCCAGCGCGCCCGTGGCCAGGCCGATGGCGATCATCAGCAGGTAGAAGGTGCCGGTAAACAGTTCCAGTATCGCCGTGGCGCCGGCCGCCACCAGCCAGAAGGTCCAGTCAGCCATGATGTGTTCTCCGTTCAAAAATGCAAAAACCCCCGCCGCCCTGACGGGCCACGAGGGTTCTTGCTGCGATGCGGTCGGTATTAATGATGGTTGGTCATGCGTTTCAATACATTCAGTCTAACGCAATGGATGCCCGCGTCAACTGATTTATTGTCCCACTTGCACCATTAATACCTTTACAAAGCGCTTGTGACATCCCGCCTGTGACATCCCTTACAGGCGGGTGGCCAGTTGCTGCCACGTTTCGACCACCGAGTCCGGGTTGAGCGACATCGACTCGATGCCTTCGCTCATCAGCCACATGGCGAAGTCCGGATGGTCCGAAGGACCCTGGCCGCAGATGCCGATGTACTTGCCCTGTGCGCGGCAAGCCTTGATCGCCATCGACAGCAGCGACTTGACAGCCGGGTCGCGTTCGTCGAAGTCGGCTGCCAGCAAGGCCATGCCGGAATCGCGGTCCAGGCCCAGGGTCAGCTGGGTCAGGTCGTTGGAACCGATCGAGAAGCCGTCGAAGTACTGCAGGAACTGGTCGGCCAGGATGGCGTTCGACGGCACTTCGCACATCATGATCAGGCGCAGGCCGTTTTCGCCGCGCTTGAGGCCATTCTTGCCCAGCAGGTCCACCACTTTCTCAGCCTGGCCCAGGGTACGCACGAACGGCACCATGATCTCGACGTTGGTCAGGCCCATGTCGTTGCGCACGCGCTTCATGGCCGCGCATTCCATCTCGAACGACTCGGCGAAGTCCGGCGACAGGTAGCGCGCGGCGCCGCGGAAGCCCAGCATCGGGTTTTCCTCGTCCGGCTCGTAACGCGAACCGCCGATCAGCTTCTTGTACTCGTTGGACTTGAAGTCCGACAGGCGCACGATCACAGGCTTGGGCCAGAACGCGGCAGCGATGGTCGCCACGCCTTCGGCCAGCTTGTCGACGTAGAAGGCCTTGGGCGAAGCGTGGCCACGGGCCACCGATTCCACGGCCTTTTTCAGGTCGGCGTCGATGTTCGGGTATTCCAGGATCGCCTTCGGGTGCACGCCGATGTTGTTGTTGATGATGAACTCCAGGCGGGCCAGGCCGACACCGGCGTTCGGCACCGACTGGAAGTCGAACGCCAGCTGCGGATTACCCACGTTCAGCATGATCTTGGTCGGCAGCTTGGGCAGTTCGCCGCGCTGCACTTCCGTCACTTCCGTTTCCAGCAGGCCGTCGTAGATCTTGCCCTCGTCGCCTTCGGCGCAGGACACGGTCACGAAGGTGCCGTCCTTCAGCACGTCGGTCGCGTCGCCGCAACCGACGACGGCCGGCACGCCCAGTTCACGGGCGATGATGGCCGCGTGGCAGGTACGGCCGCCACGGTTGGTGACGATGGCCGAAGCACGCTTCATCACCGGCTCCCAGTTCGGGTCGGTCATGTCGGCCACCAGCACGTCGCCTGGCTGCACGCGTTCCATTTCCGACGGATCGGTGATCACGCGCACGGGACCGGCGCCGATCTTCTGGCCGATGGCGCGGCCCGAGGTCAGCACGGTGCCGCTGGACTTGAGCTTGAAGCGTTGCTGCGCATCGGTCGCCTTGTGCTGCGACTTCACGGTTTCAGGACGGGCCTGCAGGATGTACAGCTTGCCGTCGCGGCCGTCCTTGCCCCACTCGATGTCCATCGGACGGCCGTAGTGGTTTTCGATGATGACGGCGTACTTGGCCAGTTCCACCACTTCGCTGTCGTTCAGCGAGTAGCGGTTACGCTGTTCCACCGGCACGTCCACGGTGCGCACGGAGCGGCCAGCCTTGGCTTCTTCCGTGAATTCCATCTTGATCAGCTTGGAGCCGATATTGCGGCGGATGACGGGCGACTTGCCCTTTTCCAGCATCGGCTTGTGCACGTAGAACTCGTCCGGGTTCACGGCGCCCTGCACCACCGTCTCGCCCAGGCCATAGCTGGAGGTGACGAACACCACGTCCTTGAAGCCAGACTCGGTGTCGATGGTGAACATCACGCCGGCGGCGCCCAGGTCGGAGCGCACCATGCGCTGCACGCCGGCCGACAGGGCCACTTCAGCGTGGGTGAAGCCCTTGTGCACGCGATACGAGATGGCGCGGTCGTTGTACAGCGATGCGAACACGTGTTTCATCGCGTCCAGCACGTTTTCGATGCCGACCACGTTCAGGAAGGTCTCCTGCTGGCCAGCGAACGAAGCGTCCGGCAAGTCTTCGGCCGTGGCCGAGGAACGCACGGCGAACGACACTTCGGTCGACGAGTCGGCCACCAGGCGGTGGTAGAACTCCTCGATTTCCTTGGCCAGACGTGGCTGGAACGGCGTGTCGATGATCCATTGACGGATTTCGGCGCCGGCCGCGGCCAGGGCGCGCACGTCGTCGATGTTCAGATGCTCGAGGCGATCGGCGATACGGTCAGCCAGCGACTGGCCACCGTCCACGCTGTACGACAGGAAGTCGCGGAATGCCTGGGCCGTGGTGGCAAAGCCGCCCGGCACACGCACGCCGGCACCTGCCAGCTGGCTGATCATCTCGCCCAAAGAGGCGTTCTTGCCGCCGACGGATTCCACATCCGTCATGCGCAAGTGCTCGAACGACGCGACGTAGACCGCCTCGCCGGGATTCCCCTGTTGTTGCTCCTTCAATGCTGCGTTGGACAAACTGGTCATAATGACACCCTTACTTGAGATAGAAATCTTCACGCGAGGCGCCGACATTCAATCTTGTTATTCTTAGCGTCGTGCAGCACAATCTTACCGTTGGCAGACATTTTACAGCCTGCGGCGCAAATTGACGATTCACATTCCCCTAAAGCTCACTCCCAATGACTCAAGAACAACGCCAACCACTGCCAAATGCGGCCCGTACCGTATTTTTTGTATCGGATGGCACCGGCATCACGGCCGAAACGTTCGGCCACTCCGTCCTCACCCAGTTCGATTTGCGCTTCCGCCAGGTGCGCCTGCCCTTCATCGATACGGTGGACAAGGCCCACGACGCGGCCCGCAAGATCAATGAAGCCTTTGTCACCGACGGCCAGCGCCCGATTATCTTTTCGACACTGGTGAAGACGGACCTGTCGAAGGTGATCCGGCAGTGCAAGGGCCTGCACATGGATCTGATCCAGACCTTTGTGGCGCCGCTGGAACAGGAACTGGGCGTGAAGTCGACCCACACCATTGGCCGCTCGCACAACATCGTCGATTCCGAGGAATACAAGAACCGCATCGAGGCCATCAACTTCTCGCTGGCGCACGACGATGGGCAGTCGCACAAGAACCTGGCCTCGGCCGATGTGATCCTCGTGGGCGTGTCGCGCTCGGGCAAGACGCCCACCAGCCTGTACCTGGCCATGCAATACGGGATCAAGGCCGCCAACTACCCGCTGATTCCGGACGATTTCGAACGCGGCAAGCTGCCTACTTCGCTGTACGCCTACAAGAACAAGATCTTTGGCCTTTCCATCACGCCGGAACGGCTGGCCGAGATCCGCAACGAGCGCCGCGCCGGCAGCAAGTACGCCTCCATCGAGAACTGCCGCTATGAGGTGAACGAGGCGGAGAACATGATGAAGCGCGAAGGCATACGGTGGCTGTCATCGACCACCAAGTCGATCGAGGAAATCTCCACCACCATCCTGCAGGAGATCAAGCCCAATCACCGCGGGCAGTATTGATCCGGCTTAGAAGAAGTGGCGCCAGTCGTCGAGCCATGCCGGGAAGTCTTCCACCGGCATCGGCTTGGCGATGTAGAAGCCCTGGGCGTAGGTGCAGCCCAGTCCTTGCAGGAAGTCCCAGTCCTGCTTGGTCTCCACGCCCACGGCCACGGAGCGGCGATCCAGGTTGCGCGCCAGTCCCAGGCAGGAGCGCAGCACCACGCCGATGGCGGGTCGCTTGGAAGCGCCATCGACGAAGCTGCGGTCTATCTTCAGTTCCGAGAACGGGATGCGTGCCAGCAGCTGCAGATTCGAGCGCCCGGTGCCGTAATCGTCGATGGCCAGGCCAAAGCCCTGCATGCGCAGGCGCAGCAAGCGTTCCAGGAAATGGGGCTCCGTCGTCAGCACGGCCGATTCCGTCATCTCGAAGGTGATGTAGTCGGGCAGGATGCGGTGCCGCTCCAGGCAGGCCGAGATCTGCGCCATGAACTGCGGATGGGCCAGCGTGCTCTGGTCCACGTTGATGGAAAACGAGATCGGGATGCCCTGGTCATGCAGCGTGCGGCAGGCCGCCACCGATTTCTCGATCATGCTCCAGTCAAGAAAATCGACCCGGTGGTTATCCTCCAGCGCCTGGATGAAGGCCTCCGGCCCCAGCACGCCATAGTCGGGATGGCGCCAGCGCGCGAACATCTCCAACCCCTTCACCTGCCCCGTCTCCAGCTCGATCTTGGGCTGGAAATACGGATCGAACTGGCGCGCCTGCAGGCCGCGCCCCACTTCCGCGAACGTGAACGTGCGCCCCGCCACGCCTTCGGGCGGCACCGTCGGCACGGCGCTGTAGTTTTCGATCAGCTCCGTCAGGCGCGCAGGCGAGACCGGTTTGGCGATGGTGCCCAGCAGGTTGATGCCATAGGCCAGCGCCATGGTCTCCACCGAGAACAGCACGGCATTGCTTTGCGCGCCGGTGATGATGATGCCGGCCCGGCAGCGCGCCTCGGACAGGCGCCGTATCAGTTCCAGCCCATCCATGCCGGGCAGCGCCAGGTCGATGATGCCCACGTCGACGGGCGGATTGATGCCATCGTCGAAGTGGCGCAGCGCCGTGTGGCCGTCCGGCACCTGGGTGATGCGTCCCGCGCCCAGGTGAACCAGCACGTCGGCCAAGGCCTGGCGCTGCGCCATCTCGCCTTCGGCCACCAGGAAGTGCAACTGCCGGTTCTCCATGCCCGCTCCGTTCAATTCAATTCAATTTATGCTTGATTCTGCCTGACCTGCTCAAAAAAGCAAACCGCCGCGCAAGCGGCCACGTTGAGCGACTCCACCTGGCCCAGGTGCGGAATCACCACCTGGTGGCTGGCCAAGGACAGCAGGTCATCGGCCACGCCCTGCCCTTCGTGGCCGAACAGCCAGGCCACGGGCTGGCGCAAGTCCACGTCGTACAGGCGCTGCGTGGCGTAGCCGCTGGTGGCCAGCGTGGCGATGGTGGAGCCCGACACCAGCGGCGCCAGGTCCACGTTCTCGTAGATGTCGAGCACGAAGTGGGCGCCCATGGCCGCGCGCAGCACCTTGGGCGACCAGCAAAACGCCGTACCGCCGCTGCAATAGACTTGCTTGATGCCGGCCGCCGCCGCGCTGCGCAAGATGGAGCCGACGTTGCCGGGGTCCTGCACATTATCGAGCAGCACGGCCGACACGGACAGCGGCGCCGTCACCGCGCGCTCGGGCGTATCGATCAGGAACATCACGCCCACGCCGTGCTCGACCTGGCTGACGGCGTTGTACAGGGCGTCGGGCAGGCCCGTCACGTGCGCGTGCCGCGCTTCCAGCTGGCCCACGATGTCGGCCACTTCCGGGTTGTGCAGCGCCGATTCGCTGACGATGCATTGCAGCGGCAGGCCGCGCAGTTGCAGATAGGTCTGGCACAGGTGCACGCCGTCGAGCAGCGTGCGGCCGGCCTTGCGGCGCGCCTGCGAACTGCCGGCCAGGTGCTTGAGTTCCTTGTATTGCGCATTGTCGCGCGAGGTGATGGTTTTCATGTTCTTATTCTTCGGTGAGGGATTGCGGGCCGGCCGCCAGCGCCGCGCGCACGGGCGCGAACGAGCGCCGGTGCACGGGCGAGGCGCCGAACTGGCGCAGGCGCTCCAGGTGCAATGCCGTGCCATAGCCCTTGTGCTGGTCGAAGCAGTATTGGGGATAGGCCGCGTGCAGCGTCACCAGCGCCGCGTCGCGCGCCGTCTTGGCCAGGATGGAGGCGGCCGAAATGGCCTCCACCTTGTCGTCGCCGCCAACGACGGCGATCGACTGGATCTTCATCACGGGGCAGCGGTTGCCGTCGATCAGGGCCAGCGTGGGCTGCACCTTGAGCGCTTCCACGGCGCGCCGCATGGCCAGCATGGACGCGTGCAGGATATTGAGCTTGTCGATCTCCGCTTCCGACGCTTCCGCGATGGCCCAGGCCAGCGCCTGCGCCTTGATCAGCGGCGCCAACAGGTCGCGCTTCGCTTCGGTCAGTTTTTTCGAGTCTCGCAAACCATCGATGGGACGCGACGGATCGAGGATCACGGCCGCCGCGAACACGGGGCCGGCCAGCGGCCCGCGCCCGGCTTCGTCCACGCCGCAAATGATTTCATCGGGCGACGTGGGCAAATCGTCGAACAGGCCGGGCTGGTTGGTGTTCACGGTGGGGCTTTACTTTGCTTGGATTACTTTGAGCACGGCGGCCGCGCTCTCCTGCGCGCTGTTGCGCAGCAGGCTGTGATGCATGTCGGTGAAACGCTGGGCCAGGCGCAGCCGGTGCGGCGCGTCGCTCAGTTGCTGCCACATGGCGTCGGCCAGCGCTTCCGGGCTGGCCGCGTTCTGCAGCAGTTCCGGCACCACGAATTCGCGCGCCAGGATGTTGGGCAGGCCGATCCACGGCTGGTAGCCGAAGTGGCGCAGGATCTGCCATTCAGCCGCCATCATCTTGTAGGCGATCACCATCGGCTTCTTGAACAGCGCCACTTCCAGCGAGGCCGTGCCGGAAGCCACCAGCACCGCGTCGGCGGCGCAGATGGCCGTGTGCGACTGGCCGTCGAGCAGCTGGATCTCCACGTCCTGCAGGCCAGCCTGCGCCACCAGTTCCAGGAAATACTGGCGCTGCCGTTCGCCCGCCATGGGCGCCACGAAGCGCAGCGAGCGGTCGCGCTGCAGCAGCAGGCGCGCCGCGCCCACGAAGGCGGCCGTGTTGTACTTGATCTCGGACATGCGGCTGCCCGGCATGATGGTGACCACGTTGGCGTCCTCCAGCAACCCCAGTGCCCGGCGCGCGGCCGCTTCATCCGGTTGCACGGGAATCAGCTCGGCCAGCGGGTGGCCCACGTAGGTCACCGGCACGCCGGCGTCGCGGTAGATCTGCTCCTCGAACGGGAAGATCACCAGCATGTGCGAGACGGCCTTGATGATCTTCTTGATCCGCCCGCCGCGCCAGGCCCAGATCTGCGGCCCGATGTAGTGCACGGTGGGGATGCCGGCCGCCTTGAGCTGCATTTCCAGCCCCAGGTTAAAACCCGGATAGTCGGCGCCGATGAAGGCGGCCGGCCGTTCGGCCAGCAGCTGGTCGCGCAGCGCGTTCTGGATACCCTTGATCTCGCGATAACGCGGGATCACGGCCAGCAGGCCGCGCACGGTCAGCTTGTCCATCGGCCAGTGCGACTCGAAGCCTTGCGCCATCATCTGCTCGCCGCCGATGCCGTGGAAACGGGCGTGCGGCAGCTGCGGGCGCAGCCCGGACAGCAGGCGCGCCGCCAGCACGTCGCCGGACGGCTCGCCGGCCACCATGGCGATGTTCAGTTCAGCGGACGATGCCACGGGTCGCGGTGCCGAGGAATTCACGCATGGCGCGGATCTGGTCGGCCGCCGCCGGGCTGGCCTGCTCTTCGGCCGCCAGCGCGGCCTTGGCTTCTTCCAGCGTCAGGCCGGAACGGTAGATCAGCTTGTAGGCCGTGCGGATGCCGTTGATCTGCTCGCGCGTGAAGCCGCGCCGTTTCAGCCCTTCGATGTTGACGCCGTGGGCCTGGGCCGGATTGCCGTTCAACAGCACGAACGGCGGCACGTCCTGGGTCAGGCTGGTGCTCATGCCGACGAAGGCGTGGGCGCCGATCTTGCAGAACTGGTGCACGTTGGCGAAGCCGCTCATGATCACCCAGTCACCGATCTCCACGTGGCCCGCGATCTGGGCGTTGTTGGAGAAGATGGTGTTGCTGCCCACCTGGCAGTCGTGCGCCAGGTGCACA
Source organism: Rugamonas fusca (assembly GCF_014042365.1). Lineage (GTDB taxonomy): Bacteria > Pseudomonadota > Gammaproteobacteria > Burkholderiales > Burkholderiaceae_D > Rugamonas > Rugamonas fusca. The sequence continues at coordinate 34,287 of NZ_JACEZS010000018.1, forward strand.
TAGGCCGAGATCCAGTTGTCGTTACCGAGGCTGGTCACGCCCTTGTCCTGCACGGTGCCCGTGTTGAAGGTGCAAAATTCGCGGATCGTGTTGCGGTCGCCGATGGTCAGGCGGGTTGGTTCGCCGTTCCACTTCTTGTCCTGCGGCGCGGCGCCGATGGACGAGAACTGGAAGAACTTGTTGTCGCTGCCGATGGTGGTGTGGCCCTCGATCACCACGTGCGGGCCGACCACGGTGCCAGCGCCGATGGCGACGTTGGGGCCGATGATGGAATACGGCCCCACCTCCACCGAGCTGTCGAGCTGCGCGCGCGGATCGACGATGGCCGTCGCGTGTATCTTCGACATGATTACTTCCCTGCCGGCTGGCTGGCGTCGGCCGCGCTGCGGATGGTGCACATCAGTTCAGCTTCCACGGCCGTCTGGCCGTCCACGCTGGCGACAGCCTTGTACTTCCAGATGCCGCGCGCCACGCGCAGGATTTCCACGTTCATCACCAGCTGGTCGCCCGGCTCCACGGGACGCTTGAAGCGCGCGTTGTCGATGCCCACGAAGTACACCACCGAGCTCTCGTCCGGCTTCACGTCCATGGTCAGGAACGACAGGATGGCGGCCGTCTGCGCCATCGCCTCGATCATCAGCACGCCCGGCATCACTGGCTTGTGCGGGAAGTGGCCGTTGAAGAATTCCTCGTTGGCCGTCACGTTCTTGATGGCGGTGATGGTCTTGCCAGCTTCCCAGTCCAGCACGCGGTCCACCAGCAGCATCGGATAGCGGTGCGGCAGGTATTGCTTGATGGTGTGGATGTCCAGGCACTTCTTGGTGGTGCAGGTGGACTCGGAAGTTACGGTAGCGGTAGTAGTCATGATTCGTCTTGGTTCGTCAGTGTTTTAATTGTTTTCTCCAGCGTGCGGATCTTGTCGCGCATGCTCGCCAGATTGCGCACGATGGCGGCCGATTTTTCCCATTCGGCGTTCTTGGCCAGCGGGTAGAAGCCCGTGTACTGGCCAGGTTCGAGGATCGAGCGCGATACCATGCTGCCCGAGGAAATGTGGACCCGGTCGGTGATGCTCAGGTGCCCCAGCACCATGGCCGCACCGCCGAAGGTGCAGTATTTGCCGATGATGGCGCTGCCGGCCACGCCGACGCAGCCGGCCATGGCCGTGTGCGCGCCGATGCGGCAGTTGTGGCCGATCTGGATCTGGTTATCGAGCTTGACGCCATCCTCGATCACCGTGTCGGCCAGCGCGCCGCGATCGATGGTGGTGTTGGCGCCGATGTCGACGTCGTCGCCTATCATGACCCTGCCCGTCTGCGGAATCTTGATGTAGACCCCGCCCTCGTTGGCGAAGCCGAAACCGTCGGTGCCGATCACGGCGCCCGAGTGGATGATGCCGCGCGCGCCGATCTGGCAATACGCGTGGAAGGTCACGTTGGCGAAGAAGTGGGTGCCCTCGCCAATCACGGCCTCGCGGCCGATGTAGCAGCCGGCGTCGATCACGACGTGCTCGCCGATCACGGCGCCCGCCTCCACCGTCACGTGGGCGCCGATGTGGGCGCTGGCGGCCACCTGCGCGGTGGCGTCCACGCTGGCCGACGGGTGGATGCCGGCGGCCGGCACGATCTGCGTCAGCGACGCGAAATACTGGGCGGCGCGGGCGAAATACACGTAGGGGTTGTTGGTGACGATGCGCGCGCCGGCGTAGCTGGCGGCGATGAAGGCATCGTCGGCGGCCGATACGATCAGGGCCGCCGCCTGGCTTTGCGCGGCCTGCGCGCGCAGCTTGCTATTGCTCAGAAAGCTGATGTGCGAAACGCCGGCGTCCGTCAGCGGCGCGATCCCGGACACTTCCAGGTTGGGATCGCCCACCAGCTGGCCGCCCAGGCGTTCGACCAATGTTCCTAGTCGAGTGCCCATCGGGGGAATTCCTATCCTGGTTATGGTACTGATTGAATGCGCGCCACGACCTGGCCGCGCTGGTTGCTTCGCTTACTTGTCCCGCTTGCTTGTCCCGCTTACTTGTCCTTATCCAGCGCGGCCAGCACCTTGTCGGTGATGTCGATGCGCGGGCTGGCCCACACGGCGTCCTGCAGCACGATGTCGAAGCCTTCCACCTGGGCCAGCTGCTTGATGATCCTGGTCGCCTTCTCCGAGATGGCGGCCCGCTCCTCGTTGGTGCGCTGGTTCAGGTCTTCGCGGAATTCGCGGTTGCGGCGCTGGTATTCCTTATCCAGTTCGAACACTTCGCGCTGGCGCTTGGAGCGCTCCGGTTCGGCCAGCGTGGGCAAGTCCTTGTCCAGCTTTTCCGACGCCGCCTTCAGGCGCATGGCCATATCCTGCACGGCCTTGTCGCGCGTCTTGAACTCCTCGGCCAGCTTCTCGCCGGCCAGCTTGGCCAGCTTGGACTCGTTATAGATGCGTTCCGGGCTGAGCCAGGCGATGCGCGACATCTGGATCGCGGATTGGGCCGGGGCCGGTGCCTGGGCCTGGGCCCCGGACACGGCACACCAGCCCAGCGCCAGCGCGGCGAAATACTTGGTCAAGGTAGCGGATGCAGTCTTCAACTTAATTCTCCGTAGCAATAATAAATCCGGTACGGCGTCAGAAGCCGGTGCCCATCTGGAACTGGAAGCGTTCCAGGCGGTCGCCCGGTTTGGCGTTCAGGGGCTTAGCATAACTCAACTTGAGCGGGCCCACCGGCGAAATCCAGCTGATCCCCAGGCCGGTAGAATAGCGCAATTCCGAAGCGCGCATCTTCTGGCCTTCCTGGTAGACCTGGCCCGTGTCGAGGAAGCCGAACCAGCGCAGGCTGCGGTCCGTGCCGGAACCGGGGAATGGCATCTGCAATTCCGCATTGCCGATCAGGCGCTCGGCGCCACCGAGCGCGTCGAAGTTGACGGGATCGACCGCGCCCAGCGATGAGCTCAGGTAGCCGCGCACGGAACCGATGCCGCCCGCGTAGAAGGTCTTGAACAGCGGGTACGGGTTGTGGCCGATGCCGTGGCCGAAGTCGATCTCGCCCTTGAGCGCCAGCGTGATCTTCGGATGCAGCGGCTTGTACCACTGCTGCTCGTACACGGCGCGGTAGTATTTCTGCTGGCCGGCCACGTCCAGTTCCAGGTTGGCGCGCTGGAAGCGGCCCACGGTCGGGGTGATGGCGCTGTCGCGGCTGTCGCGGGCCCAGGCCGCCGTCAGCGGCAAGGCGTTGGTGGTGGCGCTGCCCACGCCATCGACCGCGCCGGTCAGGCTGGTGACGTAATTCTTGAAGCGAATCGGGCTGGTGGAGTCGGTGTCGATGCGCGAACGCTCGGCGCCGATACCGAAGAACACGGTGTCGGTCTCCGAGAACGGCACGCCGTAGTTGATGTTGCCGCCCTGCTGGCGGATGGTGTAGCTGCCCACGTTCAGGGCCGGCGGCTGCTGGGTGCGCAGGTAGACCGAGAACGAGCGCGACACGCCATCGTCCGTGTAGTACGGGTCGGTCTGCGAGAACGACACGGTGCGGCTGTATTTGCTGGTGTTGAGCTCCATGCCCACCGTGGTGCCGCTGCCGGCGAAGTTGGCCTGCTGGATGGCCGTCTGGAAGGTGAACTTCTCGGCCTGCGAATAGGCGCCGCCGATCTGGAAGTTACCGGTCGGTTTTTCCGTCACGGTCAGGTTCACGTCCACCTGGTCGGAGGTGCCCTGCGCTTCCGGCGTGTCGATGGTGACGTCCTTGAAGTAGCCCAGGCGGTCCACGCGGTCGCGCGAGAGCTTGATCTTGTTGGCATCGTACCAGGACGATTCGAACTGGCGGAATTCGCGCCGGATCACTTCGTCGCGGGTGGTGGTGTTGCCGGCGATGTTCATGTGGCGCACGTAGGCACGCTTGCCCGGATCGACGAAGAAGGTGAACGCCACCTCGCGCTTGGCGCGGTCGATCTCGGGATTGGCGTTGACGTTGGCGAAGGCATAGCCGAAGGTGCCCAGGCGGTCCGAGATGGCCTTGTTGGTGGCCGTCAGGCGCTCGCCCGAATAGATCTCGCCCTTCTTGAGCAGCACCAGCGAGCGCAGCTCGGCCTCGCGGCCGAAGGTCTCGCCGTCGAACTTGATGTCCGACACCTTGTACTGTTCGCCCTCGGTGATGTTGATGGTGATGTAGATGTCCTTCTTGTCCGGCGTGATCGACACCTGGGTCGATTCGACCTGCATCTCGATGTAGCCGCGGTTCAGGTAGAACGACTTGAGCGCCTCGATATCGCCCGTCAGCTTGGTCTTGGAATACTGGTTGGACTTGGTGTACCAGCTGAACCAGCCGCCCGTGTTCAGGGCCAGGTTCTCCTTGATCTCGCTGTCGGAGAACACCTTATTGCCCACGATGTTGATCTGCTTGATCTTGGCGATCTCGCCTTCATCGACCGCGAAGGTCACGTTCACGCGGTTACGCTCGATCGGCGTGACGGTGGTGGTGATCTTGACGCCATACAGGCCATGCGACAGGTACTGGCGCTTGAGCTCCTGCTCGGCGCGATCCACCGATGCCTTGTCGAAGATCTTGGCCTCGCCCACGCCGATGTCCTTCAGGGCCTTGACCAGCGTGTCCTTCTCGAATTCCTTGGTGCCGGTGAATTCCACCTTGGCGATGGCGGGACGTTCCTCGACCAGCACCACCAGCACATTGCCATCGGCCTCCAGCCGCACATCCTTGAAGAAGCCCGTCGCATACAGCGCCTTGATGGCGGCCACGCTCTTCTCGTCGTTGAAGGTTTCGCCCACGCGCACCGGCAGGTAGCTGAACACCGTACCGGCTTCCGTACGCTGAATGCCTTCGACGCGGATGTCCTTGACGGTGAAGGGTTCGATGGCCAGCGCGCTGCCGGCACACAGGGCCAGGACGGCGGCGCCGATCAGACTGCGACGAAAGGAAGACGAGGCGATACGGTCAGTTTGTAATTTCATTGGCTAAATCGATGGCTATTCATTGAACTACTCATGGTACTGCTGGCAGGCCCTTTACTTCCGCGGGCCAGTTCCGCACAACGATGCGCAAGCCGCGCCATCGGCGGCACACTCGCGCCCGGAAAGTCCGCTACAACAGGCGCGCCACGTCGTTGAACACCGCGAGCATCATCAGGCCGACCAGCAGACCGATGCCCAGGCGTTGCGCAATCTCGCCAAAGCGCTCCGGCACGGGGCGCCCGGTCAAAACTTCCAGCGAATAATACAGCAAAAGCCCCCCATCTAGAACGGGTATGGGGAGCAAATTCATCACGCCCAGACTGATGCTGATGAAGGCGACGAAGCTCAGGTAGCTCGCCGCGCCTATCCGCGCCGTCTGGCCGGCGTAATCGGCGATCGTGATCGGGCCCGTCACGTTCTTCCATGACACCTCGCCCACGATCATCTTGCCGATCATCTTGAGCGTCATGGTGCTGGTGTCCCACACCTTGCCCAGCGCCTTGCCCAGCGCCGCCACGGGCCCGGCCCGCACGACGATCATATCCGGCATCTGCGCCACCATCGCGCCGATCTTACCGACTGTTACAGTTCCTTTGCCTTCCTTTTCAGCGGCCGGCGTCACGTCCAATTCCAGCGCCTGGCCCGCGCGGCGCAGGCCGACGCGCACCGTTTTGCCGGCGGCCGGACGGATATGGTTGATGAAGGCGGGACCGTCGGCCACGGCCACGCCGTCCACGCTCACAATCAGGTCGCCGGCCTGCATGCCGGCGCGCGCGGCCGCGCCGCCGGCGAGCACCTCGTCGATCACGGGCGCGGGCCGCGACAGCGTCAGGCCCAGGTGGCCCAGCACGTCGCCTTCCAGGTCCAGCGTGGCCAGCGCCGACGCCGGCAATTCCAGCGCGTAGCGGCCCATGCCGGGGCGCTCCACGTCCAGCCGCGCGCCCTGCCTGTCGATGGCGCTCTGGATCACTTGCCAGCGCAGCTCGGACCAGCCGGCCACCGCATGACCATTGATGGCCACCACCATGTCGCCGCGGCGCAGGCCGGCCGTATCGGCCACGCTGCCGGCCACGGGCGCGCCCACCTTGCTCGATGGCTCCTTCACGCCCGCCATGTACAGTCCCGTGAACAGCAAGATCGCGATCAGGAAGTTGGCCAGCGGACCGGCGGCCACGATGGCGATGCGGCGCCACACGCTCTGGTGGGTGAATTCACGGCGCAGTTCCTGCGGCGCCAGCGCGCCCAGGTCCTGCTCGCGCGCGTCGAGCATCTTGACGTAGCCGCCCAGCGGCAGCGCGGAGATGGCCCACTCCGTCTGGTCGGCGCCGAAGCGGCGCGACCACACCACCTTGCCCATGCCGACCGAGAAGCGCAGCACCTTGACCCCGCACCAGCGCGCCACCAGGTAGTGGCCCAGCTCATGGAACAGGATCAGCGAACCCAGCGCGACGACGAAAGCGAGCAGGGTCTGGAGCGCGCTCATTTTGCGTGGCCGGTGATATAGGTTTGGGCCGCCGCGCGAGCCGCCGCATCCTGCGCCATCACGGCTTCGATGCTGCTGGCCGCGCCGTGCGGCACGGCGTCCATCACGTGCGCGATCACGCGGTCGATCTGGCGGAAGCCGATGCGCTGCTCGAGGAAGGCTTGCACGGCCACCTCGTTGGCCGCATTCAGCAGGGCCGGCGCCGTGCCGCCGGCGCGCAGCGCGTCGAAGGCCAGCGCCAGGCAGGGGAAGCGCACGAAGTCGGGACGCTCGAATTGCAGCCCGCCCATGCGGGTCAGGTCCAGCTGGTCCACGCCGGAGGCGATGCGCTCGGGCCAGGCCAGCGCGTGCGCGATCGGGGTGCGCATGTCGGGGTTGCCCAGCTGGGCCAGCACGGAGCCGTCCACGTAGGACACCATCGAATGGATCACGCTTTGCGGATGGATCACGACCTCGATCTGGTCGGCCGGCGCGCCGAACAGCCAGTGGGCCTCGATCACTTCCAGGCCCTTGTTCATCATGGTGGCCGAGTCGACGGAAATCTTGCGGCCCATGACCCAGTTCGGGTGCTTGCAGGCCTGCTCGGGCGTGACGGCGTCCAGCGTCTCCACGGCGCGCGCGAGGAAGGGGCCGCCCGATGCCGTCAGCAGCACCTTGGCCACGCCGGCCGCTTCGGGCGCGCGGCCGTAGCCATGGGGCAGGCACTGGAAGATGGCATTGTGCTCGCTGTCGATCGGCAGCAGCACGGCGCCGCTGTCGTGCACGGCGTCCATGAACAGCTGGCCGGACATGACCAGCGCTTCCTTGTTGGCCAGCAGGACCTTCTTGCCGGCGCGGGCGGCCGCCAGCGTGGGCGCCAGGCCGGCCGCGCCAACGATGGCGGCCATCACGGCATCCACTTCGGCCGCGCTGGCGATGGCGCACAGGGCCTGCTCGCCATATTCCACTTCCGTGCGCAAGCCCTTGGCGCGCAGCAGCGCGCCCAGTTGCTCGGCGGCGGCGGCGCTGCCGACGACGGCGCGCACGGGGCGGAACCGTTCGCACTGGGCAGCCAGTTCCTCGACCCGGCTGTGGGCCGACAGCGCATACACGCTGTAGCGCTCAGGATGGCGCGCCAGCACGTCCAGCGTGGACACGCCGATGGAGCCGGTGGCGCCAAGTATGGTGATGCGTTGCATAGCTACTTCCTTTACAGCCAGGAGCCGATCAGCGCGGCCATGGGCAGCACCGGGATCAGGGCGTCAATACGGTCCAGCACCCCGCCGTGGCCAGGCAGCAGCTTGCTGCTGTCCTTCATGCCGGCGCGGCGCTTCAACTGGGATTCGAACAGGTCGCCGGCGATGCTGGCCGCCACCATCAGCAGCACGATGGCCAGCGTGGCCAGCCAGCCCATTTTAGCCTGCAGCCGCACCGCGAAGGTGTCCTGCAGCCAGGGCGCCACGGGCGCGGCGACGATGGTGACGATGGCCAGCAGCAGCACGATGGCGGCGCCGCCCAGGGCGCCCTCCCACGATTTGCCCGGCGAGATGGTGGGCGCCAGCTTGCGCTTGCCGAAGGCCTTGCCGCAGAAGTAGGCGCCGATGTCGGCCACCCACACCAGCGCCATGGCCGACAGCAGGAAGGCCGGCGAATGCTGGAACAGCGCCAGCATGGCGTAGAAGCAGCCGAACAGGGCGAACGCGAACGTCAGGCCCAGCGTCCAGTTGGCGGCCCCCTTGAGCGGCGGCAAGCCCATGCCCAGCGATGGCGCGAAGCGGATCGCCCACAGCAGCGCGCACACGGCGAACAGCGAAGTCATGGCGCCTGGCTTGGCGTGGAACATGCCGTACACGAAGGCGCCGGCGCAGGCGGCCCCGAACAATGGCGCCAGCTTCAGGCCGAACAGGCGCGCCGCTTCCCACATGGCGGCGCCCAGGAACAGCGTGGCCACCACCACGAAGGCGGGAAAATATTGGAAGAACAGCACCGGCAGCAGTACCGCCAGCAGGACCAGAGCGGTCAGGATCCGGGTTTTGAGCATCAGCTTGTCTTTTCTGCCAATTGATCGCCGGTGCGGCCGAAGCGGCGCTCCCGGTGCTGGTAAGACGCGATGGCCGCGTCCAGGTGTTCGCTGGAAAAATCGGGCCAGTAGGCGTCCGTGAAGAACAGTTCCGTGTAGGCCAGCTGCCACAGCAGGAAGTTGGAGATGCGCTGCTCGCCGCCGGTGCGGATGAACAGGTCCGGCTCGGGCGCGTAAGCCATGGCCAGGTGCGGCGCCAGCTGCTCCTCGGTGAAATCGGCGGCGCCGGGATGGGTGGCCACCATCTTGCCCACCGCCTGCATGATGTCCCAGCGCCCGCCATAGTTGGCGCACACGGTCAGCGTCATGCGGGTGTTGGCGGCCGTCTTGCGTTCGGCGCTGGCGATCATGCCTTGCAGCTTGGCGTCGAAGCGGCTCAAGTCACCGACCACCTTGAGGCGGATGTTATTGGCGTGCAGTTTGGACACTTCGCGCTCCAGGGCCGTGACGAACAATCGCATCAACAGCGACACTTCCTCCTCGGGCCGGCGCCAGTTCTCGGAACTGAACGCGAACACGGTCAGGTATTCCACGCCGCGGCGGGCGCAGGCCTCCACCACGGTACGCACGGCTTCCACGCCCTTGACGTGGCCGGCCACGCGCGGCAAAAAGCGCTTGGTGGCCCAGCGGCCATTGCCGTCCATGATGATGGCCACATGGCGCGGCACGGCGGGCGCATCCGGTACAGCGGTGGTCGAGCTTGTATATTTCATGAAAACGCAAATGCCAAAGTATAAAGTATTACAGCTGAACCACTAAAACACAACAGGGGCCAGACCCGCGCCGGCGGCGCCGGACGGGCCGGCAGCGCCAGGCGGGGTCTGGCCCCGGCACGGAGGCCCGGCCGCTTACACCGTCAGCACTTCCTTTTCCTTCTCGGCCACCATCTTGTCGATGTCGGCGATGAACTTGTCGGTCAGCTTCTGCACTTCGTCGGACGCGCGGCGCTCGTCGTCTTCCGAGCACGCCTTGTCCTTGACCAGTTTCTTCAGCGATTCGTTGGCGTCGCGGCGGATGTTGCGCACGGCGATCTTGGCATCCTCGCCCTCGCCCTTGCACAGCTTGACCATCTCCTTGCGGCGTTCTTCCGTCAGCGGCGGGGTCGGCACGCGGATCACGTCGCCCTGGGCCGACGGGTTCAGACCCAGGTCGGCGTCACGGATGGCTTTCTCGATGGTGGCGGCCATCTTCTTCTCGTATGGCTGCACGCCGATGGTGCGCGCATCGATCAGGTTGACGTTGGCCACCTGGGCCAGGGCCGTGGGGCTGCCGTAGTATTCAACCATCACGTGGTCCAGGATGCCGGTGTGGGCGCGGCCCGTGCGCACCTTGGCCAGGTCCGCGCGCAGGGTTTCCAGGGACTTGACCATGCGTTCCTGGGCGTTCTTTTTTACGTCAGCTAAGGACATTGCTGCTCTCCTGTATCTTGGGTAGGACTATTTGTTTGTAGATGAAAACTTAAACGTGCACCAGTGTACCTTCATCCTCGCCCATCACAACGCGCATCAGCGCGCCGGGCTTGGTGATGGAGAACACCTTGATCGGCAGTTTCTGGTCGCGGCACAGCGCGAAGGCGGTGGCGTCCATCACTTGCAGGTGCTTGGCGATGGCTTCATCGAAGGTGATCGAATGGAACAGGGTGGCGTGCGGATCCTTCTTCGGATCGGCCGTGTAGACGCCATCGACCTTGGTGGCCTTGAGCACGATCTCCGCACTCACTTCCGAGCCGCGCAGGGCGGCGGCCGTGTCGGTGGTGAAGAAGGGATTGCCGGTGCCGGCGGCGAACACCACCACCTTGCCCTCCTCCAGGTACTGCAGCGCCTTGGGGCGCACATACGGTTCGACCACCTGCTCGATGCCGATGGCCGACATGACGCGCGCCGTGATGCCCACGTGGCGCATGGCGTCGGCCAGGGCCAGCGCGTTCATCACGGTGGCCAGCATGCCCATGTAGTCGGCCGTGGCGCGGTCCATGCCCTGGGCGCCGGGCGCGACGCCGCGGAAGATGTTGCCGCCGCCGATGACGATCGCCAGTTCCACGCCCATCTTCGCCACCTCGGCCACGTCGGCCACCATCCGCTCGATCGTGCCGCGGTTGATGCCGTACGGGTCATCACCCATCAGGGCCTCGCCGGACAATTTGAGGAGGACGCGCTTGTAGGCTGGTTTTGACATGAGCTGGGGCTCCTTAGTTTGGTTTATTCGGGTGTTTCTGCCGGCGGAAGGTTCACGCACGCGATGATACCGCGTTGCTGCGCGCCGGGGTATTGCGCACCCGCCAGCCGGGGTGGCCGGGACGGCGGGTTAAAAAAACGGGCCTCGCGGCCCGTTTCACTATTACGCTCCTTTGGAAGCGGCCATTTGCGCGGCCACTTCAGCAGCGAAGTCGTCTTGCTTCTTCTCGATCCCCTCGCCCACCACGTACATGGTGAAGGCTTTGACGGTGGTCGCTTTCTCTTTCAGCATCTGCTCGATCGACTGCTTGTCGTTCTTCACGAAAGCCTGGTTCAGCAGCGACACTTCCTTCAGGAACTTCTGCACGGAACCTTCCAGGCGCTTGGCCAGGATTTCCGGCGACTGCACGGGCTTGCCTTCAGCGGCGGCCTTGGCGGCGTCTTCTTCCGCTTTCAGCTGGGCCACCGAACGCTCTTTTTCGATCAGTTCGGCAGGCACCTGGTCAGCCGACAGCGACACCGGCTTCATGGCGGCGATGTGCATGGCCACGTCCTTGCCCACTTGCTCGTCGGCGCCGTCGAATTCGACCATCACGCCGATGCGGGTGCCGTGCAGGTAGGAAGCCAGCTTGGCCGTCGTTTCGAAACGCTGGAAGCGGCGGATCGACATGTTCTCGCCGATCTTGCCGATCAGGGCCGAGCGCACTTCGTCCAGGGTCTTGCCATCGGCTGCCGGCAGGGCCAGCAGGGCGGCCACGTCGACCGGATTCTGTTCGGCCACCAGTTTGGCGGCGGTGTTGGCCAGGTTCAGGAAGTCATCGTTCTTGGCCACGAAGTCCGTTTCCGAGTTCACTTCCACCAGGGCGCCCACGCCGTTGGCGATGTAGGTGGCCACCACGCCTTCAGCCGTGATGCGGGCCGATGCCTTCGAGGCCTTGCCGCCCAGCTTGACGCGCAGGATCTCTTCCGCGCGGCCCATGTCGCCATCGGCCTCCGTCAGGGCCTTTTTGCATTCCATCATCGGTGCATCGGTCTTGGCGCGCAGTTCGCCGACCATCGCTGCAGTAATCGCTGCCATGTGTTTCTCCTGTATTCTGTGGGGTTGTGGTGTGGGGCGGCGCACGGTACGGCGCACAGCGCCCGGTCCACGATTAAAAAAAAGGGGGAGCTGCTGCCACCCCTTTTTCCTTGCTACTGACGAGCGGGCAATTAAGCCTGTTCGTTCACTTCGACGAACTCGTCGCCAGCGGCAGCCTTGATCATTTCAACGACTTCGTTGCCGGCAGCGGCACGGCCTTCCAGGATGGCGTCAGCCACACCGCGGGCGTACAGCATGATGGCTTTCGAGGAGTCATCGTTACCTGGGATCACATAGCTCACGCCTTCTGGCGAGTGGTTGGTATCGACCACGCCGATCACAGGGATGCCCAGTTTAGCCGCTTCGGTGATCGCACCTTTGTGGTAGCCGACGTCAACGACGAAGATCGCGTCAGGAACGCCACCCATCTCCTTGATGCCGCCGATCGACTTCTGCAGCTTGACCATTTCGCGTTGGAACATCAGCGCTTCTTTTTTCGACAGCTTCTCGACCGAACCGTCTTCGATGGCCGCTTCCATGTCTTTCAGGCGCTTGATCGAGGTCTTGATGGTCTTGAAGTTGGTCAGCATGCCGCCCAGCCAACGCTGGTCAACATAAGGAACGCCTGCGCGCTGAGCTTCAGCGGCGATGATGTCGCGGGCTTGACGCTTGGTGCCGACCATCAGGATGGTGCCACGGTTCGAAGCGACCTGTTTCACGTGCTTCATCGCTTCCTGATACATACCCATCGTCTTTTCCAAGTTGATGATATGGATCTTGTTGCGGTGACCGAAGATGAACGGTGCCATCTTTGGGTTCCAGAAACGGGTTTGGTGGCCGAAGTGGACACCGGCTTCCAGCATTTCGCGCATAGTTACGGACATATTAAACTCCAGGGTTGGGTCTGGAATCCGATCAGTCACCTTGACGGCACCCTTGTCGACCGGATTCGCTTGTGTAATTAAAAAATCAAACGTTTTTACAACATTGCTTAAAAACGAATTCAAGCAACCCGAAATTCTACCGCAACATGCGGTCCCAGATCAAGTCCGGCGTCACGTCTGCGCGACCCAGGTCAATTCCGCCACGTAAACTTTTCAACAACATTACCCGTGTCAAGAAAAATCAATGTCATTTTAATGAAATATTTCTAGCGTTTGTGGCTTAAATGACAGCAATTGGTTGCCGAATCGTATTATCATTAGGAAAACTATAGTTCTGTAATAGCAATACCGGATTGCAGGACACTATAAACCGGCATAACAATGGGAAGAACAACATCATGTCCATCGCTCTCGCTGTCACGCTCGCCGCCCTGTCCACCGTGCAGCCCAGCTGTTCCTGGGACCGGCCCGGCGTCAATCCCTACACGGGCAATGCAAATGCCGCCATTGACCGTTACACCGACCTGCCACCGTCCGTGCGGGCGGAACTGAAAAAGCGCATCGCCAGCAAACAGCCTGACGACATGGTCAGCATCACGCGCGACGCCATCACCAGCGATACCAATGGCGCCTACGATCCGGCCATCCGCGACATGCACTTTGGCGCCGCCTCCGTGTGCCACAGCGTGACGCGCAACAAGTGGGCCAAGACCCGCGTGGAGCCGGCGGCCGTCTACTGCGCGGAGAACCATTGCATCCTGGTGCCCAAGATCTGCGGCAACATCAGCCGCATCAGCCGCCCGGCTGCGCCCGTGGCCCACAACACCGAGGATGACGCCGGTGGCCGCGCCCCTATCCTGGTTGCCGCCGCCGCGCCAGTCGTGCTGGTGCCGGCCGAGGCGCCAGCGCTGGTGGTCGCGCCACGCGAAATGCAAGTGGCGCCGCCCGTGCCGGTGGCCGCGCCACCGGCCTTCGTCAACTCGGCGCCGCCGTTCGAAGTGCAGGTAGGCTTGCCACCGCCGCCACCGACGCCGCCCGCGCCGCCACCCGTGCCGGAACCGGACACCTGGGCCATGCTGCTGGCCGGCGCCGGCCTGCTGGGCTGGCTGGCCAAGCGCCGCGCCGCCTGATTCCGCCCTTCGCGCGGGCGCGCCGCCTGACCGGCATGCCCGCAGACCCGCCCCGTCGGACAGCACGGGGCGTCCCGCCTCGTTTATAATTTCAAGCTACTGCACGCCGCGAGCACGAACCTGACGTTCGACCTGCTCGCCGCCTGCGTTTTTTCCGTTTACTTTGCAGATTGCGATCCACTATGTCGATTACCATCAACACCGCCGAAGACATCGCCGGCATGCGCGTCGCCGGCCGCCTGGGCTCCGAGGTGCTGGACTACATCACTCCCTACATCAAGGCCGGCGTCACCACCGGGGAACTGGATCGTCTGTGCCATGAATACATGGTCAACGTGCAGGGCACCATCCCCGCCCCGCTCAACTACTGCCCGCCCGGCTACACGCCGTTCCCGAAAGCCATCTGCACCTCCGTCAACGACGTGATCTGCCACGGCATCCCCGGCGACAAGGTGCTCAAGAACGGCGACGTGGTCAACCTCGACATCACCGTCATCAAGGATGGCTACCACGGCGACAACAGCCGCATGTTCTTCATCGGCGAACCGTCGATCATGGCCAAGCGCCTGTCGGACATCACCTACGAATGCATGTGGCTGGGCATCGCCCAGGTCAAGCCGGGCGCCCACCTGGGCGACATCGGCCACGCCATCCAGCAACACGCGGAAAAGGCTGGCTACAGCGTGGTGCGCGAGTTCTGCGGCCACGGCATCGGCAAGGTGTTCCACACCGAGCCGCAAGTGCTGCACTACGGCCGCCCCGGCACGCTGGACGAACTCAAGCCCGGCATGATCTTCACCATCGAGCCGATGATCAACGCCGGCAAGCGCGAAATCCGCGAGATGGGCGACGGCTGGACCATCAAGACCAAGGACCGCAGCCTGTCGGCCCAGTGGGAACACACCATCCTCGTCACCGACACCGGCTACGAAGTGCTGACCCTGTCGGCCGGCAGCCCGCCGCCGCCAGCCTTCATCACCAACGCCACCGTGGCCGCGTAAGCACCATGCCGGCCGCCGCGATGAAGAAGGACCTCCGGGAGCAGCTCAAGCGCCAGCTCAAGGCCGACCGCCAGCTCGTCATCGCCGGCTTCCAGGCCGACGGCATGCCCGAAAAACTGCTGCGCAACCTGCGCCAGAGCGTGGACGCCGTGCTGACGCAAGCGTGGCACGCGGCCGCGCTGCCGGACGACACGGCCCTGGTCGGCGTGGGCGGCTACGGCCGCGGCGAACTGTTCCCCCACTCGGACGTGGACCTGTTGATCCTGCTGGCCCATGCGCCCGACGAGGCCACCCGCGGCAAGCTGGAAGAACTGGTGCAACTGCTGTGGGACCTGGGCCTGGAGATCGGCCACAGCATCCGCACCGTGGACGAATGCATGACCGAGTCGCAGGCCGACATCACGGTGCAAACCAGCTTGCTCGAGGCGCGCCTGATCTGCGGCGACCAGCCCCTGTTCGAGGAACTGCAGCGCCGCTACGACGCGGCCATGGACCCGCAGGCCTTCTTCCACGCGAAAATGCTGGAGATGCGCCAGCGCCACGCCAAGTACGAGGACACGGCTTTCAGCCTGGAGCCGAACTGCAAGGAAAGCCCGGGCGGCCTGCGCGACTTGCAGGTGATCCTGTGGATGGTCAAGGCGGCCGGGCTGGCCAACTCGTGGCGCACGCTGGCCACTTCGGGCCTGATCACCCAGACCGAGGCCAAGCAGCTGATGGAGAAGGAGCGCGCCTTCAAGGACATCCGCGTGCGCTTGCACCTGCACGCCGGCCGGCGCGAGGACCGCCTGGTGTTCGACGTGCAGACGGCCATCGCGGAAACGCTGGGTTTCCAGGCCACCGGCAGCGGCGCCAACATGCGCCGCGCCAGCGAATACCTGATGCAGCGCTACTACTGGGCCGCCAAGACCGTCACCCAGCTCAACACCATCCTGCTGCAGAACATCGAGGAACGGCTGTTCCCGCAGTCCGGCGTGGCCGTGCCCATCAACGCGCGGTTCAATGAACTGAACGGCTTCATCGACATGAACGATGACGACACGTTCGAGCGCACCCCGTCGGCCATGCTGGAAATCTTCCTGCTGATGACGCAGAACCCCGCGCTCAAAGGCATGACCTCGCGCACCATGCGCGCCCTGTGGCACGAGCGCTTCAAGATCGACGCCGGCTTCCGCCAGGACCCCGTCAACCGCGCCCTGTTCCTGCGCATCCTGCAGGCCCCGGTGGGCATCATCCACACGCTGCGGCGCATGAACGATTTGTCGGTGCTGGGCCGCTACCTGCCCAACTTCCGCAAGATCGTGGGCCAGATGCAGCACGACCTGTTCCATGTGTACACGGTGGACCAGCACATCCTGATGGTGGTGCGTAACATGCGCCGCTTCACGATGACGGAGCATGCGCACGAGTACCCGTTCTGCAGCCAGCTGATGGCCAACTTCGCCCAGCCGTGGGTGCTGTACGTGGGCGCCCTGTTCCACGACATCGCCAAGGGCCGCGGCGGCGACCATTCCAAGCTGGGCACGGTGGACGCGGCCCAGTTCTGCCACGACCACGGCATGAGCGCCGAGGACACGGAACTGGTGGTGTTCCTGGTCGAAAACCACCTGACCATGTCGCAGGTGGCGCAGAAGCAGGACCTGTCGGACCCGGACGTGATCGCGGCCTTCGCCAAGGTGGTCGGCGACGAGCGCCACCTGACGGCCCTGTATCTGCTGACGGTGGCCGACATCCGCGGCACCAGCCCCAAGGTGTGGAACGCGTGGAAAGGCAAGCTGCTCGAGGACCTGTACCGCATCACGCTGCGCGTGCTGGGCGGCGAGCACCACTCGGCCGACAGCGAACTGAAAAACCGCCAGCACGAGGCGCTGGCCACGCTGCGCCTGTACGGCCTGCCGCCGGACGCGCACGAAGCGCTGTGGAAGCAGCTCGACGTGGCCTACTTCCTGCGCCACGACGCCTCCGACATCGCGTGGGAAACGCGGGCCCTGTACAACCGCATGGACAGCGCCCAGCCGGTCGTCAAATGCCGGTTGGCGCCGATCGGCGAAGGCTTGCAGATCGCCGTCTACGTGCGCGACCAGGCCGACCTGTTCGCGCGCATCTGCAGCTATTTCGACCGCAAGAACTTCAGCATCCTCGACGCCAAGATCCACACCACGCACCACGGCTACGCGCTCGACACCTTCCTCGTCACGGAGCAAAGCTTTGCCAAGAGCTACCGCGACATCATCAGCCTGATCGAGCATGAGCTGTGTGAACTGCTGACCAGCCAGGCGGCGCTGCCGGCGCCGGGCAAGGGCCGGCTGTCGCGCCTGTCGCGCAGCTTCCCGATCCAGCCCACGGTCGATCTGCGGCCCGACGAACGGGGCCAGTACTACCTGTTGTCGGTGGCGGCCAACGACCGCACCGGCCTGCTCTATGCGATCGCCAACGTGCTCACCAAGTACAAGATCAACCTGCACACGGCCAAGGTGATGACGCTGGGCGAACGGGTCGAGGACGTGTTCATCGTCGACGGCGCGGCCCTCAGCAACGCCCGCCTGCAGCTGCAACTGGAAACCGATTTACTGGACGCGCTCAAGGTGTGAGCCGCGTCCGCCCTACTTGAAGAATCAATGCAACATGAGTGAAGAACTTTTACGCCTGTCCAAACGCATGTCCGAACTGGGCCTGTGCTCGCGCCGCGAGGCCGACGAATGGATCGCCCGCGGCTGGGTGCGGGTCGATGGCAAGGTGGTGTCCGAACTGGGCAGCAAGGTCTACCCGAGCCAGCGCGTGACGGTGGAACGCCAGGCTGCGGCCGAGCAATCGAAGCGCGTGACAGTGCTGATCAACAAACCGATGGGCTACGTCAGTGGCCAGGCCGAGGACGGCTACCAGCCGGCCGTGGCCCTGATCAAGCCCGAGAACCGCTGGGCCGACGACCCGGCCACGGAACAATTCCATCCCACTCAGCTGCGCAGCCTGGTGCCGGCCGGCCGGCTCGACATCGATTCCGTCGGCCTGCTGGTGCTGACCCAGGATGGCCGTGTGGCCAAGCAACTGATCGGCCACGACACGGACATCGACAAGGAATACCTGGTGCGGGTGGAATACACGCGCCCCGGCAAGCTGCCCGATGCGGACTTGAAGAAGCTCAATCACGGCTTGTGGATGGACGGCAAGCCGCTGCTGCCGGCCAAGGTGCGCTGGCAAAATGAGGACCAGCTCAGCTTCACCCTGCGCGAAGGCAAGAAGCGCCAGATCCGCCGCATGTGCGAGATGGTGGGCCTGAAGGTGGTGGGCTTGAAACGGGTACGCATCGGCAAGGTCAAACTGGGTGACTTACCTGTCGGACAATGGCGCTACCTGCGCCCGGACGAGCGCTTCTGACCTGGCGCCGTCCACGACCAACGGCGCGTGTGGCGCCCGCAAGCCATTAGATGAAAGATTCTTGCTATTCTGCAAGCCAACGCGGGCAATACTGGGTAAACTACCCTCGCAGACCATCTTTTTCCCCCGAAAATTGCAAAGAGATATGCCGTCGTGAATAATCCACTACCCAGCCAGTTCCGTCGTGGTCCACCAAGCCTGAAAGACGCACAAGAACCGATCGCGGCCGGCAGCAAGCCGCACGAGATGAACAGTGAGCAAGACATCGGCGACGCCCTGGCCATGCTGGCCGAGACCGGCGATCCGGTGTCGATCTATCCCAACAGCAGCACCAACGTGGTGATGGCCCGTATCCGTTCCGTCGATCCCGACCATCCCCATTTCGTGCTGGAACTGAATGAAGGCGAAATCCTGCCGCCCGGCGAAGCCGTATTCGTCGCCTGGCTGCGCAGCGCCAAGATGCAGTTCAAGCTCAGCTCGCCCGACTGGGCGCCGCTGGCCGAGCACCCTACCCTGATCCCGGCCACGTTCCCGGAGAAATGCCAGATCCTCAACCGGCGCGCCGCCCAGCGCCTGGAAACGCCGCTGGGCGTGTACTTCCTGGCCTCGTTCGTGCTCAATGGCAAGCCCTACGAATTGCAGCTGTATGACTTTTCCGCCGGCGGCGTGGGCATGCGGGCCGCCCCGCGTGACGCCGTGGGCCTGCACGTGGGCCGCAAGCTGCAGCGGGTGCGGCTGGAACTGGGGCCGGACGCCGTCATGATCGCCGACCTGGAAATCCGGCTGTCGCGCACCTTCCGCTCATTCTTGCTCGGCGAGCAAGTGCAGATCGGCTGCCAGTTCATCAACCTGTCGCCGATGATGCAGGAAGAGCTGACCCGGCTGCTGCAAAAACTGAGCGCCGAAAAGAACCGCTGATTTTCAGCAAATCCGGCGCGGGTTGCTTGCAACATTTCTGCCACTGTAATTTTTGTTGCTCCTGAATCCATTAAATAAGCATGTATGCAACAAAATCCGCAAATATTTTTGTTTGCAGATAGCAAATTCCGTTTGTCTTATGATAATCTGACCTCACTGCTTCAAATTCACACCGCTGGCAGATGTGAAGCGCAGACAGAATAGCGAGCGATGCCAGTCATTTATCACTCTACAAACACGGGATATAACATGAACAACATTAAGACCAAAGCAGTCAAACTGGCTATGGCCGCCGCTGGCTTGGTGCTTGCCACGTCCGCCTATGCGGCCCCTCCGGCCAGCAACTGGGTAGACGTTACCAGCCTGGTCAACATCAGCAATAACCTTGGCTCATTCAGCCTCGGCGGCAATCACACCGTGACGTTCACCGACTTCAGCGCTTCGCCGGTGAGCGTTGCCTACTACGGCGCCAACCTGGGCGCCAACAGCGTGTCGGACATTCTGGCCAGTCTGCCCAATAGCGGCATCCTTGGCCTGACCAAGACCAGCTCCTTTACCGCTGGCGCAGCCGCCAATGCCAACCCGACCTTCACTTTGCATCCAGCGGACAACAGCTATCTGGCCGTGCACTTCGGCGGCGCCGAAATGTTGTTCCACTGGAGCACCGCGCCGGCGAACTTCGTCCTCACCAGCGACAAGCTGAGCAACTATCGCGCCTTCATCTCGCCGGTACCTGAGCCAGAAACCTACGGCATGCTGCTGGCCGGCCTGGGCCTGGTGGGTTTCCTGGCCCGCCGCCGCAAGGCAGCCTGATCGCCACACGCCGCATCCGCAGCATAAACGCCCCGCCAGGGGCGTTTTTTTTGTCCATACATGTTGTCCGTGTTTTTTGGATGTCCATCGCGGTAGAATCAAAGTCCGTCCGCTCACGCCCGTGCCGCCATGCTGCAAGCATTGCCTTATCCGATACGCCAGGAGTGCCCGCCCGGCGCCTGCGTCTGCGGGCGCGACGGACTGCTGGACGCGCTGGACACCGCGCCCGAGACGGACGTGCGCATCCTGCGCCTCACGCGCGAGGAGGAAAAGCGCCTGGTCGCCCGCATCGAAGCTGTCGCCAGCTATGAGGAATTGCAGCACATGACGGCCCGCATGGACCAGTTGCTGGGCATGGTCGTCAGCATCACGCCCAGCGTGCACGGCGTGCGCACGGTGCGCGGCCTGACGATCGAACTGGCCGAACGCCCGGGCCTGTGCCGCAAGACGCGGCAAACCATCCCGGCCGCCATCCGGCGCTGCCTGGACCGCCATCCCGAGATCGTGTACGCGCTGCTGAACGCGCGCGACCTGCTGGGCGCGGCCTAGGGCCGTCATGCCGGGGCTGGACGCGGCTTGCTACCGGCTTGATACCGCATAGCGCGCGCCGCTTGCCCCCGCCCGCGCGCCATGCCACAATGACCACGCGCCATACCCACACACTGTCAGCAAACACCTAGGAGGCTTCCATGGTTTCAGCAACAGAACAGTTCACCGCACAATTGCCGGCGGCCAGCCGCGCACAAGTGGAAGCACAAGTCGATTTCGTCACCGCGCTGGCCCAAAGCGGGGTCGACAGCATGGCCAGACTGACCGCCCTCAACATGGACGCCATCCGCAGCGTGCTCGACGAATACCCCAAA
The DNA here is from genome assembly GCF_014042365.1 of Rugamonas fusca. GTDB lineage: Bacteria > Pseudomonadota > Gammaproteobacteria > Burkholderiales > Burkholderiaceae_D > Rugamonas > Rugamonas fusca. The sequence goes on from NZ_JACEZS010000018.1 coordinate 55,000, forward strand.
GCCATGCACCAGCGGCTGGCGGCAAGCACGCCGCAAGAGTGGCTGGCCATGGCCAGCGCCCAGGTGGCGCCCACGCTGGAGCGGGCCGTCGATTACGGGCGCCAGCTGGCCGAACTGACGCTGGAGACGCAAACGGCCCTGAGCCGCGCGGCCCAGCAAGCTGGCAGCCACAAACAATAGCCCGAGCGGCCGGAATACCGGCCACCGATTCCCCCCCGGGAGTGCTCCATGTCCCTGTCCGACCCGCCAGCCGGTACGCCGGCCACGCCTGCGCTCGCCTCGTCCATCTTCGACTACTGGGTCGACGCATGGCAGCGTTCCATCCTCACCCTCGATGTGCTGCGCGAGCGCGGCAACATCTATGCCGAGCATGAGCAATCGGGCAAGCCGCCCGTGCTGGTGTTCGACTACGACATCATCGTCGATGGCCGCAAGCTGGAACGGCCGGCCAACTACGCGCTGGCCGCCATCAAGCCGCCGCCCGGCTGCCCGCCCACCGACCCGCACAAGCGCCCCTTCGTCGTGATCGACCCGCGCGCCGGCCACGGCCCCGGCATCGGCGGCTCCAAGATCGACAGCGAGATCGGCATCGCGCTGCGCCAGGGCCACCCGTGCTACTTCGTGATGTTCTTCCCGCAGCCGGTGCCGGGCCAGACGGTCGAATGCGTGACGGCGGCCGAGCGGGTATTCCTGGCCAAGGTCAACGCCCTGCATCCGGGCGACGCCGGCAAGCCTTTCGTGATCGGCAACTGCCAGGGCGGCTGGGCGCTGATGATGCTGGCCGCGCTGGAGCCGGAACTGGTGGGCCCCATCCTGCTGGCCGGTTCGCCGATCTCCTACTGGTCCGGGGTGCACGGCAAATACCCGATGCGCTACACGGGCGGCCTGCTGGGCGGCACCTGGCCCGCCTCGCTGGCCGGCGACCTGGGCAACGGCAAGTTCGACGGCGCCCACCTGGTCAACAACTTCGAGCAGCTGGACCCGGCCAACACCTACTGGCACAAGCCCTACGGCCTGTACGCCAAGGTCGACACGGAACGCCAGCGCTTCCTGGAGTTCGAGCGCTGGTGGGGCGGCCACTTCCTGCTCAACAAGGAGGAAATGGAGTGGATTACCCAGAACCTGTTCGTCGGCAACCGCCTGAGCGCCGGTGAAATCTTCCATGATGACGGCCGCAGCCAGGTCAACCTGCGCCACATCCGCTCGCCCATCATCGTGTTCGCCTCGTGGGGCGACAACATCACGCCGCCCCAGCAGGCGCTGAACTGGATCCCGGACCTGTACGCCAACGCCGGCGAGATCCGCGACAACGAGCAGACCATCGTCTACTTCCTGCACGAGCACGTGGGCCACCTGGGCATCTTCGTGTCGGCCGGCGTGGCCAACCGCGAGCACACGGAACTGGCCAACGCGCTGGACCTGATCGACGTGCTGCCGCCGGGCCTGTACGAAGCCATCATCACCGACACCCACCCGGACATGCCGGGCCTGGAATTTGCCAGCGGGCGCTACGTGATCCGCTTCGAGCCGCGCGAAGTGAGCGACATCCTGGCGCTCGGTGAAGGGCGCGACGACGAGCGCGCGTTCGAAGTGGTGCGCCGCGTGGCCCAGGTCAACCAGGCCATGTACGACCGTTTCGTCTCGCCGGCCGTGCGCGCCATGTCCAACGAGACGACGGCCGCCGTCTACCGCAACCTGAACTGGGCGCGGCTGGAGCGGCACCTGATCTCGGACAGCAATCCCTTCGTCAAGGCCGTGGCGCCGCTGGCCGAAGCCGTGCGCGCCCAGCGCCGCCCGGTGGCGCCCGACAACCCGCTGCTGCAGGCCGAACAACAGGCCAGCACCATGATCGGACAATTGTGGGACAGCTACCGCGACCTGCGCGACAGCGCCTGCGAGAACCTGTTCAAGGCCGTCTACGAATCGCCGCTGACGGCGGCGCTGGTGGGCCTGGCGCCCAACGCGCCGCACCTGAACCGTCCCCGTGGGCGCAGCCGCGAGCAGGACGAACTGCTGCGCCTGCGCCGCGCCGAACGCGAGACGTGGTTCGAACGGGGCAGCCAGGAATCGGGCTTCCTGCGGCTGGTGATCTACGTGGCCAGCGGCGTGGGCGTGGTGGACAAGCGGCCATACGACGGCATCCGCCAGCTGATGCGCGAACGGGGGCTGGACCAGACCATCACGCTGAACCAGCTCAAACACGCCGTCAACCTGCAGACCTACCTGGTACGGCTGGACGAAGAGCGCGCCCTGCAAGGCTTGCGCGTGCTGCTGCCCACGCTGGCCCAGCGGCGCGAAGCGCTGCACCTGGCGCGCGGCCTGCTGGCCCGCAGCGGGCCGATCAAGGAGGAAAAACGCTTGCGGCTGCAGCACGTGGCGGCCATCCTGCAGGTGGACGAGACGGCCGCCCCGGCCGTCAGCGAACCGGGGCCGGAGATGTAAAGGCGTGCCGCCGCTTAGCCGGGATGGGCCACGGCGGCGCCGGGCATGGTGCCGCCTTCGCTGCCATCGGGATAGATGTCGTGGAACTTGCTGAAGTCGAGGATGCGCAGGTCGCCTTCCTGCTTGTCGGACAGGATGTCGGCGAAGTGGTGGTTGAAGAAGATGTGCTCGGCCGAATAGCTCTGGCGCGCGTGGACGAAGTCATTGAGCGTGTCGTCCGTGCCGGACACGCCCACCGTCAGCGTCGTCCCCTCGTTGATCAGGTCCTGGCGCGTCTTGCCCCACAGCGGGCTGCTCTCGTCGATGCGGTGCATGATGGTCCACGTGAGCGCGAACACGGTGGTCTGGTCGCGTTCCAGCTTGAGATCGTAGAAGCGAGTGAACAACTGGCCCTCCTGGGTCGTCTCGCGCCGCACCAGCGAGGCCCGCACGGACGCTTCCAGGATCAGGTTGGAGCGTTCGTTCCCGGCCCGCAGCATCAGCGTGGGCACGCCATTGAACGGCGTGATAACGGCCGAATCGGAAAACATGATGCGCGACGTGGGCCGCGAGAAGCGCGCGAACAGCAGGCCCGTGACCACCGCCACCTCCACCATGCCCAGCATGATCTCGATGGACGCCACCACGTGGCCGTAGGTGCTGCCCGGATTCATGTAGCCATAGCCCACCGTGGCCAGCGTCTCGATCGAGAAGAACACGGTATCGAGGTAAGAGTCCGGGCGGGCGTTGGCGACGGAGCCGGGCACCAGGTAGAACGCGCTGGCGAACAGCAGGTTGGTCAGCACGTAGATGGTGGAAAACAACAGGAAGAAGCGGGTCCACGTGAGCGTCAGCATCCAGTGGTAGATGTCGGCCCAGTACCAGCGCGGCAGGCCGATGCGCTTGATGCGCGAATTGCCCATGCGGAAGGTGCCCCGCTCGGCGCCCACCTTGGGCCGCAACGGCCCCTTGACTGGCTCTGCGCTCATCGTGCCCCGCTCAATCGTCGTCGTTGGGATCGCGGTCAGGGAACATCACGTCGGTGAAGCCGAACCGGGAGAAGTCCTTGATGCGCATCGGGTACAGGATGCCGTGCAGGTGGTCCACCTCGTGCTGCACCACGCGCGCGTGGAAGCCATCCACCTCGCGCACGATGGGCTGGTTGAACTGGTCCACGCCCACGTAGCGCAACCGGGTCCAGCGCGGCACGCTGGCGCGCAGGCCGGGCACGGACAAGCAGCCCTCGTAGCCTTCCTCCTGTTCGTCCGACAGCGGCGTGAGCACGGGATTGATCAATACCGTTTCCGGTACCTGGGGCGCGTCCGGATAGCGCGTGTTCTGCTTGAAGCCGTAGATCACCAGTTGCAGGTTGACGCCGATCTGCGGCGCGGCCAGGCCGGCCCCATTGGCCGCGTGCATGGTGTCGAACATGTCGGCGATCAGGCGTTCCATGGCCGGCGTGCCGAATTCGCGCACCGGCTCGGCCACCCGCAGCAAACGCGGATCGCCCATCTTGAGGATCTCGCGCACGGTCATGGCTGGCCCCCGGCCTGCTCGCCTTGCTGCTCACTTTTAAGCTGGCACTGGACTTCGCGCAGGAAGGTGCAATAGGCGTCGCCGATTTCGGCGTGCTTCAAGCCCATGGCGGTGGTCGCCTTCAGGTAGCCCAGCTTGGAGCCGCAGTCGTAGCGCTGGCCCTGGTAGCGGTAGGCCAGCACACGTTCATCCTTCATCAGGGCGGCGATACCGTCCGTGAGCTGGATCTCGCCGCCGGTGCCGGCGCCGATGTGCTCCAGGTAGTCGAAGATGCGGCCCGACAGCACGTAGCGCCCCACCACGGCCAGCGTGGACGGCGCGTCGTCCGGCTGCGGCTTTTCCACGATGCCGTGCACCAGTTCCAGGTTGGGCTGGTAGGCCGAGGCGCTGACGATACCGTAGTGCTTGGTTTCGTTGCGCGGCACGTTCTGCACCGCCAGCACGCTGCAGCGCTCGTAGGCGTACAAGTCCGTCATCTGGGCCAGCACAGGCTTGACGCCGTCGGGCGTGTCCATGAAATCGTCAGCCAGCAGCACGGCGAACGGGTCGTCGCCCACCACGGGACGGGCGCACAACACGGCATGGCCCAGGCCCAGCGGCGCGGACTGGCGGATGTAGATGCAGTTGACGTGCTTGGGGATCACGTTCTGGACGAATTCGAGCAACCGGGTCTTGCCGGCCGCTTCCAGTTCCGATTCCAGCTCATAGGCCGTGTCGAAGTGGTCTTCGATGGCGCGCTTGTTGCGGCCCGTGATGAAGATCATCTCCGTGATGCCGGCCGCCACCGCCTCTTCCACCGCATACTGGATCAGCGGCTTGTCCACGATGGGCAGCATTTCCTTGGGCTGGGCCTTGGTCGCGGGCAGGAACCGGCTGCCCAGTCCTGCCACCGGGAATACTGCCTTGGTAATTTTCTTCGTCATGCCACACTTCCATTGTCTGTTGCGGCAGCCGCCGCGGGCTGCCCATGTAACGCCAATAATGCCAGCAAGCCCGCTTCGTCGAGGATCGCCAGATCAAGTTCCTGCGCTTTGGCCAGCTTGCTGCCGGCGTCGGCCCCGGCCACCACGTAGCCCGTCTTCTTGGACACGGAACCGGCCACGCGGCCGCCGGCCGCCTCGATCAGGGCCGCCGCCTGGTCGCGGCTCAGGTTGGGCAAGGTGCCCGTCAGGACAAAGGTCTTGCCGCTCAAGGCGCTTTCCACCACGGCGGCCGCGGCCGGCATCTGCGCCAGCAGGTCCGTGCGCAAGGCATCCAGCGCCAGCAGCTGTTCGCGGTGGCCGGGCTGCTCCATCCAGTCGCGCAGCGCCTCGGCCACGGCGGCCGGCAGGCCGAACACGTCGAAGATCTTCAGGTAGGCCAGCGCTTCCAGCGTGACGCCCTGCTCCACCAGCTGCTTGCTGCGCGGCTCCGTCAACTTGGGAATGGCCAGCGCGGCCAGCAGCTTGACCGTATCGAGCCGCTCGCGCAGCTTGGCGCTGGGCGCATGTTCGCCCTGCGGCTGCACGCCTTCGGCCAGCAGCGCATCGATGGCTTGCTGGTTTTTGGGTTCGGCGAAAAAATCCGCGATCGATTCTGCCACCGTGCCGCCGATATCAGGCAGCACGCGCAGCAGCGCCACGGGCGCGCGCCGCACCAGCTCGAAGCGGCCCAGCCATTCGGCCAGGGTCTTGGCCGTCGATTCGCCCACGTGGCGGATGCCGAGCGCGAACAACAGCCGTTCCAGCGGCGGGCGCTTGGCGGCGGCGATCGCCTCCAGCAGGTTCTCGGCCCACTTGGTGGCCACCTTGCCTTGCTGGACAGTCTCGGGCGTGGTGCCGTCGCGCTCATCGGCCAGCCGCTTCATTTTCAGCAGGTCGTCCAGCGTGAGCCGGTACAGGTCCGACACGCCGTGCACCAGGCCCGCTTCCACCAGGTTGTCGATGTAGCGGTCGCCCAGGCCTTCGATGTCCATCATGCGGCGGCCGGCGAAGTGGCGGATCGCCTCCTTGCGCTGGGCCGAGCAGAACAACCCACCCGAGCAGCGGGCGATGGCTTCATCTTCCTCGCGCACCACGTGCGAACCGCACACGGGGCAATGCTTGGGCAGCTCGTATGGCGGCGGCGCCGGCTGCGGGCGCTTGTCCAGCACCACGGCCAGCACTTCGGGAATCACGTCGCCGGCGCGGCGCACGATCACCGTGTCGCCCACGCGCACATCCTTGCGGCGCACTTCGTCCTCGTTGTGCAGCGTGGCGTTGGTGACGTTGACGCCCCCGACGAAGACAGAGGCCAGCCGCGCCACGGGCGTGATGGCGCCCGTGCGACCCACCTGCACTTCGATCGCCTGCACCGTCGTCAGCGCTTCCTCGGCCGGGAACTTGTGGGCCAGCGCAAAGCGGGGCGCGCGCGACACGTAGCCAAGCACGCGCTGGTCCTGCAGCCGGTTGGCCTTGTACACGACGCCGTCGATTTCATAGGGCATGTTGGGACGGTTGGCGCCGATGGTGCGGTAGTAGCCCAGCAAGCCATCGACGCCATGCACGACAGAGGCCTCGCGCGCCACGGGCAGGCCCAGCGTGCGGTACCAGTCCAGCAGCGCCGAATGGGACTCGGGCATGGGCGCCCCTTCCAGCGCGCCGATGCCGTAGGCGAAAAAGCTCAGCTTGCGCTGGCTGGTGATGCGCGAATCGAGCTGGCGCAAGGTGCCGGCCGCCGCATTGCGCGGATTGACGAATTCCTTGTGGCCGGCGGCGCGCTGGCGCTCGTTCATGCGCTCGAAATCGGCCTTGAACATCAGCACTTCGCCGCGCACGTCGAGCACGGCCGGCGGATGGGGCGTGTCCAGGCGCAGCGGGATGCTGCGGATGGTCTTGACGTTGGCCGTCACATCCTCGCCCGTGTAGCCATCGCCGCGCGTGGCGGCCTGCACCAGCACGCCATCGACGTAGCGCAGGTTGATGGCCAGGCCGTCGTACTTGACCTCGGCCGCGTATTCGACCTGCACCGCATCCAGCCCTTCGCGCACGCGGCGGTCGAAGTTGACGATGTCCTCATCGTTGAAACCGTTGTTCAGCGACAGCATGGGCACGGCGTGCGTGACCTGCTCGAACTGGGGCAGCGGCGGCGCGCCCACGCGCAAGGTGGGCGAGTCGGGCTGGGCCAGCTCGGGATGGGCCGCCTCCAGTTGCTGCAATTCCAGGAACAGCTTGTCGTACTCCGCGTCCGGGATGGTGGGCGCGTCCAGCACATGATAGGCGTGCAGGTGCTTGTTCAGCTCCGCGCCCAGGGCGGCCATCCGGGCCGCCACTGCCGTCATGTCCGTGTTGTGTTGCGTATTGCTCATTACCCTGCTTTCAGCTGAACACGCGCAGCGCGCGCGAGGAACCGGCCGGGATATCGGACGCTTCCATCTCGGCGTAGAAATCCTGCACCTGGCCCTTGATTTCTTCCAGTGCCGCATCGCTGAGCGGCGTGTTGTAATCGTCGACGATGGTCGCGTCCAGCCGCGCCACCAGCGACTTGGCGCACGCCACCATGGCGCCGAAGCCGTCGCGGGCCGGCGCCACGCAGGGCACGTCCAGCAGCAGCGTCAGGCGCGACGTGGTTTCCTCGGCCAGCGTGACGTTGGTCGACAGCGAGAACAGGTAGCCGCCCTCGCCGTCCGGCATCACGAAGCGGCCATCGGGACGCACGTCGAAACCTTTCTTTTCCAGCGCGCCCAGCAGCGTGGCGATGGCCCATGGCGCGCCATTGCTTTGCAGGTTCACGCCCAGTTGCGCGTCGTGGCCGGCCACGAAACGGTGCAGGTTGCGGGCCTCGGCCATCACCTCGATCATGTCCGGGATTTCCGGCTCGGCGCCGATCTCGTCGGCCATGGCGCGCAGGCGCGTGACCAGTTCCGAATATTCCAGCTCGTTCAGTGCCGTGGTGCGGCTGGCCAGCTGCACGCCACCTTGCAATTTCGTATAGACCCCGCCGTGGACGATAGGTTCCCAGTCGCCGCTGACGGCCAGGCCAATGAAGTGCACCGGCTTGTTGCCCACCAGCCGCAACGTTTGCAGCACGGGCAGGATTTTTTCGCCGCGCACGGGCGTTTCCAGCGCCAGCGGCAGCAGGCAGTCGATCAGCGGATCGACCAGGTTGGTGGCTTGCTCGGCCAGGCTGGCCGCCGTTTCCGCCGTGGGGGCGGCGGGCGCGGCCTGGCCGTCGCCGTACTGGGCTTGGCCGGCGACGGCGCTCAAGGCGGCGGCCGCGGCCGTCGCTTCGCCGCCAGCCACGCCGGGCGCCGCACCATCGAGCGAGAAGCTCGGTTCCTGGCGCGGCACAGGAGCGTCGCCGGCGCGCATCAGCACGTCGTCATGGTCGGAGGCGAACGCCCGTTCCACGCTTTTCTTGGCCTTGTACTCCTGCCACTTGTTGTAGCTGAACACACCGACGATGAACACGCCACCGGCGCCGATTAAACTCAGTTGAAGATCTGTCATGCTGCTTGTGCCTCGGAAGCAAAATTGGCGGCGGCTTCCATGTCCACCGCCACGATGCGCGATACGCCCTGCTCTTGCATCGTCACACCGATCAGTTGATTGGCCATCTCCATCGCGATCTTGTTGTGCGAAATGAAGAGGAATTGGGTCTGGTCCGACATGCGCTTGACCATGCGGCAGAAACGTTCCGTGTTGGCGTCGTCCAGCGGCGCGTCGACCTCGTCGAGCAGGCAGAACGGCGCCGGGTTCAGGCGGAACATGGAGAACACCAGCGCCGTGGCCGTGAGCGCCTTCTCGCCGCCCGACAGCAGGTGGATGGTGGCGTTCTTCTTGCCCGGCGGCTGCGCCATCACTTGCACGCCGGAGTCGAGGATTTCATCGCCCGTCATGATGAGCTTGGCCTGGCCGCCGCCGAACAGGATGGGGAACAGCTCGGAGAAGTGGCCGTTGACGCGGTCAAAGGTGTCTTGCAGCAGTTCGCGCGTTTCCTTGTCGATCTTTTGGATCGCATCTTCCAGCGTGTTGATGGCCTCGGTCAGGTCGGCGTTCTGGGCGTCCAGGAATTGCTTGCGTTCGGACGCCTGGGCCAGCTCGTCGAGCGCGGCCAGGTTGACGGCGCCCAGGCCGGCGATGGCGTTGCTGAGCCTGGTCACCTCGCCTTGCAGGTAGGATGGTTTCATGTCCGGGTGCAGCTTCTCGGACAGGGCCGCCTCGTCCGCGTTCACTTCGGCCAGCTGGGCCGCGTACTGCTCCTGGTTCAGGCGCGCGGCCTGTTCCTTGAGCTGCATTTCCATGATCTTGTCGCGCTGCGGTTGCAGGCTGCGTTCGGCCTGCATGCGCTGCTCCTCGGACGAGCGCAGTTGCTGGGTGATCTGGTCCAGCTCGTGGCGCGCGTCCGACAGCGCTTTCTCCTGTTCCGTCCGGCGTTGCAGCAAGTCCTGCAAGCCATCGTTGGCCGCGCCCGATTCCAGGCTGGCCAGTTCCTGCTGGCCCGCTGCCAGGCTGGACGCCACCTGCGTGGCCTGGGTGGTGGCGGTGGCGATATTGCGGCGCAATTCCTCGATCTTGCTGCGCTGGGATTTTTCGGCGAACTGGGCTTCCTGCGCGGCCCGTTCCAGCTCGCGCAGCTGTTCGCGCGCGTCGGCCAGCCGCTGCTCCTGTTGCAGGAAGGCCGTCTGGCCATCCTCGTGCTCGCCTTGCAGCGTGCCCAGCGCCATGTCCAGCTGTTCGAATTTTTCTTCCGATTCCAGCTTGATCTGCATCTGCTCCGCTTCCTGGGCCGCGATCTCGGCCAGGTCCGTTTCGATCTGGTTGCTGCGCTGGTTGAAGCGCGCTTCGATCTCGGACAGCTTGAGCACTTCCAGTTGCAGCGTGTGCACGGACTGGGTCAGGCTCTGGCTGCGGGCGCGGTACTCGGTGAGCTGGCGCGCATGGTTGGCCACGGCCGCCTCGGCCCGCACGGCGCGCGCGCGCGCCTCGTCGGCCAGCATCTGCTGGGCCCGCAACTGCTTGGTGATGTTGTCGATTTCCTGCTGGCGGCCCAGCATGCCGTCCTGCTCGGCGTCGGCCGCGTAAAAGCGCACGCTGCCTTGCGTGATCACGTGGCCCTGGCGCGTGACGAAACAGCCGCCGGCCGGCAACCTGCCCCGCTCCGCGAAGGCGCTGGCCGTGTCCTCGGCCGAATAAACGTTGTGCAGCCAGTCCTGCAGCACGGCGCGCAGGCCCGGATCGTTAAGCTTGAGCAGGTTCAGAAATGGCGTCAGGCCGGGCACTTCCTGCGGCGCCGGCGGCACGGCCGTCGAGGGCGCGTACAGGGCCAGCTTGGCCGGTGGCGCATCGCTGAAGAAAGCCTTGGCCCAGTCGATGTTCGACATCTGCAAGGCCGAAGTGCGTTCGCGCAGCACGGATTCGAGCGCCGTCTCCCAGCCCGCTACCACGTTCAGTTTTTGCCACAGGCGCGGCAGCGCGTCGAGCTCGTGCTTTTGCAGCCACGGCTGCACCTTGCCCTGGGTTTGCACCCGTTCCTGCATCTGGCGCAGCGCGTTCAGGCGCGCTTCGAGCTGGGCGTTGGCGGCCGTTTCCGTGTTGACCTGGGCTTGCGCGGCCTGGCGTTCCGCTTCCAGTTTCGGCTGCTGTTCCAGCGCCTCCTCGAGGTGGTAGCCCAGTTCCTCCTGCGCCTGCTGCTTTTCCTCCAGCTGCAGCTTCAGGTTGGCCAGGTGGCTGCTGTCGGGCAGGCTCAGGCCGGTCTTTTCCTGCTGCAAGCGCTCGCGCCGCGTGGCCAGGCCGGACAGGATGTTGGAGGCGTTACGCTGGTGGGCCGATTCCAATTCCAGTTGCTGCTGGGCCTGCATGATGCGGGCCCGCGATTCCGTGCTCTTGACCTGGGCTTCGCGCCACGCCTGCTCCATGGCCGGCAAGGCTTCGGCCTTCTGCTCGGCCATCATTTGCGATTGTTCGACCTTGGCCGACAATTCCTCGAGGTTGAATTCCGCTTCCTCGATCTGTTCCGTGTATTCCTGGGCCTGGCTTTGCCACTGGTCGCGCTGGGCTGTCAGGGTGGCCAGCTGGGCCTGCAAGCGGGTGCGCGATTCGAGCACGAACTTGATCTGCGCTTCCAGGCTGCCGATCTCGGCGTTGGTCTGGTACAGATGGCCCTGGGCCGTGTGCAGCCGATCGCCCACGGCGAAGTGGGCCTGGCGCATCTGCTCGAGCGACAGTTCCACGTGGCGCAGCTTGGCCGTCTGTTCCTCCAGGTCGGTCTGGGCCTGCTCCATGTCGCGGAAATATTTCTTCTGCTCGTTTTCCGCTTCCGTCTTGCGCAGCAGCCACAGCAGTTTCTGCTTTTCTTCCTGGTCCGCTTGCAGCGCGTGGAACTTGGTGGCCACGGCCGCCTGGGCTTCCAGCTTTTCCAGGTTGGCGTTCAGCTCGCGCAGGATGTCTTCCACCCGCAGCAGGTTCTCGCGCGTGTCGTGCAGCCGGTTTTCCGTTTCACGCCGGCGTTCCTTGTATTTCGACACGCCCGCCGCTTCCTCGAGGAACACGCGCAATTCCTCCGGGCGCGACTCGATGATGCGGGCGATCATGCCCTGGCCAATAATCGCGTAGGCGCGCGGCCCCAGGCCCGTGCCCAGGAAGATATCCTGGATGTCGCGCCGCCGCACGGGCTGGCCGTTGATGTAGTAAGTCGAGGTGCCGTCGCGCGTGAGCGTGCGCTTGACGGCGATTTCCGCGTACTGGCCCCACTGGCCGGAGGCCTTGCCGTCGTTATTGTCGAACACCAGCTCCACCGACGCGCGGCCAGCCGGCTTGCGGTGGGTGGAACCGTTGAAAATCACGTCCTGCATGGACTCGCCGCGCAGTTCCGACGCCTTCGATTCGCCCAGCACCCAGCGCACGGCGTCGATGATGTTCGACTTGCCGCAACCATTGGGGCCGACCACACCGACCAGCTGACCGGGGACCTGGAAATTGGTGGGATCGACGAAAGACTTAAATCCCGACAATTTAATGGAAGATAGACGCACGTTGTGAACTGTTCCAGGCCGCAGGCGGCCTCAATTAATCAAACTCAAGCAAACGATCGATGGTTGGTGGAAGGCGTGCGGCGGCGCTAGGCATCACCGTGCATTAGCCAAATGAAAAGTGGCCTATCATACCATTTCGTCCATCTATTCTGGCCAAAAACACGCATTGCGCCCCTGCGTGCGTCCTGCCTTAGCGCAATACGCTGCGCGGGCCGGGCCCGCGCCACAGGCTGCGCGTGTAGGGACGGTCATGCCCCGACAGCAACAGCGCCAGTTGCGTCATCCATTGCTCGGTGGGCAGGGGTTCGACACGCGGCGCCACCAGCAGCACGGGGATGCACAAGGCCATCAGCACCCGGCTCAGGGCCATGTGGTTTTCCGTGCTGGCATGCCAGATGAAGGCGGCCGCCACCACCAGGCCCAGCAGGCAGCCAGTGACCGCCTCGGACACGGAATGGGCCATCACATACACGCGCGCGACGGCGATCAGCATGGCCACCAGGATGCCGGCCATCAATGCCAGCTGGCGGTGCGGCAAGTCCCAGCGCCGGAACGCGAGGTAGAACGCGACGGGGAACACGGCGGCGGCCCGCATCGCATGGCCGCTGAAGCCAGCGAATTCCAGCGAGGGCACCCCGACGCCCCAGCCGATAAAGGCCACCTTGGTCAGCACCACCAGCGCCATGCCGGCGCCAAACAGCAGGCACCACGATAACGTGAGCCGCCACGACTTGCCGGCCAGCAGCCAGACGGCGATGGCCACGCCGATGGGGCCGGTCACCGCCAGACTGCCCAACACGCTCAAGCTTTGCCACCAGATCATTTACACCACCAAAAAGAAAACGTTGCGCGCGCATTGCAGCGCAACATCATTTAACCACATCGCCGAGGCCACGAGGGATATTTCCGTGCGTCAATATTGCATAAAAATAGAAGTAAATGAAATACCGATTCTCTTGACACAGATCAAGAAAAAGCGGCATACTACATGCATGTTTAACCCAAAGGAGTCGTCATGCTGTCCCAGTCGCACCGCGCCATCGTCACCGCCACCGTCCCCATCCTCGAACAAGGCGGTGAAGCCCTGACCCGCCACTTCTACCGCACCTTGTTCCAGGACTATCCTGAAGTGCTGCCCTACTTCAACCAGGCGCACCAGCATAGCGGCGACCAGCAGCGCGCCCTGGCCACCAGCATCCTCATGTACGCCAAGCACATCGACAAACTGGAAGCGCTGGGACCGCTGGTCAACACCATCGTCAGCAAGCACGTGGCGCTGCGCATCCTGCCTGAACACTATCCCATGGTGGGCGCCAGCCTGCTGAAGGCGATCCGCGAAGTGCTGGGCGCCGAGACGGCCACCGACGCCGTGCTCGAAGCCTGGGGCGCCGCCTACGGCCAACTGGCCGAGCTGCTGATCGGCATCGAAGGCCAGACCTACCAGGCCCAGGCCGCCGCAAAAGGTGGCTGGGAAGGCGCGCGCGCCTTTGTGGTGGCGCAAAAGCGCGTGGAGAGCGCCGAGATCACGACCTTCGTGCTGCGTCCGGCCGACGGCCAGCCCGTCATGGAATTCCAGCCCGGCCAGTACATCGGCATCCGCGCCATGGTCGATGGCAGCGAGCAGCGCCGCCAGTATTCGCTGTCGGCCGAAAGCAATGGCCGCGATTACCAGATCAGCGTCAAGCGTGAGCCGGGCGGCAAGATGTCGGGCTACCTGCACGAGCAGGTGCAGGAAGGCGACACGGTGGAACTGTTCCCGCCGTCGGGCAACTTCACGCTGGCCGACAGCGCCCGTCCGATCGTGCTGATCAGCGGCGGCGTGGGCATCACCCCCACCCTGGCCATGCTGAGCAAGGCCGTGAAGTCAGGCCGCCCCATCCACTTCATCCACGCCGCCCGCAACGGCGCCGTGCATGCGTTCCGCGACCAGGTGGACCAGCTGGCCGAACGCCACGCCAACCTGCGCCGCCACTACATCTACGCCGAGCCCCACGAGGCCCATCCGGCGCCCGACGCCGTGGGCCTGATCGACAGCGCCCAACTGGCCAAGTGGATGCCGGAAACGCGCGATGTGGACGCCTACTTCCTCGGCCCCACGCCGTTCATGAAGACGGTCAAGCACGCGCTGCGTGAACTGGGCGTGCCGGAAACGCAGACCCACTACGAGTTCTTCGGCCCCGCCGCCGCACTCAACTAAGCATCCCGACTATCCCCCCAGAAAAATCGGGGACGTAACAAGATATTCCCTTCCGGAAAAATGGTGTTACGTCCCTGATTTTTCTTTGCCGACAAATCGGGGACGTAACACAGTATTCCCTTGCGGGAAAATGGTGTTACGTCCCCGATTTTGCTTTGGGTTATGCGGCGGTTTCGGCTTCGTCCATCGCCTCATCGTTGACGGCGCCCTGCTCCAGCGCTTGCGACAGCGCCACGGACACCACGCCATCGGCACGGATCAGTTGCACGGTGTTCTCGCGGAAATGCTTGACCAGCTGTTCGCCGGACATGGAGAACGCTTCCTGCCGCGCCGCCGTGGAGAAGATGTACAGCGTGCGCAAGGGACTGATCCACGCCAGCTTGACCTTGCGCTGGCTGCCGTCCTCCTGCGTAAAGCCCAGCCACATGCCACGCGCCAGGCTGTCGACCTCGATCGCGGCATCGTCGTCGGGCGGCGGGGGCGGCGGTTCGGCGGCGGCCTTGGCCTGCAGTTCCAGCCGGCGTTCCGTGGCCCGCTGGGCCGCTTCCATGGCGATTTCCACTTGCCGCTCCGGGCTCAGTTCCAGCGGCGCCCGCACGATGGACGCGTGGCACTCGGCCAGCTCGGCAAAAAATTGCAGCCGGTCCGCATCCTGCCACTTGATCACGTCGAGCCACTTGTTGAGCGTGGACAGCAGGCCGGGCAGCTTGGCGATCAATTGCTTGCGGTCGTCCGCGTTGAGCTTGGGCTTGACGCTCCAGATCAGGTCGTCCATGGTGCGCGTGGCGTTCTCGACCGCACCTGGCTTGTCCTGCTCCACGCTGTAGGCGATGGTCAGCACGGACACCCATTTGTTTTCCAGGAACGCTTCCACCACGGCGATCACTTCGCCGGTGCCGATGCGCAGCGCGACCGCGTTCTTGGCCGACTTGCTGGCCTCGGCCATGCGTTCCTGCTTGAGCGCGGCGGCGATCGGCTCGGCGATGGCGGTGGCGGCGGCCGCTTCCTCGGCCTTGATCGACGCCTCCAGTTCATTGACCGCTTCCGTGAACACGGACAGCTCATGGTCGTAATCGCGCCCCACCCGGTCCACACTACGCTGCATGGCCTGGAACAAGGGATCGTCCGGCCCCTTGCGCTGTTCCCAGCCCATGCGCGACAGCAAATCGATCAGGCGCCGCGCAGGGTGGGCTTCCTGGAAGAAGAAATTCTTGTCCACCAGCGCCGCCTTGAGCACGGGAATCTGGAGGAAGCGGATCAGGTCGCGGATTTCCTGCGAAATATTCTGGTCGCGGAACACCGTCTCGAAGATGGCCGACAGCAGGTCTATCGTGCTTTCGTCGGTGCGCGACAAACTGCCCTGCGGCAGGTTCTGCTTAATGGCGGGCAAGTAAAACACATTGCCAGCACCTGGCTCGCCAAAGCCGTGCAGCATATCGGACAGGCCGCCCCCGCTGCCAACTCCACCGGCCACCGCGCCCCCCACGCCGGCCGGCGCCAGTCCGGTCGGCACGCTTTTCTTCTGTAACTGCGCCAGATAACCGAGCAAGGGCCGCTTGGCCGCCACCTGCGACAGGCGCTGGGCACTTTCGTTGTGCATGGCCCCATGGAAGCCTTGGGCGGCGCCCTGCGTCCAGGCGCTGTCGGGCGCCATCGGCACGTTGGGCAGGTCGGGGATGGTCAGGTCGATGTCTTCCTGCGGTTCGGCGGCGCCAAAGAACTGGCGCAACTGCTGGGCCAGTACGGCCTGGTTGGCGCGCACGCGCGGCGGGGCCGCGGGCGAGGCGCGGTCGGCCTTGCGGCTCTTGTAGCCGTCCACCGAACCGGGCAATACCCCCTTGCGCTGCAAGGTCAGGTTGAGCGCTTCCAGCATGGGGCCCAGTTCGATGAACATGCCCGGTTTGAGCAGCGGCTGCAACAGGCCGGCCGATTCCGGCGACGGGTCGAAATCCAGCCACGCTTGCTGCACGGCGGACAGGAACACTTCTGGGCGGAACGGATTCTGGTTGCCGCGCAGGATGTCGCGATCCAGCAGGAAGGCGAGGCGCACGTTGAGCGTCTGCAGCGCGTCAGCGTACAGGGTTTCGAACGGCTTGCTGACGCTGCCCAGCGCCACCTTGGTGTCCATTTCCTCGTAGGGCACGAGGCTGAGCGCTTCCGTCTTCTTGGCGGCCTTGGGCTTGGCGGCCGGCGACAGCAACGCGATTTCCTTGCGCAACGATTTTTCCAGCGTGGCCGTGGCCAGGTGTTGGAACGCTGCATTGCCATGATGTAGCAGGTTGCCAGCCTTGATGCGCTGCTGCATCTGCGCGGGATCGCCCTGGGTGGCGTCGATCAAGGCGGCCGCCAGGCGGTTGGCGAAGTCGGGGAACTGGTCGCCAGCCTGCTTGACGGCGATACCGATCAGCTCCTCCAACAAGGCATGCCGCGGCGAGACCGTCTTTTTCGGTGCCACAGTAGTTGTTGAAGTTGCCATCATTTTATCGCCTGCTGACGGGTTGTCTGGTGCGGCGGCATCAGCCAGCTTGGCAGCCGGACCGGGAATTTCGCCGCTTTACCCTATTCTTGCACAGTATTGCCACATGGCAATAGCCAAAAAGAAATAATCGGAGATATTTCTCACATTTTCACGCTGACCATCAAATCCAACGCACTTTCCCATGGTTATTTCTTAACCAGAGCAAATCAGCCACGGCACGCGCGGGCCCATGGACCGGCGCGCCAGTCGCACGCAGGAATTACCTAAAATGCAACACATAATTACGGAGGAGAAAAGTAATAACGGCCGGATTGGCCGAAAGTTGACGGTCGCCGGCGCGGTCAGCCTCAAATATTGGTCACGCGCAGCCCCTTGGGCGGGGCGAAGTCCTGCACCTCGTCCACCAGGCCCACGGCCTGCGCCTCGCTGGCCGTCAGGTGCAAATCGGAATAAGCGTGGATCCGCCAGTGCTCGTCCGTCAGGCGCACGTGCGCGCGGATGATCTGTTCGGTACGCGCGTCGTCGGCCTGCAAGCCTTCCACGATGATGCGCAACGCGTCGGGCCGGGCGCCGTGGGGCGCGCTGGCGTGCGACTTGTGCACCATGAAGCGGGCCGTCTCACTGGCGTAGCGCCGCTCGCCGGCCAGGAACACGATGACGGCGATCGACGCCACGGCGCCGGCGTTGTAGGTCATGAAGCGGATCGGCAGGTTGCTCAGGTAGTTGTACAGGCAGATGCCGTCGCTGACGTAGCCGCCATTGGACTGGATCAGGATATGGGCCGTGCCGACCCGGTCTTCCGTCATGTCGGCGACCGCGTCGAACACGCGCCGCACCATATCGCTGTTGACGTCGCCGGACAAGGTAAACCAGGCATGCCCTTCGAATTGATCGCGCTCTTCGTTCATGGCCGCACCCGCAGGTTGTTTGGGCAATTTTAGCAAAACGGCGGTCATCGAGTCCGCCACCGCGCGCCATTCGTGCGCGCCCGGCAAGACCACACAGCAGGCGCGCCGACGACTGGTTTTATTGACAGCAAGGCCCTTCTGGCATATATTTCCGAGTCTTGATCGGGAGAGGGCTGACCTGCGCAGCCGCCGAAGGGGCACTACCCACAAACTCTCAGGCAAAAGGACCGATCAAGGGACCGGCGCGCGCAAGCGCCTGGCTCAACTCTGGAGAGCGGCCGCGGCACATGCCGGCGGCCCACCGAAGGGGCGCACGGGAACCATCCCGTTATCTCTCAGGTACCAAGGACAGAGGGGTCTGCGATCACACGTGGAGAAGCTGCGTTAGCTCTTCCTTGTCTGCTCCGTTAACCCTTTCACCTTTGGACCGAGGAATACATGACGCTCAAAACCACCCCGCTCAATCAAGCCCACCGCGACGCGGGCGCCCGCATGGTCGATTTCGGCGGCTGGGACATGCCCGTCAACTACGGTTCGCAGATCGAGGAACACCATGCCGTGCGCACCGACGTGGGCATGTTCGACGTGGCCCACATGTGCGTGGTCGACATCAAGGGCGACAACGTGCGCGCCTTCCTGCGCGGCCTGCTGGCCAACAACGTCGACAAGCTGCAAGTGTCGGGCAAGGCCCTGTACTCGTGCATGCTCAACCCGCAAGGCAAGGTGATCGACGACCTGATCGTCTACTTCATCAACGAGAGCTGGTTCCGCCTGGTGGTCAACGCCGGCACGGCCGAGAAGGACGTGGCCTGGATGCAGGCGCAGAACACGGCCACCAACAGCGGCCTGACCATCACCCAGCGCCGCGACGGCGCCAACGCCATGGCCCTGATCGCCGTGCAGGGCCCGAACGCGCGCGCCAAGGTATGGCAAGTGATCCCCGAAGCCCAGGCCGCGACGGCCGACATGAAGCCCTTCAACGTGGCCTTCGCCCACAGCGCCGTGTTCGGCGAGGCGATGGTGGCGCGCACCGGCTACACGGGCGAAGACGGTTTTGAAATCGGCGTGGCCGCCGAACAGGCCGTGGCCCTGTGGAACGCGCTGGCCGCCGCCGGCGTCAAGCCGGCCGGCCTGGGCGCGCGCGACACGCTGCGCCTGGAAGCGGGCATGAATTTGTACGGCCAGGACATGGACGAAACCGTCAACCCGCTGGACGCGGGCCTGGCCTGGACCATCGACCTGGTGTCGCCGCGCGACTTCATCGGCAAGGCCGCGCTGGAGGAAATGGGCCAGAACGCCCAGTTCGTGGGCCTGGTGCTGCGCGAAAAAGGCGGCGTGCTGCGCGCCCACCAGAAAGTCATCGTGGCCGGCAGCGACGCCACCGGCGAGATCACCAGCGGCACCTTCAGCCCCACCATGCAGCAAGCGATCGCGCTGGCGCGCGTGCCGATGGGCGTGGCCGTGGGCGACACCGTGCACGTGGAAATCCGCGACAAGAAGCTGGCCGCCTCGGTCGTCAAGCTGCCGTTCGTACGTAACGGTAAAATCCTCGTCGCCTGACCCCAAAAACTATTTAACAAACACTTACCTCTGGAGCCACACATGAACATCCCTGCAGACCTGAAGTACACCGAGTCCCACGAGTGGGTACGCCTGGAAGCTGACGGCACCGTCACCGTCGGCATCACCGAGTACGCACAGGATGCGCTGGGCGACATCGTCTTCGTCGAACTGCCGAAAGTGGGCGCCACCTACGGCGCCGGCGACGACGCGGCCGTGGTGGAATCGGTCAAGGCCGCCAGCGACATCTACGCTCCCGTGGCCGGCGAAGTGGTGGCCGTGAACGAGGACGTGGTCAACGCCCCCGAGTCGATCAACGCCGACGCCTACGCCGCCTGGATGTTCAAGATCAAGCCAGCCGATGCCAACGCCATTAACGGCCTGCTGGACGCGGCCGCCTACGGCAAGGCCACCGCCTAAGACGGTAACCAGGCCAGCGTTCGCGCTGGCCTTTTTTGTTCCCGTCCGCCGTCCCCGCCGGCACCCTCTCCTCTTTTTCGCCCTGATACATCATGACCCGCACCAGCCTTTCCCAACTTGAAGCCCGCGACGCCTTCCAGGCCCGCCACATCGGCCCCGACGCCGCCGACCAGCAAGCCATGCTGGCCGTGCTCGGCTACGCCTCGCGCGCCGCGCTGATCGACGCCCTCGTGCCCGCCAACATCCGCAACCAGAGCGCGCTGCCGCTGGGCCAGTACAGCGCCCCCATGCCCGAGCAGGAAGCGCTGGGCAAGCTGAAGGCCATCGCATCCAAGAACAAGGTGCTCAAGTCGCTGATCGGCCAGGGCTACTACAACACCCACACGCCAGGCGTCATCCTGCGCAATATCTTCGAGAACCCGGCCTGGTACACGGCTTACACGCCCTACCAGCCGGAGATCTCGCAAGGCCGCCTGGAAGCGATCCTGAACTTCCAGCAGGTGATCACCGACCTGACCGGCATGGGCATCGCCAACGCCTCCATGCTCGACGAAGGCACGGCCGCCGCCGAAGCCATGACGCTGATCCAGCGCGTGGGCAAATCGAAATCGAACGTGTTCTACGTGGCCGACGACGTGCTGCCGCAAACGCGCGAAGTGGTGGAAACACGCGCCAAGCCGCTGGGGATTGAAGTGCGCGGCTTCGCGCCGGCCGAACTGGCCGGCCTGCCCGAGTGCTTCGGCGTGCTGCTGCAATACCCTGGCGTGAACGGCGTGGTGCGCGACTACAGGGAAGCCGTGGCCGCCGTCAAGGCGCGTGGCGCGATGGTGGTGGTGGCGGCCGACCTGCTGGCCCTGACCATGCTCACCCCGCCGGGCGAATGGGGCGCCGACGTCGTCGTCGGTAACAGCCAGCGCTTCGGCGTGCCGCTCGGTTTCGGCGGCCCGCACGCCGGCTACCTGTCCACCCGCGACGAATTCAAGCGCAGCATGTCGGGCCGCCTGGTCGGCGTGACCATCGACTCGCAGGGCAACAAGGCCTACCGCCTGGCGCTGCAGACGCGCGAACAGCACATCCGCCGCGAGAAAGCCACCTCCAACATCTGCACCGCGCAAGTGCTGCTGGCCGTGATCGCGTCCATGTACGCCGTCTACCACGGCCCCGCCGGCCTGCGCCAGATCGCCCAGCGCGTGCACCGCTACACGGGCGTGCTGGCCGCCGGCCTGAAAGCGCTGGGCTACACGCTGGCCAACGACAGCTACTTCGACACGCTGACCGTGCAGACGGCGCGCGCCGACCAGCTGCACGCGGTGGCCGTGGCCAACGGCGTCAACCTGCGCAAGGTCGATGCCAACCACGTCGGCGTCTCGCTGGATGAGACCACCACGCGTGACGACATCGAACTGCTGTGGACCATCTTCGCCGACGGCGCCAACGGCGCCAAGCCCGCGTTCGACGCGATCGAAGCGTCGGTGGCCGACGCCTTCCCGGCCGCGCTGAACCGCACCAGCAGCTACCTGGATCACCCCGTGTTCAACCGCTACCACTCGGAACACGAAATGCTGCGCTACCTGCGCGCCCTGGCCGACAAGGACCTGGCGCTGGACCGCACCATGATCCCATTGGGTTCGTGCACCATGAAGCTGAACGCCACCAGCGAGATGGTGCCCGTGACCTGGCCCGAGTTCTCCAACATCCACCCGTTCGCGCCGGACGCGCAAACCGTGGGTTACCGCGAGATGATCTCCCAGCTGGAAGAGATGCTGTGCGCATTGACCGGCTACGCGGCCGTGTCGCTGCAGCCTAACGCCGGCTCGCAAGGCGAATACGCCGGCCTGCTCGTGATCAAGGCTTACCACGAGTCGCGTGGCGAAGGCCATCGCAACATCTGCCTGATCCCGTCGTCGGCGCACGGCACCAACCCTGCCTCGGCCAACATGGTCGGCATGCAGGTGGTGGTGACGGCCTGCGACGCCAGCGGCAACGTCGACCTGGCCGACCTGAAGGCCAAGGCCGAGCAACACTCGAAGAACCTGGCCTGCGTGATGGTGACCTACCCATCGACCCATGGCGTGTTCGAGGAAGGCATCCAGGAACTGTGCCAGATCATCCACAGCCACGGCGGCCAGGTCTACATCGACGGCGCCAACATGAACGCGCTGGTGGGCGTGGCCGCGCCGGGCAGCTTCGGCGGCGACGTGTCGCACCTGAACCTGCACAAGACCTTCTGCATCCCGCACGGCGGCGGCGGCCCTGGCGTGGGTCCGATCGGCGTGGGCGCGCACCTGGCCAAGTTCCTGCCTAACCAGCGTTCGACCGGCTACCAGCGCGATGCGGACGGAGCCGGCATCGGCGCCGTCAGCTCGGCGGCCTTCGGCTCGGCCAGCATCCTGCCGATCTCGTGGATGTACATTGCCATGATGGGCGCGGAAGGCCTGACGGCTGCCACCGAGACGGCCATCCTGGCGGCCAACTACATCGCCCGCCGCCTGGCGCCGCACTACCCGGTGCTGTACTCGGGCCACGACGGCCTGGTGGCGCACGAGTGCATCCTGGACCTGCGTCCGCTGCAGGACGCCACCGGCATCAGCAACGAGGACGTGGCCAAGCGCCTGATGGACTTCGGCTTCCACGCCCCGACCATGAGCTTCCCCGTGCCGGGCACGCTGATGATCGAGCCGACCGAGAGCGAATCGAAGGCCGAGATGGACCGCTTCATCGACGCCATGATCGCCATCCGCATGGAGATCGCGAAAGTGGAATCGGGCGAATTCGACCGCACCGACAACCCGCTCAAGGGCGCGCCGCACACGGCCGAAATGCTGACGGCCGACACCTGGGAGCACAAGTACAGCCGCGAAGTGGCGGCCTACCCCGTGCCATCGCTGCGCAAGCAGAAATACTGGCCGCCAGTCGGCCGCGCCGACAACGTGTACGGCGACCGTAACCTGTTCTGCGGCTGCGCGCCGATGAGCGATTACGAGTAAGCGCCAGGTTGTATGCGGACCGGCGTCAGCGCCACGCGGTTAGCGCCGCGCGCCTGACGCCGCGAAGTCAACGTCGATTCGACGCCAGACGCAGGCGGGCCACCTGGCTCGTTCCTGCGTTTTTTTTCGCCTCCGCCGCCAGCGCCAGCTCGGGCCGGGCCGGCACGTCGTCCAGTTTGAACAGGGTGACGGCTTCCGACAGGCTCACGGCCTGCTCCTGCAGGCTGCACGCGGCGGCGGCGGCCTGCTCCACCAGGGCCATGTTCTGCTGCGTGACCTGGTCCATCTGGACCATGGCATGGTTCACATCCTGCAGCCCGGCCGCCTGCTCGGCGCTGGCCTGGCTGATCTGGCTGATGATGTCGCCCACCTGGCGCACCGAGGTGACGATATCGGCCATGCTGGTGCCGGCCTCCTCCACCGACCGGCTGCCGCCCTCGATCTCGGCCACGGACTCCGCGATCAGCGCCTTGATCTCGCGTGCGGCCGTGGCCGAGCGCTGGGCCAGCGTGCGCACTTCGCCGGCCACCACGGCGAAGCCGCGCCCGTGCTCGCCGGCCCGCGCCGCCTCCACGGCCGCGTTCAAGGCCAGCAAATTGGTCTGGAACGCGATGCCATCGATCACGCCCACGATCTCCACCACCTTGCGCGAACTGCCCCGGATCGAGGCCATCGTCACTTCCAGCCGCTGCACCACGGTGCCGCCGCGCACGGCGTAGCCGGTGGCGCTGCGGGCCAGTTCATTGGCCAGCTGCGCGTTGCTGGCCGTCTCGCTGACGGTGGCCGTCAATTCCTGCATCGAGCTGGCCGTCTCCTCCAGCGAACTGGCCTGGGCCTCCGTGCGCGAGGACAGGTCAGCGTTGCCGGCCGCGATCTCGCGCGAGGCCGTGTCGATGGTCTGGGCCGAGGCCAGGATGGTGCGCAACGTGCCGTTCAGGTTGCGGATGCTGGTGTCGAGCGCGCGCGCCGTTTCCGCGATCTCGTCCTTGCCATAGATGCGCTGCTTGACGGTCAGGTTGCCTTCGGCCAGGTCGACGGCGGCCGCCCCGATCTCGCGCACTTCCTTGAGCAGTGCGTTGCGCACGGCCATCGTCACCAGCAGCGACAGCGCGATCGACAGCCCCACCACCACCGGCAGCAGCGTCGACAAGGTGCGGAACTCGCTCCGGGCCTCCTGGTAGGCCTGCTCCCCCAGGGCCTGTTCCTGCCGCGACAACTGTTCCAGCCGCTGGGATAGCGCGTCGAACGCGCGCTCGGCCTTGGACATGGCGTTGGTGGCCATGGACGGATCGACCGCGCTCATTTCCACCACGTCGTTGACGGCCTTCACGTACAGCGCGTGGGCCGCGTGCGACTCGGCCACCAGCGTATGTTCGCCGGCGCTGGCGGCCGTGGTGCGCTCCAACTGCCCATACTGGTGCTCGAGCGCGGCGTGGCGCGCATGGATGTCGCGCACCAGCGCCTCCACGCGCGGCGCGGAAAAGCTGGCGTTGATCCAGGTGAGCAACTGGTAAGCCTCCGTGTGGGCCCGGTTGGCGCCGGCCACCAGGTCGGCCGCCGCCTTGCTGCGGGCGGCACGCTGCTGCACCAGCTTCTCCAGCAAGCCGTTCTGGCGCACCAGCCCATAGTAGGCGCCGACCGACAGCACCACCAGCAGCGCCAGCACCACCGCGGGGGCCAGCAGCAGCTTGGGACCTATCCGTAATTTGCTCAGCATATTCGCTCCAGATCCGAAAAGGCGGCCCGCCCCGCAACGTGGCGCGCCACGGCGTGGTTCAACCACGTCGGGCAGACGCGATGCCGGCGCCGTCAGTGCTTGTAGATGCCCGCTTCCAGCGCCACGTCGCCCACCCGCAGCACGTAGGTGGACTTGGCTTCCACCTTGCCCGTCTCGGGATTGCGGAACTTGTAGTCCACCCAGCCGTGGCCCTTGCCCTTGGCCAGCGCCAGCAGCTCCTGGCGGAACGGCTTGCCGTCCGCGTCGGGCACGTCGAGCAGGTTCTTGCCGATCAGGGCCTTGGTGGGATGGGCGATGGTGATGCCGTCCAGGTCGCGCATGGCCAGGTACAAGGCGCCCTGGTTGAATTCCGGATCCTTGTTGTTGATCTTGGCGATCATGTCGGCCTTGCCGTGCTGCTTGACGTACTGGGCACCGCGCTCGGCCAGCGCGACCGCGTCCTTCTCGCCCGGTGCCGCCAGCGCCAGTTGACAGCACAACAGCGATGCCACGCACAGCAGCTTTTTCATGGTTGATTTCCTCGCATGTGGATATCCCCGATCGCGGCCGCGCCGCCGGGCGGGTATGATAGGCGGCGAGGCGTGAGCCCGGCCGGCCCCAGGCTTGTTCTTGCCTAAGTGCATGTCGTAATCTACGCTGTCCGGCCGGCCGCAATCTTGCGCTGGCTCAATCCATCGGCTGCCCCGCGCAGCCCACAACCGAGGTTGCATGAAACCATCCGTCAAAGCGGCCCTGTGGTCGGGCCTGGTGTTTCCCGGCCTGGGCCATATGCTGGCACTGCGCCGCCCGCTGCGCGGCTGCCTCTTTCTTCTGCCGACCGCGCTGGGCTGGGCTTATTTACTGGGCGGCCTGCTGCCGCTGGTGAACACGCTGAGCGAACAGCTGGTCAACGGCACGCTGGCGCCCGACCCCGACCAGCTCGCGCAACGGGTGGCCGAGTCCGGCATGGGTGGCGCCGGCCCCGGCGTGGTGCTGCTTGTGTGCACCGTGTGCTGGATAGGCAGCGTGGTCGACTCGTTCCTGGCCGGCGCCGCGCCACGCCCATGAGCCGCCCGCGGCCGCGGGACAGGTGGCGTGCCGACGCCCATGCAACAATATCATTGCAAACATGCTAATTATGTTGCACCGCTCCCAATGCCAGACTGTACTTTCCCTCTGGGAAATGTCACCATTACGAAGAGACATTTTTGACCATCAGTCGCACCACGTTGAAGGTTCCGGCCTGCCTGTTTCCTTCCCTGGAACCCATGCATGACTAACACTATCCGGCCCGCGGGGGCCGCATCGAACCGGGCCGGCCAAGTGGCCGCCCCGCTATTGCTGGCACTGCTGCTGGGCGCGCGCGTCCCGGACGCCGCTGCCATGACGCCCGGCGACGGCCAGGACTTGACCACGCTGCCACTGGAGCAATTGCTGGCGCTCGACGTGTACAGCGCCTCGCGCTACAGCCAGCAGACCAGCGAGGCGCCGTCCAACGTCAGCGTGATCAGCGCCGGCGACATCCGCGCTTACGGCTGGCGCACCCTGGCCGACGTGCTGCGCAGCCTGCGCGGCCTGTACGTGAGCTATGACCGCAACTACAGCTACCTGGGCGCGCGCGGCTTCCTGCGCCCGGGCGACTACAATACCCGCTTCCTGGTCCAGATCGACGGCAACCGCATCAACGACGCCGTCTATGACCAGGCCCCGCTGGGCGAGGAATTCCCGCTCGACCTGGAACTGGTGGAGCGGATCGAATACGCGTCCGGCCCCGGCTCGTCCGTGTACGGCGCCAACGCCTTCTTCGGCGTGATCAACGTGATCACGCGCCGGCCCCAGGAGCTCGAAGGCGTGCACGCCACGGTCGATGGCGCGCAAGCAGGCACGCGGCGCGGCCTGGGCAGCTACGCTTGGCGCGACGGCCATGGCAATGAACTGCTGCTGGCGGCCAGCCGCTACAAGAGCGACGGCCGTGACCAGTACTACGCCGTCTACGATACGCCGCAGCAGAACAACGGCGTGGCCCAAGGCCTCGATTACGAGACGTCGCAGCGGCTGTACGCCAAGGCCATCAGTGGCCCGGTCACGCTATCGCTGCTGCATGGCGACCGGCCCAAGGGCGTGCCCACGGCCTCGTTCAGCCAGGCCTTCAACGATCCGCGCTCGCGTACCATCGACACCCAGAACTACGCCAGCCTCGATTACCACGACACGGTGGCGCCGGCCACGGAACTGAACGCGCGGCTGTACTGGGGCAGCTACGATTCGCTGGGCGACTACGCCACCGACAACGCCGACCGCACGCCCAACCGTGACCTGAGCAACGGCCGCTGGTGGGGCGCGGAAGCGCGCGTGCTGTCGACGGCCATGGCCGGCCACAAGCTGATGGTGGGCGCCGAATACCAGCACGACTACCGGCTGCGCCTGCTCAACTTCGACGCGGCGCCCTACCGGCTGTACCTGAACGAAAACCATGCGGGCCAGCGCTACGGCCTGTTCGTGGCCGACGAACTGCGGCTGGCCGCGCCGCTGCTGCTCAACGCCGGCCTGCGCTACGACCACCATACCAGCACCGGCGGCGTGTTCAACCCGCGCGTGGCCCTGATCGACCAGCTGACGGCCGACACCACGCTCAAGGCCATCTACGGCAGCGCCTACCGCACCCCCAACATCTACGAACGCTATTACGCCTTCATCGGCGACGGCGGCCAGCTGGCCAACCCAGGCCTGGCGCGCGAGCGCATCCGCAGCACGGAACTGGTGCTGGCCCACCAGTGGCAAGCGAACCGCCGCCTGACCGTGAGCCTGTTCCACAACGAGGTGTCGGGCCTGATCTCGCAGGTGACGGATGCGGCCAGCGGCTTGCCCATCTTCCTCAACACGGGCTCGCCCTCGGCGCACGGGCTGGAGGCCGAATATGAGCACAGCTGGAGTCCGGAAGCCCGGCTGCGCGCCAGCTACAGCTGGCAACGGGTGCGCCGGGACGGCGCCGACACCGTCAATTCGCCCGCCCAGCTGGCCAAGCTCAATCTGACCCTGCCCCTGCGGGGAGCATGGCGGGCCGGCCTGGAAGCGCAGTACATGGGCCCGCGCGACACGGTGCGCGGCGCGCGCGCGGGCGGCTTCCTGGTGGCCAACCTGAACCTGTTCAGCGTGCGCCTGAGCCGCCACACGGACCTCGCCTTCACGGTCCACAACCTGGGCGACCGGCGCTACGCCGACCCGGTGGCCGACTCGCTGGCGATGGATACCGTCACCCAGGACGGCCGCCGGCTGGGCGCGCGCCTCACCGTCGACTACTGAGGCCATGCACAGCCGCACCGCCCCGCTCCCCCACGCCATCCGGCCGCCGCGCCGGCGGCCTGGCCTGGGCCTGCGCAGCCTGCTGCTGGCGGCGTGCTGCGGCTGGGGTCTGGCCACGGCCCAGGTAACGGAATACGACGTCAAGGCGGCCTTCGTGTTCAACTTCGCCGTGTTCACGGAATGGCCGGCCGAAGCCCTGCCGGGCGGCGCGCCGCTGCAGCTGTGCGCCTATCCGGGCAACGCCTTGCAGGGCGCGCTGGCCGCGCTGGGCGACAAGCAGGTCAACGGCCACCGGGTGCAGGTGCGCTACCCCGGCAACGGCGCCGCCGCGCGCGCCTGCAACGTGCTGTTCCTCGATGGCCAGGACCGCGAGCGGTGGAACGCCTTGCGTCCGGAACTGGCCGGCGCCAGCGTGCTGACCGTGGCCGACGACCGCGTGATCGGCGCCGCCGGCGCCGTGCTGGCGCTGGCCATGGACCACGCGCGCATCGTGTTCGACGCCGACCTGGCGGCCGCCCGCCAGGCCCGCCTGACCATCAGCTCCAAGCTGCTGCGCCTGGCCAGGAGCGTCCAATGAGAGCGCGCGCCAGGAACACTACCCGCGCGCTGGGCCGGCGCGTGGCGCACCTGAACATGCTGGCCGCCGGCGCCGCGCTGGCGCTGGCCGGCATCCTGCTGATCGTGGTGCAGTTCATCGCCCTGCGCGGCGCGCTGGTGGACGATCTCCAGGTGCAGGCCCGCATCGTGGGCAGCAACAGCAGCGCCGCCTTGCTGTTCCAGGACCGGCGCGCCGGCGCCGAGATCCTGGCCGGGCTGGCCGCCTCGCCCAACGTACAAAGCGCCGCCATCTACGGCCCGGCCGGCGCGCTGCTGACCAGCTACCAGCGCCTGCCCGCCAGCGCCGTGCCGGCCGCCGCCCCGCCGCTGCCGGCGCCGCACCATCAATTCAGCGCGCGCCACGTCGAAGTGACGGAGCCGGTGGTCGCCAATGGTGCGCGCATCGGCACGGTCCTGATCCGCGCCACCATGGCGCCGCTGTACGAGCGCCTGGCCAGCTTCACCGGCTTCACGCTGGTGGTGGCGGCCGGCTCCTACGCGCTGGCCTGGCTGCTGGTGGCACGCATGCGGCGCGCCGTACAACGGGCCGAAGACCACCTGCACTACCTGGCCCACGTGGACCCCATCACGGCCCTGCCTAACCGCAACGCGTTCAACGACAAGCTGGCCACGGCGCTGGAACACGCCGACCGTCAGGAAACGAGCGTGGTGCTGCTGCTGCTCGACCTGGACAACTTCAAGGTGGTCAACGACACGCTGGGCCACAACAGCGGCGACGCCCTGCTGCAGATGGTGGCGCGGCGCCTGACCGACACGCTGCGCAGCACGGACGTCATTTGCCGCATCGGCGGCGACGAATTCGTCGTCATCGTCGAGCCGCACGAGGACGAGACGGAGCCGGACGCCGTGGCGCGCAAGATCCTGCACGCGCTGGCCGCGCCGTTCCAGCTGGAACACCACCTGCTGTATGTGAGCGCCAGCATTGGCGTCAACGTCTACCCGCAATATGCGCACGACGAGCAGGCGCTCATGCGCGGCGCCGATACGGCCATGTACTACGCCAAGAATAGCGGCAAGAACGACTATGAGACGTTCAAGCCGGAGATGGAGCAACTGGCCCGCAAGCGCCTCAAGCTGGAAGCCAACCTGCGCCGCGCGCTGGAACGCAATGAACTGAGCCTGCACTACCAGCCGCAGATCGATGTGCGCAGCGGCCGCATGACGGGACTAGAGGTACTCACGCGCTGGACCTGCCCTGAGCTGGGCCCGGTCAGCCCGGCCGAATTCATTCCCGTGGCCGAGGAAAGCGGCGTGATCGTGCCGCTGGGACGCTGGGTGCTGCAGACGGCGTGCCGCCAGGCGGCCGCCTGGCACCGGGCCGGCCTGCTCGACGAGATCAGCCACGTGGCCGTCAACCTGTCGGCCTGCCAGACCCGCGACAGCGACCTGATGGCCGACGTGAACGCCATCCTGGGCGAGACGGGGCTGCCGCCGGCGCTGCTGGAACTGGAGATCACGGAAGGGGTGCTGATGGAGAACGTGCACGCCAACCTGGCGCTGATGCAGCAGATCCAGACGGCCGGCATTCATTTATCGATCGACGACTTCGGCACCGGCTATTCATCGATGGCCTACCTGAAGCGCTTCCCGATCGATCAGCTCAAGATCGACCGCAGCTTCGTCAACGACGTGCCCGGCGACGGCGCGGCCATCGCCACGGCCATCATCGCCATGGCGCACAGCCTGAATCTGAAGGTGGTGGCTGAAGGGGTTGAAACGGAGCAGCAGGTGCGCTTCCTGCGCGAGGCCGGCTGCGACGTCATGCAAGGTTATTACTTCGCCAAGCCGATGGCGCCGGAAGTGCTGGAGCGGCTGCTGTCCGAGCGGCGCCAGTTCCTCGCCGCCTGACAGAAGGCAGGGCACGGCAAAATTCCGGGCGGCAAAATCGGGGACGGACCCCTATTTTCACTTCGTGAAAATAGGGGTCCGTCCCCGATTTTGCCGCCCGGAATTTTACTTTCGCTTAAGCCAGCTTGGCCGAGTGCTCGCGCGTGGCGTGGAACTTCAGCTTGGGCCAGCGCTCTTCCGTCAGGCGCAGGTTGACGGAGGACGTGGCCAGGTAGGCCATGTTGCCAGCGGCGTCGTAGGCCACGTTGTGGCCCAGCGCCGCTTCGAAGTCGGCCAGCGCCTTCTTGTCGTCGCTCGACACCCAGCGCGCGCTGCTGATGCTGGTGCCTTCGAACACGGCATCCACGCCATATTCATTCATCAGGCGGCTGGCCACCACTTCGAACTGCAGCACGCCGACCGCGCCCAGCACCAGTTCACCACCTTGCACCGGCTTGAACACCTGCACGGCGCCCTCCTCGCCCAGCTGTTGCAAGCCCTTGTGCAGCTGCTTGATCTTGAGCGGGTTGCGGATGCGCACCGAGCGGAAGAAGTCCGGCGCGAAGTACGGGATGCCGGTGAAGGTCAGCATCTCGCCTTCCGAGAAGCTGTCGCCGATCTGCATGTTGCCGTGGTTGGGCAGGCCGATGATGTCGCCCGCGTAGGCTTCCTCCACCTGCTCGCGCGAGGACGCCATGAACGTCACCACAGACGAGACCTTGATCTCGCGCCCCAGCCGCAAGTGCTTGACCTTCATGCCGCGCTCGAAACGTCCCGAGCACACGCGCAGGAAGGCGATACGATCGCGGTGGGCCGGGTCCATATTGGCCTGGATCTTGAACACGAAGCCCGTGAACGGCTGCTCGACCGGGTCCACCACGCGCACCGTGGCGTCGCGCGGACGGGGCGCGGGCGCCCAGTCCACCAGCGCCGACAGGATCTCGCGCACGCCGAAGTTGTTGATGGCCGAACCGAAGAACACGGGCGTCTGCACGCCCGACAGGAACTCGTCCAGGTCGAACGGGTGCGAGGCGCCATGCACCAGCTCCACTTCCATGCGCAGCTGGTCCATCTCCAGCGGGAACATCTCCTGCAGGCGGGGATTGTCGATGCCCTTGATGATCTCGAACGCGCCGTCGGCCTTTTCCTCGCCGGCCTTGAACAACATGATCTCGTCCTTGAGCAGGTGGTACACGCCGCGGAAGTTCTTGCCCATGCCGATCGGCCAGGTCACGGGCGCGCACTGGATCTTGAGCACCGATTCCAGCTCGTCGAGCAGCTCCAGCGGATCGCGCGTCTCGCGGTCCATCTTGTTCATGAAGGTGACGATGGGCGTGTTGCGCATGCGGCACACGTCAAGCAGCTTGATGGTCTGCGCTTCCACGCCCTTGGCCGCGTCGATCACCATCAGCGCCGAGTCCACCGCCGTCAGCACGCGGTAGGTGTCTTCCGAGAAGTCCTGGTGGCCGGGGGTGTCGAGCAGGTTGATGACGTGGTCGCGGAATTCGAACTGCATCACCGAGGAAGCGACGGAAATGCCGCGCTGCTTCTCGATCTCCATCCAGTCCGAGGTGGCATGGCGGCCGCTCTTGCGGGCCTTGACGGTGCCGGCCATCTGGATCGCGCCCGAGAACAGCAGCAGCTTTTCGGTCAGCGTGGTCTTACCCGCGTCGGGGTGGGAGATGATGCCGAAGGTACGGCGGCGCTGCACTTCGCGCGCGATCAGCGCGGGGGTTTTGGCGCTCGCCACGGGGGCGTCGTCGGTGATCTGGTCGGGAGTTGTGTTTTCGGTATCGTTTGCCATATTGGTGACCATAATATGGCCCCGCAAAAAACCCTCGATTTTACCGGCAGTTGGCCCTTTCGTGTGAACTGTTTGCGGGCGCGGGGGCGCGCGGGAGCAGCCCATGCGCCCCCCGCCCGCCCTCCTCATTCGCCCTTGACCCGGCGCCAGCCGACGCGGTGCGCCTCGGCCGACTTCAGTTCCTGCAGCGAGGTGGTCTTGGTCTCGCCGGTGGCCATGGTGGAGATCATCTTCAGGCCGCCAGCCGGCAGGCGGATGATGATGAAGCCCACCGCCGCCGACGTGTTCGACAGCGTGGCGCCGGCCGGATTGCCGGGAATGGCGTTGCCGGTGCAGACGTCGACCTGGTAGGCGTTGCTCGAACCGCCCACCTGGCACGAGGACGAGGACGACGGGATGTTGGTCACCACGTTGGCCACGCCGCTGACGATCTGCGGGTCCAGGTTCATCCGTTCGCCGGGGTTCAGGTTCCAGTCGAAGAACCAGCCATCCTTCTGGGTCAGGTCCACCGGGTTGCTGGTGATGGCGTAGGTATTGACGTTGCTGCTCGATCCGGCCAGGCTCAGGGTCTGCTGCACCATGGTGGCGCCGCGGATGTTGCCGATGGTGCTGCCGCTGTCCTTGAGCAGGTACAGGCTCTGGGTGTCCGTGTTGCTGATGTCGGGCAGGTCCAGCAGCCGCCCCGTGCCGTATAACACCACCCGCTGGGCGCTGGTGGTGGTGGTGGTCACGCCGCCCGTGGTGGTGGTGTTCTGTACCTCGCACAGGGTCACGTCGGGCCGGGTGGTGATGGGCTGGGTGGTGCCGGCGTCGCCCATTTTGAGCACCGTCACGGCGCCGCTGGTGCTGGTCAGGTCGAAACGCCACATCTGGCCCTGGTTGTCGCCACCGTAGATGTAGGTGGTGTTGGGGTCGATATTGGGGTCGGTGCTGATCGAGGTGATCTTGGCCAGGCCCGATGGCGTGGTGGTGTCGCCCGATCCGGTGGAAATCTTCTTGAGGATGGCGCCGGTGCTCACGTCCACGATGAACAGGTAGCCCAGGCCACTGCCGCCGGCCACGCCGTCGGCGCCGGGCACGTTGTTGTAGCCGGAGGTGAGGAACACCACCCACTTGCCGCCCCACACGCCGAACTGGGGGTTGCCGAAGGTCAGGCCCAGGTCGGGATCGCTGTGGGCGCAGATCGACGAATCGGCGCACAGCTCCCACAGGGCGCGCGGATTGACGGGGTCCGTCACGTCGAGCGCATAGTAGCCGCGCCCGCCCCCGTTCAGGCCCGCCACCAGGACCGAGGCCCAGTTCGCGCCCAGCTTGACGTCGGCCAGCTCGGGCGAACCGTCCGTGCTGAACTGGTGGTTGGTGCCGTAGGTGGTGCTGGCCAGCGCATACAGCTTGTGCTGGGTGATGCGCGGCACATAGGCCCATACCTCGTTGCCGGTGGCCGCGTCGAACGCGTGCAGCATGCCGTCGTTGGCGGCCGTGAACACGGTGCCGGGACGGCCCGCGTGATCGAGCTTGAACTGGCTGTAGCTGGCGTCCGGATAGTTCTTGCGCGGGTCGCGCAGGTAGGCCGGCTTGGATGAGGCGATATCGCCCAGCACGATGGGCACGGGGCCGGTGGCGCCGGCCGGCGTGTTGGAGGTCATCGTGTAGGCCCGGAAGTGGGTGTTGTCGGCGTACTGCTGGCGCCCGCGCAGCCAGCCGACCAGGTTCGAGCCGCTGTTGACGATGGCCTTGTCGGCCGCCGACAGCAGCGTGCACTGGGACAGCGCCGCGCACTTGTTGTCGAACCAGGCCGTCTGGGTGCCTGACATGTTCTCGTAGTAGAAATCCGTGAGGGCCGCGTTGGACTGGTCCAGCATCAGGATGCGGCGCGTGTCCGTGCTGGCGGCCACCTTCCTGCCCACCGTGTCGGAACTGATCCAGCTGTAGCTCGTGCCCACGGCGCCGGTGGTGGGATCGATCTTCTTGTCCGACAGTTCGCCATACCATTTCACGGTGGTGAAGGTGTCGGAGAAGATGTCGTTGTCCTGCAGCGAGATGTTGGGCGTGGAGGTGGCCGCGGCGGCCGCCGCGCCCAGCCGGATCTGCATGTTGGCCAGCGCCGCGCTCAGGCCCTGCACCACTTCCTTGGGCTGCGAGGCGCTGAAGTACTTGCCGTGGCCGTTGATGGCCGCGTGCCACAGGTCGTCCACCCGCTCCTGCACGGTGCTGGCCGTGTTGGTCACGTCCGGATCGGGCCACACGTAGGCGCCGCCGCCGTTCCATGGGCAGCCCGAGGACACGCGCGTGATCAGGTTGTAGAAGTCGCCGCCGGCCTTGGGCGCCGTGTCGTAGTTGGGCTCATAGGTCATCACGCCGTCCACGCCCAGGCCCAGCGTGTAGGTGTTCATGTGCAGGTGGGTGTTCTCGCCGGCGCCGGCCGGCACGGAGCCAGGCTTGCTCATGTCCGGCTCGAGCGGCGGGCGCAGCGACACCGTGCCGGTGTCCGAGCCGCCGTTATACCAGTGCAGCGAGACGTCCGAGATCGACGGCTGGGACTGGGCGCGGGTGTCCACGCAGCCGCGCGCGTAGGTGCAGAAGCGGCTCACGTTTTCCACGTTGTCGTTGTTGACCACGTTGTTGGTGGTGCTGCCGTTCCAGTAGCCGTCCGTGGTCAGGATCATGAAGTTCTGCTGGCAGGGGTACTGCACCACTTCCGAGCCGGCCGCGTAGTTGTACGGCGTCAGGTTGGCGAACATGCGGCCCACATAGTCCATCGCCGTGCGGATCGGGGTCGAGCCGGAGGTGGTGGTGTTGTAGAGCGTGGTGTACCAGCTGGAACGGGCCGACCCCGTGAAGTCGGCCGGCACCATGTCGATGGTCGCGCCCACGCCCGCATTGGACAACTTGACGTAACCGACCTTGTAGTTGGCCGTGATGGCCGAGAAGGCGATGCCGACGGAGGTCTTCATCATCTGCAAACGGGTCTTGTAGTACACGTACCAGTTGGCGAAGTTGGTCATCTCCTCCTCGTAGGTGCAGACCCCGGCCGCGGCCACGCAATCGACCCGGTCGCTGCCCTTGGGATAGGTCTGGCCCAGCACCAGGTTGACGCGGGTGAAAGTGCTGGGCGCGCCCGAGCCGGCCGACAACGCGGCCGTCGTGGTGGGGATGGCATCGGGCGCGCTGGTGGCGGCCGTACCCGTGAAGGTGACGTTGCTCAGGCCGGAGGCCGACACGGCGGCGCCATTGGTCGTGGCGGTGGTATCGAGCAGGCACAAGCTGGTAGGCGGGGCGGCCGCGCAGATCGCGGTGACGGCGTTGCCGCCCACATAGGCACGGTAGGTGCCGGTGCTGCCGATGGCCGTGGCCAGCGTGGAAACGATGGTGCTGGCCGCAGCGTTGCGGGCGATGGCCACGTTGCTGATCACGGTGGCCGTGCCCAGCTTGACGCTGGAAACGGTGGGGCTGCCGCTGTTGGAAGCCGTGCCCGATACGGCCAGCAAGGCCGTGGGCGGCACGCCCGTGGTGGCCGGCGTGGGCGTGACGGACGGCGCGTTGACGGTGATGCCCCAGCCGGCGCGCGAACTGTCGGTGATCGTCACGCAGTTGGCGAGCGACTTGCTGCCGCTGCAGATGACGGGCACCACGGCCACCACGTTGTCGGCCGTCAGGTTGATGCCGAACGCGCTGGAACAGGTGGGCACGGTGGGCTGGCCACTGTTGGCCGTCTTGACGCAGGCGTAATACTGGTTGGTCAGGCCGGTCCTGGCGATGATGCTGGCGGCCAGTGCGGCGGCCATGTTCTGCTGCTTGAGGGCGGTGTTGGTGCCGCTGCTGGCCGTCACGGTGCCGTTGGTGATGGTACGCGCCGTGCTGGGGTCGGGGATGGTCACCGACGAGATGGTCAGCGAGGACGAGGAGGCCGAGGCGCCGATGGCGATGGTGCCATAGGCGGCGCTGGCGCCACTGGCGGACGAATAGCTCGGATAGATATAGGCGCCCACCCGCTTGCCCTGGCAATTGGTGAGCAAGGTGTTGTTACACCAGCGCACCTTGACGGCAATAGGATAGCCGGCCGGCGCGGCCGCCCCCGCCGAGGTCGACACACAGCTCGTCATGGTGGCGTCGGTGCAATACTGGGCCACGCCGATGGTGTAGTAATACGGCCCCGTGCTGATCGCGTAGGCACTGGTGAAGGTGCTGTCGGGATAGGTGTAGGTGGCCGTGTTGGTATGGCACGAGCTGGTGTTGTTGGGATCGCACCACTTCAGGTCGGGAAAGCCGCTGACCAGGTTGATGGCGCTGGAACTGTTGCCGTACAAGTCCGTCTTGTGGGCATTGAAGCCGTCGCCGCTGACCACGGTCCAGTTGCTGGTGTTGGCCGCCGTCTGTTCCGGATAATAGCTGCCGTCGGACTTGATGGGCGGCTGGTAGCGGATGGCCGGGTTGTAATACTGCTTGTTGAAGTCCGGGCTCATGAACGGCGGATGGCCCACGTTACATGCCATCACGCCCTGGGCCAGCGTGGACCTGGAGCGGCACAGGTTGTCGTTCACGTAGTCGGGCGTGTAGGACTGGTCCATCGAGCCGGAGTTATCGAACAGCAGCATCAGGTTGGGCTTGACGGTGCCCGTGCCCGTGATGTTGAGCAAGGGCACCTGGGCGATCTGGGTCTGGCCGGCCCAGGCCATCAGTGGCGCCAGCAGGCAGGCGCCCAGCGCGGTGCGGACTAGAGTAGGCAGGGATTTCATGTGCATTCCTATCTGAAAAAGCAGCCTTACGGCCCCATCATCACAACGGCCTGGGTGACCACGTTGCCGCCGCGCGGGCCGGAAATGCGGGCCGTGACGACGTAATGCAGTTGCGGCTGGCCCTGGTAGCTGGGCGCGTTCGAGGCCAGGCTGGAGCCGGTGGGCGTGGGCGCGGCCACGGCCGACTTGGCCGCGCTGAGCATGCAATTGTTCTGGGGCGGGCCGACGTCGTTGTAGGCGCCCGGGAAATCGCACATGCGGTGGATCACGTACTCGACCTGGTTGCCGGCCGTGTCGGCGAGGGTGACGGAACCGGCCCAGAATTCGGGCGAGCTGACCGTCCACGCCGTGTTCAGGGTGGCCACATAGCCCTGGGCGGGCACGTCGGCCGTCAACACGGCCTTGCTGGGCAAGCCCTTGAGCCAGGCGAAGGCCGTGTGCACACCCAGGTCGGCCGCCTTGCTGAGCGAGGAGTCGTAGGCCAGGTTGGCCGTGGTGAGCGTGGTCGAGGTGCTCGACTTGAGCAGGTAGATGCTGCCGACCAGCATCACGGTCAGCATGATCAGCATGACCGGCAAGGCGACGCCGGCCTGGCGGCGGGAGCGTGATTGCGCCATCATGGCCTCCATTCCGCGTTACGCAACGATACGATGGTTTCGAACACCCGGTAGCGGTAGCATTTCCAGTCGATCGGGTCGCCCGCCACCGCCACGTTGACCGTCACGGGCACGGCCGCCACCCCGGCCGGCGCCACGCTGGTGAACACTTGCGGCTGTACCGTGGTGGCCGAGCAGTTGCCGTGGCTGTCGGGCTTCTCCGCGCTCTTGCTGCGCGCAACGACGGCGAT
Source organism: Rugamonas fusca (assembly GCF_014042365.1). Taxonomy (GTDB): domain Bacteria; phylum Pseudomonadota; class Gammaproteobacteria; order Burkholderiales; family Burkholderiaceae_D; genus Rugamonas; species Rugamonas fusca. The sequence continues at coordinate 92,350 of NZ_JACEZS010000018.1, forward strand.
GCGCACGGCCGCGATGCGCTGGAAGTCGCCGGCGCCGCCCGTGTCGGCGTCGCCGTCGGCGTTGATCATGGTGCTGCTCCATTGCCCCACCTGCATGCCATCCTTGTCGGGCGCCGGATCGTAGCCGGGCAGCACGCGCGTGTCGAAGCCATACTGGGCCTTGATGGAGACCACGTTGTCGATCACGGACACCGGTTGCTGCGAGGCGCCAGCCAGGTCGGTGGCGCGCAGCAGCAGGATGCCGTTGTTGACCGACCAGCTATGGAACGCCAGCCGGCTGCCCGGCCCCAGATTGTAGACGCGGGCCTGGCCGGCGCCGAAATTGGCGCCCAGGCCGCCGGCCGTGTTGAAACGGTAGGCACTGCCGGCGGAAAAATCGATCCCGTCATCGTTGGGGAATGGCGGAATGGAGGCCACCTGGGCCAGCGCGCACTTGGTGGCCCCGGCCGGTTCCGGTGCCACCACGATCACGTCGCCCTGGTTGAAGCCATAGGGCGCGCGCGTGGCGATTTTCAACACGCTGCCGCCGGCATACGCCAAACTGCTTTTGACCGAACCGACGGCCGCTGGCGAAGTGCCGGTGTAGAAGGTGATGCGGTCCGGATTGGCGCCGCCATCCTCGATGATCACGGCCGACATGGGCGTGATGACGGCGCCATTGCGGGGCGCCGGCGCCAGCGTGTAGCCGCTGGCGTCGGTAAACACCGTGTCGCAGCCGGCCACCAGCGTGTCGTTCAAGCCCCAGCCGGCCTGGGCCGCGTCGTTCTGCATGGAGAACAGGGCCAGCATGCCGTTCTGCATGGCGTCCGAGCCGCCCAGCGAAGCGTTGCGGTTGATCTCGGCGTTGGTGATCAGGCGCGTGGCGAACAGCAGCGCCAGCATGCCCACCACCACGCTGACCATCAGTTCGATCAGCGAAAAACCGCCGCGCCGGCGGGGGGAAAGTGAGTTCGTCATGTCAGAAACCGATGTAGGAAGTGACCCGGTGGACGTTTTCAGCGCCGCCATTCTTGCGCGTCCAGCGGATGGCGACGTCGACCTGGTAGCGCCGGTTCTGCCCGGTCACGGCCACCGTGATCCTGGCGCCCGGAATGTAGGTCTGGGTCTCCGTCACCCACGGCGCCAGCGCCGTGCTGGGCGCGGCCGCGCCATCGTACACATAGCCGCCCGCCGCCACGTTGGCCAGGTCCGCGTTCATCACGCCCAGCAGCTTTTCCGTGGCCATGGTGGCCTCGGCCCGCATGCTGGCGTCGGACAGGGCCGAATAGGCGCGCGCCTGCAAGCCTATGGTGCCCAGCAAGCCTATGCCCAGCAGCAGCACGGCCAGCATCACTTCGAGCAGGGCCACGCCGCCCTGGCGGCGCGATGGCATCATCTTCATGGCGGGCACCCCCGTGAATCGCCGGCCGCCACCGTGGGGTCGCACTTGCTGGCCATGCCGGCCAGCGTGACGGCCACCGCCACCGTGGGTACCGCTTTGGCATAGCGCGCGTCGGGATCGAGCCGCAGGCGCGTCAGGTTCAGCGCGTAGCTGGTATCGACCCAGCCCAGCGCCGTGTAATAGATTTTCGAGGCGCCGTCGGGCTGGAAGGACGGCGCGAGCACATCGGTGGACGGCAGGTTGTCGGCCGCGCGGAACACGGAGGTGTAGCCGTTGACCCCTTCGGGATCGTTGTCGGCCGGCGTGGTGGTGGTGGACCAGCCGCCTGCGCCGTCATTGCACGGCAGGCCAGGCTGGGGGAAGCAGATGTCGACCTGCCAGTCCATCTGGCCGCTGACGGCATTGGTGGTCAGCACGATGCGGCTGGCCGCGTTGTGGCTGACGGCCTGGCGCCGGGCCATGCTGAAGCCTTCCTGGTAGAACTCGCTGGCCGAACGGACTTTGCTGCTGAGCACCCAGGTGCTCATGGCCGGGATGCCGACGGCCAGCATCACGGCGAACACCGTGAGCGTGATCAGCACCTCGATCAGTGTGAAGCCCTTGTTTAGTTGGAGCATGATCCACCCTTGTGGTCGACCCAGCAGCTGGTGCTGGTGCCCCAGCCGGCCGGGCTGCCGGTGGTGGCGCGGGTGCCGTTCTGGTCTATCGTGTAGACGAAGCCGGCCACCTTGCCGATGCCGGTCGCCGTCACCGTGTAGGCGGACGCCGAGGCCCCGCTCAGGGCGTAGGTGAAGTTGGCGGTGGCGGCCGGGAAGTTGATGGCCGTGTCAAAGCCCACATAGGTGCGGTTGTTGGACCAGAATTGCTCGGCCGCCGGTTGCGCCGTGCCCAGGGCCGAGAACGCTTCCGTCAAGCGGCCCCGGATCACATAATCGTTATAGGCCGGCATGGCGACCGCCATCAGGATGCCGACAATCACCACCGTGACGAGGACTTCGATCAGGGTAAAGCCGTTCTTGACGCGTTTCATGTGCCATGCTCCCGAAGATGATGCCGGCCCATTGCCGGCGAACCATAGTGCTGGCAAGTATGGTAGCGCCCCAAGCTTTCATTTCCCTGAGGAAATGCTGACAAATTCCTGACAACGGGCGCCGGCGCCGCACAGGCCGCAAAAAACCTTGCCGTTGCAACAATGCGTGAGTTTCCCGTCGACTAGACCGGGTGACAATGTTTCCTATGAACCCAGTTCGGAAGCCGCCATGTTGACCCGTTTCTTGCGATTATCACTGCGCACCGCCGCGCTGGCCGCCGGCGCAACCTTGTTCGCCGCACCCGCCGCCGCCCAGGCCGGCGCGCCGGCCTGCGCCATCCACGCCGGCCCCGTGCCCCGCGTGCAAGTGGACCAGCCCTTCCAGCTGCGGCTGGGCGCACCGTGCGACTGCACCACGTTCGCCGCGCTGGCCCAAGTGGACTTGCTGGTCAAGGGACTGGACACGGGCTTGCATCCGCTCAGCTGCGATCCGGCCGGCCCCACCGTGTCGTTCATGCTCAGCCGTAACGCCAGCGCAGCGGCCGGCCCGGCCGGCAGGGCGGCCTGGGAAGCCATGCTGGGGGACTTCTGGAGCGGCAATGGCGCCGACGGCGCGCGCCAGCTGGCCTACAGCCTGGTGCAGCAAGGCACGCTGCTGGGCGCCGGCACGCTGGCGCTGCAGACCTGGAGCAGCACATCCTTGCTGCTGGGAACGCTCATGCTGGCGGCCGTGTGGGCCGGCCTGATCGTGCTGGGCAAGTACAGCGGCATGTTGCGCGATGCCGGCACGCCCGCCCTGCCCGCCTGCCAGCGCAGCTACAGCCTGGGACGGGTGCAAATGGCGTGGTGGTTCGCCATCGTCATCGGCGCCTACATCTTCCTGTGGACACTGACGGGGCAGGTACCTGTGATGAGCACGCAGGCATTGGCGCTGGCCGGGCTCTCCAGCGCCACGGGCCTGACGGCGGCCGCGCTCGACGCGGGCCAGGGCAGGCCCGCCCCCTGCGGCAGCGGCAACCTGCTGCTGGACTTGCTGACGGACGCCAATGGCGTGACCATCTACCGCTTCCAGCTGCTGGTGAGCAACCTGCTGTTCGGCCTGTTTTTCCTGGTGAGCGTGGTACGTGAACTGGCCATGCCCGATTTCGATCCCAGCGTACTGACGCTGCTGGGCCTGAGCGCGGCCACCTACACGGGATTCAAGATCCCGGAACAGCAGGGCCCGCCGCCGGGCCTGGCCGCCACGGCGGCGCCGCCGGTTGTTACCCCGCTGGCGGCGAGCGCAACGCCGGCGCTGGCCCCTGGCGCACCGGGGGCGCCCGCCACGGCCCCGGCGGCGCAGGTCGTCACGGCCGCGGCGGCCACGGGCGCGCCGGCGGCCGGCGGCTGAGCGTGGGCGCCGCTCCGGCGCTCACAACACGGCGTGGATGGCGCTGCTGATCTGGGCCTGCAAGCCCACCAGGTCGACCGTCGTGCCCGCGCCGTGCGCCACGGCCGTGTAGATGCCGTCGCCATTGCCATCGGCGAACACTTCGTAGCGGGTGTGCGTGCCCTGGGTGTGAAACTCGGCCACGTAACCGGGCGCCAGCTGGGTGTAGGTGGTGGCCGCGCTGGCCGCCACCGTCTTTAGCGTGCCGTCTGGCAGCACGTGCTGCACCTGGCCCACCACGCCATTGGCGTCGATGGCGAAGGTGTCGCGCTCGAACGGTTCCACGGCCAGCCGGGTGGTGGCCGCGCCGGCCTGGATGATGGTCTCGGTGGTGGCGGCGACGGCGTACAGCCCGGCGCTGCCGGTCTGCACGTAGCTGATGGTCTCCACTTCGTTGCCCTGCACCACCGTCTCGGTGACCGTGCCGGTGCCGACCGTGAACGTGGCCGTGGGCGCGATCCGCACCTCATGCGTGCTGGTGTGGCTGCCGTGGCCCTGGGTGACCGACATGGCCGTCACGGCGCCGCCGCTGATGGTGAAGCCATAGCCGGACAGCGCGCCATGGTCGTTGCTGGTCGATGGCTGGGCCACCACCAGGGATCTCGACACCAGGTGATACAAGGTGGCGTCGGTGCTGTCCTGCGCGAATTGCAGCGTGGTGGTGGTGTGGCTGCCGCTCAAGGTTTCCGTCACCGTGCCACTGCCGACGACGAACGTGGCGTTGGCCGGCAAGTGCATGCTGATGCTGTGGCTGCCGACCACCCTTGCCTCCCCCGTCACCTGGCCGTTGCTGATGTCAAAGCGCACGCCGCCCGTGTCCGGATGTTCCGCCATTGCGTCCATGTTGATTCCCCCATGTTGTTGGTGGAACTAGCGTAGGTGAAGCCTGGAGCAAACTCAACAGTGCGAGTGTAAAACCCGGTACGGAAAGTATTTCAAATTGTAAGCACGCGCGTATCGGCAACCGCGCGGCGCCCGCGCCTCAGCCGGGGAAACGCACTGCGAAGCGGGCGCCGCGGCCGTCGGCGCCCGCGTCCAGCGTGATGGCCGCGCCGTGCGCCTGGGCGATGTCGCGCACGATGGCCAGGCCCAGGCCGCTGCCGTGGGTCTTGTCGTCCAGGCGCACGTAGCGGCTGAACACCTGGTCGCGCTTGGCCGGTGGTATGCCGGGACCGGAATCCTCGACCGCCAGCATGCCGCCGCCATCGACCGGCTGGCAGCTGACCGTGACCGTGCCGTGCGCGGGCGTGTAACGGATGGCGTTGTCGATCAGGTTGTCGATCAGGTCGCGCAACAGGAAGCGGTCGCCCTGCACGGTGGTGGGCGCCAGGTCGAAGCCCAGGTCGATGTGCTTGAGCGCGGCCTGCTCGACGAAATGCTGGATCGCATCCTCGACCAGGCTGGCCAGCGCCACCGGCTCCAGCCGGGTCTTCTCGAAATGGCTGGGCTCGGCGCGCGCCAGCGCCAGCAGCTGGTTGGTCTGCCGTATCATGCGTTCCGTGGACGACAGCATCAGCCGCACCGACTGCGCCGTGTCCGGCTCGGCGTGGCGCTGGGCCAGCCATTCGAGCTGGGTCTTGAGCCCGGCCAGCGGGGTGCGCAACTGGTGCGCCACATTGGCCAGGAAATCATGCTGGGCCCGCGCGCCATCGCTGACCCGTCCCAGCAAACCGTTGAAGGCCAGCACCACAGGTGCCAGCTCGAACGGCACCCGCTGCATGCTGATGGGCGACAGGTCGTCGCCGGCGCGCGCGTTCAGGTCGGCCCGCATGCGGTTCAGCGGCGCCAGGCCATTGGTGACGGAAAACCAGATCAGGCCCAGCGAGGCCAGCGTGAAGGCCGCCTCCAGCAACAGCAGCACGCGCACGATGGCGGCACGGACCTGGCCGCGCTTGCGCAGCGTCTTGGCGACGGTGATCACGGGCCCGCCCGGCGCCGGGCGCAGCGCCACGGCCCGCACGGCTTCGCCGCGCATGCGCGCAGCGTAGGCCGATGGCGCAGCCTGGCCTGAGGCGCCCACGTGCGCGGCCGGCGGCGCGGGAAAATCGGCGTCGCCGGCCAGCAGTGCGCCGGCACCGGCCCCGCTCCCGTCGCGCACGGCGAAGAACACGGCGTCCGTCTGGTCGTTACGCAGCACCTGCTCGGCCTGGCGCGGCAAGTCGATGCGCCAGCGGCCCAAGTCATCGCGCGCCAGGCGCGCGCCCAGCGCCCCGGCCGCGTCCGACAGCGCCTGGTCAAAGGCGGCCTGGGCCGGCATCCACGCCAGCAGATAAGTGAGCGCGCCGCCGGCCAGGTTCAGCAGCAGGATCGGACCGATCAGCCAGCGCAGCAGGCGCAGGCGGATGCTAGGCATGGCCGGGCGCCGTCGCTTCCAGCATGTAGCCAAAGCCGCGGATGGTGCGGATGCTGATGCCGGCGTCGGCGATCTTCAGGCGCAGGCGCGAGATATAGACTTCCACCGCGTTCAGCGTCAGGTCGTCGCCCCAGGGCAGGATGGCGTCGATGATCTGCTGCTTGGACACCACGCGCGAACCGTGCTGCAACAAGTATTCGAGCACGGCCCACTCGCGCACGGACAGCTCGATCACCCGCTCGCCGATGCGGGCCCGCTTGGCCGTGGTGTCGAGCGTGAGCGCGCCCAGCGACAACACGGTGGGCTGGGGCGCGTTGCGCCGTGCCAGCGCCCGCACCCGCGCCACCAGCTCGGCGGTGGCGAACGGCTTGACCAGGTAATCATCGGCGCCCAGCTCCAGGCCCTGCACCCGGTCCTCGATGGCGTCGCGCGCCGTCAGCAGCAGCACCGGGATGGTGCCGCCGCGCAGGCGCAGCCGGCGCACCACCTCGAAGCCATCGATGCCGGGCAGGCCGATGTCGAGCACCACCACGTCGGCCGCGCCGGGGCGCTGCAACAGCTGGTCGGCCTGGTCGCCATGGCGCACCACGTCCACCGCCATGCCGTGCCCGGCCAGCGCGCGCGCCAGCCCGTCGGCCAGCACGGCATCGTCTTCCACCACTAGTACGTGCATGCTCTGAGAAATAAGAAGGAATCAACACGGGCCAGTGCCCGCTGCTCGCATTATGCGGCATTTGTTGCACAGACCCAAACCAAAACCACATGACGCAATGCCGCATGAGACAAATTCATCATGCTGTCATATTTACCGTGCATTATTGCAATGAAGAAACACCAATTCTATTATGGAAAATACATGACTTCCCTTCTCCAGCCTGCCATCGCCCTGATGCAGCGCCTGCGCCTGCTGCCCAAATTCACCCTGATCTGCCTCGTGTTCCTGTTGCCGCTGCTGCTGGTGACGGCCATGCTGATGCAGGAGCTGCACAAATCCATCGCCCGCACGGAACAGGAACAGCGCGGCGTGGCCTACATCGTGCAATTGCAGGAAATCACCCGCCTGACCCAGCAACTGCGGGCCCTGGAGCATTTGCGCCACGCCAGCCCGGCCAACGCGGCGCCGGCGCCCCAGCGCGACGCCATCGCCCAGCGCATGCGCCAGCTCGACGCGTTCCAGGCCGACGCCGGCAGCGTGGCCGCCCTGCCCGAGTGGCAAGCGCTGAAAAAGCGCTGGGACGAGCTGCTGCAACGCCAGGCCACGCTGGACGCCAAGGACAGTTTCGCCCTGCACAGCGCGCTGGTGGCTGACATGGCGCACCTGACCACGCTGGTGGCCGATCGCGCCAACCTGAGCCTGGACCCGGAAGTGCAGACCTACTACCTGATCGCCTCGTTCCTGAAAACCTTCCCTGACATCGCCGAAGGCTTGTCCGTAATCGCCGGCCGCGGCGCCGCCTTCATCGACACCGGCTTGTTGGAGGGCAACGAGGATCAGCTGCTCAACGCCACGGCCATGATCGCCCACCACGACCTGGAACGGGTGCCGGCCCAGTTCGACGCCGTGTTCCGCAACAATCCCCAGCTCAAGCCCGTGCTGCAGCCGCAACTGGGCGCCGTGCCGGCCGCGCTGGCCTTCCTCGAACGCGCCAAGAACGAGGTGACCAACTCCTACAACCAGACCTCAGGCAAGGAATTCAACGCGGCCGGCAACCAGGCCATCGACGGCCTGTACGGCTTCTCGTCGGCCTCGGCCAAGGTGCTGGACCAGCTGCTGGCCGAGCGCATCGCGCGCGACCGCCTGCGCCGCAACCTGATGCTGGGCGCCGTGCTGGCGGTGGCGGCGCTGGCCGCCTACCTGTTCGCCGGCTTTTACATCTCCTTCTCGCTCGACATTGCCCACTTGCGCGGCGCCGTGCACAGTGCGGCGGCCGGCGACCTGACCGAGCGCATCAGCTCGCGCGGCAACGATGAAATCGGCGGCCTGGTCAACGCCTTCGGCGGCATGACGGGCGCGCTGGCCACGCTGGTGGCGGAAATCCGCAGCGGCGCCGGCGCCATCGCCGGCGCCACCGATGCGCTGGCCGAAGGCAACGCCAGCCTGTCGCACCACACCAGCAGCCAGAGCGAAGCGCTGGCCGAGACGGTGGCCTCCATGCGCCAGCTGACCGGCACCGTGCAGCGGGGCGCGGCCCACGCCCAGCGCGGCCACGAACTGATCGTCTCGGCGTCGGAACTGGCCCAGCGCGGCGGCCAGACGGTGGGCGCCGTGGTCGACACCATGGCCTCGATCCGGGGCAGCTCGAACCGCATCGTCGACATCATCGGCGTCATCAACGGCATCGCTTTCCAGACCAATATCCTGGCCTTGAACGCGGCCGTGGAAGCGGCCCGGGCCGGTGAACAGGGGCGCGGCTTCGCCGTGGTGGCCGGCGAGGTGCGCAACCTGGCCCAGCGCTCGGCGGCGGCCGCGCTGGAAATCAAGCAATTGATCGGCGACTCCGTGGCCCAGGTGGAAGCGGGCAGCGAACTGGTGGCCGTGGCCGGCAGCACCATGGACGACGTGGTGCAGGCCGTGCGCGAAGCTGCCGCCATGATCGAGCAGATCAGTGCCGCCGAGGCCGGCCAGAGCGCCGACATCGCCCAGGTCGGCGCGGCGCTGGCCCGCATCGACCAGATGACGGGACAAAATGCGGTGCTGGTGCGCCAGGCCAGCGATGGCTCGGACCGCCTGCACGCGGAAACGGCCCAGCTGGCCAAGGCCGTCAGCCGCTTCCGCCTGGACCGGGCCGACGCCGCGCCCGCCGCCGCTCACCCGGCGGCAGCCACGTCCGCGCCCGCCACGGCCGGCGCGCTGCCAGCCGTGGCGCCGGCCGGCGCCTGGTCGGCCAACAAGCCACGACTGGCCCCGCGCCAGGCGCCGGAGCAGCGGCCGCACCAGCGCCGCGCCTGATGCAGCATGACAGGGCCGGGTCTGGCTCTGCAGTAGGAATAGGCTGACAAAGCTGCATGTTGCTAACCTACATGGGGGCGACTAGTCCTCTTATGTTCGCTATCTAACTTAACGCTTAAAGTAACTGCACTACGCGAGGCGTTTGTTATCCGCCTCGCCTGCCATCTGTACTTTAAGTCTGCGAGGAAGAAAATGAACAACACTCAACTTGTTGCCATCGACGAAGCGCCGCGCGCCCGTGGCGCCTCCGCCCAATCGCGCGAGCTCAAGCTTGTGTCACGGCCGGTTGTCAGCCACAGCGGTACCCAGCAGAACGAGTTGCTGGCCGCCCTCCCGCGCGAAGTGCTGGAATCGCTGTTCGAACACCTGGAACTGGTACAACTGCCGTTCGGCAAGGAACTTTTCACCTACGGCGCCACGCTCGATTACGTGTACTTCCCCACCACGGCCATCGTGTCGTTGCTGTATGTGATGGAAGACGGCGCCACCACGGAAATCGCGGTGGTCGGCCATGAAGGCGTGGCTGGCGTGTCGCTGTTCGCCGGTGAACGGGCCATGTGCAGCGCCGTGGTGCAAAGCGCTGGCTATGGCTACCGTCTCAAGGCCCAGCAACTGCGCGACGCCTTCAACCAGGGCGGCGCCCTGCCCCAGCTGCTGATGCGCTACAACACGGCCCTGTTCGCGCAAATGGCGCAAAACACGGTGGGCGGCATGCACAGCTCGATCGAACAGAAACTGTGCCGCTGGCTGCTGGACCGCCTCGATCGTTCACCCTCGAACGAATTGAAAGTGACGCAAGAAATGATTTCCATCATGCTCGGCGTACGGCGCGAAAGCATCACGGCCGCCGCCGGCAAGCTGCAGGACGAAGGCATGATCACCTATCGCCGCGGCAACATCACGGTGCTCGATCGTCCAGGTCTGGAACAGTATGCGGGCGAGTGCTACAAGGTGGCGAAGACGGAATATGACCGTCTGCTGCTGGATGTGGCGCGCTGCTGACCGCACTGTTGACCGCGCTGTTGAGCGCGCTGTTGACCGCATTACTGACCGCATTGCCGACACTGCCCGCGCCGCAGGTCGGCGCACCCGCGGCAGCGCCGGGGGTCGCTGCGTTGGTCGCCGTATTTGCCGTATTTGACGCATTGGCCGCGTTCGCCGCATTGGCCGCCATGGCCGCCAGTTCGGGCGGCTGTGCCACCCCGGCCGCCGGCTTGCGGCGCAACGGGATGTGCGCTTCCACACACGTTCCCGCATCATTGCGGCCACGCCGTATGGTCAGCGTGCCGCCCAGCAGCAAGGCCCGCTCCCGCATCCCCAGGATGCCGTGCGACATGGGCTTGGCCACCGTGTTGGCCGCAATCCCCACGCCATCATCGATCACGCGCAGCACCAGGCCATCCACGGTGCGGCGCAGCATGACGGACACCCGGCCCGCCTTGGCGTACTTGCGGATATTGGTCAGCGATTCCTGGACGATGCGGAACAGCGCGATCGACAAATCGCCCGAGCGGCCCGCATCCTTTTCCAGCTCCGCTGAAATGTCGACGTCGCAGCGCACCTGGGCCATACGGCTGAACTCGTCGCAATAGCTTTCGATGGCCGCGCACAGGCCCAGGTTGTCGAGCAGGCTGGGGCGCAGGTTCTCGACGATGCGGCGCTTCATCTCCACCGTCTCCACCAGCGTGGCGCGGGCGCGGCGCAACTGGGTGGCCAGTTCCGGCGCCGTCTTTTGCAATTGCTGGGTAACGGCCGCGATATCCATGCCGATCGAGGTCAGGTTGGCGCCCAGCTCGTCATGCAGTTCGCGCGACAGCCGCACCTTCTCCTCCTCGCTGATGCTGATCAGGTGGCGTGACAGCACGGACAACTGCTCGGTACGCTGTGCCACGGTCGATTCCAGGTTTTCATTGGCCTTTTGCAAGGCATGCTCGACGGCGGCCCGGTTCTGGAAACTGCGCCGCACCAGCTGATAGAACATGATCAGCACGATGATGGCCACGGCGTTGATGCCCATGCCCAGCAGCACGGCCTTTTGGTACTCGTGGTAGAACATGGCGCTGCGCGCGGCCAGCGTTTCATACTGTTCCTGCTCCATGATCACCACCTGGAGCCGGATCTCGTCCATGCTGGAGCGGCCATCGCTGACCTTGGCGATCTTGACGATCTCGTCCAGCCCGCCTTCGCGATAGACGTCGATCGACTGATTCAGCAGCGCCAGCTTGCGGCGCACCAAGGTACGGAGCTGGGCCAGGTTGCGCAGCTGGGACGGGCTGTCAGCCAGCAGCTTTTCCAGTTCCTTGAATTCGGCTTCCGATTCCGTCACGGCCGTGCGGGCCGGGCCCAGGTAGGATTCGCGGCCGGAGATGAAATAGCCGCGCAGGCTGCTTTCCGCATCCAGCACCAGCACGTTCAGGTATTGCAGGCGGTCGGCCACCCGCGAGCTCTGGCTTTGCAGGAAGTTGGCGCCCTTGAGCGACTGCAAATTGTGGAACAGGCTGAATCCATTGGCGATCAGGATCAGCACGCACGTAACGCACAATATGGTCTTGTACAGCGGCAGACGGTGCAAGGGTGCCGTCGTGGCGGTGAAATACATCCTGATAAGCATCCTTCGAGAGGTTAGTCGCACAGTTGCGCCAAGCTATCCCATTATAGTCTGGGCGGCCAACTGTCGCAGCGCAGCAGCCCTACCGTGCGCACCTCTCGCAATCAACTGGTTTCAGTCGAGCAGATTATTTTTCATCGCGTAATAGGTCAGGTCGCTGTTGGACTGCATGCCCATTTTTTCCATGATGCGGGTGCGGTAGGTGCTCACCGTCTTGATGCTCAGCGACAGGGCCACGCCGATGTCGCTCACGGTGGCGCCGCGGGCCAGCCGCAGGAACACCTGGAATTCGCGGTCCGACAGCTCCGTGTGGGGCGCCGTGTTGGGGTCGCGGTCGAAGGTCTGGGCCAGCAACTCGCCCACGGTGGCGCTCACGTAGCGCCGCCCCTGGTAGACGGTGCGCACGGCCGTGATCAGCTCGTCGGCTTCGCATTCCTTGTTCAGGTAGCCATTGGCGCCCATCTTGAACAGGTTGAGCGCGTACTGCTGGGCCGGATAGCCGGACAGGATCAGCACCGGCAAGTCCGGCTGGCCCTGGCGGATGGTGCGCAGCGTGTCGATACCGCTCTGGTCCGGCATGGCGATGTCAAGCAGCAGCACGTCGCAGATTTCGCGCCGTGCGATGTCGAGCGCCTCGCGCCCGCTACCCGCCTCGGCCACCACATCGAAGTCCTCGGCCGACGAAAAGATTTGCTTGAAGCCCGCGCGGACTATCTGGTGGTCGTCACAAATGGCAACGCGTATCATTGTTTCCCCTCGTGGCGCTGGAACCGGAACCGGCGGTTCCCTGTCTCACGCCACCTTCGCCAGTATATTTGCATACTGGCAAAAAAATAAACATTAATATTATAGCACTGAAGATTTAACATTGCGATTTAACACTCCCGCCAGCAGGGTTACGGCGTGGACGAAAAAAAAGACGCCTGGTGCGCGCCTTTTTTTCCACTGCGCCCGCTCACTGGAGCAGGGTCAGTATCGCCAACAGTTCGCTGCGTATCAGCGCCCGGTCCAAGGGCGGAACGGCGGCTGGCGGCGCGCTGCCGTCCAGGCCGGAGGCCCCATCATACTCCCCTTGCGCCGAATCGGTCGTCCGGCTGTCCAGTTTATTGCGCGCGCCACTGATGGTAAAGCCTTGTTCATAGAGCAGTTCGCGGATGCGCCGGATCAGCAGCACTTCATGGTGCTGGTAATAGCGCCGGTTGCCGCGTCGCTTGACGGGCTTGAGCTGGGTGAATTCCTGCTCCCAGTAGCGCAGCACGTGCGGCTTGACCCCGCACAGCTCGCTCACCTCGCCGATCGTGAAGTAGCGCTTGGCCGGAATCGGCGGCAATACGGCCAGTTCGGTCTTGGCGAGGCGGTCGTTCATGGCGGATCAGTCCCTGTCAGGCGGCACGGGCCATGGCCGGATTGCTTTCCTCGACCATGCCCTTGAGCTTCTGGCTGGCGTGGAAGGTCACCACGCGGCGCGCCGTGATGGGGATCTCCTCGCCCGTCTTGGGGTTGCGACCCGGCCGCTGCGGCTTGTCGCGCAGCTGGAAGTTGCCGAAACCGGACAGCTTGACGGCCTCGCCGCGCTCGAGCGCGTTGCGGATCTCGTCGAAGAAGGTCTCGACCATGTCCTTCGCTTCCCGCTTGTTGAGCCCGACTTGCTCGAACAGCAATTCGGCCAGCTCCGCCTTGGTCAGCGTCGGCAAATCTTTTTCCGCTTCCTGGCGTACCTTGGCCACCTGCATGGCGCGATGCAAATCGGCTGCCAGTGCGGATTGAAGGACGGCGGTATCCACGTCGTTGGTAGTAATTTTACAGCCCTGCCTTATCAAAATATGGGGGAATCCGGACCGGGCCGGACTCCCGTTGATTGCCCTCAGGCACGCAAGCGTGCGCCCTGCTTTTGCCTGACCGCATCGGCCAGCGCGGCCATCACGGCATCGACCACATCGTCCTGCAGGGTGTTTTGAGTATCTTGCAAGCTAAAGCGGAAAGCAAGCGATTTTTCGTCCGCCTCCAGCCCCTTGCCGCGATATTCATCAAACAAAACAATAGCTTGCACAATCTTGCCCTGTGGATTTTCTTGCACCACAGCATTAAATGCGTCGAGCAGGTCTTGCGCCGGCACGCTGTGCTTGACCACCACGGCCAGGTCGCGGGTGGCGCCGGGGAACTTGGAGATTTCCGCATAGACGGGCACAGAACGTTGCTCAAGAGCAGCGGCGTCGACTTCGAACACGACCGGCGCCTGCGGCAAGTCATACTTCTGCATCCAGCGCGGGTGCAGCTCGCCCAGGTAGCCCACGGTCTTGCCGTCCAGCTCGATGCGCGCCGAACGGCCGGGGTGCAGGGCCGGTTGCTCGGCCTTCACGAAACGGGCCACGGCCGGCGCGAACAACTGCTCCAGGTCGGCCTTGACGTCGAAGAAATCGACGTTGCGCGAGGCCTGGCCCCACTGCTCGTCGGCCACCGGACCGTAGGCCATGGCGGCCACGCGCTTGGGCTGGTGGTAGCCGGCCACGGTCAGCGGGCCATCGGCCACGCTGGCGTCGCGCAGGTAGACGGCGCCGATCTCGAACACGCGCACGCGGCTGGCCTTGCGGTTCAGATTGTAGCGCACGTTGGCCACCAGGCTGGCGATCAGCGACGAGCGCATCACGCTCAGCTGGCTGGCGATCGGGTTCTGCAGCTTGATCGGCGCGTCGTTGGCGCAGAAGTCCTGCTCCCAGGCCGCTTCCACGAAGCTCATGTTGACCACTTCCTGGTAACCGAGGTCGGCCAGCTGGTGACGCACGGCGAACGGCGAACGGGTGTTCTCGGGCGCGATGATCATGGTGTTGGCGGCCACCGGCGCCACGGTCGGGATGTTCTCGAAGCCGTACACGCGCGCCACTTCCTCGATCAGGTCTTCCTCGATCTCGATGTCGAAACGGTAGGTCGGCGCCGTCACGCTGAACACGCCGTCGGCCACCGTGAACGGCAGCGCCAGGCGGGTGAAGATGTCGGCGATGGCCGCGTCGTCCAGCGCCACGCCGATCACCTTGCGGGCGCGCTCGGCGCGCATGGACACGGGCTGGCGCTGCGGCAGGTTCACCACGTGGTCGTCGACCGGGCCGACCAGGGTTTGCGCCGTGCCGCAGATCTCCAGGATCAGCGCGGTGATGCGCTCGATGTGTTCCACGGTGGTGGCAAAGTCCACGCCGCGCTCGAAGCGGTGCGCGGCGTCGGTCGAGAAGTTGTAGCGGCGCGCGCGGCCCTGGATGGCGTTCGGATGCCAGAACGCCGCTTCCAGGTAAATGCTGTCCGTCTCCAGCGACACGGCCGTGGCGTCGCCGCCCATGATGCCGGCCAGCGATTCGAGTTCCTGGTCGTCGGCGATCACGCCCACCCATTCGTCCACCGTGATGGTGTTACCGTTGAGCAGCTTGATGGTTTCGCCGGCCTTGCCCCAGCGTACGTCCAGGCCGCCGTGGATCTTGGCCAGGTCGAACACGTGCGACGGACGGCCCAGTTCCAGCATCACATAGTTGGAAATGTCGACCAGGGCCGACACGGGGCGCTGGCCGCTGCGCTCGAGGCGCTGCTTCATCCAGTCCGGCGTGCTGGCCTTGGCGTTCAGGTGGCGGATCACGCGGCCCGAGAAGCGGCCGCACAGGTCAGGCGCCGACACTTTCACGGGCAGCACCTCGTCGCAGGTGACGGCCACGGGACGGCACTGGGGTGCGTTCAGCGGCACGCCCGTCAGGGCCGACACTTCGCGCGCCACGCCCAGCACGGACAGGCAGTCGGCCTTGTTCGGGGTCAGCTTGATGGTGAACTTGAGGTCGTTGAGCGCGTAGTAATCGCGGAAGTTCTTGCCGACCGGCGCGTCGTCGGGCAGCTCCAGCAGGCCCGCGCCCTCTTCCGACAGCTTCAGTTCCTTGGCCGAGCACAGCATGCCCTGCGACTCCACGCCGCGCAGCTGGCCCACCTTGATTTCGAACGGCTTGCCGTCCGCGCCGGGCGGCAGCATGGCGCCGGCCATCGCGCACACCACCTTCAGGCCGGGGCGCACGTTGGGCGCGCCGCACACGATGCTGAGCAAAGTGCCCGTGCCCACGTCCACCTGGCACACGTTCAGGCGGTCGGCGTTGGGGTGCTTCATCATCTCGCGCACGTGGCCCACCACCACGTTCGAGAACGGCGGCGCCACCGCTTCCACTTCTTCTACTTCCAGGCCGGACATCGTCAACAGATGGGCCAGTTCGTCCGAAGTCATCTTCGGATCGACCATGGTACGGAGCCAGTTTTCGGAAAATTGCATAATCAAGCTTTCAGCCGCAAAAATTGTTCAGAAAGCGGGAGCGCAATGGCGCTCGACCGCTAATGGTATAAACCGTTTAGACGATTAGTTGAACTGCTTGAGGAAACGCAGGTCGCCTTCGTAGAACAGGCGCAGGTCGTTGATCCCGTAGCGCAGCATGGTCAGGCGCTCGAGGCCGGAGCCGAACGCGAAGCCGATGTACTTTTCCGGGTCCAGCCCGAAATTGCGCACCACGGTCGGATGCACCTGGCCCGAGCCGGACACTTCCAGCCAGCGGCCTTTCAGGGGACCGGAGCCGAACGCGATGTCGATCTCGGCCGACGGTTCCGTGAACGGGAAGTACGAGGGGCGGAAGCGCACCTGCAGGTCGTCCGTCTCGAAGAAGGCCTTGACGAAGTTCAGGTACACGCCCTTCAGGTCGGCGAAGCTGATGTTTTCGGCGATCCACAGGCCTTCGACCTGGTGGAACATGGGCGAGTGGGTGGCGTCGCTGTCGACGCGGTAGGTGCGGCCCGGCGCGATCACCTTGATCGGCGGCGTGTGGCTGCGCGCGTAGCGCACCTGCATCGGGCTGGTGTGGGTGCGCAGCAGCAGCGGCTTGCCTTCGCTGTCGTTGCCTTCGATGTAGAAGGTGTCCTGCATGGAGCGGGCCGGATGGTTTTCCGGGCTGTTCAGGGCCGTGAAGTTGGTCCAGTCGTTCTCGATCTCGGGGCCGTCGGCCACGTCGAAACCGATCGAGCGGAAGATCGCTTCGACCCGCTCCCAGGTGCGCATGACGGGATGGATGCCGCCGCCGGCGCGGCCGCGGCCAGGCAGCGAGACGTCGATCGCCTCGGCATTCAAACGGGTTTGCATCTGGGCGTCGGCCAGCGCGTCGCGCCGGGCCGTCAGGGCCGCTTCGATCCGGCCCTTGGCGGCGTTGATCAGGGCGCCTTGCGCCTTGCGCTGCTCGGGGTCCAGCTTGCCCAGGCCCTTCATCAATTCGGTGATCTGGCCGGTCTTGCCCAGGTATTTGGCTTTGGCGTTTTCCAGTGCGGCCGCGTCATCTTGCGCGGCCATGAAATCCTGCACCGCGGAGGCGACGAGTTGTTCCAGGGAGTCCATGCTTTTCGTTTTCCTCAATCAAAAACGGGGCACAGGTATAACACCTTTGCCCCGTTCTTTTGGTCGCCACCCCTGGGGTGGCGCAGACAAAATCAATGCTTACGCAGCGATTTTTGCTTTCACAACGTTGACAATCGCAGCGAAGGCTGGCTTGTCCATCACAGCCATGTCGGCCAGGACTTTACGGTCCAGTTCGATCGAAGCTTTCTTCAGACCGTTCATGAATGCGCTGTACGTCACGCCATGCTCACGGGAAGCGGCGTTGATACGGGCGATCCACAGGCGGCGGAAGACGCGCTTCTTGTTACGACGGTCGCGGTAGGCGTACTGGCCAGCGCGCATCACTGCTTGCTTGGCAATACGGTATACCTTGCTGCGACGACCGCGGTAACCCTTGGCCAGGTTCAGTACTTTTTTATGACGGGCACGCGCAGTAACCCCACGTTTTACTCGAGGCATAGTAGCTCCTTAAATGAGTGTGAGATTAAGCGGATGGCATCATACGCAGTACGGACGTCACGTCCGAAGCGTTGATGTTACGGGTGCCGCGCAGCTGACGCTTGTTTTTGGTGGTCTTCTTGGTCAGGATGTGGCGTTTGAACGCCATACCCGATTTAACGGTACCACCTGGACGCACGCGAAAACGCTTTTTCGCGGAGCTTTTGGTTTTCATTTTTGGCATAGCAATCTGTCCTCTTACGGACAGCTCCATATCAACAGGATTGCAGGTGGCAACACAACGTTGCACTTAGATGCCTGCTTTCACTTGTTAGTGCAGCGGATGCGAGTCCACTACATTACAACAGCCGGCCATTATAGACCAACTGCCGCAATCGTGCACGCAAATTGCCACCGGCGCCCGGGCGGGCGCCGGCCGGCAGCTTGCGGCGTATTATTTCTTCTTCTTGGGAGCGAGCACCATGATCATCTGACGGCCTTCCATCTTCGGGAACTGCTCGACCTGGCCGAACGGTTCCAAATCGGCCTTCAAGCGTTCCAGCATGCGGAAGCCAATATCCTGGTGCGCCATCTCACGGCCGCGGAAGCGCAGCGTGATCTTGGTCTTGTCGCCATCTTCGAGGAATTTGACGAGGTTGCGCAGCTTGATATTGTAATCGCCGTCATCGGTACCGGGACGGAATTTGACTTCCTTCACCGAGATGACTTTCTGCTTCAATTTCGCTTCGTGAGCCTTTTTCTGCTCCGAATACTTGAATTTGCCGTAGTCCATCAAACGGCACACTGGTGGCTGCGCGGTTGGCGCGATTTCCACCAGGTCGACGTTTGCCTCTTCCGCCAGGCGGAAGGCTTCGGCCAAAGTCACGATACCGAGAGGCTCGTTATCGACCCCGCTTAAACGCATTTCAGGGGCAGTGATTTCGCCATTGATGCGATGCGACTTGTCAGTAGCTATGGTGTTTCCTTTTAATGTCTGATAGTTCGGCCGCGCTGCGAGTTGCCTCGTCAGGCTTTGTTGGCGACATCTTGCTGGAGTCGTTCCACCAGGGCATCGACGGACATGACACCCAGGTCGACGTTGCCCCGTGCCCGCACGGCCACGGTATGGGCATCCCGCTCTTTGTCACCCACCACAAGAATGTAGGGCAGTTTTTGGACGGAATGTTCGCGTATTTTATACGTTATCTTTTCGTTCCGCAAATCGGTCTGCACCCGGAAGCCGCACCGGCGCAGCTTTTCAGCCACTTCCTGCACATAGTCGGCCTGCGAATCGGAGATATTGAGCACCGACACCTGCACCGGCGCCAGCCACATCGGCAAGGCGCCCGCGTAGTTCTCGATCAGGATGCCGATGAAGCGCTCCATTGAACCGACGATGGCCCGGTGCAGCATCACAGGCACCTGGCGGCTGTTGTCGGCCGCCACATACTCAGCGCCCAGGCGCTCGGGCATGAAGAAGTCGACCTGCATGGTGCCAACCTGCCATGGGCGGCCCAGCGAATCCTTCAGGTGGTACTCGATTTTCGGGCCGTAGAAGGCGCCCTCGCCCGGCAGCTCGGTCCAGGTCACGCCGCAGGCGCGCAGGCCGGAGCGCAGCGCGTCTTCCGCCTCGTTCCACACTTCGTCGGTGCCGATGCGGTTGTCGGGGCGCAGCGCCAGTTTCACTTCGATGTTCTCGAAGTGGAAGTCCTTGTAGACTTCCATCGCCTGCGTGTGGAACGCCACCACTTCCGGCTCGATCTGCTCTTCCGTGCAGAAGATGTGACCGTCATCCTGGGTGAAGCCGCGCACGCGCATGATGCCGTGCAGCGCGCCGGACGGCTCGTTGCGGTGGCACTGGCCGAACTCGCCGTAGCGCAGCGGCAGGTCGCGGTAGCTGCGCATGTTGCTGTTGAAGATCTGCACGTGGCCCGGGCAGTTCATCGGCTTCAGCGCGTAGGAGCGGTTTTCCGACTCCGTCACGAACATGTTCTCGCGGTAGTTGTCCCAGTGGCCGGTCTTGCCCCACAGGCTGGAATCGAGGATCTGCGGCGCCTTCACTTCCTGGTAGCCGTTGACCTGGTATTTGTTGCGCATGTATTGCTCGACCTGCTGCCAGATGGTCCAGCCTTTCGGGTGCCAGAACACCAGGCCCGGCGCCTCATCCTGGAAGTGGAAGAAGTCGAGCTGCTTGCCCAGCTTGCGGTGGTCGCGCTTTTCCGCCTCTTCCAGTGCGAACAGGTATTGCTCCTGGTCTTCCTTCTTGGTCCAGGCCGTGCCGTACACGCGCTGCAGCATCTCGTTCTTGGAATCGCCGCGCCAGTAGGCGCCGGCCAGCTTCATCAGCTTGAACACTTTCAGCTTGCCCGTCGATGGCACGTGGGGGCCGCGGCACAGGTCGGTGAACTTGCCTTCCGTGTACAGCGACACTTCCTGGTCGGCCGGAATGGCTTCGATCAGCTCGGCCTTGTACGCTTCGCCGATGGACTTGAAGTAAGCGATGGCTTCGTCGCGCGGCAACACCTTGCGGGTGACCGGCTCATCCTTCTTGGCCAGCTCGGCCATTTTCTTTTCGATCGCCACCAGGTCGTCCGGCGTGAACGGGCGCTTGTACGAGAAGTCGTAGTAGAAGCCATTCTCGATCACGGGACCGATGGTCACCTGCGCGTCCGGGAACAGTTCCTTGACGGCGTAGGCCAGCAAGTGGGCCGTCGAGTGGCGGATCACCTCCAGGCCGTCGGCATCCTTGTCGGTGACGATGGCCAGGTCGGCATCTTTTTCGATCAGGAAGGAGGTGTCGACCAGCTTGCCGTCCACCTTGCCGGCCAGCGCGGCCTTGGCCAGGCCAGTACCGATGCTGGCCGCCACTTGGGCTACGGTGACAGGGCCGTCGAATTGACGGGCCGAACCATCTGGGAGGCGGACTGAAAGCATATTGATCTCCAAAGCGGCGTGCGCCGAAAAATACTGCAAAAAATTTAACTGCAAAAATACGGACGAAAAAAAACGCGGACTAGCCGCGTTTTTTCTTTTTTTGAGCAAAAGAACCCCGTTCGACTAGCGTCACTCCCAATACTTGGTCGTAGTTCGCGGTGTCATAACCGGATTGCCTTTCTCGCTCTTACATGTTCTGGTGGGCGGTGCAGAATTCGAATCTGCGACCCCTTGGATGTCGACCAAGTATTCTAACCAGCTGAACTAACCGCCCAATGTACTGCAATCTAACTTTTTTACTGCCTGCTACTAAGTGTTCTGGTGGGCGGTGCAGAATTCGAATCTGCGACCCCTTGGATGTCGACCAAGTATTCTAACCAGCTGAACTAACCGCCCGAAGACCAGCATTATAGAGAGCCCTCGGCGGAATGACAAGGGGTTTCATTCGGAAAATATTAATCGGCAGAACTATTGCCCTGCCGACCATGTTGGGCCGCCGCCACGGCGCGGCCGCGATCCGGCCGCGCCATCAAGCCTGGCCCTGATTCCGCCCACACGGCACGCGCCGCCGGTGTTAGCCTCAAGACAAGATCAGATCAGGGAGCCTGGCGTGAAAATATTGCTGGTCGAAGATGACGCGCGCCTGTCGGCGCGGCTGAAGGACGACCTGAGCCGGCGTGGCTACGCCGTCGACGTGGCCGACAATGGCATCGACGCCGAACACTTGGGTACGGAATGGGAGTACGACGCCGTGGTGCTCGACCTGGGCCTGCCGCTGCGCTCGGGACTGGACACCTTGCGCCACTGGCGCGCACAGCACAACCCGGTGCCGGTGCTGATCCTCACGGCGCGCGACGCCTGGCACGAGAAGGTGGATGGCTTCCAGGCCGGCGCCGACGATTACCTGGGCAAGCCCTTCCACACGGAAGAGCTGGTGGCCCGCTTGCAGGCGCTGATCCGGCGCAGCCACGCCCAGCCCGGCGGCGCCGTCAGCGTGGCCGGCCTCACGCTCGACGAGGCGCGCCAGTCGGTGCTGGTCGACGCGCGCCCGATCGCGCTGTCGGGCGTGGAATTCCGCCTGCTGCGCTATTTCATGCTCCATCCGGGCCAGATCCTGTCCAAGACGCGCCTGAGCGAACACCTGTACGACAATGACAGCGAGCGCGACAGCAACGTCATCGAAGTGCATGTGAACCGCCTGCGCAACAAGCTCGGCCCGGATTACATCACCACCCGGCGCGGCCAGGGCTATGTGTTCGGCGGAGCGGCCTGATGCGCTCGCTGGCGGCCGCCCTGCTGCTCGGGCTGGTGCTGAGCCTGGCCGCCATGTACGCCGTGCAGCGCACGGTGGTGGGCGCCACCATGCAAACGGTGATGAGGGAATACATCGCCGGCGAACTGGCGCAGGACGCCGATGAACTGTACGGCGGCCTCACGCCGCTGCCCGACCAGCCGCTGCAACTGGCCATCCGCCATTTCGATCCCGCCTTCCTGTCGCCCGCCTCGGGCCGCTATTTCCAGATCATCGTCGATGGCCGGCCCGCCTTCGGTTCGCCTTCGCTGGGCGGGGCCACGCTGGTCGTGGCCGCGCAGCCGTCCGGTGGACGCGCCGTCACGCTCACAGCGGGGCCGGCCGGCCGCCAACTGCTGCAAAGCGCCTCCGGCTATACGGTGGACGGCCACGCCGTCACCATCGCCGTGGCCTCCGACGTGCTGCCCATCGACACGGCGCTGGCCGAACTGATGACGCGCTACACGCGCGCCTCGCTACTGATGTTCGCGCTACTGGTGCTGGTGCAGGCGGCCATCGTGCGCTGGGCCTTGCTGCCGCTGGACCGGGTGCGGGCCGACGTGGGCCGGCTGGAGCGGGGCGACATCGACCAGCTCGGCGAACGGGTGCCGGCCGAAGTGCTGCCGCTGGTGCGCGAGCTGAACCGGCTGCTGGCCCTGCTCACCCAGCGCCTGCAACGTTCGCGCGCCGCGCTGGGCAACCTGGCCCACGCGCTCAAGACGCCGCTGGCCGTGCTGACCCACATGGCCGAAGGCGAACGGGGCCAGCACGACCCGCGACTGGCCGAGCAGATGCTGGCCCAGCTCGATCAACTGCGCCAGCGCATCGACAGCGAACTGCGCCGCGCGCGCGTGGCCGGCGCGGCCAACGCCGGCGTGGCCGTCGATCTGGCCACGGAAATCGAGGCGCTGGCCGCCACGCTGCGCATGCTGTACCGGGCCCGCGGGCTGACGCTGCGCTGCGAGCTCGAACCCGGCCTGCGCCTGCGCTGCGACCGCGAGGACTTGCTGGAACTGGCCGGCAACCTGCTCGACAACGCCTGCAAGTGGGCGCGCGGCCAGGTGCTGGTGCGCGTGGCCGCCAGCGCCAGCGGCGCCATCGCGCTCACGGTCGAGGATGACGGCCCCGGCTGCCCCGAGGCCGACTTGCAACGGCTGGCCCGGCGCGGCGTGCGCCTGGACGAGGACACGGCCGGCCACGGCCTGGGCCTGTCCATCGCCGCCGGCATCGCCGCCTCCTATGGCGCCACGCTGCACTACGGCCGCTCGCCCGCGCTGGGCGGTTTCCTGGCCAGCGTCAGCTTCCCGGCCAGCGACGCGGCCGCGCGCTGAGCCGGCGCGCCAGCGCGAACGGGGCTGCCTCCCGCACCGCGCAGCGGGAGCCGCGCCCGGCCGCGTGCGCCCCGCCCGGGAGCGGTTTGCCTGAATCACATCGTTTCCTTCAGCTTGAATACAGCTTGCATCCGTATAGTCATTAATGACCCGACGGAGCAGGCCTGCGTGGCCGCCCGCAACCCCACACCACAAGGACGACCACCATGGCAACCTTCACTCCCTACGCGGGCGGCAGCGCCAGCACGCTCACCGGCGCCCTGCTCGCCGCCAACTCCGGCATCACCATCGTTGATGGCTCGGTCGCTTTGCAAGCGTCGGGCGCGGACGCCGTCAACCTGTACGACGGCTCGCTGGCCGCGCTGGGCATCGGCGCCGGCCTGCTGCTGACCTCGGGCACCACGCCCGGCACCGTCAACACCATGCCGTGGTTCGGCACCGATAATGCGGGCGCCGGCGACGCCGACATCGACGCCGTCGTCAACACCGTGTTTCAGACCCAGTCCTACGACGCCACCACGCTCGCCTTCGACTTCAACGTGAGCGATCCGAACGCCACTTCGGTCAGCTTCGACGTCGTGTTCGGCTCGGACGAATTCCCCGAGTGGGTCGACCAGTTCGTCGATTCGGCCGTGGTGATGGTCAACGGCGTCAACTACGCGCTGTTCAACCACGACCCCGCCCACCCGCTCAGCGTGGTCAGCGCCAACCTGGCCGCCGGCTACTTCCAGGACAATGCCGGCAACACCCTGCCCATCGAATACGACGGCGTGAGCCACGTACTCAAGATCGTCGCGCCCATCGTGGCCGGCGCCACCAACCACATCAAGATCGGCATCGCCGACACGGGCGACCACATCTACGACAGCGGCATCTTCCTGTCCAACCTGACGGCCGGCACCATACCCGGCTCGGGCGTGGTGGCCACTTCGGGCGGCGCCACGGCCGGCGCCGACGTGCTGACGGGCAGCGCCAAGGATGAATATTTCGACCTGCAAGCCGGCGACGACACCGTCTACGCGGGCGGCGGCGACGACATCGTGGTAGCCGGCGCCGGCAACGACACCGTGTACGGCGGCAGCGGCGCCGACCAGCTCAAGGGCGACGCCGGCAACGACCAGCTCGATGGCGGCGCCGACAGCGACACCGCCATCTACGCCGGCCACAAGGCCGACTACGCGATCAGCTTCGACGCGGCCAGCGGCCACTACACGGTCAGTTCGGCCACCGACGGCAGCGATACCCTCAACGCCGTCGAATATGCGCAATTCGCGGACGGCCTGTACAGCCTGGGCGCCGATGGCACGCTCAGCCAGGTGAACACGGGCGGCACCACGACCACGCCGCCGAACCAGCCCGGCATCGTCTTCCTCAGCGGCATAGGCGCGCTGGGTGAAACGCTGACGGCCAAGGTATCCGACAGCGACGGCGTGCCCGCTTCCGGCATCAGCTACACCTGGTACGCGGACGGCGTCGACCTGGGCGTCAACGGCAGCACCCTGGTCGTGGGCGAAGCCCAGGTTGGCCAGAACATCACCGTCAGCGCCCAGTACGTGGACCTGGCCGGCCAGGCCGAAGCCGTCACCAGCGCGGCCAAGGCCATCGCCGCGCCGGGCAATGGCGACTTCACCATCACGCTGCTGCAACTGAGCGCGCCGGTTGGCGCCAGCGTGGAAAATCCGCTCACCACGCTGCTGCAGGATGCCGTGGCGCTGGGCGCCTCGCCGGCCGAAGCGGGCGCCATCATCAAGCAGGCGCTGGGCATCGCGGCCAGCGTGGACCTGGCGCACTACGATGCCTGGGCCGCCCTGCAAGCGAACCCGGCCGACGCGGCCGCGCTGGCGGTGGAAAAGAAGCTGGTGCAAGTGGCCATCACCACCTCGCTGGGCAGCGACGAGACGGGCATGGCCGTGACCCAGGCCATCCTGCTCGCGCACAACAACGGCAGCGTGCTCAACCTGGCGGACAAGGCCACCATTGCCGCCACGCTGGGGCTGGACCCGGCCAGCGCGCTGGTCAGCGAGATCTGGGACCGCAACGACACCATCGCCTCGGCCAAGAGCGTGGCGGACATGGAATCGATCTGGCTGGACCTGCAAAGCGGCCTGGACGTGGTGCTGTCGCCGTCGATCGGCACGCTCAGCGTGCACCTGAACCAGGCGCCCATCGGCTCGGCGACGGCCGTGCTGCCCGAAGGCGCGCAGGGTAGCGATTACCTGATCAGCGCCGCCAGCCTGCTGCAAGGCTACAGCGACCCGGACGGCGATACCCTGCAAGTGAGCAGCCTCGCCACCGACGCCCCCGGCACCCTGCAGGCGCTGGCCGACGGCAGCGGCTGGGTCTTCACGCCCGCCAGCCAGTACAGCGGCCCTGTCGAACTGAGCTACCAGATCGACGACGGCCACGGCGCCAGCATCAGCGCCAGCCAGTTGTTCGTGGTGGCGCCGGCCGCCCCCGTCAACGCCGCGCCCACCGGCGCCATCGTCATCGACGGCGTGGCGCAGCAGGGCCAGACCCTGAGCGCCACCAGCACGCTGGCCGACGCCGACGGCATGGGCACGCTCAGCTACCAGTGGCTGGCCGACGGCAGCGCCATTGCCGGCGCTACGGCCGCCAGCTTCACGCTGGCCGAAGCGCAGGTGGGCAAGGCCATCACTGTGCTGGCCAGCTACACGGATGGCCATGGCAACGCGGAAGCCGTGGCCAGCGACGCCACGGCCGCCGTGCTCAACGTAAATGACGCGCCCACGGGTGGCGTCGCGATCACGGGCAGCGCCACGCAAGGCCAGACGCTGAACGCAGTCAGCACGCTGGCCGATGCCGACGGCATGGGCACGCTCGGCTGGCAATGGCAGGCCGACGGCAGCAATATCGCCGGCGCCACCGGCAGCAGCCTGGTGCTGGGCAGCGCGCAGGTGGGCAAGGCCATCACCGTGGTGGCCAGTTACGTGGACGGCCACGGCACGGCCGAAATGGCGGCCAGCACTGCCACCGGGGCCGTCACCGGCTACCAGGCCGGCACGGCCGGCAACGATACGCTCACCGGCACGGCCTACGCTGACAGCCTGAACGGCCTGGCCGGCAGCGACACGCTGAATGGCAACGGCGGCAACGACCGGCTCGACGGCGGCGCCGGCGCCGACACCATGCTGGGCGGCGCCGGCAACGACACCTACGTGGTCGACAACGCCAGCGACAAGGTGATAGAGACGACCACGGCCACCAGCAAGACGGACGCGGGCGGTATGGACACGGTGGAGGCCAGCATCAGCTATACCCTGGGCAACTACGTGGAAAACCTGACCTTGACGGGCACGGCGGCGCTGAACGGCACCGGCAACGGGCTGGCCAACGTACTGACCGGCAATGGCGGGGCCAACACCCTGTCCGGCCTGGGCGGCAACGACGTGCTGGTGGGCGGCGGCGCGGCCGACCTGCTGGTGGGCGGCGCCGGCAACGACACGCTGACGGGCGGCGCCGGCGCCGACATCTTCCGCTTCGAGTCGGCCCTGAGCGCCAGCAGCAACCTCGACACCATTACCGACTTCCAGTCGGGCGTGGATGTGCTGCAGCTGGAAAACGCCATCTTCAAGAAGTTGCTGGCCACGGGCCCGCTGGCGGCAGCCAATTTCGTCGCCAGCGCCACCGGCACGGCCGTGGACGCCAATGACTACGTGCTGTTCAACACCACCACGGGCGCGCTCAGCTACGACGCCGACGGCAGCGGCAAAGGCGCCGCCATCCCGTTCGCCACGCTGGTGGGGGTGCATGCGCTGGGCGCGGCCGACCTGGTGGTGACCTGATCGCGTCCCGAAATGGGGGGAGCAGGATCAGTTCCGGCGGAAAAGCGGAAAAGCGGGGTCAGGTCCGGCATCGTGCCATCCATTTGGCCGGTTGCCGGACCTGATAATCATCTAGCCAACCTCCCTCCGGCATACGCCGGGGGTACAGTAAGCATTCAATGTCGAGTTGAACTTACGTACAGGGAGGCTGGTATGAGCAAGTATAGCGGTATCGATCTG
>NZ_JACEZS010000019.1 GCF_014042365.1 Rugamonas fusca
CAAGTACTGAGAAAACGGGCGCGACAAGCGTTTGCGGCTAAGGCAGGCAAGAAATTGCGCCTCGATAAAATCGAGGCGCCGGGACAGTATTATCGACTTGACGCTGGTTGGCTAATGGGTGACCCCGGTTTTGTGGTTTTGTGTCAGGCCGTGACCTGGCGGCCGTTCCTGGCCGACCAGCGATACAGGCCGCCGACCAGCATGGCGCCCACCACCAGCGCCACCAGCATGCCCTGCGCCTCGCTCAAGCCGTTGGTGATGGCCAGCGGCTCGCCTTTGCCCGACAGGACGATCATGCCGGCCAGCGCCACGTTGAACAGGCTCTCGCCGACGATGAAGCCGGACATCACCAGCACGCCCAGCCGCTTGGCCGTCTCGCCACCGGCCTTGCGCTCGACCATGCGGTCAAACAGGTAGCCGGCCACGGCGCCCACCACGACGGGGGAGGTGGCGGAGCTGGGCAGATAGATGGCCAGGCCCACGCCCAGCGGTGGCAGGCTGTATTTGCCGTTGCTGGCTTTTTTCAGCGCGAAGTCCACCACCACCAGGCCCAGGCCGATCAGCGCGCCCCACAGCACCAGGCTCCATGGCAGGTTGCCGCCGATGACGCCCTTGGCCAGCGTGGAGATCAGCGTCGCCTGCGGCGCCGGCAGCGGCTGGGACGAGATGGCGTCCAGATTCGGCGCGCCGGTGAAGCCGTTGGCGTGGTTGAGCAGCTCCAGCACCGGCGGGATCACGCAGGAACCGGCGATCACGCCCACGATCAGGGCTACCTGCTGTTTCCACGGCGTGGCGTCCACCAGTTGGCCCGTCTTCAGGTCCTGCAGGTTATCGTTACCGACCACGGAAACGGCCATCACGACGGTGGTGACGAACAGCGAGAACGCCACCAGCGCGGTCGATACGTCCGGTCCCATCAGGCCACGGCCCACGGCGCCCACGCTGACGGCCGCGCCCAGGATGGTGAGGATGGCGATGCCCGACACGGGCGAGTTGGAAGCGCCGATCAGGCCCGCCATGTAGCCGCACACGGCGGCGGCGAACATGCCGGCGATCAGGATGTAGGCCACGCCCACCACCACCAGCGGCGTGGACAGCGACGCCAGCACGCCACCTTGCAGGAAGCTGGCCAGCAGCCAGCCGGCCGGCACCATCGACAGCATGGTCACCAGGCCGACGATGAAGATCGGCAGATCCTGTTCCGCGCGGTCGATCACGGCGCCATCCTGCTTGGCGCGGCGCGACGCTTCCAGTGCCGACTTCAGGCCGCCGATGACGGGCTTGGCCAGGCCGGCCAGCGTCACCAGCGCGGCCGCGCCGATCACGCCGGCGCCCATCATGCGCACGTCCGACGACCATACCTTGAGCGCCAGGTCGGCCGCTTCCATGCCGGCCACGGCCGGTTGGGCGGCCGTCATCAGCGGCACCAGGATGCCCCAGGCGATCACCAGGCCGGCCAGCATGGCGATGCCGACCGTGATGCCCATCAGGTGGCCGGCGCCGATCAGGGCCAGCGAGCTCGATGCGCCGATGCCGGTGGCGCCGCCGCCGGTGCGGAAGTAGATCGCCACTTCACCGGCCATCACCTTGACGGCGCTGCCGGCGGCGAACAGCGCGGACGCCGCGCTGCCCCAGATCATGGCCCACAGGCCGGCCTTGCCCTCGGCCGCGCCGGCGCGCGAGGCCATGCCCACCTTGAGCACCTCGGCCGCCGCCACGCCTTCCGGATAGGGCAGGTCGGACTGCGACACGAGGGCGCGCCGCAGCGGCATGGTGTACATCACGCCCAGCACGCCGCCAATGGCGCAGGCGCCGAAGGTGGGCCAGAACGGCACGTGCGCCCACCAGCCTATCATCAGCAGGCCAGGCAGCACGAAGATCACCGACGCCAGCGTGCCGGCGGCCGAGGCGATGGTCTGGACGATGTTGTTTTCCTGGATGGACGCGTCCTTGAAGGCGCTCAGCAGCGCCATCGAGATCACGGCCGCCGGGATCGAGGTGGCGAACGTCAGGCCCACCTTCAGGCCCAGGTAGACCTGGGCGGCGGTAAAGATCAGGGTGATCAGGATGCCCAGGATCACCCCGCGCAGGGTGATTTCCTTGGGATTGGATGGTGCTGCAACGCTCATCTTCAACACTCCGATGGTTGTGTAATATTTGTCAAACGACAAGAAAAGCCGACATCATATCCGACATTGCGGCTAATCTATACAACTGTGATGGCCACGGCAAGCAGACTTTGTGGCGGCAGCCGGAGCAGCCTGTAAAATAGCGGATTGTTCGAACGATTTTGAAGGCAACAGCATGGCAATCCAATGGTATCCGGGGCATATGAACGCCGCCAAGAAGAAGGCGGCGGAACAGATGGAGAACACCGATCTGGTGATCGAGGTGGTCGACGCCCGGCTTCCCGAGGCCAGCTGCAACCCGATGGTGGAGGAGCTGCGCAAGTTCCGCCAGCGTCCGTGCCTGAAGATTTTGAACAAGACCGACCTGGCCGATCCGGCCGCCACGGCGGCCTGGGTGGCCTACTACAACGCCCAGGAAGGCGTGACGGCCTACGCCATGACGACCAAGAAGCCGGCCGAAGTGGCGCGCATTCCGGAGCTGGCCAAGTCGCTGGCGCCGCACCGCGGCGTGCCCACCAAGCCGCTGCGCATCATGATCATGGGGATTCCCAACGTCGGTAAATCGACCCTGATGAACGCGCTGCTGAAAAAACGCGTGGCCAAGGTGGGTGACGAACCGGCTGTCACCAAGCAGCAGCAGAAGCTGTACCTGGACAAGAACACCATCCTGGTCGATACGCCCGGTATGTTGTGGCCCAAGATCGCCATGGCCAGCGATGGCCTGATGCTGGCCGCCAGCCACGCCATCGGCTCCAACGCGCTGATCGAGGAGGAGGTGGCCGTGTTCCTGGGCGAGGAAATGCTCAAGCACTACCCGCAGCTGCTGGTGGCGCGCTACGGCTTCAAGGATATCGAGCAGATGGACGGCATTGGCGTGGTGGAAGGCGTGGCTGCGCGGCGCGGCTTCCGCCAGAAGGGCGGCGACCTCGATTTCGAGAAGGCGGCGCACACCTTCCTGGGCGACTACCGCAGCGGCGCGCTGGGCCGCGTGTCGCTGGAAACGCCGGATACGCGCAAGGAGCGTCTGGAACAGCACGCCGCCGAGATGGCGGCCAAGGCGGAAAAGGCCGCCGCGCTGGCGGCCGAGAAAGCCAAGGCCGCCGCCAACGGCAAGCGCGGCACCTGACCGTTACCCAAGCGCCTGGCCGAAGCGGAAGCTCGACACGGCCAGCGCCCCAAAGAACGCATCCTCGTGGTACGGCATGGCCGCCGCTTCCTGCTCGGCCGCGCCCAGCGCCACCATCAACGGCAGCAGATGTTCCTCGCGCGGGTGCGCCATGCGCGCGGCCGGCGCCTTTTCCCATGCCAGCAACTGGGCCGTGCGCTCGGCCGGCGGCAGCGCCATGGTGGCGCGCAGCCAGCCGTCGAACTGGTGCGAGGCCGCTGCGCCCTGGGCGTTGAAGGCGCGCAGGTTGTGGTAACTGAGGCCGCTGCCGACGATCAGTATCCCTTCCTCGCGCAGCGGCGCCAGCGCCCGTCCCGCCTCCACGTGGGTGAGCGGATCGAGGCCATGCCGCAGCGACAGCTGGACGATGGGCACATCCGCCTGCGGATACACGGGATACAGCGCGCTGAAGGTGCCATGGTCGAAACCGCGCTCCGTATCGAGCATGGTGGCGTGGCCCGCGCCGTCGAGCAGCGCCTTCACGCGCGCGGCCAGTTCCGGCGAACCGGGCGCGTTGTACTGCACTTCGTAGGTGTGGGGCGGGAAACCGTAATAATCGTAGATCATGGGCGGCCGGGCGCTGGCCGACACGGTGAACTCGCGCGCCTCCCAGTGTGCCGTCACCACCAGCACGGCCTTGGGCGTGGTGCCCAGCTGGCGCGGCATGTCGCGCAGCGAGGACTCGAGCGCGTCGTAGGTATGGCCGAATTCCGTTTTCATGAACGGCCAGGGGCCGCCGCCGTGGGACAGGAAATAGGTGGGTAGTGGGTGCGCTTGCATGGGCAGTCTCCAGACTCGGTAAGCCTTGACTATATGCTTGCGTACTCAAGTATTCAATCGTCCAACTGTGGATGGACCATTCAGCTTTTGTTAATGATGAGCGTCTGCATCATAGCCGCGGGTATAATGCCGGGGTTTTGGTGCCCGCGCGCGTGACCACGTGCGCAGTTAAACGGGAAACACGAGGCCGCTCCCAGCGATCACGGCCAAGGTGTGCTGCCCCCGCAACGGTAAACAAGCGCCGACCGCTCCCCGCGGCCGGCAGGCTGGCTCAATGACCACTACGCACGGCGTAGGAAGGTGGGCCAGTCGGACTTGCAAGCCCGGATACCGGCCAGACAGGTGGATGAGCGTTGCGCCCAGGGCGCCGGCGCGCCATCCGGTTTATTCCGGCTTGCGGGGACGCAGGCGGATGCCCATTCAACAAAGATCTGACATGCAAATCTCCGTTACCCGCCGCCTGCCGGCGTCGCAGCCGCTGGTGCTGGCCGCTGCCGTTTCCCTCTGCTTCGCCGCATCCGTGCCCGCGCTGGCGCAAACCGCCGTTGGCCAGTCGCTGGCGCCCATCGTCATCACGGGCGCCCGTTTCGACGCGGCCGCAGGCATGGCGCCGATCGGCGCTACCGTCATCACGGCCGACGAAATCCGCCGCGCCGGCGTCAGCGACGTCAACGCCGCCATCCGCAAGATCGGCGGCGTGTACGGCCGCAACAGCCTCGATGGCAGCCCGGACTTCGGCCTGGACCTGCGCGGCTTTGGCACCAACAGCAGCCAGAACCTGGTGGTGGTGGTGGACGGCGTGCGCGTGTCGGAGAGCGAACTGTCGAATGTGATCCTGTCCACCATTCCCGTCGAGACGGTGGAACGCATCG
Organism: Rugamonas fusca; assembly: GCF_014042365.1. Classification (GTDB taxonomy): domain Bacteria; phylum Pseudomonadota; class Gammaproteobacteria; order Burkholderiales; family Burkholderiaceae_D; genus Rugamonas; species Rugamonas fusca. The sequence goes on from NZ_JACEZS010000019.1 coordinate 4,947, forward strand.
AGATCAACCGCGGCGGCGCCAGCGTGCTGTATGGCGAAGGCGCGACCGGCGGCGTAATCAACATCGTCACCAAGCGCCCCGTGGCGCATAGCGCCGGCGGCAGCATGACGGCGGAAGTGGGCCAGTTCCGCGAGCGCGAACTGCGCGGCACCGTGCACCAGGGCTGGGATGGCTTTGCCGCCGACGGCGCCGTCGATGCGCGCCATAACGACAACTACCGCGCCAACAACAACTACAAGCAGGTCGACGTGAGCGCCGGCGCGCAGTGGTTCAGCAAGGAAGGCCGCATGGGCTTCCGCTACGAAGGCGCGCGCGAGGACATGCGTTTCGCCGGTTCGCTCAGCGAAGACCAGTTCAACGCCAACCCACGCCAGACCTTCACGCCCAACGACTTCGGTTCGCTCGACAGCGACCGTCTCACCGGCTTCATCACGCGCCGCATCGGCAACCTGGATCTGGCAGCCGAACTGTCGCACCGTGAGAAGACGTCGAAGGGAACGTTCGTTTCGTCCTACGGCGTGTACGCGGCGGACGCCACCAGCAAGCAAACCCAGTTCTCGCCCCGCCTGCGCCAGCTGGGCGAGATTGGCGGCATGACCAACGAAGTGGTGGCTGGCCTGGACCTGATGCGCTGGAATCGCGTGACCATTGCCGATGCCAGCGGTTACTCCTCGCACGTGGAGGCGACCCAGCGTTCCAAGGCCATCTACGCGCGTGACGAGATCAAGTTCGATCCCGCCCACAACGGCCGCCTGGCCGCCGGCGTACGCCGTGAATTGTTCGACAAGGATTACAACGACGGCTTCGGCAGCCAGTACAACATCGTGCAAGGTCTGAACGCGTGGGAACTGCAAGGCAGCTACGCCGTACTGCCCGCGCTGGAAGCGTTCGCCAAGGCCGGCCAGAGCTACCGCCTGGCCAACGCGGATGAAAACACCTTAACGCCAACGGGCAAACCGCTCCAGTCCCAGACATCGCATGACCTGGAATTGGGCGCCAGCTATGGCGACGCCGCACGCAAGATCACGGCCCGCATCTTCCGCAGCAACGTGGCCAACGAGATCTTCTTCGATCCGACCCTGAATCACGGCAATGGCGCCAACACCAACCTGGACCCGACCCGCCGCGAAGGCTTCGAGCTCGATGGCGAAGCGAGGGTGGCGCCTGACTGGACCGTCATCGGCCACTACCAGCACGTGAAAGCCACCTTCCGCGCAGGCGTGAACGCCGGCCGCGAAATGGTGCTCGTGCCGAAGAATATCGTCACGGCCCGCCTGGCCTGGACGCCTGCTGATGGCCAGAGCGCCGACATCGGCGCCCAGTGGGTGGACCAGCAGCGTTACGGTGCTGATTTCAGCAACGATTGCTCGGCCCAGATGCCATCGTTCACCACCTTCGACGCACGTTATGCCCGCAAGCTGGGCCAGTGGGAGCTGTCCGTCGCCGGCCTGAACCTGGCGGACAAGCACTACTTCTCGCAAGCGTTCGCGTGCCGCGGCAGCATCTACCCAAGTGACGGCCGCCAGCTGAAGGTCGCCGCACGCTACGACTTCTAAGCGCAGCAAGCCAGCGCCGGATGCCCCCGCATCCGGCGCTTTTTTCATCATCGGATAACCGTCATGCACTTCCCACACCGAACCCTGGCCGGCGCGCTGGCGCTGCTGTGCACTCCGCTGCACGCGGCCATCACCGTGCGTGACGACGCCGGCAACACCGTCACGCTGGCGCGTCCCGCCCAGCGCGTGATCGCCATGGCGCCCCACATCACCGAGCTGCTGTTCGCGGCCGGCGGCGGCGAGCGCTTGGTGGGCGCCATGAACTTCAGCGACTACCCGGCAGCGGCCAAGCGCGTGCCGCAGGTAGGCAGCAACGAGCAGATCGACATGGAACGCATCCTGGCACTCAAGCCCGATTTGCTGGTGGTGTGGAAAAGCGGGAACACGGCGCGCCAGCTGGACCAGCTCAAGAGCCTGGGCGTGCCCATGTTCTACAGCGAGCCGCAAAAGCTTGATGAAGTGGCCACCAGCCTGACGCGGCTGGGCCAGTTGCTGGGCACGGAACCCGCCGCGCAGGCCGCCGCGCGCGACTACCGCGCCCGCATCGCCGCGCTGTCGTCGGCCTACGCGCGGCGCCCGCCGGTACGGGTGTTCTACCAGATCTGGGACAAACCGCTGTTCACCCTCAACGGCGACCATATCGCCAGCGATGTGATACGCCTGTGCGGCGGCCAGAACGTGTTCGCCGCGCAGAAGGTGGTGGCGCCGTCCGTCAGCACCGAGGCCGTGTTGCAGGAAAATCCCGAAGCCATCATCGGCAGCGAGCGGGCCGGCCAGCCCGAAGCGGGCATCTACTTGTGGAAGCAGTATCCAGGCATGCAGGCCGTCAAGCGGGGCAACCTGTTCGCGCTCGACGGCGACATGCTGACCCGCGCCACGCCGCGCATCGCCGACGCGGCAACCCAGCTGTGTGAAAAATTGGAGACGGCGCGCCGCCGCCGGCCTTAGGACGGGCTTAATTCCCGCGCGAAGCTTCGTTTTTTGCATTCCGGCCCCAAAACGGCGGGGAAAAAGTGGTAATCTGCCGGCGTTTGCTACTCATTCATGAAGGATCGTTATGCGCTTACTGCGTCTCTTGCTTGCTTCCGTCGCCTTTGTGGCATCCGCTTCCGGCGCTGTCGCCGCCGATTTCAAGAGCGGTGTCGACTACATGACGCTCGATACCCCGGTGCGCGCCGACACCGGCAAAAAGGTGGAAGTGGTGGAAGTGTTCATGTACCACTGCCCGCACTGCAACGCGCTCGACCCGGCACTCAACGATTGGGTCAAGAAGCAGGGTGACAAGATCGTGTTCCGCCGCCTGCACATGGCGCCCAACGTCACCGAGCCGCAGGCGCACGCGTTCGCCACGCTGGAAGCGATGAACGCGCTGGGCAACGGCCTGCACGAAAAAATCTTCCACGCCATCCATGTGGAGCATAATCGCCTGAACACGGACCAGGGTTTGCTCGATTTCGTCACGAAAAACGGCGTGGACAAAACGAAGTACCTGGAATTTTTCAACTCGTTCGCGGTCCAAACGAAGATGAAGCGGTCCATGCAGCTGGTCAGCGAGTATAAGCTCGACAGCTCGCCGAGCATCGTGATCGACGGTCATTACACCACCTCGCCAGCGCTGGCCGGTCATGGCCAGTCCAGCGTCCCGGCCGCGCACGCGGCGCTGTTCCAGGTGATGGACATGCTGGTCGCCAAAACCAGCGCGGAGAAAGCAGCCAAGAAATAACATGGAAGAAAACGAAGTAGAAAAAGGCGTCATGAAGATGTACAGGGAGTCCGAGCCGGACATCAACACCCTGTACGAATACAGCTACGTCAACCACATCGCGTGGAGCATCCTCGTGATCGCGATCGGCCTGATCATCTGGCTCACGATCGCGCTCTCGAATGCCGAGAACCTGCGCTATGCACTGATGACCAGGCAATGCGCCGATCCCGTCTTCAAGGGCGAGGTCGACACCAAATGCCTGAAAACGGTGCATGCGCGCGAGCATTGGTGGCAGAACGTCGCTTATGCCTTGCGCCACGTGAAGCCTGAGTAGAATCTGGAGTCGGTCACGATGAAAGAAGTTTTGCTCGTTACCGGCAGCGGCCGGGGGATAGGTGCGGCCACGGCGCTGCTGGCCAGCCAGCGCGGCTACGCCGTCTGCATCAACTACCGTGCCGACGCCGGTGCGGCCGAGGCGCTGCGTGAGCGCATCGTGGCCGCCGGCGGCGAAGCTATCGCCGTGCAGGCCGACGTGGCCGTGGAGGCGGACGTGCAGCGCCTGTTCGCCACCATCGATGCGCAACTGGGGACCATCACGGCCCTCGTCAACAACGTCGGCGTGCTGGAGCGGCAGTGCAAGCTGACGGAGATGTCGGTCGAGCGGCTGCACCGCGTGTTCACCACCAACGTCATCAGCTACTTCCTGTGCTGCAAGGAGGCCGTGCTGCGCATGTCTACCGCGCGCGGCGGGCAGGGTGGGCGCATCGTCAACGTCTCGTCGGGCGCCTCGCGTGTCGGCTCGCCCAACGTCTACATCGATTACGCCGCTTCCAAGGGCGCCGTCGATACGCTGACGCTGGGCTTGTCGAAGGAAGTGGCGGCCGAGGGCATCCGCGTCAACTGCGTGCGGCCCGGCTTGATTTATACGGAAATCCACGCCAGCGGCGGCGATCCCGGCCGGGTCGAACGCATGGCCGCCACCGTGCCCATGCAGCGCGGCGGCCAGCCGGAAGAAGTGGCGGAAGCCATCCTGTGGCTGCTCAGCCCACAGTCGTCCTACGTCAGCGGCACCTTCATCGACGCCGCCGGCGCGCGCTGATCTTCAAACAAAACAGGTAGCTCCTTCAAGCGCCGGCCCGATTATCAAAAGGGGCCGGCGCGCCCAGAATGCGGTTCGTGCGCTGTGCACTTGACCTTCATTCTTGCGAGGAGCTGCCGATGTCCCATTCCCACCTTTCCAATTCCCTCACGCTCGCCGGCCTGTTGTGCGCCGCACCGATGGCCGCCATGGTCGCTGTGCCTGCCGTGGCTGCGGTGGCCGATGTCGCCAGCCCGGCCGCCAACTTGCCCGCGCCGGCGCGCGTGTTCAGCGCTGCCACCACGCCGGAACTGGCAGCGGTGATGCTGGCCGCGCGCCGTTACGCCGCGTTCTGGAACAGTGGCGATCCCGCCTATGCGCAGCAAGCGCTGGCGCCCGGCTTCATCGACCGTACCTTGCCGGAAGGCCGCGAACAGGGCACGGCCGGCCCGTTGCAGGCTTCCCGCAATTTCCGCGCCGCCGTGCCCGACCTGGCGGCGGAGGTGACGGACATGGTGGCTGCCGGTGACCGGGTGGTGGTGCGCCTGCATTTCACGGGCCACTTCACGGGCCAGTTCGGGCAGGTCAAAGGCCAGGGGCAGGCCATCGACTTCCAGGCGTTTGACCTGTACCGCGTGGCCGACGGCCGCATCGCCGACAACTGGCACCTGGAGGACAACCTGGCGCTGTTGCGGCAGATGGGCGTGATCCGTCCTTAAATCCTGAGCTGGCTGAAACGCTCTTGCAGAAATTCGGCCAGCAGCGCGATGCGCGGTGGCTGGAAGCGATGGCGGTGGTACAGCAGGTTGAGCGGCGCGCCGTCGGTGAAGTAATCGTCGAGCACCGTGCGCAGGCGGCCAGCGCGCAAGTCCTCGCCAATGTCGAGGATGGATTTCCAGGCGTAGCCCTGGCCGTCCACGGCCCAGCGACGCACCACTTCGCCATCATTGCTTTGCAGGTAGCGCCGCACGCGCACCGAGGCGGCGCGGCGTTTGCCGCCGGTGTTGTCCGTGTAGCGCCAGTCGTGCATGGGGCCGTGGGCCGTCGCCAGCACGATGGTGGGCAGTTCGGCCAGTTGCGCCGGCGTGTCGGGCACGCCGCAGCGCGCCAGCAGGGCCGGTGCGGCGCACACCACGCGCCGGCTGGCCGCCAGCGGCCGCGCCACCATGTCGCTGTCGGGCAGTTGGCCGTAGCGGATGGCCAGGTCGATATCGTCGCGCACCAGGTCGGCCGGGGTGTCGCTCAGCGTGAGCGCGTATTGGACCTCGGGGTGCAGCGCGCGGAATTGGGCCAGCATGGGCAGCAGCAGATTGCGTCCCAGGTCAGACGGCGCGGAGATGCTGACCGTGCCGCGCGCGGCGCCATCGCCGGCGCGCAGGCCCGCTTCGGCCTCCGCCATCAGCGCCAGCGCCTGTTCGCTGAAGTGGCGGTACACCTGGCCCTCCTCGGTCAGGCGCAGGCGCCGCGTGGTGCGCTCGAACAGCTTCGTTTGCAGCGATGTCTCCAGGCGCTGGATGGCGGCGCTGGCGGCGGCCGGCGACAAGCCCTGGCAGCGCCCGGCGGCGGAAAAGCTGCCCAGCCGGGCGGCGTCGAGGAACAGGCGGATGGCGCCAAAGCGCTCCATGCCGCCCGCGTAGTGGATATCGTTCATGGTGCTCCTGTGCGAGTGCGCCATTCTACCGACGAATTGCGGGCCGGCTCAGGGGGCGACTCAGAAGCCTCTTATTTTTGTAATGTAATCCCAGTGTGACTACAATTGCTCAAGAAAGACCAAGAGGACACTATGGCTAACGCGGATACTTACGTACGTGCTCGCATCGACACCGACACCAAGAACCGTGCCGCTGAAGCGCTGGAAGCAATGGGATTATCTATTTCGGACGCAATTCGCCTACTGATGCTGCGCATAGCGGATGAACGCCGCTTGCCATTTGAAGTTAAGGTCCCGAACGCAACGACCCGCAAGGCAATCGCCGAGCTGGAAGCCGGACAGGGCAAACGTTTTGCCAACGTGACCGCGCTGATGGCCGACTTGGAGGCCGACGACGATTGAGGAATGACAGCGCCCAGCCGAAAAATGGGCGCGTGGCCACTGTCGCATTCTTGCTGAATTGTCATAAAAATGCCATGAATTCAACATAACGCGGTCATATTTGGTGGGTAGCGTTGCACGTTTTACCAACGTGTAACTTACATTTCCATAGTGACCGCCATCATGACCCCGAATCGCGCCTTCCCCCGTAGCAAACTCGCCTCCCTCGTCGCTCTCGCCCTGGTGCACATGGGCGCCACCGCCGCCGATAGCTTGCCCGATGCCGAAGGCGCCGCCGCCGCTGCCGCCGTCGGCGCCACCGCCACCGCGACGGTGGTGGTCTCGGCCAAGGCCGGCGCCTACCGCGCCGATGAAACGGCCAAGGGATCGGCATCGTCCGTCGCGCCCACCCAGGCCAGCATGCAGGCGAGCGAACCGCAATCGATCATCACGCGCGAATTCATCGAACTGTCGGTGGCGCCCACGGCCGAATACAGCCGCATCGTCAATATCGCGCCCAGCATGTCAGGCGATTCGGCCAATGGCCCCGGCCTGTCCGAAACCAAGACCACCATGCGCGGCTTTGGCGACGACCAGTACAACATCACCTTCGACGGCATCCCCTGGGGCGACACCAACAACCCGGCCCACCACTCGACCTCGTTCTTCCCCGGTTCCGTGATCGGCGGCGCGGTGGTCGAGCGCGGCCCCGGCATGGCCAGCAACTTCGGCTACGCCACGTTCGGCGGCTCGATCAACCTGTACTCCAAGCAGGCCTCGAAGACGCAGAGCGCCAGTGTGTTCGGCTCCGTCGGCACCTGGGGTACGGCGCTGCTGGGCGGCTCGTACGAAAGCGGGCGCCTGCGCGACTACGGCAACGCCACCGTGCAGCTGAACTACCAGCACCTGAAGTCGGACGGCTACCTGACCGGCAACAGCATCAAGAGCGACAACTACTTCATCAAGTTCCAGCGCGCCATCGGCACCGACACGCTGGCCACGGTGGTGGCCACCGACAACGAGATCAAGTACGTCCAGCCCGATAATTCGAAGGGCCCGACGCTGTCGCAGATCGCCCAATTCGGCAGGAACTACAGCCTGAACGACGACCCCACCAGCTTCAACTACACGGGTTACAACCACACCACCAAGCACACGGACTTCAGCTACCTGCGGCTGGAAACCAGCTGGGGCGACGGTGTGAACTCGGACAACCAGGTTTATACCTACGCCTACGACAACCAGACCATCTCGTCTAGCGACCCGACCGGCGCCACGCTGCCCGGCACCAAGGCTGGCGCGCCGGGCAACAAGGACATCCCCGGCATCGACAAGCAGAACAAGTACCGCGCGTACGGTGACATCTTCAAGCTGAGCAAACAGTTCGGCGACAGCATAGGCCGCGCCGGCTTCTGGTACGAATACTCGGATACGGACCGCCACCAGTACGACCTGGACCTGACGCTCAACGTGCGCGATCCGCGCGAAACCAAGCCCGCCCCCGTGACCTTCCCCAGCGTGCTGTTCGACCAGCAGTCCACCATCCGCAACTTCCAGCCCTTCGTCGAATTCGAGTGGGCCGCGACCGACAGCCTGACCGTCACGCCGGGCGTGAAGGCGGTGCGCATCACGCGTGCCGTGGACGCCGACGTGAACCAGAGCACGCGCCTGCCGCAGCACACCTCCGTCGATTACCACGCCACGCTGCCGTTCCTGACGGCCAACCAGCGCCTCGGCGCCGACCTCGCCGTGTATGCCCAATACGCCAAGGGCTTCCAGATCCCGGACCTGAAGTCGTTCTACATTGCCGACCCGACCCGCAACAGCAGCGATCCCCAGCTGTCCACCAACTACCAGCTGGGCGTGGTGGGCAAGCAGGACGTGCTGACCTGGGACGTGGACCTGTACCGCATCGACTTCACTAACAAGTACGTGTCGAACGGCCTCGGTGGCACGGCTGCGGCCTACGTCAACATCGGCGGCGTTACCTACAAGGGCGTGGAAGGGCAGTTGACCTGGGCCGTCGGCAATGGCCTGGCGCTGTATGCGAACGGCTCGTCCAACAAGGCCACGGCCAACGATACGGGCAAGACCATCTCCGGCTCGCCCGACATGACGGCCGCGCTGGGCGCGCTGTACAACGCCGGCCCGTGGTCGGCGTCGCTGATCTACAAGCGCACCGGCGAAGTGCGCCAGGTCGACTACGATCCCGCCAAGCCGGCCGCCTACGACCAGTACCTGACGCCGGCTTATGGCAATACGGACCTGAGCGTGGCCTACCGCTTCCAGCATCCTGGCGCCGGCATCAAGACGCTCAAGCTGCAGTTCAACGTGTTCAACCTGCTCAACCGCCAGGAGTTCGTCTCCATCTCGCCGGGCAAGACGGCGGCGTTCGACCAGTACATCAGCCAGGCGCCGCGCAGTGTCCAGCTGTCGGTCAAGGCTGACTTTTAAGCGGTCTGGTTCAGCCGGCGCGGTGCTCGGGCTGCGCCTGTGCCGGCGCCGCCGCCGCCGGGTGGGCCCCGATCACCACCGTGCACGTGGTGCCGGCCACCAGCTCCAGCCCTGGCGGCACCTGGTCGATGTGGATGCGCACCGGCACCCGCTGCGCCAGCCGCACCCAGTTGAAGGTCGGGTTGACGTCGGCCAGCAGCTCGTGGCCCGTGCCGGCGTCGCGGTCGGTGATGCCGTGGGCCACGCTCTCGATGTGGCCGCGCAGCGGTGTGTCGCCGCTCAGCATGCGCATCTCGACCGGGTCGTTGGGCCGCAGCAGCGGCAGCTTGGTCTCCTCAAAATAGCCCACCACGTAGAACGAGGCGCGGTCGATCACGGCCAGCTTGGGCGCGCCCACGGCGGCGAAGTCGCCCGTGTGTACGTTCAGGTTGGTCACGTAGCCCGTCACGGGGGCGCGCACCACGGTGCGCTCCAGGTTCAGTTGCGCCAGCCCGCGCGCGGCCTGCGCCGCCAGGTACTGGGCCGTGGCCGTGCCAGCCGCCGCTTCGGCCGTTTCGCGGCTTTCGGCCGAGATCACCGAACTGTCGAGACCCGCGCGGCGCCGCGCTTCCTGTGCGCGCCGGCCTCGTTCCACCTGCTGCGACGCCAGCACGGCGCTGGCCTGATCGAGCGCGCTGCGGTAGCGGGCCGGATCGACGACGAACAGCACGTCGCCCTGGCGCACCAGCTGGTTGTCGCGCACCCGCACTTCCGTCACGGTGCCGGCCACGTCGGCGCTGATGTTGATCACGTCGGCCTTGACCCGGCCGTCGCGGGTCCAGGCCGATTCCATGTAGTGGTCCCAGGCCAGGTGGCCGGTCCAGATGGCGCCGGCCAGCAGCAGCGCGGTCAGGGCAAAGCGAAACAGTTTGGATGCGCTCAAGGCGGTTCTCCCAGCGATAGTTGAGGTACAGCGGTTTATTGGTACAGCGTGACGATCAGCGCGCCGAAGATGCAGACCAGCAGGCAAAGCCGCACCAGCGCCGGATGCCATGCGCGCCGGTACAGGCCGGTGTGGCCCAGCACCCGATCGAGCACGCCTTGCAGCAGCAGGCTGGCGACGAACAGCGGCAGCAAGCTTGGCAGCAGCACGCCGAAAATGGCGATCTCACGTGGCATGGTATTGGTCTCCTGGTACTTGCGGCATCTGGTCCAGCAAGGAGGTGTAGATGGAATGCAGGTCCGTCAACGCCATGCGCAGGCGCACCTGGCGCACCGGCGTGGCGTCGGCCAGCGCTGCCCGTATCGGCGGGCCGGCCTGCAGCACGGCGTACTGCACGGCCGCGCTGCTGGCGCGGTCCGGTGCGCGGAAGTAGGCGGCCAGCTGGTCCACGCACAGCTGCAGCGCGTTGCGCACGGCGCCCGCTTCGGTGGCGGCGATCAGCTGGCGCATCTCGATCACGGAATGGCCCAGCTCCAGCAGCGTCAAGCCCTGGCGCACGACGGCGCGCGCGGGCGCGCCCGGTGCGGGGCCGGCGGCGGCGTTCAGTTGGCTCAGCAGGTCGCGCACGCGGTGGTCGAAGCGGTGCTTGCGGCGGAACAGCGACCCTTTGCAGGTGGCCAGCGCCTCGCGCCACAGGGCGGTGGCGATATGGTCCTTCTGGCCCATGGTGTGCTCGGGCAGCAGCACGGCGAAGATGGCCCAGGCCAGCGCCACGCCGATGGGCATGGCCAGCGTGTTGTTGAGGAAGACGGCGCCGTCATATTGCATCTGGTTCAGCGGCGCGATCACCTGGGCGGCGAACATGCTCATGCCCACGCCCACACCCGCGCGCCGCGCATCGGTGGTCATATAGCTGCCCAGCGCGAACACGGGCAGGGCGGCCAGCACCAGCATCGGGTAGCCGCTGGCGCGCACCACCAGCAGGTATTCGGTCAGGAACGACAGCGGCCAGACCAGCAGGAAGCCGGCCAGCACCTGGCGCGTCATCGCGACGGGGCGTGGCGACGACGAGGCCAGCGCGCAGAAGATGGCCGTCATGATGATGGCATTGGCCGCGTACGGCCAGGCCAGCCAGTACCACAGCGTGGCGCCGGCCAGCAGTGCGCCGGCCGCCCGCACGCCGCTGGCCAGCACGATGCCGGACGGCGTGCGCGGGCTGTAGGCCACGGGGTCGCTGACCTGCAGCTGGCGCTGCTGGGTCAGGCCGTGGTACAGGGCGGCGAAGGCGCCGATGTCGCGCACGAAGCGGTCCAGCAGTTCCAGCGCCGTGTCGAATGCGATCCGTTCGGCGCGCTCAGGCTGGAGCAGGTCCGCCTGGGCCTGCGCCTGGGCCGCCTGTTGTGCCAGGGCGGCGCGCACGTGCTCCATGCGCGCGCCTGCCAGGTCGCCGCGCAAGGCCGCCGCCACGGCCGCGTGCAGCGGTTCGATCAGGGCCAGCACGGGCGAGGGGGGATGGGCGCGCAGCCGGCGCAGCAGGCGGTGCAGCGTGTAGCAGGTGGTCAGCGCCGACATGAAGGCATTGTTGAAGGCGTGCAGCTGGCGCGTGTGCGCGCGGGCGTGGGCCGCTTCGAAGAAGGCCGCGGCGCGGCCCGATTCCAGCGCGGCGATGTCGGCCGCGAAGCGCAGGTGGTGCAGCTCGATCTGGGCCGGCGACAGGCTGTGTTCCAGCGTCTGCTGGCAGAACGCGATGAAGCTGTCGTAGCGCGCCTGCACCGTGCGCATCACCTGGCGCGACTGGTGGCGGGGGAACAGCACGTCGTGCACCACGGCCGCGCAGATCACGCCCAGCCCCACCTCCGTCACGCGGGTGACGGCCAGCGTGAACACGGTGGTGGGATGGTCGATGGCCGGCACGGCGATCATGCAGGCCGTGTAGCCGGCCAGCACGAAGCTGTACGATTGCTGGTTGCGGTGCATGGCCGAACCGGCCGTGCACAGGCCTATCCACAGCGCCAGCGCCAGGAACAGCGCCACCGGCTGTTGCGGGAAGATGGCGACGATCAGCAGCGCGCTGGTGCAGCCGACCAGGGTGCCGAGCAAACGGTAGAAGGCTTTTTCGAGCACCATGCCGCTGCTGGGCAGGGCCAGGATGAAGGTGGTGGTCATCGCCGTGTTGGGCGAATCGAGGCCGAGGCGGAAGGCGATCCACAGCGCGGAGAAAGCGGCCAGCATGGCCTTGGCGACGAAGATCCAGCGTTCGCCTTCGCTGGCGCGCCAGTCGCGCAGCTCCTTGATGAAACCCGCCGCCAGTTTTTTTTCCGCTCTGCTGGCCGGGTGGGGAAGGTCGGTGGCGGGAGCGGGGATCATGGCGGTGTTTGTCGTTTATGTGAGTTTTTCTAAATTGTTCAACTGGCGCTTGAACAGGCCTTCAAGTTGCGCCACTTCTTCCGGGCTGTAGCCGTCGTAGGCGCGGGTGGTCGCTTGCCACACTTCGGGCAGCACTTTGGCCACCAGCTCGCGGCCGGCGTCGGTCAGCGCGATCATCACGCAGCGCCGGTCGCCGGGGCGGTTGCCGCGCGTGATCAGGCCGTGGGCTTCCAGGTCGTTGCACACGCGCGTCAGGTTGGCCGGCTTTTCCATGCAAGCCTCGCCCAGCGTGGAGGCGGTCGACATTTCATCGTCCGAGCCGTACAGCACGGCCAGCACCATGTAGCTGGCGTCGACCAGGTCGTACTTGCGCAGCGCGGCATTGGTCAAATCCTTCATCCGTTTCTGGATGTGGTACGTCATGCGCATCAGGCGCATCAAGTCTTCCGGGAAGTCCGGCACGCGGGCATGGATGTTTTTCAGGCGCTTTTTAGTCGCTTCAAAACTGCTCATTGCCTACTCCTCTGCGAAATCGAAAGGCTTGATTGTACTATCGAAGCGTCACGGCAAATCCAGTTTCACGCCTCCGCCTAACGCGGCCATCAGTTCCGCATAGTTGTCCAGCTGGCGGCTGGCCACTTGCGCCACTTGCCGCTGTTCCTGCAACAGCGTGAGGCGGGCGGCGATCTCGTTGACCTGGTCCGTGAGGCCGGCACGCCACGCCTGTTCGGCCAGCCGGTGCGCCTGGCTGGCCGAGGCCAGCGCTTGCCGGTTCAGGCGCGCCTGTTCCTGTTCGGCGCGGTCGCGGGTGACGGCGTTGGCCACTTCCTCCAGCGCGTGCAGCACGGTGGCGTTGTACTGCTCGACGGCGACGTCGTACACGGCGCTCTGGCCGGCCAGCTGGCTGCGCAAGCGGCCGCCTTCGAACACGGGCAGGCTGATGGCCGGCGCGATGCCGCGCATGGCCGATCCGGCTTCCAGCAGGTGGCCGAAGCCCAGCGCCTGCACCCCCGCGAACGCGGTCAGGTTGATGTTCGGGTAGAACGCGGCCTTGGCCACGTTGATGCGCTGCGCCGCCGCTTCCACGCGCCAGCGCTGGGCGGCGATGTCGGGCCGGCGGCCCAGCAGTTCTGCCGGCAGCGCGGCTGGCAATCCCGTCGCCAGCGCGGCGCCATGGTCCGGCGCCAGGGTCAGCCCGGGCCGGGCGATCGACTCGCCGTCGCCCGGTCCCTTGCCGATCAGTGCCGCCAGCTGGTTGCGCCGCAGGGCGATGGCGGTGCCGATCTGCTCCTGCTCGCGCCGGCCAGCTGGCAGCGTGGTTTCGATATTGGTCACGTCGATGGCGCTGGCCAGTCCGGCCGCGTGGCGCCGCCGCGTGAGTTCAAGCAGCTTTTCGCGCTGCGCCAGCATGGCCGCCGCGCTGTCTTGCAGCGTGTAGTCGAGCGCCAGCTGGATGTAGCTGCGCACGATGGCCGATGCCAGCGCCAGCCGCACCATCTGCGTCTCGGCCGACGCCAGTTGCACCTCGCCCAGCGCGGCAGCCAGCGCCGCATGGTCGCGGCCCCACAGGTCCAGGTCGTAGGAGCCCGACAGCATGGCCGTGTTGTTCCAGGCGTAGTTGCCGGCCAAAGGAGGCGGCACCAGCGCGTTGGCGGAAAACAGCTCGCGCTGGGCGCTGGCGGCGGCGTCCACCCGGGGCAGGGTCGCCGCCTCGGTGACGCCGGCCATGGCCCGCGCCTGGCGCACGCGCGCCTGGGCCGCGTGCAGGCTGGGGTTATCGGCCAGCGCACTGGCCACCAGGCGGTTCAGCTGCGGGTCTTGCAGCGCTTCCCACCATTGCTCGCGTGGCCACGCCGCATTCGCCATGGCGCCGTTGATCGCCGACCCCGCGTTGACGCTGGTGGCGTCGATCTTGCGGGCCTGGGGCGCGATGCCGCCCATGTCGGCGCAGGCCGCGAGGGTTAGCGCCAATGTGGCGGCGGCGGCGAGTCGGGACGGTTGCATGATGGCGTGGTGGTGAGGCCGCGATTACTTGGCGAAATGCTTCTTGGTCTGGGCCACGTCGAAATCGGCTTCCGTTTCCGGGATGGTGCCGTTCTTGCGGGCTTCCAGCAGTTCGGCGATGACCTGGGCGCGGGTCAGGCCGGTGGCGGCGGGGCGGGCGGTGGTGACGGCGGCAGCGGCGGTGTTCGCCTGGGTGGCCGGCGCGGCGGCAGCGGTGGCGGTGGTTTGCGCGGCGGTGGACGACTCGGCCTGGGCATAGGCACCGGTGGCGGCGAAGGCGGCGGCGATGGTGAGGGCGGCGGTGATGCGTTGTTTGGCGTTCATGGTGGTTCTCCTGGGTGAGGCAAGCGTCGGCGGCGCCGGCGGGCTTGCAAAATGTGGCGCAACTGACTTGCAGGCCGGATGCCACTGACCGGTCGCCTAAGCGTTACAGCGAGCAACGAACTTGCTGCATTCCCTGCATTTGCTTCATTGAGGTAAATTATAGTCGTGAATATTTCATTTGTAAATTAAATGTTCCTATCGGTCTCATAGGATTTGTTGATGAGGTGAAAAGAAGCGGGGAGATGGCGGCCCGTGCGGCCGGCGGCGGGGGGAGGGGCGCCGCGCCTGAGGTGGCGCGGCGGCAGGACGGTGCAGTGTTAGCGGTGGCTGGACGAACCGGCCCACAGGTTGATGCCGCCTTCCTGGGCGCAGGCGTCGATGGCGGCCAGTTCCTCGGCGCTGAAGCGCAGGTTCTGCAGCGCCGCCACGTTTTCGCGGATCTGCGCACTGTTGCTGGCGCCGATCAGGGTGGAGGTGATGCGCGCATCGCGCAGCACCCACGCCAGCGCCATCTGGGCCAGCGTCTGGCCGCGCGCGGCGGCGATGTCGTTGAGCGCGCGCACCCGGGCCAGGTTTTCCGGGCTCAGGTGGGAGGGCAGCAGCGAGCCGCCGCCGGGCCGGTTGACGCGCGCGTCGGCCGGCACGCCGTCCAGGTATTTGTCGCTCAAGATGCCCTGGGCCAGCGCCGTGAACGTGATGCAGCCTATGCCTTCGCGGCCCAGCGTGTCGAGCAAGCCTTCCGTCTCGATCCAGCGGTTCAGCATGTTGTACGACGGCTGGTGGATCAGGCATGGCACCTTCCATTCGGCCAGCAGGCGTGCCGCCTCGGCCGTCTTCTCGGCCGAGTAGGACGACACGCCCACATACAGCGCCTTGCCCTGCTGGACGGCCGTGGCCAGCGCGCCCATGGTTTCCTCCAGCGGCGTGTCCGGGTCGTAGCGGTGCGAATAGAAGATGTCCACGTAGTCCAGGCCCATGCGCTTGAGGCTCTGGTCCAGGCTGGCCAGCACGTACTTGCGCGAGCCGCCGCCCTGGCCGTAGGGGCCGGGCCACATGTCCCAGCCAGCCTTGGTGGAGATGATCAGCTCATCGCGGTAGGGCAGGAAGTCCGCGCGCAGGTGGTGGCCGAAATTGGTTTCGGCCGTGCCGTAGGGCGGTCCGTAGTTGTTGGCCAGGTCGAAGTGGGTGATGCCCAGGTCGAAGGCCGTGCGCAGCATGTCGCGCTGGGTGGCCAGCGGGGTGGTGTCGCCGAAGTTATGCCACAGGCCGAGCGACATCAGCGGCAGTTTCAGGCCGCTGCGGCCGCAGGTACGGTACTGCATGGCCTCGTAGCGATGGCGGGATGCGTGGTAGGTCATGGCGTCGGTTCCAGTCGTTGTTCGTGAGGTCGATTATAGACAGGGCCGGCGGCGACCGTCGTACGCTCGTCGCCGCTCATTCCCGCCGTCTTGCAGACTGTCCGCGCTATCGGCGTTTTGTCGCATAGGCGGCGCGTGCCTCACCGCGCTTTGCGATGATTGCCTTCCTGCCAACTGCGATCACGCCATGTTCAGATTATCGTTTTCCATGACCCTGCGCGACTGGCGCGCCGGCGAGCTGCGCTTCCTGCTGCTGGCGCTGGCGTTGTCGGTGGCCGCGCTGTCGACCGTGAATTTTTTCGTGGACCGCATGCGCGCCGGCCTGGAGCGCGACGCCCACCAGATGCTGGCCGCCGACCTGGCGCTGGAATCGGACCAGCCACTGGACGGCGCATGGCTGGCCGAAGCGCAGCGCCGTGGCTTGCGCAGCGCCGACACCGTATCGCTGTTCACCATGGCCGTTGTGGGCGAGGGCGAACAGGCCGCGTCCACGCTGGTGGCGCTCAAGAGCGTGAGCGAAGCCTATCCTTTGCGTGGGCGCCTGCGCGTGCAACTGCAGGACGGCGACGCCGTCAGCGAAACGCCGCCCGCGCCGGGCACGGTCTGGGTGGACGCCACGCTGCAGGCGAGCCTGCGCCTGCACGTGGGCTCGGTGCTGCGCGTCGGTGAACGCAGCCTGACGGTGGCCCAGGTGCTGACGGCCGAACCGGATGCCCGCATGGCCATGCTCACCATGGCGCCGCGCGTGATGATGTCCAGCAGCGACCTGGCGGCTACCGGACTGCTGCAAGCGCACGCCATCGCTACCCACCGCCTGCTGCTGGCCGGGCCGGCGCAGCAGGTGAGCGGTTACGAGCATTGGGCCAGGGAGCGCATGGCGGCCGCACCCGTCAAGCAGGTTGCGCTGAACAGCTTCGCATCGAAACGGGGCGACGCCGGCGAGATGCTCGATCAAACGCAGCAGTTCCTGTCGCTGGCCAGCCTGCTCACCGCACTGCTGGCGGCGCTGGCCGTGGCGCTGGCCGCGCGCCGTTTCGTGCGCCGCCACCTGGACGCCTGCGCCATGCTGCGCTGCCTGGGCCTGACCCAGTCCCGGCTCACGCGCCTGTATCTGCTGGAATTCCTGCTGGTGGGCTTGCTCGCCGGCGCCATCGGCGTGGGCCTGGGCTACGCCTGTCATTTCGCGCTGGTGGGCTGGTTGGGGCAGTTGGCGCCGGCCGGTCTGCCCTCGCCGGGCTGGAGGCCCGCGCTGCAAGGCATGGCGGCCGGTCTGATCCTGCTGCTGGGCTTCGCGCTGCCGCCCGTGCTCCAGTTGCGCAACGTGCCGCAATTGCGGTTGCTGCGGCGCGAGGCGGCGCCGCCGCAGCCCCGCGCGCTGGGCGCGTACGTGCTGGGACTGGCCATGTTCGGCGGCCTGCTCGCATGGCAGACCGGCGATGCGATGCTGGCCGTGCTGGTGGGCGCCGCCTTCGTCATCGCTGGTGCGGCGTTCGGCTTGCTGGCCTGGCTGGGACTGGCGCTGCTCAAGCGCTCGCGCGGCGCGTTCAGCCATGCGGCATGGCGCCTGGCCGTCACCGACATGCTGCGCCAGCCCGGCGCCGCTGTGCTGCAGGTGACGGCGCTGGCACTGGGCCTGACGGCGCTGCTGCTGTTGACCATCGTGCGTGCCGACCTGCTGGCGGCGTGGCTGCGGGCCACGCCCGCTGGCGCGCCCAATCAATTCGTCATCAACATCCAGCCCGACCAGCGCGATGCGATCGATGCGCGCCTGCGTGCTTACGGCGCGCCGGAGCAGCAAGCGCTCACGCGCGCGCGGCTGCTGCGCATCAACGGCCGCGATGCGCTGGATGTGGTCAGCAGCGGCGGCAAGGACGGGGCGCGCGGCGTGCGCGAAATGCTGGAGCGCGAAATCGATATCGGCCATGCCGGCACGCTGCCGTCCACCGACAAGCTGACGGCCGGCAGCTGGTACGGCGCAGGCCAGGCAGGGGACATGCCCGCCATTTCCATCGAGGAGAAATTCGCCGCCGATCTCAAGCTCAAGCCGGGCGACACCATGCAGTTCGATGTGGCGGGCCAGCCGCTGCAGGCGCGCGTGGCCAACCTGCGCAAGGTGGACTGGCGCGCCCACCAGATTGGCAATCTGCTGCTGATGCATCCGTCGGCCATGCGCGGCCTGCCCGCCACCTGGGCCGTGGCCGTCCACGTTCCCGCCGATGACCTGCTGTTCGGCACCCGGCTGGCGCGCGATTTTCCCAACCTGACCGTGATCGACGTGCGCGCCATCCTCCGCCAGTTGCAACGCATGCTGGCGCAGGCCGTCGCGGCGGTGCAGTTCCTGTTCGCCTTCACGCTGGCCGCCGGCGTGCTGGTGCTGTACGCCGCGCTGGCCGGCTCACACGACGTGCGCGCGCGCCAGGCGGCGCTGCTGCGCGCGCTGGGCGCCACGCGCGGCCGGCTGGTCCGGGCGCAATGGATAGAGCATGCGCTCACGGGCGCGCTGGCCGGCTTGCTGGCCGCCGGCGGCGCCACGCTGGCCAGTTGGGCGCTGTCGCGCTACAGCTTCCACCTGGCCTGGGACTGGTCGCCGTTGCTGCCGGCCGTGGGCATGGCGGCCGGCGCGGCCTGCGCGCTGGCCGGCGGCTGGCTGGGCTTGCGCAATGTGCTGAACCAGCCGCCGTTGCTGGGTCTGCGATCCAATTAATGCACAGGAGAGAGTGACTATGACAACCATGGAATTCGCCCGCGCCGCCGCCGCGCAGGCGCTGCAGCCTGCCATCGCCGTGCGTGGGCTGGGCAAGACCGTGACGGATGCGGGCGGCGCGCTCACCATCCTGCACGCCATCGACTTCACGGTGCTGCCCGGCGAAACGGTGGCCATCGTGGGGGCGTCGGGCTCCGGCAAGTCCACCTTGCTGGGATTGCTGGCGGGGCTGGATCTGCCCACGGACGGCACGGTCGAACTGCAACAGACCGACATTTTCGCGCTGGACGAAGATGGTCGTGCCCAGTTCCGCCAGCAGCACG
This sequence comes from Rugamonas fusca, assembly GCF_014042365.1. GTDB lineage: Bacteria > Pseudomonadota > Gammaproteobacteria > Burkholderiales > Burkholderiaceae_D > Rugamonas > Rugamonas fusca. Next base: position 23,774 of record NZ_JACEZS010000019.1, read on the forward strand.
TGGGCTTTGTATTCCAGTCGTTCCAGCTGCTGGCGCACCTGACGGCGCTGGAAAACGTGATGCTGCCGCTGGAGCTGCGTGGCGACAGCCAGGCCCGCGCCAAGGCCGAGCGCATGCTGGAGCGGGTCGGGCTGGGCGCGCGCCTGCGCCACTACCCGCGCTACCTGTCGGGCGGCGAGCAGCAGCGCGTGGCGCTGGCGCGCGCCTTCGTGTGCGAGCCGCCGCTGCTGCTGGCCGACGAGCCGACCGGCAGCCTCGATGCGGCCAGCGGCGAAGCGGTGATGGCGCTGATGTTCGAATTGAACCGCGAGCACGGCTCCACGCTGGTGCTGGTCACGCACGACATGACGATCGCGGCCCGTTGCGGCCGCACCCTGCACATGCGCGCTGGCCGCCTGGCCAGCGCCGTACAACCATGAAAGGACGAACGATGCGATGGATGATGACGGTGCTGGCCACCGTGCTGACACAAGGCCTGTGCTGCCAGGCGGCGCACGCCGATGGCCTGGCCGACCTCAAGTCGGCGTTGACGCGCTTGCAGGAACAGGTGCCCTTGAAGGCCATGCTCGACACGAAGACGTGGCGCCGCCTGGGCGAAGGCAAGGATGCGGAGGAAACCCAGGGCCAGGCCAGCGTGGGCATCGAGGACGGCGCGCGCGGCATGCATCTGGCGTACGGCAAGGACATCCTGGCGCGCATGGATGCGGAATCGCTGGCACAGGCGCGCAACCCCAACGCCCGCACGCCAACGCTGAACGCGGCGCGCGAATTCAGCCCGAACGACTTGCGGCCCATGATTTCAGCCGCCAGCAGCCTGTCGCGCGTGCTGGAAAAGGCGGCGTGGAAGGCTGAGCAGGCCGACACCTGCCAGGGCAAGCCAGCGCGCCTGCTGACGTTCGACGTGGCGATCGACACGCTGAGCGACCGTGACCGCAAATACGTCAAGGAGTATGAAGGCCACCTGTACGTGTGGATCGCGGACGACGGCACGCCGCTGGCCAGCCGCATGATCCAGCACGAGTCGGGGCGCGCCTTCATCGTGATCCGCTTCGAGGCGCGGCAGGAGGAGCAGCAGGTGTATGCGCTGGTGGGCGACCGCCTCGTCACCGTGCGCAAGGAAAGCTACAACCGGGCCTCGGGCGCCGGCGAGCGCGACGAGAGCCGGGTGGTAAAAACCCTGCAACTGCAGTCCTGAAAACAACAAGGGCCGCGTTCCGGAGAACGCGGCCCTTGTTGTTTCATGCCTGCAGTGTGCGGCCGCGCAAGGCGGCCGCCCGTCGCCGTCGCGATTAAGCGAAGTTGGCGGCTGCGAAGTCCCAGTTGGCCAGGGCGAAGAACGTTTCCACGTATTTCGCGCGCAGGTTGCGGTAGTCGATGTAGTAAGCGTGTTCCCACAGGTCGCAGGTCAGCAGGGCCTTGTCGGCCGTGGTCAGCGGGGTGGCGGCGTTCGAGGTGTTGACGATGTCGACCGAACCGTCGGCCTTCTTCACCAGCCAGGTCCAGCTCGAACCGAAGTTACCCACGCAGGACTTGGTGAATTCTTCCTTGAACTTGTCGAACGAGCCCCACTTGGCGTTGATGGCGTCGGCCAGCGCGCCGCTTGGTGCGCCTTTGCCGGCCGGGGTCAGGCCGTTCCAGTAGAAGGTGTGGTTCCACACCTGGGCCGCGTTGTTGAACACGCCGCCGGACGATTTCTTGATGATCTCTTCGAGCGACAGGTTCTCGAACTCGGTGCCCTTGATCAGGTTGTTCAGGTTGGTCACATACGCTTGATGGTGCTTACCATAGTGGTATTCCAGCGTTTCCTTGGAAATGTGGGGAGCCAGGGCGTCCATAGCATATGGCAGGGGTGGCAGGGTATGTTCCATGTTTTTATTCCTTGGTGGATTGAGACGGAGGGTGATTTTTGCTGAAACGTCCACCATTGTAAAGCGGTTGCGCCATCGCTGCAGGAATGCGTGCGTTTGCCGCGACTCAACAGAAACACTACAGTTAATATGGTTAATTGGGCCGCAACCGGCCGGCGCATATAATCGCCACTGCCGACGCGGCCGGACGGCGGGCGCGGCGGGCAACTCGAAGGAATCCCATGCAACCGGATGTTTTTTCGCACTTTAGCAACGGTCCGCGCCTGCTGGCCGACATCGGCGGCACCAGCGCCAGTTTCGCGCTGGAGACGGCGCCGCGCCAGATCGAGGCCGTGTGGGAGGCGCAGTGCGCCGATTTCCCCACCCTGGGCGCGGCCCTCGTGCGCTTCCTGGCGCAGCCGGCCACGGTGGCTGCGGGCGGCTACCAGGCGCGCTACGCCGGCATCGCCATCGCCAACCCGATCGACGGCGACTGGGTCACCATGACCAACCATCACTGGTCGTTCTCGGTGGAGGCGGTCAGTTCCCAGTTCGGCCTGAAATCGCTGGTGGTGGTGAACGACTTCACGGCCCTGGCCAGCGCCTTGCCCTACCTGGCGCCCGATCACAAGCGCCAGATCGGCGGCGGCGCGGCGCGCGAGGGCGCCACCATCGGCCTGGTGGGGCCGGACGCGGGACTGGGCGTATCGGGACTGGTGCCGGCCGGCAAGCGCTGGATCGCGATCGACAGCGAAGGCGGGCATGGCACGTTCGCGCCCATGAATGAGCGTGAAATCGACATCCTGCGCTACGCGCGGCGCCACCATCACCACGTGTCGAGCGAACGGCTGGTGTCGGGGATCGGTATCGCGCTGGCCTACCGCGCGTTGGCGGAGCGGGCCGGCGTGGCGGCCGAGGACATCGGCACGGCCGAGATCATGGCGCGCGGCCTGCAAGGCAGTTGCCCCGTGTGCCTGGAGACGCTGGACGCGTTCTGCGAGATGCTGGGCACCGTGGCCGGCAACGTGGCGCTCACGCTGGGCGCCAAAGGCGGCATTTATATAGGCGGGCGCATTGTGCCGCAGATGCGCGCATTCTTCGAACAATCGGGATTCCGCGCCCGTTTCGAGGACAAGGGGCGCTTTTCGGACTACCTGTCCCACATTCCCACCTTCATCCTGACGGAAAAATATCCGGCGCTGATCGGCATGTCGGCCATGCTGTCGGCCGGCTGAGCGGCCGCCGCGGTTTATTCCAGCGCCGGTTGCACCGTCGCGATTCCGACAGCCGCGCTGCCCTCGGCCAGCCGCACCGTGACCGTGGCCCGTGGCTGGAGCTGCCCGGGCGAACGCAGCACGGCGCCCTTGGCGTCCGTCACGATCGCGTAGCCGCGTTCCAGCGTGCGCTGGGGATTGAGCAGTTCCAGTTGCGCCGCCAACGCGCCCAGTGCATCGCGCCGCTGCCCCAGCTGGGTGGCGATGCCCAGCGTGGCCCGGTGCCGCAGGCTGTCCAGTTGCGCGCGCGCGCCCGAGACATTCGGCTTGCGGGCCGCCAGCCGGCCGCCCAGGCGGTCCAGGTTGAAGCGCGCCTGCGTCACCGGGGCGCGGGTGGCGTGCGTCATGGCCGTCGACAGCGCCAGCAATTTCAAGCGCTGCTGGCGGATCTGGGCGGCGGGGCTGAGCAAACGGCGCGCGTGCTGGTCCAGCGTCTGGGCCGCGTCGCCCAGCGTGCGGCGCATGGCGCGCCGCAGGTCGATCGCGTCCGAGCGCAGCGAAGCGATCCAGTCCGCGCGCGGCGTAGCCGCCAGTTCGGCCGCCGCCGTCGGCGTGGCCGCGCGCACGTCGGCGGCGAAGTCGCAGATCGTGAAATCCGTTTCGTGGCCCACGCCGGAAATCACCGGCATGGCGCAATTGGCCACCGCGTAGGCCACCGCCTCCTCGTTGAACGACCACAAATCCTCGATGCTGCCGCCGCCCCGGCACACGATCAGCACATCGCATTCCGCCCGCTGCGAGGCGGTGGCGATGGCGGCGGCGATCTTGTCGCCGGCGCCCTGGCCCTGCACCGGCGTTGGATAGATCACCACCCGCACGTGGGGCGCGCGGCGGCGCAGGGCGGTGAGCACGTCGCGCAGCGCGGCCGCCTGCGGGCTGGTGACGATGCCGATGGTGCGCGCGAACATGGGCACGGCGCGCTTGCGGTCCTGGTCGAACAGGCCGGCCGAGGCCAGTTTTTCCTTCAGCCGCAGGAAGGCTTCGAACAGCGAGCCCACCCCGGCGCGCCGGATCGCCTCCACGTTGATCTGGTAATCGCCGCGCGCGCCGTACAGGGTGACGAGGGCGCGCACTTCCACCTTGTCGCCCTCGCGCGGGATGAAGCCGGCGTATTGGGCGCGGCCGCGGAACATCACGGCGCGCACCTGGGCCGCGTCGTCCTTGAGCGTGAAATACCAGTGGCCGGAACTGGCGCGCGTGAAATTCGATACTTCGCCGCCTATCCAGGTGAGCGGGAACGAGCGTTCCAGCAGGCGCGCGACGGCCTGGTTAAGGGCGGTCACCGTCATTACGGGCTGGGCGGGGGCGGTATCGAGCGTATCTTGGGAGTTCATTGGGATGGCGAAAATGAAAGCTGTCCACATTGCTGCGCGGAGGTCATGCTTATGTCATATATCACGGTAAACGGCAAGTGTTTTATCTAAACATATGATTTTAAAAGGGAAAGAACACTGCTCCCTTTGTGGGCAGAACGGAAAAAGCCTTACGGATCAAGCACTTTGCGTTTGGCGCCGGTGGTTACGCACAAAGTTATCCACAGAAGATGTGCGGAACTATGTGTGAGCGATAGTTATTTTCGAATTGCCGATTTTGTAATGCCTAAAATTCGCGCAGTACCCGTATATTGTGACAAAACAATGACTTAGTATGGAATCCCGGCCTTTGCGCACACTTTTATCCACAGAACATGTGCAGAACTTGGCTGTGTCCGCCATCGCGGTCCGCTGCCTGAATAACTGGCAGCGCCTGGCGGATCATGCAACGCAGGCCGGAAAGCGACTGCTCGGTTTTTGCGCATGGAAATAATTCTTATATAAATCAAACACTTCGTAACGCACCCCTGGCCTTGCGCACAATCTTATCCACACAAAATGTGCAGAAGTGCGGCGTGGACGTGATAGCGTGCAAATATCGCCCTCGTATGCGATGGCAGCGGTGGATAAGGCGTGTTCAGGTAGCAAAACTCGCCAGATTGCCCGCCATGCCACCTTTTTGAGCAATAGAAAAAATTCCTTATAAATCAACGACATTTCCCGCAGTCATATTCCTTGCTCACAATCTTATCCACATTAAATGTGTAGAACTGCACAGGCCGCCTGGGGTAGGAAGGGGATAACGAGACCGGTTATGCACCGGCGATCCCATGCGCGTTTTTTGCGCAGGATAAAAATTCGTTTAAAAATCAAAGGCTTGAGATGTTGGCATGTCCCTTGCTAACAATCTTATCCACACATTGTGTGCAGAACTGCCGGAATCGCCGTGCCTGATGCCATGCGTGCCCCGAAAACTATATGCAAAGCGACATAAACCGCACATTTCCGTCCGGATGCTTGTTTTTTGCTCAGGGAAATATTGTTCTTTCAAATCAAGGACTTTGGATCGCAGGCGCTGCCTTGCGCACAATCTTATCAACAGAATATGTGTAGAAGTGGGCACAAAGTTTGCTGGTCTTTGTGGAAATTAATCAGCCCAGATTGGCCGATAGCTGCGACATTTTTGGGCTGGAAAACTAAGTCTTTATAAATCAATGACTTGGCATGGGTAGGTGGCTATTGCACACAATTTTGTCCACAGAATTTGTTGAGAACTCCAAGGCTGGGGTCAGGGCCAACATTCATACGTGAGTTCGCCGGCGCCGGTGACGCCTGGTTGAATGTTGGCACTGACCCCGCGTGGTTTTGTCATGCCGTGTTTTTGCGCAGAGAGAAAAAATCCTTATAAATCAATGCTATTTCTGGATGTTAATTGGTTTGCCAACAATCTTATCCACAGATTATGTGCAAAACCCACAGGCGGCCGGACGCGGGGAGGGGGGGCGGACACGCGCCACTTGCCGACTGCGGCCCAACAAGATACATTGCCGCTTGGCCGCGCGCGGCGCGCCAGGCCATTTGCAGGTTCACAGGTTTTTTCACAGGAGTTCGTTTTGCTCGCCATCTTACAAGCTGCAGGTTGGCCTATCTGGCTGTTGTTGGTCGCTTCCATCGTGGCCATGGCCCTGATCGTCGAGCGTTTGCTGTACCTGCGCCGCGCCCGCATCCTGCCGCGCCAGTTGCTGGACGAGGTGGTGCGCGTCTACCGCAGCGGGAACGTGACGCCCGACATCATCGACAAGCTGGAGAACAATTCGCCGCTGGGCGTGGTGCTGGCCGCTGCGCTGCGCAATATCGAGGCGCCCCGTGACGTGATGAAGGAGTCCATCGAGGAGGCCGGCAGCGGCGTGGCCCACACGCTGGAACGCTTCCTGACCACGCTGGGCACCATTGCCAGCCTGGCCCCGCTGATGGGCCTGTTCGGCACGGTGGTCGGCATGATCGAGATTTTCGGCTCGCAGACGAGCAGCGGCGCCAATCCGGCCCAGCTGGCGCACGGCATTTCCGTGGCCCTGTATAACACCGGCTTCGGCCTGGCCATCGCCATGCCCACGCTGGTGTTCTACCGCCACTTCCGCGCGCTGGTGGACAGCTTCGTGATCGAGATGGAGCAGCAGGCCGTCAAGTTCGTCGACGTCGTGCACAGCAAGCGCAAATGAGCGCAAATAAGCGGAGCCACGCATGAATTTTCGCAAAGGGCGCGGGCGCGACGATCCCGAAATCAACCTGATCCCGTTCATCGACGTGCTGCTGGTGATCCTGATCTTCCTGATGGTGACCACTACCTACAGCAAGTTCACGGAACTGCAGATCACGCTGCCGACGGCGGACGCGGAAAAGCAGCTGGAGCGCCCGTTCGAGCTCAATATCACGGTCGACGCCAAGGGCAACTACACGATCAACAAGCAGCCTGTGTCGTTCCACGACGTGGCCGGTTTCGCCGCCGCCATGAAGTCGGCCGCCGCCGAAGGGCAGGGCGCGCAGGCGGACAAGACGCCGGTCGTCATCATCAACGCCGACCAGTTCGCGATGCACCAGATGGTGGTCAACGTGATGGAAGCGGCCCGCATCGCCGGCTACGACAAGCTCACTTTCGCCGCCCAGACCGGTGGCGCCAAATAAGCCGGGCGCCGCGCACATGACGCACATGGGCAGCGCGACCCCGGCCCCGACACCGGCGCAGCAAACCACGCTGGAGTCCACCTTGACGCGCGCCTGGCAGCGGCGCGGCCCGCTGGCCTGCGCGCTGTGGCCGCTGTCGCTGCTGTTCCGCGCGCTCAGCGCCTTGCGCCGCCTGCTGTTCCGGGCCGGTTGGCTGGCTTCGCACCGGCTGCCCGTGCCCGTGGTGGTGGTGGGGAACATCTTCATCGGCGGCACCGGTAAGACCCCGCTCACGATCTGGCTGGTGCAGGCACTGCAACAGGCCGGCATGCGGCCCGGCGTGATCTCGCGCGGCCATGGCGGCGACGGCGGCGATGGCAGCGATGGTGACACCGCGCGCGCCGTGACGGCCGCCTCGACCGCGCAGCAGGTGGGCGATGAGCCGCTGTTGATCGCCCAGCGTACCGGTTGTCCCGTGGTGGTGGGCCGCGACCGCGCCGCCGCCGGCCGCGCGCTGCTGGCCGCCCATCCCGACACCGATATCCTGCTCACCGACGACGGCTTGCAGCATTACGCCTTGCAGCGCGACGTGGAAATCATCCTGTTCGATGGCCGCGGCGCCGGCAATGGCTGGCTGCTGCCGGCCGGGCCGCTGCGCGAACCGCGTTCGCGCCGGCGCGATGTCACCGTCGTCAACGCGCCGGAATTGACGCCGGCGCTGGCGCGCGCCGTGGGCGACCCGGCGCCGTTCCAGATGCGCCTCGTCGGCGACATGGCCGAGCAACTGTGCGACCGCGCCCGCAAGGTGCCGCTGGCGTCTCTGGCACAGCCCGGCCTGCGGCTGGCGGCGGTGGCCGGCATCGGCAATCCGTCGCGCTTTTTCGGCATGCTGCGCGCCGCCGGCCTCGATTGCACCGAGCTGCCTTTGCCCGATCATCATGACTTCCGCGACCGCCCGTTCGATGGCCTGGCGGCCGACGTGATCTTGATGACGGAGAAGGATGCAGTAAAATGTGCGCAAATTGACGAACTCAAAGACGACCCACGCCTGTGGGTGGTCCCGGTGACGGCGCGCATCGATGCCGCGCTGGCCGGACTCATTGTGGAGAAATGCCGTGGACGCAAGATTGCTTGATATCCTGGTTTGCCCTGTATGCAAAGGGCCGCTGGTGTACGATAAAAAAGCCCAGGAAATGATATGCAAGGGCGACCGCCTGGCATTCCCTATCCGCGACGGCATCCCCATCATGTGGGCCGACCAGGCCCGCACGCTGCAGGATACGGCGGAATAAGGTGGCGTTCACCGTCATCATTCCCGCGCGGCTGGCTTCGACCCGGTTGCCCAACAAGCCGCTGGCCGACCTGGGCGGCAAGCCCATGGTGGTGCGCGTGGCCGAGCGCGCGCGCGAGGCGGGTGCCGAGCGCATCATCGTCGCCACCGACCACGAGGACATCCGCGCCGCCTGCGCCGCCCATGGCGTGGAAGCGTGCATGACGCGCGCCGACCACCCGTCCGGCACCGACCGCATCGCCGAAGTGGCGCGGTTGATGCAGCTGCCGCCGCAGGCCGTGGTGGTCAACCTGCAGGGCGATGAACCGCTGATCGATCCGACGCTGCTGGCCGCCGCCGCCGCCCGCATCTCGGCCGACGTGCCCATGTCCACCTGCGCCCATCCGCTGCACGACGCGGCCGACGCCTTCAATCCCAACGTGGTCAAGGTGGTGCTGGACAAGGCCGGCCGCGCGCTGTATTTCTCGCGCGCCACCATCCCGTGGCACCGCGACGGCTTCGCCCAGGACCGTGCCACGCTGCCGGCCGGCTATGTGCCGCTGCGCCATATCGGCCTGTACGCTTACCGCAACGACTTCCTGCAAGCCTACCCGGCGCTGGAACAGTCGCCGCTGGAGCAGATCGAGGCGCTGGAACAGTTGCGCGTGCTGTGGCATGGCTATCCGATCGCCGTCCATGTGACGGACTCGGCCCCGGCCGCCGGCGTCGATACGCCCGAGGACCTGGAGCGCGTGCGCCAGCATTACCGTTGATTGCGCCGCGTAAGGTGTCCGTAAATAATCCCCGCTATAAAGAATTGATCAGTGCGGTATTCATACGGAATAGCGCGATTCAGGCGGGGAGACATCAATTAACGAACGCAAAACGTTGGCAAAGTGGCGTAGCGGCGAAGTTTTGTGGTAAGTTTCGTACAAAGATAGCCAGACCAGCCACCAGCACAATAATTACTACGATTACCATTTCAAATCTGTCTTAGGAAACTTCATGCGTCTCATTCTGTTAGGAGCACCCGGTGCCGGCAAGGGCACCCAAGCCAATTTCATCAAAGAGAAGTACAACATCCCGCAAATCTCCACCGGCGACATGCTGCGTGCGGCCATCAAGGCTGGCACGGAGATGGGCCTGGCGGCCAAGAAGGTGATGGACGCCGGCGGCCTGGTGTCGGATGACATCATCATCGGCCTGGTCAAGGATCGCCTGAAAGAGGCCGATTGCGCCAACGGCTACCTGTTCGACGGCTTCCCGCGCACCATCGCGCAAGCGGACGCCATGAAGGACGCCGGCGTGGCCGTGGACTACGTGCTGGAAATCGACGTGCCTGACGATATGATCGTCGAGCGCATGTCGGGCCGCCGCAGCCACCCGGGCTCGGGCCGCGTGTACCACGTGAAGTTCAATCCGCCCAAGGTGGAAGGCAAGGACGACGTCACCGGCGAAGAGCTGGTGCAGCGCGACGACGACAAGGTCGAAACCGTGCAGAAGCGTCTGGACGTGTACCACAACCAGACCGAAGTCCTGCTGGGCTACTACAACAAGTGGGCCCAGAGCGGCCAGCCAGGTGCGCCGAAATACCGCCGCATCTCGGGCGTGGGACCAGTCGAGGAAATCCGCGACGCAGCGTTCGCGGCACTGTCGGAATAAGCAGTTACGAAGCGGACTACGGTCCGCTTTTTTGCGGGCGTCGCGCCCGCAGGAACGCCCGCGCGTTCCGCGTCCAGCGATGGATGCCATCCCGTTTCATAAAAGAGTGCAGTACGCAGGTTAGTTGGCTGCGCGTGTTTACGAGACACGGTCGGCGGTTATCTGAGTGTGGTGACGAGCTTGATTAACAAGAATAAGGGGAAACTATGGCAGCAAGTCTTTGGTTTGCAGTGGCGTGCGGCGTGATCGCCGTGATCTATGGCTTGTGGTCCCGCAGCTGGATTCTACGGCAGGATGCGGGCAACGCGCGCATGCAGGAAATCGCGCTGGCCATCCAGCAGGGCGCAGCCGCCTATCTGGCGCGCCAGTACCGCACCATCGCCATCGTCGGCGCCGTGCTGCTGGTGCTGATCTTCGCGCTGCTGGGCACCCACACGGCGCTGGGCTTCCTGCTTGGCGCGGTGCTGTCTGGCGCCTGCGGCTTCATCGGCATGAACGTCTCGGTACGGGCCAACGTGCGCACGGCGCAGGCGGCCACCAAGGGCATGAACGAAGCGCTCGATGTCGCCTTCAAGGGCGGCGCCATCACTGGCATGCTGGTGGTGGGCCTGGGCCTGCTGGGCGTGACCCTGTTCTACATGATGCTGGTGTCGGGCGCGCGCGCCACGGCCGTCAGCGAACATGACGTGATTCAGCCGCTGATCGGCCTGGCCTTCGGCGCTTCCCTGATTTCCATCTTCGCCCGTCTCGGTGGCGGCATTTTCACCAAGGGCGCCGACGTGGGCGCCGACCTGGTGGGCAAGGTGGAGGCGGGCATCCCCGAGGACGACCCGCGCAACCCGGCCGTGATCGCCGATAACGTGGGCGACAACGTGGGCGACTGCGCCGGCATGGCGGCCGACCTGTTCGAGACCTATGTGGTGACGCTGATCGCCACCATGCTGCTGGGCGCGCTGGCCATCACGGCCGCGCCCACCACGGCCATCGTTTATCCGCTGCTGCTGGGCGCCGTCTCCATCATCGCTTCCATCATCGGCTGCTCGATGGTCAAGGCCAAGCCGGGCAAGAAGATCATGTCGGCCCTGTACACGGGCTTGTGGTGGGCGGCCGGGCTGTCGCTGATCGGCTTCGCCGTCGTCACCTGGCAGCTGTGGGGCGACGACGCCATGCGCATGAAGATGATGGGATGCGCGCTGGTGGGCATCGTGCTCACCGGGCTGATGGTCTACATCACGGAATACTACACGGGCACCGATTTCCATCCGGTGCGCCACATCGCCGAAGCGTCCACCACCGGCCACGGCACCAACATCATCGCCGGCCTGGGCGTGTCGATGAAGTCCACCGCCTTCCCCGTGCTGGCCGTGTGCGCCGCCATTCTCGTGTCCTACCAGCTGGGGCAGTTGTACGGCATCGCCATCGCCGCCACCTCCATGCTGTCGATGGCCGGCATCGTCGTCGCACTGGACGCCTACGGCCCGATCACGGACAACGCCGGCGGCATCGCGGAAATGTCGGGCATGCCCGAATCCGTGCGCGCCATCACCGATCCGCTGGACGCGGTGGGCAACACCACCAAGGCCGTCACCAAGGGCTATGCCATCGGCTCGGCCGGCCTGGCGGCGCTGGTGCTGTTCGCCGACTACACGCACGCGCTCGAATCGTCGGGCAAGTCCGTCAGTTTTGATCTGTCCAACCCGATGGTGATCGTCGGCCTGTTCATCGGCGGCCTGGTGCCTTACCTGTTCGGCGCCATGGCGATGGAGGCCGTGGGCCGCGCGGCCGGCGCCGTGGTGGTGGAGGTGCGGCGCCAGTTCCGCGACATCAAGGGCATCATGGATGGCAGCGGCAAGCCGCAGTACGACAAGGCGGTGGACATGCTGACCGCCTCGGCCATCAAGGAAATGATCCTGCCGTCGCTGCTGCCGGTGGTGGTGCCCATCGTGGTGGGCATGCTGCTGGGATCGGCCGCGCTGGGCGGCATGCTGATGGGCACCATCATCACGGGCCTGTTCGTGGCCATCTCCATGACGACGGGCGGTGGCGCCTGGGACAACGCCAAGAAATACATCGAGGATGGCAACTTCGGCGGCAAGGGCTCGGACGCGCACAAGGCGGCCGTGACCGGCGACACCGTGGGCGACCCGTACAAGGACACGGCCGGCCCGGCCGTCAACCCTTTGATCAAGATCATCAACATCGTGGCGCTGCTGCTGGTGCCGCTGCTGCCGGCCTCGGGCTGGCTGGCCGTGAGCGCGCCGGTGGCGGCCCACGTGGCCCTGCCGGCCGCCACGGCGCCGACCATGCCGGTGGTGCAGTCGCCGCCAGAACCGGCCATGCCGAAAGAGGAGGCCGGCAAGACGCAGTAACTTGCAGGCAGCACGGGGCCAGGTGCGCACGCCCTCCGGCATGGGCACCCCGGCGCCGTCAATTTCTGTTGGATTTCAGGCGTGTCGAATTGTATCCGCCCCTGGCAAGGCCGCGTCGATCAGCCGATAATGGTTGCTAGGCGTAGCACTTTGCGAGGTGATGCGATGAAGCGTGTTCAACCAGCGTTGACGCTGGCGCTGCTGACGGCGGCGCTGGCCTGTGCCCCGGTCCAGGCCCAGACCCGGCCGCACCGTGGCGGCGGCCATCCCGGCGGCCACGTCGGCGGCTATTCCCATAGCCGTACCCATGTTGGCGTGGTGATCGGCGCGCCGCTGTTCTGGCCTGCGCCGTGGTATGCGGATCCGTTCTACGATCCGTTCTACCGGCGCTACTACTATTACGATCCCGTGTACCCGGTGCCGGCTCCGCCGCCCGTCTATATCGAGCAGGGCGCGCCGCCCGTGCCGCCCGTCCAGTTCTGGTACTACTGCAACAACCCGCCCGGCTATTACCCGTACGTCAAGGAGTGCCGCAGTTCCTGGCGCGCCGTCTCGCCGGAAGAAGTCAAACCAAAACCGGAGCCCGCGCAATGAAGCGACCTCTTATTTTGTCTGCCATCGTGCTGCCGGCCTTGCTGGCTGGCTGCGTCTCCATGCCCACCGGCCCCAGCACGCTGGTGCTGCCGGGCACGGGCAAGACTTTTGATCAATTCCGTTCCGACGACTTCGCCTGTCGCGGCTATGCGCAAAACCAGGTGGGCGGCACGGCCGAGCAGGCCGCCGCCGACAGCACGGCCCGCAGCGCCGCGCTGGGCACGCTGGTGGGCGCGGCGCTGGGCGCGGCCGTCGATGGCGGACGCGGGGCCGGCGCGGGCGCGGGCGTGGGCCTGGCCATGGGCACCATGTCCGGTGCCGAGGCGGGCAATTACGCCGGCAACAACCTGCAGCGGCGCTACGATTACGCTTACCAGCAGTGCATGTACGCGCAGGGCCACAGGGTGCCCGTGGCGGGCGGCATGATGACCGAATCCCGACAGGCGCCCGGCAGCTACCCGCCGCCCAACACGCCGCCGCCGCGCTGAGGTCAGCCGTGTCCACCCGCCTGATCCCGTGCTGTGTGTGGTTGCTGGGAGCGGGTCTGTGGACGCACAGCGCTGCCGCAGCGCAGACGGGCAAGCCGGCGCGGCATGATGCAGCCGTCCCAGCCGACGCGAGCCAGTTGCCGCTCGACCAGTACGCGCGCCTGCCCGTGTGTACGCTGAGCGCGGACGGCCTGCACCTGGCCGTCGAACCGTGCCGCACGGCGCCCACGCGCCAGCCCAAGGCGCGCCGCGCCGTGACGGCCATCATCCCCACCATGCCCGCGCGTCCCGTGCCGCGCACGGCCGTGGCGCCGCCGCTGCCGCCATCGCCACCGTTGCACCAGACCCCGCGCCCCACGCCCGCCACCACTTGCGACGCGGGCGGCTGCTACGACGCGGCCGGGGTGCGCCACGCCGGCGCCGGCGGCAACGCCACCATCGCTCCGTCGGGCCAGTTGTGCCTGCGTGACGGGGTCTGGCTGCAGTGTCAATAGGTTTTGCGGCGCCGCAACAAATGCATACGGTTTTTCGCGCGCGACGGCCAAAGTTCGCTACAATTGACGTTTACGTTAACGTTAATGGCCCGCAGCGGCCGCGTGCGCGATTTTCCCAACTGATAGAGGACGGACATGCAGATTCAAGACAATGTATTCATCATCACCGGCGGCGCGTCGGGCCTGGGCGCGGCCACGGCCCGCATGATCGTGGAAGCGGGCGGCAAGGTGGTGCTGGCCGACGTGCAGGTGGAAGCGGGCCAGGCGCTGGCCGCTGAACTGAAGGGTACTTTCGTCAAGTGCGACGTGACGTCGGAAGCGGACGGCCTGGCCGTGGTGGCCGCCGCCCAGGCGCTGGGCACGCTGCGTGGCCTGGTCAACTGCGCCGGCGTGGCGCCGGCCGTCAAGACCGTGGGCAAGGATGGCCCGCACCCGCTGGACGTGTTCCAGCGCACCGTCAACATCAACCTGGTGGGCACCTTCAACATGGCCCGCCTGGCCGCTGACGCCATGGGCAAGACGGCCGCCACCGAGCAGGGTGAACGCGGCATCATCATCAACACGGCGTCCGTGGCCGCGTTCGACGGCCAGATCGGCCAGGCGGCCTACGCCTCGTCCAAGGCGGCCGTGGCCGGCATGACGCTGCCGATGGCGCGCGACCTGTCGCGCAGCGGCATCCGCGTGATGACCATCGCCCCCGGCATCTTCGAAACCCCGATGCTGCTGGGCATGCCGGCGGAAGTGCAGCAGGCGCTGGGCGCCATGGTGCCGTTCCCACCGCGCCTGGGCAAGCCAGCCGAGTACGCGCACCTGGCCAAGACCATCATCGAAAACGTCATGTTGAACGGCGAAACGATTCGTCTGGACGGCGCGATCCGCATGCAGCCGAAGTAAAACTTTTCGTGTAGGATGGCTGAATCAACGGGCGCGCGGCCCAGGTCGCGCGCCTTTTTATTTGGAGCCTGCATGATTCGTTTGAAGCCCGGTTTGACATCCGTGGCGCCTGCGCTGGCGCTGCTTGGCCTGCTCTCTCTCGCGTCGCTACCGGGCGTGGCGCAAGACGCCACGCCCGCGCCCGAAATCGCCACCGGCTACGCCGCCAAGCAGGGCGTCGTCGCCCACAAATTCATGATGGCGGCCGCCAATCCCCTGGCCACCGAGGCCGGCTACCGGATGCTGCGCCAGGGGGGCAGCGCCATCGACGCGGCCATCGCCACCCAGATGGTGCTGAACCTGGTGGAACCGCAATCGTCGGGCATCGGCGGCGGCGCCTTCCTCATGTACTTCGACGGCAAGCGCGTGCAATCGTACGACGGCCGCGAGACGGCGCCGGCGGCGGCCGACGAACACCTGTTCCAGGATCACGACGGCAAGCCGCTGTCGCGCGCGCAAGCCATCATCGGCGGGCGTTCCGTGGGCGCGCCCGGCGTGTTGCGCATGCTGGAACTGGCGCACCAGCAGCACGGCAAGCTGCCCTGGGCCAGCCTGTTCGCGCCGGCCATCAAGCTGGCCGACGAAGGTTTCGCCGTCAGTCCCCGCCTGCACGCGCTGCTGGCGCATGAACGCTACCTGGCAGGCGACCCGGTGGCGGTGGCCTATTTCTATGACGCCAAGGGCCAGCCCTGGCCCGTGGGCCATGTGCTGAAAAATCCGGAACTGGCGCGCAGCCTGCGCGAGATCGCCGCCGGCGGCGCCGATGCCTTCTACACCGGCCGCATCGCGCGCGACATCGCGGCCAAGGTGGCGGCCCATCCCACCAATCCGGGCAAGCTGACGGCGGCCGACATCGCCGGCTACCGCGCCAGGGAGCGCGCGCCCGTGTGCAGCGACTACAAGGCCTGGACCGTGTGCGGCGCGCCACCGCCATCGTCGGGCGGCATCGCCATCGCGCAGATGCTGGGCATCCTGTCGTACCAGGACATCAGCCCCTACAAGCCGGTCAACGGCATGCTGGGCGCGGACGCCATCCACCTGTTCAGCGAGGCGGGCCGGCTGGCCTACGCCGACCGCAACCACTACGTGGCCGACACGGACTTCGTGCCGCTGCCGGGGCGCGGCGTGGCGGCCATGACCGACAAGACCTACCTGGCCCGCCGCGCGGCCCTGATCGGGCCACGTTCCATGGGCAGCGCGCCGTTCGGCACGCCCGACGGCATGCAGGTGGCGTGGGGCACGGATACGGCGCTCGACCAACCGTCGACGTCGCACCTGGTGGCCGTCGATGGCGCCGGCCATGGCCTGTCCATGACAACCTCCGTGGAAGATGCGTTCGGCTCGCGCCAGATGGTGGACGGCTTCCTGCTCAACAACCAGCTCACCGACTTCTCGTTCGACGCCGTCGACGCCGACGGCCCCGTGGCCAACCGGGTACAGGCCGGCAAGCGCCCGCGTAGCGCCATGTCGCCCACGCTGGTATTCGAGCGCGCCACGGGCCAACTGGTGCTGGCCACGGGCTCGCCCGGCGGCTCGTCCATCATCAACTACGTGGCCAAGGTGCTGGTGGGGACGCTGGACTGGGGGCTGGACGTGCAGCAGGCCATCAGCCTGCCCAACTTCGGCAGCCGCAACGGCCCCACGGAGCTGGAGGCGGGGCGGGTGGCGCCGGAGGTGGTGGCGCAGCTGATCGCGCGCGGCCACCAGGTGCGCCAGTTCGAGCAGAACTCCGGCCTGCAGGGCATCCAGCGGCGCATGGTGGACGGCAAGCCGGTGTGGTTCGGCGGCGCCGATCCGCGCCGCGAGGGCGTGGCGCTGGGCGACTAGCCCGCGCTGTGGCTATCAGGCGCTATCGTGACGCGAAAGTGGTGCCATGCCTTCCCCAACGGCGTCATACCCTGCTACTCTTGACCGCATGGGCATACAAAAGAAAACAGGCTTGATCCTGACCGGAGGCGGTGCCCGCGCCGCCTACCAGATCGGCGTGCTGCAGGCCATCTCGGAGATACTGTGGGAAGCGGGCTGGCCGCCGGCGCGCAATCCGTTCGACATCATCTGCGGCACCTCGGCCGGCGCCATCAACGCCACGGCGCTGGCCTGCCGCGCCGACAATTTCAGCGAGGGCGTGCAGAGCCTGCTCGACGTGTGGCAGCACATCAAGGTGGAGCAGGTGTACCGGGCCGACTCGCTGGGTGTGATCCGTTCCGGCGCGCGCTGGCTGTCGCTGCTGTCGTTCGGCTGGCTGCTGCGCAAGTGGCGCGCCACGCCGCCCCAGTCGCTGCTCGATAACACGCCGCTGGTGTCGCTGCTGCACCGCATGCTCGATCTGCCGCGGCTCGACACCGTGCTGTCCGAAGGACTGCTGCACGCGCTGGCCGTCACCGCCTCGTCCTACAGCGGCGGCGAGCACATCACGTTCTACCAGACGGCGGCCGAGATTGCGCCCTGGGTGCGCATGCAGCGGGTGGCGCTGCAGGACCAGATCGGCATCGAACACTTGCTGGCCTCGTCGGCCATTCCCTTCATCTTTCCCGCCACGCCGCTGTACCTGGGCGGCCACCGCGAATACTGCGGCGATGGCACCATGCGCCAGATCGCGCCGATCTCGCCGGCCATCCACCTGGGCGCCAGCAAGGTGCTGGTGGTGGGCGCCGGCCGCCTGACGGAGCCGCCGCGCAGCGCCGCCGATGGCTCGGCGCGCTACCCCAGCCTGGCGCAGATCGCCGGCCACGCCATGTCCTCCATCTTCCTTGACAGCCTGGCGGTGGACATCGAACGGCTGGAGCGGATCAACAAGACCTTGTCGCTGCTGCCCGAGGAGCACCTGGAGAAGACGCCCCTGAAGCCGGTCAAGTTGCTGGTGATCGCGCCGTCCGAACGGCTGGACGATATCGCCGGCCGCCACATCTCCAGTTTGCCGGTGCCGATCCGCACCATGCTGGGCGGGATCGGGGCGACGGAAACGCGCGGCGCGGCCCTCGCTTCCTACCTGTTGTTCGAATCGACGTATACTGGCGAGTTGATTCGCCTTGGCCAGCGCGACACGCAGCTGCGCAAGGACGACGTGCTGGCCTTTTTCGGCAGCTGAACCATGATGGAACCCGTGTGCCGTTGCTGATCCGACGCCTCTGTTGCCTGTTGCTGTTGCCGGTGGCCCTGCTGTGGGCCGCCGGCATGCACGCGGCCAGTGCCGGCGCGCCGCCGCGCACCTTGCGCTTCGAGCAGCTGACGGTGGAGCACGGGCTAGCGCAGGAATCCGTGCTGGCCATCGCCCAGGACAAGCAAGGCTTCATCTGGCTCGGCACCCAGGCCGGCCTGACCCGCTTCGACGGCTACCGCACCGTCACCTACAAGAGCGTGGTGTCGGATCCGCGCAGCCTGGGCGACAACTGGGTGCGCGTGCTGCATCTCGACAGCGCCGGCCAGCTGTGGGTGGGTACGGACGGCGGCCTGGACCGCTACGACCCGCGCAGCCGCGGCTTCGACCACTTCCTGTCGCACGAATCGGCCAAGCGCGGCAACGGCAACCGCCACGTGCGCGCCATCGTCGACGATGGCCTGGGCGGCCTGTGGCTGGCCACCGGCGACGGCCTGCACCACTTCGACCCGTCCAGCGCCCGCTTCACCAGCTGGCACCACGACGACGCCGACGCGGCCAGCCTGGCCGACGACCAGGTCAACGCGCTGGTGCGCGACTGGTCCGGCCGGCTGTGGGTGGGCACGGCCACGGGGCTGGACATGCTGGCGCCGGGCGCCACCCGTTTCCAGCACTTCCAGATGGACACGGCGCCCGACGCCAAGGCCAACTTCGTGGCGGCCCTGCAGCTGGACCAGGATGGCGCGCTGTGGGTGGGTACGCTGGCCGGGCTGGAACGGTGGAAGCTGAGCGAAGGGGTGCCCGAGCGTCACCGCCTGGGCGCGCGCGAAGGCCTCAAGGGCGGCAACATCACCGTCCTCTACCAGGACGGCGACCATAACCTGTGGATAGGCAGCGGCGCCGATGGCCTGTACCGCTGGCTGCCGCACGAGAACCGGCTGGCCCAGTACCGCCACCAGCTCGGCGACAGCCACAGCGTGGCCGACGACCAGATCTCGGCCCTGTTCCGCGACCGTGTGGGCACGTTCTGGGTCGGCACCTGGAACGATGGCGTGAGCCGGGTCGACATGGGCAGCGGCGGCTTCGCGCGGCTGGTGCGCCAGGCCGACCAGCCGCAAGCCCTGTCGGACAACAAGGTGCGCGCCATCGTGGCCGATGGCCACGGCCAGCTGTGGCTGGGCACCAGCGAAGGCCTCAACCTGTACGACCCGGCCACCGGCCACGCGCGCACCTGGCACCGCGCGCCCGGCGGCTTGAGCGACGACCTGGTGACGGCCCTGTGGCGCGACGCGGGCGGCAACCTGTGGATAGGCGGGCGGGCTGGCATCAACCGCATGGACGCGGCCAGCGGCGCCATCAAGGCGTGGTCGTTCTCGCACGGCGACCCGGCCGGCGACACCATCCGCAACATCGTGGGCGACCGCGGCGGGCTGCTGTGGATCGCCTCGCGTGGCGGCCTGCACCGCTTCGACCCGCGCACGGGCGCCAGCCACACCTACCGCCACGATCCGGCCGACAGCACCAGCCTGGCCGACAACGTGGTGCGTCCCATCCTCGAAGACCGGCGCGGCAACCTGTGGGTGGGCACCTTCAACGGCCTCGATCTGCTGGACCGCAAGAGCGGCCATTTCCGCCACTTCCGGCGCGATCCGGCCGACCCCAACAGCCTCAGTCACGACGAGGTGCATTACCTGTACGAGGACGAGCAGGGCACGATCTGGGTCGGCACGGCGGCGGGCCTGAACCGCATGGAGCAGGGCGCCGACGGCAGCGTGAAATTCCAGCGCTACCTGCGCCGCGACGGCATCGGCGACGACGCCATCGCCTCCATCCTGCCCGACGGCGCCGGCCACCTCTGGCTGAGCACCAACACGGGATTGTCGCGGCTGAACATGCGCACCGGCATGGTACGCAACTATTCGGGCGCCGACGGCACCATCGAGGGTGCCTATTTCGACGGCTCGGCCCTGCGCGCGGCCGACGGCACGCTGTACTTCGGTGGCTTCAACGGCATCACGGCGTTCGCCCCGGCCGAAGTGCGCGAGAACAGCGTGGCGCCCACCGTGGCCATCACCGACTTCCAGGTGTTTAACAAGTCGCTGCGGCCAGGGCAGGGCGCGCATGGCCACGTGCTGAGCGGCGCCATCGAGCACACCAGCGCCCTCACGCTGGATCCGGCCGATTCCGTGTTCTCGCTCGAATTCACGGCGCTGCACTACGCGGCCCCGCAGCGCAACCGCTTCGCCTACCAGTTGCAGGGCTTCGACAAGGACTGGGTGGTGACCGATTCGACCAAGCGCTTCGCCACCTACACCAACCTCGATCCGGGCCAGTACATCTTCCGCGTCAAGGCCGCCAACAAGGACGGCATCTGGAACGACAACGCGGCCTCGCTGGTCATCACCATCCGGCCGCCGTTCTGGAAGACGTGGTGGTTCCGCACCCTGGCCGCCGTGGCGCTGGCGACGGCCGGCTACGCGGCCTACCAGGCCCGCATGCGCGGCCTGCGGCGCCAGAAGACGCTGCTGGAACAGCAGGTGAGCTTGCGCACGGCCGAGGTGGAGCAGAAGAACCTGCTGCTGCGCCAGCAGACCCGGGAACTGGAGCAGCGCCGGCTGGAGGCGGAGGCCCAGCGCGCCGAGGCCGAGCAGCGCCGCATCGACACCGAGCGCCAGAAGCAGGAAGTGGAGCGCCAGAAGGAGAACGTGGAGCAGGCCCACCGCAACATCTCCGTGCTGAGTGAACTGGGACGCGAGATGAGCGCCACGCTGGACATGGAAACGACCATGCGCACCCTGTACCGCCACGTGCACCACCTGATGGACGCGCAGATGTTCGGCATCGGCTTCGTGCAGGAGGAGCGCGGCATCATCGAGTTCCCGTTCGCGATCGAAAGCGGGGTGCGCACGCTGCCCTACACGCGCCGGCTCGACAACCCCAACCAGCTGGCCGTGTGGTGCGTGACCCACCGCAGCGAAATATTCATCAACGATATCGACGCCGAATACCAGCGCTACATCGACGATTCCGGCTTGAACCTGAGCGTGCCCTGCATGCGCGAGGACGGCGTGCCGCCGGCCGTGGCGCGCTCGATGATCTACACCCCGCTGGTGGTCAACGACAAGGTGGTGGGCCTGCTGTGCGTGCAGAGCGAAGGCAGGCACGCCTACCAGCAAGTGCACCTGGACATGATGCAGACGCTGGCCGCCCACGCCGCCGTGGGGCTGGAGAACGCGCGCGCCTACCAGCAGCTGGAGGAAGCGTTGCAGGCGTTGCGCCTGACGCAGGAACAGCTGCTGCTGCAGGAGCGCCAGGTGCGGCTGCACACGGACGAGCTGGCGCTGGCCAACCGCGCGCTGCAGGAGAACGACGAGCGGCTGCGCCTGGCCAAGCAGAAGGCGGAAGACGCCACCCGCCAGAAGTCGGAATTTTTGGCCAACATGAGCCACGAGATGCGCACCCCGCTGGCCGGCGTGATCGGCATGCTGAGCTTCGCCCTGCGCGACAGCCAGCTGCAGGAAAGCACCCGCGAGCAGATTTTGCGCGGCCAGGTCAACGCCCAGTCGCTGCTGTCGATCATCAACGACTTGCTGGATTTTTCCAAGATCGAGGCGGGCAAGCTGACCATCGAGAACATCGACTTCGCGCTGGCGGCGGCCGTGGAGAACGTGGTCAGCCTGTTCGAGGAGCAGGCCGCCGCCCACAGCGTGGGCTTCAGCCTGGAGTTTGGCGACGGTTTGCCGCAATTCGTGGTGGGCGACCCGACCCGCCTGCGCCAGGTGCTGGTCAACCTGGTGGGCAACGCCTTCAAGTTCACCCAGCGCGGCGCCGTGCGCATGCGGGTGGAAAAGGTGGCGCCGGGCCAGTCGCAGGGCGGGGTGGACGCGGCGCCCGGCGTGAACCTGATCCGCTTCACGGTGGCCGATTCGGGCATCGGCATTCCGGCCGACGCCATGTCGCGCCTGTTCCAGAAGTTCGAGCAGGCCGATTCCACCACCACCCGGCGCTACGGCGGCACGGGGCTGGGGCTGGCCATCTGCCGCCAGCTGGTCGAGCTGATGGGCGGCGAGATCCGCGTGGCCAGCACGCCGGGCGTGGGCAGCACCTTCTCGTTCGAGCTGCCGATGGCCAATGGCGTGGCGCCGCCGCTGGTGCCGCACGTGCCGCGCGAGCCGCACAGCCACCAGCTCAAGGTGCTGTGCGCGGAGGACTTCCCCACCAACCAGATCATCATCCGCATGATGCTGGAAGACCTGGGCCACAAGGTCGACATCGCGGCCAATGGCCTGCTGGCCGTCAAGGCTTGCTCCATGACGCGCTACGACCTGATCCTGATGGACGGGCGCATGCCGGAAATGGACGGCGCCAGCGCCACCCGGCTGATTCGCTCCGGCGGCACGCCGGACGCGCCCGTGCGCGACCAGGAACTGATGATCATCGCGTTGACGGCCAACGCCAGCGAGGAGGACCGCAGCCGTTACCTGGCCTCCGGCATGGACGACTTCCTGACCAAGCCGATCGACGAGGCGGCCCTGCACTGGCAGTTGAGCCGCGCCATCGAACGCCAGTTGCAGCGCGGCGTGGCGCTGCCGCGCATGGAACCACGGCGGGCGCCGGCAGCCAGCACGGCGGACCTGGACGCCATGTTCGGGGTGGCGCCGGCCGGGCCGGAATCGGCCCGCGCCGCCCAGCATAGCGGCAAGGGCGACTTGCGCGCGCGCCTGCGCGGCGCCTTCCTGCAGGACGTGCCGGGCCGGCTGGCCGAGCTGGACCGGGCCATGGCCAGCCGCGACGGCGAGGCGGCCGGGCGCCTGCTGCACGGTATCAAGGGCAGCGCCGGCTACCTGGAGGAGCAGGAACTGCAAGCCCTGTGCGGCGAGCTGGAACTGGCGGCCGACCATGGCTACTGGGCGCAGATCGAGGCCGGCTTGCCGCGCCTGCGCCAACTGCTCGAACAGACGGCGGCCGCTGCTGCCGCACTGTGATTTTTTCGCCGCCGCGCCCTGTTTAGAACCACCTGTGATCGGGTAAGATGATGGCGGTGCCGATCGCGCACAGGCACTGGAGAGCAACATGAAAGTATTGGTGGTGGATGACGATGTCGTATCGCGCATGGTGCTGATGCACCTGATCGACAGCTGCGGCCCATTCGAGATCGTGGAAGCCGAAGACGGGGCCGACGCGTGGCAGCAGCTGGAGGCGGGACTGCGGCCAGCCATCTGTTTTTGCGACCTGCGCATGCCGCGCCTGTCGGGCATGGAGCTGCTGCAGCGGGTCAAGCGCCACCCGGAACTGCAAGCCATGCCGTTCGTGCTGGTCACCTCGGCCACCGATGGCGACACGGTGCAACTGGCCAGCGAGGGCGGCGCGGCCGGCTACGTGGTCAAGCCGTTCCAGGCCGAGCAGGTGCGGGTGCACCTGGCGCGCTTCCTGGCGCCGCCAGCGCCGCCGATCCCGGACGAAGTGGACCACCTGGCCGAGACGCCGGCCGCCACCCAGCTGCGGCTGGGCATCAACGCCGAACGCCTGCTGGTCTACCTGGGCGGTTTCCAGAGCCAGCTGGCCACCGCCGGCGAGGAATTGCACCAGCTGCTGGCCCGCGGCGCGCAGCACGAGGCGCGGCTGCGCCTGGAGCGGCTGCATACGGGCTGCGTCACGCTCGGCCTGCACGGCGCGGCCGCCGGCCTGCAGGCGCTGGTGGCGGGGCAGTTGTCCGTGACGGCCGTGCAGGCCGTGTTATCGGACGTGGTGCGCGCCGTCGAGCACCAATCCAGCCTGGCCCGCCTGGCCTTGCGCTGAACTTGCGCTCAATTTGCGCTGATCGGCCCCGCATGGCACGGCACGGCGATCTGCCCGCCGCGTTTCGCTTTCGCGCTTGAAGTCGAGATAGTTTAGGTTTAAAGTATCCGTCACAGGCTGTGAGGATACGACCACCAACTTCAGGGCGACCATGACCAGACCGACTGCCAGCAGCGCCGGCGCAAGCCATGCCAGCATGGGCGCCAGCGCCCACACCGATCCCTATACGCGCGACCACCTGCCACCGCCGGAGCAGTGGCCGGTGCTGCGCTTCGACCTGCCGGAGCTGCATTATCCGGCCCGGCTCAATTGCGTGGCCGAGCTGCTGGACCGCGCCGTGGCCAATGGCGCCGGCGAGCGCATCGCCATCCGTGGCGCCGGCGAACAATGGACTTATGCCCGCCTGCTGGAACAGGTGGACCGCATCGCCCACGTGCTGCGCGGCCAGTTGGGGCTGGAGACGGGCAACCGCGTGCTGCTGCGCGGCGCCAACACGCCGATGATGGCGGCCGCCATCCTGGCCGTGTTCAAGGCCGGCCTGGTGGCCGTGCCCACCATGCCGCTGCTGCGGGCGCGCGAGCTGGGCGTGATCCTGGCCAAGGCCCGCGTCAACGCCGTGCTGTGCGCGGCCAGCCTGCGCGAGGAAATGGAAGCGGCGCTCGGCGTGCCGCAGCGCGTGCTGTATTTTGGCGACGCGGCGGCCGTGACGGGACTGGAGGCGCGCATGGCGCGCCAGCCGGCCAGCTACGCCCCGGTGGACACGGCGGCCGACGACGTGTGCCTGATCAGCTTCACCTCCGGCACCACGGGCGTGCCGAAGGGGACCATGCACTTCCAGCGCGACATCCTGGCCATCTGCGACTGCTTCCCCCGCTCCGTGCTCGGTTCGCGTCCGGACGATGTGTTCATCGGCACGCCGCCGCTGGCCTTCACGTTCGGCCTGGGCGGGTTGCTGCTGTTCCCGCTGCGGGTCGGCGCCAGCGCCGTGCTGCTGGAAAAGCTGACGCCGGAAACGCTGCTGGCGGCCATCGAACGCCACCGCGCCACCATCAGCTTCACGGCGCCCACCTTCTACCGCCAGATGGCGCCGCTGGCCGACCGCTACGACATCGCCAGCCTGCGCCAGAGCGTGTCGGCCGGCGAGGCGCTGCCGCTGGCCACGCGCGACGCCTGGCGCCTGGCGTCGGGCCTGGAAATGATCGACGGCATAGGCGCGACGGAACTGCTGCACATCTTCATTTCCGCCGCCGGCGACCAGGTGCGCCCCGGCGCCACCGGCAAGCCCGTGCCGGGCTACCGGGCCTGCATCCTGGGGCCGGATGGCGCGCCGGTGGGGCCGGGCGTGATCGGCCGGCTGGCCGTGCAAGGCCCCACCGGCTGCCGCTACCTGGACGACGCGCGCCAGCGCGAGTACGTGCTGAACGGCTGGAACCTGACGGGCGACGCCTACGAGATGGACCAGGACGGCTATTTTCACTACCGCTCGCGCACGGACGACATGATCATCTCGGCCGGCTACAATATCGCCGGGCCGGAAGTGGAGGAAGCCTTGCTGCGGCACCCGGCCGTGGCCGAATGCGGCGTGGTGGGCCGGGCCGATGCCGAGCGCGGGCAGATCGTGGAAGCCCACGTGGTGCTCAAGCCGGCGTTCGCGCCCGGCGATGCGCTGGCGGCCGAGCTGCAGGAATTCGTCAAGCGGCAGATCGCGCCGTACAAGTATCCGCGCGCCGTGCGCTTCCGGGCTTCGCTGCCGCGCACGGAGACGGGCAAGCTGCAGCGCTTCAAGCTGCGCGAGCAGGGACAACACGGCGTGGGAAAATCGGCGCCATGAACATCGTATGCATAGGGGGCGGCCCGGCCGGGCTGTATTTCGGCCTGCTCATGAAAAAGCAGGATCCGGCGCACGTCATCACCGTCATCGAGCGTAACCGGCCGTACGATACGTTCGGCTGGGGCGTCGTGTTTTCCGATCAGACGCTGGGCAACCTGGCGACGGCCGACGAACCGACCGCGCGCGCCATCCTGCAATCGTTCAACCACTGGGACGACATCGATATCCACTTCAAGGGCCAGAAGGTCAGCTCCGGCGGCCATGGCTTCTGCGGCATCGGCCGCAAGCGCCTGCTCAACATCCTGCAGCAGCGTTGCGAGGAGCTGGGCGTGCGGCTGGTGTTCGAGACGGAGGTCACCGATGACCAGGAGATCGCCGCCCGCTACGGCGCCGACCTGGTGATCGCGTCCGACGGCCTCAATTCCCGTATCCGCGCGCGTTACGCCGCCACCTACGCGCCGCAGATCGAAACGCGCCAGTGCCGCTTCGTGTGGCTGGGTACGAAGAAGAAGTTCGACGCCTTCACCTTCGCTTTCAAGCCGACCCCATACGGCTGGTTCCAGGCCCACATCTACCAGTACGACGGCGACACCTCGACCTTCATCGTGGAGACGCCGGAAACCGTGTGGCGGGCGGCCGGGCTGGAGGAGATGAGCCAGGAGCAGAGCATCGCATGGTGCGAGCAATTGTTCGCCGAGCAGCTCGACGGCCACGCGCTGATGTCGAACGCGGCCCACCTGCGCGGCTCCAGCGTGTGGATCAAGTTCCCCCGCATCGTGTGTGCGCAGTGGGTGCACTGGAACCGCACGCCCAATGGTGCGGTGCCCGTGGTGCTGATGGGCGACGCGGCCCACTCGGCCCACTATTCGATCGGCTCCGGCACCAAGCTGGCGCTGGAGGATGCGATCGAACTGGCGCGCTGCTTCGGTGAGCACGACGACACGGCCGCCGCGCTGGCCGCCTACCAGCAGGTGCGCGCGGTGGAAGTGCTGAAGATCCAGAGCGCGGCGCGCAACTCGATGGAATGGTTCGAGAACGTGGAACGCTACAGCGCCATGGAGGCGCAGCAGTTCGCCTATTCCATGCTGACCCGCAGCCAGCGATTGTCGCACGAGAATTTGCGCCTGCGCGACGCGGCCTACGTGGCCAGCTTTGAAGCGTGGTTCGCGCGGCGCGCGTACGCGCAGGCGCAGCTGCCGGCGCCGGAGAGCCTGGCCATCCCGCCCATGTTCACGCCGTTCAAGGTGCGCGGGCTCACGCTCAAGAACCGCATTGTCGTCTCGCCGATGGCGCAGTACAGCGCCGTGGACGGCACCGTGGGCGACTACCACCTGGCCCACCTGGGCGCGCGCGCGCTGGGCGGGGCCGCGCTGGTGTGCGCGGAGATGACGTGCGTGTCGGCCGACGCCCGCATCACGCCTTACTGCCCCGGCATGTACGCGCCCGAACACACGGCGGCGTGGAAGCGCATCGTCGATTTCGTCCACGCCAGCAGCGACGCGAAGATCGCGCTGCAACTGGGCCACGCCGGCGCCAAGGGCTCCACCCGCGCCATGTGGGACGGCATCGACCTGCCGCTGGAGCGGGACAACTGGCCGCTGGTGTCGGCCTCGCCGCAGCAATACCTGGCCGGCGTGTCGCAGACGGCGCGCGCCGTCACGGTGGACGATATGGCGCGTATCGAGGCGGACTTCGTGCGCGCCGCGCTGGCGGCCGAGGAAGCCGGTTTCGACTGGCTGGAACTGCATTGCGCGCACGGCTACCTGCTGTCGTCGTTCATTTCGCCGCTCACCAACGAGCGCGGTGACGAGTACGGCGGCAGCCTGGAAAACCGCTGCCGCTTCCCGCTGCGCGTGTTCGCGGCGGTGCGGGCCGTGTGGCCACGGCACAAGCCGATGAGCGTGCGCATCTCGGCCCACGACTGGGTGGAGGGCGGCATCACGCCGGACGACGCGGTGCGCATCGCGCGCCTGTTCAAGCAGGCCGGGGCCGACCTGATCGACTGCTCGTCGGGCCAGGTCAGCAAGCTGGAACGGCCCCGGTACGGGCGCATGTTCCAGACCCCGTTCGCGGACCGGGTGCGCAACGAGGCCGGCATTGGCGCCATCGCCGTCGGTTCCATCTTCGAGGCCGACCACGCCAACGGCATCATCGCGGCCGGGCGCGCCGACCTGTGCGCCGTGGGCCGGCCGCACCTGGCCAACCCCGCCTGGACGCTGGCCGAAGCGGCCCGCATCGGCTACGCTGGCGCGGCCTGGCCCAGACAGTACCTGGCCGGCAAGCAGCAGCTGGAACGCAACCTGGAGCGCGAGCGCCAGCTGGCCGCCGCCAGCGCCGGCCTCACACCACAACAACTGGCCGCGCGCCTGCTGGAGGGCTGACACATGAGGACTGAACCTTGAAGGCTGAACCATGAATCCCGTCGCCGCATCGCTGGAAGGACGGCACGCGCTGGTCACGGGCGGCGCGCGCGGCATCGGCGCGGCCTGCGCGCGGGCGCTGCTGCTGCGCGGCGCCAGCGTCACGCTGGCCGGACGCGACGGCGCCGCGCTGGCCGAGATGGCCGCGCAACTGGATACGCTGGGCCGGGTGGAAACGGAGATCATCGACGTCACGCACGAGGCCAGCGTGCTGGCCGGCTGCGCGCGCGCGGCGCGCCGCGCGGGACGCATCGACATCCTCGTCAACAACGCCGGCCAGGCCGCCTCCGCGCCATTTTCCAAGACCGACGCGGCGCTGTGGCAGCGCATGCTGGACGTGAACCTGACGGGCACCTTCCACTGCACCCAGGCGGCGCTGCCGGCCATGCTGGAGGCGGGCTGGGGCCGCGTCGTCAACGTGGCCTCGACGGCGGGGCTGGTGGGCTACCGCTACGTGGCCGCCTACGTGGCGGCCAAGCACGGCGTGGTGGGCCTGACGCGTGCGCTGGCGCTGGAAGTGGCCGCGCGCGGCGTGACCGTCAACGCCGTCTGCCCCGGCTACACGGAGACGGACATGGTGCGCGAGGCCATCGCCAACATCGTGGCCAAAACGGGCCGCGACGAGCAGCAGGCGCGCGCCGGGCTGGCGGCCGGCAATCCCCAGCAACGGCTGGTGCAGCCGGAGCAGGTGGCCAACGCCGTGGCCTGGCTGTGCCTGCCTGAATCGGCCGCCATGACGGGCCAGGCCATCGCCGTCGCCGGCGGCGAAGTGATGTAAAGCCTCATGCAACGGAACTGATTGGAACGAATGACGATGTCACGCTCAGAGAACCACGCCCATCCTGCCGCGCCGCCAGATGGCGAAGAACCCGTGCTGGATGTGGCCAGCCGCCTCACGGACGACCATCACCAGTCGCTCAAGCTGTGGCTGCGCATGCTCTCGTGCACCATGCGCATCGAGAACGAGATCCGCAGCCGGCTGCGCACCACGTTCGGCATCACCTTGCCGCGCTTTGACCTGATGGCGCAGCTGGAACGGTATCCGCAGGGCTTGCGCATGGGCGAGCTGTCCAGGCGCATGATGGTCACGGGCGGTAATATCACCGGCATTACCGACCAGCTGGAGCAGGAAAAGCTGGTGCTGCGCGTGCCCGACCCCAAGGACGGCCGCGCCTACAGCGTCAAGCTGACGCCCGCCGGCCGCCGCGCTTTCGCCTCCATGGCGGCCGTGCACGAACAATGGATCGCCGAACTGCTGCAGGACATGTCCAGCGCCGACAAGGGCCAGCTGATCGACCTGCTGTCGCAGATGAAGCGCCACCTGAACGCCTCCGACGAAAAATAAGGACACCCCATGCGATACCTCCCCGGCGAAGCGCAGCGCCTGCCCGGCAACGCCACCGCGCTGGCCGATTACCAGGCCAGCCATTTCCTGTTCCACGTGGCCCGTGGCGTGGCCACCGTCACGCTCAACCGCCCGGAGCGCAAAAACCCGCTCACCTTCGAATCCTACGCCGAGCTGCGCGACCTGTTCCGCGCGCTGGCCTGCGCGCAGGATGTGAAGGCCATCGTCGTCACCGGCGCCGGCGAGAACTTCTGCTCCGGCGGCGACGTGCACGACATCATCGGCCCGCTGACCAGACTGGACATGCCCGGCCTGCTGGCGTTCACGCGCATGACGGGCGACCTGGTGAAAGCCATGCGCGCCTGCCCGCAGCCGGTGGTGGCGGCCGTGGACGGCATCTGCGCCGGCGCCGGCGCCATCCTGGCGCTGGCCTCGGACCTGCGCCTGGCCACGGCGCGCAGCAAGACGGCCTTCCTGTTCACGCGCGTGGGCCTGGCCGGCTGCGACATGGGCGCGTGCGCGCTGCTGCCGCGCGTGATTGGCCAGGGCCGCGCGGCCGAACTGCTGTACACGGGCCGTTCCATGTCCGGCGCGGAAGGGGAGCGCTGGGGCTTCTTCAACAGCCTGCACGAGCCGCACGCGCTGGCCGGCGCCGCGCAGGCGCTGGCCCAAAGCCTGGCCGACGGCCCCACCTTCGCCCACGGCATGACCAAGAAGATGCTGCAGCAGGAATGGAACATGGGCGTGGACGAGGCGATCGAGGCGGAAGCCCAGGCCCAGGCCATCTGCATGGCCACCAACGATTTCCACCGCGCCTACCACGCGTTCGTGGCCAAACAAAAGCCGGCGTTCGAGGGGGACTGAGCATGGCCGACAAGAGCTACCTGGACTGGCCCTTCCTGGCGCCCCGGCACGCTGAACTGGAGCGGGCGCTGGACGCCTGGGCCGGCGCCAACATCGTCGAGGGCCAGCACGGCGACGTGGACGCGGCCTGCCGCCAGCTGGTGGCACAACTGGGCGCGGCCGGCTGGCTGCGCCACGCCGTGGGCGGCGAGCAGTGGGGCGGCCAGGACGACGCCATCGACACGCGCGCCCTGTGCCTGATCCGCGAAACGCTGGCGCGCCATTCCGGCCTGGCCGATTTCGCGTTCGCCATGCAGGGCCTCGGTTCGGGCGCCATCTCCCTGTTCGGCAGCGCCGCCCAGCGCGCCGCGTATCTGCCGCGCGTGGCCAGCGGCGCGGCCATCGCCGCCTTCGCGCTGTCCGAGCCGCAGGCCGGTTCGGACGTGGCGGCCCTGGCGTGCGCGGCCGTGCGCGAGGGCGACCATTACGTGCTCGATGGCGAGAAGACGTGGATTTCCAATGGCGGCATCGCCGATTTCTACGTGGTGTTCGCGCGCACGGGCGAGCAGCCGGGCGCGCGCGGCATCAGCGCCTTCATCGTGGACGCGGGCCTGCCAGGATTCGAGATCGCCGAGCGCATCAACGTGATCGCGCCCCATCCGCTGGCGCGGCTGCGGTTCACCGGCTGCCGGGTGCCGGCCAGCGCGCGCATCGGCGAAGCGGGGCAGGGCTTCAAGGTGGCCATGGCCACGCTGGACGTGTTCCGCACTTCGGTGGCGGCGGCCGCGCTGGGCTTCGCGCGCCGTGCGCTGGACGAGGCGCTGGCGCGTGCCACGGGACGCCAGCTGTTCGGCCAGGCGCTGGCCGACTTCCAGCTCACCCAGGCCCGGCTGGCCCAGATGGCGACCGGCATCGATGCGGCCGCGCTGCTGACCTACCGGGCTGCGTGGCAGCGCGACCAGGGCCGCAACGTGACCAAGGAGGCGGCCATGGCCAAGCTGACGGCCACCGAGACGGCGCAGCAGGTGATCGACGGCGCCGTGCAACTGTTCGGCGGCCTGGGCGTGGTCAGCGAGCAGCCCGTCGAACGGCTGTACCGGGAAATCCGCGCGCTGCGCATCTACGAGGGCGCGACGGAGGTGCAGCAACTGATCATCGCGCGCGAGCTGCTGCGGGCCGCGCACTAACAGGGAATTCACAGGGAAATCAAGCGAGAAGATGAGTGAACAGATGAAAATCCTGCAGCCGCCGGGTTGGCTGCGTCCGCGCGGCTATGCCAACGGGGTGGCCGCGCGCGGCACCGCCGTCTACGTGAGCGGCATGATAGGGTGGGACAGCCAGGGCGTGTTCCACACGGACGATTTCGCCGCTCAGACCCGGCAGGCGCTGCACAACATCGTGGCCGTGCTGGCCGAGGCGGGCGCGCGCCCCGAGCACATCGTGCGCATGACGTGGTACGTGCTCGACAAGCGCGAGTACGTGGCGGCCTGGCCCGCCATCGGCGTGGCCTACCGCGAGATCATGGGGGCGCATTATCCGGCCATGACGGCCGTGCAGGTGGCGGGACTGGTCGAGGACCGGGCCAGGGTGGAGATCGAGGTGACGGCAATTGTGCCCTCAGTGGAATGATCGTGTTCATTTGGTAATATAAAAAAGTAATTCAATCCCATCAATGTGCTATATTTGACAAAGAAATGGCTATGTTGGTAACTTGCATTGAGGGAATCATGGGATCCAAATTGAAATGGAGTATGGCCGCCTGGTCGGCGTTGGCACTGTCCGCCACGATGGTGCCAGCCGGCGCAGCTTCCTTGCTGAACGCCGCGGAACAGCAACAGCTGGCGACCTGGTTGGGCGAAGGCCCGGTGGCATTTACCAATATTTATACCAAGGCCAACGGCGATACCTCGGCCGCATTCCATCACGCTGCCGATGGCAAGGGGCGTACGATCGCCGTGATGCAGGCCACCAATGAAAAAGGCCAAACGTGGCTCATTGGCGGTTACAACCCGCAAAGTTGGGCATCGAGCGGCGGTTACCACATCACGACTGAGCAGGCGCAACGCACCGGTTTTCTGTTCAACCTGACCACCAGCGAGATCCATCGCCAGACTCCCAAGACCTATGCGCTGGATACCGTTGGCTCCTACCAGACACTGAACGCCGCCAATGTCGGTCCGACCTTCGGTCTTGGCAATGACCTGTATGTGCCGGCTGACTTGACCCATGGCGGCTATTCGCTGCTGTATTCGTACGCCGACCCCAATCGTTATAATTTCAACACCAGTGTGCTGGACGGCTCGACTTTCGTGCGTCCCAACATCACGTTCGGCGCGATGGAGATTTATACCATTTCCGCCGTTCCGGAACCCGCATCCGGCGCCTTGTGGCTGGGGGGGCTGGGTCTGCTGGCGCTGCTTGCGCGCCGCACACGATCCGTCTGACCAATGGCGTGGCCGTGCGGCGGGCACGGCCATGACCGCGTAAAGTTCTCGACTGACCCTGTTGCGGTTTTTTGTTAGCCTGTACAATGGCGCTGCGTTCAGTGTGTCGCCATAGTTCAACGGATAGAACAGGTTCCTCCTAAGAATCAGATACAGGTTCGATTCCTGTTGGCGATACCAGTCCCTTGCGGTACGGTGCCGTGCGACCCGCTGTGGCGCCATCATTCCTCATCGCATTTGCATACGGGAATTGGCGCAGCCAGCGGCGCAGCCGGTACAATGCGTGCTTCATTCATCCTTTATCTGGCCAACCGCGCCGTTTCGGCGCCTGCCTGGCCACCTTCTCACTCACTATGGCAGTCATCTCCTTATCCTCGGCGCAACTGGCGTTCGGTCACGTCGCGCTACTCGATCACGCGGAATTTTCCCTCGAAACGGGCGAGCGCGTGGGCCTGATCGGCCGCAACGGCACCGGCAAATCGTCGCTGTTGAAGATCATCTCGGGCCGCTTCAAGCTCGACGATGGCTTGCTGGTGATGCAGCAGGGCCTGAAGGTGGCCTACGTGGAGCAGGAACCCGTGTTCGATCCGGAGATGACGGTGTCCGAGGCCGTGGCGGCCGGCATGGGCGACTCGCCAGCCTTGCTCAAGGAGTATGACGCGCTGACCGGCCAGTTCGGCCAGGGCGACGACGAGGCGCTGATGGAGCGCATGCACGAGATCCAGGTCAAACTCGACGCGGCCGACGCCTGGAGCCTGCCCACCAAGGTGGCCACCACGCTGGGCAAGCTCAACCTGCCGGGCGAGATGCTGATGAAGACGCTCTCGGGCGGCATGCAAAAGCGCGTGGCGCTGGCGCGCGCGCTGGTGTCGGCGCCGGACGTGCTGCTGCTCGACGAACCGACCAACCACCTGGACTTCACGTCCATCCTGTGGCTGGAGGGCTTGCTGCGCGACTTCAAGGGCAGCGTGCTGTTCATCACCCACGACCGCTCCTTCCTCGACAACGTGGCCACCCGCATCATCGAGCTCGACCGGGGGCGCCTGCTGTCCTATCCGGGCAACTTCAGCGCCTACCAGGTGCGCAAGGCCGAGCAGCTGGAGATCGAGGAAGTGGAAAACGCCAAGTTCGACAAGTTCCTGGCCCAGGAGGAAGTGTGGATACGCAAGGGCGTCAAGGCGCGCCGCGTGCGCGACGAGGGCCGGGTGCGCCGGCTCGAGGCGCTGCGATTGCAGCGCGCCGCGCGCCGCGAGCAGCAGGGCCAGGTGAAACTGGACGTGTCGGCCGGCGAACGCTCGGGCAAGATCGTGGCCGAGCTGGAGAACATTGCCAAGACCTATGGCGAGAAGGTGATCATCAAGGACTTCAGCGCCACCATCCTGCGCGGTGACAAGGTGGGCCTGATCGGGCCCAACGGCGCCGGCAAGACCACGCTGCTCAAGATCATCCTGGGCGAGGAGGCGGCCGATGCCGGCACGGTGCGCCTGGGCACCAAGTTGCAGGTGGCGTATTTCGACCAGATGCGGGCCCAGCTCAACGAGGAAGCCAGCCTGATGGACACCATCGCACCGGGCAGCGACTGGGTCGAGATCAACGGCCAGCGCAAGCACGTGATGAGCTACCTGGGCGACTTCCTGTTCGCGCCCGAGCGGGCCCGTTCGCCCGTCAAGTCGCTCTCCGGTGGCGAGCGTAACCGCCTGTTGCTGGCGCGCCTGTTCGCCAAGCCGGCCAACTGCCTGGTGCTGGACGAGCCGACCAACGACCTGGACATCGACACCCTGGAATTGCTCGAGGAATTGCTGGAAGATTACACGGGCACCGTGTTCCTTGTCAGCCACGACCGTACCTTCCTCGACAACGTCGTGACCCAGGTCATCGTGGCCGAAGGGGAGGGCCGCTGGCGCGAATTCGTGGGCGGCTACACGGACTGGGAACGGGTGCGTACGCCGGCCCCGGCGCCAGCGTCTGCGCCCGCCAGGAGCGCGCCCAAGGCCGACAGCAAGCCCGCGCCGGCCGCCGCGCCGGCCGCCAAGCCGCGCAAGCTCAGCTTCAAGGAACAGCGCGAACTGGACGAATTGCCCCAGCTGATCGCCAGCCTGGAGGACGAGCAGACGGCGCTGGCGCTGCAATTGTCGGACCCTGATTTCTACAAGAAGAATGCGGCCGAAGCCAAGCGCGTGCACGCGCGCATGGAGCAGATCGAGGCGCAGCTGCTGGCCGCGCTCGAGCGCTGGGAAGCGATCGAAGCGGTCACGCGGAATTGAACGGCGCCAGTCTGGCCGCAAACGGGCTCCTCAGTTCGCGTTATTTGTTGTAGTATATGCATGTTTAGGGCCACCTGCGGGTGGCCTGCTCCTTTGTTCAATCAGGATCAGCATGCTGGACTGCTCCGTTACACCGTCCGCGGCCGGCGCCGCGCCCGTCCACCGCCGGGGGCGTCATGTTTGAGCGTGCCGCCTGGCCCCGCGTGCTGCCCTTCGCCGCCTACCTCACCTTTATCGCCATCGCTGACCTGCTGGACTGGCTCGGGGTCAGTGCGGGCCAGCTGCGCTGGCTGTATCCGTTCAAGATCGCGGTGGTGCTGGCGCTGTTGCTGGCCTTTCGGCGCCACTATGATGAACTGGGGCCGCCATTCCTGAATCGGGGCGCCGCCGCCAAGGCCGTGGCGGCCGGGATCGTCGTGCTGTTGTTGTGGATAAACCTCAATGCGGATTGGATGAAGGTCGGCACCAGCGCCGGATTTGATCCGGCCCGCGATGGCAAGATAGACTGGCTGCTGGTGACGGTGCGCCTGGCCGGCGCGGCGCTGGTGGTGCCCGTCATGGAGGAGTTGTTCTGGCGTTCCTACCTGATGCGCTGGCTGGAGTCGGCCCACTTCCAGCAAGTGGCGCCCGCACGGTTGGGATGGAAGCCATTTGTTGTCACAGTGGTATTATTCGGGTTTGAGCACAATCTGTGGCTGGCCGGTATCGTTGCCGGCGCCGTGTACAGCCTGCTGTACATGCGCAGCGGCTCATTGTGGCCGCCCGTGCTTGCGCACGGGGTCACCAACGGCTTGTTGGGGGTCTGGATAATTTCCACTGGCAATTGGACTTACTGGTAATATTTACAAATAATAGTTTCTTATTTTACAAAGAAGACGCCCATGCCTAGTTCCATGCCAAAAAACGCACGTCATCTCCGCAGCCCCATGCTGCCCCTGGCCGCCCTGATCGGCGCGGCGTTGGCCAGTCCGGCCCAGGCCGCGCTCAGCGATACCATTCATCCGTTCGTGTCCGCCACCTACAGCTACGAGGACAATTTGTTGCGCCTGCCCGACGGCGTGCCGGGGCCGCAAGGGAGCCGGTCCGACTCGCTGACCCAGTTGCAGGCCGGCTTGCTGTTCGAGCGTCCGATCGGGCGCCAGATCCTGACCGGCCAGGCAAAGGTGTCGCGCGTCAGTTTTAACCATTACGACCAGCTCAATTACAACGGCAAGGATGTCTCGGCCGACTGGCAGTGGTTTGTGTTGCGCAATTTTTCCGGCCACGTGGGCGCGTCCTATGCCCAGGTGCTGACCCCGTTTACGGATTACCACAGCAGCGAGCGCAACCTGCGCACCACGCGCCGCGAATATGCCGATGGGAACTGGCGCTTCCACCCCAGCTGGCAGGTGCATGGCGGCGTGTCGAGCACCAAGTACGAATACGATCTGGCCAGCCAGCGCTACATCAACCGTACCGAGGACAGCAGCGACGTGGGGCTCGATTACCTGGCCGCCAGCGGCAGCCGTTTCGGCGTGCTGGCCCGCCATATCAAGGGCAGTTATCCGAACCAGCCCATTGTTGCCGGCACCGTCATCGACAATGGCTACAAGCAGGATGACCTCAAGGCCAACGTGTACTGGCTGATTAATGGCGTGACCCAGCTGCAGGTGCTGGCCGGCCGCTCCCGCCGTGACTATAATTTCTTTACCGGTTATAACGGCAGCGGCGCCAATGGTCGCGTGACGGTGTTCTGGCAGCCACTGGGCAAGGTGAAATTCACGGCCAGCACCTGGCGCGAATACCAGGCCATTGAAAGCACGCTGGTCAACAGCGGCCTGGTCAGGGGCGCCAGCCTGGGGGCCAACTGGGCCATTTCGGCCAAGCTCATGGCCGACGCGTCGATGCGGCACGACCGGCGCAATTTCAATGTGATCAATCCGGTGACGCTGGCCGGCGCTCCCAGCGATTCGGGCAACCTGGTTCAGGCCGGACTGACCTACACCCCGATCCAGTCCGTGCAGCTGAACGTCAGCGCCTTCCGCGACACCCGCACGGGCAGTGTCTATCTGGGCACGGGCGGCTACACGGCCAAAGGTATGTCGCTGACGGCGACGGGGCAGTTCTAGAGCAAGCCATGACCGTCAACGATATACCCCTGATTTCCTTTTTTCAGCGCATCCTCGATCCACTCATCATCATGGGTACCCTGTACCTGTTTTCGATGATTTATGCCGAGCCTTTCACGGGTTATTCGCTGGTGCTGATGGTGCTGGCGTTCTTCGTCTCGTCGTCCGTGTACCAGCACGTGGACCCGTACCGGACCTGGCGCAGTGGCCGCATGCTGGCCTATTCGCGCGATATCGTCGTGGGCTGGGTGGTCACGGCCCTGATCCTGGTGTTCCTTGGCTCCATCAGTGGCCTCGCCTATCACTACGACGAGACGGTCGTGCTGTCCTGGTTCGTGGCCACCCCGTTCGTGCTGCTGACCAGTCACCTGGCCGCCCGCGTGATCGGGTCCGACCCGGCCAAGGCCAGCGAGGTGCGCTCGGTGATCATCGTCGGCGCCAATGACGTGGGCCTGAAGTTCGCCCGCACCATCGAGCGCCACCCCAACCTGTTCATGAGCGTGCACGGCTTTTTCGATGACCGTACCGAAGACCGCTGGCCACCCGACATGCGGCAGCCGATGCTGGGCCGCATGGCCGACATCGCCGCCTATGTGCGCGCCAACCACGTGAAGATGATCTTCATCAGCCAGCCCATCTCAGCTCAGCCAAGGATCCGTAAGCTGCTCGACGAACTGCAAGACACCACGGCCTCGGTCTATTTCCTGCCCGATATCTATGTGTTCGACCTGATGCAGGCCCGTTTTGACAATGTGGGCGGCATGCCGGTGATCGCCATCTGCGAAACGCCATTCACCGGCTTTAACAGCATGATCAAGCGCACCAGCGACATCGTGCTGGCGGCCCTGATCCAGCTCGCGCTGCTGCCGCTCATGCTGGTGATCGCGCTGGCCGTCAAGTGTACGTCGCCCGGTCCCGTGATTTTCCGCCAGCGCCGCTATGGCCTGTATGGCGAGGAAATCATCGTCTACAAGTTCCGCTCGATGACGGTGGCCGAGGATGGCGCGCATGTGGTGCAGGCCACCAAGAACGACCAGCGGGTGACGCGGGTCGGGGCGTTCCTGCGCAAGAGTTCGCTCGACGAGTTGCCGCAGTTCATAAACGTGTTGCAGGGGCGCATGAGTATCGTTGGCCCGCGGCCGCACGCGGTGGCCCACAACGAGCAGTACCGCAAGCTGATCAAGGGCTACATGCTGCGCCACAAGGCCAAGCCTGGCATCACGGGCTGGGCCCAGGTGAACGGCTTGCGCGGCGAGACCGACACGCTGGACAAGATGGAGGCGCGGATCCGCTACGACCTCGATTATCTGCGCAACTGGTCGCTGTGGCTCGATATCTGGATCATCCTGCGCACAGTGAAAGTGGTACTCAAGCGCGACAACGCCCATTAGGCACGCGACGAAAAATCGCGTGCGGGCCTTCCGGAACGGCGATAAGATGGGCGGCAAGCGGTGGCTGAGGTGACGGGGCGGGTTGTTGAACACTGTACGCCTTTTATAATATTGACAATTCATGGTCGAGGTCGCATACTTTGCACGCGATTTTGGCCGCCACCTCGCGCGCCGGCGTGCGCACGGTTTTCGGCATTGAATTGTTTCCAAAATCAAGTTAAAGGAACTATTTTGAACTTCGAGATTGTCAGCTTCGTGCAGAAGAACAAGTTCGTGCCCTCCCGGCACCTGTTGTGCGCCGGCTTGGTGCTGGCGGCCGCCGTCGGGCTGAGCGCTTGCGGCGGTAAGGAGAAGAAGTCCGGCCAGGCGCTAGCGAGCGTCAACGGCGAGGAAATCACGGTGCTGCAATTGAATGAGGAAATGCAGCGCGCGGGGGTGCAGAGCAGCCAGCAGGCGGCGGCCAGCAAGCAATTGCTGGAGGCGCTGATCGACCGTCAACTGCTGCAGAACGCGGCGGCCGCGGACAAGACGGACCGCGATCCCAAGGTGGTGCAGGCGATCGAACGTGCCAAGGCGCTGATCGTCGCCCAATCCTACCTGCAGAAGCGGATCGGCACCGTGGCCCGGCCGACCAAGGAGGAGGTGGCCGATTATTACGCCAAGCACCCGGAATTTTTCTCCAACCGCAAGCTGTTCGACATGCGCGAGCTGGTGATCGCCACGGCCGACCTGGGCGACGACTTGAAGGCGGTCATGGATAGCGCCAAGTCGCTCGACGACGTGGCGAACTGGCTTGATGGGCACAAGGTCAAGTTCGCGCGCACCCAGCTGGCGCGCGCCAGTTCGGACTTGCCGTCCGAGTTGAGCGCCAAGCTGCTGGCCATGCCCAAAGGGCAGCTGTTCGTGATCAAGGAAGGCGAGCGTACCATGCTCATTTCCATCACCGAGGTGCGCGACAGTCCCGTCACGCTGGAAGTGGCGGCGCCGCAGATCGAACAGTTCCTGTTCAATAAGAGGAACAAGGACGCGGCCGACGCGGAACTGGCGCGGCTGCGTGCGGCGGCCAAGATCGAATACCTGGGCAAGCAGGCCGCGGCGCCGGCGTCTGCGCCGCCTGCCGCGGCGCCGGCGGCGGCCAGTGCGACCGGCAGCGCCGCCGGCGTCAACGAGCGCGGCGTCGCTGGCCTGAAGTAAATCGTCCACCGGCCGGCGCGCCGGGCTTTGCAACTTTTGGAATGGTACACATGATGAAAAAAATCGCGCAATGGCTGCTGGCGTGCATGCTCGCCCTCAGCGTCTTTACCGCGCACGCCCAGGATCTGTTGCTGGGTGCCGGCGACTTGCTCAAGATTTCCGTCTACGGCAGTCCCGATCTGGCGCTGGAAACGCGCATCAGTGAAGCGGGCGCCATCACGTTCCCGCTGATCGGCCAGGTCGATATCGGCGGGCTGTCGGTGGCGGCGGCCGAGAAGAAGATCGGCGGCCTGCTGGAAAGCGGCGGCTTCCTGCGCAAGGCACAGGTCAACATCATCGTCACGGCCGTGATCAGCCAGCAGGTATCCGTGATGGGGCAGGTGAACCGGCCCGGCCGCTACCCGATCGAAGGCAAGCGCAGCGTGATCGACATGCTGGCCGTGGCCGGCGGTATCGCCCAGGATGGCGGCGACACGGTCAGCCTGATCCGCAAGCGCAATGGTGTCGTCACCAAGGACGTGATCGACATCATCGACATGGTGCGCTCGGCCAAGTTCAACCAGGACTTCGATCTGGCCGGCAACGACCTGATCTACGTGGAGCGGGCGCCGCGCTTCTACATCTATGGCGAGGTGCAACGCCCCGGCCCATTCCGTCTGGAACGCTCGATGACGGTGGTGCAAGCCTTGTCCACCGGCGGCGGCCTGACTGCGCGCGGCAGCGAACGTGGCATCGTGATCAAGCGCCGCGACGCCAAGGGGGTGGTGCAAAGCATCGCCGCCAAACAGGACGACCTGCTGCAGCCCGATGATGTACTCTACGTGCGGGAAAGCTGGTTCTGAGGTGCGCCTCCGGACCGCTCCTGTGATGCTGCCGATATGAAAGTCTAAAATGAATGTGCACCAGTTTTTCCTGATTCTGCTGGCCCGCAAGCGTATCTTGCTTGCCACCTTGCTGCTCACGGTCGGCACCACGCTGGTAGTGAGCCTGCTGCTGCCCAAGACCTACAAGGGTAGCGCCTCCGTGCTGATGAACTACAAGGGGATTGATCCCGTGACCGGCATGGCCATGCCCAGCGCGCTGCTGCCTGGCTATATGGCGACCCAGATCGATATTATCAGCAGCAAGAACGTGGCGCTGCGGGTGGTGGATCACTTGAAGCTGGCCGACAGTCCGGCCGTCCAGGCCCAGTTCCAGGAAGCCACCGACGGCGCCGGCAACGTGCGTGACTGGCTGGCTGACCTGCTGCTGCTCAAGCTGGAGGTGGTGCCGGCGCGCGAGAGCAGTGTGGTCGATATCACTTTCAAGGGTGCCGATCCGCAGTTCGTGGCAGCGGTGGCCAATGCCTTCGCCGAGGAATACCAGCGCGCCAGCGTGCAGCTCAAGGTCGATCCGATGAAGAAGGCCTCGACCTACTTCCAGGAGCAGACCAAGTCCTTGCGCGACGCGGTGGAGGTGGCACAAAGCCGTCTCTCCAAGTACCAGCAGGAACATGGCATCGTCAGCGTCGATAACCGGCTCGACGTGGAGTCGCAGCGCCTGAACGACCTGTCGGCCCAGCTGGTGGCAGCCCAGGGCCAGTTGATGGAAGCGAACTCGCGCCAGCGCATGGCCGGTGGCGCAGCGGGCGCGGAATCGCCGGACGTGGCGTCCAACCCGCTGGTGCAAAACCTCAAGCTGAGCCTGGCGCAAGCGGAATCGAAGATGGCCGAGGTGGCCCAGCGCCTGGGCAAGAACCACCCGCAATACGTGAGCGCCAAGGCCGAGGTGGAACGGATGCGCGCCGAGCTGCAGGACAGCCTGCATGTGACCTCGCGTTCGGTGGGCAACAATGCCGGCATCCTGCAGCAGCGTGAGGCGGCGATCCGCAATGCCCTGGCCGAGCAGAAGGCCAAGGTACTGGAACTGAACCGCACGCGTGACGAAATGAATGTGCTGCAAAAGGATGTCGAGAGCGCCCAGCACGCCTTCGACGCCACGTCGCAGCGCCTGTCGCAGACCAACATCGAGGGACAGTCGGAACAGTCGGAGATTTCCCTGCTCAACCCCGCGGTGCCGCCGATCAAGCCGGCCGGTCCCAAGGTGGTGCTCAACACGGTGGTGGCGCTGTTCCTGGGCACCTTGCTCGGTGGCGGGCTGGCCTTGCTGGCCGAGATGCTCGATCGCCGCGTGCGCTCCGAAAGCGATCTGGCCGACGTGCTGGGCGTGCCCGTGCTGGCGAACATCGCCTGGACAGAAGCGGTGCCGGCCTCGGGTCACCGCCTGAAGAAACTGTTCCCGCGTACTTTGCGCCTCAATTAAGCATGGAAGACTCTATGAATCCCGCACTGCATCCGGTGGCCTCCGCGCCCCGTTCCACCGATTCCAGCATCGGTGGCCTGTTGCTCGAATCGGGCAAGATCACGCCGGAAAGCGCCGAACGCGTGTTGCGCATGCAGAAGGAGCTCGGCATTCGCTTCGGTGAAGCGGCCCAGCGCCTCGGCCTGGTGACCGAGCAGGACATCCAGCAAGCGCTGGCGCGCCAGTTCGACTACCCCTACCTGCAGCAAGGGCAGGGCAAGTACACGGAATTGCTGGTGGCCGCCTACCAGCCGTTTTCGGCCCAGGTGGAGGCGTTGCGCGCCGTGCGCAGCCAGCTGATGCTGCGCTGGTTCGCGCGCGAGCGCAAATCGCTGGTGATCGCTGGCGTCAGTTCCGGCGACGGCGCCAGCATGTTCGCGGCCAACCTGGCGGTGGTGTTCTCGCAGCTCGGTGAACGCACCTTGCTGGTCGACGCCAACTTGCGCCGCCCGCGCCAGCACCAGGTGTTCGACCTGCAGGGGCGCCAGGGCCTGTCCGACGCGCTGGCCGGCCGTGCCGACCAGGGCGTGATCGAGAAAATTGAACCGTTCATGTCCTTGTCCGTGCTGGGGGCGGGCACCCTGCCGCCCAATCCGCAGGAGCTGCTGAGCCGTCCCGTGTTCGCCGATCTGAACCGTGAGCTCGAGGCCCAGTACGACATCGTGCTGTACGATGGTGCCGCGTTCGGCGACGGCTCCGATTCGATGGCGCTGGCGGCCCGTATCGGCGGCGTGCTGCTGGTGCTGCACCGCCACCACACCCGTATCCGCGATGTCAACGCCACGGTCGCCATGTTGCGCCGTAACGGCACGGAGGTGGTCGGCACCATCATGGTCGATTTCCCATGAATAGCGTGGCCCCGAGTGCCCTGTTGAAGCAGCCCCTGCCACCCAAAGCGGTGCTGCAGGAATGGCTCCCTATCGTGCTGGGCTTTCTCGCGCTGTTCATTCCTTCGTTCTATACCTTCATCAACGAAGTGTGGACTTATGAGGACTCGGCCCACGGTCCCATCATCCTGTCGCTGTCGCTGTGGCTGATGGTCAAGCGGCGCTCGGACATGCTGGCCGTGGCGCGTGACAACGTGGGTGCCGTATCGGCCTGGCTGTTTCTCGCCATCGGCCTGTTCTTCTATGTGGCGGGCCGCTCGCAACAGATCCTGGCGCTGGAATTCACCTCGTTCGTGTGGGTGCTGGCCGCCGTCATCCTGCTCAAGTTCGGCCCGCGCGCGCTGCGCGTGCAGTGGTTCCCGTTGTTTTTCATGTGCTTCATGATCCCGCTGCCGGGAGCGCTGGTGGCCACGCTGACGCTGCCCATGAAGATGGCGGTATCGTTCGCCACCGAACACCTGTTGTACTGGGCTGGCTATCCGATCGCCCGCTCCGGCGTGATCCTGCAGATCGGCCAGTACCAGCTGTTGGTGGCCGACGCCTGCGCCGGCCTGCAGACGCTGCTCGCGCTTGAATCGCTGGGCCTGTTCTACCTGAACGTGGTGCACCACCCGTCGAAGTTCCGCAACGTGGCGCT
This sequence comes from Rugamonas fusca, assembly GCF_014042365.1. Classification (GTDB taxonomy): domain Bacteria; phylum Pseudomonadota; class Gammaproteobacteria; order Burkholderiales; family Burkholderiaceae_D; genus Rugamonas; species Rugamonas fusca. Next base: position 67,279 of record NZ_JACEZS010000019.1, read on the forward strand.
GGCCTTGCTGATCGTGCCGATCTCGTTCGCCGCCAACGTGCTGCGCGTGATCACGCTGACGCTGGTCACCTATTACCTGGGCGACGCGGCCGGCCAGGGCTTCCTGCATGGCTTCGCCGGCATGGTGTTGTTCGTCAGCGCCTTGTGCCTGATCCTGAGCCTGGACACCTTCCTGCAATGGCTGGTGCGCCGGCGCGCCGCGCGGCGCGCGGCCGTGAAAGGCGCGCCATGAGCCGCATGTTGCGTTCGAGCGTGGCCATCGGCGGCGCCATGCTGCTGACGGTGGCGTTGGCCAAGGTGGCCACCCCCGTCCACAAGCTGGCCGACAGCCGCCCCATGATCGACCTGCAGAGCGCCATCCCGAGCCAGTTCGGCGACTGGCGGGAAGACCGCAATCTGCTGGCCGAAGTGGTCAACCCGACGGCCGCGGCGGAGCTGCAGCGTATCTACGCGCAGACGCTGATGCGCACCTATGTCAACCGCGACGGCGAACGGGTGATGCTGTCCGTTGCCTATGGCCGGGACCAGACGGACAGCTTGTCCGTGCACTTTCCGGAAGGCTGTTATGGCGGCCAGGGTTTCGCTGTCGGCCCCACCACGCGCCAGCCGGTCGCCATCGACGGCATGACGATCCCGATGGCGCGCCTGGTGGCCAGCAGCTACAACCGCAACGAGCCGGTCAGCTACTGGATCGTCGTCGGCGACCGGGCCGTCAACAACTCCTGGGACATGAAGCTGGCCAAGCTGTCGTACGCGATGCACGGCTTCATCGCTGACGCCACGCTGATGCGGGTGTCGAACATCACGCTCGACAACGAGCGCGGCTATCAGGTCCAGCAGCAATTCGTGGGACAGATGCTGGCCGCCATGCCGCCCGCGCTCAGGTATCATTTCGCCGGAGCGGCGCGCTAGGCCGGCCCGGCCGGCTCACCGCCTTCGCGCGTACGTTTCGAAAAGACCAGATATGAATATTTTCCGCAGGTGCTATGCGGCCGTCCAACGGGTCGACGTCCCCGCCGCCGTGCGGCGGCTGCGCGCCAGGCTCCCCTCGCGCGGCGCCGTGCTGGCGTCGATCGGCGTGGTGCTGCTGTCGCTGTTCGTCGGCATGGTGGTGGCGCTCGGCGTGCCGCAGGTGACGCTGGTGCTGGTGGGGGTGATCGTGCTGGTGCCGTTCGTGATCTTTGTCGGCACCCGCGAGCTGCTGCCGCTGATGTTCATCTACGTGTTCCTGGTGCAGGGGGCGGCCAATTCCTTCGCCCACTTCCACGCCGCCATCTGGCTGGGCAGCGGTTTCGCCTTCCTGTTCCTGTGCCGCACGGCGCTCGAGTTGGTGGACTTGCGCGCCATGCGCGCCCTGGCCGCGCATGTTCCGCGCTTCGGCTCACGCTCCGTCATCTGGTGCGCCGTATTGTTCCTGGTCTGTTTCAGCTTCTCGCTGTCGCTCGGCCACGCCTCGATGATACAGATCATCTCGGCCGTGCGCTTCGCCTTGCCCATGTTCGGCGTCCTGTTCGCCTTGTATTTCATCGAGTTCAGCGAGCGGCGCATCGCGCTGTTGTGGAATCTGCTGCTGCTGATCGTCGTGCTGCAAATCCCGCTGGTGATCTACCAGCATTTCTTTAGCATGACTATCGATGGCTGGGATAGTGTGGTTGGCTCGTTCGGCTATGGCATGAGCCCGGTGCTGGTGCTGTTCTCGATCGCCGGGATCAGCTACGCGCTGGCGCGCTGGATGCGGGGGCTGATGTCGACGCCGGTGCTGGTGCTGATCATCCTGGCCGGTTGCGCCAACATGCTGCTCGGTGAAGTCAAGGCGGTGTTGTTCTGGATGCCGATGGCCATCGTGCTGATCCTGCGCAAGCGTATTTTGCGCAACGTGTTCGCCTTCGCCGGCTATGGCTTGCTGATCGCTGGCCTGCTGGTGGGGACAGCGTTGGCTTACAAGGCCATGTACTGGGGCGAGAAGGGCACGGGCGGCGGCTCCCTGGAAGACAAGATCGCGCGCCGCGGCGGCTATTTCTTCAATCCGTACGAGATCAACCAGAAGACGGGCGAAGTCAGCCGTATCGCCTCGCTGTATATCTGGTATCGCGATCCCATCCCGACTGTACGCGAGCGCCTGATCGGTTACGGTCCGGGCGCCAGTGCGGCCGCCGAAGGCACGGGCTACGGGGTCGTGGCCAAGCGTTTTCGTCCGCTGCGCGTCAATTCCACGGCGCTGTCGGCGCTGTTGTGGGATGTGGGCATCCTGGGCACGCTGGTGTTCATTGCCATCCCCGTGGCGGGCATCGCGACGGCGCTGCGCTTTGTCCGGCGGGCCCAGGCGCCACCGTCGCAGCTGGCCATCGTCGACACCAGCCTCACCATCCTGTGTCTGTTGTTGACCACCATGATCTATAACCGCAACCTGGTCGATGAAACCACCGTGCAGCTGCTGGCGTATTTTTGTCTGGGTAATATTGTGCAGTTCTGCCGTTACCACCGGCACGCTGGGGCCGAGGTCGCCACAGCGCAGCCACAGCCAGCGCGCGCGCCCACGGCGCTGGCGATGCGGGCCTGATGCCGCGCGATGGGCATCGCCCTGAGATGGAAAACATGATACCGAAGATCATACATTTGTGCTGGTTCGGCGGCGGCCCCATGAGCCCTTTGCACCGCAAGTGCGTCGATTCGTGGCGCAAGTACTGCCCCGATTATGAAATCCGCACGTGGAACGAGCGTAACACCGACCTGGACAATGAGTATTGTCGCGCCGCCATCCAGCGCCGCAAATGGGCCTTCGTGTCCGACTGGGCCCGTTTCGACATCCTGTATCGCCATGGCGGCGTGTACCTGGACACGGACATCGAGCTGATCCGTCCTATCGACGATCTGCTGGGCCTGGGCGGCTGCGTGAACGTGCAGGAGACGGCGCGCGCCGTCAGCAGTGGCGTGATCGCGTGCGAGGCGGGCGATCCGGTCATAGGCCGGGCGCGCCAACTGATATTGGACGAGCTCATTCCCAAGCACCTGTTCGTCGCCTCGCCCCTGATCTTGCAGCGCGCGCTGGACCTCGATGGCGGCGCCACCAACCATACGTTGCCCTCGAAAACCTTCTTTCCGTTCAATCCGTACGACCACGATATTGACCCCAACCCGCGCCAGTTGATGTACGGCGACATCACGCCGGCCACCTATGGCATCCACCACTACCGGTTGGGCGCCGAATGGGCCGACAGCCGGCCGAAACGGGCGCTGGCGCGCGCGCTCGGGCTGCTGGGATTACGGCTGCGCTGGCGGATTGCCTACGACGCGTTCGGCGCCGCGGCAGCCTGAAAGGCGCGGGCGGCGCGCGGCGTCAGGCGAAGCGGCCGCGGCGGCGCAGCAATTGCCACATCAGGCCCAGCGCGCGGTTCTGCAGCGTCGCCAGGTCGCGGAACGATGGCGCCAGCCGGTAAAACAGCAACAGCGTGCCGATATACGACAGCAGGGTGGCGATGGCCGCGCCCAAGGCGCCCAGCCTGGGCACCAGCAGGTAGTTGAGCAACAGGTTGAGCGTGAGCAGGAACGCGGAACGCCACACCAGCTGGCTTTGGCGATCGCGGGCCAGCAGGTACTGGGCCGTCGGCGCGTCGAAGAACACCAGCACGGCCATGAAGATATGCACATGCAGCACGGGCAGGGCCGCCACATATTGTTTGCCCAGCAGCAGCGGTATCGCGTACTGGCCCAATGCCAGGATGGCCAGCACCGGCAGCAGGCTGGTCAAGGCCAGGATGGCCATGATCTTGGCGATATTCTCGCGCAGCTCGCCATCGCCATGGATATTGAAGATGTATTTGGGCGACAGTGAGTTCATCAGGATGGGCGCGAAGGTCCACCAGATTTCCGACAGGCGCAGGGCGGCCCCGTAGATGCCGACCTGGGTATAGCCCGTATACCAGCCCAACATCAATTGATCGGTGCGCGCGCTCAGCGAGGCCACCAGCGCCGCCAGCGCGATGGGCGCACCCTGCCACACCATGTTGCGGATGGCGGACCAGTCATAGACCCAATCGCGACAGCGGCCACCGATGGCCAGGTAATAGCCGAACAGGACCAGGAAGATCCCCACTGACTCCAGCAGCACGGCCACGCCGAACCACGGCAGCGACAACTTCCCGGTGATGAAGGCGATCCGCACGGCCGCGGCCGCGATCCTCACGATGTTTTGCAGCAATACGGGCTTGGCGATTTGCAGCCGGCTCTGAAAGTAGAGGAAGATGCCGGCCGGTGTTTCCGCGAAAGGAATCGCCAGCGCGCAGAACAGCACCAGCAAGGTCAGGGTGGGATCGGGCGCGCGCAACAACAGCAGCGACAGCAGGGCCAGCACGCCGGCTGCCAGCGAGCCTATCAGTCGGATCATGAACGCCGAGCCCAGCAGCTCATGCTCGCTGTCCGGATGCTTGACCAGGTTGCGGATCACGTTTTCGCCCACACCGAACCAGGCCAGCGCGTTGAACAGGCCGACCCAGGCCAGCGCGTACATGTAGACACCGTATTGTTCCGGCCCCAGGTAGCGCGCCAGCCACAGGCCGACAAACACGCCGGTGAAGATGCGGACCAGCTTCTCACTGGCAAGCCAAAGGAAACTGAATATGCTCGATCTCAATGTTATTCCTTGCGGGGATCAGGTGAGGCGAAGTGCGCACAGCAGCGACTTGCCGAAGAACTTCAGATATTGCAAAGGGGGGACCGCGCGCCCGATGGCCATGGGGCCCTGGAAGAAGGCCACCATGGCCCGGAAACCGAAGCGGGCGTTGGCGTGGCACAGCGCCAGCCAGCGCTCGGCCGCCGCCTGGTGCAGCGCCGCGCGCTCATATAGTCCGGTCCGCTCGTTGGCGGCCATGATCTTCCGCAGCCAGGCGTTGGCGGCATCGAACACGGTCGGGTCGCTATTGCTTCCCAACCATTCCAGATAGCGGTGCAAGGTCAGTTCGTCGGGCGACGGGGTAAGGCCGATCTGGCCCAGCGCGCGGGCGCTGATCGCGTTCAACTGCGTGGTCAGCTGCGCGGCCTTGGTGCGGGTGATATTGGTGGCGTGCAGGCGGTAGGCGGTCAGCACTTCCGGCACGTTTTCCACCCGATACGAGCGCACGCAGCGCAGATACATATCGTAGTCCTCGCCGAGGGCGTGGTCGGGTGAGAACGGCAACTGCCGCATCACGGCGGTACGCACGAAGAAGGAGGAGGTGTTGATGTAGGCCCGGAACAGCAAGGTCGATTTGACGAACGCGCTGTCGCCGGGATAACGCCACACGAAGTCGCGATAACTGCCGTCGGCGTTCATCGGCTGCACCCAGGCGCCGACGGCGGCCAGGTCCGGACGCCGCAGCAGATAGGCGTGCTGCCGCTCGAGTCGGCGCGGAAAGGCGATATCGTCGCTGTCGAGGAAGGCGATGAATTCGCCACGCGCCAGTTGCACGCCCAGGTTGCGGGTATAGATCAGGCCCTGGTTGCCATCGTTATGGACCAGCCGGATGCGCGGATCCGAGATGGCCGCCACCAGCGTGCCGGTGTCGTCCGTCGAGCCGTCGTCGATCACGATCAGTTCGAAATCCCGGAGAGTCTGCCCCAGGATGCTGTCGATCGCCGCCCGGATATAGGGGCTGGCGTTGTAGGCTGGCATGATGACGGAGATGGTCGGCATTTCGTGTGGCGCTAGCGTTGGATGGGGCGGATCAGTGCGCGCCGGCGGCGTGGTCGGCCATTGTCGCGGGGGGGCGGTGTCGGAAAGCCGACAGTATGCTTGGCAATGGTGATGATGTCAATATTGCCACAAGGGGGAGCGAGGCCGCGCCGGCGCAGGGCCGGCGCGGTGGGCCTGCCCCGGGCGGGGCAGGCGGAGGGCTTAGTTGCCGATCAGGATGCTGCGGGTCAGCACGGCGCCCGTCGGGCTGGTCGACACCAGCGTCACGGTGCGGCCGGAACTGGTGGTGCTGATGGTGGCGCTGGTGTTGCGGCAACCGACGGAGGCGACCACGATGAATTCACCGGCCGTGGCGGGGGCGAGCTTGGTGTAGGCCATGTGGTTTTCCGTGATGCCGGTCTTGGACGGGGCGCCCGTGCGCGGTTGCAGCGCCACGTCGGTCGACAGCGAGTTCAGGCACAGGGTGCGGCCCTCATTGTTGATCCTGACCTTGAGTCCGGAGGTGGTAAACGAGCTGGTGCCGGCCGTGGCCGATGCCGTGCTGTACATGCTGTGCAGGTTCCACTCATAGGTGTGCGGCAGCGGCGCGTTGAGCTTGTCGACCACCAGCACCACGTCCTGGTCGCGCAGGTACCAGACTTTGCGCACGGCCTGCGTCAGTGTGGGCGTGGACACCAGCGAGGAGTTATAGGCGGCCGTCGCGTCACCCTCGACGTAGTCGAGCGTGGACGAGGTGCTGAAAGCCGTGATCTTGCCGTTGTTGAGCAGATTGCGCCAGCCATCCGAATTGGCCACCTGGCCCACGCCACCGTCGAAGGTGATGGCGTTCTTCGCCTTGGTGGTGCGGAACCAGCTGACCGCCAGCGGCGAGTAATAGTAGTCGGAATAGCCCGCTTCCGTCAGCAGCCGCTTGCCGCCCGAATCGATCACCAGGCTGTTCTGGTCCAGGTGGCTGTGGTTATAGGAACCGTAGGGGCTGGACTTGAAGTAGACGGCCGTGCGGTTGGTGTTGTTGATGTCGCTGAGCATGGCGGCCCAGCCAATGCTGGGGTACAGCGCGCCATTGGGCGGCGCCGCCATGCTGGTCGCCTTGGTCACCGGCAGTGGATACTCGGCCTCCAGCAAGGTCACCGCGTTCTCGGTGCTGCCGTTCAGGCGGCTCACATACCATGCCGCGTACGGGGTGCTGAAGCGCGACGCGAACGCCTTCATCAGTGTCGGCTGGGTCAGCACGTCGTGCTCGTCGCCGAACACATGGCCAGGCGCACCGGGCGGCTGGAAGTGCATGAAGAACTTCGACAGGCCCAGCGACCACGGTTTGCTGAACAGGTCGATGCCGGTGGCCTGCTTCAATGGTTGCCACAGTTGCAGCGAATAATCGAGCGAGTACTGGCCATAGGCGGTGCCGTCGGCGAAGCCGCCCTCGGGGCCGGCCCAGATCGACACCCAGTTGACATAGGCGCGGAACGAGCCGGTAAACCAGGTCATCGCGTTGGGCATGTTCGGTTCGCCCAGCGCCAGCGTCGAGATCGCGGCCGCATAGCCGAGCAGGGTCGAGCCGTGCGAGTCATAGGGGGCCTGGTCGAGACGGAAACTGTTGCGCGCCAGGTCGCCATAAATGTCGACCATGCGGGCATTGACGGCGTTCATCCAGGTGAGCTTGCGCTGCAGGGTCGGGGTCGCCGCGTCGGCCGCCTCGATCTCGGGCTTGAGGAAATCGTAAGCCTTCAGCAGCGCCAGCGTGATTTGTCGCGTGGCTTGATCCTGGTTGGTGTAGCTGGTGGGGCCCAACGGACTCAGTTTGGTCAGTTCATCGCCGCGCCGGAATGCTTCGTTCAGGTAGGTGGTGTTGCCGGTCAGCCGGTACAGCAGGGCCGACGCTTCCAGCTGGCGGCTCGCCAGGCCGATCCGGGTGCGCACGTCGTTCTGCTGGGCCACCATGGCCGACGTCAGCGGCGACGAGATCGCCAGCGGCCACAGCGAATCGGACAGCGTTGCCAAGCTGGTGATGCGCCCCGTCACCTCGGTTTGCAGGCTGGACAGGGCCGCGTCGCGGGCCGTGTGCATGGCCGTGCTCCAGCCTGATACGGGCGTGAAATTGCTGGGCAACTGGCGTGGGCGCGCGCGCGCCTGGATGGTGCTCGCCAGGCTGGCGTCGCTCGGCACGACGAACATGGTCGCGGTGGCGTCGACGGTGAAGGTGCGCGGGTCGGACCAGACCGTCGGCGCCGGCGCGCCCGTGCTCAAGGTGCCGGCCGGCGTCACCTGCCAGGTGTAAGTGCCGGCCGGCAACGGCGCCGCGGGCAGATAGAAGCTGCGCGACACCGTGTAGGTGCCCACCACGGTCGTGCCGGACATGATCTTGACGATGTACAGCGACGGATCATAGGGATATTTCGACCACGTGAAGGCGGGCGGATTTTGCGCCTGGACCTGGCCGCTGGCGGGGCGCGGCGGGGTGTAATTGGGGTAAATCGACTGTGCCCAGTCCGCATACGACGGTGCGGAGACGGCAGCCAGCATCAGCGCGAACGCGCTGAGAAATTGGGATTTGAACGGTTTCATACCACCTCCGGGGGGTGTACGCGCGGGAACACGGCAATTATTCGGGAACGTACGGTCGACAAGTAATCCGAGTTGAATCAGCGGCGCCTCCCGCTGTCGGGCGGCGTGGAAAGTAGCTACCACGTAGCTTCTGTTCACTATGCCATATTTGTTGTTTGCTGTATAGATTCGGCGCGTCAAATAATGATTTGTGGAAATAATAATGGCCGTGTGGCTCTGCCGAACGGGCCGCGCGCCGGCCCTGGCGTTGCCGGCTCGCCACGGTGGACGGCAACCTCCCACGCGTTCGCTTGCCAACGCCAACGTTGCGGCGCGGAAGAATTCGGTTACAATCGGCGACGTTGTGTTTTTTGCAGTAAAAAAATGAAAAGAAATGAATCCGGCGGGGGCCGTGTGCGCTCCATCGCCATGGTGTTGCGCGATCCGCTGCCGCCGACCCGGGCCGATGTGTTGACCTTGTTCGGGGTGGAACTGGCCCGCCATGGCCTGCGCTCTCAGCTGATCGGCCAGGCGGGGCAGCCTGGCGCCCGGCAAAGCTGGGCCGCCGGTGCCATCTATGCGCACGGTCACTTGCGCAGCCGCTGGGCCAGCGTGCTGTCGCCGTGGTGGGACGTGCGCGGCCTGTGGCAGGCGCTGACGGGCGGTCCCATCGACTGCATCCAGGTGCGCGACAAGATCGCCGTGGCCTTGCTGTGCCGGCTGATCGCGCGCGTGCGCGGCCTGCCGTTCGTCTATTGGATGTCGTTCCCCATGGTGGAGGGCTTCGAGGTGCGCCGCGACGAGATCGCCAGCCGCGGCCGCGGCCTGTTGTGGTGCGCGCACGCGGCGCGCGCCTGGCTGGCGCGGCGCGTGTTCTACGGTCAGGTGTTGCCGGCGGCCGATCACGTGTTCGTGCAAAGCGAGGCCATGGCCGACTGGCTCGCTGGCCTGGGGCTGGCGCGCGCGCGCATGACCAGTGTGCCGATGGGGGTGGACGCCGCGCTGTTCAACCGCGACCACATCGCGCCCTCGACCGATCCGCGCCTGGACGGACGGCGCGTGCTGATTTATCTGGGCGCGCTGAGCAAGTCGCGCAATTCCGCGTTCCTGCTTGATCTGGTGGACTTGCTGCGCCACGACGATCCGCGGATCCTGATGGTGCTGGCCGGCGACGCCCCCTCGGACGACGAGCGGCGCTGGATGCGGGCCCAGATCGCCGACCGCGGCCTGGCGCAGTACGTCTTGCTGACCGGCTGGCTGCCCCAGCGTGAGGCGCTGGCCTATGCCGTGCGCGCCGAAGTGGGCTTGTCGCCGATTCCGCGTGGCCGCCTGTTCGACGTTTCTTCGCCGACCAAGCTGGTCGAATACCTGGCGTTGGGCTTGCCCAGCGTCGCCAACGATATCCCCGACCAGCAGCTGGTGATGGAGCAAAGCGGTTCCGGCCTGTGCGTGGCGATGGAGTTGCCGGCGTTTCGCGCCGGCGTGCTGCGCTTGCTGGCCGACCCGGAACTGCGGGCCCGCTATGCCCAACGCGGTCCGGCCTATGTGCGCGCCCACCGTACCTACGCCATCCTCGGACGCCAGGTGGCGGCGGCCTACGCGCGTATCCTGGCGCCGGCCGCTTGAGCCGGCGGGCCGACGCCGCGCCCCGGGGCGCCGCTAACCAAGGAATGCAATGACGGTACAAATGAAGAATGAATTGTTGTTCGGGGCGCGCTTCCTGCTGCGCGACAACGCGCTGACCGGCCACTACCTGCGCCAGTTGCAGCGCAATGCCCGGCTCGACAGCGAGCAATTGGCCCAGTACCAGTTACAACGTCTGCATCACACGCTGCAGACCGCGATCGGCCGCCTGCCATATTACGCGCACATCTCGCCGGCCTTCAGCGTGGCCGAGTCGGCCCAGGTATTGCGCCAGGCGTTTCCCATCATCGGCAAGGAACAATTGCTGGCCGAGCGGGCCGCGCTCTATCCGGGGCAAGGCCACAAGCGTCCGTGGCAGGCGCTGGGCAAGACCAGTGGCACCACGGGCACCCCGCTCGACATGTTCCGCAGCCTGCGGTCGGTGTTGCTCGAGCAGGCGTTCGTCCAGCGCCACTGGAGCTGGGCGGGCTACCACGCCGGCATGACGCGCGCCACCTTGCGCGGCGACATGGTGACCCCGCTGGCCCGGCAGCGGCCGCCGTTCTGGTTCTGGAACCGCTGGGCCCACCAGTTGCTGGTCTCGTCGCGCCATTTGACGGCGCGCCACGCCGACGCCATCATCGACCGGCTCGCGGCGCTGGCGCCGGCGATGCTGCAAGCTTATCCATCGACGGCCTACACGCTGGCCGGCCTGTTGCAGCAACGCCAGCGCCGGCTGCGCATCCCGTATGTGTTTACGGCCTCCGAACCGACCTATCCGCACCAGCGCGAACTGATCACCGAATGGCTGGGGGCCAAGCTGATGGACATGTATGGCATGGCCGAGCGCGTCGCGTTCGCCACCGAGTGCGAGCACGGCGAACTGCACGTGAATACGGACTATTCCTATGTCGAGATTGTCGATCGACAAGGCTTGCCCACTGACGACTTCGGCTCCGTGGTGGGAACCACCTTCCATAACGATGCGATGCCGCTGGTGCGCTACCGCCTGAGCGACCAGACCCGCTGGAAGCCGGGCCGCTGCGCCTGCGGCCGCGCGTTCCCCATGATCGAGCGGGTCACCGGCAAGTACGAGGACAGCATCCGCGGCGGCGATGGCGCCGTCATCAGCCCCTCCGTGCTGACCTTCGCCTTCAAGGGCGTGCACAATGTGCTCAAGTCGCAGGTGGCCCAGGTGGCGCCGGCGCGCTGGGAGATCCGGGTGGTGCCGGGGCCTCAGTTTGGCGAGCCGGACCGCCAGCAACTGGTCCACAATGTGCATGCGCTGGTCGACCCTACGGTCGAGGTGCAAGTGGTGTTGCGCGACGAGTTGCCCAACACGGCGGCCGGCAAGTTCCGCTGGGTGGTCAATGAAATGCCGGCGCACGGTTGACCTTGGGGGAAGGGGTAAAATGTTATATAATAGTCATTTTTCGTGACCGGGCGGACCACGTGCCAGCCTGCGTCCGGACGATGTGTGGCAGGCCGCGGCGATGGCGCGCGCGGACTTCGGTAAAGGGGGCGGGATGAAGGCGAAGCGGGCCGGGGTGTTGATGTTGGGGACGGCCGCGGCCGGCAAGGGCGGGATCGCCTCGGTGGTGTCGGTGCTGCAGCGCGAAGGCTTCATGGCGCGCCATGGCGTGCGGTATCTGGCCACCCATGCGGCCGGATCGGCGTGGGTCAAGCTGACGACGGCCCTGTTGGCCTGCTGGCGCGTGCTGGTGCTCTGCCTGCTGACTCGCCCGGCCATCGTCCACGCGCACACCGCCTCGCGCGCCAGTTTTCTGCGCAAGTCGCTGATGCTGGCCATCGCCCGCGCCACCGGTTGCCGGACCGTGTTGCATTTGCACGGCGCCGAATTCAAGACATACGCGACCGAGGAGGCCGGCCCGTTGCTGCGCTGGTGGGTGCGCCACAGCCTGCGCCGCAGTTCTGTCGTGATCGCCCTGTCGGAGCAATGGGCGGAATTCCTGCGGGCGTACGCGCCGGGAGCGCACGTGGTGGTGGTGGTCAATTCGGTCGAGCTCAAACCGCTGCAGGAGGGCCGCGCACGCCACGGCCGGCTGCTGTTTCTGGGCCGCGCCGACCAGCGCAAGGGCATGTTCGACTTGCTGGAGGCGCTGGCGCTGTTGCGGCCCAGCCAGCCGGCGCTGCAACTGGTGATCGGCGGCGACGGCGATCTCGACGCCGTGGCGCGCGCGGTCCATCGTTTGGGCCTGGATGACTGTGTCACCATCCTGGGCTGGATCGGCCCCGAACGCAAGGAGCAGGAACTGGCCCAGGCCAGCATCTTCGTGCTGCCCTCGTATGATGAAGGCTTGCCGATGGCCATGCTCGAAGCCATGGCCGCCGGCAAGGCGGTGGTGGTGACGCCGGTGGGCGGCATCCCGCAGGCCGTGCGCGATGGCCACAACGGCGTGCTGGTGCCAGTCGGCGATCCGGCCGCGCTGGCGCGGGCGCTGGGCCGGCTGCTGGACGATGAGCGCTGGCGCGCCGGGCTGGCCGCGCAGGCACGCGCCACGGTGGCGGCCCGCTTCAGCACGGCCGTCGTGCTGGGGCAGCTCGACGCCGTGTACGCGGGGCTGGGGCTGGCGCCGGCGCCGTGAGGCATTGTCATCGGATCGACATCTGTGGCGCGTATCATGCCACGGAATAATTTGTGCAATTTCATTGAAGGCGAGAACATGGAAACAATCGCAGTGATCGGTCTTGGTTATGTGGGCTTGCCCCTGGTTGTCGAGTTCGGCAAACGGGGACGCACGATCGGCTTTGACATCTCCGTGAGCAAGGTCGAGTCGTGCCGGCGCGGCGTCGACCCGTCGCGCGAGCTGAGCGACGAGCAGATGGCGGCCGCCACCGGCGCCGAGTATGCGTCCGATCCGGCCATCCTGCGCGAGGCCGACGTGCTGATCGTGGCCGTGCCCACGCCCGTGGACGCGGCCCACAATCCCGACTTCGGCCCCTTGATCGGTGCCAGCCGCACGGTCGGCCAGAACATGAACAAGGGCGCCATCGTCGTCTATGAGTCGACCGTGTATCCGGGCGCGACCGAGGAGATCTGCATTCCCGTGCTGGAACAGGCTTCGGGTATGAAGTGGCAGCACGATTTCCACGTCGGCTATTCACCCGAGCGCATCAACCCGGGCGATCGCCAGCACATGCTCACCAACATCATCAAGGTGGTCTCGGGCGACTCGCCGCAGACGCTGGAGCGGGTCGCGGCCATGTATGAAACGATCGTCGAGCCGGGCGTGCACCGCTGCTCGAGCATCAAGGCGGCCGAAGCCTGCAAGGTGATCGAGAACACCCAGCGCGACCTCAATATCGCACTGATGAACGAACTGGCCATCATCTTCGACAAGATCGGTATCGATACGTCGGAAGTGTTGAAGGCGGCCGGCACCAAGTGGAACTTCCTCAAGTTCAGCCCCGGCCTGGTGGGCGGCCACTGCATCGGCGTCGATCCCTACTACCTGACCCACAAGGCGGAAATGGTCGGTTACCATCCCGAAGTGATCCTGGCCGGGCGCCGCATCAACGACGGCATGGGCAAGTTCATCGCCGAACAGACCATCAAGAACATGATCGCCGCCGGCAGCTACATCAAGGGGGCGCGCGTCAACATCCTGGGCCTGACGTTCAAGGAGGACTGCCCCGACCTGCGCAACTCCAAGGTGGGCGACGTGATCAACGAACTCAAGACCTATGGCGTCGAAGTGTTCGTCCACGATCCGTACGCGGACCCGGACGAGGCCATGCACGAATACGGGGTGCGCTTGCTGGCGTGGGATGACCTGCCACGCGCCGACGCCATCGTGGCGGCCGTGTCGCACCACCAGTTGCGCGCGCTGTCGGTCGAGGACATCCAGAAGAAGCTGCTCAAGGGCGGTTGCTTCATCGACGTCAAGGCGTGCTTCGACGCGCCCGGCCTGCGCGAGGCGGGCTTGCGCGTGTGGCGCCTGTGATGGGCGCCGCGGTGGCGCGTGGTGCTGCATGGAATGGCGGGACCAAGTGATGGTGCAAGTGGATAGCAAACTGAGTCGTCTGCGGTGGCTGGCGCGCCGCCTGAGCCGGATCAGCCCGGCCGAAGTGCCGTACCGCGTGGCCGGCGTGCTGCGTGGCGCGGCGCAGGCGCGCGGCTGGTTCGACGCGTCCGTCGTGCCGCCCATGCGCGCCACGCCCGTGTGGGGCGAGCCCTGGGTGGCCGCGCCGGCGGCGCCCGACGTGGCGGCCGTGCTGGCCGCCGCCGACAGCCTGATCCGTGACGGCGTGCCCGTGTTCGACGTCAGGGTCGCGCTCGCCGATGGCGTGCCGGCCTGGAACACGGACCCGCGCACCGGCTGCCAGGTCGGACTCGCGTTCGGGCTGGGCATTGATTTCCGCCACATGGGCGCCGACATCGACGTCAAATACCTGTGGGAACTGAACCGCCACGTGTGGTGGGTGCCGCTGGCCCAGGCTTACCACGTCTCGGGCGAGGCGCATTACCTGCGGCTGCTTGGCCGCCTGCTGGCCAGCTGGTTGGACGCCTGCCCGTATGGCCGCGGCGTCAACTGGGCCTCGCCGGTCGAGCACGGCATCCGCCTGATCAACTGGAGTATTGTCTGGCACCTGATCGGCGGCGCGGCCAGCCCGCTGTTCGCGGACGCGGACGGCGCCCGCTTGCGCGCCCGCTGGCTCGACAGCGTGTACCAGCATATCCGTTTCGCCAGCGACAATTACTCCTTCCATTCCTCGTCGGACAACCACCTGATCGGCGAGGCGGCCGGCCTGTTCGTGGCGGCCCATACCTGGGACGCCTGGGATGCCGTGCGGCCGCTGCGGGCGCGCGCCAAGCGCATCCTGGAACAGGAAATCGTCAAGCAATTCGCGCCGGACGGCGTCAACCTTGAGCAAGCCATGTGCTACCACAAGTTTTCGCTGGAATTCCTGGCGGCGGCGGCGCTGGCCGGCGCCGCCGCCGGCGACCATTTCAGCGCCGCCGCCATGGCCCGCATGGAGCGCGCCCTGGTGTTCCTGGCCGCCATGCTCGATTGCCGCGGCCACGTGGCGCCCATCGGCGACGCCGACGATGGCCTGGTGTTCGGCTTCGCCGGCGCCGGCTCGCCCTATCTGGCGCTGCTGCGGCTGGGCCAGCGGCTGTTCGCCACGCCGGCGCTGGGCGCCAAGCTGGCCGCGCTGGCGCCGGCGCCGGCCGACGACTGGACGCTGGCGGCGCCGGCGGCGGTGCCGGCCGCGCTGACTGCGCCCCAGTTGCCGACCGCGTTCGCGCAAGGGGGCTACCTGATCCTGGGGCGGGATTTGCATACCGGCCACGAGCTGCGCGTGACGTTCGACGTGGGCGCCTTGGGCTACAACAAGATCAGTGGCCACGGCCACGCCGACAGCCTGGCCGTGCTGCTGAGCGCGGGCGGCGACGATTTCCTGATCGATCCCGGCACCTTTTGCTACAACGCGGCGCCGGCGCTACGGCATTATTTCCGCGGCACGTCGGCGCATAACACGGCTTGCCTGGACCACACGGACCAGTCGGTCTATGGCGGCAGCTTCCTGTGGCTGCGCGACATCGTCACCACCTTGCACGCGCACCACGACGATGGCCGTCACGTGAGCGCCGAGGCCAGCCACGACGGTTACCTGCGCCTGTCCGATCCCGTGCGGCACCGCCGCCGTGTCACGCTGGACCGCGACAGCGGCGAGCTGGTGGTGGAAGACCGCTTCGAATGCCGCCAAGCCCACCATTGCGCGCTGCACTGGCACTTCGCGCCCCAGTGCGCGCTCGAGGGCAGCGCGCTGGCCTGGACGGCCAGCCGCGCCAGCGGCCAACTGGCCGTCAGCGTATTGGCGCCCGGCTTTACGGGCGAACTGGTGCGCGGGCGCGAGGCGCCGCCGCTCGGTTGGGTGTCCGACCGCTTCTACCAGCGCCAGCCCGGCCCGGTGCTGTGCCTGCGCGGGATGGTCGATGGCCAGACCGTCATCATCACCCGGCTGGCGTATCGCGCCACCCCGCCTGCGGCCGCGCGCCCGGCCGCCGTACTGCAAGGAGCACCATGCGCATCTGGTTTGAACTGACGAATTCGCCGCACATCAATATGTTCGCGGCCATGATCCGTGAACTCGAACGTGACGGACACGAGGTGATCATCACCTGCCGGCCGCTGGCCAACACCATCGACTTGCTGGAGCTGCATGGTTTCAAGTATGAGGTGGTGGGGCAGCACTATGGCGGCAAGCTTAGCGCCAAGCTGTTCGGTTTCCCGGTGCGGGTGGCCCAGCTTTGCCGCTACATCGCGCGGCGCAAGGTCGACGTGGCCATCTCCCAGAGCTCGTTCCACTCGCCCGTGGTGGCGCGCCTGCTGCGCTTGCGCTCGATCTACATGAACGACAACGAGCACGCGATGGGCAATATTCCCGCCTTCCTGTGCGCCACCACCATCATGGTGCCGGAGTTTCTCGGCATCGACAAGCTCAAGCAGCAGTGGGCCAACCCGCGCAAGGTGCGGCACTATCCGGGCGTCAAGGAAGGCATGTATTTGTGGGAACTGGACCAGCGCCTGGCGCAAGCGGCCAACGGCCAGCGCGCGCCGCGCGCGCGGCGCGTGGTCTATATCCGGCCCGAGCCGTGGACGGCCCAGTACTACAAGGGCAGCCGCAATTTCCTCGACGAGCTGGTGCTGGGCCTGAAGGACCAGGTGGACGTGATCCTGCTACCCCGCGGCAAGGAGCAGGGCGTCCATTACCAGGATGCGCGCTTTGCCGGGGTACGGGTGGTCACCAGCGCGCTCGACATCGCCGACATCGCGCCCGATTGCGACCTGTTCATCGGCGCCGGCGGCACCATGACGCGCGAGATGGCGGTGCTGGGCGTGCCCACCATCTCCGTCTACCAGGACGAATTGCTGGATGTCGACCGCCACTTGCTGGAGGTGGGGGCGTTCCGCCACTGGCCGCAACTGACGGCCAGCCAGGCACTGGCCTACCTGGACGAGGCCACCGCGCAACCGCCCAACCGCCAGTTGCTCGACAAGGGCCGGGCCGCCTACGACATGGTCAAGCAACAGTTATTGAACGGACACTCTTCACAATAAGGATGCAAATATGATACGCCTTGCAGTGGTAGGCCTGGGCAAGATGGGCCTGTCCCATCACTCGATGATCAACGCGCACCCGCGGGTGCAGGTGGCGGCCGTGTGCGACGCGACCGGCTATGTGCTCGATGTGCTCAACAAATATACCGGGGTCAAGACTTACACGGATTTCGACACCATGCTGGCCGAGGTGGAGCTGGACGCCGTCATCATCGCCACCCCGTCCAGCATGCACGGCAAGATGGTGCGCGCCGCGCTGGAGAAGAACCTGCACGTGTTCTGCGAAAAGCCGTTCGTGCTCGACAATGAGGAAGGCGAGCAGGTCACACGCCTGGCCAACGCCAAGGGCCTGGTCAACCAGGTCGGCTACCACTGCCGCTTCGTGGGCGCGTTCCAGGAAGTCAAGCGCCTGCTCGACGCCCACGCCATCGGCGACGTGACCCACATGCTGGCCGAGGCCTATGGCCCGGTGGTGCTCAAGCCCAAGGGCTCGACCTGGCGCACCCAGCGTTCCGAAGGCGGCGGCTGCCTGTATGATTACGCGGCCCACCCGCTGAACCTGCTGACCTGGTATTTCGGCGCGCCGCGCGGCGTTGGTGGTTCCGTGCTCAACAAGATCTTCTCGGCCGACACCGATGATGAAGTGTTTTCCACCCTGTATTTCGAGGGGGGCAAGAGCGCCCAGTTGTCGGTCAACTGGAGCGACGAGTCGTACCGCAAGATGAGCACCAAGGTCACCATCTGGGGCAAGAACGGCCGCATCTACGCCGACCGCCAGGAAGTGCAAGTGTACCTGCGCGACGCGGCCGGCGCCCCGGCCGGCTACCAGGCTGGCTGGAACGTGCGCTACACGACCGAGTTGACCGAGCCGGTGGACTTTTACCTGCGCGGCGAGGAATACACGGCCCAGCTCGATTATTTCGTGCGCTGCATCGAGGCCCGCGACGGCGCCGACAACGTCAACTCGTTCGAATCGGCGCTGCAGACCGACCGCGCGATCTCGATGATGATCGCGGACGCCGAGAAAGGCCCGTCCGTGTTCGCCGGCGACGCCTTGCCCGAGGTTCAAAAGCGCAAGAAGAGTTTCTCTTTCTTCGGCGGCCGCTAAGCGCGCCGTGCATCAAGTTATACAGACTGGAGCTGCAAATGGATCGTTTGTTATTTGGGGATAATCAATTCTTCGGTGTGAATCACATGTCCGAGGAGAAGGCGCGCGCCCAGGCGATGCGGTTTCAGGATATCGGCGCCATCATCGAGGTGCTCGACAACGCCTACGACGAAGGCGTGCGCTCGTTCATGTGCACCACCCACGACCGCATCGCGCAAGTGTGCGATCACATGCGGGCCAATCCGGCCCGCTACCACGATTTCCAGTTCATGCCATGCATGCCGTACGCGCACAAGTACGCCAACGCCGTCACCGAGGATGGCATGCTGGGCGCGCTCAAGCGTTTCATGCCCGACGAGGGCTTTTTGAACGCGGCGCTGCGCGGCGGCATGTCGCTGGCGCGCAAGGATATCGAGGGCATCACCACCTTGCTGATCGATGCCGAGATGAAGATGTTCGCCGGCCTGAACACCCCCGTCATCTTCCTGCAGAACGTGGTGGTGGACCTGCTGCTGGGCCTGGGCTTCAAGGAGGCGTTCCGCATTTTCGCCGACCACGTGCGCAAGCGCTACAACGCCGAGCCGGGCTTCATCACGATGAACTTGCCGCGCCTGCTCGACGTGCTCGACGAGCTCGGTATCGAGAACCCCATCGTCTGCTCGAACATCAACAAGATCGGTTTCCGCATGTCGGGCGGCTTCGCCGCCTATGAGAAGGCGCTGCGCGAGCGCAAGTTCCGCGCCATCGCCATGTCCGTGTTCGCCTCGGGCGCCATCGCGCCCAAGGAAGCGATCGAATGGGTGTGTCAGCAACCGAACATCGAGTCCATCGTGTTTGGCGCGTCCAGCCGCGGCAATATCCGCAACACGCGCGAACTGGTCGAGCGCCATTGGCCGGCGCCGGCGGCGCTGGAGGTGGCGTCGTGAAAACCCTCTACCTGGTGGCTGGCGCGCGCCCCAACTTCATGAAGATCGCGCCCATCGTGCGCGCCCTGCACGGGCACCCGCGGCTGGCGTACAAGATCATCCACACCGGCCAGCATTATGACCGCGACATGAACGAGGTATTTTTCGAGGAGCTGGGCATCCCGGCGCCGGACCTGTTCATGGGCGCCGGCGGCGGCAGCCATGCGGAGCAGACGGCCAAGATCATGCTCGGTTTCGAGCAGTTGTGCGTGCGCGAGCGGCCCGACGCCGTGCTGGTGGTGGGCGACGTCAATTCCACGCTGGCCTGCTCGATCGTGGCCAAGAAGCTGCTGATTCCGGTGGCCCACGTGGAGGCGGGCTTGCGCAGCGGCGACATGACCATGCCGGAAGAAATCAACCGGCTCGTCACCGACAGTATCAGCGACTGGTTCTTCGTCACCGAACCGAGCGCCGTGGAGCACTTGCGGCGCGAAGGCAAGCCGGACGCGGCGGTGCACCATGTGGGCCATGTGATGGTCGATAACGTGCTGTACCAGGCCGGCAAGCTGGACGACACGGACACGGCCGGTTTCGAGACGGCCGCCTTCAAGGCCGCGCACAGCGGCCCCGGCCAGCGCTACGGCGTGGTCACGCTGCACCGTCCCAGCAATGTGGACGACGCGGCCATGATGGCCCGGCTGGGCGGCGCCTTGGCCGAGATCGCGCGCGAATTGCCGCTGGTGTTCCCGGTCCACCCGCGCACCCGCGCCAACCTCGCGCGTTTCGGCATCGACCTGGGGCCCAACATCACGCTGGTCGGGCCGCAAGGCTACATGGCGTTCCTGAACCTGTGGAAGGATGCGGCGCTGGTGCTGACCGACAGTGGTGGCCTGCAGGAGGAGACGACGGCGCTGGGCGTGCCCTGCATCACGCTGCGCAACAATACCGAGCGCCCGGTGACGGTGGAGGAGGGCAGCAATGTGCTGGCCGGCACCGAGCCTGCGGCCATCGTGGCCGAGGCGCGCAAGGTGCTGGCCGGGCAGGGCAAGCAGGGCCGCCGGCCCCACTTGTGGGACGGCCAGGCCGCCCAACGCATCGTGGCGATCCTGGACCAGGCGCTGGCGCGGGAGCACACATGAACATCCTGGTTACCGGCGGCATGGGCTACATCGGCTCCCATACCGTCGTCGAATTGCTGGCCACCGGCCACGAGGTGGTGGTGATCGACAACCTGTCGAACGCCCAGGCCTCCGTGTACGAGCGCGTGTGCGCCATCGCCGGCCGCCCGTTCACCTTCCTCGAAGGGGACGTGCGCGACCGCGCCGGGGTGGAAGCCGTGTTCGCGGCCCATGCGATCGACGCCGTGATCCATTTCGCCGGCCTGAAGGCGGTGGGCGAATCGGTCGAGCAGCCGCTGCGCTACTACGACAACAACCTGTCGGGCAGCCTCGTGCTGTTCGAGACGATGGCCAAGTTCGGCGTCAAGCAACTGGTGTTCAGCTCCTCGGCCACCGTGTATGGCGACCCGGCCTCGGTGCCCATCTACGAGCACTTCCCGCTGTCGGCGACCAATCCGTATGGCCGCAGCAAGCTGATCATCGAGGACATGCTGCGCGACCTGTACCGTTCCGACAGCAGCTGGCACATCGCACTGCTGCGCTACTTCAACCCGGTGGGCGCCCACGACAGTGGCCTGATCGGCGAGGAGCCGAACGGCATCCCCAACAACCTGCTGCCCTACATCGCCCAGGTGGCCGATGGCCGGCGCGCGTTCCTGTCCGTGTATGGCGGCGACTACCCGACCCCGGACGGCACCGGCATGCGCGACTACATCCACGTGGTGGACCTGGCGCTGGGCCATGTGAAAACGCTGGACAAGCTCGCTGCCGGCCCCGGCGTCGTCACCTACAACCTCGGTACGGGCCGCGGCCACAGCGTGCTGGAGATGGTGCGCGCCTTCGAGCAGGCCAGCGGCCGGCCCGTGCCGTACCAGATCGTGGCGCGCCGCCCCGGCGATATCGCGTCCTGCTACGCGGACGCGGGCCTGGCCGAGCGCGAGCTGGGCTGGAAGGCCGAGCGCGGCATCGCCCAGATGTGCGCGGACGCGTGGCGCTGGCAGTCCAGCCCCAAATAAAAAGAGAGAGCACATGAAAGCGATGATATTGGCTGCCGGCAAAGGCACGCGGGTGCGTCCTTTGACCTACGATTTGCCCAAGCCCATGATCCCCATCCTGGGCAAGCCCGTGATGGCTTACCTGATCGAGCACCTGCACCGCTACGGCGTGACGGAAATCATGGTCAACGTCAGCTACCTGCACGAAAAGATCGAGGAGTATTTCGGCGAGGGCCACCAGTTCGACGTGCAGATCGGCTATTCATTCGAAGGCTACACCAACGACGAGGGCGAAGTGGTGCCCGAGCCGCTCGGTTCGGCCGGCGGCATGAAGAAGATCCAGGAGTTCGGCGGCTTTTTCGACGATACCACCATCGTGCTGTGCGGCGACGCGCTGATCGACCTGGACTTGAAGTCGGCCCTGTTCGAGCACCGCCGCAAGGGCGCGCTGGCGTCCGTGATCACCACCGAGGTGCCGTGGGACAAGGTCGAGAGCTATGGCGTGGTCGTCACCGACGAGGCCGGCCGCATCACGCAGTTCCAGGAAAAGCCGCGCCAGCACGAGGCGCTGTCGAACCGGGTCAGCACCGGCATCTACATCTTCGAGCCCGAAGTGATCGACCTGATACCGTCGGACCGGCCGTTCGACATCGGTTCCGAACTGTTCCCGCTGCTGGCCGAGCGGGGCTTGCCGTTCTACGCCCAGACGCGCCGCTTCAACTGGATCGACATCGGCAGCGTGCGCGATTACTGGGAAGTGTGCCAGAGCGTGCTGATGGGCGAGGTGGCCAACCTGCACATGCCCGGCATCCAGATCAACGATGGCCTGTGGGTGGGCCAGAACACCAGCATCGACTGGCAGGACACCCGCATTGAAGGCCCCGTCTACATCGGCTCGGGTACCCGCATCGAGGCGGGCGTGACCATCATCGGCCCCACCTGGATCGGCCATGGCAGCCACGTGTGCCGTGGTGCCAAGGTGGTGCGCAGCGTGTTGTTCGAATATACTCGTGTGTTAGAAAATGTTTCTTTGGACGAAATGATCGTCTTCAAGGACTATAGTGTCAACCGCGCCGGCGAGATGAAACACGCCTCTGAATATGATTCCGAGGCCTGGGCCAATGCGCGCGACCGGCGCCGCGGACGGCGGCCCGACCCGAGTAATGAGTTAGCGGAAAAGAGAAATAGAGTATGAAGATTTATCCAGTCATCCTGTCCGGCGGTTCGGGCACCCGTCTATGGCCGCTGTCGCGCGCCGTGTTGCCCAAGCAATTGCTGCCGCTGGTGACTGAGCAGACCATGTTGCAGGAAACGGCGCTGCGCCTGGCCGGCCGTCCGCAACTGATGCAGCCCCTGATCGTCTGCGGCAACGACCACCGCTTCCTGGTGGCCGAGCAGATGCGCGAGATCGGCGTGGCGCCGCTGGGCATCCTGCTGGAACCGGTGGGCCGCAATACGGCGCCGGCCGTGGCGGCCGCCGCCCACTACCTGCAGGCCATCGACCCCGAGGCCGTGATGCTGGTGCTGCCGGCCGACCATGTGATCGCCGACGTGGACGCGTTCTACGCGGCCATCGAACAGGCCTTGGTGCCGGTGGCCGACGGCGCGCTGGCCACTTTCGGCATCGTGCCCACGGCGCCGGAGACGGGCTATGGCTACATCCAGAGCGGCGCCGGCACTGGCGCCCCGCACTGCTACAAGGTGGACCGCTTCGTCGAAAAGCCCAACCTGGAAACGGCCCAGGGCTTCGTGGCGGCCGGCAATTACTACTGGAACAGCGGCATGTTCCTGTTCCGCGCCGCCGCCTACCTCGGCGAGCTGCGCCAGTTCGCACCGGCCATCGCCGACGCCAGCGCGGCCGCCGTGGCCCAGGGCTACCGCGACCTCGATTTCTGCCGCCTCGACGAAGCGGCGTTCACGGCCTGTCCGTCGGACTCGATCGACTACGCCGTGATGGAACATACGCGCCACGCCGTCGTGGTGCCGGCCTCGATCGGCTGGAGCGACGTCGGTTCCTGGTCGGCCCTGTGGGAAGTGCAGCAGAGCGACGAGAACGGCAACGTGGTGCGGGGCGACGTCTACCTCGATGACGTGGCCGGCTCGCTGGTGCGGGCCGAGAGCCGCATCGTGGCCGTGGTCGGCGTGCAAGACCTGGTGGTGGTGGAGACGGCCGACGCCGTGCTGGTGACCCACAAGGACCAGGTGCAGCGCGTCAAGCAGATCGTCGACCACCTGAAGGCCGAGGGCCGCAGCGAGCACCTGCACCACACCAGGGTCTACCGGCCGTGGGGCTGCTACGAGGGCATCGACATGGGCGAGCGTTTCCAGGTCAAGCGCATCACCGTCAATCCGGGCGGCAAGCTGTCGCTGCAGATGCACCACCACCGGGCCGAGCACTGGGTGGTGGTCAGCGGCACGGCCCGCGTCACCTGCGGCGACCAGGTCAGCCTGCTGACCGAGAACGAATCGACCTACATTCCGATCGGCATGAACCACCGGCTGGAAAATCCGGGCAAGGTGCCGCTGCACCTGATTGAAGTGCAGTCGGGCAGCTACCTGGGCGAGGACGACATCGTGCGCTTCGAGGACGTCTACCAGCGCGCCTGAGGCCGCTGGACGAACTCTGGGGAGAGGTTATAATCCGGACGGCGGCATGTGCCGTCATCCATCGATTCGGGGTCCCGTCCTTGCGCGCCTTCCTGATTTTCTGGGGCAGCCTGTGCTGCCTGCCCGCCATGGCCGGCTCGCCACCGGCCACGGGCTTGCAACCGGCGCAGCTGGCGGTGGTCATCAACGATGACGAGCCGAACAGCGTGGCCATCGGCGAATACTACCGCCAGGCGCGCGACATCCCGGCCCGCAACGTCGTGCACGTCAATATTCCGGGCAAACCCCGCAAGCTTACCGCCGACCAGTTCCGTCACCTGCGCAACGTGATCGAGCTGCAACTGCCGGCGGGCATCCAGGCCGTGCTGATGGTGTGGACGGCGCCTTATGCCGTCGACTGCTATTCCATCACGTCCGCCTATTCGCTGGGTTTTGACCCCGGCCTGTGCGACAAGCCGTGCGAGCCGAGCAAGCCCAGCCCCTATTTCAACGCCGCGTCCAGCCGTCCGTATCTCGATTTCGGCATGCGCCTGTCCATGTTGATGCCCACTGAATCGGTGGAGCAGGCCAAGGCGTTGATCATGCGCGGCAAGGCCAGCGGGTTTCGGACACAGCCAGCCTCGGCCTATTATCTGGTGACGAGCGAGACGGCGCGCAACAGCCGCGCCGTGTTCTTTCCCCGCTCCATGGTGCTGCCGCGGCAGGAGCTGACTATCCACACGCTGCGCGCCGACAGCATCGCCGACGTCAAGGACATCATGGTGTACCAGACGGGCAAGGCTAGGGTGGAGCAGCTCGACACGCTACAATTCCTGCCCGGCGCGCTGGCCGACCACCTGACCTCGGTCGGCGGCGACTTGCTGGGCACGGTCCAGATGAGCAGCCTGCGCTGGCTGGAGGCGGGCGCCACGGCCAGCTATGGTTCCGTCTCCGAGCCATGCAACTACTGGCAGAAATTCCCCCATCCCACGGTCCTGCTCAAGCACTACCTGGGCGGCGCCACGGCCATCGAAGCCTACTGGCGCAGCGTGGCCTGGCCGGCCCAGGGCCTGTTCATCGGCGAACCGCTGGCCGCGCCGTACCGCCAGCGCCAGTAACGAGCGGATTGCCGAGCGCGCCTTAGTCCGTTCGGACTAAAGGGCTGTCATCAACGCGTCATGCCCTGTCACTAATATGCAATTAGCAACATTGCATACTCACCGGACAGGAAATATCATGACTTTTTACGCTCCCACTCCCGCCATGCTGGGCCGCCGCACCGTGCTGGCCGCGCTGCTGGCCAGCCTGGGCTTGCCGGCGCTGGCCTCCGACGTCGTCATCAGCCAGGTCTACGGCGGCGGCGGCAATTCCGGCGCCACCTACAAGAACGATTTCATCGAGCTGTTCAACCGCGGCGCCAGCCCGGTCAGCCTGAACGGCTGGAGCGTGCAGTACGCCAGCGCCGCCAGCGCGGCCGGCACGGCCTGGCAAGTGACGCCGCTGCCGAACGTGACGCTGCAGCCGGGCCAGTACCTGCTGGTGCAGGAAGCGATGGGCGCGGGCGGCACCACGGCCTTGCCCACGCCGCAGGCCACCGGCACCATCGCCATGAGCGGCACGGCCGGCAAGGTGGCGCTGGCGGCCAGCACCACGGCCTTCAATGTCGGCAATCCGTCCGGCGGCGCGCTGCGCGACCTGCTCGGCTACGGCAACACGGCCAACGGCTACGAGGGCGCGCCCGGCCCCGGCCTGTCCAACACCACGGCCGCGCTGCGCGGCGACGACGGCTGCGCCGACACGGACAACAACGGGGCCGACTTCAGCACGGTCGCGCCCGCGCCGCGCAACAGCGCCTCCGACCTGCGCGTGTGCGGCGCGCCCGTGGTGCTGCCCATTGTGGCCACCTGCCCGGCCACGCTGGCGCTGGCCGCCGGCAGCGGCGGTGGCGCCACGTTGTCGGCCACGGACGCCGATGGCATCGTCAACAGCGCCGCCATCACCTCGGTGGCCGTGCCCGGCATTGGCCTGGCCGGCTTCACGGCCGCCGGCGCGGCGGGCGAGAACGCCAGCGTCAGCCTGAACGTGGGCGGCGCCGTGCCGGTGGGCAGCTATCCGCTGGCCATCCGCTTCGGCAATGACCAGGGCCAGAGCGCCAGCTGCACCGTCACCGTCAACGTGACGGCGCTGGCCGGCGTGACCCACAGCATTGCGCAAATCCAGGGCGCCGGCGCCACCAGCCCCTACGCGGGCACGGTGCAGACGACGGAAGGCGTGCTGACACTGAAAGTGGGCACCGGCTTCTTCATCCAGGACGAGGCCGGCGATGGCGATCCCACCACCTCGGACGGCATCTTCGTCTACACGGGCAGCACGACGAACAGCGCCCAACCCGGCGACAAGGTACGCGTGACGGGCACCGTGGTCGAATACACGCCCACCGGCGCCAGCCATTCCGTCACCGAGCTCAAGGATGTGACGGCCGTCGTCACCCAGAGCAGCGGCCACAGCATCACGCCCACCAATATCGACCTGCCCAACGCCAACCTGGGCCAGTTCGAAGGCATGCTGGTGCGCTTCGCCCACCCGCTGACCGTGTCGCAATCGGCATTCCTCGGCACCCGCGGCGAACTGAGCCTGTCGTCGGGCCGGCTGGAAGTGCCCACCAACCATTACCCGCCGCGCACGCCCGAGGCGCTGGCCATGGCGGCGGCCAACGCCCAGAACCTGATCGTGCTCGACGATGGCCTGTCCGTCACCCCGCCCACCATCCCCTACATTGGCCAGGATGGCACCATCCGCGCCGGCGACACGGTGGCCGACCTGACGGGCGTGCTCGACTTCAGCGCCAAGGGCGGCGGCGGGGCGGCCTACAAGCTGCAACCGACCGTGGCGCCGCAATTCTCGCGCGACAATGCGCGCACCACGGCGCCGGCCATCGTGGCCGGCAACGTGCGCGTGGCCAGTGCCAACGTGCTCAACTTCTTCACCACCTTCACCAACGGCAGCAACGTGGAAGGGGCGAGCAACCAGGGCTGCTCGCTGGGGGCCAGCGTGTCCAAGGCCAATTGCCGCGGCGCCGACAACATGACGGAGTTCGTGCGCCAGCGCGACAAGATCGTCGGCGAACTGAAAGCCATCGACGCCGACGTCTACGGCCTGATGGAAATCCAGAACAACGGCGAGTACACGGTCAGCTACCTGGTCAACGCCCTCAACGCGGCCATCGGCGCGCCCACCTACGCGGTGGTGCCCAAGCCGGCCGACACGGGCACGGACGCGATCCGCGTGGCCATGATCTACAAACCGGCCAAGCTGGCGCTGGTGGGCGGTGCACTGTCTGACAGCGACAGCATCAACAACCGGCCGCCGATGGCGCAGACCTTCCGCGCCGCCAACGGCGAGCGGTTCTCGCTGGTGGTCAACCACTTCAAGTCCAAGGGCGGCTGCCCGACGGGCACCGGCCCGGACACGGACCAGCACGACAGCCAGGGTTGCTGGAACGCCACCCGCATCCAGCAGGCCAACCGCCTGGTGGGCAGCTTCGTGCCGCAAGTGGTGGCCGCCGCCGGCGACCCGGACGTGCTCCTGATTGGCGACTTCAACTCGCACGGTTTTGAAGATCCGATCAACGCCATCACGGCCACCGGCTATGTGAACCAGCTGGAACGTTATGTGCGCCCGAACGGCATGCCGTACTCGTTCATCTTCGACAGCCAGAGCGGCTACCTGGACCACGCCCTGGCCAGCCCGAAAATGAACGGCCAGGTGGCCGGCGCCACGGAATGGCATATCAACGCCGACGAGCCGACCGTGATCGACTACAACCTGGACGGCAAGCAGCAAGACCTGTACACGGCCCAGCCGTACCGCGCCTCCGACCATGACCCGGTCGTGATCAGCCTGAACCTGCAACCATCGTTCGTGGACGTGAGCGCCAGCGTGCGCGCCGTCGGCAGCGGCCTGGTGTACAACCGCGCCACCGGCAAGTACGGCAGCACCTTCACCGTCACCAACATGGGCGCGGCGGCGCTGGCGGGGCCGTTGCAGGTCCAGTTCGACGGCTTGCCGGCTGGCGTGACGCTGGTCAACGCCACCGGCTCGCACAATGGCGCGCCTTACATCACGCTCGATGCCGCGTCGCTGGCGGCGGGGGCCAGCGTGTCGTTCCCGCTCAGCTTCAGCAAGACGGGCAGCGCCAACATCGGCTATATGGCCAAAGTTTACAGCGGTACTTTCTAAGGAATCCTCATGCCATCCTCTTTCGTTTTCCCTGCGCTGCGGCGCGGCGCGCTGGCCCTGGCCTTGATGGCCGCCGCCGGCCTGGCCTCGGCCCAATCCATGCACGTGGTGCTCGATACCAGCGGCCTCGGCGCCAGCAGCAGCGGCTGGCTGGACCTGCAGTTCAATCCGGCCAGCGTGCCGGCCATATCGGCCAGCGCACTGGTCGACCACCTGAACGGCTTCGACGCGGCCAGCGCACCGCAGCTGAACGGCGACGTGCAAGCCCAGGCCGGCGGCGCCTTCCTGTTCGGTAACAGCACGGACTGGAACGACCTGTTCCACGCGGTCCACCTGGGCGGCAAGGTCAGCTTCGACGTCAGTTTCAGCGGCTTGCCCGATCCGTCGCCGGCCGCCATCCCCTCGCTGTTCTCGGTGTCGCTGTATGGCGCCGATGGCGTTACCCAGCTTGGCCACACGGACGCCAACGGCAGCCTGTTGTCGCTGAGCTGGAACCCGGCCGCCAGCGGCGCCGGCCAGGTCGGCGTGGCCGTGGTCGATGCCGGCGTGGCCAGCGTCAGCCCCGTGCCGGAACCGTCGGCCTGGCTGATGCTGGGCGCCGGCCTGGCGCTGCTGGGCGTGGCCAAGCGCCGCCGCGCCTGACCGGCAGTCGCACCCGCCGCGCCGCGCGCGTGGCGCAATGGAGACACATGCGGTGCCGCCGGCATCCATGTGTCTTGTTTTTTGGTGGCGGGCAGGGCGCATGGCGGCAAGCGGGTGCTTGATTTATAGCGCCAGCGTCTGAATAGCTGAGTGAAATTGTATTAGTCACATCATGGTGCTTGATGCATAGTTAAAATTTACACATCATTCGCGCCGGTAAGCCATGACCGCCCACGTCCTCCTCGTCGATCCCGATGTCGCTTGCCAGGAACTGCTGGTGTTCAACCTGGGCATGGCCGGCTACGGCGTGAGCCGGGTCCGCGACGGCGAAAGCGCGCTGCTGCTGATGGAGGCGGCCGTGCCGGACCTGCTGCTGCTGGACTGGAGCTTGCCCGGCCAGTCGGGCATCGCCCTGATCCGCCGGCTGCGGGCCCAGTGGCGCACGCGCGAGCTGCCCATCATCATGCTGACGGCGCGCGCCGCCGAGCCGGACAAGATCCTGGCCCTGGAGACGGGCGCCGACGACTACATCACCAAACCGTTCAGCCCGCGCGAAACGCTGGCCCGCGTGCACGCGCTGCTGCGCCGGCGCCAGCCGCTGGCGGCGCCCGACGCGGTGCAGCTGGCGGGCCTGCGGCTCGATCCGGCTACCTTGCAGGCGACGGCCGGCGCCCGCCCGCTGGCGCTGGGCCGGGTGGAATTTAGGCTGCTCAATTTTCTCATGCACCACCCGGAGCGCGTGCACAGCCGCGCCCAGCTGCTCGACCAGGTGTGGGGCAACGCCGCCTGCCTGGACGAACGCACGGTGGACGCCCACGTGGGCCGCCTGCGCAGCGCCTTGCAGCCCAGCGGCCACCAGCGCCACATCGAAACCGTGCGCGGCAGCGGCTACCGCTTCGTCGCCTGGCAGGGACGGCGGGTCGGTGGCGCGCACGGCATGGCGGCCTGACATGGAACAGCCAGTCATCCTGAGCAAGCTGGAGCAGGAAGCCCTGCTGCACGCGATCGAGGCGGCGCTGCCCGTGCGCGAAGCGCGCCAGTTCTTCTTGTGGACGCAGGGGCAGATGCAAGCCTTGCTGCCCCATCAGGTCATGGTCTGCCTGCGCTTTGGCGCCGACGATGAGCTGGTGCACAGCAGTTGCCTGCACAGTGGCGTGCTGGACGTGGCCGTGCGCAGCCGCCTGGCCGACCCGGCCGATGGCCTGGCCCTGCGCCTGGCCCGCCACTGCCGCGCCAGCCTGCAACTGCCCGCCAGCCTGGCCGCCGGGGATGGGACCGCGCCGCCATCGTTGCAAGCGTTCCAGGCCGAATTGCGCGCCTGCGGCGTGGACAATGCGCTGTTGCACGGCACTGCGCGCTTGCCGGGCGGCGCCAGTTGCTTCGTCCTGTTCGGCCTGCCGCACGCGGCGCGTGCGCGCCAGGCCTATTTCCTCGCGTTGCTGCTGCCGTATTTGCACCTGAGCTGGCAGTGCGTGAGCGCAGGCATCGGCGCTGGCGTGGCAAGGGCTGACGGCGCGCTGGCGCGGCCGGTGAGCGCGCGCGAGGCCGAGATCCTGTACTGGGTCAAGGAAGGCAAGAGCAACGACGAGATCGGCCAGTTGCTGGGCATTAGCGGCCTGACCGTGAAGAACCATTTGCAGCGGCTGTACCGGCTGCTGGGCGTATCGAACCGGGCCCATGCGATTGCCCGTTGCGGCGCGCTGCGCGTGCTGGAGCGGCCCCGTCCCGCGCTGGCCAGCGCCGCCTGAGGCGGGCCGCCGGCAGCGGGTTGCCAGCAAATGTGGCCATCCGTATAATGAAAATGATTAATTTTTCAATGTTTGTTATTTGTCCTGACTGTGTCAACTTCCTGTCAGGAAAAAGCGACAATGTTAAGAAATATAAAACAACAGGCGGCGGCTGAGGTAAGCTGCCGGGGCCCATTTGCAGGGCGTCAATAAAAGATTGTCGTAACCTTAAGCTGCGTGGTAGCCTCTGGACTCTGGGCAGGCGCGGGTTGTTGAATTGAGGAGTCGTGTTGATGGATGGTGTAAAGAATCAGGCAGTCGCCGGGCCGCGCAAGGCCGGCGGCTTCACCTTGCTGGAACTGCTGGTGGTGATCGTCATCATCGGCTTGCTGGCTGCATATGTGGGACCAAAATATTTCGCCCAGTTGGGCAAGTCCGAAGTGACCATCGCCAAGGCCCAGATCGAAGCGTTTGAAAAATCGCTCGATACTTACCGGCTTGACGTGGGCCGCTATCCGACCACGGACGAAGGCCTGGCCGCGCTGCTGACGGCGCCCGCCACGGCCGGCGCCAAGTGGAACGGTCCGTACCTGAAGAAGGGTGTGCCGGCCGACCCGTGGGGCCATCCCTATCAATACCGTTCGCCCGGCACCAAGGGCGAATTCGAGATCGTCTCGCTGGGCCGCGATGGCCAGCCCGGCGGCTCGGGCGAGGACGCCGACATCAGCTCGCAATAAGCCTGTCCGTTCCCGCCGGTCTTCACCATGCAGTTCGACGTCCGCACCTTGTCGGCCGATATGGTCATCGCCCATCTGCTCATCGATGGCCGCGATGAAGCCGACGCGCGCCGCCAGGTGGAGGCGCGCGGCCTGTTCGTGAGCGCCATCGCGCCCGTACGCGGCACGCTGCGCACGCGGCGCGGCAAGGGCTTGTCGTTGGTGCTGTTCAGCCAGGAATTGCTGGCCCTGCTGACGGCGGGCCTGGGCATCGTCGAGGCGCTGGAAGCGCTGCTGGAAAAGGAAGCCAGCCCCGCCACGCGCGGCGTGCTGGAACGCCTGCTGGCCGGCCTGCGCGAAGGCCAGCGCTTTTCCGCCGTGCTGGCCGACCAGCCGGAACTGTTTCCGCCGCTGTACGTGGGCATCGTCAAGGCGGCCGAGGGCACGTCCGACCTGCCGCGCGCCTTGTCCCGCTTCATCGACTACCAGCAGCGCATCGACCTGGTGCGCGGCAAGCTGGTGTCGGCCGCCATCTATCCTTGCATTTTGCTGCTGGTGGGCGGCGGCGTGAGTTTGTTCCTGATCGGCTACGTGGTGCCCCGTTTCGCCGAGGTGTACCAGGGCGCGGGCCGCAACTTGCCGTGGCTGTCGCAGCAGATGCTCAACTGGGGCCAGTTCGCCGGCCAGCACACGGCGCTGCTGCTGGGCGGGATCGCCGCCGTGGTGACGGGCCTGGCGCTGCTGCTGCGGCGCCTGGCCGGCAGCGGCGGCCTGGCCAGCCTGCTGGCGCGCGTGCCCGGCATCGGCGAGCGGGTGCGCATCTACGAATTATCGCGGCTGTACCTGACGCTGGGCATGCTCAGCGAAGGCGGCATCACCATCGTGCACGCGATCGAAACCGTGCACGGCATGGTGTCGCCCGCCGTGCGCGCCGGCCTGCAAGGGGCGCGCTCCGACATCGAGGCCGGCCTGCCGCTGTCGACGGCGTTCGAGCGCCACGGCCTGACCACGCCGATTTCGCTGCGCATGCTGCGCGTGGGCGAGCGCACCGGCGACATGGGCCCCATGCTGACCCAGTCGGCCGCCTTCTACGACGGTGAAATCAGCCGCTGGATCGACCGCTTTACGCGCACCTTCGAGCCGCTGCTGATGGCCGCCATCGGCCTGGTGGTGGGGGCCATCGTGGTGCTGCTGTACATGCCGATCTTCGATCTGGCCGGAGACATGTCGTGAGCGCGCTGCACTTGCCGGCCATCGACGCCGCCATGCTGACGCGTGCGCGTGCGCTGGCGCTGCGATCGAAGCGCACGCTGGTTGAGGAACTGGAAGCTTTGTCGGGCATGGAGCCGCGGCTGGTGGTGCAGGCCCTGGCCCAGCCGTTCGGGCTGCAGGTGCTGGAGACGGCCGACATGCTGGCCATGCAGCCGGCGTTTGACTTGCTGCCGTTGTCGCAGGCGCTGGCGCGCCACTGCGTGCTGCTGCGCGCGGCCGACGGCGCGCTGATGGGCATGATCGACGATCCGTT
The DNA here is from genome assembly GCF_014042365.1 of Rugamonas fusca. Lineage (GTDB taxonomy): Bacteria > Pseudomonadota > Gammaproteobacteria > Burkholderiales > Burkholderiaceae_D > Rugamonas > Rugamonas fusca. The sequence continues at coordinate 99,763 of NZ_JACEZS010000019.1, forward strand.
CGACCTCGATCTGCAAACCTGGTTAAGTACGCAGGCGCGCGCCACGCCGCACGCGCCGCTGGCGGTGCGGCTGGCGCTGCGGGCCGACATTTCGGCTTATCTGTCCAAGCAGGAGGAATCGGCGCGCGCCACGGATTCGCTGCTGCCGGGCGCCAGCGAAGGCAGGCGTGACGGCAAGACGGCCGCCGTGCTGTCGTTCGCCTCCGTGTCGGAAGCGGCCAGCCCCGCCGTGCGGCTGGTCAATTCCACGCTGTACGACGCGCTCAAGGCCGGCGCCTCCGACATCCACCTCGAAAGCACGGCCGGCGGGCTGGCCGTCAAGTACCGGGTCGATGGTGTGCTCGATCATGCCACCTCCGTCAACGGCATCGAAGTGGCCGAGCAGATCATCTCGCGCCTGAAGGTGCTGGCCGAACTCGATATCGCCGAGCGCCGCGTGCCGCAGGACGGCAGCTTCCGGGTCGAGGCGGGCGGGCGCGAGATCGACTTGCGTGTCTCCATCATGCCCAGCATTCACGGCGAGGACGCGGTGATCCGTATCCTCGACAAGCGCGCCATGATCGAAGCCTACGGCGCGCTGACGCTGGAGGCGCTTGGTTTCGACGCGCCGTCGCTGGCCACGCTGCGGGTGCTGGCGCAGGAAGCCTACGGCATGCTGCTGGTGACGGGGCCGACCGGCTCTGGCAAGACCACCACGCTGTACGCGGCGCTGACGGAGATTCACAACGGGCGCGAGAAGATCATCACCATCGAAGACCCGGTCGAATATCAGTTGCCCGGCATCCTGCAGATTCCCGTCAACGAGAAGAAGGGCCTGACCTTCGCCAAGGGCCTGCGCTCCATCCTGCGCCACGACCCGGACAAGATCATGGTGGGCGAGATCCGCGACCGCGAGACGGCCGAAATCGCCGTGCAGTCGGCGCTCACGGGCCACCTGGTGCTGACCACGGTGCACGCCAATAACGTGTTCGACGTGTTCGGCCGCTTCACCCACATGGGCATCGATCCGTATGCTTTCGTGTCTGCCCTGAACGGCATCTGGGCCCAGCGCCTGGTGCGCATCAACTGCCCCCATTGCGCCGCGCCTTACACGCCGGACGAACAGGAACTGGCCAGCGTGGGCCTGACCTGGGCCGACGCCCAGGACTACCTGTTCATGCAGGGCAAAGGCTGCGGCGACTGCCGCGGCACCGGCTACAAGGGCCGCCGTTCGATCGCCGAAATCCTGACCCTGAACGACGAGATCCGCGAACTGATCGTCGACAAGCGGCCGATCCGCCAGATCAAGCAGGCCGCCCACGCCAACGGCACGCGCAGCCTGCGCCAGGCGGCGCTGGAACTGGTGCGGCGCGGCGGCACCACGCTGGCTGAAATCAAACGGGTGACCCTGCATGCGTAGATTGCCGGGACAAGCGTTGCGCATCGGCGTCTCCGCCGGCGCCGTCAGCCTGCTGCGCACCAGCCGCTGGCGCGCGGCCGGCCCGGCGCTGACGGTGCTGGCCGAACACGCGTTCTCGCCGGCCGGCGAACATCCCTTCGACGCCATCGGTAACGCGCTGCGCGCGCTGTTGAACGAGCAGCGGCTGGCCGGCTGGCCGGTCAGCATCGTGCTGGACGACGAACTGACGCGCCTGTGGCAGGTCACGCCGCCGGCCGGCGCCACGCGCCTGGCCGATATTGAAGCGGCGGCCGGCCTGCGCTTTCACACGCTGTATGGCGAACCGCCGGCCGCGTGGCGCATCGCCGCCGACTGGGACGCCAGCCATCCGTTCTTCGCCGCCGCCGTGCCGCGCACGCTGCTGATGGTGCTGGAGCAGGTGGCAAAGGAACACAAGCTGGCCATCGTCGAAGTGCTGCCCCAGTTTATCGCCGCGTGGAACCGTTGGCAGCGCGCCCTGACGCCCGGCGCCTGGTTCGGTGTAATGCACGACGGCTTGCTGACGGTGGGCGCGGTGGAAGGCAGACGCCTGCGCGCCGTGCGCGCGCTGCCGGTGCCGGCAGGCGCCGACCATTATTGGCTGACCCAGGCCCTGACGCGCGAAGCGCTGCTGCATCAACTGGCATTGCCGTCGCTGTTGCAACTGTGCGGCTCCGCGCCAGCCTTGTGGACTGGTCCCGTGAGCAATCCGGCCCACATCCGCTGCGCCGCGCTCGACCTGGCGCAGCGCGCCGGCGAGGCGGCATGGAGCAGCGCCGCCATGCTGGCCCGGCGCGGGAGCGTGGTATGAGACCGTTGCGCATCGACTTCGCGCCGCGCGGCTGGCGCCGCACGCTGTACCATCTGCATCCGGTCGTGCTGGTGGCGGGTGTGGCGGGCGTGTTGCTGTGCGTGAGCGCGGCGCTGGGCGGCTGGCATGTGATGGAACTGCGCCGCGCGCGCGAACTGGCCGTGCGCCAGATTGAGGAACGCCAGCAGGCGCAGCGCGCCAGGCCGGTGGCGGTGGCCGCCGTGGCGATCCCGGAAGCGCAGGCCACCTTCGTCAACGGCGCCGTCATGCAGCTCAACCTGCCGTGGCGTGACCTGCAGGACGCGGTGGCCGCCGCCACGCCGCCCACGGTGGCGCTGCTGGCGCTGGAGCCCGACCCGCGCAAGCGGGTGCTCAAGCTGACGGCTGAAACGAAGACCAGCGACGACATGATCGCCTACGTGGAGCAGCTCAAGGAGCAGGAAGTGTTCAGCGGGGTGCTGCTGACGCGCCATGAAATCAATGAGCAGGACAGCAACCATCCGTTGCGCTTCCAGCTTGAAGCCCGGTGGGGGGCGCGGTGAACGGCGCGCAGTTGTCGGCCTTTTCGGCTTTTGCCTTGCGCGCGCGCCTGGCGCTGGCGCGCGCAGGTGCGCCCGCGTGCGTGGCGGTGCTGCTGTGCGCGGCCGGCGTGGCCGGGTGGGCCTGGCTGTTGCCGCAGCGGGCCGCCTTGCTGGCGCAAGGCGCGCAACCTTTGCCCGTTACTGCAGCGGAGCCGCTGGTGAGCGCGCCGCCACCGCCGACGGCCGACCAGAACCTGGCCGCGTTCTACGACGTGCTGGGCGAGCAGCGCTACGCGGAGCAGCAAGTCAAGGTCTTGTTCGGACTGGCCGCCAAGGCCAACCTCGTGCTCAGCCAGGGCGAGTACAAATCGGCCTACGACAAGGCCAGCCGCGTGTCCACTTACCAGATCGTGCTGCCAGTGAAGGGACCGTATGCGGCCATCTGGCAGTTCACCTTGCAGGCGCTGCGCGCCATGCCGTTCGCCTCGCTCGATGAGGTGAGCTTCCGGCGCGACGCCATCGCCGACACTGCCGTCGAGGCGCGCATCCGCCTCACGCTGTACCTGAAGGATGCGCAAACGGTGGTGCAGCCATGAAGCCTTACCAGATCGTGATGGCGCTGGCGCTGGTGGGCGCGGCCGGACTGGCCCTGTTCGGGGACAAGACGCCGTCGTCAGACGTGGCCGAAGCCGTGGTGCGTCCGCGCGCGGCCGGCAAGCCCGCGCCTGCGCCCGCGCCCGCGCGGCGGACAGAATCGGCCAGCAGCGCCAGCGCTGCGGCCAGCAGCGGCCCCGCCATCCTGCCGCTGGTGCCGCGCGCGGAACTGGTGGGCGAGGATGGCGATGGCGCGTTCGCAGCCGGCAAGGGCGTGTTCCTGGGCCAGAACTGGACCCCGCCCGCGCCGCCACCGCCGCCACCGCCGCCACCACCGCCCCCGTCGGCGCCGCCGCTGCCGTTCACCTACATCGGCAAGGCCGTCGCCGATGGCGCGTGGGAAGTCTATTTGAGCCGCGCCGACAAGGTGTACGTGGTGCGCGCCAAGACCGTCATCGACGGCGTCTACCGGGTGGACGCGATCGCGCCGCCGCTGATGTCCGTCACCTATCTGCCCATGAACCTGGTTCAACAGCTCAATATTGGAGTGCTCGACTGATGCCTAGTCACCCACAGAAGCGCGCCGGCCGGCGCGTGCTGACGCATTTGACCCGTAGCCTGGCGTTGCCCGCGCTGGCGCTGGCGCTGGGCGGATGCGCCGCGCAACTGGCTTACCGCGACGGCCGCGACCTGGTCGAACATGACCAGGTGGAAGCGGGGTTGCGCAGGTTGCAGGACGCGATCGCGGCCGAACCGGGCAACGCGCAGTACCACGCGGCGTATCTGCAGGCGCGCGACCGCGCCACGGCGCGCTACCTGGAACAGGCGGAACGGGCGCTGGCCGCCGGCCAGTATCCGGCGGCCGAGCAGGGCTTCCAGCGCGTGCTGGCGCTGGACGTGGCCAATGAGCGGGCGCGCGCCGGCTTGCGTGCGCTGGACGCGGCGCAGCGCCAGGACAAGCTGCTGGCCAGCGCGCGCGAGCACGCGGGCAAGGGTGAATACGAGCTGGCCAGCCAGCAGCTGAACGCCATCCTGACCGAAACCCCCACCAACGAAGCAGCGCGCCAGCTGCTGCGCGAAGTGCAGGCCAAACTGGCGCCGCCGGTGGCCGAGAGCGGCCTGGCCAAGGCGTTCCGCCAGCCGATCTCGATCGAATTCCGCGATGCGCCGCTGAAGCAGGTGTTCGAGGTGATCGCGCGCCGCTCGGGCCTGAACTTCGTGTTCGACAAGGACGTCAAGACGGACCAGCGGGCCTCGATCTTCCTCAAGAACAGCACGGTGGAATCGGCCATCTACTTCCTGCTGATGACCAACCAGCTGGAACGGCAGGTCATGGACGGCAACACCATCCTGATCTATCCGAACGTGGCGGCCAAGCAGAAGGAATACCAGGAGATGGTGGTCAAGACCTTCTACCTGGCTAACGCCGAGGCCAAGCTGGTGGCCAACACGCTCAAGACCATCCTCAAGTCGCGCGACGTGGTGGTGGACGAGAAGCTCAACCTGCTGATCGTGCGCGACACGCCCGAAGCGATCCGCCTGGCCGAACGGCTGGTGGCGCTGCAGGACACGCCGGAAGCGGAAGTGATGCTGGAAGTGGAAATCCTGGAGGTCAAGCGCACCCGCCTGATGGAGCTGGGCGTGGCCTGGCCGGCCGGGGTGAGCCTGACGCCGCTGTCCACCTCGGGCGGCACCGGCCTGACCATCCGCGATTTGAACAACCTGAACCAGCGCAGCATCGGCGTCACCGGCGTGGGCGGCACGTTCAACGCCACCATCAACGCCAGCAAGACCGACGGCGACGCCAACCTGCTGGCCAATCCGCGCATCCGCGTGCGCAACAAGGAAAAGGCCAAGATCGTCATCGGCGACAAGGTGCCCGTGATTACCACCACCATTTCGCCCGGCGCGGGCGGCTTCGCCACGGAGTCGGTCAGCTATGTGGACGTGGGCTTGACGCTGAACGCGGAACCGACCATCTACCTGAACAACGAAGTGGGCATCCGCGTGCAGCTGGAAGTGAGCAACCTGGTCAACCAGATCCAGACCAAGTCCGGCACCACGGCCTACCAGATCGGCACACGCCAGGCGTCCACCATGCTGCAGTTGAAGGATGGCGAGAACCAGGTGCTGGCGGGGCTGATCAACAGCGAGGAACGCAGCACGGGCAGCCACGTGCCGGGCATCGGCGACCTGCCGTTGCTGGGCCGCCTGTTCGGCAGCAACCGCGATGACAACCAGAAGACGGAGATCGTGCTGTCGATCACGCCGCATTTGATCCGCAACGTGCAGCGGCCGGAGGCGCAGCTGTCCGAGTTCTCGGCCGGCACGGAAGCGAACTTCCGCCGCCGTCCCGACCTGGCGGCGCGCCCCGCGGCCCAGTTGCCGCCGCCGGCAGGGGCCCGTCCGGCATTGCCGGCACCGGCGGCACCGCAGGCGGGCGTGGCCAATATGACCACGCCGCCGCCCGCGCCCGCCGCTGCGCCACAAGCCGACGCCACGCCCCTGTCGCCGCCACCGTCCCAGGTGCAGCCTGGCCCACTGCCGCCATCGGCCGTGCAGCCGGCGCCGGTGGCCATTCCTGTGGCCGTGCCCGCCGCCGTGCCCACGCCGGAGACGGCGCCGCCAGTTGAGCCGGCGCACGCGCAGGGGCAGTGATGGCATCCATGCGGCGGGTGCGCGCCGGCGGCTTCACGCTGATCGAATTGCTGGTCACGCTGGCCATCCTGGGCTTGCTGGGCACGCTCGTGATCCCGGCCGCGCAGGTGACGATACAGCGCCGCCAGGAGCAGGACTTGCGCTACGCGCTGCATGAAATCCGCGAGGCCATCGACGCCTACAAGCAGGCCTACGACGATGGCCGCATCACCAGGACGCTGGGGGCTAACGGCTATCCGAAGACGCTGGAGGTGCTGGTCGATGGCGTGCCCGACCTGCGCAATCCCAAGCGCAGCAAGATGTACTTCCTGCGCCGCGTGCCGCGCGATCCGTTCAACCCCGACACGGCCGTCAGCGATGCGGCATCGTGGGGCAAGCGCAGCTACGCCAGCGAGGCGGACGAACCCAAGGAGGGCGAGGATGTGTATGACGTCTACAGCACCAGTGAGCGGGTGGGCCTGAACGGCATCCCGTACCGCAAATGGTGATGCCGATGAAACGACGGGCGGCCGGCTTCACGCTGATCGAGCTGCTGGTGGTGCTGGGCATCGTGGCGTTGATGCTGACGCTGGCCGTGCCGCGCTACTTCCCCAGCATCGACAAGTCCAAGGAGATCGTCTTGGCCGATAACCTGCGCAACCTGCGTGGCGTGATCGACCAGTATTACGGCGACACGGGCCGCTATCCCGATTCGCTGGAACAACTGGTGGAGAAGAAATACCTGCGCGAGATGCCCGTCGATCCCATCACGGACAGCAGCACCACCTGGATCGTGCTGCCGCCCGAGGATGGCAGCAAGGGTGGGGTCTACACCATCAAGAGCGGAGCGCCCGGCAATGACCGCAGCGGCAAGCCTTACAGCGAATGGTAGGAGGGCGGCCGGGCAGGGCGGCTTCACCTACCTGAGCGTGATCGTGCTGGTGGCCATCATCGGCCTGGTGACGGCCACCACGCTCAAGGTGGGCAGCGTGCTGCAGCGCAGCCGGGCCGAACGCGAACTACTGTATATCGGCGCCGCGTTCAGCGACGCGCTGCAAAGCTATGCCAGCGCCACCCCGCCTGGCCAGCCGGCGCAGCCGGCCACGCTCAAGGACCTGCTGAAAGACCCGCGCTTTCCTGGCACCCGGCGCCACTTGCGCAAGATTTTCGTCGATCCCGTCACGGGCAAGGCTGAATGGGGACTGGTGCGGCTGGGCGAAGGCGAGGGCAAGGACGCAGGCAAGGGCGACGGCAAGGGCGGCATCGTGGCCGTGTACAGCCTGTCGGATGCGCGGCCGGTCAAGGTTGGCAATTTCCCTACCCGTTTCCAGGCGTTCGAGGGCAGGGCGCATCTCTCGGACTGGAAATTCACGCTGACGGGCAAGCCAGCCACGGCCGCGCCTGTGGCGCCGGCACCACCATCGATTCCGCTCAAGCACGATGAGGGCCCGGCCAGCGGCCAGCCGGCCGCAGCGCCAGCCTCCAGTGCGCCGGCTGCCGCGCCGACCCCGGCCTCGCACCCTGACCATGACAGCACTGCCTCGCCGGCCGAGCCGGCCGAGCCGGCCGCGCCACCAACGGAAGCGGCGCCAACAGCGGCTGAGCATCAATAACGTTCAAGCCGCAGCACGTCAAAAATCACCCATTGTCACAAAAATAGTGTGTTACGGAAATGCTTTTCTCGTCATATGAGATGTTGATAAAAAACAATTCAAAATAGAAAATTTACAATGTGAATTAATGTAAATATGTTACTATTTGCCTCAGCAGTACTTCCCACAACCCTCGATGCCAGTATGGCATCCTTACTTTGGTGATTCTCATATGAAAATGAATGCAAAGTCTGTAGTAGCTGCCGTATTGTTTGCCAGCGCAGGTTTCATCGCGCAGGGCGCAAGCGCTGCCACCGCGACGTTTGATGCTGACGGGTTTGCCGATTTCCACAGCGACGCGTTTGCTGCCGGCACCACCACCTTCCACCAGACCGTGACCTTCACTGGCCTGGCTGCCGGCCAGTACAATATCGAAGCGTCGATCAGCGGTACCCGCCTGTTCTTCTCGCCCAACAACGCCACCGGCGGCGTTTGGCTCGATGGCCATTCCTTCGTCCTGTCCGAAGGCACCCAGACCGGCAAGCTGAAATCGGGTAACCTGGTGTACACCGGTGGCGCACCGCTGACCATGGATGTCTGGGGCAAGATCGACGGTTCGTACAAGCAGGCTTACTTCAATGGTTCCGTATCGGTGACGGCCGTGCCTGAGCCAGAAACCTATGGCATGCTGCTGGGCGGCCTGGCGCTGATGGGCGTCGTGGCCCGCCGCAAGGCCAAGAAGTCGGCCTGATTCGCCGCAAGCATAAAAAAAACCCGCCGCGGCGGGTTTTTTTTCGTCCGTCGCCGGCGCGTCTTAACGTGCGGTGCGCTTGAAGTCGCGCAGGCGGAAGCCCATCGCCAGCAGGGCGCCGAAATAGACGGCGCCGCTGAACCCGATCACGAGGAACAGGGCGCCGGCGCGCAGCAGCACATGGCGCTGCATGCCCAGCCAGTCCACCAGGCTGGCGCTGTACCAGGCGGCTGCGCCCATGGCGGCGCAGGCCAGCGCCACCCGCACGAAGAACCAGCCCCAGCCGGGCAGGGGGCGGTAGATGCCGCGCTTGCGCAAGCCCGTGTACAGGAAGCTGGCGTTGACGCAGGCGCCCAGCCCGATCGACAGCGCCAGGCCGGCCACGGCGATGTAGGGTACGAACAGCATATTCATCAACTGCGTCGCCACCAGCACGCCCACGGCGATCTTGACGGGGGTGCGGATATCCTGGCGGGCGTAGAACGCGGGCGCCAGCGTCTTGACCAGGATGATGCCGAGCAAGCCCACGCTGTAGGCGATCAGGGGCCGGGCCGACATGGCGGCTGCGTGGTCGGAGAATTTACCGTAATGGAACAGCGTCGTGATCAATGGTTCGGCCAGCGTGGCCATGCCCACGGCCGACGGCAGGGCCAGCAGGAAGGTCAGGCGCAGGCCCCAGTCCAGCAGGTTGGAGTATTCCTCGGTATCGCCATCGGCGTTGGCCTTGGACAGGCTGGGCAACAATATCGTGCCCAGCGCCACGCCCAGCATGGCGGTGGGGAATTCCATCAGCCGGTCGGCATAGGACAACCAGGAAATGCTGCCCTCGGCCAGCCGCGAGGCGATGCTGGTGTTGATCATCAGGCTGATCTGGGCCGCCGACACGGCGAACACGGCCGGCCCCATTTTCTTGAGCACGCGGCGCACGCCGGGGTCGCCCAGGCCGGCGGCCGGGTTCAGCGACAGGCGCGGCAGCATGCCGATGCGCACCAGGGCCGGAATCTGCATGCCCACCTGCAGCAAGCCCCCCACGAACACGGCGATGGCCATGGCGTAGATGGGCTGGGCCAGGTGCGACTGCAGGAACAGCGAGGCGGTGATGAACGACAGGTTCAGCAGCACCGGCGTGAAGGCGGGAATCTTGAATTCGCGCCAGGTGTTGAGGATGCCCCCGGCCAGCGCCACGAAGGACATGAAGCTAATATAAGGGAACATCAGGCGCGTCATCCACACGGCCGCGTCGAACGCGCCCGGCTCGGCGCGCAGGCCGGTGGCGATCAGGTAGACGAACACGGGCGCGCCGATGATGCCGGCCACGCTCACCAGCAGGGTGGCCCACACCAGCGTGTTGGCCACGTGGTCGGCCAGCGTCTTGCTTGCCTGCTGGCCGTACTGGGTCTTGTACTCGGACAGGATGGGCACGAACGCTTGCGAGAACGCGCCTTCGGCGAACAAGCGCCGCAGCAGGTTGGGGATGCGGAAGGCGACGATGAAGGCGTCGGTGTAGGCGCCGGCGCCAAAGGCCCGTGCGAACAGGGTTTCGCGCAACAGGCCCGTCACGCGCGAGAGCAGGGTCATGCTGGAGATGCCAGCCAGGGTTTTGAGCAGGTTCATGGGCCGAGATTATAGCGGTTGCAATAGTGCTCACGCGCATGTCGCGCTAGAATAGTTGGCCGTGGCGGACGCAGCTGGCTCCCGGGGCCTTGCAATTTTCTGAATTTTTGAATTGCTCCGGTTGAAAAACATCGCTATAATCGAAGGCTGTACAGAATTCTGTAATGCAGACACGAATGTTTGGCAGGCAGTAGTTTGACTCACATGGTTCGGCAGCTGCACTGAACGCACCTGTTTGGCAAACAATAATGTTTGCAAACGCACTTTGACCCTGATTTAGGAAATTCCATGGCAAATACCGCACAAGCGCGCAAACGCGCTCGTCAAGCAGTTAAGCAAAACGCACACAACTCGTCCCAGCGTTCGACCCTGCGCACCGCGATCAAAGCGGTACGTAAGGCTATCCAGGGTGGCGACAAAGCGGCTGCGACCGCAATCTTCCAGGCATCCGTGTCGACCATCGACAGCATCGCTGACAAGAAGATCATCCACAAAAACAAGGCCGCTCGCCACAAGAGCCGCCTGGCAGCTGCCCTGAAGGCACTGTCCGCTTAATTTCCTGCTGCTTGCGGCCCAGGCCGCGACAGGGAGTACAGCAAGAACCCGCCTGACCTCTGGTCAGCGCGGGTTTTGTCGTTTGCACATGCGCAATGCGCGCGTGCCCCCCTGCGTCGTTGTCATCGTCATGCGCTGGCGACGGGCGTAAAAAAAGGCAGGACGCGCCTGCCTTTTTGATGGAGCCGGAAAGATTACTTGGCCGCTGGTGCCGAAGCTTCAGCGGAAGCCGATGCCGAAGCTGCTTTCTTGGCTTTCTTGGCTTTCTTGGCTTTCTTCGCAGGAGCAGCGGCTTCGGCCGAAGCGGATGCGGAAGCAGCGGAAGCCATCGGAGCGGAAGCAGCAGCGGATGCCGACGCTGGAGCAGCGGCGAAAGCGGAAGCGGCGAACAGGGATGCAACCAGAGCAGCGATGATTTTAGACATGTCAGTTCCTTTGGCGGTTGAAGAAATCAAGGATTCAAGTGAATCTGCTCCCCTTAACGTGGGCAGGAAATTGTCGGTTGACATGATTTTTCAAAAAAAATGCAAAATATCTGAAAATCTTTTGTTGCGCCGCCGTATGGTCGCGCCGCTTTATTGACCGGAACCGTTGACCAGTTCGGCCGGCGTCACGGCGCGCCATTCGCCCGGCATCAGCGGGTGGCTGGCCAGCGATATGGCGCCGATGGCGCTGCGCACCAGGCGCAGCGTGGGCAGGCCGACGGCCGCCGTCATGCGCCGCACCTGGCGGTTCTTGCCTTCCTGCAGGGTGATGGCCAGCCAGCTGGTGGGCTGGTCGGCGCGCTGGCGGATCGGCGGGTTGCGCGGCCACAGCCATTCGGGCTCGGCGATGCGCACGGCTTTGCATGGCAAGGTGGTGAAGTCGCCCAGGTTGATGGGCGCTTGCAGCCGCGCCAGGCTGTCCGCGTCCGGCACGCCCTCCACCTGCACCAAATAAGTCTTGGCTTGTTTATGGTCGGGGTGGGCAATGTCGTGCTGCAACTTGCCGTCGTCGGTCAGCAGCAGCAAGCCTTCGCTGTCGGCGTCGAGCCGGCCGGCCGGGTAGATGTTGGGGATGTGCAGGTAGTCGGCCAGCGTGGGACGCCCGTCCTGCGCGGAGAACTGGCACAGAACCTGGAACGGCTTGTTGAATAGTATCAAAGACATATTTATATGAGGATCAATTGTGGTGTAGGCTTAAACGCCGGCGGCGAAAAAGCCATAGCGCCTGGCAAAATACTGGTGCATAATGTGAAACGCCTGTCTTATGTCTTATAGAAGACTCGGAGTAAGACTCAGCCAAACCGTGGTAAATTGGTAACAAATCAGATTGCAGATCATGCCCTGGGAGCGCAACGACGTTGTCGCTTGCCGAGCGTCCACTTCGGAGAACACGATGTATCAACATATCAAAGTACCTGCTGACGGCCAGAAAATCACCGTCAATGCCGATTTTTCCCTGAATGTACCAGATAACCCCATCGTTCCCTACATCGAGGGTGACGGCACCGGCGTCGACATCAGCCCGGTGATGATCAAAGTGATCGACGCGGCCGTGGCCAAGGCTTACGGCGGCAAGCGCAAGATCAGCTGGATGGAAATCTACGCGGGCGAGAAGTCGACCACCGTGTACGGCCCCGATGTGTGGCTGCCCGATGAAACGCTGCAAGTGCTGAAGGATTACGTCGTCTCCATCAAGGGCCCGCTGACCACCCCGGTCGGCGGCGGCATCCGTTCGCTCAACGTGGCGCTGCGCCAGCAACTGGACCTGTACGTCTGCCTGCGCCCCGTGCGCTACTTCACGGGCGTGCCTTCGCCCGTGAAAGAGCCGGAGAAGACCGACATGGTGATCTTCCGCGAAAATTCGGAAGACATCTACGCCGGCATCGAGTGGGCCGAAGGTTCGGACAACGCCAAGAAACTGATCGACTTCCTGGTCAAGGAAATGGGCGTGACCAAGATCCGCTTCCCGGAAACGTCGGGCATCGGCATCAAGCCCGTGTCGCGCCAGGGTACCCAGCGCCTGGTGCGCAAGGCCATCCAGTACGCGATCGACAATGACAAGCCATCGGTGACCATCGTTCACAAGGGCAACATCATGAAGTACACGGAAGGTGGTTTCCGTGACTGGGCGTATGAACTGGCCCAGAAGGAATTCGGCGCCGAGCTGATCGATGGCGGCCCATGGTGCAAGTTCAAGAATCCCAAGACCGGCCGCGAGATCACGGTCAAGGATTCGATCGCTGATGCATTCCTGCAACAGATCCTGCTGCGTCCGGCCGAGTACAGCGTGATCGCCACCCTGAACCTGAACGGCGACTACATCTCGGACGCGCTGGCGGCCCAGGTGGGCGGCATCGGCATCGCGCCGGGCGCCAACCTGTCGGACTCGGTGGCCATGTTCGAAGCCACCCACGGCACCGCACCGAAATACGCCGGCAAGGACTATGTGAACCCCGGTTCGCTGATCCTGTCGGCCGAAATGATGCTGCGCCACATGGGCTGGACCGAGGCGGCCGACCTGGTGATCGATTCGATGCAGAAATCGATCGCCTCCAAGCGCGTCACCTACGACTTCGCGCGCCTGATGGAAGGCGCGACCCAGGTGTCGTGCTCGGGCTTCGGCGATGTGATGATCGCCAATATGTAAGCAGTGGCGCGGCCCGCGCCGCGCTGCCGGCAAGCCCCGTTCTCGCGAGAGGGCGGGGCTTTTTGCTGGGCGTGGCCGTGACATGCGCGCAACAGCCGGCCCGGCGTCGGGACGAAAAAAAACCCCGCGAGGCGGGGTTTTCGACTTCCGCAGCGGCGCTTAGGCCGACTGGATGTTGGAAGCTTGCTTGCCTTTAGGGCCTTGCGTGACTTCGAACTGAACTTTTTGACCTTCTTTGAGGGTCTTGAAACCGTTCATGTTGATTGCGGAGAAGTGAGCGAACAAATCTTCGCCGCCGTCATCTGGAGTGATGAAGCCAAAACCTTTGGAATCATTGAACCACTTAACAGTACCTGTTGCCATAAAAAGAACTTTCAAATAAAAACTGATCACACGAGCCATAAAGGCAAGAAGCTTCTTGCCCCCTCCTCACGCCTCACTTCTTATCAACATGTACATTGCTGCACAGCGTCGATAACGCATTGTTAGCGCGTGGATTTTTAAAGTCAAGCGCTTTCGAGAGCGTTTTGCTATTTTTAAGACAATTGGCATAAAAACAACTCTTGAATTCGCCGCCCCGGGCGCCATCTGCGCGGGGATGAGAAAGCGCGTAAGATGGACAACAATTGGATATGCGCTGAGAAATGCGCATTGCATCAAACCCGAAAGCATTAGAATATAAGCGTATGGCAACCAAGCATGACACCGAAACCCTGCTGGAGCGGCAGACGCTGAAGCCGCCACCTCTCTACCAGGTGGCGCTGCTCAATGATGACTACACGCCGATGGAATTCGTCGTGGCCATCATCCAGGAGTATTTCAACAAGGACAGAGAAACGGCCACGCAAATCATGCTCAGCGTGCACCAGCACGGCAAGGGTGTGTGTGGCGTGTTTTCCAAGGATGTAGCCTGTACCAAAGTGGAGTTCGTTTTAACGCATGCGCGCAAGGCAGGCCACCCCCTGCAGTGTGTGATGGAGGAAGTATGATCGCGCAGGAATTGGAAGTAAGTTTGCACATGGCGTTTGTCGAAGCCCGACAGGCACGGCACGAATTCATCACCGTCGAGCATTTGCTGCTGGCGCTGCTGGACAACCCGTCGGCGGCTGAAGTGTTGCGCGCCTGCGCCGTCAATATCGAGGACTTGCGCAAGACGCTGACCAACTTTATCGGTGACAACACGCCCACCGTGCCCGGCACGGGCGAGGTGGATACCCAGCCCACGCTCGGTTTCCAGCGCGTGATCCAGCGCGCCATCATGCACGTGCAGTCCGCGTCCAACGGCAAGAAGGAAGTGACGGGCGCCAACGTGCTGGTGGCCATCTTCGGCGAGAAGGACTCGCATGCCGTGTACTACCTGCACCAGCAGGGCGTGACGCGGCTGGACGTGGTCAACTTCATTTCGCACGGCGTGCGCAAGGACCAGGCTTCCGAGAGCGCCAAGGCGTCCGAAGGCGTGGAAGAGGGCGCGCCGTCCGACGGCCAGCAGAAGGAAAGCCCGCTCGACCAGTTCACCCAGAACCTCAACAAGGCCGCCGCCGAAGGCAAGATCGATCCGCTGATCGGCCGCGAGGACGAGGTTGACCGCGTGATCCAGGTGTTGTGCCGCCGCCGCAAGAACAACCCGCTGCTGGTGGGCGAGGCCGGCGTGGGCAAGACCGCCATCGCCGAAGGCCTGGCCTACCGTATCACCCAGAACGATGTGCCCGACATCCTGCAGCACGCCGTCGTCTATTCGCTCGACATGGGCGCGCTGCTGGCCGGCACCAAGTACCGCGGCGACTTCGAGCAGCGCCTCAAGGCCGTGCTCAAGCAGCTCAAGGACAACCCGAACGGCATCCTGTTCATCGACGAGATCCACACCATCATCGGCGCCGGTTCCGCGTCGGGCGGCACGCTGGACGCGTCCAACCTGCTGAAACCGGTCCTGGCCAACGGCCAGCTCAAGTGCATCGGCGCCACCACCTACACGGAATTCCGTGGCGTGTTCGAGAAGGACCACGCGCTGAGCCGCCGCTTCCAGAAAGTGGACGTGAACGAGCCGACCGTCGAGCAGACCGTGCAGATCCTGCGCGGCCTCAAGTCGCGCTTCGAGGAGCACCACGGCGTCAAGTACTCGTCGTCGGCGCTGTCGACGGCGGCTGAACTGGCGGCCCGCTTCATCAACGACCGCCACCTGCCCGACAAGGCCATCGACGTGATCGACGAGGCTGGGGCCGCGCAGCGCATCCTGCCTAAATCGAAGCAGAAGAAAACCATCGGCAAGACGGAGATCGAGGACATCATCGCCAAGATCGCCCGCATCCCGCCGCAGACCGTCAACCAGGACGACCGCAGCAAGCTGCAGACCATCGACCGCGACCTGCGCAACGTCGTGTTCGGGCAGGATCCCGCCATCGAAGCACTGGCCTCGGCCATCAAGATGGCGCGCGCCGGCCTGGGCAAGACCGACAAGCCGATCGGCTCCTTCCTGTTCTCCGGCCCCACCGGCGTGGGCAAGACGGAAGTGGCCAAGCAGCTGGCCTTCATCCTCGGCATCGAGCTGATCCGCTTCGACATGTCCGAGTACATGGAGCGCCATGCCGTGAGCCGCCTGATCGGCGCGCCGCCCGGTTACGTGGGCTTCGACCAGGGCGGTCTGCTGACCGAAGCGATCACCAAGAAGCCGCACGCCGTGCTGCTGCTGGACGAGATCGAGAAGGCGCACCCGGACATCTTCAACATCCTGCTGCAGGTGATGGACCATGGCACGCTGACCGACAACAACGGACGCAAGGCCGACTTCCGCAACGTGATCATCATCATGACCACCAACGCGGGCGCCGAGAGCTTGCAGAAGACGTCGATCGGCTTCACCAGCTCCAAGCAGTCGGGCGACGAGATGGCCGACATCAAGCGCATGTTCACGCCGGAGTTCCGCAACCGCATCGATGCCACCATCAGCTTCCGCGCGCTGGACGAGGAAATCATCCTGCGCGTGGTCGACAAGTTCCTGATGCAGCTGGAAGAGCAGCTGCACGAGAAGAAGGTGGAAGCCATCTTCACCGAGAAGCTGCGCAAGTTCCTCGCCAAGAAGGGCTTCGACCCGCTGATGGGCGCGCGCCCGATGTCGCGCCTGATCCAGGACATGATCCGCAAGGCGCTAGCCGACGAGCTGCTGTTCGGCCGCCTGGTGACCGGTGGCCGGGTGACGGTGGACCTGGACGAGAAGGACCAGGTCAAGCTGGAATTCCCGGAATCGGACGCCGCGCCGACGCCGCCGCCGGAGACGGTGGAAGTGGATTAAGCCGTTTGACGGTGAACAGAAAACCCGCATCGCCCGATGCGGGTTTTTTTATTTGGTGCGCCCAGCATGGGCGCACTCCTGTGGGTGCAAGTCCCGCCGCGAGCTGACCACAGTGAGCGAAGTGAAGCGCAACTGCGGAAGGGTAACTGACTGTGGGAAGGAAGCGTGGAGCATAAAT
>NZ_JACEZS010000001.1 GCF_014042365.1 Rugamonas fusca
TTACTTCGACCGGTTGGGCGTACCACGCCTGTCTTAACCTCAACTACTCGAACCGCCCGGTGCGGACCCGCATGCCGGGTGGTGTGGCAGGGGACCGGTCAGCTATGCTGGCCGCCCCTATGCCGATATTCAACCCAACCGCGCCAGCGCGAAGTCGACAAAACTGCGCACCTTGGCGCTGGGGCGCGGCTCAGGCCGGCGCACGATGTGCACGGCGCGCGATGGCAGCTCCCACTCCGGCAGCAGATGCACCATTGCGCCCGACAGCAAATGCTCCGTCAGCAGCGCATCGTTCTGCATCACCACGCCCATCCCCGCCAGTCCGGCCGCCAGCAAGGCGTGGCCGTGATTGCTGGTGAAATTGCCTTGGGCGCGCACGGCCACCATCGTTTCGCCCTGGCTGAAGCGCCAGCGGTGGTCGGCGCCCCAGCTGTCGAAGGACAGGCAGTTGTGCCGCTCCAGATCCAGCGGGTGGGCCGGCACGCCATGGCGCCGCAGGTAGTCCGGGCTGGCGGCGGCCAGCATGCGGCTGCGCGCCAGCGGACGGGCGATCAGGCCCGTGTCGGCCAGCTTGCCGGAGCGGATCGCCACGTCGATCCCTTCCTCCGCCAGGTTCACAACGCGGTCGTTCAGGACCAGATCCACGTGCACCAGCGGATAGGTGGCGGTGTAGGCATGGATGACAGGGACCAGGCGTTGCGCGCCATAGGCCACTGGCGCCGTGACGCGCAAGCTCCCCTGCGGCACTGCGCGCAGGGTTTCGGCCACGTTGTCGGCCGCTTCCACGCTGGCCAGCACATCGCGGCACCGTTCCAGGTAGCTGGCGCCGATCTCGGTCAGCGTCAGCTTGCGGGTGGTGCGTTCCAGCAGGCGGGCGCCCAGTTGCTGTTCCAGCGCGCTCACGTGCTTGCCCACCATGACGGCCGACATGTCCAGCTGGCGCCCGGCCGCAGCCAGGCTGTTGGCCGTGGCCGCCACCACGAATACTTGCATGCTGCGTAGCTTGTCGCTCATAGCCGGAATAAAAAGTTTCGATTCTCGGAATTGTAGAGTTATTTCCAGCAAATTGGTTCGGATTGATAATTTGACCACGACGAGCGCGATGGCACTCAGGCCAGCGCGCCGACCGTCACCTTCACCGACTCAAGGAGAATCCCATGGCAGCCTACGTGATTGGCGCTTTGACTGTACATAACACCGACTGGCAGCAGGAATATGGCGCGAAGATGCCGGCCCTGATCCAGAAGCATGGCGGCAAGCTGCTGGCGCGCGCGCCGGCCAGCCAGCTGGAGGGCGAGGCGCTGCTGCATGGCGTGACTGTGATGATCGAATTTCCCACTACGGAACAGGCGCAAGCCTGGCACGCTGATCCGGAACACCTGCCGCTGCAGAAGCTGCGCCAGGGCGGCTCGCACATGGACATGATGCTGGTCGGCGGGCTGTAAGGCGGTGCGCGGGCAGTTGAATATACGCATTTAAGCTGCTCTTGATTCACATAGGCGGCCATCGCGTATTCGGATTGGTCGCCACCACCCGCTCTCGTAAAACGCTACCACTGCAAAATTACAGAAAGCAGCAAGGGAGAGCGCGATATTAGCGCGAGCGAGGGCGTTAGCAGAGCAAGTCGAGGATGGATAGGCTTTGCGAATTTCCGCAGCCGAACGCGGCCGACGGCGTCCATGATAGCAGCTTACTCATCTGCAAGGCTCACGAATCCTCGCTCCAGGCCGACGCCGCACCACTAAGCGGACTTTTGCAATTGAGCAGCCTCGGACAAGATTTCTTCAGTCGTCCAATTGCGCGACAACCAGATCGCCAATGCTGCGCCGGACAAATGCCACCACCCCATCCCTTTATATCGTTTGTGAGTCACGAGGTAGTCGCGAGCAACCCACCATGTAACGAGTTGGTCAGGCGGAGTGCGGTTTGAATGTGCAAAAAGAACGCTGGCAAAATATGAATAAGGGTCATCTGGCGAGACGTAGGGTGTACCGGTTCCGCGTGCACGATTCCAGACAATGCGCTGCTGCTCAATGGAAGCAAGTTGTCGTGGCTTTTGAGGGCGACCTTCGACTGCACTTAAGCCCAACCAATAAAGGCCAAGCGGAAACACCAACAATAACGCGAACGTGGCACACGTGGCGACAGCTAAGATGTGGCGAAATCTACGCATGGCATCCCCGATTCTTAAGACTTCAACGCAGATGTCCACTGAGCAACTGCTATTGGCGGACAAGTGCCTGGACACCGCCGCCAATCTCGATAACTGTGCTCATCGGAGAATATCTATTTCCATGGCTTCACATTAATGCGCTCACCTCATTGCTCGACGCCTTTAGAGATAAGGGGGCGGCTCCTGGTTGGTTACGGTCTGGCCTACAGAACCATTTCTTTTATCTTCGTCGCTTTCTCAAAATGGTCTAGTTTTTGTTCGCGAATCCACCATTCAGCGGCCTCCATAAGCAACTCGGGATTATCATTCTTGTTGGCGAAAAATGCGTAAAAAGACAGACCGACATTCGGCCCATTTCTAGCTATTTTTTGATCGCAAACCGCAATCACTTTTTCCCTTAGTGTATTTCTCATTTTTTCAACATTTTCATGCGTTACTCCAGGCCGGAATGTACCAACTCGGCTTTTGTCCGACGCCAGGCCGAAGGAACAGGATCTTGATTTTCAGCGTCTTTTATCACCGGAATCTCGCTGACCCCCGGCATGTGTTTGCATTCGTTTACCCTCGAGAACTCGAAATCTTTATCCTGACAACCCGACCGCTCCGCAGCCGATTCCTGAAGTCATTCTCGAGCACTCTCAACAAATATTAGTCAGGCCGCGCAGTTCAGCATCCACTGCACGCCAAACCTGTCAGTCAATTTGCCGTAGTAATCACCCCAAATCTGCATATCCAATGCTGTTGTAACGACGCCGCCATCCGCCAATTGCTCAAAAAGCTGTTTGGTTAACTGCCTATCATTCATCTGCAAAATGTTTGCAGAACCTCGCATCGGTTCCGCATCATCATTGTCGGAAGCGAAGAACAAAACACCCGGCCCCTCAAATTTCGCATGCATAATTTTTCCTCGCATGGCTTCATTGTGAACTGGCATACCATCAACGCCAAATCGCAACACCTCGGTGATTTGTCCAAGCCCGCACTGAGCATAAAAAGTCAATGCTTGTTCACAAGTCGTCGTAAAAAAGAGGTAATTCGATAGTTGCATGAATTCATCCTTGGATTTAAGTTCAAAGCAGTGGAACTAATCATTTAGTGAATTTTTATCACATTTACAGATACTATGGACGCTCCGTTCATGACCGAAAGCGGGAGCGTTTCAATTCATCGAACTTCCACGAATTCGCTTGAACGATACCAGTTCAAATGCCGCACCAGCAAGAAAGAGGATGCCGGATCCATATTCGAGTCCCAAGTAGTAGGCAACCAGTGCCGCTGTAACAAATCCAGCAGTAATCAGAGGACGCATGTTATCTCCTAATTTCCCACAGGTGGCCGGCCAAACTGAGATGGATAGGTACTGCTCCCTCGACCTCTTCATTCAGCCCAAACGCCTGCCAGTCGTTATGTACAGGCTTGCCGGAAGCTTCTCGGTTTACATGCTCACTGCACATTAGCACCGCGCAAGCTGGCAGCTTCTTATTGCCGACGCCATCCGTGTTTTCAGCGGCTGACGCACATTCGATTGCCCCACCCGGTCCCGCATCTCTTGGACCACCTGGGCCCGCATATTGAGCGGGTGCTGTTGGCCGGAGTCCGATCGATGACACCGAGAATAGCATGTTAGTAATCTTGTAAATGCGTAAATTGTCACCCGGCGGCTGAGCGCGTGACTTGCAGGGCTAAACATCAGTGTTGCGGCGCAGGGATCGCCAGGCGGCGGTCAATGGTTGGGAAGCGGCTGCGTTCTATCAGTCTGTCTGGCGGCGCATTGCGCGCGTGGGCGGTTGAGTTCTGCGCGACCGGGTAGCGGTGGTCGTACGAATAATCAGGTGGTGGGGGCGGGCGCGAATCGGCCAAACGGTGTAAATTGCTGGTTCTGTATCATTGCCCAACAAGGAACGCCATGACTATCAAAGTAATCCGCGACCAGTCGCTGCCCATGCGCCACATCGTCCACGTGCGTAACCACCTGATCTCCACCGACGGCACGCTGGAGGAGGGCGGCAACGACGCCGGTCCGTCGCCGCACGACCTGTACGACGCCGCCATCAGTTCGTGCAAGGCGCTCACGGTGGTGTGGTACGCCAAGCGCAAGGGCATCCCTGTCGAGCAGGTGGAAGTGAGCTGCGAGCGCGACGCGAGCGAGGAGCGCAAGGGCACCTATCGCCTGGCCACCACGCTGCACCTGACGGGCCAACTGACGGACGAGCAGCGCGCCGACCTGCTGGCCGTAGCCCAGAAATGCCCGGTCCACAAGCTGATGACTTCCGTGACGACGGAAGTGACGACGGTGCTGGGATAACAGGCCAGGGATACGCGATGACCATTGCCACTGTATTGAAAGGCCACGAGAAGGACCTCGGCGGCGGCCTGATCGTGCGGCGCTACCTGCCGGCCGCCGTCAAGCAGGCCGTCGGCCCGTTCATCTTCTTCGACCACTTCGGTCCGATGGACGTGGCGCCCGGCGCCAACCACGACGTGCGTCCCCATCCCCACATCGGCCTGGCCACGGTGACCTACCTGTTCGAAGGGGCGATGGACCACCGCGACAGCATCGGCTCCGTGCAGCGCATCGAACCGGGCGCCATCAACTGGATGACGGCCGGGCGCGGCATCGTTCACTCCGAGCGCACCCCCAAGGACCTGGTGGACCGTCCGCACCGCACCCACGGCCTGCAATTGTGGGCCGCGCTGCCGCTGGCGCACGAGGAGGACGAACCCAGTTTCTGCCACACGGCCGCCGACGAGATTCCGGAACTGGCAGTGCAGGGCGCGCGCGTGCGGGTGCTGATCGGCAGTGCCTTCGGCAAGACCTCGCCCGTGCGCACCTACAGCCAGACCCTGTACCTGGACGTGACGCTGCAGGCGGGCCAGCAACTGGGGCTGGCGGGCCTGCCGCCGGAAGCGGCCATCTACCCCATCAGCGGCACCTTGGAAGTGGATGGCGTGCCGCTGGCGCTGCACACGATGGCCTTGCTCGACACGGTGGCCGCCCAGCGCGTGCTGGCCGGTTCGGACGCGCGCTTCGTCGTGATCGGCGGCGAGCCGCTGGAGGGGCGGCGCTTCATGTCGTGGAACTTCGTCTCCTCGCGCAAGGAGCGTATCCAGCAGGCGGCCGAGGACTGGGCCGCCCAGCGCTTCGATCCCGTGCCCGGCGAGACGGAATGGATACCGCTGCCGGCCAGGATGCCAATGTGAACGACGCTCCCGACCGCCTGTCATGGACAGCTTGTTGTCATAGCGCACCTTGGGATGCGCCTTGATCTAGATCAAAGTTCGTCGTTGTCCCAACCGGGTACAGTGTTGCGTCGGAATCACCATTCCCCAACCTACACTGTCATCCGGTAGTGCGCCCAGCGAATGCGCTCTTGCAGGTTGCAGCACGAGAGCGCCATGAACACTTTCAGTCTGCTGTCCGTACATGCATTACCCGTATTAGATCTACTGCAATATCAGCTCGGCGACAAGGACATGACGATCCTGGTGCTCGATGCCGAAGGGCAGCCGCTCCATGTCCGGGGCGATCCCGGCCTGGCCAGCCTGGGCGCCGGCCTGGCCGACACCATGCGGGCCGCGCTGGCTGGCGAATACCCGGCCTGCCTGCCGGCTCCGTGCGCCGGCCCATGTTCGCCCCAGTGCGGGCACGCCATGTCCGGCGGCGCGGCCGTCCCCATTGTGGACGCCCACGGCCAGTTGTGCGGCGGCCTGGCCATCCTCGGTGCTTGCGCCAGCGACCAGCCATGCATGCTGGCGCTGGCGCGCATGTCGGCCAACATGATAGAACGCCAAGTGTTCCTGGCCTCGGCCCCGCATGGCTTGACGCTGCACTTCCATGCCCGCAGCGCCTGCATCGGCACGCTGCAGGACGGACTGGCCAGCTGTAGCGCGGACGGCCGCGCCGTCATGGTCAACGCCGCGGGCCTGGCGCAGCTGGGCCTGCCCCGCGCGGCGCTGGCTTCGCACACTTTCCGCTCGCTGTTTGGCGCCACGCTGGCCGAGCTGGCGGAGCGTTGCCGGTCCGCCGCGCCCGGTCTGGCCAGCTTGCAATTGGGTCAAGGCGGCACGGTGCACTGCCGTGTGCAATTTTGGGACAGCTGTGACACGATGGACCGCCAGGAGGCCGTCGTCGACAGGGAGAGCGGCGGCGGCCAGGCCAGCCCGGTGCGGCGCGTGCGGGCCGGCCTGGGACGGCTGCCGGACCTGCCAGCGTCGCTGGCCGCCACGGCCCTGGGCCAACTGGACACGGGCGACGGCCGCATGGCGCAAGTGATCGCCAAGCTGCGCAAGGTGGCCGGCACCGATATCGCCGTCCTCATCACGGGTGAGACGGGCAGCGGCAAGGAATGGCTGGCGCAAGCCATACACCGCGATTCGCCGCGCGCGCGCCAGCCGTTCGTGGCCATCAACTGCGCCTCCATTCCCGAGACGCTGATCGAATCGGAGCTGTTTGGCTACGAGGAGGGGGCGTTCACGGGCGCCCGCCGCAAGGGCAGTCCCGGCAAGATCGCGCTGGCCAATGGCGGCACCCTGTTCCTCGACGAGATCGGCGACATGCCACTGCCGCTGCAGGCGCGCCTGCTGCGGGTGCTGCAGGAACGCCAGGTCACGCCGCTGGGCAGCGGCCGGTCCATCCCGGTCGATATCGCCCTGGTCTGCGCCACCCACCGCAACCTGCGCGAGCAGATCGAGGCGCGCACCTTCCGCGAGGATCTGTACTACCGGATCAACGGGCTGGTGGTGAAGCTGCCGGCCCTGCGCGAGCGCAGCGACCTGCCGGCCCTGCTGGCGCGCGTGCTGGCCGACGAGGGCAGTGGCTGCACGGTGGCGCCGGCCGTGGCGCGCCTGCTGGAACGCCACCGCTGGCCCGGCAACCTGCGCCAGTTGCGCAGCGTGCTGCGCACGGCGGCCGTGATGGCGGGGCGGGGCGAGGAGATCCGGCTCGAACACCTGGCCGACGATTTCATGGATGACCTGGCCCCCGTCGGCGCGGGCACGGAAGCTGCTTCTAACGACAGTGTACCGGCGCTAGGCCTGGACCAGATGGAATTGCAGCTGATCCAGCGCACGCTGGCCGCGCACGGCGGCAACACTTCCGCCGCCGCGCGTGCCCTGGGCATTTCACGCAACACGATTTACCGCAAGCTGGGCATGGACCGGCTGGCGGCCGCGTGAAGCGCGCCCGGGCCGGGCGCGACACCATAACGAGATAGTGGGAGACGACTATGTATGCGCAATCGGTTCCGCGGCGGCGGGTGATGGTTTGGATGACGGGGGCCTTGTTCTCCGGGCTGGCGCTGGGCATCAGCGCGCTGGCCGGCGCCGCATGGCCGGCGCAGCTGGCGGCGGCGCTGTCGGCCGCCAGCGGTATCTGGCTGGGCGCCATGCTGCGCGGGCGGGGCGCCGGCACGCCCGAACAGCTGCTGGCCAGCAGCGGCCCCATGATCGACCAGATGATGATAGGCGCGGCCGAAACGTCGCACTTCATCGACACCATCCGCAAGCAGGTCGAGCACGACCTGCAGGCCGTGCAGGAGATTGTGCGGCACGCGGCCCGCTCCACGGACAACACGGAACAGATCGCGGCCAACGCCGAACGCGCCTCGGTCGTGGCGGCGCAAGTGCGCCACGCCAGCACGGCCGGCCGCAGCGAGGCCGACCAGAGCCTGCAGCAGATCAGCCAGGCCCGCGAGGAAGCCCATGCGGCCGTCGCCCTGATGCGGGCCTTGCAGGAAAAGTCGCGCACCATCCACACCATCACCGACGCCATCAACCAGATCGCCCAGCGCACCAACCTGCTGGCCCTGAACGCGGCCATCGAAGCGGCGCGCGCGGGCGAACATGGGCGCGGTTTCGCCGTGGTGGCCGGTGAAGTGCGCCAGCTGGCCCAGCGCACCAGCGAATCGAGCAACGAGATCGGCCAGCTGGTGCGCGCCATCAGCGAACAGGCCGAACGGGCCGCCGAAGGCATGGAGGCCTTGAGCGGCAAGGTGGTGGCGGCCAGCGGCAAGGTGGAGCAGGTGCACGCCTTCTTCCAGACCATCGACCAGGCTTCGGCCACGGCCGAAGGCGAGGTGCAGGGCATCGCGCTGTCCGCGCGCGGCCATGTGGACAGCACGCGCGCCATCGGCGGCGCCATCGAGGCGATCCGGGACGGCATGCTCAACACGCAGACCGAGTTGCCGCTCGCCTCGCAGTCGGCCATGATGCTCAGCGAGCGTGCCGAAGCCCTGTTCCACGCGGGCGCAGGCGCCGGCGCCGGGGCCCATGACGCCATCCGCGCCGCCGCCCAGCAGGCCGCACGCGAAGTGGGCGAAATGTTCGAGCAGGGGATCAAGTGCGGCGCCATCAGCGAGCAAGCCCTGTTCGACCGGCGTTACACGCCCATCGCCGGCACCAATCCGCCCAAGTACCGCACCGCCTTCGACGCCTACACGGACAACGTGCTGCCGGCGATCCAGGAAGCGGTGCTGGAGCGCTTGCCGCAACTGGCCTATGCGGGCGCCGTGGACGACCATGGCTACTTCCCCACCCATAACCGCAAGTTCAGCCAGCCGCTGACGGGCGACAAGGACTATGACCTGGTGCACAACCGTACCAAGCGCATCTTCGACGACCGCATCGGCACCCGTTGCGGTTCGCACACCCAGCCCTTCCTGCTGCAAACGTACAAGCGCGACACGGGCGAGGTGATGCACGACCTGTCGGCGCCTATCATGGTGCGGGGCCGGCATTGGGGCGGGTTCCGCATCGGTTATCGTTCGGATGCGGCCAGTGCGCCGGCGACGGTGGCCGAACCGGCGGCCGCGCCAGCGCCCGCGCGCGGCGGGGCAGGCCGGAGTGCGCTCACCGCGCGCCGTCCGGCGCTGGCCGGCGCCACGGGCGTGGCCGCGCGCGCGCGTTGACGCGGCACGTCAGGCGCACAGGAACGATACCGGACGAGACAGGTTAATACGGCGAGGGCAATCCGGCGAGGCCGGCGCTCAGGCGGTCGACAGGTCGTGCGCGGCGATGGTGCTGTGCAGGCCTGCCGCGCCGGTGCGGATGATCCAGTGTTCGGGATAGGGTTCGCTGGCGAAGCGGTTGTGGCGTGCGATGCGGGTCAGCTTGTCGAGCGGGGTGGCGGGCGCCAGCGCCGTCTCCTTGCCGCTTAACTGGTCCAGGTGCCAGAAGCCGCCGTCGCGGTGCAGCAGCAGCGGCAGGCCGGACGCCAGCGGCGTGCTGGCGTAGGACGGCATCGGGTAGCCGGGATGGGTTTCCGGCGCCACCAGGTAGAAGCATTCGGCGCGCGCGCCCTCGTCGATGCGGTGCAGGATGACGGCGTGCGGCAGGATGGCCGACACGGTCAGCACCACGATGTCCCGGATGCTGGCGCTCAGTTCGATGCGCATGCCCAGCCGCAGCGGCGTGGGCTTGTGCTTGCCGGGCCAGACGCCGTCCAGCAGCAGCCCGTAGCGCGACACGTCCTCGATCTCGAACCCGTGGCCGGTGCGGCGGATCACGGCATGGCGCCCGGACAGGCGGCGCGTGAGGCCATTGGTCTCCTGGCCGTCGCCCGTGTAATGGGTGAGCAGCGCGTCGGCCTCGGGATCGACCAGCTCGAAGCGGCCGAACACGCATTCCTCAAGCGCGAACAGGCGCACCTGGCGCTGCGCGCCCGCTTCCGGCGCCGCGTTCACCAGGCAGGCCGCCCGGCTCGGATGGGGATGCAGGGCCGAGGTGGCCGGCATGTCGATCTCGATCAGGTCCTCATCCCAGGCGATGGTGGAGAAGCCCAGGTCCACCTTGCCCTGCGGCGCGCCCAGGTCCAGGTGGGCGATGCCGGCGTTGCGGGCCGTGACGTCGATGTCGAGCCGGTCGCCCCCTTGCGCGCTCACGCGCGCGATGGAGGCGTCGTCCGCCATCACGCGCACGTTCTTGTGGGTGGACAGGAAGATGCGGTGGATGTCGGTCAGCGTGGCGTCCGGCCGCGGCACCAGGATCACGAAGGTGCACACCCATTTGCGCGACGCCAGTTCCGGGTGCTGGCTGAGCACTTCGATGCTGATCTGGTACTGGCCATGCTCCATGCCGCGCGAGGAGAATTCCACGAACACGGGGCGCCACTCGCCATTGGTCGAGCGCACCATCTGCTGGCGCGCGGCGCCGTTCGGGATCAGGTCCGATTGCAGCCGCAGGTCAAGCTGGGGCGCGCAGCCTTGCGGCATGCCGCGCAATGCCATCTTCAGGGTCTGGCGGCCGCCGGCCGCGCGCGGGTCGAAGCCGCTGATGTAAAGCTGGGGACGTTCGGCCTGGGTCCGCACCAGCGTGCGGGCGTAGGCGGGGGCCAGGTCGGCGGCGATGGCGGCGGGATGGGATGCGTGGTCCGGTGCCGGGGCAGCCGCCTGCGCCGCCGCCGGAACTTCGGCGCGGGCATGGCGCACGGCACTAAGCAGGTCGTAGCTGGAGGGTTGCGCGGCGCATTGGGCGTGTCCGCCCGCGCACACATCTTCCCCAGGCATGACCCAGTACGTGCAGTGCGGGTGCTGCGGGTTACTGCATTTTTTCATGGCATTCGAACCGACGGGATAACCATGAGTTTATGCGCTTTTGCCGGCGCTTGGCAATCGACGCGGCAGGGCTGGCCATGATTTGTGGCCC
The DNA here is from genome assembly GCF_014042365.1 of Rugamonas fusca. Taxonomy (GTDB): domain Bacteria; phylum Pseudomonadota; class Gammaproteobacteria; order Burkholderiales; family Burkholderiaceae_D; genus Rugamonas; species Rugamonas fusca. The sequence continues at coordinate 10,814 of NZ_JACEZS010000001.1, forward strand.
GTTTGCGCCGGTTTGCTGTTTTTGTAACAACGTCCCTCAGCAAAATGTGGTCAGAATGGAATGTGGCAATGCTGTCTGGTCAATATTTTCGTTCGCGAAGCGGATGGCGATGGCCGTCATGTTGTCGATATATAACTGCGGCGGCGGGCTGCCGGTCCAGGCGTCGAACAGGCTGGCCAGCGCGTCGCCGACGCATGCCGTGCCTGGCGCGAGCAGGCGCGGCCAGCGGGCCAGCCACGGCAGCGGCTGGCCGCAGGACCACAAGCCGTCCGTGGCCAGCAGGTACAGCGCGCCGGGACGGAGCGCCAGCGCGCGGCGGTCGGCCAGCGGGTGCAGGAACGGCGGCAGCGTGGCCGGGGCCAGCGCGTGCAGGCCATCGTCCAGCACTTGCGGATTGGCCAAGGCGTTGCCGAGGATGAAGGCTTGCGCGATCTGGGCCCGGTGCTCGCCATGCACCTGCTGCCACCATTCCTGTGCGCCCAGCAGGCCGTGCATGGCGTAGCCGGTGGCCGGCACGTGGTCGATGGTGAGCGGCACGGCCATGTCGGCCGTCACCTGGTACAGGCGCGAGTCGCCCACGTGGTACAGCAGCGGCGCCTGGCCGGGCGCGATTTCCAGCAAGGTGAGGGTGGTGCCGGGACGGCGGAACGTGTCGGCGTCGCCGGGCTGGCGGAAGCGTGCCTGCAAGGCGGCGTGCAGGGCGTCGAGGCGGGACGACAGCTCGGCCAGCGTGCGGCAGGCCGGTACCGCCAGGAGGCCCGTGGCCACGGCTTCCGCCGCCTGCCTGCCGTGGCCATGGCCACCCATGCCATCGAGTACGGCCAGCCGTACGTGACCGGCGGGCCAGCCGGCCACGCGCGTGCGCCGTGGCGCTTGCCCGCACAGGTGCACGGCGTGGCCGCTGGCGTCGATCAGCAGCACATTGTCCTGGTTCTCCGGCACCACGAGCCGGCTGGCGCTGGCGGCGCTGCGGGCGGCCACCTGCAGGCCGGGGCCGAAATCGAGCCCGCCGGCCAGGCAGTGCAGGGGATCGTCCGTGGGGGGCGCCGGCGCGCGCGTGCCGCGCAGGAAGCTCATTCGCCGCTCCGGCGCAGCCACAGGCTGCTGACCCAGCCCACGCCGCCGCCATCGGCCATGGCGGCGCGCACCTGCCACCAGTCGCCCTCGCGCGCGCCCGTGGGCGTGACGGTGGCGCCGGCCGGCACGGTGGCCAGCAGCGGCGCGTTCACGCCAGCGGCCGCCCGCAAGTGCAGGGCGCGGTGGGTCAGGAACGGCTGGCCGGCCGTGGCGGGGCGCGGCGCATCATGCGCGCCGGGGGATTGCGGCTCCGGGGCCGCATCCTGCTCCGCGTTCGCGGACGCGTTGATGGGGGCGGCGGCGAGGCGGGCCGGGTCCGCCGTCCCCATCGCGCTTGCGCGCCACGCGGGCGCGAGGGCCAGGATCAGGCTGCCCAATCCCCAGCTGCCGGCCACGAGGATCAGCAGGGCGCGCGCGTTGGGGCGGCGCCACCACTGGCGCGGGGTCAGCACGGACGCCAGGAACAGCGTCAGCACCAGCCCGGCCAGGTAGGCGCCCGCGCCGTAGAGTTTAGCCATGTCCATGCCGCCTCCCGTCGTCATGCTTCGAAGCGCAGCACGTAGTGGCCCACGGCCAGGTGGTGGCCCGTTGGCAGCAGGTAGGGCGCTTCGGCGCTCGCTTCGGCGATGGTGGCCACGAAGGCCAGCTTGTCGTCCAGGTGGAACAGGGCCTGGGTGGCGGCCAGCCGGCCGATCCGGTAGCCTTGCGGCGTGGCCTCGAAGCTGAACGCGGTGCGCGACAGGCCAAGCCGGTCCGCGCTGGCGCCATCGGCGCCCGCCTCGCGCCGCAGGAAGCGGGGCGAGTCGAGCACGCGCAGCGCGGCCAGCACGGGGCTGCTGCGGCCGAAGGTGAAGCGGGCGCCGCCCGAAACAGGCGCCGTCAGCGGCTGGGCCAGCGACAGCAGCGCGCAATAGCGCTCGGCCATTTCCGGCGCCACGGGCTGTAACGCCATGCTGCGCCCGTCGACCGGGTTGAAGGTGGCCGGGGCGGCGATGCGCTGGCGGCCGGCGGCCGTGCGGGCATACAGTTCGTCGGCGGCCGTGACGCCGAAGGTGATGGCTGCCGCCGCATCGGCCGTCACGGCCAGCGTGGCGTCGAACGGCAGTTCCAGCGCGCTGGCGCCCGTGTCGCGGTAGCGGCTCAGGCGCGGCAAGGCCAGCGCCACCAGGCTCACGCGCTGCTGGGCGGTGGGGGCGTAGGTGGCTTCGCTTTCGGCCGGGCGGAACGCGGCCTTGTGGCTGGCGGGGAGGGCTGTCAGGTCGGCGCCGGCCGGGGCGGCGGCGTGGGGCGGCGCGGCGCGGGCGGCCGAACGGTTTTGCCAGACGGCGGGCCGGATGCTGTTGCGCGCCGCCGATGGCGAATCCGAGAGGGGCGGGGAGGCCTGGGCGCTCATGCTCGCCGGCGCGGGGCCGACGCGCGTGATCTTCAGCAGCAGGCGCGGGCCGGCGCCGTTGATGCCGCCGCCGGTGGACTTGATGGTGTAGTAGCCGCTGCGCGGGTCGAAGCGGCAATCGAAGCCATCCTTGGGGCGCATCTGCACACTGGGCGGCGCGTCCGGGCCATCGTTGATGATGAGGATGGCGCCGTCCGGGCCGAATGGCCAGCCGGGGGCGGCGCAACTGGCCTCGCTGGCGTCGGCGCCGATCAGCACCAGGCGCTGGTCGGGATAGACGGGGCACACGGGATGCCACACGGCGCTGTCGCGCGACACGCTGACGTTGAACAGGATTTTCTCGTCCGGCGCCGGCAAGTAGACGGCGTGGCCGAACTTGACTTCGATCTGGCCGGGCGCCAGCGCGTCCGCGCCCACCACGTCGTAGCGCACCTGGTCGGCGCCCAGCAGGTCGCCGAAGTCTTTCTGGTGCAGGGCCGTCAGCGTCTGGGCCAGGTCGCGCGCGCGGGCGCCGCGCGTGAGATGGTAGTCGTCGTCCACTTCCTCCTGCGGCAGCATCAGCGTCACGTGCGAGAAGCAGCGCGTGGCGGCGCGGCCCCGCTGTTCGCGCGGGCTGCGTTCGAGCAGGTCGCGCAACAAGGGGCGGCGCGCGAACAGCGCCAGGCCCGGCGCCTGCCAGATCGCCTCGGCGTTGAACACGTCCGGTATCCGGCCCAGGACTTGGTGTTGCACATAGATCGGCATGATGGGTTCTCCTCAAATGTCAGATGGCGCAGATGACGGCGCGCTGGCCTTGACCAGTGCTAGCAGGGGGCACAGGAAAAACAGCAGGTGGCTGCCGCCGGCCGACAGGAAACTCATGGGCTGGCCCATGATGGGGAAGATGGCCAGGTTGGTGCCCCACGACAGCAGGAAATGCCCCAGCACGAATGCGGCCCCGCCGCACAGGGCGAAATAGGCGAAGCGCCCGGCCCAGGCGGCGCGGTGGTGGCGGGCCATGGCGCCCGCGGCCAGGCGGCGCGCCGCCGCCACGGCGATGCCCGTCACGAACGCGGCCTGCGTGGCCCACAGCAGCAGGCCCGCCGCCAGGCCGTGGCGGTTCAGGAACAATGACGGCGCGAAGTCGTCCTGCACGGCCGGTATGCGCTGCACGGCGCCCAGCGGCTGGCCCAGCGTGCGCAGGCCAAGCAGGTGGTCGGCGCCCCACCAGCCGCCGTCTGTGATGGCTTGCGCGCCCAGCAGCAGTTGCTGGCCCGTGTGCGGATGTTCGGCCGGATTGAGCCAGACCAGGAAGCGGTCGGCGTAGAAGCCCCAGCGGATCAGGTCATCGGTGCCGGCCAGGCGCAGCCAGGCGATGGCGGCGATGGCCGCCAGCACCAGCAGCAGCAAGGCCGCGGCCAGCTTGCCGTTGCGCGCGGCGACCGCATAGGCGAGCGCCATCGACGTGCTCCACACCAGCAGCAGGATCAGGGGCGAATAATCGTCCACCTGCACCAGCGCCAGTCCCAGCAGCGCCAGGAACAGCAGGGCCGGCGCGGCCAGCCGCAGCCAGCGCATGGCGCGGCCGGGCCAGTCGCGCCCGTCGTGCCGCCAGCCAAAGCGCAAGGCCAGGCAGTGGGCCGTGAGGGCGGTCAGCGCCAGCTTGGCCAGTTCGACCGGCTGCAGGTCGAACACGCCCGTCTCGTCGCCCCACAGCACCTGGGCCGCCAGCGCGGCCAGGGCCACGGCGGCGAACAGCATCAGCAGCCATTCGACGCCGCGCTGCCGCAGGCGGTCCGCCAGCGCGGCGGTCCACAGCCGGCATCCGGTGGCGAGCGCCGTGCCGATGGCCAGCATGGCGGCGCTTTTCTGGTAGTAGCGCAGCCACGATGATTCGTCCGCGCCCAGGCCCAGCGCCAGTTGCGCCAGCAGTCCCGCCGCCAGCAGCACGGCGGCGGCGGCGATGGGCGGCGACCAGCGGCCCGGCGGCGCGAGCCACATGGCCAGCGCACAGCAGGCCAGCAGCAGCGAGCAGGCCGCGCCGGGCGGATGGCCGCCGCGCTGCAGCGCCAGTGCCGCCACGCCGGCCGCCAGCAGGCAGCCTGCCGCCCACCACGCCGCCACCGCTTGCCAGCTCCGCGTGGCGGCACCCGGGCCGCGAGCGTAGCGGGCCGCCAACAGCGGGCACAGGCCCGCCAGGCCGACGGCCAACAGACCCAGGACATAGCCGTCGCCGGCGCCATGCCACAGCGACCGCTGCTGCCAGCGCCATTCGACGGCGGACGGCAATCGCACCTGCGGCATGCTGTACAGGGCGACATGCCGGCCTGGCGTCATGGTCAGCTCATCCCCAGAGATGGCCAGGTCGAAGCGCGTGTGGCCCACGACGAGGGCGCGCACGGGGGCCAGCGCCGTCTCCTGCTGCCGCAGTTCATCGGGTTGCCGTTCTTGCAGCACCTGCACACTGGCCGGCTCGCCGTCCGGATTGCCGGCGCTGAGCACGATCCGCCCCCCATCGCGCGCCAGCCGCGCGGCGCCGGGCGCCACGTCGGGCAGGCCGAGGCGGTTGCCGCAGTGGAGGTTGCCGCCGAAGGTGAGCGGATGGGCCATCGTCAGCACGGCAGGTGCCCAGCGGTTCCACAGGGCCATCAGCCGTGCGCCGGGGTGGGTGTCGGGGCAGGCGGGCTGCGGCTGGCCAGCGCGGTACAGCGTGGCGCCGTCATAGCGCCAGTGCTGGCCGGCCATGCTGAAGGCGACGCTGCGGGCGTCCGCCTGCGCGATGGTGAAGCGCAGGCCGTCGATCTGGAAGGCACGCTTGCCCTGCAGGGGCGTGCTGCCCATGCGCCGTTCGCCGTCCCCGTCCTGCAGCACCAGTTGGCGGGACTGGCTCTGGTTGGCCAGCAGCCACACGCCATTGGCGTCGCGCCGCAGGGCCAGGTGGGACAGGTCGGCCTGCGGCGCGGCCAGTTCGTGCCGGCCCAGCGCAACGCCCGCGCCCGGCGCGAGCGTGACCTTGATGCTGGCGGGCAGCCACGCGGGCGGCGCGCGCCACAGCGCCCAGGCCTGCAATGCGCACAGCACCGCGATCAGCGCCAGCACGGCGGCGCGCGCGCCATTGCGGGCGATCGCATGGGCGGCGCGGTGCACGCCCATGATGAGCAACGCGCCGGATGGGGTCATGCGCGATGACGCGGGAAGTGGCCGCCGGGCCGTGCGGCCAGCTTGCCCGGCCAAGTTGGCTTTCCCGCTGGCGGCCGCGCCGGCGCGTGGCCGGTTGCGCTGGAATGGCAAGGTCGTCCCCATCATGCGCCCTGGATGGTGCGCCAGCCGTTGGCGGCGGTGGGACGGGCCAGCCCGTGCGACAGCTGGAACGGGCCAGGCTGGAACGATGCGGGCAAGCGCTGGCGGATGGCATCGAGCAGGCGGCTGATCTGCACCGCGTGCCGGGGCCGCAGCGCGGGCTCGGTGGCGAGCAGGGCGCGCAGCAGTTGCAGCGCCGGCGCGCGCGCTTGCGGCTGCGCGCGCGCGATGGCGTCACCGAAGTGCTGCGCTTCGTCCTCGCTCAAGGCGGGCGGGATGATGCCGCCGTGCGCGCTGCGCAGCAGTTGTGCGCCGGCCGTGTGATGGGCGCGGTAAGCCTGGCCGCAATCGTTGCAGAAGCGCAGCGGCTGGCCGCCGGTGGCCAGGAAGTAGAACAGGGCGCCCAGCGAGAAATAGTCGCTGCGCGCGTCGGTGGCGTAGTGGCCGTCGGCGCCGGGGAAGAACTGTTCCGGCGCCTGCCAGTTGGCGGTACCGGCGTAGGAATGGGGCTGGGCCTGATCGAGCGGGCGGTTGGTGCCGAAATCGGCCAGCTTGACGGAGGATAGTTGCGGGTCCAGCAGCACGTTGGCGGGCTTGAGGTCCAGGTAGCGCCAGCCATACTGGTGCACCTTGGCCAGCGCCTGGTTCAGCTGCGCGATCCAGTCCAGCAACTGCGCCAGCGGGATGGTTGCGCCGCGCGCCCGCAGGGCCGTGGTGTGCCGGCCCAGGTCGGTGCCCATCAATTCCAGCGCCAGCACGGGCAGGCCCTCGTGCCAGCCGCTGTCGAGCAGGCGCACGATATGGCGCTCGTCCCAAGGTTCCAGCGATTGCAGGAAGGCGATCTCGTTGCGGGCGCTATCGATCCAGCGCGCGCGCTGTTCCGGCAGCGCGCATGCCATCTGCTCCTGGTTGACCAGTTTGATGGCCACGTCGCGCGTGCCGCGCGGCCCGCTGGCGCGCCAGATCACGCCGTAGGCCGAGCCCCCGATTTGCTCACGCAGCCGGTAGTGCCCCAGCTCCAAGGTGATGACAGTATCCTTCATGATTCCCCCGCCGGCACCATGCCGTCACCTGGTGTAGCGGAGGGAGGACGAAAATGGGCGGAATATAAAAAAAGCCTGGCGCCGGGGAGACGTCAGGCCTTGGCCGCGGGGGGACGCGGCGCGTAATGCGCACGTGCTGTCAACGGTCGTAACCGCGCTCGTAGCCTCGCTCGTAACCCCGTTCGTAACCGTGCTCGTAGCCGCGGTGATGTTCGTGCTCATAGTAGCCGTGGCCACGGTATTCATGGTATTCGCGGTAGTAGGGCCGGGCCGGTTCCACGTACACCACGCGCGGCGGGCCGTAGTAGCGCGGCGGCGGGGCGTAGTAGACGGGCGCCTGCTGGTAGTACACGGGTGCCGGCTGCGTGTAGACGCGGGTCTCGGCATAGCCGCGGCGGTAGCCCCGGTCGTCCGTGCTGATGCTGTTGCCCACGGCCGCACCCAGCAGGCCGCCCACGATGGCGCCGTCGCGCCCGCCGGCGTTGCTGCCGACGGCCGCGCCGATCACGGCGCCGGCCGCCGTGTTGAAATCCCGGTCCCCCGCCATGGCGGCGGACGATACGGTCATCGCGGCCAGCGTGACCGCACCCAGGATTTTCTTGTTCAACATGGCAATTCTCCTTGCTCCGGCGCCGGTCGGAATGACCAGTTCGTCCGTTGTATGAGCTTCACTATATCGTCCGGCGGAAAATCCACCACGTCTTATACACATTCTTACATTCCGGGCAACCGTGTAACATTTGACGGCGCCCCTGCCGGGCGGGCGCGCCGGGCCTCCCATTCCGGGCGCAGCAGGCTGTAGACCGTCACGTCGCAAAAGCTGCCATTGATGAAGAACGACTGGCGCAGCGTGCCTTCGGCCGTGAAGCCGCATTTCTCGGCCACGCGCACCGAGGCCAGGTTGTCGGGCGCCGTCAGCACTTCGAGCCGGTGGAACTGGCTGGTCTTGAACAGGTGGTCGACCAGCAGGGTGCAAGCCTCGGTGACGTAACCGCGCCCGGCCAGCGTCTGGTCGAACAGGCGGTAGCCGATCTCGCGCATGGTCGGGGTGCGGGCCTTGAAATGGGTGAGCACGCCGACGATGTGGTGGGCCTGGTCCTCGATCACGAACAGTTCGCTGTCCTCGGACGCGAAGCCGCTCTGCATGAATTCCTTGCGCATGGTCTCGGGCGACTTGAACTGGCTGGAGAAGTAGTCGCCGCGCGAGGGCAGGTCGTTGACCAGCGCGATGAAGGTGTTCAGGTCGGCCGTGAGCAGGTGGCGCACGGTGCACAGTTTCCCTTTGAGCATGGACGCTTCCTTCCTGGCTGAGCACGAGCCCCCATGGTAAGGCAAGCTTGCTGTCGAATCAACAGTGCGCCGGACTGGCAAAACCGGCCCGCTTGCTGCGAAAAATAGTCAAATAGGCTATTGTTGCTATCCCCTTGCTAAGCGCCAGGGAAAGATTGTCAACTATGAAACGTTCCATCCAACACCCGAGAGACAGGATACGCATGTACACCGTTTTCAAGACCGCCCTGGGCCACAAGCCCGCACTGACCATGCTGGCCGGCTGCCTGCTGGGCGCCACCGCGCTGACGGCGCTGGCCGCACCGGCCAATGACAATGCCACGCTGGCCAGCATCCGCGACAGCGCCATGCACGATGACTGGGCCTACCAACGCCTGGCCGACTTGACGGACCTGGTGGGGCCGCGCCTGTCCGGCTCGCCCGGCGCGGCGGCGGCCGTGGAGCAGGTGGCCGACGCCATGCGCAAGCTGGGCGCCCGGGTCACGCTGCAGCCGGTCAAGGTGCCGCACTGGGTGCGCGGCGCCGAGTCGGCCGAACTGGTCGAGTATGCGGGCCGCCCGGCCGGCATCACCCAGCGCGTGGTGCTGACGGCCCTGGGCGGCTCCGGCGCCACCCCGGCAGCCGGCCTCACGGCGCCCGTGCTGGTGGTGCACAGCTTCGAGGACTTGCAGGCCCACGCGGCCGAGGCCAGGGGCCGCATCGTGCTGTTCGACGTGCCGTTCGACCAGCAGATGGCCGACCGCGGCATGGCCGGTCCCGCCTACGGCCATGGCGCCAACTACCGCGTCAACGGCCCGCGCAAGGCCGCCGAACTGGGCGCCGTGGCGGCCCTGGTGCGTTCCGTGGGCGGCGCCGATTACCGCATCGCCCACACGGGCGCCACCGTCCTCGACGACAAGGCCCGGATCCCGGCCGCCGCCGTCACCACGGAGGATGCGCTGCTGATGGCGCGCCTGTCCGCGCGCGGCGCGCTGCAGATGCACCTGACCCTGACCCCGCAAACCCTGCCCGACGCCGACAGCTACAACGTGATCGCCGACCTGCCGGGCAGCGACAAGGCCAATGAGGTGGTGATCGTCTCCGGTCACCTCGACTCGTGGGACCTGGCCACGGGCGCCAACGACGATGGCGCCGGCGTGGCCGGCGCCATGGGCGTGCTGGCCACGCTCAAGAAGCTCAAGCTGCAGCCGCGCCGCACCATCCGCATGATCGCCTGGATGAACGAGGAAAACGGCACCCGCGGCGGCAAGGCGTATTTCGCCGCCAACCAGAACCAGCTGGAAAAACAGGTGGCCGCCATCGAGAGCGACTCCGGGTCCGGCCGGCCGTTCGGCGTGTTGTCCAGTGTGGCGCCCAAGGCGGAACCGCTGTTTGAACCATTGATGGCGGCGCTGGAGCCGATCGGCGCGGGCGTGTTCACCCGCCGCGACGAGCTGGGCGCGGCCGACCTGCATCCGCTGGAACGGGCCGGCGTGCCCGTGTTCGAGCCGCACGTGGACACGCACAGCTACTTCCACTACCACCACACGCCGGCCGACACGCTCGACAAGGTCAATCCGGACGACCTGCGGCGCCACGTGGCCGTGATGTCGGCCTTGTCCTGGTACCTGGCCAACCTGGACCAGCCCATCGGCCGCAGCCTCAAGCCCTGAGGGCGGCGGCCTTGACCACGCGCGCAGGCGCGTGCCATTGCTTCGTGCTAGTCTGTAGGCTGGCGTTCGCGTGGAACGCCGGCCATCGCCGCGGCGCGCGGTGAACGGCAAACGGCAGAGGAGGACACCATGGACCAGCAGTCGAAAATCCACTACAAGGGTTGGGAAATCATGCCAGTGGCCTTGCCCACCAGCGACCGGCGCTGGACCGCCAGCTGCGACATCGCCCGCGCCGGGGTGGACGGGGTGGAAGTGTTCGAAGGGGCCACCATGCAGTTCCTGCGTGAGACCGAGGACGACGCCATCGCCGCCGCCTGCGACGAGGCGATCCGCCAGATCGACAACCTGATCGCCAACCCGCTGGTGCGGCTGGCCTGAAGCGCAAGGGCCGCCTCAGCGCGCGTGGGCCAGCGCCACGCGGTTGCGCCCGTCGTGCTTGGCCCGGTACAGGGCCAGGTCGGCGTCATGCAGCAGGGCCGGCCAGTTGGCGTGGCCGGGGCCATACACGGCCACTCCCACGCTGACGGTGAAATGGAGCGGCCCGAACGGGGTGGCGATGGCCAGCATGGACAGGCTGTGGCGCAGCCGTTCCGCACAGCGCAGCGCATCCTCGCGGTCCGTCTCGGGCAGCACGCAGACAAATTCCTCCCCGCCCAGCCGGCCGAAATGGTCGATCTCGCGCAACCCGGCGTGGCAGGTGCGCACCAGGGCCTGCAGCACGCGGTCGCCCGTCTCGTGGCCATACTGGTCGTTGACCTGCTTGAAATGGTCGATGTCGAGCATGGCCACGGCCAGCTTGCGGCCGTGGCGCTGGGCCAGCGCCAGTTCGCGTTCGGCCACTTCCTCCAGGTAGCGCCGGTTGCAGGCGCCCGTCAGGCTGTCGTGCTGGGACAGGTGCAGCAATTGTTGTTCGAGCAGGAAGGACTTTTGCTGGAACACCCGCATCACCAGCAGCACGACGACGGCCAGTGCGACGGCGAAAGCGTACTGCATCAGGCCGCTCACGCATTCCAGCCATGGCAGGCGCCACACGCTCAGCGCCACGTACAGCGCCGCCGGTCCGGCCAGCATGCGGGCCAGCACGGGCAGGCGCAGCGTGCACAGGGCCGCCGCGAAATTGCACGCGGCGATACCGGCCAAGCCATACACCAGGCCTTGCGGTAGCAGGAATTCGCACAGGACCAGCGCGCCCACGTGGGTGACGTAGATGTGGGTGCAGCGCCGTTGCACGCTCCAGCACAGCGCATTGGGAAAGTAGGCGGCGCTGCCGGCCAGCACGGCCAGCGCCCGCAGCGCCAGCGTGTAGCGGGCCAGGTGGGGATCGAGCAGCAGGTCCCACACCGAAAACAGCACCATGCCCAGGCCGAACAGGGGGCCCAGCACGGGCAGCATCTGTTCCAGTTCCGCGTCGTGCTGGGCGTGCATGGCGCGCTCGGCCGGTTGTGGCAGGGCCCGCAAGCGGTGCAGGCCCAGGCGTTGCAGGGCGGGGGTGGGGGCAGGCGTGGCGCTGTGGGGCGCGTGCGCGGCGTGGTGGGCAGCCGGGGGCCGCTGGGTGGCATTCATCGCATTTTCCGATTCGTTCGATTCAGAATAGCAAGTGAATAGTCATTCGGGTTTGATCTGCGTCAAAATGGCGGGGAAAGCCGGCCCGGGCCGGCATCCCGCGCCGTTCAGAGGCATTCCATGGTCAGGCTTTTCAGTTCCGCGATGGGGATCATGAACGTTTCGTGGATGCGCAGTACGAGGTCGGCGTTGACGGCCAGCTTGCCGTGGCGGATCTTGCTCAGGCGCGGCGCCGACACTTGCAGGGCCTTGCCGAGGGCGGCGTCGTTCTTCAGGTCGTGGCGCGCGATCACGGTGTCGAGCAGGCGGTGCGGATTGCGCGGCTTGTGCGGGCGGCGGGGCGTGGTGGTCATGCGGCTTTCCTTTCAGGCTGGGAGGGAGAGGTGTGGTGTTGTTGATGGATGGCGCACACGGCCGGCCAGTCGGCCAGCAGCGCGCGCACGCAGTCGGGATCGAAGTGGGCGCCGGCGCCGGCGCGCAGGTGCTCGGCGGCCGCTTCCAGGGTCCAGGCTTTCTTGTAGGGGCGTTCCGAGGTGAGCGCGTCGAACACGTCGGCTACGGCCGTGATGCGGCCATAGATGGGGATGGCGGCGCCGATCAGGCCCTGGGGATAGCCGCTGCCGTCGAACTTTTCGTGGTGCGACAGCGCGATCCGGGCCGCCACCTGCAATAGCGGCGAGCTGCTGCCTTCCAGGATGTCGGCGCCGATGCGGGCGTGGCCGCGCATGACGGCCACTTCCTCGCTGGTGAGCCGGCCCCGTTTGAGCAGGATGCTGTCGGCGATGCCGACCTTGCCGATGTCGTGCATGGGCGCGGCGTCGCGCACCAGCGCGCATTCGTCCGGGCCCATGCCCAGGCCGCGCGCCGTCAGCGCCGCGTAGGCCGCCATGCGCAGCAGGTGGTCGCCCGTTTCCGGGTCGCGGTATTCGGCCGCGCGCGACAGGCGCAGGATGATCTCGCGGTCGCGCTCGGCGATGGCGGCCGTGGCCTTGCGCACCTCGTCGGCCAGCCAGGTGGCGCGGTTGGCCAGTTCCTGCTGGGCCTTGCGCAGCGTGAGCAGGTTGCCGACCCGGGCCCGCAGCTCGGCCATGTTGACGGGCTTGGTGAGGAAATCGTTGGCGCTCAGCTGCAAGGCCTGGTGGCGCACGGCCGACTCGGTGTCGGCCGTCACCATCACCACCGGCGTCATGGCCTTGCCGGGCAGGGCGCGGAAGCGGCGCAGGAATTCCAGCCCGTCCATGGTGGGCATCATGTAGTCGAGCAGCACCAGGTCCGGCTCGTGGGTGGCGCACCAGTCCAGTGCCGCCACCGGGTCGCTGGCCAGGCGCGGCGTGGCGTCCACGGTGGTGGCCAGCATGTGGCTGAATAACGCGAGGTTGGTGGCTTCGTCGTCGACGATCAGCACGTTCATGGCAGTCGGGCTCCGCTCTGGGGTCAGGGGTGGCGCGCTGGTGTGGCGGCGGTGGCCAGCGCTTCGGCGCTGGCGTGCTGGCCGCTGCTGGCCACGCCGATGGCGCAGCTCAGGTGGCTGAAGCCGGCGAAGAAGGTGTGGCCGATCAGGTGCTGCAGGCGCACCGCCAGTTGTTGCGCGTCCTCGTGGGCGGTGCCGGGCAGCAGCAGCGCGAACGCCGTGTCATCCCAGCGCGCCACCACGTCGCCGCCGCGCACCTGCTGCGCCAAGAAGGCGGCCAGTTCGACCAGCACGGTGTCGGCCGCGGCCGTCCCGAACAGGGTGCCGATGCGCCCGAGCTGCTCGATGCGCACCATCACCAGCGCCAGCGGGCTGTGGAAGCGGCTGGCGCGCACGAACATCAGGGCCAGCATCTTGCGGCATTCGTGCTGGCTGTAGCTGCCCGTGAGCGGGTCGGCGGCGTCGCTGGCTGGCCTATCGTGCCCGGCCGGCTCGGCCGCACGGTGCGCGTCCGGCGCCGTCCTGGCGGGCGTGATCAAGCGTAATTGCGGGCGTGACGGCGGGCAAGCGCTCGCGGACTCGGGCGGGGCGCCGTTGCCAACCGGCGCCCGCGCCAACTGCAAGCTGTGCAGCCGGCCCGATTCGAGCACGGCGCGCAGCGTCAAGCCCGCGCCGCCGGCCACCAGCACCAGGACCACCAGCGTGTGTTGCCACGCCGCCAGGGCCGGGCCGTACAGCATGGCGCCCAGCAGCAGCAAGGCCGCGCACAGCAGCGGCACGGTGCGCAGGCTCTCCACGCCAGGCCGGGCCGGCGCCAGGCGCGGGCGGACGCCGGGCGGCGTGGCGGATGGGAAGGGGTGTTCTGGTCGGTTCATGGTGGCCTCGCGCCGTCGCCGGCATGCGTCATTCCTCGGTGGAAAAACGATAAATCCGCGCAATTCGCAATCTCGCATTGCGCCAGCCCGGCCCGCCGCTATCGCTGCGGACGTTTTGGCGGCATAATGCCCTCAGCGGTGCGAAGTGAAACATCAAAACTCCCGCCGCCTGAAACAATTATAATGAATTTATTTGCGAATTGTTGGAATTGCGAAAATTAATTTTGTCGAAAGCCCCCACCATGAAAATCAAGGAAGACACGCCGGACGAGGTGTGCACGACACAACAAGCGGCGGAGATCCTCGGTATTTCCGTATCGTCGGTGCAACAACTGGTGGAGGCGGGCGTGATCGAGGCGTGGAAGACCAAGGGGGGCCACCGGCGCATCCCGCGCCATGCCGTGCTGGCCTATAAGTCCACGCCGTCGGCGGCCACGGCGGCGCGCGCCGGCGGCGCTCAGGCCGCCACGCCGGCCGCACCGCGCGAGCTGGGGGCCGATGGCCGCGTGTCGATCATGGTGATCGAGGATAATCCCATGCAGCGCGCCCTGTACGAACGCCAGATTGGCGGCTGGGACTTGCCGGTCCGGCTCACGTTCTGCGAGAACGGCTACCAGGCCTTGTTGCAGATCGCCCGCGGCCAGCCCGATGTGCTGCTGGCCGACATCGTCATGGATGGCATCGATGGCTATGAAGTGATCAAGACCATCCTGGACGACCCCAAGCTGGCCACCATGCAGATCGCCATCCTGTCCGGCCTGACGGAGCAGCAGCTCGATGAGCGCGGCGGGGTGCCGCCGGGCGTGGTGTTCTTCGCCAAGCCCGTCAATTACGACGAATTGCGCGGCTACTTGCGGGCCTGCGTCGCCCACCGCCTGCGCGGTTGAAATGATTTTATCAAATTAACCGAATTTGACATTTCTTTGAAACGGGAGCACTATCTGACTGCAGGCGCAGCGCGTGGCCACTCCGGCCCGAGGCGGCCGCGGCGGGGAGAGCGAAATGTGGCGAGGGTCGGTCAGGAAACTGGATGTGCGCTGGCTGGTGGGCAGCTTCGGGTTGCTGCTGATCGCCGGCCTGTGGTGGTTGACGTTGACCCAGCTGGCCGACGCCAGGCGTACCGAGCTGGCCGATGCGGAGCGCGACGCGCAGGCGCTGGTGCGCCTGTCCGACGAACACGCCACCCGCACGCTGGAGGGGGCCGACCAGGCCGTCATTTTCCTGCGCCACCGCTACCAGAGCCAGGGCATGGCGCTGGACATTCCGGCGGAACTCAAGAGCGGGCTGGGCACGCTGGACTTGTACAACCTGTTCACCATCGTTGACCAGCGTGGCGACGTGGTGTTGTCGAGCCAGCCGTTCACGCCCATGAACTTGAGCGACCGCGAGCATATCCGCGTCCACATGCGCGCCGACACGGGCCAGCTGTACGTGAGCCAGCCCGTGCTGGGGCGGGTGTCGGGCAAATGGTCGCTGCAGCTCACGCGCCGCATCAACCACCCGGACGGCAGCTTCAAGGGCGTGGTGGTGGTGTCCATGGACCCCGAGTATTTCATCCGCCTGTACCGCGACATCGACGTCGGCCCGCACGGCGTGATCGCCCTGGTCGGCGAGGATGGCGTGATGCGGGTGCGGCGCGTGGGCGGCGAAGCGTCGCTGGGGCAGGATATCCATGCCAGCACGCTGTTCGCCAACATCGTGGCCCAGGGCCACGGCGGGCTGACGGCCGACGGCCCCATCGATGGCCGGCGACGCATCTACCGCTACGCCAAGCTGGAACGGTTTCCCCTGTACGTGGTGGTGGGCATCGACCTGGAGGACCGCATGGCCAATTTCGGCGTGCGGCGCGGCCAGGCGTTGCGGCTGGCGGCGGCCACCACGGTATTGATCGCCCTGTTCAGCGGCGCCATCATCGTGCTGGTGGCGCAACTGATCGCGCGCCGCGAACAGGCCGTGGCGGCCAGCCTGGCCAAGTCGCGCTTCCTGGCCAATATGTCGCACGAACTGCGCACGCCGCTCAACGGCATCCTCGGTTATTCCGAACTGCTGGCCGAGGAACTGGGCGAGAGCCGCCTGGGCGGCTTCGCGCGGGCCGTGCAAGCCAGCGGGCGCCGCCTGCTGGGATTGATCGAGTCGGTGCTGGAGCTGAGCGCGCTCGAATCGGGGCGCACCGCGCTCACCTTGCAAGCCGAGCCGCTGCGCGAAGTGGTGGAGCAGGCGCTGGGCATGCAGCGCGACACGGCCGCCGAGCGCCACGTGGGCCTGTGCGTCAACTACGGCCCCGATCTGCCGGAGCAGTTCGTGTGCGACCGGGCCCGCGTGCTGCGCGTGCTCGACATCCTGCTGCGCAACGCGCTGGCGGCCACCAGCTACGGCGCCGTGCAGCTCGACGTGCTGCCCGTGACGGAAGGCTTGCTGCTGCGCGTGACGGACACCGGCTGCGGCATTTCGCCGGAACAGCAGCGGCGCTTGTTCCAGATCTTTACCCAGCTCGATGACTCGGCCAGCCGCGCCAAGGGGGGCGCCGGCGTCGGGCTGGCCATCGCGGCGCGCCTGGTGCGGCTGATGGAGGGCCGGATCTGGGGCGAGCCGGGGCCGGTGCAGGGCAGCGTGTTTACCGTCGTGCTGCCGCCGCTGGCGCCGTCCGAGCGCCCGGCGCGGCCAGTGCTGCCCGTGGTGGAGACGGCATGATGCCGGCCCGCTACCAGGCCATCGCACCGGAGGTGCTGATGCAGGCCGTGGCCGGCGACCTGGCTTCGTTCCGCAGCCTGTCGCAGGTGTACCTGGGCATCGCGCCGCCGGCGCTGGCGCGCATGCGCGCCGCGCGCGCGGCCGGCGACGCGCGCGCGCTGGCGCACGAGAGCCACGCCTTGAAAGGCAGCGCCGTGCTGGTGGGCGCGCACGCACTGAGCGCGCTGTTGCAGCGCATCGAGCTGCAGGCCGGCGCCGGCGCGCTCGACGCCTGCGTGGCGCTGTGGCCGGAACTGGAGCGGCAATTCGGGCTGGTGATGGATGAAGTGAGCGACAGCGTCGTGCATTACCTGGGCGCGCCGCGGGAGGGGGCATGACGGAGCACGCGGGGGCGCACGAGCGGGCGCGGGAGCAGGGCGCCACCGGACGCCGGCGCGAGCGTCGCCATCCGCTGCGCTGGACGGGCCTGAGCGCGCGCCAGGCGGCGGCCGTGATCGGCGGCGCCGTGATCCTGCTGTTGTGCCTGGCCACCCTGGGCGCGGCCTGGCTGCTGCGCCAGCGCGCCATCGAGGACTGGCGCAGCGACATGAGCAGCCTGTCGCTGGTGCTGGCCGAGAACGTGTCGCAAACCATGGCCTCCACCTACCTGGTGCTCGACGGCCTGACGGACGTGGTGCACGCCATCCAGTTGCGCGCGCCGGGCCCGCTGGCGGCCGCCACCGGCACCGAGCAGCTGTTCCAGACCATGCGCGACAAGATCAGCGGCCTGCCCCAGGTGGACGTGGCCACCGTGGCCGACGCGGACGGCACGGTGCTCAATTTCACGCGCAGCTATCCGCCGCCACCGATCAACCTGGCCGACCGCGACTACTTCGCCTGGCACCGCGCGCATGCCGACAGCGCGCCGTTCCTGAGCCAGCCCGTGCGCAACAAGGGCAACGGCAAGTGGACCTTTTACGTGAGCCGGCGCCTGAACGACGCCCATGGCCGCTTCGCCGGCGTGGTGCTGGTGGGCGTGTCGTGCGATTTCTTCAGCCAGTTCTTCCGCAACGTGAGCCTGGGCGAGCACGCGGCCATCTCGCTGTACCGGCGCGACCAGACCTTGCTGGCGCGCTGGCCGCACGCGGACCAGCTGATGGGCAAGCGCTTCAACACGGGCAACACCAGCCAGGTGCTGGCCCAGGGCCTGGACCATGACGTGCGGCTGGCCACCGGCCCGCGCGAGGCGGCCGGCGGCCAGGCCGTGTACCGCATGGGCGCGGTGCGGCTGGTGCGCAATTATCCGCTGGTGATCAACGCCACCATCACGGAGGAGCTGCTGCTGGCCGGCTACTGGCGCAACCTGCGCCTGCTGGGCGGCATCGCGCTGGGCAGCCTGGTGGCGCTGTCGGTGGCGTTCTGGATGATGGGCCAGTTGCTCAAGCGGCGCGAGCAGGACGCGGAACAGGCCCGGGCCCTGATGCGCATGGCCGATGCGGCCAGCGAGGCCAAGTCGCGCTTCCTGGCCATGATGAGCCACGAGATCCGCACCCCGATGAACGCCATCGTCGGCATGTCGGAACTGATGCTGGGCACCCGGCTCGACGCCACCCAGCGCGGCTACGCCCGCAACGTCCACAGCGGGGTGCTCGAGCTGATGCAGATCATCAACGAGGTGCTGGACTTTTCCAAGATCGAATCGGGCCGCATGGAGCTGGTGCAGGGCTTGTTCGATCCGGCCGAGCCGTTGCGCCAGGTGGCCGCCCTGCACCAGGCCAGCGCCCAGGCCAAGGGCTTGCAGCTGGAGGTGCGGGTCGGCAGCTGCCCGCGCAAGGTGTATGGCGACGCGGCCCGGCTGCGCCAGGTGCTGGGCAACCTGGTCAGCAACGCCATCAAGTTCACGCCGTCCGGCGGCGTGTCGATCACCCTGGAGGCGCGCCCCGAGGAGGGGCGCACCGGCAACTGGCGCCTGTGCTACGCGGTGCGCGACAGCGGCATCGGCATGGACGCGGAGGCCCAGCATCGCCTGTTCGAGCCGTTCATCCAGGCCGACAGCACCATCAGCCGCCAGTATGGCGGCACGGGCCTGGGACTGGCCATTTGCCGGCGCCTGGTGCGGCTGATGGGGGGCCACATCGAATGCAGCAGCGCGCCCGGCGACGGTTCCGTGTTCCGGGTCGAGCTGCCGTGCCGCCTGCATGCGCCGGCCGGCGCCCTGGGCGGGGCGGTGCCGGACGGGCCGCCTGCGCCGCCGCCGGAGACGTCCGTCGCGGACCGGCGGGCGCCGGCCGGCGCCGGGTGGGACGGCGCGCAAGGCGCCGTGGCGGGCCAGGTGGTGGCCGCAGCGGCGGCGCCGCGCGTGCTGCTGGCCGAGGACACGGAGATGAACCGCCAGCTGGCGCGCATCCTGCTCACCCGGCTCGGCTGCGAGGTGGACGAAGCCATCAACGGCCAGCTGGCGCTGGAGGCGCTGGAGACGGCCCGCTACGACCTGGTGCTGATGGACTGCATGATGCCCGTGCTCGACGGCTACGAGGCCTGCCGCCGCCTGCGCCAGCGCGAGGCCGAGACGGGCGCGCCGCGCCTGCCCGTGATCGCACTGACGGCCAGCGCCATCGAGGGCGACCGCCAGCGCTGCCTGGCCGCCGGCATGGACGACTACCTGTCCAAGCCGTTCACGGCCGCCGAGTTTTCCGCGATGGTGGTGCGCTGGGGGCGCTTGCCGTGCGCGCCGCCCGCGGTGTCGTCGCCGCCGCCTTCCGTGCCGTAGCCGCGGCCAGGGCCGCTCGCTGCTGCGCTTGCGCCTGCAGCGGGGGCAGGGCGGCCAGTCGCGCGGCCAGGAACTCGAGCAGGGCGCGCAGCTTGGGCGCCATGTAGCGCGCGCTCGACACCACCAGGTGCACCGGCAGCGGTTCCGGTTCATAGGCCGCCAGCACCCGCACCAGCGTGCCGGTCGCCAGGTCGTCGGCCACCTGGTAGGACAGCGCCCGCCCCAGGCCAAAGCCATCGCGCACCGCCACCAGCGTCGCCTCCGTGTCGTTGAGCGTGAGGCGCGGCGCCAGCTTGACGGCCACGTCGCGCCCCGCATGGCGAAAGCGCCATTCCTCCAGTGGCGAACGGATGGCCGTAAACACCACGTCATGTCCTTCCAGCGCCTGTGGCGTGTCCGGTGTGCCGCGCCGCGCCAGGTAGGCCGGGCTGGCCACCACCATGCGCCGCACCTCGCCCACGCGGCGCGCCACCAGCCCGGCGTCGGCCAGCGGGCCGATGCGCACGGCCAGGTCCAGGCCTTCCTCGATCAAGTCCAGGTTGCGGTCGTTGAACAGCAGTTCCACCTGCATGGCCGGATGGGCGTCCAGGAAGCCCATCACCAGCGCCGTCACGTGGCGCCGGCCGAACACTTGCGGGGCCGTGATGCGCAGCTTGCCGCGCAGGGGCGCGTCCGGGTCCTCGCGCACGGCCTGCTCGTAGTCGGCCAGCACGCGGCGCGCCATGTCGGCCAGCCGCAGTCCGGCCTCGGTGGGCGCCAGGCGGCGCGTGGTGCGCTCGATCAGCCGCGTGCCCAGGCGTTCTTCCAGCGCGGCCAGCGCGCGCGTGACGGCCGGCGCGGACCGGCGCAGGCGGCGCGCCGCGCCACTGAGGCTGGCGCAATCGAGGATGGCGATGAAGATGGCCAGTTCGTCCAGGCGGTCCACGGATTATTCCATTTAGTGAAAAAGTAATTTCCACTATAGCATTATTTACATCGAATTGCGCAATGCCTACCATGGCTGCACCGATCAACGAAACGAGGAAAGCTCCATGACCACCACGCCCACCCGCACCCTGACCCTGCACGGCACCCACTTGTCCGGCCACGTGCACCGGGTCGAACTGCTGCTGCACATGCTGGGACTGCCTTATGAGCTGGTCGCGGCGCCGCCCGACGTGCGCGCCGGCGCCGCCTTCCTGGCCATGAATCCGCTGGGCCAGATTCCCGTGCTGCAGGATGGCGATCTGGCGCTGGCGGACAGCAACGCCATCCTCACCTACCTGGCGCGCCGCTACGCGCCCGCTGGCGGCTGGTTGTCGGACGACCCGGTGGAAGCGGCCGAGATCACGCGCTGGCTGTCGGTGGCGGCCGGAGAACTGCGCTTCGGCCCGGCCACGGCGCGCGCCGCCGCGTTGTGGAACATGGACGGCGACGTGCCGCGCGCCCACGCCATCGCCGCGCGCCTGCTGGCCTTCATGGAGCAGCACGTGGCCACGCGCACCTTCCTGGCCGCCGGCCGCCCCACCTTGGCCGACCTGGCCTGCTACGGCTACGTGGCCCACGCGCCCGAAGGCGGGGTGGCGCTGGACGCCTATCCGGCCGTGCAAGCCTGGCTGCGCCGGGTGGAGGGCTTGCCCGGCTTCGTGCCCATGCCCGACAGCACGCCGCCGGAGCGCACATGAGCGCGGACCTGGACGGCCCATTCCACCCCGGCGAGCTGCGCGCCCAGCAACTGGCCGGCAAGGGCAGCAGCGGCGGCGCCATCCGCGACTACATGCCGGACCAGCACCGGGAATTCTTCGCCCTGCTGCCGTTCCTGCTGGTGGCCACGGTGGCCGACGATGGCTGGCCCGTCGCCACGGTGCTGTGCGGCGCGCCCGGCTTCGTGCACAGCCCCGACCCCACCACGCTGCGGGTGGCCGCGCCGTCCGGGGCGCCGGTGGGCGCGCGCGTCGGCGTGCTGGGGCTGGACTTTGGCACGCGCCGGCGCAACCGCGCCAACGGCACCATCGCGCAGGCCGATGGCGCCGGGTTCACCATCGCCGTGGCACAATCGTTCGGCAACTGCCCGAAATACATCCGCCTGCGCGACGTGGTGCCAGCGGCCGGGGAGGGCGGGGCGGACCGGGTGGCGCCGGCCGTCAGCCACTTCGAAGGGCTGGGCGAACCGGCGCGCCGCATGCTGGCCGCCGCCGACACGCTGTTCGTGGCCACCACGGGCGGCCAGTACGGCGCCGACATCTCGCACCGGGGCGGCGCACCGGGTTTCGTGCGGATAGCCGGCGACACGCTGACCGTGCCCGACTACGCGGGCAACCGCTACTTCAACACGCTGGGCAATATGCTGGTGGACGAGCGCACGGCCTTGCTGGTGATCGACTATGCCAGCGGCGACGTGCTGCACTTGCAGGGCCGGGCCGAGGTGGACTGGGACGGGGCGGCGGCCGGCCTGCCCGGCGCCGAGCGGCTGTGGCGCATGCGGGTGCAACGGGGCACGCTGCGGCGCGCGGCCGTGCCGCTGCGCTGGCGCCTGCGCCCGCAGGACTGAGCCGCCGGGACGGGCGCCATGCCCGTCCCGTTGTCGCGATTTCGACAAATCTCACAAATTGTCGCTTGTTGTGGCCCCCATTCCTTGCTACGATGCGTGCAAAGCGTCAATTGTTTTGCAGTGCGCCGCCGCTCCCGCGCGGCCTGGCAGGCAGCTTCCGACGCCGGCCGCCCCATCCCCGCAGCCCCACCCTGATTCGTACCGCTGGCATCCCGCGCGGCCTTCGCCGGCGCGCCGTGTCGCAAGGCATGCCGTCCTTGCCCAGACTTCCGATGCGCGCTGCCCGTTGAAACACTGCTAGTCCCGTCCCTCCCGCCCTGGCGTTGCGCGCCCGCTGGAGTGCCTTCTTGTACCCGCACCTGGAATGACATCATGCTGACTCTGAAATCGGAACGCCCCGCGCCCAGCGTACTCAAACAGCTGGGAGAAATGACCGCCTGCCGCGACATGCACCTGGTCGAGCAAAGCCTGTTGCGCACGCTGGGGCCGGTGCTGGGCGTCAAGCGCACTTCGCTGTACCGGGTCGACGAGCAGGGCCTCGTCACGCGCGCGCTGCACCACACGCGCGACGCGGCCATCGTGGGCGGGGAGCTGCACCGCACCAGCGACCAGATCGAGGAATTGAGCAGCGCCATCGCGCTCGATCCGGCCGTCGCCAACCTGCTCGACACGCTGCGCCTGCTCGACCGCAGCTGCACCCGCCAGCAGCCGGACGGCTACCTGATCGGCTACCCGCTGCACGGGGCCGACCACCTGTGCGGCTACTTCGTGTTCGAGCGCGACCACGAGGTCACGCCCACCGAGCATGCCGTCATCCATGGCGTGCTGGAAGTGTTCTCCAATTACTATGCGCTGCTCGACGCCAGCCAGCGCGACCGCCTCACGGGCCTGCTGAATCGCTATTCGCTGGAACTGAACCTGAACCGCATGTGGGATGTGCTGGCCCAGCGCCTCAAGCATGGCGGCGAGCGGGCCCAGGCCAACCGGCGTGGCGGCCGGGCCCAGAGCTACTGGCTGGGCGTGCTCGATATCGACCACTTCAAGAAAGTCAACGACACCCATGGCCACATCATCGGCGACGAGATCCTGCTGCTGACGGCGCGCCTGCTGGAAGGGGCGTTTCGCCGCTCCGACCTGCTGTACCGCTACGGCGGCGAGGAATTCATCGTCATCGTGGCCGCCCACGACGTGGCCACGGCCACCCAGATCTTCGAGCGGGCGCGCCAGGCCGTGGCCCATTTCATCTTCCCCCAGGCGGGGCGCTTGTCCATCAGCGGTGGCTTCAGCATGGCCGATCCCGCCGTGCTGCCGCAGACCATCATCAACCGCGCCGACCGCGCCCTGTATGAAGCGAAGGCCGATGGCCGCAACCGCATCTATTTCTACGATGAGCTGATCCGCACCGGCCGGCTGGAGGAAGTCCAGTCGGGCACCATCGACCTGTTCTGACGACGGCGCCGCGCCGTCTCAGGCGGCCAGGCGGCAGCGGTCGCGCCCTTCGTGCTTGGCCCGGTACAGGGCCTGGTCGGCCAGTCCCAGCAGGGCGGCGCTGTCGCCGTCGGGCGCGGGCCGCAGCACGGCCACGCCCACGCTGATGGTGACGTGGTCGGCCACCGGGCTGTCTGCGTGGGCGATGGCCAGCGCCGCGATGGCCAGCCGCAGTTCCTCGGCGATGGCCAGCGCGCCCGCTTCGTCCGTGTCCGGCAGCATGCAGGCGAATTCCTCGCCGCCGTAACGGGCCACCAGGTCGTAGGGCCGCTTCAGGTGTTCCTTGAGCGCGAGCGCCACCCGCTTGAGGCAGTCGTCGCCGGCCTGGTGGCCGTAACGGTCGTTGTAGCGCTTGAAGCAATCGACGTCGATCATCAGCATGGCCAGCGGTTCGCCGCTGCGCCCGCAACGCCGGAATTCGGCGTTCAGCGTATCGTCGAACAGGCGCCGGTTGGCCACTCCCGTCAAGCCGTCGGCGAACGCCATCGCCTGCAGCGCGTCCATGTGCAGCTTGAATTGCAGGTGGGCCAGCACCCGGTTGCGCAGCGTGAGCGGGTTGACGGGCTTGGACACGAAGTCGGCCGCGCCGGCGCTCCAGCAGGCGTTCTCCTCCTCGGCCAGGGTGCCGGCCGTGACGAAGATGACGGGGATGGCGCGCGTGTCCTGGTCCTGCTTGAGGCGGCGGCACACTTCCAGTCCATCCATGCCCGGCATGACCACGTCCAGCAGGATCAGGTCGGGCTTGTTGCCGCGGCAAAATTCGAGCGCCTGTTCCCCACTGGTGGCGGCGAACACTTCGAATTCCTCGGCCAGCACGGCGTGCAGCATGCGGATATTGATCGGCTGGTCGTCCACCACCAGCACCCGGCCGCGGCGTTCAGGAGAGAGCTTGGGCATGATCACGATTCTGCCTTCCAGAGTGAGAGGTGGCGTCCAGGCGGTGCAAGATGGCCTGGCAGATGGCGCCCGCCCGCGCCAGGTCGAAGCTGTCCATGGCCGCCTCCAGGCTGGCCGCTTCCGGCTCCATGGCGGCCCGCTGCTCGCGCAGCAGGCGTTCGAACAGGGGCAGCGCGTCGAGGCTGGAGGCGTCGAGCAGGCGGCGCAGGCGCGCCAGCTCCTGCGGCAGCGCGCTGGCGTGGGCGGCGTCGCCGGTCCCGTCGTGGGCCGGCCGCGTGAAAGCGGCCAGGTGCTGCGCCATGCCCGATGCCAGTTCGGCCGCCGCCGAGGCGGCGCGCCGGGCTTCCGCGATCAGGTTGGCGTGTTCCACCTGCCAGGCCATCGGGCTGCCCTGGCTGCGCAGCAGCAGTTCCATCGATTGCGCCAGCGTCGCCAGCGCGTCCGCGCCGACGGTGGCGGCCAGGCCCTTGAGGCTGTGCAGCTGGCGCCCGGCCGCGCCGATGTTGGCGGGGCTGTCCAGCGTTTCCGGCACTTGCGCGGCCAGCGGGCCGCAGTCGGCCGCGAAGCGCCGCAGCGCGCGCTGGTACACGGAGGCGTTGCCATTGAAGCGCGCCAGCGCGGCCGCGCCGTTGATGCCCAGCGCCGGCGGCACGTGCAGCGGCGCCAGCGCGGCCGGCGCCGCCTGGCCGCCATCGCCCCCGGTGGCGGCGCGCCCCGTATGGTGGGCGATCACGGCCAGCAGTTGGGGCAGGTCGAAGGGCTTGCCCACGTGGTCGTTCATGCCGGCCTGGAAGGCCTGCTCGCGGTCCGACTGCATGGCGTTGGCCGTCATGGCGATGATGGGCAGCGCCGCCATGCCCGGCTGGGCGCGGATCAGGCGCGTGGCCTGGTAGCCATCCATGCAGGGCATTTGCACGTCCATCAGCACGCAGTCGTAGTGTGGGTCGGCCGCCAGCGCCTCGAGCGCGGCCTGGCCATGGTCGGCCACGTCCACGCGGGCGCCGGCGTGGCGCAGCAGTTCGCCCGCCACTTGCTGGTTGATCGGGTTGTCCTCCACCAGCAGCAGGCGCAGGCCGGCCAGCGGGGCGGGCGCCGTGGCGTCGGCGTCGGCAGCTTGCGCCGCGGCCTGCGCCGGGGGCGTGCCCGGTTGCAGCGGCAGCACGAAGCTGAAGGTGCTGCCGGCCCCCGGCGCGCTGTCGACCGTGAGCGTGCCGCCCATCATCTGCACCAGCCGCCGGCAGATGGCCAGGCCCAGCCCGGAACCGCCGTAGCGGCGCGCCGTGGAAGCCTCGGCCTGCGAAAAGCCGTCGAAGATGTGCCCGAGCTGCTCGGGCGCGATGCCGATGCCCGTGTCGCGCACGGCGAAGCGCAGCGCCAGGGCGGCCGTCCGGTCCTGGCTGGCCTGGCCATCCTGGCCTTGCTGGCCATCGCCGGGC
Source organism: Rugamonas fusca (assembly GCF_014042365.1). Taxonomy (GTDB): domain Bacteria; phylum Pseudomonadota; class Gammaproteobacteria; order Burkholderiales; family Burkholderiaceae_D; genus Rugamonas; species Rugamonas fusca. Next base: position 36,188 of record NZ_JACEZS010000001.1, read on the forward strand.
GCGCTCGCCAGCGGCGCGACCGAGATGGTCACTTCGCCCTCGTGGGTGAACTTGATGGCGTTGCCGCCCAGGTTGAGCAGCACCTGGCGCAGCCGCAGTGCGTCGCCCACCACCCACGGCGGCAAATCGCCGGCCAGTTCATAACGCAGCGCGATGGCGCGCGGGCCCACGTTGGCGCTGAGGATGATGTCGACCTCGTGCAACAGGTCACGGATGCTGAAGGTGTGCGGATCGAGCGTCAGCTTGCCGGCCTCCACGCGGGAAAAGTCGAGGATGTCGTTGAGGATGCCCAGCAGGGCGCGGCCGGCCCCTTCGCACTTGTCCGCGTAGTCGCGCTGGCGCTGGTCCAGCGTGGTTTGCTTGAGCAGGGCCAGCATGCCCAGCACGGCGTTCAGCGGCGAGCGGATTTCGTGGCTCATGTTGGCCAGGAATTCCGACTTGGCCCGGCTCGCCGCGTCAGCCGCCGCCATGGCCGCCCGCAAGGCTTGCTCGGCCTCGTGCTCGGAGGTGATGTCGCGGTTGATACCCAGCACCCGCACCACCTGGCCCTGGCGGTCCCGTTCCTGCGACGTGACGGCCTGCATGGTGCGCAACGAGCCGTCGCGGCAGACGATGCGGAAGGTGGCTTGCTGGCGCGCCGCCCCATCGGCGGCGGCGCGCAAGCCGGCCAGTACGCGCGGCCGGTCCTCCGGATGCAGCCGCTTCTGCCAGCCAGCGTAGAACGGGCCGCCCCGTTCCCGTTCCGGCACGTCGTAAAAGTCGAACATGCGCTCGTTCCATTCCATGGCCCCGCTGCCCGGTTCCCAGGTCCAGATTCCCAGTTCGGCCACGCGCGAGGCGTTCAGCAGCTGGTCGCGCGCGGCCACCAGCGTGCGCCGGTCCTGCTCGCGGGCGGAGATGTCGGAGGCGATGCCCAGGAAGCCGATGATGGCGCCGCTGTCCTCGCGCAGGGCGCTCACCGACAGCATGACGGGGAAGGTGCCGCCATCCTTGCGCACATAGGTGTAGGCATACTCGTTGTGCATGCCCAGCCTGGCCTTGGCCACGAACACTTCGAAGCCGGGCGCGATCGGGCGCCCCAGTTCCTGGCTCAGGGCGGCGGCGCGCGCGGCCACCTCGTCCCGGTCGTGCAGCCGCTCCGGGGTGCACTTGCCCAGCAGTTCGGCCGCCGCATAGCCCAGCATGCGCTCGGCGGCCGGGTTGAACAGGCGGATGATGCCGTCCGTGTCGGTGGCGATGATGGCGTACGAGGCGTGCGCCAGGATGGCACGCTGCAGGATGGTGACCGACTCGATCTGGCGCGTGCGCTCGCGCACCTGCTGTTCCAGCGACACGTTCAGTTCCTGGATGCGGGCCGTGGCGGCGGCGCGGATTTCCTCGAGCCGGCGGCGCTGGCGCCGCCGCAGGTGGTTGGCGCCGCCCACCAGCAAGGCGCCGCACAGCATCGAGGCCAGCAGGGTGAGCTGGGCCGTGTGGCGGGCCGCCAGCACGGGCGCGAACGGGGCCGTCAGGGCCAGCGTGAGGTCGCGTTCCGGATGGCCGGGCGCGATGCTGACGCGGCGCGTGATGGCCACCACCGTGCCGCGCGGGCCGTCATAGCGGCCCAGCAAGGTGCTGGCGCCGTGGTCCAGGCGGCGGAACTGGTCCTGCCAGCGCAGCGGGTGGCCGCGCTCGAAGCCAAATGCGCTGGCCGGGTCCGGGTGCAGCAGGAAATCGCCCCGGCCATTGGTCAGATAGGCCCGCAAGTCCTCCGGCAAGTTGGCCGCGGGCGGCGCCAGGATGCCGCGCGCGGCGTAATCGACCACCACCACCCCGAACAGTTTGCCCTGGCTGTCATGGATGGGCGTGGCGGCCCGCAGCACCGGCACGGCCGGCGTGACGGCGTGGCCCGCGATCCGCTCGAAGCCGATGTCCGACACGTGTACCTGGCCTGGCGCCAGATGGGCGGCGGCTTCGATGTCGGGTTCCTGGCCCACCTGCCGCAGCCGCCCGCCGTCGGCCGCGCCGATGGTGTCGCCGGTGCGGTCGATGCGCACCAGTTCGCGGCCCTGGTCGGCCAGGCCCACCAGGCTCACTTGCCGGATGTCGGGATTGGTGGCGGCGTAGGCCTGGAAGATGCTGGTCAGGCGCCGGTGCCAGAGCGCGACCGGGGTCGATTCGAGCGCATCGTAGCCGTCGTTGGCGCTGGCGCGCATGATGCCGCCCATCGGCGGCAGGCTGGCCAGGAACAGCACATCGCGTTCCAGTGTGCCCAGTTGCTGGGTCAGCAGGCTGGCGCTGGCGGCGCTGCGGCCCAGCAGGCGGCTTTCGAGCGTGGCCAGCGCACGCTGTTCCTCGCGCTGGCCCACCCACCAGGTCGCCACGCCCAGCGCGCCGGCCAGCAGCAGTGCCGCGCCGGCCCGGCGCCAGGTGGCTTGCCGCTTGAGGTAGGGCGCGATCGCGCTCATCATGTCCCGCATTGTCTTGTTCTATATGGCCCGCCTGGGGTGCTCCGCGCCCGTCGCGCCGGCGCCACAGGGGCCAGGCGCGTGCCTAGGGGGAATTTTCATTGTACCGCCTTGTATTGGACAGCTGGAGAAAAAAGTGGCGCCGCTGTGATGGCGCAGGGGCATTTGTCAGCCCAGCGCGACGCCCAGCCGCTCGGCCAGCAGGGCCGCCTGTTCCGTTTCCAGGTCGTCGAATTGCTGGCGGATGGCTGCCAGCAGGGCCGCGTGCTCGCCGCCGCCCAGCAAGCCATCGAGCTGGTCGAGCAGCGCCGTGGCCCCGTAATCGCCGTCGTGCAGCAGCGGCGCCAGTTGCCGCGCCAGCGTGGCCGCTTGCGCGCGCTGCGCCGGGTCGGCATCCGCCGGTGACGCGGGAGCGGCCTGCGGCGCGGGTGCCGGCGTGAGCGGCGTCAATGCCCGCACGGCGGCCAGCGCCGCCGCCAGTTCCGTGGCGAAGGCGTGGGCCACGCCCGGCAATGGCGTCGGGTCGCCCGCGCGCACGGCCTCCTCGAGCGCGGCGGCGGCGGCGCCCAGCCGGTAGGCGCCCAGCAGCGTGGCGGCGCCCTTGACCCGGTGCGCGCCCTGGCCCAGCGCGGCCAGCTCGCCGGCCGCCAGCTGGCCCACAACCTGTTGCGGCAGCGCGCCATAGGCTTGCGCGAACGCGCGCGCGGCGCTTAGCAGCAGCGGGCGCTGTACCCCATTGCGGGCGCTGGCGTCATCGAGGTCCAGGATGGGCGGGCCGGCGTCGTGGTGCATGGTCTCCACCGCTTCAAGCCTGGGCCGGGGCCGGGTCCGGCCGCCAGACGATACGGTTGCGGCCAGCTTGCTTGGCCAGATACAGGTGGCTGTCCACGGCGGCCAACAGTTCGTTCGCGCTTTCGCCCTCGGCCAGGCGCAAGGTGGCGCCGCCGGCGCTGACGGTGAGCAGCGGCGCGGCCGTGGAGGCGGCGTGGACGATGGCCTGTTGCGCCACTTCCGCGCAGATCGCCTGCACCACTTGCAGGGCCTGGGCCGCGTCCGTGTCGGGCATCAGCAGCACCAGCTCCTCGCCGCCGTAGCGGGCCGCCAGGTCGGCCGGACGGCGCATGTGGCCGGCGGCCGCGCGGGCCACGGCGCGCAGCGCGCGGTCGCCGGCCGGGTGGCCGTAATGGTCGTTGTATTGCTTGAAACAGTCGATGTCGAGCATGGCCAGCGACAGCGGCCGGCCGTTGCGCTGGGTGCGCAGCCATTCGTTGGCGTACACGTCGTCGTAGCGGCGCCGGTTGGCCAGCTCCGTCAGGCCGTCCACGTGGGCCAGGTGTTCCAGCATGCGCCGCTGGCGCACCACTTGCAGGTGCAGGGCCACCCGCGCCAGCACCACGGTGGCGTTGAACGGCTTGGCGATGTAGTCGGCCACGCCCATCTTCAGGCCGTTGGCCTCGTCCTCGGGGCGGTCCAGGCCGGAGATGAAGATGACGGCGATATCGGCCGTTTGCGGGTCGGCCCGCAACTGGCGCAGCACCTCGTAGCCATCCATGTCGGGCATCATCACGTCCAGCAGGATCAGGTCCGGCGCGTGGCGCGTGGCCCGTTCCAGGGCCTGGGTGCCGTTCTTGGCCAGCAGCACCGTGTAGTCCGGCTTGAGCAGCTCGGCCAGCACCTGGCGGTTGATGGCGTCGTCGTCGGCGATCAGGACTTTTTGCATTACAGGCAAATTCATGCGCTCAATTCCACGTTCAGATTCAGGGCGCGCGCCAGTTCGGCCAGCGGTGCCAATGCGCCATCATATTCGATCTCATCGACCGCCTGCTGAATCGCCGCCAGCAGGGCGCCGTGGCGGGCCGCGCCGGGCAGGGCCTGCAGGGCGTGCAGGGCATCCTCGGCGCGCGCGTCGTCGTGGCGCAGGAAGGCTTCGAGCTGGCGGATCAGGGGGGCGGCGCCGGGCATGTCCGGCGCCGGCGCGTCCGCGTCCGCGACGCTGGCCGCGATGGCGGGGCGGCTGGCCGAAGCGGGAGGCCGGGCCGCGACGGCGGCCAGGCCGGCCAGCACGGTGTCCAGGGTGTCGGCCAGTTCCTGGGCCAGCGCCGCGCAGCGCTCGTGCTGGCCCGAACGCAGCGCCTGTTCGACGGCGTTGGCCTGGGCCGACAGTTCGGCCGCACCCAGGTAGGCCGCGCTCGACTTGAGGTTGTGGGCCAGGCTTTGCAGGGCCGTGTGGTGGCCGGCCCGCAGTGCCTCGCGCACCACCTGCGGCCCGCCCTGGTATTCCTGCAGGAAGCTGACGATGCGCTTGTGCAGGCGGGAGCGCTGCTGGCCCACGCTGTCGAGCGCCTGCTGCCAGATGATGCCAGGCACGGGCGGCAGCGGCGCGGCCGCCTGCGCGTCGCCCTCGTCGCCGGCGGCCGCGGCGGGTATGGCTGGCGGCTGGCGGCCGGCCAGACGGGCCGGGTCGATCCACTTGTGCAGGGCGCGGAACAGCAGTTCCGGGTTGATCGGCTTGGTCACATGGTCGTTCATGCCGGCCGCCAGGCTTTTCTCGCGGTCGCCCGCCATGGCGTGCGCCGTCATGGCGATGATGGGCAGCGCGCCCAGGCCTGGCAGGGCGCGGATCTGCAGGGTGGCCGTCAGCCCGTCCACTTCCTGCATCTGGATATCCATCAGCACCAGGTCGTAGTCGCGCTGCTGCACCATGCGCACGGCCTCGCCGCCGTGCATGGCCACGTCCACCTCGACCTGTGCCATGGCCAGGAAATCCTGCGCCACTTCGCGGTTGTTGGCGTTGTCGTCCACCAGCAGGATGCGGGCGCCGGCCAGCCGGGCCAGGTCGGGCGCCCGCATGCCCGGGCCGGACGGGTTGCCGGCGGCGCCGGCCAGATCGGGGCGCAGCACCTGCAGCAGGCTGTGATAGAGCAGGGCCGGGCCGACCGGCTTGGTGAGGAAGCCATGCAGCTGGAACGGGCCTTCCTGCTGCTGCACCGTCTCGCGGGTGCAGGCGCTGACCATGAGGATGGCCGGCGGCGCGGCCAGGCGCGGGTCGGCGTGGATGCGGCGGATGGTCTCGACCCCGTCCCAGCCCGGCATCATGTAGTCCATCAGCACCACCTGGTAGGGCGCGCCCTCGTCGGCCGCGCGCGCCAGCAGGTACAGCGACTCCTCGCCGGAGCTGGCGCCATGGGCCGACACCCCGAACGAGGCCAGCATCTCGACCAGCGCGTCGCGCGCCGTGGCGCTGTCGTCGACCACCATCACGCGCACCTGGCGCAACGCTTCGGCCGGCGCCACCACGGGGGCGCTGGCCGGATCGGCCACGCCCAGCGTGATGGTGAAGCTGAAGCGGCTGCCCACGCCGGGCGTGCTGTGGACGCGGATGGCGCCGCCCATCAGTTCCACCAGCTGCTTGGAGATCGACAGGCCCAGGCCGGTGCCGCCGTAGCGGCGCGTGATGGAGCCGTCGGCCTGGCTGAAGGACTGGAACAGGCGCACCAGCTGTTCCTCGTTCATGCCGATGCCCGTGTCGCTGACGCTGAAATGCAGCGTCACCTGCTCGCCCTTGCGCTCGGCCACCTCCACCGCCACCACGATCTCGCCACGGTCGGTGAACTTGACGGCATTGTTGGTCAGGTTGATGAGGATCTGGCCCACCCGCAGCGGGTCGCCCACCAGGCGGGCCGGCACGCCGCGCTCGACGCGGAACACCAGTTCCACCCGCTTGTCGTCGGTCTTGATGGCCGTCAGGCTGGCCAGGTGCTCGAGCAGCTCGTCCAGCGCGAACGGCACCGATTCGAGCGCCAGCTTGCCCGCTTCGATCTTGGAGAAGTCCAGGATGTCGTTGATGATGCCCAGGAGGTGCTGGCCGGCTCCTTCGATCTTGCTCAAGTAATTGCGCAGCCGCGGGCTCGGTTCGGCCATCATGGCCAGCTGGCTCATGCCGATGATGGCGTTGAGCGGGGTGCGGATCTCGTGGCTCATGTTGGCCAGGAAATCCGACTTCATGCGAGTGGCCGCTTCGGCCCGCAGCATGGCGCTTTGCATGGCCTTGGTGCGCAGGCCGAGGATGCGCATGAACACCAGCATGTCGAACATGTTGCCGAACTGGAGCGCGTGCATGGTCCAGAAGTTGGCGGCCACGGCGCCGTTGATGACGCGCGACAGCAGCACCGAGGACATGAAGCTGACGGCCCAGCCGATCAGGAAGTAGATGCCGACGGCGTCGCCGCGGCGCGCGCGCATGAAGGCGCCGGGCAGGCCCAGCAGCATGGGCATCAGGCCCAGCGTGCTGACGATGGCCACCAGCGTCTGCACGCCGATGATGTCGGTGGCGTAGGCGCCGGCGCTGACGAGGGCCAGCACGGCGCCCGTGTGCATCAGGCGGCTGAACACGCGGTCCATGCCGGGGCGGGCCAGCGCCTGTTCCACGAACAGGTAGGCGCCGCACGAGGCCATCAGCGCGAACAGGCCACCGGCGTGCATGGTCATCCACTGCTGGTTGCCCCACAGGTATTGGGTGCCCAGGCCGAAGAATTCGACCGAGAACATGGTGGTGCCGGCCGTGAGCAGCGCGTATTTGCCAAACAGCGGTTCGCGCAGGTTGATCCACTGGGCCAGGCTGTAGAGCAGCAGGCACAGGCTCAGGCCGATCAGCAAGCCTTGCAGCATCTGCTCGTTGAGGGCGGTCGCGTGGAAGGCGCCCGGCGTGGACAGGCGGATCGGCAGGATCATGGAACCGGTGTTCTCGACCCGCAGCCACAGTTCCTGGCCGGCGCCCGGCGCCAGCTTGAGGGCCACGGCCGGGGCGCGCCCCCGTGCGCCGGCACGGTCGCGCGGCAGCAGGTTGCCCATGGCCGCGTGGCGCACGATGGCGCCGTTGGCGCTCACGTACACGTCCACCCGGTTCAGGGCGGCGTAGTCGATATTGAGGATCCAGTCGCCCTCGCCGCCGGGCGCCACCGTGACGGGAATGCGCAGCCATAGCACGTCGCGGTGCACGCCCAGGGTGGCGTAGGCGGAATCGGGCGCGGTGAAGCGGGCGGCGGCGGCGCGCGCGCCGTTCACGTCCAGTTGGCCGCCCGGATCGGACAGCACGGTCAGGGCGGGCCAGGCGTCGATCTGGCCCCTGGCGTCGTCCAGCAGCAGGGCCGCGGGGGCGGCCCGGCTGGCGCCGGGCAGCAGTAGCAGCAATGACAGCAAGGCTGATAGCAACGCGGACCGCCAGGACGCTGGCAGCAGCGGTGGCCATGGCGACGGCCGGGCGCGGGCGCCATGGCCCGCGCGTAAAACTGGCAAGGTGTATGGTGGCGCGCCGGTCATGGCTGCGGCCCGGTCGGGATCAGGCGTTTGCGGCGGCCCGTGAGGCGCGCTTCGAGCGCGTTGACCCAGCGCGGCGCCTGGCGGTCCTCGTCCCAGCCGGAGGTGACGGCGTCCACCTGATTGAGCAGGGCTGCGGGCAGCTTCAGGGGCCGGGTCTGGTCCATCAGCAGCTTGACCGTGAACTGGTAGCCCACCACGCGGGTGACGAGGCGCGACAGGGAGAACTGGGGGCAGAACAGGCGCGCCGTGGCGTCGATCAGGCGGATCGTGCCCATCGCGACGGCGAACAGGGCGCGCGAGGGCAGCGACACGCGCTGCGTCAAGCCGAGGTCGCGCGAGGCGGCCGGGCCGCACAGGTGGCGCGTGAGCAGCACGGGGAAGGGCTTGAGGATGCGCAGCGGCAGTTCCTTTTCCATGGTCTGCATCAGGGCCGCGCCCAGCGCGGGACGGGAATCGGGCAGGAAGGGATGCGCGCGGCCGCTGGCCTGCATGCGGTTGAACAGCGCCTCGGCCTGCTCCATCGTGTCGGCCATCATGCTGCGCTCGATGCCCAGCACGTGGCCCACCACGTTCCAGGCGTGCAGGTAGGCGTGTTCATCTTCGGCCGGCAGGCCCAGGCCCAGCTTGCGCAGGGCGCGCAGGAACACGAAGCTGAAGGTGAGCAGCGTGTAGGCCAGTTCCTCCTGGTTGCACGGCAGGCCATCGCGTTCCACGTTCCAGCCGTGCGCGTACAGCGTGCCCTGCATGCTGCGCAGTTGCTCCGCCACCATGGGCAGCGGCGGCACCACGGCTGGCGCCTCGGGGCGCGCGGCGTCGGACGGATTACCGCGCAGGATGAGGTGGCGGATGGTGGCGTGGATCAGCCGCACCTTGAGCGTTTGCGCCACGCCACCGCCGCTGGCGTCGGTCAGGCCGCCGTGCATCATGACAGGGAACAGCATGGCGGCCGTGGAGCGGATGCGGTAGTCGGTGTGCTGTTCGAGCTGGCCGGCCGCGTGCAGCACGCCGGCCAGGTCGGGGATCACATAGCATTCGGGCAGGCTGGCGCAGAACAGCAGGGTGCACGAGAGCATGCTCATGTCCATGAACAGTGCTTCGGCGCGGGCGATCCTGGCCGGATCGGCCCACTCGGGCAGGCGCAGGCCGGCCTGGATGTAGTCTTCCAGCGCGGCGGCGATGGCCGGCGGCACGTGCGCGCCGGCGCGCCAGCCGGGCAGGGCGCCGTTGCTCTGCCATTGCGAGAGCTGGTCATTGACGGTGGCGATGGCTTGCCACTGGGCCGCGTTGTCGCCGTGCTTGTCCCATGGGCCCAGGATGCGGGCGATGGTGTCGTCGGCCAGCGGATCGGCGCGCAGGGTGCTGGAACGGGAGATGGTGTCGCGCATTATGCCCTCGCCGCTTGTGTGGTTGGTTGATCGGCCGGCGCGCTGGCGTGGGCCGGCCGCTGCCAGCGTTCAAAGCCGCACACGGCCACCAGCAGCGGGATGCCCATCGCGAACAGGGCGATGGTGCGGGTTTCCACCGGCGTGCCTTCGGCCACCTGGAACACCATGCTGCCGCCGTAGACCAGCAGCGGCACCAGGGCGTGGCGGCGCGCCACGGGCAGCGCGGCCACGGGGGCACGCTTGCGCAGCGTGAGGCGGAACAGGAACACGATGGTAAACGACACCAGCATCCAGCCCACGAAGCCTTGCAGGGTTTCGCCGAACCACCAGCCATCGGTCTTGGTCATGATCCAGGCCTTGATGCCATAGACCATGTAGGGATCGGCGCCCAGGTCGTAGGCCGTCACGATCATGGCCGCCAGCAGCGACATGACCAGGGTCTGGCGCAGCGCCGGCTTGCCGTCGGTGGGCGATTGCCACACGATCAGGTTGCCGATCACGTAGGCCACGTAGCACAGCGCGAACCACATGAGCGGGATGATGACGGGCACGTCGCCCAGCCGCGGGCCCAGCACGTCCGTGTAGGTATAGCTGCCGAAGAACCAGCCGTAGCTGGAACCGAGCTGCTCCGCGATCCAGCCCAGCACCACGCCGATGATGACGAAGTTGCGGGCCGCGCGCGCCCCCAGCAGGTGGATGGCGCTGCTCCAGCAGCAGGCGAACATGACGAGCGAACTGGCGATCAGCAGCCTGGTGGTGTCGCCGTAGCCGCGCGAGAGCGTCACGGCCAGGAACACGATCAACAGGACGTTGGTGAAGCGGGGCAGGTGGTGCAGGGCAGACTTCATGAGCGGTTTTTTCGGATCATAGAGTTGACGGGCGCCGCGCGCACGCGGCGGACTGGCTGCGGACTTTCAAGAACAGGTTTTCAATAAGGGGATCTTCAATAACGGTAATCGAACCGCACGGCGACGGTGCGCGGTTCGCTGGGCACCACCATGCCGAAACTGTCGATGGCGATCGGTTGCACCTTGTTTTCCAGGTTCTTGACCTGTGCCTGCACGCTCCACGGGGCGCCGCCAGGCTGGTAGCGCACGGTGGCGTCGCTGGCCGTGCGGGCCGGGATGGTGTAGCGCAGTTGCTGGGTCGGCACGCCGATGAGGTAGGCGGCGCTGCGGCGCGCCACGATGCCGGCCCGCAGCTGGCCGCCGGCCAGCAGGAAGCGGTGTTCGTAGCCGGCCGTGACGGTGTTCGACGGCGCCCGATCGAGCTTGGTGCCGGCCCACGAATGCACGCCGTCCGGCGTGTAGGACACGTAGTGTGCGTCGAGCAGGGTCAGGCCGTAGCTGATGCGGTCGTCGGCCGTGGGGTTGACCTGGCCATCGGCCTCCAGGCCCTTGACGCTGGCCACGCCGGCATTGGTCGTGACGTACTGCGGCGCGCCGTGCACGATGGCCACGCCCGACAGTTGCAGGTTGCGGTAGTCGTAGTCGAACACGGCCAGGTTCAGGCTGGCGCGCTTGTCCCAGAAGCGGGTCTTGAGGCCAGCCTCGCGGGCAGTCAGCGTTTCGGGCTGGTAGTACAGCGTGCTGGCCGGGACGGCCACGGCGGCCGGGCACGGGATGCCCAGCGCGCTGGTGCCGGCCAGGCAGCCATCGTTGAAGCCGCCCGCCTTGTAGCCGGTCGACAGCGTGGCGTAGGCGAAGGTGGTGGGCGTGACGTCATAGTCCAGGCCCAGGCGCCAGGTGTTCTTGCGGGTGTCGATGTCGGCCGCGTTGAGCAGCCTGAAGTCGGTGGCCGGATTGAAGCTTGGGCCTTGCTGGAAGTTGGTGGAGCCGATGCGCGACTTGTCGTCGGCCGTGTAGCGCACGCCGGCCGTGGCGCGCAGCCGGTCCGTCACGCGCCACGTGGCCTGGCCGAACACGGCCTTGCTGCGCGCGATGGTGGGGCCGGTGGGGAACACGTAGTACGGCGGCAGCCCGAGCAGGGTCAGGTCGCGGAAGGTGTACAGCGTGTTCGTCTCTTCGTGGAAGTAGTACAGGCCGGCCTGCGCGCTGAGCGGGCCGGCGCCATTGGTGGCTATGCGCAGCTCGTGCGAGTCCTGCGCGTTGACGCCGTCGAAATTCTGGTGCACGCCGATGGCGAAGGTCGGCTTGACGCGGTAGTAGTAGTTGAACAGGATGTGGTTGTCGAAACGGCGGTGGGCGCCCAGCCAGGTCACCGTGGCCGGGCCCAGGTTCCACGCCAGTTCGGCCGACAGGCCGGTGGTGGTCTTGTGGTCGTAGCCCTGTTCGGGACGGGTGTTGGGCGGCACGAAGCCGTTGGTCAGGCGCTGCTCGGTGCTGGCGTCGTACCAGGTGGGCTGGCCGCTGGCGATGCCGTGGTAGAAATTGGTGTCGGGGACGATGCGGTCGCTGTTGTCGTGCACCGTGCTGTGGTCGGCCCGCAGCAGCAGCGAGGCGGCGGGGCTCAGCGTGAGCCTGGCCGACAGGCGGCCCGACACGTCGTCGCGGTCCAGACCCAGCGCGTAGGGCGTGCCCTGGCCGTTGATCAGGTAGCTGTCGTGGCGGTTCGCGGCCACGGCTGCGCGCAGCGCCAGGGCGTCGTTGACGGGCACGTTGAGCATGGCGTTGACCTTGCGGCTGGCGTAGTCGCCCAGTTCCACGCCGACGGCGCCTTCCAGCTGGCGGCTGGGGGCGTTGGTGATCACGTTGATGGCGCCGGCCGTCGTGTTGCGGCCGTACAGCGTGCCTTGGGGGCCGCGCAGCACTTCGATGCGGTCCACGTCGTAGAAGCTCAGGTTCTGCTGGGTGGGGCGCGCCAGGTAGACGCCATCGACCATGAAGGCGGCCGACGGGTCGCCTTTTTCCGTGGTGTCGGCGTTGGTGACGCCGCGGATGGTGATCTTCAGCGCGGCGGCGGCGCCGTCCAGGTGCACATTGGGCAGGCGGGCGGCCAGCGCGGACGGCTGGTCCAGGCCGGCCTGGCGCAGTTGTTCGCCCGTCAGCACGGACATGGCCACCGGCGTGCGCGACTCGAGCGAGGCGGTGCGCTGTGCGGTGACGATTACTTCCTGTACCTGGCCATCGGTGTTGTCGGGCGCGGCGAGCGTGGTTTGCGCATGGGCCATGCCGTGCAGCGCGGCCGACACGGACGCGGCCAGCAGCGCCGGCTTCCAGCGCGCTTTGTCGTTGATCATGAAACCATTCCCCAGTCTGGTCGTGCTACCGCCACCCCCGGCCCGGCCATGGAATGTTAGTGTCACCACACATGTAATTATTTGATAATGATGTTGCCTGATACAGCAAGGCTTACGAGTCTAACAGGTCATGATGCTGGGCAATAGTCCCTCGCTGGGGCGCGAGTGTAAAAAGGGAGACATTCTGGCCTGTTCGGGGTGAGGGAGGCGCCATCAGCGCCACCAGGACGTGGCAGGGCGTGATAACGATGGCAAGGAAAACTGAAGATGGATGTAAAAACGGGGCCGCGAGGTCAATGTGTGCCGCTTGAACCGGCCAGGGGCGGGCCCAAGCGGAGGCACACATTGCATTGCTCTGTTATTTGCTCAGGAAGTCGCGTATGGCCGGCCCGGCCTGCATGATCTGGGTGATGCCGTCCAGATGCCCGCCGTCGCCGTGGAGCTCGAACAACTCGGCCTGCTTGCCTTGCGCGCGCAGCAGCGCCATCGCTTGCCGGCTGTAGTCGGGGAACAGCAGCAGGTCCGACTCGGCCGGGATGAACAGCACACGCGCCTTGATCCGCTGCAGGCCCTGTTGCAGGTCGGCTGCCTGGTACACGCTGAACAGCTGGTTGGCCTTGATGGTGTACAGCAGCGAATTGGCGTCCGTGCGCTTGGCGGCGGCGGCGGCGCCGGCGTTGAAGGTGGCTTCGATCGCGTACAGGTTGTCCCAGCTGTCGATCGGCTCATGGCCGGCCTGTGCGGGCTTGCGGCCGAACGTGCGGTCGGCCCAGCCGTAGTGACGCGACGACAGGCTGACCATCTTCATCGCTTCGGCCACGCCTTGCAGCGGTTCGTCCTTGCCGTAGTAGTCGCCGTGGTTCCATTTCGGATCGTTGGTGACGGCCGATGCCCACACGCTGGCCACTTCCACCGCATACGGATTGAAGGCCAGTCCGCCTGGAATCACGGGGATCGCCCGTTCCACCAGCTCGGGATAGGAGGCGGCCCATTCCATCGTCAGCATCGAGCCGCCCGAGGCGCCGATCACCGCTTGCAGGTGCTTGACGCCCAGCGCGTCCACCAGCGCCTTGTGGACGTTGACGGAGTCGCGGAAGGTCACGATGGGGAAGGTCATGCCGTACGGCTTGCCCGTGTCCGGGTCGATGCTGGCCGGGCCGGTGGTGACGACGTGCGGATCCTTCACGTTCAGGTTGACCAGGTTGTCGGCCGAGACGATGAAGTATTTGTCCGTGTCGAGCGGCTTGCCGGGGCCGATCAGGGCGTCCCAGTAGCCGGGTGCGGGGTCGGTGGCCGCGTATTTGCCGGCCGCGTGCGAGGTGCCGGAAAAGTAGTGGGGGATGAAGATGGCGTTGCTGCCGTCCGCGTTCAGGGTGCCGTAGGTTTCATAGCCGACTTGCACATGCTTGATGGTCTTGCCGCCCACCGTGGTCAGCGAGGGCAGCGTGAAGGTCTTTTTCTCCACCAGTTGGTCGTAGGACCAGGCTGGATGGACGTTGCACAGGCTGGCCACGGCCAGCGCGAATACTGCCAGGCGATTCAATGTACGCATAGGATGTCCAGAAAAAAGGGGGGGCGGGAACGGCCGGAGCCGGCCGTTCCGCGAGACTGCGCTGGCTTAGAACCAGTAGTTGATGTCGAGCGAGAACTGGCGGAAGCCTTCCCCGGTCTTCGGTGCCGAGCCGCCCAGCGCGCTGCCGCTCAGGAATGGCGAGTAGCTGCCGTTGCTGTCGTTCTTCAACTGGGTGAAGAACACGCCGATGAAGGTGTTCTTGGCAAACGCGTAGTCGTAGCCCAGGTTCAGTTGCTTGGCGCCGCTGTTATCGAGGTTGCTGGTGCTGCCGGCCTTGGTGTAGGTCAGGTAGGCGGCGTGCTTGTCCCACATGTAGCTGACGGGGATAGAGAACACGCCGCGCTTGGCGTCGCCGGTGGCGCCGGGGATGCCGTTGCGGACGTTGGTGTTGTCGTACACCAGGCCCACCTTTACGTTGGACGGGAAGGTGTAGGCGACGCCGGCGCGGTAGCCGGTCTTGTCCAGCGGGCCCAGGTAGGGCGCGGTGACGACGGCGCCTTGCACCTTGGTGTGGAACACGCTCATCGAGGCCGAAACCGGGCCTTCGTTGTAGCGCAGGCGGCCATACCAGGTGCCGCCCGATTCATAGTCCACGGCGCAACCGGCGCAACCGAAGTGGTTTTCGTCGCCGGACGCGTTCTTGGTGTAGGCCAGGCTGCCGTCGAAGCCTTTCACGGTGGGCGAGTCCCAGCGCACCACGTTTTGCGAGCGGGTGATGCCCAGCGTGGTCAGCACGCCGCCCTTGGTGCCCACCTGGCTCAGCATGTTGAAGGTGCTCAGGCCGTTGCCGTCCCAGATGCGGTACGACTCGCCGGCGCCCTTGATGCCCAGGTTGGGGATGGCCATGGTGTCGGCGTAGTACAGCGTGGACTTGCCGAAATAGACGCTGCCGAAGTCACCGGCCAGGCCGGCCCAGGTGTCGCCGTCGGCCCAGCCGGTGCCGGCACCGACGTTGGTGGTCGAGCCGGGCACCAGCGGGGTGCTGGGGCGGGTGTCGGCCGTGAAGCGGCTTTCCAGGCGGAAGATGGCCTTGACGCCGTTGCCCAGATCCGTGTTGCCGGAAATGATGACGCGCGAGGTGTTGTCGTCCACGCGCGATTCGCGTTGCACGGCGCGGCTGGTGTCCGTCACTTCGGCGCTCTTGGCGCCCACGGCGAACAGGCCGCCCAGGTTGATGACGGTGTTGCTGCCGACGTTGAACTCGGCCGCGTGGCCCAGCAGGGGAGCGGCCAGGCAGATCGCGAGCGCCATCGGTTTGAGTCGTTGTTGCATGTCTTCCTCTATCTCTTGTTGTGTTGCGGTCCAGAAAATAAGCGATGGGTGCCGGGCAGACCGGGCCGGCGCCATCGTCGCTTGCGCCAGGAAAAGGGCTGTTTTCCCTGTTCGACCATAAAATTAATTGGTCGATGAATAAATGCTAGCAGTCGCAAAAATTTACGGCAAGCTAAATCAATTGCCTGTGGTGTAACTTGAACAGAGGGCGTTGTAAGCCGCATGAATGTGTGACTTGCACAATAAAATCGCTTGCGGCACGGAGAACACGTTGATATAGTTTATTCACCGACGCATGAATAAGGTCACGAAATGGCCAACAGCAGCCATACGACGGCAGGGTGCACAGCATGTACGCACCGTCATGCGCGGGACGGCCAAGGCCGGCGATAAGAACGATATAAACAAGGAGACAAGATGACCGACGTCATCCTGGAAACCCGCAAGCTGTCCAAACAGTTCCGGGGTTTTAGCGCCGTGCAGGGCGTGGATTTGCGCGTCAAGCGCGGCCATATCCACGCGCTGATCGGCCCCAACGGCGCAGGCAAGACCACCTGCTTCAACCTGCTCACCAAGTTCCTGGTGCCTAGTTCGGGCCAGATCCTGTTCAACGGCAAGGACATCACGGCCCACCAGCCTGCGCAGATCGCCCGCATGGGCGTGATTCGCTCGTTCCAGATTTCGGCCGTGTTTCCGCACCTGACCGTGCTGCAGAACGTGCGCATCGGCCTGCAACGGAAGCTGGGCACCAGCTTCAATTTCTGGCAAAGCGAACGCAGTTTGTCCAAGCTCAACGCGCGCGCCATGGAATTGCTGGCCGAAGTGGACTTGACGGCGTTCGCCGACACCATCACGGTCGATCTGCCTTACGGCCGCAAGCGGGCGCTGGAAATCGCCACCACCCTGGCGATGGAACCGGAACTGATGCTGCTTGACGAGCCGACCCAGGGCATGGGCCATGAGGACGTGCACCGGGTGACGGAACTGATCAAGAAAGTGTCGGCCGGGCGCACCATCCTCATGGTCGAGCACAACATGAAAGTGGTGTCCGGCATCTGCGACAAGATCTCCGTCCTGCAGCGCGGCGCCATGCTGGCTGAGGGCAGCTACGCGGAAGTATCGAGCAATCCGCAAGTGATGGAAGCGTACATGGGCACGGAAGCGGCAGTGCTGGAAGGTGCGCACTGATGACGGCCGCTCTGGAAATCACCAATCTTCAAGCGTGGTACGGCGAATCCCACATCCTGCACAACGTGAACCTGGTGGTGCAGCCTGGCGAAGTGGTCACGCTGCTGGGCCGCAACGGCGCCGGGCGCACGACGACCATGCGCGCCATCATGGGCCTGACGGGCGCGCGCAAGGGTTCGATCAAGATCAATGGCGTGGAAGCGATCGGTTTGCCGACCCACAAGGTGGCGCACCTGGGCGTCGGTTATTGCCCGGAGGAGCGTGGCATCTTCTCGTCGCTGTCGACGGAAGAAAACCTGATGATGCCGCCGCAACTGGCGACGGGCGAGCAGGGCATGTCGGTGGCGGAAATCTACGCCATGTTCCCCAACCTCGAGGAACGCAAGCATAGCCAGGGCACGCGGTTGTCGGGCGGCGAGCAGCAGATGCTGGCCGTGGCCCGCATCCTGCGCACTGGTGCGCGGCTGCTGCTGCTCGATGAAATCTCCGAAGGGCTGGCGCCCGTTATCGTGCAGGGCCTGGCCCGCATGATCACCACGCTCAAGGCCAAGGGCTACACCATCGTCATGGTGGAGCAGAACTTCCGCTTCGCCGCGCCGCTGGCAGACCGCTTCTACGTGATGGAGCACGGGCAGATCGTGGAAACCTTCGTCGCCTCCGAATTAGACGCCAAGATGCCGCTGCTGACCGAGCTGCTGGGCGTGTAGTACCGGCGCAGCCGGAATCAGAACCAAACCAAAACAACAACCAATCCGAACGGAGACAATATGCAACTGAAATCTATCGCCATCGCCGCTGCGACCGTGTGCGCCATGGGCCTGTCCGGCGCCGCGCAAGCGCAGGTGTCGGGCGACACCATCAAGATCGGCTTCATTTCCGACATGTCCGGTCTGTATTCGGACATCGATGGACCGGGCGGCGCGGAAGCGATCAAGATGGCCATCGCCGACGCGGGCGTGGTAGTGGCCGGCAAAAAAGTCGAATTCATCTCGGCCGACCACCAGAACAAGGCCGACATCGCTGCCTCCAAGGCGCGCGAATGGTTCGATCAGCAAGGCGTGGATCTGCTGATCGGCGGCACCAACTCGGGCGCCAACCTGGCCATGGCCAAGGTGGCGGCCGAGAAGAAGAAAGTGTTCATTTCGATCGGCGCCGGGTCGGCCCGTTTGACCAACGAGGAATGCACCCCCTACACCGTGCACTACGCCTACGACACGGTGGCGCTGGCACGCGGCACGGGCGGCGCGCTGCTCAAGCAGGGCGGCAAGTCGTGGTTCTTTCTGACGGCCGATTACGCGTTCGGCGCCGCGCTGGAAAAGGACACGGCCGACGTGGTCAAGGCCAACGGCGGCGCGGTGCTGGGCAGTGTCAAGCACCCGCTGTCGGCGGCTGACTTCTCGTCCTTTCTGTTGCAGGCCAAGGCCTCCAAGGCGCAGATCCTGGGCCTGGCCAACGCCGGCGGCGACACCATGAACGCCATCAAGGCGGCCAATGAATTCGGCATCCTGCGCAGCATGAAGCTGGCCGGCCTGCTGGTGTCGATCAACGATGTGCATTCGCTGGGCCTGAACGTCACCCAGGGCATGTACCTGACCGACGCCTGGTACTGGGACCGCACGCCCGCCTCGCGCGAATGGGCCAAGCGCTACTTCGCCAAGATGAAAAAGGAACCGTCGATGCTGCAGGCGGCCGATTATTCCGCCGCTGCCACCTACCTGAAGGCCGTGCATGCGCTGGGTACGGACGATGGCGACAAGGTCATGGCCTACCTGAAGAAGACGCCGATCAACGACATGTTCGCCACCAACGGCGTCATCCGCCCGGACGGTCGCATGGTGCATGACATGTTCCTGATGGAGGTGAAGAAGCCATCCGAGTCCAGGTATCCATGGGATTACTACAAGATCGCCGCCACCATCCCCGGTGAGCAAGCCTATCTGACCAAGAGCGAGTCCAAGTGCGCGCTGTGGAAGTAAGCTGACATGGAAATCTTTGGTATTCCGCTGCAAGCGCTGTTGAGCCAGTTGCTGCTAGGGCTGGTCAACGGCTCGTTCTACGCCATGTTGTCGTTGGGGCTGGCGGTCATTTTCGGCTTGCTGAACGTGATTAACTTTTCCCACGGCGCCCTGTACATGATGGGCGCCTTCCTGGCCTGGATGGGCATGAGCTACCTGGGCCTGAACTACTGGGTGATGCTGGTGCTGGCGCCGCTGCTGGTGGCCGCCTTCGGCATCGTCATCGAGAAGACCATGCTGCGCTGGCTGTACAAGCTCGATCACCTGTATGGCCTGCTGCTCACCTTCGGCATCACGCTGATGGTGGAAGGCGTGTTCCGCTCGTTCTACGGCGTGTCCGGTCAGGCGTTCGAGGTGCCGGAACTGCTGGCCGGCGCCACCGACCTCGGTTTCATGGTGCTGCCCAACTACCGGGCCTGGGTGGTGGCCGCGTCGCTGGCCGTGTGCCTGGGCACGTGGTTCATGATCGAGAAGACCCGGCTTGGCGCCTACCTGCGCGCCGGCACCGAGAACCCCAAGCTGGTGGAAGCGTTCGGCGTCAACGTGCCGCTGATGGTCACGCTGACCTATGGCTTCGGCGTGGCGCTGGCCGGTTTCGCCGGCGTGCTGGCCGCGCCCATCATCCAGGTGCAGCCGCTGATGGGCTCCAACCTGATCATCGTCGTCTTCGCCGTGGTGGTCATTGGCGGCATGGGTTCCATCATGGGCTCCATCGTCACGGGGCTGGGGCTGGGCGTGATCGAGGGCTTGACCAAGGTGTTCTATCCCGAATTCTCGTCCACCGTCGTGTTCCTCGTGATGATCGTCGTGCTGTTGTTGCGTCCCGCCGGCCTGTTCGGCAAAGAGAAATAAGAGGTCTGCCATGAACAAGAATCTGGGCTACGCCATCGCGCTGGCCGTCGCACTGGCCGCGCCGCTGGCCGGTTATCCACCATTCCTGGCCAAGCTGCTGTGCTTCGCGCTGTTCGCCTGCGCCTTCAACCTGTTGATCGGCTTTACAGGCTTGCTGTCGTTCGGCCATGCGGCCTTCTTCGGCGCGGCCGGCTACGTGGCCGGCAATGCGCTCAAGGTGTGGGGCTGGCCCACGGAGCTGGGCCTGTTGGCCGGCGCCGGCGCGGCGGCGATGATCGGCCTCGTGATGGGCGCGCTGGCCATCCGTCGGCAGGGCATCTACTTTTCGATGATCACGCTGGCCTTGGCCCAACTGGTGTTCTTCGGCGCCTTGCGGGCCGGTGAGCTGACGGGCGGCGAGGATGGCTTGCAAGGCATCCCGCGCGGCAGGCTGCTGGGCATGTTCGACCTGGCCAACGACACCACCTTGTACTACTTCGTGCTGGCCGTGTGCGTGGCCGGCTTCGCGCTGATCGTGCGCACTGTCCATTCGCCGTTCGGGCAGGTGCTCAAGGCCATCAAGGAAAACGAGCCGCGCGCCGTCTCGCTGGGCTACGACGTGGCCCGCTACAAGCTGCTGGCGTTCGTGCTGTCGTCCGCGCTGGCGGGGCTGGCCGGCGCCACCAACGCGCTGGTGCAGGGCTTTGAAACGCTGACTGACGTCCACTGGTCCATGTCCGGCCTGGTGATCCTGATGACGTTGGTGGGCGGCATGGGCACCCAGGCCGGCCCGCTTTTAGGCGCCATGCTCATCATCGCACTGGAAAACAAGCTCGGTGACGTGGGCACGCTGCTGGCCGGCCACACCGGCATCGACTGGTTCAACAGCCTTGGCGAGGCTGTGGGCATGGTGACGGGTCTGATTTTCGTCGCCTGCGTGTTGTTGTCCCGGCGTGGCATCGTCGGCGAGCTGGCTGCTCGCTGGGGTGCGCGGCCGTCTCCATCTTCTTCAAATTAATGAAAGAGCATATGAAAACGATCTTGAAAAATATCCTGTTCGCTTGCTGCCTGGCCGCCTTCGTTCCTGTCGCCGGTGCGGCGCAGCGGGGTACGGCGGAGGAAGCGTCTGCCCTGGTCAAGCAGGCCATCGCCTACCAGAAGAAGAATGGCGTGGACAAGACGCTGGCCGAGGTGAGCAACCAGCAGGGCCAGTTCGTGGACCGCGACCTGTACCTGAGCGTGTACGACCTTAATGGCAAGGTGGTGGCGCACGGCGCCAACAAGCGCATCATCGGCATCGACGCCTCGCAGGTACGTGACGCCGACAACAAGTATTTCGTGCGCGAGATCCTCGCCAAGGCGGCCAGCGCCGGGCAGGGCTGGGTGGACTACAAGTGGGTGGACCCGGTGAGCAAGAAGATCGAGGACAAGTCGGCCTACTTCGAAAAGAGCGGCGAGCTGGTATTCGCCGCTGGCTATTACAAGCAATAAGGCAGAGCTGTCAGCGCCGCCCCAGGCACACTGCCTTGATGCCCGCCGTGCTGTAGGCGATCAGGCGCGGGGTGGCGGCGGCGATGTCGGCCGAGTAGCACAGGCCGCCGGACAGGCGGTCCAGCCGGCCCGTGTCCGACAGCGTCAGCGTCAGCGAGCCAGTGAGCATGTGGTAGCTCCAGAACAGGTCTTCCTTGCGCGCGGCCGGCAGGATGCGGTGCAGCGCCTCGATGAAGTGCAGCACCACCGGATCGAAATAACGGGTCATGGTGTCGGTGCCGAAGTCGCGCGTGTTGTTCATCTGGGCCGCCAGCGCGAAGTAGTTGCGCCAGCCGCGGTCGCGGTGCCGTTCCAGGTTCAGCAGCGGCATCAGGAACGCCGTCACCAGGCCTTCCACGGTCATGGCGTCGCCGTGTTCCTGCTGGTAGCGCTGCATCGCCTCCATGCGCTCGCGGTTGATGACTTCGGCCCGGCGCAGGAACACGGCGTCGAACAGGCCCTGCTTGGTGCGGAAATAGTAGTGCGCCAAGGCCGCGTCGACGTTCGCGTGGGTGGCCACGGCGCGCACGGTGACGCCGTAGAAACCGTGCATGGCGAACAGCTCTTCGGCCGCGTCGAGGATGCGGCTGGCCGTCTCGGGATTCCCTTCCGTCTTGTTCTTGCGCGGCCGGCCCACGCCCGTCGCGGGGCGATGTTGGGTGTCGGCGTCGCTGCCGTTGTGGTTGACGTTCGGGGAGTCGGTTTTCATCAGTGTTGGTGGTGAAAGAAGTGGTCTCAATTTTACATGAAGCACCCCGTTTGCACAGGCGCGGGATGCATGCCGGAACAGGAGAAATGATGGATTTGACGAATAAAGTGATCGTGGTGACGGGCGGTGCGCAAGGCATCGGCCTGGCCATCAGCGAGCGTTGCGCGGCCCAAGGCGCGGCCGTGGCCGTGTGGGACGTGCGGGCCGACGCGGTGGCGGCCGCGGTGGAGCGCTTGCGCGCGACGGGCGTGCGCGTGGCCGGCTGCGTGGTGGACGTGGCCGATGGCGCTTCCGTACAGGCGGCGCAGGCGGCCACGCTGGAAGCGCTGGGCCGCATCGATGGCCTGGTCAACAACGCGGGCGTGGTGGCCGACGCCCAGTTGATCAAGATGAGCGAGGCCCAGTGGGACCGCGTGATCGATATCAATTTGAAGGGCGTGTTCAACTGCACGCGCGCGTGCGTGGCGGCGCTGATCGCGCATGGCGGCGCCATCGTCAACATCTCGTCCATCGTGGGCCTGAGCGGCAATTTCGGGCAGACCAATTACGCGGCCGCCAAGGCCGGTGTGCTGGCCATGACGAAGACCTGGGCCCGCGAGCTGGGCCCGAAAGGCGTGCGCAGTAACGCCGTCTGCCCTGGCTTCATCGCCACCACCATCGTGAAGGACATTCCACCGGCAGCCATGGAGGACATGGTGGCGCGGATTCCCCAGCGGCGCACGGGGCAGCCGGCCGAGATCGCGGCGGCTGTCGTGTTCCTGCTGTCGGCCGAGGCCAGCTACGTCAACGGCGCCACGCTGGAAGTGAGTGGTGGTTTAAGCCTGTAGGCGCTCGTCTTCAAATTAATTGACTACTCAAGGAGTTTTGCGCATGCATACCCAACCCTGGCTCGCCACCTACCGCGAGTACGGTATCCCCGAACAAATCGACACGGCCGGCTGTGACAATGTGGTGCAGTTGCTGGAAGGCGCGATGCGGCGCCACGGGCCGCGTCCCGCGTTCCACGCTTACGGCCACACGCTCAGCTATGCGGACGTGGACCGCCTGTCCGGCGCGTTCGCCGCCTGGCTTCAGCATGCACTGGGCGTGCGCAAGGGCGACCGCGTGGCGCTGATGCTGCCCAACGTGCTGGCGTTCCCGCTGGCCTGTCTGGGCCTGGTGCGGGCAGGCGCCGTGCAGGTCAACGTCAATCCCATGTACACGGCGCGTGAACTGGCGCACCAGCTCAACGACGCCGGCTGCGAAATCATCATCGTGTTTGACGGCGCCACGGCCACGCTGGCCGACGCGCTGGCCCACACGGCCATCAAGACCGTGGTGACTGTGGGCCTGACCGATGGCGCGCCATCAGCCGACGCCACACCGGCCGTGGACGCGCGCCTGGGCCACACGCACCGCTTCACGGATGCGCTGCGGGCCGGCGCCGCGCTGGAACGGCTGCCCGTGGCGCTGGGGCCGGACGACCTGCTGTTCCTGCAGTACACGGGCGGCACCACGGGACTGTCCAAGGGCGCGGCCCTGTCGCACGGGAACCTGGTGGCCAACACGGCGCAGTTCCGGGCTCAGATGACAGGCACGCTGAAGGAGGGCGAGGAAGTGGTGGTGACGGCGATCCCGCTGTACCACATCTTCGCGCTGATGGTGAACTTCATCACCTGCTTCTCGGTGGGGGCGCAGAACTGGCTGGTGGCCAATCCACGCGACATGGATGAGATGATCGATATCCTCAAGCAGTCGCACCTGACCATCTTCAGCGGTGTGAACACCCTGTACGGCGGGTTGGCGCGCCATCCGCGCATCGGCGAAGTGGATTTCTCGCGGCTGCGGCTGGCCGTGGGCGGCGGTGCGCCCGTGCTGCAAGCGACGTCGGACCAGTGGCAGGCGTTGACGGGGCGGCCCATCTGCCAGGGCTATGGCTTGTCGGAGACTTCGCCCGTGGTGTCGTTCAATCCGCTGGCCATGGCCGACTTCAACGGCACCACCGGCTTGCCGGTGCCGGGCACGGACGTGCAGTTGCGCGATGACGATGGCGCGCCCGTGGCGCCGGGCGAGGCGGGCGAGATTTGCGTCAAGGGTCCGCAGGTGATGGGCGGCTACTGGCAACAGCCGGAAGCCAACGCCGCCGCGTTCACCGAGGATGGCTACTTCCGCACCGGCGACATGGGCAGCTTCGACGCGCGCGGCCTGCTGCGCATCGTCGACCGCAAGAAGGATATGGTGCTGGTATCGGGCTTTAATGTGTTCCCCGGCGAGATCGAGGCGGTGGCGGCGGGGCTGGCCGGGGTGGCCGAATGTGCTTGCATCGGCGTGCCGGACGAGCGCACGGGCGAGGCGGTCAAGCTGTTCGTGGTGGCCGTGCCGGGCATGCAGTTGAGCGCAGAGGCCGTGATCGCCCATTGCCGCACCCAGCTCACGGCCTACAAGGTACCCCGGATGGTGCAGTTCGTGGACGCGCTGCCCAAGTCGAACGTGGGCAAGATCCTGCGCCGCGCCTTGCGCGCGTAAGGCGGGGGCATGGGCATGGGCATGGGCGCGGGCGCCTTGCCGGACGCGGTGCGCCGGTCAGGCCGTGGCCTGATAGCGCCCGTCGCGGAACACGGTGGTGCCGGGCGCCGTGGCCGCGATCCCATGCAGCCGTTCCAGCACCAGGCGTGCCGCCGGCGACAGCGTGCGCCCGGCCAGCTGCACGGCGCCGATTTCCGCATACAAGGGCGGCAGGCCCGGAAAGTCGAGCGGCGCCAGTGTGCCGCTCGCGATCTCGTTCGCCACCGCCGCTTCCGTCGCCAGCAGGATCACGTCATCGTCCAGCGTCACCTCGCGCAGGATGTGCATGTTGTCGCATTCGAACATCACCGGCAGCGGCGCATCGGGCGCCAGTCCCAGTACCTGCCGGAATAGCACCTTCATGGCCACCGGCAGCAGCAGCGAGGCGAAGCCGTAGGGCAGGGTGTCGGCCAGCGTGCGTGCGGGGCGGGCCAGCAAGGGGTGCCCGGCGCGGACCATGAAGCGGCCGTGCTGGCGGCAGATGGGCGTGATCGTCAGGTCGGGATCGGGCAGGATGTCGCGCGCATCGGCGATAAAGAACTCGATCTGTTCGGCTTTCAGGTTCACCAGCAGGTTGCGCCAGTTGTTGCTCGATACTCGCATGGCCAGGCCGTGGCGGGTCTGCCGCACATGGCGCACCAGCTGCGGCAGCATGGAGGCGGTGGGTAGCGGTCCCACGCCGAACGCCACCTGGCCCATTGCCGCATCGCGGATCAGCCCCATGTCGCGCTCCAGGTTACGCATCTGGAACGTCAGCTTGCGGGCCCGCTCCATGAATACGGCGCCGGCCGTGGTCAGCTTGACGTTGCGGTTGTCGCGGTCGAACAGGGGCAAGCCCAATTCTTCCTCCAGCGTCTGGATGCTGCGGCTCAGCGCGGGCTGCGACAGGTGCACGCGCTCGGCCGCGCGGGCGAAATTGAGTTCTTCGGCCAGGGCGATGGCGTGGCGTAGCCGTTTGAGGTCCATGATCGTGTCCAATTCATGCAGTGAATGCATTATAACGATCAAAATGATGCATTGGACAGCAAAAATCGTCCCCCCTACACTGGTTTCCAACTTGACGCTGGGCAAATACATAAGAACTGGCGCAATAACGGAGACTGGAATGGACAAACAATATTTCGACTACGTCATCGTCGGCGCGGGCTCGGCCGGCTGTGTGCTGGCGGCGCGCCTGACGCAAGACCCCAACGTGACGGTGTGCCTGCTCGAGGCGGGCGGCCCGGACAGCAGCGTGTTGATCCACGCGCCGGCCGGGTTGGTGGCCATGGTGCCGACCAGGATCAACAACTACGCTTACCAGACGGTGCCCCAGCCGGCCCTGAACGGCCGCTGTGGCTACCAGCCGCGCGGCAAGACGCTGGGCGGCAGCAGCTCCATCAATGCCATGCTGTACGTGCGCGGCCACCGCTGGGATTACGACCACTGGCAATCGCTGGGCAACCCCGGCTGGTCGTACGACGACGTGCTGCCGTTGTTCAAGCAGGCCGAGAACCACGAGCTGGGCGACGGCTTCGACGACTGGCACGGCCGCGGCGGCCCGCTCAACGTGTGCTACCCGCGCCACGCCAGCCCGCTCAACCAGATGTTCATCGACGCCGCCGCGACCCAGGGCATCGCCTACACGGCCGACTACAACGGCGCCGAACAGGATGGCGCTTTCATGTACCAGGCCACCCACCGCGACGGCGAGCGTTGCAGCGCCGCCAAGGGTTACCTGACGCCCAACCTGTCGCGTCCCAACCTGACCGTGATCACGCACGCCGTCTCCTCGCGCATCGTGTGCGAGGGCCGCAGCGCCAGGGGCGTGGCCTATATCCGCGGCAACGTGCAGTATGAAGCCCACGCGCGGCGCGAAGTGATCGTTTCGGCCGGCGCTTTCGGTTCGCCGCAGTTGCTGATGTTGTCCGGTATCGGCCCCGGCGCCCACTGCGCCGCGCACGATATCCCGGTCGTACACGACCTGCCCGGCGTGGGCCGCAACCTGCAGGACCATATCGATTACGTGCAGGGCTGGCGTTTGCCCAGCGATACGGAGAGCTTCGGCGTGTCGCTGCGCGGCACGGCCAGGCTGGCGGCAGCCATGCTGGAATGGCGGCGCCACCGCAAGGGCATGGTGGCCAGCATGATTGCCGAGGCGGGCGCCTTCTTCCGCTCCAGCCCGGACCTGCCGGCGCCGGATCTGCAACTGGTGTTCGTGCTGGCCATGGTGGACGACCACGCCCGCAAGGCCCACCTGGGCCACGGCATGTCGTGCCACGTGGACGTGCTGCGTCCCTACAGCCGCGGCACCGTCACCTTGCAGGACAAGGATCCGCGCACGGCGCCGGTGATCGATCCGCGCTTCCTGTCCGATGCGCGCGACCTGGAAGTGCTGGTCAAGGGCGCCAAGGTGCAGCAGGCTATCATGGAGTCGGCCCCGTTCGACGCCGTGCGCGGCGAGATGCTGTACCCGGTGGCCGCCGGCGACACGGCGGCGCTGATCGCCGACATCCGCGCCCGCGCCGACACCCAGTACCACCCCGTAGGCACCTGCAAGATGGGGCCGGCCGACGATCTCATGGCCGTGGTGGACGCGCGCCTGCGGGTGCGCGGCATGAGCGGCCTGCGCGTAGTGGACGCCTCCATCATGCCCACCGTCGTTGGCGGCAACACCAATGCCCCCACCATCATGATCGCGGAAAAAGCGGCCCAGATGATCCTGGCCGACGCGCGCCATACCCAGGCAGCCTGATACCACCCCAACCAAAGGAAGACTCACCATGGCACTCACCGCCCGCCTCACGGCGCTGGCGTTGGCCGTCTGCACCCTGCAGGCCAGCGCAACCACACCACCGCAACCGGCCAGCCGCAGCACGGCGGCCGCCAACCTGGCCTTTGGCGCCGACTTGCCGCTGGGCGACCAGCAGGACTTCGAGGAAGCCACCCGCGGCCTGGTGGCCGCCATGCCCGACGGCCCGTTCAGGGACGCGGCCGGCAACGTGATCTGGCAACCGCACGCATTCGATTTCATCCAGGGCGCGGCCCCGGCCACCGTCAACCCCAGCCTGTGGCGCCACGAGACGCTCAACAACGCGCACGGCCTGTACAAGGTGAGCGACGGTATCTACCAGTTGCGCGGCTTCGACATCTCCAACATGACCCTGATCGAGGGCAAAACGGGCTGGATCGTCGTCGATCCGCTGGTGAGCGCGGAAATGGCCAAGGTGGCGCTGGAATTCGCCCAGCAGAAACTGGGCCGGCGTCCGGTGGCCGCCGTCATCTACACGCACGGCCACGCCGACCACTTCGGCGGCGTGCGCGGCGTGATCAGCGAGGCCGACCTCACGGGCGGCAAGACGCGCCTGATCGCGCCGGACGGCTTCATGGAAACCTCCGTGGCCGAGAACGTGTTGGCCGGTAACGCCATGGCCCGCCGCGCCCAATATCAGTTCGGCATGCCGCTGGCGGCCGGCCCGCAGGGCAACGTGGGCACGGGCCTGGGCAAGAAAGTCTCCACCGGCACCATAGGCCTGATCGTGCCGACGGACACGGTGAGCAAGACCGGGCAGAGCATGGACATCGACGGCGTGCGCTTCGTGTTCCAGATGGACAACGGCTCCGAGGCGCCGGCCGAGATGACCTTCTACCTGCCCGAGCGCCACGCGCTGTGCCTGTCCGAGGTGGTCACGGCCAACATGCACAACATCTACACCTTGCGCGGCGCCCGCATGCGCGACGCGCTGGGCTGGAGCAAATACATCAACGAGATGCTGGACCTGTTCCCGGACGCGCAAGTGGGCTTCCGCAGCCACCACTGGCCCGTGTGGGGCAAGGAGCGGCTGCACCAGCAACTGGCCAACCAGCGCGACCTGTACCGCTTCCTGAACGACCAGGCGCTGAACCTGGCCAACCGCGGCGTGCCGCTCGACGAGGTGGGCGACGCCAGCTTCTTCCCCAAGGGTTTGAAGAACGACTTCTCCACCCATGGCTACTACGGCACCTTGAGCCATAACCTGCGGGCCGTGGTCGATTACTACCTGGGCTGGTACGACAGCAACCCGGCCACGCTTAATCCGCTGACGGGCAAGACGCGCGCCCAGCACTACGTGGCGGCCATGGGCGGCGCCAAGGCCGTGCTCAAGCAGGCCAAGGCCGGTTACGCGGCCGGCGACTACCGTTGGGTGGCCGAGATACTCAATCACCTGGTCAAGGCCGATCCGGCCAACAAGCCGGCCCGCCTGCTGCAGGCCGACACGCTGGAACAACTGGGCTACCAGGCGGAATCGGCCATCTGGCGCAACGAATACCTGACCGGCGCCCATGAACTGCGCGACGGCATCACGCCGCTGCACATGTCCACCCAGGGGCCGGACCTGACGCGCGCCATGTCGGTCGAAATGATCTTCGACTACCTGGCCGTGCGCCTGAACCACGAGAAGGCCGACGGCCTGCACCTGGGCGTCAACATCGCCTTCACCGACACCCATGAGAACTACGCGCTGGAGCTGTCGAACTCCGTGCTCAACAACACCCGTGGCCGCGTGCTGGCCAAGCCGGACGCCGCGCTCACGCTGAGCCGCGACGCCCTGTTCAAGATGCTGGTGGCGAAGGTGCCGCTGGCGCAGCTGGTCCAGGCAGGCGAAGTGAAGCTCGATGGCGACCCGAAGGCACTGGGCTCGCTGTTCGGCAACTTCGACCAATTCGATCCGCTGTTCCCCGTCGTCACGCGCTGACGGGTGTTGTGTCGCCGCGCCGCTGGCCCAGCCGCCGGCGCGGCCATTCCTAAAAAAGAGAAAGAGGGAGACAGGATGCACAAGCAACAACAGAATCGCGCGGGCGCGACCCGCCCCACGGCGCTGGCCATGGCCTGCCGCATGGCGCTGGCCACCATGGCGCTGGCGGCGGCCCACGGCGCGCGCGCCGACAGCTTCACGCTCGACAACGGCGTGGAAGGGCGCTGGTCGCTCAACGCCAGCATGGGCGCCAGCTGGCGCGCCGCCAACCGCGATCCGGCGCTGGTGTCGGCTGCCAACGGCGGCACGGCGGGCGTGGGCAACGGCCATGATGACGGTAACCTGAACTTCAACAAGGGCACGGCCTACGCCAGCGGCCCCAAGGCCACGGGCGAATTGCAGCTCAAGCGCGACAACCTGGGCCTGTTCGTGCGGGCCAACGCCTGGTATGACTACACGTTGAGCGACAAGGGCGTGGCGCACGGCAGTTTCAACAACGGCTATGTGCCCGGCGCCAGGCTGAGCGACCAGGGCTTCTACGCCAACACGGGCTTCTCCGGCGCCGCGCTGGCCGACGCCTATGTGTCTGGCGAATTCGATGTGGCCGGTAAGCCGCTCAACGTCAAGCTGGGCAAGCAGGTGGTGAACTGGGGCGAGAGCGCCTTCATCCCCGGCATCAACGCCATGGGTGCGTTCGACCTGACGGCCGCGCACCGGCCCGGCGCCCAGGTCAAGGAAATCCTGCGTCCGCTGCCCCAGTTGACGGCCAACCTCGGGCTGGGTGACGGCGTCTCCGTGGAAGCGTTTTACCAGCTCAAATGGGAGCACACGCTGTTTGACGGTTGCGGCACCTACTGGTCGCTGGTTGATTCGCTCAACTGCTCCGGCGGCGCCGTCGTGTTCGGCGACGCGCTGGGCAACGACCAGAAGCAGTACAACGGCGTGCCCGTGCTGGCCGCCTTGCCGCCGGCCCTGCTCAACGCGGTGGGCGCCGGCGCGCTGGCCACCGTGCCGTTCAACTTCCGGCTGGGCCGCGCGCCCGACGCCACGCCGAAGAACAGCGGCCAGTTCGGCCTGTCGTCGCACGTGTTCGTCGATGCCCTGAGCACCGACTTCGGCTTCTACTTCGCCAACTACCACGCGCGCACGCCGGTGCTGTCGGCCGTCCATGCGCCGTCGCCGGCGCCGTCGCTGTATTCGGGCCAGTATGCGGCGCAACTGACGGCGCTGTCCAAGGTGCTGGGCGGCTTGGGGCAGGCCGCCGCGGCCAAACAGATCGGCATGCTGGGCGCCATCCCCGGCACGGAACTGACGTGGGACTATGACGCCACCAACATCCAGTCGCTGGCCGTGTCGGCGGCCACGGAGCTGGGTGGCGTGTCCGTGTTCGGCGAGGCCAGCCACACCCAGGGCGTGCCGGTGCAGATCAACGCGCCCGACCTGGTGGTGGGCAGTGTGCTGGGCCTGGGGCCGCAGGCCGCGCTGGCGCGCTGGGTGCGTGATCCGTCCGTGGCCCAGGGCAGCGTCTCGCACGGCTACGACTTGAAGAACAAGGACCAGATCCAGGTGTCGGCCCTGAAGCTGTTCGGTCCCGTGCTGGGCGCCAGCAGCGCCAGTGTGCTGGGCGAGGTCGGCTTCCAGCACTGGAGCGGTATTGGCGACCCGGCCACGTCCACCCGATACGGCCGCGGCTTCCTGTACGGTTTCGGCCCCACGGCGGCGCTGGGCGGCACCTGCGCGGGCCTGAACGGCTACGCGCCGTACTGCGAGAACCAGGGCTATGTGACCACCAGCGCCTGGGGCTACCGCTTGCAGGGCGAGCTGACTTTCAGCGACGTGTACGCGGGCATCAACCTCAAGCCCAAGCTGTTCTGGTCGCACGACGTCAAGGGCTATTCGGGCGACGGCACCTTCGTCCAGGACCGCCAGACGCTGGGCACCACGCTGCGCGCCGACTACAACAACCGCTACTACGCGGAACTGAGCTACACGCGCTACAACAAGAACGCCAAATATGACGTGCTGCATGACCGGGACAATTACTCGTTCGTCGTCGGCGTCAATTTCTAAGGGAGACAGCATGAACATGATGAACAAACTGGTACTGGCCAGCGCCGTGGCGCTGGCCGGCGGCAACGGTGCCTGGGCCGGCATGGCGGCGGCCGACGTGGAGCGGCTGGGCAAGGACCTGACTCCCATGGGTTCGGAGAAGGCGGGCAGCAAGGACGGCCTGATTCCAGCCTGGGACGGTGGCCTGGTCAAGGCGCCGGCCGGCTTCGACGCCAGGGCCGGCTACCTCGATCCCTACGCCAGCGAGAAGCCGCTGTACACCATCACGGCCGCCAACATGCCCCAGTACAAGGATAAGCTGGCGCCGGGCCAGATGGAGATGCTCAAGCGCTTCCCCACCTACAAGCTCAATGTCTACCCCAGCCACCGCACGGCCGGCTATCCGCAGGCCGTGTATGACAGCATCAAGGCCGAAGCGGCCAAGGCGGAACTGGCGTCCGGCGGCAATGGTGTGGTCAATGTGTCCCGCTCCACCGTGCCGTTCCCCGAGCCCAGGAACGGTGTGGAAGTGGTGTGGAACCACATCATGCGCTACCGGGGCGGCAGCGTGCAGCGCTACAGCGCCGAGTTCCCCGTGCAGGCCAACGGCGCCTTCACGCCCGTGACCCGCACCGAGACGCTGGCCTTCGCCAACGCCATGGACAAGCCAGAAGCCAACCGCCTGCTGTACTACATGGGCACCATCACCGGCCCCACCAGCGTGGCCGGCGAGGCGCTGCTGGTGGTGGACCCCGTCGACCAGGTCAGGGAATCGCGCCTGGCGTGGATGTACAACCCCGGCCAGCGCCGCGTGCTGCGCGCGCCCGACGTGGCCTACGACACGCCCGGTTCCGGCTCCGACGGCCTGCGCACGACGGACGACTACGACGGCTTCAACGGCTCGCCCGACCGCTACGACTGGAAGCTGGTCGGCAAGAAGGAGATGATCGTCTCGTACAACAACTTCAAGCTGACCAGCAAGAGCCTGAAATACGGCGACATCGTGCGCCCCGGCCACCTGAACCAGGACCTGGTGCGTTACGAGCCGCACCGGGTGTGGGTGGTGGAAGCGACGCTCAAGCCGGGCAAGCGCCACGTGTATGCCAAGCGCGTGTTCTACATCGACGAGGACAGCTGGCAGATCGCCCACGCCGACGCCTACGATGGCCGCGGTGAACTGTGGCGCGTGCACGAAATCGACGCCATCCAGTTCTACGACGCGCCCACGCCGTGGTTCGCGGCCGAGGTGTTCTACGACCTGCAGGCGCGCCGCTACCTGGTGACGGGCCTGGGCAACCAGGAAAAACCGGCCCGGTTCGGCGCCAGACTGAACGCCGGCAATTTCACGCCCGATACCCTGCGCCGCAGCAGCAACTGACGGGAATACAGCAACGTAGAGCAAGCGCCACCGCGCAAACGGAACTCCAGGCGAGTCTCCTTAACGCCCGCTCCCGCCGCCAGTGGGAGTTGGGCGTCTTTTTGCCCGGCGCCGCAGAACCGCAAGACTGAAGGACAGAATCATGAAGCATCATCCGCGCAATTCCTGGCGCGCTATATCGTTGGCCACGTGGGCCTCGCGGGCCGCGCGGGCCGCGCGGGCCGCGCGCCGCATCGTGCCAGTGGCCATCTATGTGACCGCCGCCTTCCTCCCCACCTTGAGCGCGCCCGCGCTGGCCGATCCGCTGGCCAGCCCGGCGCGCGCTTCCACGCTGGCGGCCCATGCCCTGATGCTGGCGCTGGCGCCGGCCGGCACGCGCCTGGTGGCGGGCGGCGAACGGGGCATCGTCATCGTCTCGGACGACGGCGGCGTCACGTGGCGCCAGGCCCGCGTGCCGGTCGGCGTGACGCTGACGGCCATGCACTTCGCCGACAGTGAGCACGGCGTGGCCGTCGGCCACGACGGCGTGCTGCTGGCCACGCGCGACGCTGGCCTGAACTGGGACAAGCGGCTGGACGGCAACCAGATCAACGCCATGATGCTGGCCGACGCCGAACACGCGGCCGCGCGCGCGCACGCGGCGCTTGCCGGTGCGCGGCCAAGCGAAGCGAAGGCGGCCCGGCAGGCCGTCGAGCAGGCCGACAACGCCGCACAGGATATGCAGGATACCGCCAGGTTCGGCCCATCGCGTCCGCTGCTGGCCGTGTGGTTCAAGACCCGCGAGCTGGGCTGGGCCGTCGGCTCCTACGGGCAGGCGCTGCGCACGCGTGATGGCGGCGTTCATTGGGAGTCGATCGCCGCCCGCATTCCCAATCCTGAAGGCTTGCATTACAACGCCATCGGCCATGGCGCCGACGGCGCCCTGTACCTGGCAGGAGAGGGCGGCAAGGTCTATCGCTCCACGGACGACGGCGATAGCTGGCGCGTGGCCGACAGCGGCTACAAGGGCCAGTTGTACGGTGTGCTGGAAACGGCGCCCGGCGCGCTGCTGGCATACGGCTTCGGCGGCCACCTGCTGCGCAGCGAGGATGGCGGCGCCAGCTGGCGGGAACTGCCCCGCCTCGGCGACCAGAGCCTGATCGGCGCGGCGCAGGATGGCGCCGCGCTGCTGCTGGCCGCGCGCGACGGCACGCTGTTCCGCAGCATGGACCAGGGCCGCAGCTTCGCCGTGCAGGGGGCCGCGCGCGGCCTGGAACTGGCCGCCGTCGCGCTGCGGGGCCATACGCTGGCGCTGGCCGGCATGGGCGGCGTTCACCTGTCCGCCTACCAAAGCTCGAAGTGAATCCCATGACCCAGAACGACAAAACACCCACGGCCGGCAACGGCGAAGCCTGCGGCCACGAAAAACCCGGCCTGCTGGAACGGACGCTGGAGCCGCGCCTGTTCGCCTGGCGTTTGCCCATCCTGATCCTGTTCCTGCTGGCTTCCGTGCTGTTTGGCTGGCAGGCGGCCCAGCTCAAGCCCGATGCCAGCTTCCAGAAGATGGTGCCTGCCTCGCACCCCTTCATCGCCAACTACCTGAAGTACGAAGCCGAACTGCGCCCGCTGGGCAACGTGGTGCGCATCGCCGTGGAAACGCAGGGCAAGGACATCTACAGCCGCGCATACCTGGAAACCCTGCACCGCATCACCGACGAGGTGTTCTACATTCCCGGCGTGGACCGGGGCAACCTGAAATCGCTGTGGACGCCCAACGTGCTGTGGACGGAAGTGACGGAGGCGGGCATGGTGGGCGGCCAGATCATCCCGCAGGGTTTCGACGGCTCGCCCGAGAAGATCGCCGAAGTGCGCGCCAACGTGGTGCGCTCAGGCCGCATCGGCAGCCTGGTGGCGGCCGACCAGCGCTCCAGCATCGTGCTCGTGCCGCTGCTGGAAACGGACCCGGACACGGGCGCTAAACTCGATTACGGCCAACTGTCGCAACGGCTGGAGAAGCTGGTGCGCGACAAGTACGGCAAGGACGGAGTGCGCATCCACATCACCGGCTTTGCGAAAGTGGTGGGCGACCTGATTGATGGCGCGCGCGCCATCGGCCTGTTCTTCGCCATCACCTTCGGGCTCACGGTGGCGCTGCTGCTGTGGTACTCGCGCTGCTGGCGCAGCACGCTGGCCACTGTGTTCTGCTGCAGCCTGGCCGTGCTGTGGCAGCTTGGCATCGTGCACCTGATCGGCTTCGGGCTCGATCCCTATTCCATCCTGGTGCCGTTCCTCACGTTCGCCATCGGTGTCTCGCACGCGGTCCAGAACATCAACACCATGGCCACGGCCCGGCTGTCCGGGGCCTCCAACATGGAGACGGCCAAGCTGACCTTCCGCCAGTTGTTCATCCCCGGCAGCGTGGCCCTGCTGTGCGACGCGGTGGGCTTTTCCACGCTGCTGGTGATCGACATCGGCGTGATCCGCGAACTGGCCATTTCCGCCTCCATCGGCGTGGGCGTGATCATCCTCACCAAGATGTTCCTGCTGCCGATACTGATGTCCTACGTGGGCGTGTCGGACGCCTGCCTGCGCCACCAGGCCCGCAAGCAGGCCAGCCGGCACCGCATGGCCCATGCGCTGGCCCGCTTCGCCGAGCCGCGCTTCGCCCGCATGGCCGTCGCCTTCGCGTTGCTGGTGCTGGGCGGGGCGTGGACCATGAGCCGCGACCTGAAGATCGGCGACCTCGATCCCGGCGCCCCGGAGCTGCGCGCCGAGTCGCGCTACAACCGCGACAGCGCCTACATCAGCGGCCATTACGCCACCAGCGCCGACGTGTTCGTGGTGATGGTGAAGACGGCCCCCGGCGAGTGCGGTTCCTATCCCGTGGCCGACAAGGTGGACCGCTTCCAGTGGGAGATGGAAAACCTGGCGGGGGTGGAGTCCACCACGTCGCTGTTCAGCGGCATGAAGAAGGTGATCGCAGGGTCCAACGGCGGCGACTTGCGCTGGCATGCGC
This sequence comes from Rugamonas fusca, assembly GCF_014042365.1. Classification (GTDB taxonomy): domain Bacteria; phylum Pseudomonadota; class Gammaproteobacteria; order Burkholderiales; family Burkholderiaceae_D; genus Rugamonas; species Rugamonas fusca. The sequence continues at coordinate 71,337 of NZ_JACEZS010000001.1, forward strand.
TGTCGCGCAACCGCTACGTGTCCAACGCGGCCCAGCGCGTGCTGCCGTCCGAGCTGTATTCCAACGACTGCTCGATGGTGCCGGTGATGATCTTCCTGGCCGACCACAAGGCTGAAACGCTGGCCCGCGTGGTGCGGGCGGCCCAGGCCTTCGCGGCGGCCAATGACGACAAGACGGCCCGGTTCACGCTGGCCGGCGGCAATTCCGGCATCGACGCGGCCACCAACATCGTCATCGCCCAGGCGCAGACGCAGATGCTGATCCTCGTGTATGCCATTGTGGCCTTGCTGGTGTGGTGGGAGTTTCGTTCGTGGCGGGTGGCCATCTGCATCATGCTGCCGCTGTATATCACGTCGGCCCTGTGCGAAGCCATCATGGCGCGGCTGGGGCTGGGCGTGAAGGTGGCCACGCTGCCCGTGATCGCGCTCGGTATCGGCATCGGCGTGGACTATGGCATCTACATCTACAACCGGCTGCAGCATTTCCTGGACCGCGGCCTGGACCTGAAGGCAGCGTATTTCGAGACGCTCAAGGGCACCGGCGCCGCCGTGGCGCTGACGGGCGTGACGCTGGCGCTGGGCGTGCTGACCTGGGTCTGGTCCGACATCAAGTTCCAGGCCGATATGGGGCTGCTGCTGACGTTCATGTTCCTGTGGAATATGGTGGGCGCCATCGTCATGATCCCGGCGCTGGCCGCCTTGATCGTGCGCCCTGCCGGCACGCGGCCGGCGGCGCGGGACGAGGTACAGGCGCGCAGCCATGCCTGACAGGGCAGCCACAGCGGCCCGGCGCGGCACGCTGCCGGGGCCAGTCCAGGGCATCGATCAGACGGTGCTGCGCATGATTGCCGCCCTGCGCTCGGGTGGCCAGACGTTTCACCGCATCGCCGCCTTGCTCAATCGCTGCGGCATCGCTGCGCCGCTGGGCGGGCGCTGGTACGGCGCCAGCGTGCGGCAGGTGCTGCTGCGCAATCAGCCGGCATAGGGGCCGCTGGCCGGTGCGGATCCCTGTGGATTCCATTCGATTTCCGGCCCTGCTTTGTTCTGCTTTCTTCTATTTTGCCCGGTAACTGCAAAGCAGGGGAAAGCAGGAAAAAGCAGAAGAAAACAGAAGCAAAAGCAGAAGCTTTTCCACAGGGGGCCGCGGCGCCGCACGGCGTCCCCATTGCCGCCTCAACTTGCCGCACGGGCAGCCAGTCTTCCCGTTGGCGCCTGTTCCATACTCCTCTCCAAGTCATGACTGCCGCAAAAAGTGCGCCGCGCAGGCCGCCGATTGCGGTATCTTTACACAAATAAATTAAATGCTCTGATTCAAGAATGATCAAAAGTGCAATGACAGGAGACTTACATGACGCAGCACCAGGTTGTACCAAGCTATGCCCGCGGCCAGACGGACAAGCCGCTGATCGAACAAACCATCGGTGATTATTTCGACACCATCGTGGCGCGCCACCCGGACGCCGAAGCGCTGGTCAGCCTGCACCAGCGGCGCCGCTACACTTACCGCGAGCTGCAAACCGAGGTCAATCGCCTGGCCAGCGCGCTGCTGGGCGCCGGACTGGCCACGGGCGACCGGGTCGCCATCTGGTCGCACAACAATGTGGAATGGGTGTTGATGCAGCTGGCCACGGCCCGCCTGGGCCTGATCCTGGTGAACATCAACCCCGCCTACCGCGTGGCGGAACTGGAGTATGCACTCAACAAGGTAGGCTGCAAGGCCCTGGTCAGCATGGCCCGCTTCAAGACCAGCGACTACCTGTCCATGATCCGCGAACTGGCGCCGGAACTGGCCAGCGCCACGCCGGGCGCGCTGCATTGCGCGCGCCTGCCGGACCTGCGCACCGTGGTGTGGATAGACGAGCAGGGCGCCGGCGCCGAGGAAGCGGGCATGCTGCGTTTTTCAGCGCTGCTGGCACGCGGCCAGGCGGACGGCGCGCGCGTGCGCGAGGTGGCCGCCGGCGTGCGGCCGCAGCAAGCCATCAACATCCAGTTCACCAGTGGCACCACGGGCTTCCCCAAAGGCGCCACGCTCACCCACCGCAATATCCTCAATAACGGCTTCTTCGTCGGCGAGGCCATGAAGCTGACGGACCGCGACCGCCTGTGCATCCCCGTGCCGCTGTACCACTGCTTCGGCATGGTGCTGGGTAACCTGGCCAGCCTCACGCACGGCGCCTGCATCGTTTATCCGAGCAGCGGCTTCGAACCGCTGGCCGTGCTGCAGGCCGTGCAGGATGAACGCTGCACGGTGCTGCATGGCGTGCCCACCATGTTCATCGCGGAGCTCGACCATCCACGCTTCGCCGAATTCGACCTGTCCACACTGCGCACCGGCATCATGGCCGGCTCGCCGTGCCCGGTGGAGGTGATGAAGCGGGTGGTGGGCGACATGCACATGTCGGAAGTGACGATCGCCTATGGCATGACGGAGACCAGCCCGGTGAGCTGCCAGAGCGGCACCGATACGCCGCTGGCCATGCGCGTGTCCACGGTCGGCATGGTGCGCGACCACCTGGAAGTGCAAATCGTGGACCCGGACACGGGCATCGTCACGGCCCGCAACCAGCCCGGTGAACTGTGCACGCGCGGCTACTCCGTGATGCAGGGCTACTGGGGCGACGAAGCCCAGACCCGCGAAGCCATCGACGCCGATGGCTGGATGCACACGGGTGACCTGGCCACCATGAACGAGGAAGGCTACGTCAACATCGTGGGCCGCATCAAGGACATGGTGATCCGGGGCGGCGAGAACATCTACCCGCGCGAGATCGAGGAATTCCTGTACCGCCATCCGGCCGTGCAGGACGTGCAGGTGGTGGGCGTGCCGGACACGAAATACGGCGAAGAGTTGTGCGCGTGGATCGTCGTCAAGCCGGGCCAGAGCCTGACGGAGGAGGGCGTGCGCAAGTTCTGCGAAGGCCAGATCGCCTACCACAAGGTGCCGCGCTACATCCGCTTCGTCGAGGAATTCCCGATGACGATCACGGGCAAGATCCAGAAGTTCAAGATCCGCGACCTGATGAAGCAGGAACTGGGCGTGCAGGAGGCGAAAACCGCCTGACGTGTAAAGGTGGGAAATGGGGACGGACTCCTTGTTCCGTCCCCGTGTTGAATGGCGTCAGCGCGGCGCCTGGGCCCAAGCGGCGTCGTCGCCGTTTGGCGTCCTGGGCCGCAGCCGGTAGCCAATGGCCAGCGCGATCAGCCATACGGGCAGCAGATAGACGGACAGGCGCAGCTCCGGCGTCAGATACATCACCACCAGGATACCGGCCAGGAAGGCCAGGCACAGGTAATTGGTCAGCGGGTAGCCCAGGCTGCGGAATGCCGTGACCTGGCCGGCCGCGCGCTTCTGCGCACGGAAACGCAGGTGGATCCAGCTGATCATGCCCCAGTTGATGATCAGCGCCGACACCACGAGCCCCATCAGCACTTCGAACGCCTTGCCCGGCATGAAGTAGTTGATGGCCACGCAGGCGCCCGTGGCCATGGCCGATACGCCCAGCGCCGCCAGCGGCACGCCGCGTCCATTCACCTTGAGCAGCATGCGCGGCGCGTTGCCTTGCTGGGCCAGGCCGTACAGCATGCGCGTGTTGCAGTACACGCCGCTGTTGTACACGGACAGCGCGGCCGTCAGCACCACGGCGTTCAGGGCGTTGGCTACCAGGTTGCTGTTGAGCGCATGGAAGATCAGCACGAACGGGCTGCCGCCGCTCACCACTTTCTGCCACGGATACAGCGACAGCAGGATGCCCAGCGCGCCGATGTAGAAAATCAGGATGCGGTAGATGGCCTGGTTGGTGGCCTTGGGGATGGTGACGGAGGGATTGTCCGCCTCGGCCGCCGTGATGCCCACCAGTTCCAGCCCGCCGAACGAGAACATGATGACGGCCATGGCCATCACCAGTCCGCCCACGCCGTTGGGGAAGAAGCCGCCGTGCTGCCACAGGTTGGCCACGCTGGCCTCGGGGCCCGCGCCGCCCGACAGCAGTAGCCAGCTGCCGTAGCCTATCATGCCGACGATGGCGGCCACCTTGATGATGGCGAACCAGAATTCCATCTCGCCGAACGCTTTCACGTTGCTTAAACTGATGGCATTAATGATCAGGAAGAAGGCCAGCGCCGATACCCACGTGGGGATGGCCGGCCACCAATACTGCACGTAGATGCCCACGGCCGACAGCTCGGCCATGCTGACCAGCACATACAGCACCCAGTAATTCCAGCCCGACATGAAACCAGCCTGGTGGCCACAGTATTTGTTGGCGAAATAGCTGAACGAGCCGGCCACCGGCTCATCCACCACCATCTCGCCCAGCTGGCGCATGATGAGGAAGGCGATGAAGCCGGCCACGCCGTAACCGAGCAGCACGGACGGCCCGGCCATCTGGATGGTTTGCGCGATGCCCAGGAACAGCCCGGTGCCGATCGCCCCGCCCAGCGCGATCAGCTGGATGTGGCGGCTTTTCAATCCGCGTTTGAGTTCGTTATGCTCACCTGACATCTTATCTCCTGGTGTCGTTCCGGAGCCGGAGGCCGGCGGGTTGCCGGCCGGGCCGCAAAACCCGACGATTCTCGCACAGCCAGCCATTGCTAGCAAAGCAAGAAATAGGGTGGCGCTCCGGGAACCGCCTGCGCGCGTGCCATGGCTTGTAGTTCGCTAGCAACATCGTGGCCACCCGGCCGTACTTCGTGGGATACTGCGGTTCAGTGATCCGGCATGGCCGCGCCGGCCGGGATGGGGAGCGCCATGGCTGTATCCGACACGTCCGCCGACCGCGCCGCGCAGAACGACAAGGCGCAGGGCGAAGCCTTGCTGCGCGAAGTGCGCGCCACCCTCACGGGTTTCGAGCTGGCCCACGCGCCGGCCGCGCTGGAACGGCTGGCCAGCTTGTCGCTGACGGCGGCGCAATCACTGGAATTGCAGGCCTTCCAGATATTGGTGCGCTCGCTCGGCGAACAGGCCCGGCCAGACGACTTGCTGATGCACGCCAAGCGCTTGCAAGTGCAAGCCCAGGCGGAGAACCATCCGATGGCGCAGGCGGCCGCGTGGCGCGCGCTGCAATGGATACAGGGCCGCATGCGGCTGCACCACGCCGCGCTCGACAGCGTGGCCCGCGCTGGCGAACTGTATCAGCGCTGTGGCCAGGAACAGCTGGCGCTGCAGATGCAGGCCATTCGCTGCACGGTGCTGTTTGGCTCGGAGATGTACCTGGAGCTGCGCCTGTCCTGCGCCGAGCTGCTGGCCCGGCCCGCGGAGCTGACCGCGCCCGTCCACAACCTGCTGCTCAACTACGCCGCCTCCGCCGCCTATTACCTGGCGCTGGAGGAGGACGACGCCGGCAAGGCAGCGCCGTACTGGCGTGATTGCCTGGCCCAGCGCGAGCTGGCGCTGCAGGTGGCGCGCCGCCACCAGCTCCATTACCAGGAAGGACTGGCGCTGCTCAATCTGGCCGTGGTCAAGGCCACGCTGGGCCAGGCCGCCGATTGCCGCGACTACCTGGCCCAGTTCCACCACAGCCGTGGCGACGCTGGCGTGCAACCGTACTGGCAACTGGCGCTGCGCCTGTGTGATGTGTTGCTGGGGTGCGTGGAAGGCGTGCGCGCGGACGCGTGGCAAGCGCTGCTCGCGTTCGACGCCGAATTGGCGCAGGAGCCCCCGCACAGCACGGGCTCGCGCGAGATCGTCGCCTACGCGATCCGCCATTACGGCCGCCAGTGGGGCTATTTCGAGGAAACGCTGCAAGCGTGCCTGCGCCAGGTGCAGGTGGAACGGCGTCACAAGCGCGAACTGGCCACGGCGCTGGGCGGCACCATCAACGCCGTCATGGAGCGGCCCCAGTTGCTGCACCAGAATGCGCAACTGGCGCAGCACGGCACTTCGCTGGAGCATTCGCTGCAGCAGCGCAATGCGGAACTGACCGTGGCGCTCGACAAGCTGCGGCGGGAAGTGCGCGAACGCGAGGCGGCCGAGGCGGCCCTGCGGCAGGCCCGCGATGAGCTCGAGCGGCAGGTGCGCGAACGCACGGCCGCGCTGGAACAGGCCATGCGCTCGCTGATGGCGCAGGAAAAGCAGTTGGGCCTGTCGCGCATGGTGGTGGGCATGGCGCACGAGTTGAACACGCCGGTGGGCAATGCCCGCATGGCGGCCAGCGCCATCGCCGCGCAGGCCGGGGAGCTGCAGCATAGCCTGGACGATGGCACGCTGCGGCGCAGCCAGTTGCAGGCGCTGCTGGCCCATTTGCTGCAGGGCGGCCAATTGCTGGACCGCGCCATTGTGCAGATCAACCGGCTGGTGGAACGGTTCAAGGGCTTGTCCAGCCATCCCGAGCAGGAGCCGCTGTGCCGCTTCGACCTGTGCGAGCTGCTGCGCGCCAACGCCACCGGCTGGCAGCCGCGCCTGGCGGCGCAAGGCGTGACGCTGGCGTTCACGCTGCCAGCGCACGTGTGGATGAGCGGCTATCCGGGCGCGTGCGGCCTGATCTTCCAGCAACTGCTGGACAACAGCCTGTTCCACGGGTTCCCGGGTGGCAGCGGCGGCGCCATCACCATCGAAGTGGCCTGCCAGGACCAGGCCGTGCTGGTGCGCTGGCGCGACAACGGCTGCGGCATCGCCGCCGAGCATTTGCCCAAGGTGTTCGAACCGTTCTTCACCACCCAGTTGGGCAGCAGCGGCACCGGGCTGGGACTGGCCAGCGTGCACAGCCTGGCCGTGGACCTGATGCAGGGTAAGGTGGAGATCAGCAGCGTGCCCGGCGCCGGCACCGAAATCATCTTGCGGCTGCCGATGGATACAACGGCGACGATGGCGCCGCTCCCCATGTGAGTTGACCTGCCGGGCCCGGCCGGCGGGCGGCGTCCTGGCGGCGTCTTTGTTAAGATGTAATCTTGCATATCGTATAATGTGCTCCCATAAGAAATTGCATCCCGCGATTTCATGAAGTTCGGTGAGTTATTGATATGCGCTTTACGAAGGTTTTTGCGGTGCCGCTGGTGCTGGGCTGGTTGTTGGCCGGCTGCGGCGGCGGGGGTGGGGGATCGTCCAGCACCGGCCCGGCCGCCCCCAACCCGGATGGGAATTGGCTGAGCTTTACGGTTTCCCAGCCCGAAATAGCGGGTTATCAGGGTGAGCGTATCCCGTTTTCCGTCACCGCCACGTCGAGCCGCAGCTTTGCCCAACCGGTCAACATTGCCGTTATCGACGGCAGTGGTTCGATCACCACCGACGGCACCGTCACGGCCTTGAGCGACCTGCGTTACCGGGCTGATTTGTCGACCTCGCCCACCTTGCCAAGTGGTCCCCGTGTGGCCTATCTCGAGGTGCGCCTGTGCGAGGACGATCCAGCGGTCTGTCTGCAACCGTTGCCGGGTTCCCCGTGGCACGTGCCGGTGCACTTCAATATGAAGTCGATGGCCGAAGCGGCGAAGCGGTTGACGTTATCGTCAGCGTCGCTCGATTTCACGACCGCGCCGGGCGAACCCGCTCACGCGACTTTAACGGCCACGATCAGCGGTGATCTGGTGGGGCAGCAGTACCATATCAAGGTCGTCGCACCCGGCGGCTTGGTCACCGTTGGTAACGTCTACCCAACCAAGGATGGTTTCAGCACCAGTTTGACCAGCTCCGCCGGCCTGCAGGTGGGCAATTACAGTGACCGAGTCGAAGTGCAACTGTGTCGTGAAGATGCGACCGTGTGTCAACATCCGGTGCCGGGTTCGCCCTGGGTCTTGCCGGTGTCGGTGACCGTGCAGCCTGGCGCCAACCTAAGCCCCCTGGCACCGGTGGCGGGCCTGGGGGCGTGGTCCACCTATCAAGGCAATGCCGCGCATACGGGGTACGTGCCGGCCAGTTTCGATCCATCCAAATTCAGCCGGCGCTGGAAGTTGCAGGTCCCGGTAGACAATTTCGTCATCGGCGGCATCGGCGCTGGCGGTGGTCCTGGCAGTATTGCCGTCGACCAGGGCATGGTCTACCTGACCGAGTTTGATACGGTACGTGGTTATGATGTGGTGGCGCTGAGCGAGGCCACTGGCGCTGAGGCATGGCGGGCCCCGCTGGGCAGGTGTTTCGGCGCGACAGCGCCCGCAGCAGCGAATGGCCAGGTGTATGTGCTGTGCGGGGATCTTACTCAGACCTATCTGGCGGTCCTCGACCAGCGTACGGGGGCGCAGCGCAGCAAGACCCAGATGTTCGGGGAACTGCCGGAGACGATGGCGCCCAATGCCGTGGGGACCGTTGCGTACATCGCCAGTTCCGACCGCGGCATGCCTTACCTCAGCAAGTTTTCCAGCCTGGATAAGCAGTTCGCCTGGCGGAATATGGCGGTCTACAACCACATCTCGCGCACGCCGGCCGTGGACGCCAATGACGTTTATGGCTACGGCGGTGGAAAACTGGTGGCCTATAGCGTGGCGACGGGCGTTGCGGCGTGGTCGATCGCCGATCCGGATTACAACCAGTACACCAGCCGTGCGGGGATGGTCGTCATAGCCGATGGCAGGGTGTTCTTTTCGCAGGAAAACAGGCTGGTCGCGTTTGATACTGGCCAGCGCACGGTGGCGTGGACCGTCAAGGGCGTTGCAGTCAGCGAACCAGCTTGTGCCAACGGCGTCGTGTACACGACCAGCCTGATGGGCCAGGCGCTCGATGCGCGCTCGGCCGCGGACGGCACCCTGCTGTGGAGCACGCCATTGTCAGGCGAAGTCTACGCGCGTGTACTCGTCACGCGCAATCTGGCGTTCGTCTCTTCCGACCAGGGAACCGTCGCGGTCGACCTGAGCACCCATCAGATCGTATGGCGCAGTTCACTGGGGGGGGAACTGGCCATCTCCGGCAACGGTATCCTGTACATTCGGCATCCGGCTGGCACGCTGGCGGCGATTAACTTGCAATAGCCGCGTTTGCGGCGGCTGACCGCCGCTCAGGCGCGCGCCGGAATGGCCAGACCGCGCGCCACGGCTGGCCGCGCCAAGAACGCGGCCAGCACCCGCTGCACGTTGGGGAAGCGCTCGATGTGCACCAGCTCGCCCGCCTCGTAGAAGCCGATCAGGTTGCGCACCCACGGGAAGATGGCGATGTCGGCGATCGTGTATTGCGCGCCCATGATCCAGTCGCGCCCGGCCAGCCGTTGTTCCAGCACGCCCAGCAGGCGCGCCGCCTCGGCCACGTAGCGGTCGCGCGGGCGCTTGTCCTCGTACTCGCGCCCGGCGAACTTGTGGAAAAAGCCCACCTGGCCGAACATGGGGCCGATGCCGCCCATCTGGAACATCAGCCACTGGATGGTTGCATAGCGGCCGGCCGCGTCCTGAGGCAGCAGCTGGCCTGTTTTCTCGGCCAGGTAGAGCAGGATGGCGCCCGATTCGAACAGGGCCAGCGGCTTGCCATCGGGGCCGTTGGGGTCGATGATGGCCGGGATCTTGTTGTTCGGATTGAGTGACAGGAACGCCGGCGACATCTGGTCGTTGCTGTCGAAACTGACCAGGTGCGCCTCGTAGGGCAGGCCCGTTTCCTCCAGCGCGATGGAGACTTTCACGCCGTTGGGCGTGGTGAGCGAATACAGTTGCAGTCGGTCGGGATGGGCGGCGGGCCATTTGGCCGTGATGGGGAAGGCGGCGAGAGCAGTCATGTCCGGTTGTATTTGAAATAAGAATGGGGTTTTATTATCGTCCTATTTCGCCGCGTGTGCAGGAAGCGCGTTCGCGTGCCGGGATTGTCGTCTACCTGAATGTTGACCATGGCGGACCACGCTATAATCTGGCGCACGGCAGCTTAATGACGTTTTGGGGAGTGCATGGTTCGATACGCATGGTCGGCATGGTTGGCGGCGCCGGCGCTGGCATTGAGTGGCTGGGCCCATGGCGCCGGGAGCGCGCTACGCTTGTGCGTGGACGCGCGCCCCCATCCACCCTACGTGCTGCTCGACCGTGAAGGGACGTCCCAGGTCCTGGTGCGCATGGCCGCCGCCAGGGCGGGCCTGCGGGTGGAGTACTACCACGCGCCCGTGGCGCGCTGCGCCGAGGAGATCCGGCTCAACCTGGCCCAGGGTTATCCCGCCGCCGGCTTTTCGCCCAGGGCGAGCACGTTCTGCACCTTTCCCATGGACGGGGATGTCCCTGACCCGAAGCGGGCCACCGGGCTGCTGCGCCTGACGCTGTACCGCCGCGCGGGCGAGCCGGCTGACTGGGACGGCAAGCGCCTGGCGAACGTGAATGGCAAGGTGCTGTCCTCGCGCGGCGCGGTCATGATGCGCGAGCGCCTGCGGGCCCTGGGCCTGGAGACGGACGATGGCGCCGCCGACCTGGAAACGAATTTCGCCAAGCTGCTGGTCCGCCGGGGCGACGTGGCGCTCGGTTATGAGAACGATGGCCAGAAGCTGCTGGCGCGCGCACCCTTCGCTGGCAAGATCGAAGCGCTGCCGGTGGCGTTCGCGCAGGCGTACCACTACCTGTGCCTGTCGCACCAGTTCCACGACGCTAACCCGGCGCAGGCGGCAGCCCTGTGGAGCGCCATCGCCCGCACGGCCGCCTCGGCCGAATACCGGGCCGCCATCAAGGACATCAAATAGCGCGCCGCCGCTGGCGGCGGCCGTCAGAACTCCGCGTGCACGCGGGCGGCCACCAGGTGGACCGGGCCGCGGCTGCGGTTGTAGGCCGGGTTGCGCGCTTCCTGCAGGTCCAGCGTCAGGCCCAGGTGCTTGCCCAGGCGGGCCGCGTAATAGGCTTCCGCGATCTTCTCCGCGCCATACTGCAAGCCGCCGTCGCCGATCAGGATGCCGATGCCGCCCTGCGTGAAATAGGCGCGCGCGTCACCGGACAGGCCGTTGACGACGGCCGCCACGCCCACCGTGTCGTCCGGCCGGCCCCAGGCCGTGCCCTTGATGGCCAGGCCGCCCGACAATGAGCGGTTGATCTCCGTGAATTCATACGCTTCCTTGGCGCCGTCGTTCACGCTGGCGCGCGCGAACAGGCCCACGTCGGCCGTCAGTTCCTGTTCCAGGTTCACCGCCAGGCCGGTGCGCCAGGCTGTGCGGCGCACGCCGGCCACGTCGGGCACGTTGGGGGCGGACGCCTGGCGCACGGCGTCGGCGTAGCGCGCCATGCTGGCGTGGTTGGCGAAGCCCAGCAGCTTGACCTTGCCGGCGTGGCCGTTCCACCGGTAGCGCTGCTCCAGTTCCGCCACCAGCATGAACTGGCTGAGCGAAGGACGGATGATCTTGCCGTTCGGCTGCGCCGACAGCTGGAACACGCCGGCGCGCGCCGTGCGGCTGCCCTGGTTCCACTCCAGTGCCGCGCCGTAGGTGAAGCCCCAGGCGTCGGCCGCGTAATCGAAGGCGCCGGCGTCGATCAGCGACCAGTTCAGGAAATCGCCGCGCGGATCGTGGGCGTAGCTGTTGGTGTCGAAGACGTCGGTGACGGAGAATTTACCGGCCGTCAGCACCACGTTGTCCTGTGTGCGGGCGCCGCCCAGCTGGTTGGGCGCCGCCTCCACGGCTTCCTGCGGGCCGCCCAGCGCGAACGTGTGGCGCATGAAGGCGCGCGGCAGGCGCAGGTAGGGCGTGTCGGCGCCGACCTTGTATGCTTCGCCGCTGGGGAAGCCGGCCATGCCCACCGTGTTACTGAGGCCGAAGCCCTGGTCGATCTCGGGATTGAGCCACAGTTCGGTTCCGGTGGGCAGGCGCACGCCCGCGTACACGGTGATGTCGCTGGTTTCCTCGGTGCGGCCGGCCGCGTCCAGGCTGTTCTGGCCGCGGTAGGGCGAGGCGAAACGCTTGTGATGCTGGGTGACGTTGGTGAACTGGCCGTGCACGGCCCACGTTTCCGGCGCCGTGCTCTCGTCGGCGGTGGCGATCTGGGCGTGGGCCAGTGCCAGCAGGCAGAACGGGGTAGCCAGCAGGTGGCGGTTGCGGTTTCTTTTCATGCGTTGCTTCCTAATTTCAGGACAGGTCGAGTGTGATGAACATGGCCACCACGGCCACGGTCATGGCGGCTGTGGCCAGCCAGCCCAGCCACTTGAGTTTGCGGGTGACGACGAAGCGGCCCATCACCTTGCTGTTGGCGCCCATGATCATCATCACGGCCATGATGGGCACCGAGATCACGCCGTTGATGACGGCGCTCCAGTACAGCGCCTTGATCGGGTCGATCGGTGTGAAGCCCAGCGCCACGCCCACCAGCGTGGAGACGGCGATGATGCCGTAGAAGCCCTTGGCGTCGAACAGCTTGTGCTCCAGTCCCTTCTTCCATTCGAACGCGCCGGCGATGGCGTAGGCGGCCGAACCGGCCAGCACGGGCACGGCCAGCAGGCCGGTGCCGATAATGCCGGCCGCGAACAGCAGGAAGGCGAATTCGCCTGCGATGGGGCGCAGCGCGGTGGCCGCCTCGGCCGAGGTCTGGATGGTCGTGATGCCTTGCACGTGCAGCGTGACGGCCGTGGTCAGTATGATGAAGAACGCCACCAGGTTGGAAAAGCCCATGCCCAGGTAGGTGTCGATCTTGATGCGGCGGAAGCTGGGGCGGGCCTGTTCGGGCGCTTCCAGCAGGGGCCGGCGCTTGGGATCGGCTTCCAGTTCTTCCACCTCCTGCGACGCCTGCCAGAAGAACAGGTAGGGGCTGATGGTGGTGCCGAACACGGCCACGATGGTGGTGATGGCGGCCGCGTTCCATTCTATCCTGGGCGCCACCAGCGAGCGCGCCACCTGGCCCCATTCGATATGGACGGCGAACACCACGCCCACGTAGGCCAGCAGGGCCAGCGTCAGCCACTTGAGCACGCGCACGTAGCGCGAATACGGCACCACGATCTGCAGCACCAGCGACACCACGCCAAAGCAGGCCGCGTACAGGCGCGACGAACCGCCCATCAGCAAACCAAGCGCCTCGCCCATGGCCGACACGTCGGCCGCGATGTTGATGGTATTGGCCACCAGCAGCAGGCTGACGATCACATACAGCAGCCAGCGCGGGAAGTGGGCGCGGATATTGCCGGCCAGGCCCATGCCGGTGACGCGGCCGATACGGGCGCTCACCACCTGGATCCCCACCATCAGCGGGTAGGTGAAGAACATGGTCCACAGCAGGTTGGGACCGAACTGGGCGCCGGCCTGGGAATAGGTGGCGATGCCGCTTGGATCGTCGTCGGCGGCGCCCGTGATCAGGCCAGGGCCGAGTTTTTTCAGCCAGCTTTGCAGCCGGGGTTTGGACGATGGCGCCGGCCGTGGCGCGCCGGTGATGTCGATATGTTGATTCTTCATGCAAAATCTCGCTACAAGGGAGCGCACGCGGCGCATCCGGTCGTGACCCGGCGCCGTCCGCTGTGGACGGCGCGACGATAAAACTTGTGGCGTAGTGTGACTGGCGCATTCCCCTCCGGCTGGCCATGCGCACGCGCGCACGGCAAACACCGGCGCGGACGGCGGCATGGGGAATGGTACATCGGAAGGCAAACCGGAGTCGGCCTGGAGATACCGTCATCCGCGCGAGGCGAGATGACGGCGGGAGATTATCCTGCGTTATCTTGCTCTGGCGGCGTCAGCGCGAAGCTGACCACTACAATCACCTGAACAACTGCCCATGACGGGGCTCCATAAAATGAAAACCCCGCGAATGTAATGGTTTGTGGCTACAAAGTCAACCAGCAATTCGCGGGGCCGGGGAGGGCATGCCGGCCTATTTCGCCGACAGCCCCAGTTTGAGGTTGACGGGCTGGCCCACGTCGGCCACCACCGCTTCCGGCGCCGTGGCGCGCGTGCTGGCCGGGTTGACGCCGCCTTCCGTCAGCGCGGCCACGATGGCGCCGGCGCGCTGAGTGCCCAGGCGGGTGAGGGCGTCGGCTGGCAAGGCCTGGCGCTGCTCCAGCTTCGTTTGCAGGGAACGATAGAAGCCGCTGGCGTCGACCACTTGCGGCTCGCCCTGGATCAGCTTGCCCAGCTTCTGCCACACGGCCAGTTTCTTCTGGCCAGCGGCCGCCTGGGCCGCGCTGGCTGCCCCGGCCGCCGCGTTGGCGCTGGTGGCGTTGCCGGCGGCGTGGGGCGCCGCTGCCGCCTCGGCCGCCTTCTTCTCCTTATCCAGTTCGGCCGAGCCAAAGCGCTCGCCGTACAGGCTGCGCAGCGCGCTGCGTACCGGGCTGCTGTTCAGATCCAGCGGCCCCGGTTCCTCGCCCGCTTCGAGCTTGATGCCGGCCCGCTTGGCGATCTCGCGCCGCACGGCGCGCGCGCGCAGGGCGGCGCCGTCCGACTGTTCGCTGTACTGGCCCGGCACGGACAGGGTCAGTTGGCCGCGCTTGGCCAGGATCTGCGCCACTTGCGCCAGCTTGGCCCGCTCCGGCGGCAGCAGAGTGTCGCTGCCGGGATCGAAGCTGATCGCTTCGAGCTTGTCGCCGCTGACGCCGAACAGGTTGCCCAGCGCGCGGAATGGCGCTGTCACGATCTTGGTCAGTACGTTGCTCACGGCCTTCCACACCACGGCGCCGTAGCTGAACTGGGGATCGTTCATGTCGCCCGACACGGGCAGGCCCAGGTCGATGCGGCCATCGCTGTCCTTGAGGATGGCCAGCGCCAGTTCCAGCGGCAGCTTGAGCGCATCCGGACTGTCGATGCGTTCACCCAGCGTGAGCTGGTCGAGCACGATGTGGTTGTTGCCCTCGAGCTGGTTCTGGCGCACCTTGTATTCCAGGTCCAGCGAGATTTTGCCCTGCGCGATCTTGTAGCCGGCGAACTTCATCGTGTACGGCGAGGCAGACACCATGTCCACGTTCTTGAACACCACGTTCAGGTCCGTGTTCTCGCTGGCGGCGAAGGGATTGAGCTGGCCGCGCACGCGGGCCATCCCGAATTCATCCACGCGGCCATCGAGTTCCACCTGGCTGCGCGCATCGCGTTTCGAGGACAGGCCCGTGATCACGCCGCCCAGTTCATAGATCTTGGCGCTGAACTGGGGCCGCAGGCTCAAGTCCGTGAAATCGAGCTTGGCGTTTTGCAGCCGCACGCGCTGGATGTGGACCGGGAAGGGCTGGCTGGCCGGCGCCGCCGCTTTGCCCGCGGCAGCGACGGCCGGCTTGGCCGCCGTGGTGGTGGCCGTGGTCGCGGGCCTGGCCGCGGCGTTGGCTGACGTGCTGGCCGCCGTTGGCGTGGCTGCCGCCGGATGTTCAGCTGGATGGACCAGCAGGCGCGCCGCGTTGAAGCTGCGGTCGTTCTCGATGATCAGCTTGGCGTTCGGTTCGACGATGCGCAACTCCGGGATATCGAGCAGGTCGGGCGCCAGGCTCAGGGTCAGCTTATCGGTGCGCACCGTTTTCCAGCTGGCGAAGCGGTCGCCATCGTCCTCGTTCAGAGCCAGGCCGGACACGTCGAACGCGCCCACGTAGCGCACGCTGGTGCGGCTGGCGGGGCCGGGCTTGGTGTTCAACTGGCCGCGCGCGGAGACGGTGCCGCCGGCCAGCTTCAGTTTCACGAACTTGGCCAGCAGCGGCTGCACGGGCGCCAGCGCCAGTTGTTTGACTTCGACGGCCGTGTCGACGGCGCCCGTGGCCGGGACCAGCGAACCTTGCGCCGTCAGCTTGCCCCCCTCGCGCACGGCCAGGCCAGCCTGGAACTTGATGGGCTGTTTGAGGTCATTGCTGACGTCATCGAGCTTGAGGTTGAAGTCCTGCACGTTGGCCTTGATGCCCGTGCCCTGGTCCGAGTACGCGGCCGCGAACTTGTTCAGCTCCACGCTTTTCGCGTTCACCTGCCATGGCGTGGCCGCTGGCGCTGGCGCGGCGGCTGGCGCGGGCGCGGCCTTCGCGGCGCGCGTGGCCTTGGCGGTCGTGGCGGCAGTGGCGGTCGCCGCGGGCTTGCCGCTGCCGGGCAGGTGGGCCAGCATGGCCAGTTGGCTCCTGGCGTCGAACGCCAGTTGCAGCTGGCCGCCGTCCGCGTACAGGCGGCCGAACGTGGCGCGATGGCCGGCCAGGTCGATGCTGCCGTCAGTGAAGCCCAGTTCACCGAGTTTGAACGGGGTTTGCGTGCCGCTGGCGAACGTCAGGTCGGCCAGCGAGAATGCCGCGTTGTCCAGATTGAGCTTGACGCCGGTCGGGGCCTGTTCCGCTTGCAGCCGCAGGTGCAGCTGGGCCTTGTCCATGCTCACCTTGAGCGCGGGACTGGCCGTTTCGTCGATGGCGTCGAACGCGATGCGGTCGAAGTCGAGCTGCTTGAGTTGCAGTTTCCACGGTGGCGGCGGGGCGACGGGTTTTGCTGGCGCTGGCGTGGCGTTGGCCGTTGCCGATGCCGGCGGGATGCTTGCCGCTTTGGCCGGTGCCGGCGTGGCCGATCCAGGCGCTGCCGGTGCTGCCGGTGCTGCCGGTGCGGCGCTGGATTTCGGGGTCTCGGGGGCGCCCAGCCGGGCCAGATCCAGTTCACCGCTGGCGTTGCGGCGCAGGGAAAACTTGCCGTCCGCAGCGCCCAGGCGCTCCACCGTGACCGCGCGGGTGGCGAGATTGGCCCGCACGCCCGTCAACTCAAACGTCTTCAACGCGGCGAAGGTGGCCGCGGGCGTGCCCTGGGCCACGGCCAGGTCGTGCAGGCCGAGCGCCGCGCCATCGAGGCCCGCGTCGAACTTGCCGTCCTTGTAGCTGAAATGATAGGGCAACGTGGCCGACAGCAGGCCGGCCGTCACACTGGCGCGCGTGTAGGGCTTGAGGTAGGCGGCCAGGCCGGGCAGGGCCACCTTGTCGAGCACCAGCTCGCCCTTGCCGGCGATGGGATTGAGGCTGGCGTCGCCGCGCCAGCGCAGCGTGCCGCCACCCGTGGCGTCGGCGCTGAAAGTGTAGCTGCCGTTTTCATCGGGCAGGGTGCTCAGGTTGGCCAGCTTGAAGTCGATGGGCGTGTATTCGTCCACGTAACCGGCGTGCTGGTCGCGCAGCGGCACCTTGCCCTGTTCGAGCACGAAGCTGCCGATCGACAGGCGCGGCATGCCGCTGCTTTCCTCGTGCGGGCGGCGGTTCAGCGTGTCCATCAGCCGCGCGATGTTGAAGCTGCCGTCCGGTCCTATGGCCAGCAGCGCCTGCGGCGCCGTCAGGCGCACTTCGGCCAGCGTCCACGCGCGGCGCAACAGCGAGCGCCATTCCAGGTCCACTGTCAACTGGCTGGCCGAAAACAGCGGGGCGCCGTTCGCCTCGGCCAGGCGGAAGTCCCGCACTTCCAGCCGCAACGTGTAGGGATTGAAGCGTACCTCGCCCACGGACATCTGCCGTTCCAGCACGGATTGTCCGATCTTGGGGACCTGGCTTTTTATAATCTGCGGCAACAACCAAAATCCCGCGCCCGCATACACGGCCATCACGCCCGCGCTGCCCGCCACCCACCGTTTCCAGCGTATTTCCATCAAACTCACGTCCTTATTTCATCGCACATCATTGGTTACAGACGAGAGTATGCCCCCTTGGCGGCAGAACCGCAAAGGGGGCGGAGGCGGCGGATCAAGCTTTGGCGCGGGCGATGTAGCGGTCGATCACGGTCGGCAGCACGGTCAGCGGCACGCCGGCGCTGCTGACGATGGCGTCGTTGAAACCGGGCAGGTCGAAGCGCCCGCCCAGCGCCTGGCGGGCCCGTTCGCGCTGGCGCAGGATTTCGTTGTGGCCCATCTTGTAGCCGCAAGCCTGGCCCGGCGACACCGTGTAGCGATCCACTTCGCTGGTCATGGCGGCCACGCCGCGGCCCGAGTTCTCGACCAGGAAGCGGATCGCCTGCTGGCGCGTCCAGCGCTTGGCGTGCAGGCCCGTGTCCACCACCAGCCGGCAGGCGCGGAACATCTGGCCCTGCAGGTAGCCGACCTGGCTGAACGGGTCGTTGGCGTACAGGCCAAATTCGTCCATCAACTGCTCCGCGTACAGGGCCCAGCCTTCGATGAAGGCGTTAAAGCCCATCAGCGACGTGATCATCGGCAGTTCGGCGTGGTGCTCGGCCAGGTAGGCCCCTTGCCAGGCGTGGCCGGGGATGCCTTCGTGCGCCGTCAGCGTGGTCAGCTCGGACTTGGGCCACAAATGGGTGGACTTGAGGTTGATGTAGTAGATTGCGGGCCGCGAGCCGTCCAGCGCCGCGAAATTCATGTAGCCCAGCGGCGCGCCGGCCTCGATGTCGGACGGCACGCGCTTGATCACCAGCGGCACTTTCAGGTCCAGGTGCGAGATTTTCGGCATCAGGGCGCGGGCCGCGTTCACTTTCTCGTTGCAGAAGGCGATCAGTTGCTGGCGTCCGGCGTCGTCGTCGGCATAGAAGCGCGACGGATCCTTGGCCAGGGCCTGGATGCGCTGGCCCACCGTGCCCTGGCTGATGCCCTGGGCCTTGAGGATGGTGTCGATACGCGCCTGCAGCATGCGGGTCTGTTCCAGGCCGATGGCGTGGATCTCGTCCGGACTGCTGGTGGTCGTGGTGCCCAGCTTGAGGGCCCAGGCGTAGTAGGCGTCGCCGTCCGGCAGGCGGTGCACGCCCGCCACGTCGGTGGCATGGGCCGTGGCCTTGGCGTAGGCGGCGATCTGGCGGTCCAGCGCCGGATAGACCTGGGTTTCCACCAGCCTGGCGGCGCGCGCTTGCCAGTCGCCGGCCAGGCCCAGCGCCTTGGTGCGGCTGGCGATCGAGGTGACCAGCTTCTGGCGCGCAATGGCCGTCTTGCGGTAGGCGCGCAACTGGCCCAGCGCCGTGTGGGCGATGAAATTGGGCGGCATCACACCTTGCGCGGCCTGCGCCTTGATGCGGTCCGTCTCCTGGTCCAGCACGCGGGCCATGCCGGCCACGCGGGCCAGGTAGGCTTCGGCGTCGGCCGCGTCGGCGATGCGGTGCTGGGAATCGAGGAATTCGGGCAGGCGGGTCAGCGCGCCATCCTGCTGGGTGACGGGGAAGGGCGCCGTGCCGCCGTTAAAGCCGCTGGCCGCGCCGCCGAACGGAAAGCGCAGCCCGGCCACGCCTTCGCCGGCCGCGTAGCGCACGCAGTCATAGCGGAGTTGGGCGTCGTCGCCCAATTGATCGCGGGGGATGGCGTCGAGCCGGGTGAGCATGGAGTTGACCTGCCCGGCCCAGCGGGCGTCGCCGGCCGGGGAGGCGTCTTCCAGCTGCGAGCGCAGCGCCGCGCGCGCGCCCGTGTCCAGGCCCAGCGACGTGGCCGAGGTGGGAGACAGGCGCAGCAGTTCTTCGGCGAACTCGGACAGCAGGGCGTTCAGGCGGGCGTCGGCCGGGGCCTGGGCGTGCGCCAGCGTGGGCAGGGCGGAAACGGCGGCGGCCGACAGCGCGGCGCGCAGCATGTCGCGGCGGGTAAACAGGGCGGAGGTCATGGGGGCCTTTTGATTGTTGGAGAGAAAGAATCAAAACGCCGCAGACCTTAGCGCGAGCGTGGCGCGCGTGTCAATCGTTTGTGTTTATTTTGCGGTTTTGATAACGCCTCGCCCACCGTGGCGCCCCCTCGCGTGCGTGGGCGCCACGGTGGGCGACGGGGTGGCGGGAGGGGGGGCGCGGCTCAGTTGCAGGTGGGCGGTCCCAGATGGCCGGCGAACCATGCCGTGGCCAGCCGCGCCACTTCCTCCAGTGCGCCCGGTTCCTCGAACAAGTGGGTGGCGTGCGGCACGATGGACAACGATTTCTCGCAGTGCAGCTGGGCGTACGCGGCGCGGTTCAATTCCAGCACCAGGTCGTCGGCGCCACCGACGATGAGCAGGGTGGGCGAGGCCACGCGCTGCAAGGTGTCCGTGCCGGCCATGTCGGGCCGGCCGCCGCGTGAGACGACGGCCCCCACCGCGCCATTGCGCGCGCCCGCCGCCACCCGCAAGGCCGCCGCCGCGCCCGTGCTGGCGCCGAACAGGCCAAGCGGCAGGTGGGCGGTGGGCGGGTGCCGGCGCAGCCAGGCGGCAGCCGTGGCCAGGCGATCGGTCAGCAGGGCGATGTCGAAGCGGGCATCCGTGTCCTGGTCCTCCTCGGGACTGAGCAGGTCGATCAGCAGGCTGGCCATGCCGGCCCGCCGCAGCTCGGTGGCCACGTAGCCGTTGCGGGGGCTGAAACGGCTGCTGCCGCTGCCGTGGGCGAACAGCACCACGCCGTATGGATCGGCGGGCAATTCCAGCATGCCTTCCATGTCGACGGAACCGGGGCCGGAGCCGGCCGGGATCCGGACCAGTTCATGGCGCGGGGTGGGCATGGCCGCCTCCCTGCAGCTGGGCCGCGTCGGCGCGGCGCGCAGCGTCGGCCCGCCGCAGCAGGTCGATCACTTCCGCATCGCTGGTCTGCTCGAAATCGTCGTACCAGACGCCGATGGCAAAAAATGGTTCGGGCACGGTCAGGCACACCAGCTGGTCCACCAGCGGGCGCAACGTGTGCACGGCTTCCGTGGAGGCCACCGGCACGGCCACCACCACCCGGGCCAGTCCGGCATGGTGCAGCGCCTTGACGGCCGCTTCCATGGTGGCGCCGGTGGCGATGCCGTCATCGACCAGGATGGCGACCCGTCCTTCCAGCGTGACCGGCGGGCGGCCGCCGTGGAACAATTCGTCGCGCTGCGCCACCTCGGCCATCTTGCGGGCCGCCAGCGCCTCCACGTATTGCTGGGGCACGCCCAGTTCCGCCACGATGTCGTGATGGATGACCCGGATGCCGCCGCTGGCCACGGCGCCGATGGCCAGTTCCTCCTGGCCGGGCGCGCCCAGCTTGCGCACCACCAGCACGTCCAGGTCGACGTCGAGCTCACGGGCCACGGCGTAGCCCACCGGCACGCCGCCACGCGGCAGGGCCAATACCACCACGTCGGCCCGCCCGGCGTAGGCGTCGAGCGCGTGGGCCAGTAGTTTGCCCGCGTGTACGCGGTCCTTGAATCTGCTAACCTTGCTCATGTCCGCCTCCCCCATGTTGGCCCATGTGCCGCCGGCCTATATGCTCAATGTAGTCCGATTTTTGCGCGGCGTCAGGAAAGCACGCTGATTCGTGTCAACCTGGGGCGGATTTTGTGCCGATCTGGCGCCAGAGCGCCGTTGGCGCGCAGCGCCCCAATTGCGTCGTCAATTGATGTAGATCAAATCGGGCCGGTGACAGGAAAAATGAAGCCTCCTACATTGGAGCGGTAGCGCTGCTGTAACGATCCCGACTGGGGGCTGCTGTGGATAGACCTGGCATCATCAAGCACCGCGCGGCCGCCTTGCGGCCGGCGCCGAACTGGACTGACTACGGGGCCGAACGGGCCGCGTTCTCCTGGAACAGCGTGCGCGCCGCGCTCGATTACCTGCCCTGCGGCGGTCTCAATATCGCCCATGAAGCAGTGGAACGCCACGCCCGTGGCGAACAGGGCGACCGACTGGCGTTCCGTTTCCTTGGCGAGCAAGGCCAGCGCGAGCTCACCTACGCCCAACTGTCTTATGCGACCAACCGTTTCGCCAATGTGCTGGCAAGCTTGGGCGTGGGGCGCGGCGAGCGGGTGTTCGTGCTGGCCGGGCGCATGCCGGAGCTGTACGTCGCGGTCCTGGGCAGCATGAAGCGCGGCACCGTGGTCTGTCCCCTGTTTTCCGCCTTCGGGCCGGAACCGATCGCCACCCGCATGACGCTGGGCGACGCGCGGGTGCTGGTCACCACGCCAGCCCTCTACCGGCGCAAGGTGGAGGCGCTGCGCGAACGCTTGCCTGGCCTGCGCCACGTGCTGCTGGTGCGCGCGCCGGGCGAGGCGCGCCAGGACATACCGGGCACGCTGGACTGGGAGGAGGCGATGGCCGGCGCTTCCGAACTGTTCGAGATCGCGCCCACCAGCGCCGACGACTATGCGCTGCTGCATTTCACCAGCGGCACCACGGGCACGCCCAAGGGGGCGCTGCACGTGCATGGCGCCGCGCTCACCCATTGGATGACGGGTAAATACGCGCTCGACCTGCATCCTGGCGATATCTACTGGTGTACGGCCGATCCGGGCTGGGTGACGGGCACCTCCTACGGCATCATCGCGCCGCTGCTGCATGGCGTGACCTCCATCATCGACGAGGCCGAATTCGACGCCGGTCGCTGGTATCGCATCCTGCAGGAGCAGGCCGTGACGGTCTGGTACACGGCGCCGACGGCGATCCGCATGCTGATGCGGGCCGGCCCGGAACTGGCGCGCCAATTCAGCTACCCGGCGCTGCGCATGGTGGCCAGCGTGGGCGAGCCGCTCAATCCGGAAGCCGTGTGGTGGGGCGAGGAAGTGCTGGGCCATCCGATCCACGACAACTGGTGGCAGACCGAGACGGGCGGCATCATGATCGCCAACACGCCCGGCTTCGATATCAAGCCCGGTTCCATGGGGCGCCCGTTGCCGGGCATCGATGCGTGCATCGTCACGCGCGGCGCGGACGGCGCCGTGCACGTGGCCAGCGAACCGGACACGGTGGGGGAACTGGCCCTCAAGCGTGGCTGGCCGTCCATGTGGCGCGGTTACCTGAACGAGGATGCGCGCTACCGCAAGTGTTTCGACGGCGAGTTATACCTGACGGGCGACCTGGCCCGGCGCGACGCGGACGGCTACTACTGGTTCGTGGGGCGCTCCGATGACGTGATCAAGTCGTCCGGCCACCTGATCGGACCGTTCGAGGTGGAGAGCGCGCTGCTCGAACATCCCGCCGTGGCCGAGGCGGGGGTGATCGGCAAGCCCGATCCCACGGTGGGCGAAATGATCAAGGCCTTTCTCTCGCTCAAGCCCGGCTATGAAGGCACGCCGGCGCTGCGCATGGAGCTGCTGGGCCACGCGCGCAAGCGGCTGGGCGCGGCCGTGGCGCCCAAGGAGATCGACTTCCTGGCGGCGCTGCCGCGCACCCGTAGCGGCAAGATCCTGCGCCGGCTGCTCAAGGCGCGCGAGCTCGGCCTGCCGGAAGGCGACACCTCCACCCTGGAGGCCGGCGCATGACTTCCCGCATCACCAACCAGCAACGCCTGGCCCTGTTGGCTGACATGCTGCGCATCCGCCGCATGGAGGAAGCGTCGGCCCAGTTGTACGGCGCGGGCAAGATACGTGGCTTCCTGCACCTGTACGTGGGCGAGGAAGCGGTGGCCGTGGGCGTGCTGCACGCGCTGGCCGCCGGGGACCGCGTGGTGGCGACCTACCGCGAGCATGCGCACGCGCTGGTGCGCGGGGTGGCGATGGACGCCATCATGGCCGAGATGTTCGGCAAGGCGGCCGGTTGCTCGCGCGGCCGGGGTGGTTCCATGCACCTGTTCGACCGCGCCCATGGCTTCTATGGCGGCAATGCCATCGTTGGCGGCGGGCTGGCGCTGGCCGTCGGGCTGGGGCTGGCCGATCATATGCGGGCCGAAAAGCGGGTCAACGCCTGCTTTTTTGGCGAAGGGGCGATGGCCGAAGGCGCGTTCCATGAATCGCTCAACCTGGCCGCGCTGTGGCAGCTGCCCGTGCTGTTCATCTGCGAGAACAACCTGTACGCGATGGGCACGGCGCTGGAGCGCTCCGAATCGCAGGTGGACCTGTGCGCCAAGGCGGCCAGCTACGCCGTGCCCACGGCCAGCGTGGACGGCATGGACGTCGAAGCCGTGCTGGTTGCCGCCCGCGCGGCCGCGCGCCATGTGCGCGAAGGGCACGGCCCATTCTTCCTCGAGTGCCGCACCTACCGTTTCCGTGCCCACTCCATGTTCGACCCCGAACTGTACCGCGACAAGGCGGAAGTGGAGCAATGGAAGCAGCGCGGCCCGATCCACAGCTATTCCGCCCGCCTCAAGGAACAAGGCGCGCTGACCGAGGCGGACTTCCTGGCGCTGGACGCGCAGGCGGAAAGCGAAGTGCGGGGAGCCGTCGCCTGGGCCGAGGCGGCGCCGTGGGAAGGCGTGGAGACGCTGCTCGATGGCGTCTCCGCGCCGGAGGTCCGGCCATGAAGATCAGCTACCGCGAAGCGATGCGCGAGGCGATCCGGGAAGCGATGCGCGCCGATCCGCGCGTGTTCCTGATGGGAGAGGACGTGGGCCGCTACGGCGGCTCGTATGCCGTCTCCAAGGGCTTGCTGGAGGAGTTCGGCCCGGAACGTATCCGCGACACGCCGTTGTCGGAACTGGGTTTCGTGGGCGCGGGCATCGGCGCGGCGCTGGGCGGCATGCTGCCCATCGTGGAGATCATGACCGTCAATTTCAGCCTGCTGGCGCTGGACCAGATCGTCAACACGGCCGCCGCCATGCGCCACATGTCCGGCGGCCAGTTCCACGTGCCGCTGGTGATCCGCATGGCCACCGGCGCGGGCCGGCAACTGGCGGCCCAGCATTCGCACAGCCTGGAATGCTGGTACGCGCACGTGCCCGGCCTGACCGTGCTGGCCCCCGCCACCGTGGCCGACGCGCGCGCCATGCTGGCGCCGGCACTGGCCGATCCCGACCCCGTCGTCATCTTCGAGCACGCGCAGTTGTACAACCTGGAGGAGGAAGTGGATGGCGCCGCGTGGCCGCCCGTGTGCGACCTGCGTCATGCCGCCGTGCGCCGTCCCGGCACGCAACTGACACTGATCGCATACGGCGGCTGCGTGCCCAAGGCCATGCAGGCGGCCGGACAACTGGCCGGGCAGGGCGTGGACGCGGAGGTGCTGGACCTGCGTGTGCTGCGTCCGCTCGATACGGCCACCATCATGGCCTCCGTGCGCAAGACGCACCGGGTGCTGCTGGTGGATGAGGGCTGGAAAAGCGGCAGCCTGGCGGGCGAGATCATGGCGCGCGTGGTGGAGGAGGCGTTCTACGACCTCGATGCGCCGCCGGCGCGCGTATGCAGCGCGGAAGTGCCGATTCCGTACGCGGCCCACATGGAGCAGGCAGCCCTGCCGCAAGTGGCCACCATAGTCGATGCCGCTCTGCGGATGCTGGGGGGCGCATGATCGAATTCAAACTGCCATCGCTGGGCTCGGACATGGACGAGGGCAAGCTGCTGGCCTGGCACGTCCAGCCCGGCGACACGGTCAAGCGGGGGCAGGTGGTGGCCGTGGTCGATACGTCCAAGGCCGCCGTGGACGTGGAAATCTGGCAGGATGGGACGGTCGCCCAGTTGCTGGTGCAGCCTGGCGAGACGGTCCCGGTGGGCACGGTGCTGGCCATCGTGCTGGAACCGGGCGAGGCCGCCAGCGCGGTGATCGCGCGCGCGGGCGAGGGCGTCGCGCCCGTGCGGCCGGCGACGGCGGCTGCGCCCGCGCCACTGTCCGGCAGCGCGCCCCGGATGCCGGACGGCGTCGCTGGCGGCGTGGCGGCGACACCGTCAGCCCGCCGCCGCATCTCGCCGGCCGCCCGCAAAAAGGCCGCTGAATATGGCGTCAACGTCGACGCGCTCAACGGCACGGGCGCGGACGGCGCCATCACCTTGCAGGACGTGGAGGCGGCCGCCCAGGCGGCCAAGGCCGCGCCGGCCGATCGCCAGGCCGAGATGCGCAAGGCCATCGCCGCCGCCATGAGCCGCAGCAAGCGCGAGATTCCGCATTACTACCTGAGCGAGCCGGTTGCCATGCGCGCCGCGCTGGACTGGCTGGCGGCGGCCAACGCCGAACGTCCCGTTACCGACCGTCTGCTGCTGGCCGTGCTGCAGTTGAAGGCGGTGGCGCTGGCGCTGCGCCGCTTCCCTGACATGAACGGCTACTACCGGGACGGCGCCTTCCAACCCGTCGCGGCGGCCCACGTCGGTGTCGCCATCGCGCTGCGCCAGGGCGGCCTGGTGGCCCCGGCCCTGCTCGACGCGGCGGACAAACCGCTCGATCAGCTGATGCGCGAGCTGTCCGACCTGGTGCGGCGCGCCCGCGCCGGCTCGCTGCGCAGCTCGGAAATGGGCGATGCCACCATCACCGTCACCAACCTGGGCGAGCAGGGGGTGGAGATGGTGGCGGGCGTGATCTATCCGCCGCAGGTGGCGCTGGTCGGCTTCGGCCGGCTCACGGAGCGGCCGTGGGTGCGCGACGGCGGCTTGTGCGTGATGCCGGTGGTGACGGCCAGCCTGGCGGCCGACCACCGCGTGACCGATGGCCACCGGGGCGCGCTGTTCCTGGCGGCCGTCCGCGACCTGCTGCAAGACCCCGCCGCGCTTTGAATCGGAGGTGAACCATGGATCGTGAACAATTGATGGGCGCCGTGATCAAGACGCTGCAGACTATCGCGCCCGAAGTGAGCGCGGCCGACCTGGCGCCGGGCGAACCGCTGCGCGCCCAGGTGGACCTGGATTCGATGGATTGGCTGAATTTCCTGATTGGCCTGCATAGCGCCTTGAAAGTGGACATACCGGAATCGGATTATGGCCGCCTGCGCACCCTCGATGAGCTGGCCGATTACCTGGCCGCGCGGATGGCATGACGCTGCTTGCACGGCGATAGTCCAGCCCGCACCGTAGAATGTTATTGTCAATTTCGTCAGGTTTTTCCCTATAATCGACCCTGCATTCAGTTATTGCGGGGGGCTATGCGTGAAGAACCTATGCTTCAAGCAGTTTCCGTTGGGTGGGCGCCGCTGCACCCTGGCTGCCTTGCTCGCCCTGGCGGCGGCCGGCTGCGCCGTCGGCCCTGATTTCCATCCCCCCGCACCGCCGCCTGGCCTGCGCGACGACAGCTACACGCCCACCCCCATGCCGTCCGCCACGGTGTCCGCGCCCGGCCCCGGTGGCGCATCGCAGCACCTGGCGCTGGGGCAGGACATACCGGCGCAGTGGTGGACCGTATTCCACTCGCCGGAGCTGGACCGCCTGGTGCGTACTGCGCTGGAACACAGCCCCACGGTGGCGGCGGCCGAAGCGGCCTTGCGTCAGGCCCAGGAGAATTACGACGCCGAACGGGGCGGCAGGGTAGTCCCGGCCGTGAACGCCCAGTTGGGCGCGGCCCGCGAACACCTGGCGGACCAGGGCAAGACCGTCAACGGCGTGTTCTCCCTGTATAACGCTTCCGTCAACGTCAGCTACGCGCCGGACGCGTTCGGGGCCACGCGGCGTGTGCTGGAAGGCGCGCAGGCGGCCATCGACTACCAGCGTTACCAGCTCGAAGCGGCGCAACTGGCGCTGACGGCCAACGTGGTCACGGCGGCCATCCGCGAGGCGTCGTTGCGGGCGCAGTTGCGGGCCACAACCGAAGTCCTGGCCGCCCAACGCCAGCAGCTGGGCGTGATCGACAAGCAGTTGCAGGCCGGCGCCGTGGCCCGTGCCGTGCTGTTGTCGCAGCGTAGCCAGGTGGCGCAAACGGCTGCCACCGTGCCGCCGCTGGAAAAGGCGCTGGCACAGAGCCGCCACGCCTTGTCCGCGCTGGCCGGCCAGTTACCGAGTACGCCGGACCTGCCCCAGTTCGAGCTGGCGTCGCTGACGTTGCCCGAGCAATTGCCGGTATCGCTGCCTTCCGCCCTGGCGCGCCAGCGTCCCGACGTGCGCGCCAGCGAAGCGCTGCTGCACCAGGCCAGCGCGCAGGTGGGCGTGGCCACGGCCAACCTGTACCCGCAGATCACGCTCAATGCCAGCTATGGCGCGGCTGGCGCCAGCCCGCACGAGGTCTTGCAGGCCAATAACCTGGTCTGGAACCTGGCCGCCGGCCTGACGCAACCGTTGTTCAACGGCGGTGCGCTGACGGCGAAGCGGCGCGCCGCCGAAGCGGCTTATGACGCGGCCGCCGCCCAATACCGCGCCACCGTGCTGGCCGCGTTCCAGAACGTGGCCGACAGCCTGCGTGCGCTGGAGTCGGACGCCAGCGCCTTGCAGGCACAGGCCGACGCCGAAGCGCTGGCGGCCGAAACGCTGGCGCTGGCCAGGCGCCAGTACGAGCTGGGCGCCATCAGCTACCTGGCGTTGCTCGATGCGCAGCGCAGCTTCCAGCAGTCGCACGTGGCGCTGGCGCAGGCACAGGCGGCCCGGTATGCCGACACGGCGGCATTGTTCCAGGCGCTGGGCGGCGGCTGGTGGAACCGCGCCCCGGCCAGCGCCGCTGCGCCGTAGTTTTTTCTTCGTTCCTTGAGCAGAGGGTGACATGACCAAGCGTATGTTCATCATGGTGGGCTGTGTTGTGCTGCTGGTTGCGGCGCTCGCATTGGGCAAGTTCCTGCAGATTCGCCAGATGATGGCCAGCTCGCCCAAGCCTGGCCCCCAGACCGTCACGGCGATCAAGGTGCAGGCGCTCGAATGGCAACCGCAGCTCAATTCCGTGGGCACGCTGGTGGCCGTGCGCGGGGTCGATATCAGCAGCGAGATCGCCGGCATGGTGCGCGAGGTGCGCTTCCGCTCCGGCGACGAGGTCAAGTCCGGCCAGGTGCTGTTCGCGCTCAACGACGATGCCGACCTGGCCCAGCTCCATGCCTTGCAGGCGGCGGCGGAACTGGCGGCCACGGTGCTCAAGCGCGACGAGGCGCAGTTCGCGGCCCAGGCCATCAGCCAGGCCCAGTTGGACAATGACCGGGCCGAACTGAAAAGCCGCCGCGCGCTGGTGGCGCAGCAGCAGGCGCTGGTGGACAAAAAGACGATACGGGCGCCGTTCGCGGGCAAGCTGGGGATCACGGCCGTGAACCCCGGCCAGTTCGTCAACCCCGGCGACAAGCTGGTGACGCTGCAGACCATGGACCCGGTGTACGTGGATTTCTACGTGCCGCAAAGGCAGCTGGCCGGCCTGGCCGTGGGCCAGAAACTGAGCCTGGTCAGCGACGCGTGGCCCGGCGCCGCCTTCCCGGTGCGACTGACGGCCATCAGCCCCAAGGTGGACCCGGCTACGCGCAACGTGCTGGTGGAGGCGACGGTGGCCAACGCGAAACGCCAGCTGATGCCGGGCATGTTCGCCAACGTGAGCCTGGAACAGGGCGACAAGCAGCGCCACCTGACCTTGCCGCAAACGGCCATCACCTACAATCCATATGGCTCGACCGTTTTCGTGCTGGCACCGGGGCAGGGCAAGGACGCGCCCAAGGATGACAAGGGCCAGCCCTTGCTGGTGGCGCAGCAGCAGTTCGTGACCACGGGCGCCACCCGCGGCGACCAGGTGGCCGTGCTGACGGGGCTCAAGGAAGGGCAAACCGTCGTCACCAGCGGCCAGCTCAAGCTGAAGAATGGCACGCCGGTCGTGATCGACAACAAGGTGCAGCCAGCCGACAGCCCGGCGCCCACGCCGCAGGAACACTGAGGGCGCCGCCATGAAATTCACCGATATCTTCATCCGGCGGCCCGTGCTGGCCAGCGTCATCAGCCTGCTGATCGTGGTGCTGGGCTTGCGCTCCTTATTCAGCCTGCCCATCAACCAGTATCCGCGCACGCAGAACGCGGTGGTCACCATCTCCACCACCTACTACGGGGCGGACGCGCAGACCGTGGCCGGCTTCATCACCCAGCCGCTGGAATCGGCCGTGGCGCAGGCGCAGGGTATCGACTACCTGTCCTCGTCCAGCAACAGCGGGGTATCGGTCATCACGGCCACGCTGCGGCTCAATTACGACGCCAACCGGGCGCTGACCGAAATCACCACCCAGGTCAACTCCGTCAAGAACCAGCTGCCGGCCCAGGCCCAGACGCCGGTGCTGACGGTGCAGACGGGCCAGACGACGGACGCCATGTACATGGGCTTCTACAGCAATACGCTGCCCACCAATAACGTGACGGACTTCCTGGCCCGCGTCGTCAAGCCCAAGCTGGACGCCATCGAAGGCGTGCAGACGGCCGAGCTGCTGGGGGCGCGCCAGTTCGCCTTGCGGGCCTGGCTCAACGCCGATCAAATGGCGGCCCATGGCGTCACGGCGGCCGACGTGAGCGCGGCGCTGGCCTCGAACAACTACCTGACCGGCCTCGGTTCGTCCAAGGGCCAGATGGTGAGCGTGCCGCTGACGGCCGGCACCGACCTGCACACGGTGGAGGAATTCAAGCAGCTGGCCATCCGCCAGAGCGGCGGCGCCATCGTGCACCTGGAGGACGTGGCCAACGTCACGCTGGGCTCGGAGAATTATGACTTCAACGTGGCCTTCAGCGGCGTGCGTTCCGTCTTCATCGGCATCAAGGTGGCGCCCGAGGCCAACATCCTGGACGTGGCCAAGCGGGTGCGCGAAGCTTTCCCGCCCATCCGCGAGCAGCTGCCGAACGGGCTGACGGGGGAAATCGTCTACGATTCTACGGACTTCATCAACACCTCCATCCACGAAGTGGTCAAGACGCTGGTGGAGGCGCTGGTCATCGTCACCATCGTCATCTACCTGTTCCTGGGCAGCCTGCGGGCCGTGGTGGTGCCGGTGATCGCCATGCCGCTGTCGCTGATCGGCACCTTCTTCGTGATGCTCATGCTGGGTTACTCGATCAACCTGCTTACGCTGCTGGCCATCGTGCTGGCCATCGGCCTGGTGGTGGACGACGCCATCATCGTCGTCGAGAACGTGGACCGCCACATGAAGCAGGGCATGGCGCCGTTCGACGCGGCCCTGGTGGCGGCCCGTGAGCTGGGCAGCCCCATCGTGGCCATGACCGTGGTGCTGATCGCCGTCTACGTGCCGATCGGCTTCCAGGGCGGGCTGACGGGCGCGCTGTTCACGGAGTTCGCGTTCACGCTGGCCGGCGCCGTGGCCGTGTCGGGCGTGGTCGCGCTCACGCTCTCGCCCATGATGTGCGGGCGCTTCTTCCGGGCCAGCCAGGACGAGGGCCGCTTCGTCAAGGCCATCGACCGCGTGTTCGACCGGGTGCATGGGCGCTACCTGCGCATCCTCCACAGCCTGCTCGACACGTGGCCGGTGCTGATCGTGATGGGCGTGGTGTTGAGCGTGCTGCTGGCGCTGATGTTCAAGATGTCGCAATCGGAACTGGCGCCCGAGGAGGACCAGGGCATCGTGCTGTCGCAGGTGGTGGGCGCGCCCACGGCCACGTCGGACCAGATGCAGACCTACGCGCAGCAGATTTTCGCGATCGGCAAATCGATACCCGAATACGAGCAGATGTTCCAGATCACGGGTGTCCCCACCATCAATTCCGGCTTTGGCGGCGTGCTGTTCAAGCCGTGGGACCAGCGCACCCGCTCGGCCCACGAGATCCAGCAGGAGCTACAGGAAAAATGGAACACGATCGCCGGCGCGCGCGTGGCGGCCTTCCAGTTCCCCGCCTTGCCCGGCAGTTCAGGCTTGCCGGTGCAGTTCGTGGTGACCACCACGGAACCGTTCGAGAACCTCAACACGGTGGCCGAGCAGATGCTGGAAAAGGTCAGGGCGGCCAACAAGTTCTATTTCGTGGACGTGGACCTGAAAGTCGACTCGCCGCAGGCCACCGTGGTGGTGGACCGCGACAAGCTCACCTCGCTGGGCATGACCCAGCAGGATTTCGGCAACGCGCTGGGCGCAGGGCTGGGCGGCGGCTACGTCAATTACTTCTCCATCGCCGGCCGATCCTACAAGGTGATCCCGCAGGTGCGGCAGGTGGACCGGCTCAACCCGGCCAATGTGCTGGACTTCCAGATCAAGACGCCCGGCGGTGACATGATCCCGGCCAGCACCGTGGCCAGCCTCAAATACAGCGTGGTGCCCGAATCGATCACGCGCTTCCAGCAACTGAACGCCGTGACCTTCGCCGGCGTGACGGGCGAATCGCAGGGCGACATCCTGCAATTCATGCGCGACACCTTGAAGCAGGTGGCGCCGAGCGGCTATACGGTCGATTATTCCGGCCAGTCGCGCCAGTACGTGCAGGAGTCGGGCGGCTTCCTTGTCACGATGGGCTTCGCCGTCATCATCGTGTTCCTCACGCTGGCGGCGCAGTTCGAGAGCTTCCGCGATCCCGTCGTGATCCTGGTGTCGGTGCCGCTGGCGCTGTTCGGGGCCATGATCTTCATCTTCCTCGGCTTCGCCTCGATCAACATCTACACGGAGGTGGGGCTGGTCACGCTGATGGGACTCATTTCCAAGCACGGCATCCTGATCGTGGAGGTGGCCAACCATCTGCGGGCGGCGGGCAAGGACAAGCGGGCCGCCATCGAGGAAGCGGCCGGCACCCGGCTGCGCCCGATCCTGATGACGACGGCGGCCATGGTGTTCGGCGTGGTGCCGCTAGTGATCGCCTCCGGCGCGGGCGCGGCCGGGCGCCACGCGATGGGGTTGGTGATCTTCACGGGCCTGGCCATCGGCACGCTGTTTACGCTGTTCGTGGTGCCGGCCATGTATATGTTCCTGGCCGGGAAGCATGTGGCTGTCGCGCCGCCGGAGGAACCTGCGGCCGATCGCGAGCCGGCCCCGGAACCCGCGCCCGCGGGCCACTGACGGCCAGGGGGATTCAGGCGGCGCGCGCGGACGCCAGCGGCACGGCGGGCACGCCCTCGACGGCCTGCTCGGGCGCCGTCTCCATCATGGCGCGCGTGGCCGTCTCCAGTTCCGCGAACGCTTCCACCGTCAGCGCCATCAGCCGGTCCGGGTCCGGCACCTGGTCGGTATCGACGAACAGGGCCAGCTGGATCTGGCCCGCGTACGATATGAAGGCCAGGCCCACGCCCAGCTTGCCCGCCTGCGGCACCCAGCAGATCAGGTCCGTCATGCGCGAGCCGGCCAGGTAGCGGCGGCTGCCCGGACCTTCGATATTGGTCAGCACGACGGAACCCTTGGACGTGAACAGGTTCAGCGCGAAGTGCTGGAGCGCCGTCGGCAGGCAGCCGGCGATGGACAAGAAGGTCATGGTGGCGCGCGGCTGGTGCGAGCGCTTGATGGCCGTCATGCGGGCGCTGGACTGGCGCAGCCGCTGGCACGGGTCGTCCACATTGGTGGGCAGTTCCACGGCCACCAGTCCGAATTCGTTCCCGAGCTGGAAGGCGTTGGCCTTCTCGCGCAGGTTGAAGGTGACGGCGGCCCGCAGCGCGCGGCCGTCCACCTGCTCGCCGTTGGACGACAGGTAGGCACGCAGCGCGCCCGACACGGCGGCCACCCACACGTCGTTGAGCGTCACGCCCATGCGCTTGGACAGCGTGCGCACGCGGTCCATTTCCAGCGGCGGCAGCCAGACCAGCTGCTTCTCGCCGTGCATGGGCGCTTTCAGGCGGGTGCGGGCGTCCGGCCACAGCATGGACAGGCGCGTAACGTGGCCGGCGATCTTGAGCCACGAGACGGCGCGCGCCAGGTTGAAGCACACCGGATTGCCGGTGACGGCGGCGCGGTGCGGATGGCCGACGGGCGAGGGCGTGCGGCCATGCAGGCCGTTGTCGTCGGTCAGATGATTGAGCACGTGGACCAGCCCCAGGCCGTCCGTGATGCAGTGGTGAACCCGGAACACGATGGCGTGGCCGCCGTTCACGCGGTCCAGCACCGTCATGTGCCACATGGGCCGGTCGGTGGCCAGCGGCAGATGGGCGATGCGGGTCAGGTGGTTCTGCAGCTCGGCGCGGCTCACTTCCTCCACCATGCGCTCATGCTTGATGTGGTCGAGGATGTTGAATTCCTCGTCCTCCACCCAGTGCGCGCGGCCCCAGCGGGTCACCACCTTCTGCGTGAAGCGCGGGTAGTTGGGCAGGCGGTGGGCGATGGTCGATACCAGCCGTTCCATGTCCACCTCGCCCTCGAACAGCAGGATGCTGTTGATGACCATCAGGTTCTTGTTGGTGTCCATGCGGTGCCAGGCGTAATCGCGCCGGGTCATGCGCGAACGGGGCGCGCCGGCCGGGCGCGCCGGTTCCACGGGCTGCTGCGGCTCCTGGTGCGCGTGCGCGCGCGATGCGGAAGTGTGGTCCATGTGCTGCTGTCTCCTCTTGCCGCGCCGTTGTAGTTGTAGTGGCGTCGGCCTGTTGTTGATGCCATGCGCGATGCTATGCGTTGCGGGCAGCTGTCGCTAGCTGCCGATGCTGGCCTCCTGGCAGGTGGCCGGCGCCGTGGTCGCGGCTGCGGCCGTGGCAGCGGCCTTGGACACGCCACGCGGGCGCAGCGCATAGCGG
This sequence comes from Rugamonas fusca, assembly GCF_014042365.1. Lineage (GTDB taxonomy): Bacteria > Pseudomonadota > Gammaproteobacteria > Burkholderiales > Burkholderiaceae_D > Rugamonas > Rugamonas fusca. Next base: position 105,153 of record NZ_JACEZS010000001.1, read on the forward strand.
TTCAAGCCGCCCATGTGGATGCGGCACAGGTAGTCGGGCCAGTCGATCTGCGCCGGATCGACGGGGAAGCGGGCCGCGTCCTCGGCGCCGAAGCGGCGCGCCAGCGCCATCAGCCGGTTGTTGTGGAAGCGGTAGCGCGGCGCCGTGTAGAACGAGAACGTCACGGCCAGCGTCTGGGTGGTGCGCAGCGCCTCGATGGCCGGCGACTCGCCCGCGCCAAGCAGCCGGCGCACGCCGTTCCAGGCGCCCGTGCCGGCGCGCATGGCGCGCAGCATCAGCAGGAAGGCCGGGCGGCTCACCACCTGGAAGTCGCGCTTGGGCGCGTTGTAGAACAGGCGGTCGTACTGGCGCCAGTTGCGCTTGGCCTCGGTCTGGAACAGGTCGATCACCTTGCCCAGCTTGATCGGGTTGCCCGACCCCGTGCAAGCCTGGTAGATGCGGCGGGCCGGCGCCTCCGTCAGCGCTTCGGCGCTGGCCAGCAGGATGCTGTTGGCCACCAGGTCGGCCGGCACGATGTCGATCACTTCGTCCGGGCGGGCCGGGAAGAAGCTGGTCTTGCCGCGCGCGTAGGCCAGGATGATGGCGTCGGCCACCTTCACGCCTTCGATCCAGCCGGGCACCGGCTCCTGCAGCGTGCTTTCGATGATGGACGGGCGCACGATGGTCAGCGCGCGACCCTGCATGGCGCGCATGGCCAGCTGTTCGCCCATCCATTTGGTGAAGGTGTAGGTGTCGTTCCAGCCGTGGTAGTTGGCTTCGGCGATGCCCAGTTCCGTCAGGCGCGTGGCCAGTTGCTCGGGGTCCTGCACTTCCGCCTTGACCTGGGTGATGCGGTGGTTCAGGTAGTCGAGCAGGTTGGACAGGTCGTAATAGCCGTCCGCGTGGCGCGCGATGCTGGCGCGGGCCGGGCGCACGATCTCCTCCTGCATGGCGCCGCGCTGGTAGCCGTTCACGTAGCAGGTGGAGACCTGGATCAGCGGCGCGTTGGCCGCGCGCGCCAGCGTGGACAGGTTGGCGATCGACAGCGCGTTGATGGCCAGCGCCTGGTCCAGCGCCTCGCGGAAGTTGACGCTGGCGGCCGCGTTGATCACCAGGTCCACGCGGCGGGTGAGGGCGTAGAACTCGCCCGGATCCAGGCCGAAGCTCGGTTCCGTCACTTCGCCCGTCACGCATTCGAGCTTGTCGGCGAAGAATTGTTCCAGGTAGCGGGGCCGTTCGGCGCGCAGCTTGTCGAACACGGAGGAAGCGGCCACTTCGCGCTCGAAGCGGGCGCGGGCCGTCACGCCGTTGCGGCCACCCCGTATCAGCAGGATCACGCCGCCCACGTCGGGCACGGCGCGGATCAGTTTTTCCAGTACCACCTTGGCCAAAAAGCCCGTGGTGCCCGTGATGAAGACCCGCTTGCCGGCCAGCGCCGGTCCAACTCCCAGGGCTGGCCCGGCGTTCAAAACATTGTTCATATTCTTCTCAGTCTCTTTAATTGCTTGCAACCTTCGTTCGATACGGTGAGGACTTGCCCGCACCGTGTTTTTACTTTTACGGCTTGCCGCGCCGTCGAGGTTTGCTCCACATTCTTTGTGAGAAGTTTGCTGCGCCGCGCGGGAGGCGGTGGCCGGCCCGCGCGCTTGCCCGGAGAAAACGTATCAATACTGCAATAGACTCCGGTTTCGATCTTAATGCGAAACAGTGGCGTGGCAGGCCACAATGCCTAGTCCCGGCGAGCCAAACGCATGGCGCGGCGAGTCACGCGCGGCCCGCGGCGGCGGCGCCAGAGAGGGAAAAAGGGGGCAAAACCGGGAACGGGATTTGTGTTGCGTTTCGTCTATTTTGTTGTCAATTTCATACAGCAAAAAACTGCTTGCAAGCAATAATTAGGGAACAATTGTCCGGGACAGGCCTGTTTCGACTATCATGCAAGTCTGATATTTGATCTTCAACCAGCGTTTCTCGGCCTGGCGTGATGCGGGCCGCGGCGCGTAGCCATGTCCACCGCATGCCCAGAACCGTGTTGATTGAGCCGACCCCGTTGACGTCTGCCACTGCCGCCGCGCCGCGCGCGCGGGTGACGGCCGGGGGCATGCTGTTCGCCGGGCTGGCGCTGCTGCTGGTGCTGGTCTGGCTCAGCCCCTGGACGGCGCCTCTCAAGCAAAGCGAAGTGCTGTTCTCGGCCGCCGCCCATACCATCTTCGAGCTGTTCGCCGTGGTGGTGGCGGGCCTCATTTTCGCCGTATCGTGGAACGCCCATCAGCGCGAACGGGCCGGCAACACCATGATCCTGGCCTGCGGTTTCCTGGCCGTGGGCCTGATCGACCTGGCCCACCTGCTGTCCTACAAGGGCATGCCCGATTTCGTCACGCCGGCCTCGCCGCAAAAGGCGATCGCGTTCTGGCTGTGCGCCCGCTACGCGGTCGCGCTGACGTTGCTGGTGGTGGCGCTGCGGCCCTGGACCCGCTTCCGCAGCAACGCCACGCGCTACCTGATGCTGGCAGGGGCCCTGGCGTTGACGGCTGCCGTCTACGGCCTGCAACTGTACGCGCCGGAGATCTGGCCCGTCATGTTCGTGCCCGGCGAGGGGCTGACCTCCATCAAGCTGGCGGCCGAATATGGCATCGTTGCCATCCTGCTGGTGCCGCTGGCGCTGTTCTGGCGCGCGCCGGCGTCCGAGGCCACGCCGCTGCTGCGGGCCACGGCCATCACCATCCTGAGCGAATTGTGCTTCACGCTGTACGCCAACGTGAACGACATCTTCAGCCTGCTGGGCCACTTGTACAAGGTGGTGGCCTATGGCTACATCTACCAGGCCGTGTTCGTATCGAGCGTGCGCGAGCCGTTCCTGCGTCTGTCGACCGCCGTGCGCCAGCAGCGCGCCGCCGAGGACCGGCTGCACTTCCTGGCCTACCACGACCCGCTGACGGAGCTGCCCAACCGGCTCATGGCCCGCACCAGCTTCCGCGACGCCGTGGCGCGCCAGAACGGCGGCCGGCTGGCGCTGGTGTTCCTCGACCTCGACAATTTCAAGCAGATCAACGACAGCCTGGGCCACCTGCAGGGCGACCGGGTGCTGCAGGAAATGGCGAACCGGCTGCGCGCGCTGGCGCCGCCCGGCGCCACGGTGAGCCGCCAGGGTGGTGACGAATTCCTGCTGGTGTGGAGCATCCTGCCCGATGCGCCGGCGCTGGCGCCGGTGCTGGACATGCTGCTGCACCGGCTGCAGGAACCGATCGCACTGGCTGGCCAGGAACTGGCCACCACCGTCTCGGCCGGCGTGGCGCTGGCGCCCGACGACGGCGCCGACTTCGACACCCTGCTGCAAAAGGCCGACACGGCCATGTACCACGCCAAGCACCAGGGCCGCAACACCTGGTGCAGTTTCGCGCCGCGCATGTTGTCGGACGCGGCCGACCGGCTCGATATCCGCAATGGCCTGGCGCAGGCGCTGCAACGGGATGAACTGCTGCTGTATTACCAGCCCCAGTTCGACCTGGCCAGCGGCCGTATGATCGGCGTGGAGGCGTTGATCCGCTGGCAGCGCCCGGGCCACGGCCTGGTGTCGCCGGCCCGCTTCATTCCGGTGGCCGAGGAGTGCGGCCTGATGGTGCCGATCGGCGCCTGGGTGCTGCGCACGGCGTGCCGCCAGATGGCCGAGTGGCGCGCGGCGGGCGTGCCGCACATGGTGGTCGCGGTCAACCTGTCGGCCCTGCAGTTCGGCCGGGGCGACCTGGAACAGGACGTGCGCGCGGCGCTGGAACAGGCCGGGCTGCCGGCGGGCTGGCTGGAACTGGAACTGACGGAGTCCATCCTGCTGCAAAACCCGGAGCAGGTGCTGGCCGTTGTGCAGCGGCTGCGCAAGCTGGGGGTGAGCCTGTCGGTGGACGATTTTGGCACCGGCTATTCCAGCCTGGCTTATCTCAAGCAGTTCGCCGTCGACAAACTCAAGATCGACCAGTCGTTCGTGCGCGCCATCGACGCCCACCCGGACGACACGGCCATCGTGCGCGCCATCGTCCAGATGGCCCACAGCCTGGGCCTGAAGACCATCGCCGAGGGCGTGGAGAACGCGGCCGTGATGGAGTTGCTGCGCAAGCTAGGCTGCGACGAGGTGCAAGGCTATCACTATGCGCGCCCGCTGCCGGCGGCCGACACGCTGCCCTTCATCCTGGCCGCGCAATCGGGCCCGGCGCCGGCCACGGCCTGACCGGCCGGCCGCCGCCCGCCGCTTCCAGCGTTCAGGCCACGCGCCGCAAGGTGCGCTGCGTCCGGTGCGGCCGCTCCGTCGCTTGCGCCGTTCCGCGCGCCGTTTGCATCACGGGTGCCGGCCGCACCGCCGGCGTGGCCAGCTGCAGGGCGGGCGCGCGCGTGGTGCTGGTGTTGAGGCGGAAGTGATCGACCAGCACGGCCAGATGGTGCGCCTGCTGCTGCATGCACTGTGCCGTGCCCACGGCCTGGCTGACCACGGCCGCGTTTTGCTGGGTGATGGTGTCGAGCTGACCCACGGCCTGGTTGACCTGCACGATGCCGTCGCTCTGTTCCTTGCTCGCGCCGTTGATGTCGGCCATCAGGCAGGCCGCATGGGTCACCGACTGCACGATATCGTCCATCACCCGTCCGGCGTCCGTCACCAGCACGTTGCCCTGGTCGATCGCGTCCACGCAATCGCCGATCAGGACCTTGATTTCCTTGGCCGCCCCGGCGGCGCGCTGGGCCAGGTTGCGCACCTCGGTGGCCACCACTGCAAAGCCGCGGCCCTGTTCGCCGGCGCGGGCCGCTTCCACGGCCGCGTTCAGCGCCAGGATGTTGGTCTGGAACGCGATGCCGTCGATGACGCCGACGATGTCGGCCATCTTGCCTGAATGGCCGCGGATGGTGGACATGGTGGAGACCACCTGGCGCACGGCGTGGCCGCCGTCAGCGGCCACGCCGGCGGCCGAGTTGACCAGCGCCGTCGCCTCGTGAGCGTTGTCGGCGTTGCTGCGCACGGTGCTGGTCAGTTCATCCATCGTGGCGGCCGTCTGCTCCAGCGAGGCGGCCTGCGATTCGGTGCGCGCGGACAGGTCGGCGTTGCCGCTGGAGAGGTCGGCGGCGGCGTCGTTGACAACACCGCTCGCTTCCTTGATCTGCCCCACCAGCAGCTTGACGTTGATCTGCAGGATGCGCAGCGCCTGCAAGGCGTCGATCGCTTCCTTGCTGCCATGGGCCGGCATGGCGCCGGTCAGGTCGCCCGTGCTCATCTGGTTCAGGCCGCGCCGCAGCTCATCGAGCGGTGCGAGCATGCTGCGCTGTAGCAGCACCCAGCACAGTCCCAGCAGCACCATGCCCAGGCCGGCGCCGGCCGCCGACACCATGCTGCCCTGGGCGATGGCCATCCACAGCATGACGCCAAACAGCAGCAGCATCAGGCTGCCGGCCACACCCAACTGGCGATTCATGGGACATTCCGCCAGCGCGGCCACATGCCGCCATGGCGAACGGCGCGCCACCACGCCCTCGTGCACCCACAGCGGCTCGCGGCCCTCGCGCAGCTTGCGGTAAGCCAGTTCCGCCGCTTCCACCTTGGCCCGGCTCGGTTTGGTGCGGATCGACGTGTAGCCCACCATCCGGCCTTGCTCCAGCAGCGGCGCCATGCTCGCCTCGACCCAGTAATGGTCGCCGTTCTTGCAACGGTTTTTTACCATGCCGGTCCAGGCCTTGCCCGCCTTGAGCGTGCGCCACAGGTCGGCGAACGCCACCTGCGGCATGTCCGGGTGGCGCACGATGTTTTGCGGCGCGCCCAGCAGTTCTTCCTCGCTGAAGCCGCTGATAGTGATGAAGTCCTGGTTGACATAGGTGATGTTGCCCTGGAGGTCAGTCTTGGACACGATGGTTTGCGCGTCCTTCAGGACATACTCTTGGTTGGTGACGGGCAGGTTGTTACGCATCGGATACTCCTGTTTGCGATGGTGACAGCAGGATCGCAGGCCGGTCCGGGTGGCGGACAAGTGGCATGCGGAGGATATGGCCGGGAAAATGCTTCCCGTGGAGGAATAATATATCGCAAATCAATGCAATTGCCAGATTCGCTGCCAAATATTATTTTATTTGGTTAATTTGCTAAATTCGAGATTTGCGCGTTGTCCAGGACATGGTGCCCGCGCCTCAGGCGATGATGCCCAGCTTGCGCGCGATCGCCACCGCCTGGGTACGGCTCTGGGCATGGAGCTTTGTGTTGATGTTGCGCAGATGGGTGCGCACCGTGCTGTCCGAGACAAACAGCTTTTCGGCCAGCGCACTGTTCGAGTAGCCGTCCGCCAACAGTGCCAGGATGCGTGTCTCTTTTTGGGTCAACGGTTCGGCCAGCGCGGCGCCGGCGCCCGTTTCCGGCGCCGTTTCCATTTCCGCCTCGGCCGGCGGGAAGGCTTGCGCCAGCCGCAGCAGGTAGTCGCTGAACAGGGGATCGGGGCGGGCCGCCGGGTCGGCGCGCAGGCTGTCGTGCAGGCGGCGCACCAGCAGGCCCGCCACCGGGCCTTCGTCCACGATCAGCCGCACGAAGCCTTCGCCGCTGGCCTCGCGCAGCGCCTGCTGCATGGCCGTTTGCGCGGCGCGCGCCTGGCCCGCATGGTGCAGGGCGATGGCGCGCAGCAGTTGCAGCTTGAGCTGGCGCCGCACGCGGCCCTCGGCCGCCGCTTCCGCCAGCGCTGCTTCAAGCTGGTCGAGCGCGGCGTCGGCCGGGCCGAAGTGCGCTTCCCAGCGCAGCCGTCCCAGGTCGAAATGCTCCACGTCGTGCGCCAGCAGGCGCAGCGCGCGCACGCGGGTCCACACGGCCGTGTCGTTGGCCCGTTCCAGTTCCTCGCGGGCGGCCACGCGGTTGCCTTGCAAGAGCAGCATGCGCGCCCGTTCCAGCTTGGCGCTGGCCACCACGCGCGGCAACTGGCGCTGGTAGCCTGTGTATTCGAGTTCGCTCAGGTATTGCAGCATCATGTCGATGTCGCCGCGCGTGAAAGCGATCCGGGCCAGGCGGGTGTAGCCGATGATCATGTGGTCGGCCAGCGCCACGTCCTTGGCCAGCGGCACGTAGACGTTGAACAGGTGGGCCGCCGTGCGCAGTTCGTTCGCTTCGTACAGCGCGTCCGCGTACAGCACGCCGGCGAAGGCGTTGCCGTGCGTGTGGGTGTAGGACGGCGCGTGCGTGGTGTTGACGGCCAGCCGGAAGCGCGCGCTGGCCTGGCGCAGCCGGCCGCCTTCGAGGTCCAGGATGCCTTCGATGGATTCCGAATACATGCGGTTGAAGATGCCGGCGCCGTCGCCCTGTTTGCGGCGGGCCGCGTCCAGCATCTGGTGCGACTGCTGGTACTGGCCCAGCGAACAGAGGATCAGCGCCATGCCGTTGATGAGCATGCTTTCCGCGAACGGCTTGCTGAGCGGGAGCTGGGCCAGCGCCTCCATGCCGGCCACGCTGGCTTCTTCGATGCGGTCCATCATCGTCAGCAGCGACGGGCGCAGGGCCAATAGGTGGGCGCGCACGTCGGGATCGGTGGAATCGGCGCAGCCGGACGCTTCCAGCACGGCCATCCCTTCGCGCGGGCCGCGGCTCAGGGCCAGCGCCCACGTCTTGACCACCACCAGCATCGGCGCCTGTGCCAGCGCGGCGGCCGGAATAGCGCTGAACCAGCGCGTGAGCAGGTGCATGCGGCCTTCTTCCAGCAGCCCTTCGGCGTGCTGTTGCAGCAGCCGCAGCGCCAGTTCCAGGTTGCCGCCATCGAGCGCGTGGTCGATGGCGGGCACGATGCCGCCCTGGGCCTGGTACCAGTCCGATGCGGCGCGGTGCAGCCGCTGTTCTTCGCCCGGCATGGTGATCCGCAGTTGCTGGCGCAGGAAGCCGGCGAACAGGCTGTGGTAGCGGTAGGTGCCCGGTTCGCCTTCGATGGGCTGGATGAACAGGTTGGCCTGTTCCAGCGCGGCCAGCAGCTGGGCGCTGTCCTCGCGGCCCAGCAGGGCGTCGCACAGCGAGGCGTTCAGGTGGCGCAGGATGGAGGTGCGCAGCAGGAAGTCGCGCACCGTGCCGCTCTGGCGGGCCAGCACGTCGTCGGCCAGGTAGTCGGCCACGGCGTCATTGGAGCCGGAGAAGCGGGCGATGAAGTCGGCCCGGCCTTCCTGCCGTTCCAGCGCCATCGAGGCCAGCCACAGGGCGGCGGCCCAGCCTTCCGTCTTGCGGTACAGGGCCGCCAGGTCGGCCTCGCCCAGTGCGATGTGGCGCTGGCCGGTGATGAATTCGGCCGCCTCGCCGGCCGAGAAGCGCAACTGGGTGGTGTCGATCTCCAGCAACTGGCCGCGCGCGCGCAGGCGGCCCAGGCCCAGGTCCGGGCGGCTGCGGGCGCCGATCACGAGCTGGCCGCGACGGGGCAGGTTGGCGATCAGTTCGCGCACCAGGTCCAGCACTGTGGGGTCGGTCACGTGTTCGAAATCGTCGAAGAACAGCGCGAACGGGCTGGGATGGGCGGCCAGCCGTTCCATGATGTCGAGCGCGCCGTCGCTGGCGCCGGCCTGCTCGCCGTGCAACTGGGCCACGGCCGCCGCCAGGCAGGCCAGGAAGCGGGCCGGGTCGTTGTCGCTGCGGTCCAGCGTGAGCCATAGGGTTTCCACGCCGTCGGCCTCGAACTGGGCACGGCATTGCAGCATGGTGGTGGTCTTGCCGAATCCGGCCGGCGCCCGCACCAGCACCAGCCGCACCGACTGGGCCGCGCGCACGGCCTCCGCCACAGCCTTGCGCAGCACTTGCGCGGCCGGCGGCGAGGGCGGATTGAGCTTGGCGGCGAGCCGGTTGGGCGCGACGCTGGTGGCTGGGTTCATAGGGGAAGGTCAGTTGCGGGAGTCGCAATCTTACCGTTTTCAGGGGCGCGAGCGCAATTCGTCGCTTCCGACGATGCGGGCACGGGCACCCCCTGCCTACAATACTTGCATACTCAACTAATTGGAGACCTTGTCCCATGATTCCACGTACCCTGTACAACCAAGACCACGAAGCGTTCCGTGACGCCGCCCGCCGCTTCATCGAAGGGGAGATCGTGCCCCATCACGCGCGCTGGGAGGAGCAGGGCCACGTGGACCGCGAAATCTGGAACAAGGCCGGCGCGGCCGGCCTGCTGTGCACCAGCATGCCGGAACAGTACGGCGGCGCGGGCGTGGACCTGCTGTACAGCGCCGTCTACATGGAGGAGCAGGCGCGCGTTGGCGCCACCGGCGTGGGCTTCTTCCTGCACTCGGAAATCGTGGCCCCCTACATCCTGCACCACGGCAGCGACTACCTGAAATCGACCTACCTGCCCAAGATGGCCACCGGCGAGATGGTGGGCGCCATCGCCATGACGGAACCGGGCGCCGGCTCCGACCTGCAGGGCATCAAGACCTCCGCCGTGCGCGACGGCGACGATTACATCCTCAACGGCTCCAAGACCTTCATCACCAACGGCTGGCTGAGCGACCTGGTGATCGTGGTGGCCAAGACCGATCCCACGGCCGGCTCCAAGGGCATCAGCCTGTTCGTGGTGGACACCACCATGCCCGGCTTCAGCAAGGGCAAGCGCCTGCACAAGATGGGCATGAGCGCGCAGGATACCTCGGAACTGTTCTTCGACAACGTGCGCGTCCCGGCCCGCAACCTGCTGGGCGAGGAAGGCCGTGGCTTCTACTACCTGATGAAGGAACTGCCATGGGAGCGCCTGCAGATCGCCGTGACCGGCATCGCCGCCGCCCAGGCCGCGCTGGACTGGACCATCGCCTACACCAAGGAGCGCAAGGCCTTCGGCAAATGCATCGGCGACTTCCAGACCGTGGCCCACAAGCTGGCCGAGATGAAGACGGAAATCGCCGTCGGCCAGGTGTTCGTGGACCGCTGCCTGGAGCTGATGAATGCCGGTAAGCTGGACGCCGAAACGGCCTCCATGGCCAAGTACAATATCTCCGACCTGCAGTTCAGCGTGATGGACCGCTGCGTGCAGCTGTTCGGCGGCTACGGCTACATGCATGAATACCCGATCGCCCGCGCCTGGGCCGACGCGCGCGTGCAGCGCATTTACGGCGGCACCAACGAGATCATGAAAGAACTGATCAGCCGCACCCTTTAATCTTCCAACCGCAAGGACCGACGACATGGAAGCATACATCTACGACGCCGTGCGCACGCCGCGCGGCAAAGGCAAGAAGGACGGCTCGCTGCACGGCACCACCCCGGTGGAGCTGGCGGCAACGGCGCTGCGCGCGCTGCGCGACCGCAATGAACTCGACACGTCCAATGTGGACGACGTGATCCTGGGCTGCGTGACGCCGGTGGGCGAGCAGGGCGCCTGCATCGGCCGCGTGGCCACGCTGGCGGCCGAATACGACCAGAGCGTCTCGGGCGTGCAGGTCAACCGCTTCTGCGCTTCCGGCCTGGAAGCGTGCAATATGGCGGCCGCGCTGGTCATGTCCGGCCAGGCCGATATGGCCGTGGGCGGCGGCGTGGAAGCCATGTCGCGCGTGCCCATGGGCGCCGACGGCGGCGCCTGGGCCGTGGACCCGCGCTGCGCCATGCCCGGCTACTTCGTCCCGCAGGGCATTTCGGCCGACGTGATCGCCACCCTGTGGGGCTACTCGCGCACCGATCTTGACGCCTACGCCGTGGAAAGCCACCGCCGCGCCCAGCGCGCCGTGGACGCGGGCTGGTTCGCCGGCTCCATCGCCCCCGTGCGCGACATCAACGGCCTGCTGGTGCTGGACCGCGACGAAACCATCCGCCCGCAGACGAGCATCGAATCGCTGGCCGCGCTCAAGCCATCGTTCGCCGACATGGGCGAGAAATACGGTTTCGATTCCGTGATCCGCCAGCGTTATCCTGAAATGGAGCGCATCAACCACGTGCACCACGCCGGTAACAGCTCGGGCATCGTGGACGGCGCGGCCGCCGTGCTGTTCGGCAGCGCCGAAGCGGGCGCCCGTTCCGGCCTCAAGCCGCGCGCCCGTATCCGCTCGTTCGCCACCATCGGTTCCGAGCCATCCATCATGCTGACCGGCCCAAGCTACGCGGCCGAGAAGGCGCTCAAGCGCGCCGGCATGAACGCCTCCGACATCGACCTGTTCGAGCTGAATGAAGCCTTCGCCGCCGTCGTCCTGCGCTTCATGCAGGTGATGAACGTGCCGCATGACCGCATGAACGTCAATGGCGGCGCGATCGCCATGGGCCATCCGCTTGGCGCCACGGGCGCCATGATCCTGGGCATCCTGCTCGACGAACTGGAACGGCGCGACCTCAATACCGGCCTCGCCACCTTGTGCGTGGGCGCGGGCATGGGCATCGCCACCATCATTGAACGGATTTAAGGAGAGCGGCATGATCAATTTTGAACTCGACGCCCAGGGCATCGCCACGCTGACCTGGGACATGCCAGGCCGCAGCCAGAACGTCATCAACGGCGAGAGCTGCGCCGCGCTGTTCGCCGCCATCGAGCGCGCCGTGAGCGACCCGGCTGTCAAAGGCATCCTGATGACGTCGGCCAAGGCGGACTTCATCGCCGGCGGTGACCTCGAATGGCTGCAATCGGCCGACGCGGCCCCCGAACTGTTTGCCCGCACCACGGCCCTGCACAAGGCCTTGCGCCAATTGGAAACCTGCGGCAAGCCCGTCGCCATGGCGCTGCCCGGCACCACGCTGGGCGGCGGCCTGGAAGTGGCTCTGTGCGGCCACTATCGTGTGGCGGCCGACAAGCCGTCGGCCCGTTTCGGCCTGCCGGAAGTGACGCTTGGCCTGCTGCCGGGCGGCGGCGGCACCCAGCGCCTGCCGCGCCTGATCGGCGTGCAGAACGCGCTGCCGCTGCTGCTGGAAGGGAAGCGCCTGAAAGCGGCGGACGCGCTCAAGCTGGGCATCCTGAACGCCGTGGTGGCCGCCGGCACCGAAGTACAGGCGGCCCGCGACTGGCTGCTGGCGCAGACCGGCCCCGTGCAGCAACCGTGGGACACGAAAGGCTACAAGATCCCCGGCGGCGCCATCGTCAGCCCGGCCGTGCAACAACTGATCATGGCCGCCAACGCCATGCTGCGCGCCAAAACCTACGGTAACTACCCGGCGCCCGAGCACATCCTGTCGTGCGTGTACGAAGGCTTGATCACCGACCTCGATACGGGCCTGAAGACGGAAGCGCGCTATTTCGTGCACGCCGTCCTGAGCCCGCAGGCCAAGAACATGATCCGCAGCCTGTTTTTCGGCATGAACGAGGCCAACAAGCTGGCCGCCCGTCCGGCCGGTGTGCCCAAGCAGCGCTACAGCCGCGTGGGCATCCTCGGCGCGGGCATGATGGGCGCCGGCATCGCCTACGTGACGGCCAAGGCAGGCATCACGGCCGTGTTGCTCGACACGTCGCTGGAAGCGGCGGAACGTGGCAAGGACTACAGCCGCAAGCTGCTGGAAAAGCAGGCCGCGCGCGGCCAGATCACGCCGGAGAAGGCCGCCGCGCTGCTGGAGCGCATCGTGCCCACCACCGACTATGCGGCGCTGGACGGCGCCGAGATGGTGATCGAAGCCGTGTTCGAGGACCGCGCCATCAAGGCCGACGTGACCCGCAAGAGCGAAGCGGTGCTGGCGCCGGATGCGATTTTCGCGTCCAACACCTCGACCCTGCCGATCACCGGCCTGGCCGAAGCGAGCGCCCGTCCCGCCAACTTCATCGGCCTGCATTTCTTCTCGCCGGTCGACAAGATGCCGCTGGTGGAAGTCATCATGGGCAAGGGCACCAGCGACGCCACGCTGGCCCGTTCGCTGGACTACATCGCCGCCGTCGGCATGACGCCCATCGTGGTCAACGATGCGCGCGGTTTCTACACCAGCCGCGTGTTCTCGACCTACGTGATGGAAGGCTTGCAGATGCTGAAGGAGGGCGTGCGCCCGGCCCTGATCGAGAACGCCGGCCTGCAAGCGGGCATGCCGGTCGGCCCGCTGGCGCTGACGGATGAAGTGTCGGCCGAACTGCTGGTCAAGATCGAGAAGCAGACGGCGGCCGACCTGGGCGACGCCTATCGTCCCCGTCCCGGCCTGGAGGTGGCGCAGCGCATCGTGGCGTTGGGCCGCATCGGCAAGAAGGTGGGCCAGGGCTTCTACGATTATCCGGAAGGCGGCAAGAAGTCGCTGTGGTCAGGACTGGCGGAGCTGTTCCCGCCGGCCGCCGAGCAGCCCGATGTCAGCGTGCTGGTGCAGCGCCTGATCGCCGTGCAGGCGGTGGAGACGGTGCGCTGCATGGAGGAGGGCGTGCTGACGACGGCGCGCGACGCCGACATCGGCGCTATCCTGGGCTGGGGCTTCCCGCCGTTCCGGGGCGGTACCATCGGCCATATCCACAGCACCGGCATCGCGGCCTTCATCGGCCAGTGCGACGCATTGGCGTCGCAATTCGGCGAGCGATTTGCACCACCAGCGCTGTTGCAGACGATGGCCGATAACGGCCGCACCTTCTACAGCCGTTAAGTCCGGCGGCCCTCCGACGGGCTGACTGACAACCTCGCGGGGCCGCCAATGTGCGGCCCCGTGTTGTTTTCGCATCAATCTTTTTGTTGGTGGACGACAAATCTAGACACACTGTCTAATCGTGTGTACTATCGTTTGCAGAAGGTGCCGCGGGGCGCCGAACGAATCTTCGCAAGGAGTGGCGTGTCGATGAACAAAGCAATCGTGACCTGCAGCCTGACGGGCGTGCTGACCGATCCCAAACAACACCCGGTGCCAGTGACGGCGGACGACATGGCGCGTTCCGCCCGCGATGCCTTCAACGCCGGCGCCTCCATCATGCACGTCCACTTCCGCAACCAGCAGCCGGGCAAGGGCCACCTGCCGACCTGGGAGCCGGACGTGGTGGAACACATCGCCCAAGCGATACGCGATGCCTGCCCTGGCGTGATCCTCAATTTCTCCACCGGCGTGGTGGGACGCGACATCGCCGGCCCCGTGGCCTGCCTGGAGCGCTGCAAGCCGGAGATGGCGGCCATGAACGCGGGCAGCCTCAATTACCTGAAGACCACCTCGTCGGGCGCCTGGGCCTGGCCACCCATGTTGTTCGATAACCCGGTCGAGAAGATCGCCGCCTTCCTCAAGGTGATGCAGGAGAACGGCGTGATCCCGGAATGCGAGTGCTTCGACGTGGGCATCCTGCGCTCGATCCCCATGCTGCGCGCGGCCGGCTTGCTGCGCGACCCGTTGCACGTGTCGCTGGTGCTGGGTGTGGCCTCCGGCATGCCGGCCGACGTGGATCTGTTGCAGGTGCTGATGAAGTACATTCCGTCCGGCGCGCAATGGCAGGGCATCGTGATCGGGCGCGAGGAAGTGTGGCCGCTGCACCGCCGCATCGCGGAGCTGGGCGGTCATCTGCGCACCGGCCTGGAAGACACGTTCTACCTGCCCGACGGCGCCAAGGCCACCGGCAACGGACAACTGATCGAGGCGCTGGTGGCGACGGCCCGCACCGCCGGCCGCGAGATCGCCTCGCCGGTCGAGGCACGTGCCATGCTGGCCACCCACTGATCCACGCGAGAGGAACACGTCATGAGTTTGAAAGGCAAAACCCTGTTCATCACCGGCGCCTCGCGCGGCATCGGCCTGGCGCTGGCGCTGCGCGCCGCGCGCGATGGCGCCAACGTGGCGGTGGTGGCCAAGACCACGGAACCCCATCCCACGCTGCCCGGCACCATCTACACGGCGGCCGCGGAAATCGAACAGGCAGGCGGACGCGCGCTGGCAATAGCGTGCGATATCCGCGACGAAGAACAGATAGCAGGCGCCGTAGAACAGACGGTGGACCGCTTTGGCGGTATCGATATCTGTGTGAACAACGCGTCGGCCATCAGCCTGGCGCGTACGCTGGCGCTTGATCCCAAGCGCTATGATTTAATGCATGACATCAATGCGCGCGGCACCTACATGGTCAGCCGCGCGTGCGTGCCCCGTTTGCGCGAGTCGGACAATCCGCATGTGCTCAACATGTCGCCCCCGCTCAACCTGGTGCCCGCATGGTTCGCCCCGTATCCCGCCTACGCCATGGCAAAGTACGCGATGAGCATGTACGCGATGGCGATGGCCGAGGAATTCCGCGAGGACGGCATCGCCTTCAACACGCTGTGGCCGCGCACCATGATCTTCACGGCGGCGGTGCGCAACCTGCTGTCGCCATCTGGCGCGGCGCGCAGCCGCAAGCCCGAGATCATGGCCGACGCGGCCTGGCACATCCTGACCCAGCCCGCGCGCAGCACGACGGGCCGCCACTTCATGGACGACGAAGTGCTGATCGCCCACGGCGTGACGGACCTGCGCAAGTATCGCGCGGTGGAAGGAGAGGGCGGCTTGCAGGCCGACCTGTTCGTGCCCGAGGACTGGACGCCGCCAGCCGGCGTGCTGGTCTGACCCAATTGACCTGATTCCATCCCATTTCCGAATTCGAGGAGACGTTCCATGTTTGAGAGCAGAGAACACGCCGACTTGCGCAAGACCGTAGCCAAGTTCGTCGACCAGGAAATCAATCCCCACGTGAGCGAGTGGGAAGCGGAGAAGATCTTCCCCGCCCGCGCGCTGTTCAGGAAGCTGGGCGCGCTGGGCCTGCTGGGCATCACCAAGCCGGTCGAATTTGGCGGCATGGGGCTGGACTACAGCTACGCCATCGCCTTCGCCGAAGAGCTGGGCCGGATCGACTGCGGCGGCGTGCCGATGGCGATCGGCGTGCAGACCGACATGGCCACGCCGGCGCTGGCCCGCTTCGGCTCGGACGGACTGCGGCGCGAATTCCTGGCCCCGTCCATCGCCGGCGAGCTGGTGGCCTCGATCGGCGTGAGCGAGCCGGGCGCGGGCTCGGACGTGTCGGGCGTGAAGACGACGGCCCGCAAGGACGGCGGCGACTACATCATCAACGGCACCAAGATGTGGATCACCAACGGCATGCAGTCGGACTGGATCTGCCTGCTGGCCAACACCTCGGACGGCGCGCCACACAAGAACAAGTCGCTGATCGTGGTGCCCATGAATACGCCGGGCGTGCAGCGCGCCAGGAAGATCGACAAGCTGGGCATGTGGTCGTCCGACACGGCGCAGCTGTTCTTCGACGACGTGCGCGTGCCGCAGCGCTACCTGATCGGCCAGGAAGGCGCCGGCTTCCAGATGCAGATGCAGCAGTTCCAGGAAGAGCGCATGTTCGGCGCCGCCATGTGCGTCAAGGGGCTGGAAAAGCTGGTGCAGACCACCATCGACTACACGCGCGAGCGCAAGGCCTTCGGCGCTTCGCTGCTCGACAACCAGGTGATCCACTTCCGCCTGGGCGAGCTGCAAACGGAGATCGAAGCGCTGCGCGCGCTGATCTACCGCACCGGCACGCTGTACCACGCCAATCCGGACAGCCTGGAAGTGGTCAAGCTGGCTTCCATGTGCAAGCTGAAGGCGGGCCGCCTGTCGCGCGAAGTGACGGACAGCTGCCTGCAATACTGGGGCGGCATGGGCTACACGTGGGAATCGCTGCCGGCGCGCCTGTACCGCGACTACCGCCTGACCTCCATCGGCGGCGGTGCGGACGAAGTCATGCTGGGCATTATCGCCAAGCTGATGGGCACCCTGCCGGGCAAGCGCGGAGCCTGATATGGCCATCATCGCTTCGCAGCTCGACACGCAGTCGGAGAGCTACGCGCGCCAGCGCGAGGACATGCTGGCGGCGCTGGCCGAAGTGCGCGCGGCCGAGGACATGGTGCGCGCCACAGAGGCTGCGCGCCAGCCGCAGTTCCACCAGCGCGGCCAGCTCACCCCGCGCGAGCGCATCAACCTGATGCTCGACCGCGGTTCGCCGTTCCTGGAAATCGCCTCGCTGGCCGGCCTGCGCCAGCACGACGACAAGGATGGCTCGCTCGCGGGCGGCAATACCATCTGCGGCATCGGCTACGTGGGCGGGGCGCGGGTGATGCTGAACGCGTCCAATAGCGCCATCAAGGGCGGCACCGTCACGCCCTGGGGCATGCGCAAGACGCTGCGGATGCAGGAAATCGCGCTGGCGCAGAAGCTGCCGCTGATTTCGATGATCGAGTCGGGCGGCGCCAACCTGCTGTACCAGGCCGAGATCTTCACGGACGGCGGACGCATCTTCGCCAACCAGGCGCGCCTGTCGGCGGCGGGCATCCCGCAGATCACGGTGGTGCATGGCTCCAGCACGGCCGGCGGCGCCTACATGCCGGGCCTGTCCGACTACGTGGTCATGGTGCGCAAGCGCGCCAAGGTATTCCTGGCCGGGCCGCCGCTGCTGCTTGCGGCCACCGGCGAAGTGGCGAAGGATGAAGACCTGGGCGGCGCCGAGATGCACTGCCAGGTGGCCGGCACCAGCGAATTCCTGGCCGAGGACGACGCGGACGCCATCCGCATCGCGCGCGACATCGTGCGCAGCCTCGATTGGAACAAGGATCGCCCGGCCGCGCCGGCGGCGCAGGTGCGCAAACCACTGTACGACGCCGAAGAATTGTGCGGCCTCGTGCCCGTCGATTACCGCAAGCCCTACGATTGCCGGGAAGTGATCGCGCGGCTGGTGGACGGCAGCGACTTCCTCGATTTCAAGGACGAATACGATGCCCACACCGTCTGCGGGCGCGCGTCCATCCATGGCATGGCGGTGGGGATCATCGGCAACAACGGCCCCATCACGGCCCATGGCGCGGCCAAGGTCGGGCAGTTCATGCAGCTGTGCGACCAGGCGAACATCCCGCTGGTGTTCCTGATGAATACCACGGGCTTCATGGTTGGCAGCGAGAGTGAGCAGGGCGGCATCGTCAAGCACGGCTCAAAGATGATCCAGGCCGTGGCCAATATCCGCGTGCCGCGTATCACGGTGGTGATCGGCGCCTCGTTCGGCGCGGGCAATTACGGCATGTCCGGGCGCGGCTTCGATCCCGATTTCATTTTCGCCTGGCCCAACGCGCGCACGGCCGTCATGGGCGGCGAGCAGGCGGCCAAGGTGCTGTCCATCGTCACCCGTGAAAAGTGGCTGAAGGAAGGGCGGGCCGTATCGGAGGCCGAGGAGGCGCAACTGGCCAAGATGGAGATGGGCGTGGTGCGCCAGTTCGAGGCCGAGTCGCACAGCCTGGCGGGCACCGCGCGGCTCTACGACGATGGCTTGATCGACCCGCGCGACACGCGCCGGGTGCTCGCCTACACGCTGGCTATCTGCCGCGAGGCGAAACTGCGTACCACGCAGGCCAGCAGTTTCGGCGTCGCCCGATTCTAGGAGCGTTCCATGCAGACTATCGAAGATTCCGCGCTGCAGGCACGCCGCGAAGGCGCCGTGCTGCACCTGACGATCAACCGCCCGGAAGCGCGCAACGCCATGAATGCGCAGCTGCTGGAAGAGCTGATCGTCGCCTTTGAAGCCGTCGCCGCCTGCACGGAAGTGCGGGCCGTGGTGCTGCGCGGCGCGGGCGGCAATTTTTGCGCCGGTGGCGATGTGAAGGACTTCGCCCGGCTGCGCCGCCAGGAGGCCGCACCGGGGACAGATCCCGTGGCCGCGTTCAACCGCCGTTTCGGCACGCTGCTGGAACTGGTGAATGGCGTGCCGCAAGCGGTGGTTGTCGTGGCCGAAGGGGCGGTATTGGGCGGCGGCTTCGGCCTGGCCTGTGTGGCCGACGTGACGATCGTGCGTAACGACGCCAGCTTTGGCTTGCCCGAGACGAGCCTGGGCGTGATTCCGGCACAGATCGCGCCCTTCGTCGTGCAGCGCATCGGCCTGTCGCAAGCGCGGAGGCTGGGCGTGTGCGGCGGGCGGTTTGATGGTGCGGAGGCTTATCGGCTCGGGCTGGCCCATTTCGTTGAGTACAGCGACGCGGCGCTGGGCGCGCGCGAGGCGCAGGTGCTGGCGCAGATCATGCGCTGCGCGCCCGGCGCGAATGCCGTGACCAAGCAGATCATGCTGGCCGTGGGTGGCGAACCGCTGGGGCAGGTGCTGGACCGGGCGGCAACCCTGTTTTCAGCCGCGTTGAACGGGCCGGAAGCGGCCGAAGGCACGCAGGCGTTCGTGGAAAAGCGGCTGCCGCAATGGGCGGCGGCCGGCAATGTGGAGACGGGTGAAGCAGATGTTCGATAAAGTCCTGGTCGCCAATCGCGGCGAAATCGCGCTGCGCGTAATCCGCGCCTGCAAAAAGCTCGGCTACGCGACGGTGGCCGTCTATTCTGAAGCGGATCGCGACGCCCTGCATGTGGCGCAGGTCGACGAAGCCGTGGCGATTGGTCCCGCGCCGGCCGCGCAATCGTACCTGGTGATTGAAAAGCTGGTGCAGGCGGCGCTGGATACGGGCTGTGGCGCCGTCCATCCCGGCTACGGCTTCTTGTCCGAGAGCGCGGCGTTCGCGCGCGCCGTGCAGGCGGCGGGACTGGTGTTCATCGGCCCGGACCCGGAAGCCATAGCCGCCATGGGCAACAAGAGCAACGCCAAGGCGCTGATGCTGGAAGCGGGTGTACCGTGCGTTCCCGGTTGCCATGACAATGCACAGGGCAACGATCAGGACGATGCATTCCTGGCTGCGCAGGCGCTGAAAATCGGCCTGCCCGTGATGGTCAAGGCGGCGGCCGGTGGTGGTGGGCGTGGCATGCGGCTGGTGCACGAGCAGGCGCAACTGGCCGCCGCCATTGCCTCCGCGCGCAGCGAGGCCGCCAATGCGTTCGGCGATGGCCAACTGCTGATCGAAAAGGCCGTGCTCAACGCGCGCCACGTGGAGATCCAGGTGTTTGGCGACCGGCACGGCAATGTCGTGCACATTGGGGAACGCGATTGTACGGTTCAGCGCCGGCACCAGAAAGTGGTGGAGGAGTGCCCCAGCCCGGCCGTGGATGACGTACTGCGCATGCGCATGGGCGCGGCCGCCGTGGCTGCGGCGCGCGCGGTGCGCTATGTGGGCGCGGGCACGGTGGAGTTCATGCTGGCCGAGGACGGGCAGTTCTACTTCCTGGAGATGAATACGCGGCTGCAGGTCGAGCATCCCGTCACCGAGATCGTGTACGACCTCGACCTGGTGGAATGGCAGTTGCGCGTGGCGCAGGGCGAAGCCTTGCCGCTGGCGCAGGAGGCGATCCTGGCACGGCGCAAGGGCTGGGCCATCGAGGTGCGCCTGTGCACGGAAGACCCCGCACAGGGATTCCTGCCGCAGACGGGAACGCTGCTGACGTGGCGTGCGCCAACCGGGCCGCGCATGCGGGTTGATCATGGCTTGCGCGAGGGCGGCGTCATCGCGCCCAATTACGATTCCATGCAGGGCAAGCTGATCGCCAGCGGCGCGGATCGCGAACAGGCGCGCCGCACGCTGTTGCGGATGCTGGACGAGACGGTGCTACTGGGCGTGCCGAGCAACCGCGACTTCCTGCGCCTGGTGCTCGCCCATCCCGCGTTCGCGTCGGGCCGGTTCTCGACGGACTTCATCGCGGAACACTTCCCGGCTGGCCAACTGGTGGCCGCGCTGGCAGGCGACACGGTGCACCGCGCACTGGCCGCGCTGCTGTTCTACCGGCAGGATGCCGATGCGCTGGCCCAAGGCGAAGGGCTGGACTGTGAATTGATGGAGTGGCAAAGCTCCGCCGCCGCCGCCGTGGCGGTGCGACTCAGGTGTGGCGACGGCGTGTTCAAGGCCAGCGTGCGGCCATGTGGCGCTGGACGTTACGAAGTTCAGACGGAAGAAGGCGGCGTCACGCTGGTACTGGAGCGCACTGGCCAGCTTGTCCGCTTCGTTCACGACGGCGTGGCGCAGACTGCGCAGGTGGCAAGGGCGGGCGCGACCCTGTGGTTGAGCTGCCGGGGTGCGACGCTGGCATACCAGGACGTGACGCTGGCGCCAGCGGCCCGTGGCGGCGCTGCCAGCGATGGCCGCCTGCTGGCACCGATGGATGGCAAGATCATTTCCGTGCTGGTGGAAGCGGGCGGCGCGGTCACGAAAGGCCAGCCGCTGGCGGTGCTGGAAGCGATGAAGATGGAGTTTTCCGTGACCAGCCAGGTGGACGGTGTGATCGAGGCGCTGGCCTGCAAGCCTGGCCTGCAAGTCAAGGCGCGCCAGCTATTGATGACGGTGCGGGAGCCGGCCCCGGAATCGGGGACGTAACACCATTCTTCAATCGGGCGTGTGCCGGGCGACCGTCTCCAGCACCACGTCGCGCAGCCGTCCGACCACGGGACCGGGATCGGATGCGCCAAACAGCAGGTCCAGCCCGACCTTGGGCAGCGGTGGCAGGGCGGGCGTATCGAGGGTGCGCAGCCGGGAAGGCAGACCGACCTCCGTGCGCACCGTCACGCCCAGCCCCGCCGCCACGGCGGCCCAGACGCCGCCCAGGCTGGGACTGGTGAAGGCCACGCGCCACGCGATGCCGGCCTTGTCCAGCGCATGGGTGGCGGCCGTGCGCATCAGGCAAGGCGCGTCGAACAGCACCAGCGGCACCGGCTCGGGGCTTGCGATCAGCGCCTGCGGGTCGCAGTCATGCGTGCCTATCCAGCGCATGCGCGTCTCGCCCACCGCTTCCGCATGGGGGCGCGGCGCACCGGCATTCCAGGCCAGCGCCAGGTCCAGCTGGCCCGCCGCGATCTGCTCCGCGAGCACCGCATTGCGGGCCACGCGCGCCTCTATCCTCAGCCTGGGATGGGCGCGGGCGAAGCGCCCCAGCACATCGGTCAGGATGTGCTCCCCAAAATCCTCCTGCATGCCGAGCCGGATGCTGCCTGCCAGGTCCACGCCGCGCACGGCCGTCGCCGCTTCATCGTTCAATTCCAGCAGGCGGCGCGCGTAGCCGAGCAGCGATTCACCGGCCGCCGTCGTGGCCATGCCGCGCCCGGCCTTGCGCAGCACGGGCGTGCCAAGTTGGTCCTCCAGCTTCTTGAGCTGGGCGCTCACGGCCGACGTGGAGCGGCCCAGGCGGTCGGCCGCCTTGGCAAAGCTGCCCAGATCCACGCCCGTGACGAAGCAGCGCAGGATGTCGAGGTCGAAAGTGATTCTACGCATGATTGTCCTGATTTTCGGGATTGTCTATTCAGATATTCCTGATTTTCAGGATCAAGATAGTCGCGTATCGTGTCCCTGTCAAATCAACACATGGAGAACGACCCTATGACGACAGGTTCCACCGCAGGACAACAGAGCATGGGCGCCATCGCCCCCAAACTGGCCGAGCTGACCGACAAGGTGCTGTTCGACGACGTCTGGCAGCGCCCCGGCCTGTCGCTGCGCGACCGCAGCATGGTGACGGTGGCGGCGCTGGTGGCCATGTACCGCCTCGAACAACTGCCGTTTCACCTGGCGCGTGCGCTGGAAAACGGCGTGACGCGCGACGAGCTGGTGGAGCTCATCACCCACCTGGCGTTCTATTCCGGCTGGCCCACGGCGGCATCGGCCATCAACCTGCTGAAGCAAAACCACTGAAGGAGCACATCATGCCCATGAGCCGCATTTCGCTATTGAAGGGAAAATCGCCCGAGTACCTGCGGGCCGTGTCGGACAGCCTGCACCAGGCGCTGGTGGACACGTTCGGCGTGCCGGCGGACGACCGCTTCCAGGTCATCCACCAGCACGAACCGTATGAAATGAGCTTCGACCGCCACTACATGGCCGGCCCGCGCTCGGACGACTACATGCTGATCAACGTGACGGCCGGCCGCGCCCGCAGCACGGCCGTCAAGCAAGCGTTCTACGGCCGGCTGGTCGAACTGCTGGCCGAGTCGCCCGGCGTGAGTCCGCAGGACGTGATGGTGGTCATCACCACCACCCAGGCGGACGACTGGTCGTTTGGCGGCGGTGAGCTGTATGCACCCGGCGCCGCGTGGCAGAACGCGATGGCGGAGGCGCAGCCATGATGGCGATGCAATACAGCTTCGTGCTGCCGGCCGACTACGACATGGACATCATCCGCCACCGCATCGCCAGCAAGGGCCATATGCTGAACGATTTTCCCGGCCTGGCGTTCAAAGCCTACCTGAGCGCCGACAGGAACCGTGGCGGCACGGCCGAGAACCTGTATGCGCCGTTCTACCTGTGGCGCGAGCCGGAAGCCATGCATGCCTTCGTCAATGGTCCAGGTTTTGCGGGCGTGGCGCAGGCGTTCGGCTGGCCATCGATCAAGACGTGGACGGTGTGGCATAGCTGGCTGTCCGAGGACGTGGCGTCAGCCCGTCAAGCACGCCGCATTGTCAAGCCGATCGCGCCCTACACCGCGCTGGCGGCGTTGCGGGAGCAGGAGCAGGTGGCAGCGAACGCGCTGCGCGACGGTGGTGCGCTGGCCGTGGTGGTGGGATTTGAGCCGGGCAGCTGGTCGCTGGTGCAGTTCTCGCTGTGGCGCGACGCAATAGAGTTGCCACCGCAGCCGCAGGAACAGCGTTACGAGGTCGGCCATATGTCGGTGCCTTAGCCCCGGGGAGCCGTGCTCACCATGCGTTGACTCCCGGTTCTTTGGACGGGAACCAAAAATTTGGGCGGCGATGTCAAAATCCCATGTTATTCTCATGGCGAGACAACGGCACCGGACCCCGAGAACGTCATGGCGAAGCACTCATCCATTTCTACCACCGCGGCCGCGCTGGCGTGGCTGCTCACTTTTGGCGCTACGGCCTGGGCCGCGCCTTCTGTCCGCCTGGCGATGGCTGACCAGCCGGTGCGGGTGATCCGTGCCGCCGATGTGTACCAGGCCGTCAACGGCACGCCACTGGAACAGGACGACATCGTCGAGACCGGGGCCGGCGGGGCTCAGCTTGAGCTCGACAGCGGCACCATCGTGGCCGTCGGCCCACAAACCCGGCTCTACCTGTCTGCAATCGGCGCCGCACCGAAAGGCAGCACCGAGCTGGCGCTGCTGCAGGGCTGGATCAAGGTGCAGACCGGCGCCGGCCGCGCCATGGTCGCCGCCGAGGCGCTGCAGGCCAGCGTGGGGGGCGGCGCGGTTGTCGTCTTCAGCCGGCCGGGGCGCGATGCCCTGTTCGCCGATTCCGGTGAACAGCTGGCCGCGCCCGTCACCGGGCCGGGCAAGGCCGGCCCCATGCAAAAAGTGGCGTCCGAGAGCTATGTGCAGGCCGACGCCGGCAAGCCCCTGGTGATGCAGCCCCGCGCCGATCCGCAGTTCCTGCGCGATATGCCGCTACCATTCCGCGACCGGCTGGCGCCCGCGCCGCAGCCGGCCAAGCCGGTCAAAGTGCCGGCGCAACGCCAGCGCGCCGTCGATTTCGCCGACGTCGAAGGCTGGTTGCGCTGCAGCCTGGCCGTGCGCAAGCATTTCGTGGCGCGCTTCCATGCGCGGCTGCAGGATCCCCGTTTTCGCCAGCAGCTGGACCAGGCCCTTGGCCATGGCAGTGAATGGCAAGCCGTGCTGCATCCCGTCGTCAAACATCCGTCCACGCCGTAACGCCGGCGCCGCAACCTTCATCCAACCTCGCAGGAGCCGATATGAAGTTGTCCATCGCAAGCAAGTTCAATCTGGTGTTCGTGACCATTTTCGCCGTCGGCTTCGTGGCCGCCGGCTTCATCGCCGACAGCCTGCTCAAGCAGAGCGCGCGCGAGGAGACCTTGCAAAATGCCCGCTTGCTGCTGGAGGCGGCCAAGAGTGTGCGCGGCTATACGGCCAAGCAGATCCAGCCGCTGCTGGCCAACCAGATGAAGTACGAGTTCCATCCGCAGTCGGTGCCGTCGTATTCGGCGGTGGAGAACCTGAACGTGATCCTCAAGGCCTATCCCGATTTCTCGTACAAGGAGGCGACGCTGAACCCGACCAACCTGCGCGACAAGGCCACCGACTGGGAGGTCGACATCGTGCAGAAGCTGCGCAAGTCGCCGGAACTGACGGAGTATTCGGGCGAGCGCGAGACGGCCACCGGCCGCAGCCTGTACATCGCGCGGCCGCTGCAGATCAAGGATGGCGCCTGCCTGAGCTGCCACAGCACGGCCGCCAACGCGCCCAAGACCATGGTCGACATCTATGGCCCCAACAATGGCTTCGCATGGCAGCTCAACGAGATCGTCGGCGCGCAGGTGATTTCCGTGCCGATGGCCGTGCCGCTGCAGCGCGCCAACGCCATCTTCCGCACCTTCATGCTGTCGCTGCTGGGCGTGTTCGTGGTGGTGCTGATCGCGCTCAACGTGATGGTGCACCTGCTGGTGACGCGCCGCATCACCCACCTGGCCCAGGTGGCCGACCAGGTCAGCATGGGCAAGTTCGACGCCGAGGAGTTCCAGGTCAAGGGCGGCGATGAACTGAGCGCGCTGGCGCAGTCGTTCACGCGCATGCGCACCAGCCTGGCCAGCGCCTTGAAGATGCTCGATGAATAAGCGACCAGGAACCCGATGACAGAAAAGATAGGCAAGTACCGGATCGACGGCAAGCTCGGTAGCGGCGCCATGGGCGTGGTCTACCGGGCCTACGACGACAACATCGCGCGCGTGGTGGCGCTCAAGACCATCCGCACCGAGCTGCTGGACGGCCATTCCGGCGCCGAACTGGTGGCCCGCTTCCGCAATGAGGCGCAGGCGTCTGGCCGGCTGGTGCATCCCAATATCGTGGCCGTCTACGATTATGGCGAGGCCGATGGCGTGACCTACATCGCGATGGAATACGTGGATGGCAGGCCGCTCAACGACTTCCTGGCGCCCGACGTGCCGATGGACTTGAGCGCGAGTGTGGCCTGCATGTCGCAGTTGCTGGCCGCGCTGGACTATGCGCACGCGCGCGGTGTGGTCCACCGCGACATCAAGCCTGCCAATCTGCTCATCACGCCCACGGCCCAGGTCAAGATCACCGACTTTGGCGTGGCCAAGATCGAATCGTCCACGCTGACCCAGGTGGGCGACGTGATAGGCACGCCGAGCTACATGTCGCCCGAACAGTTCCGCGGCGAGCGCGTGGATGGGCGCTCCGATATTTTTGCTGCCGGCATTCTGCTGTACCAGATGCTGACGGGGGCGCGGCCGTTCACCGGCGCCGCTTCGGTGGTGATGCATCAGATCCTCAACACCATGCCGCCCCCGCCCAGTGAGCGGCACGCCGGCCTGCATCCCGCGTTCGACGCCGTGCTGGCGCGCGCGCTGGCCAAGCGGGTGGAAGACCGCTACCAGACGGCGCGCGCCTTCCTTGCCGCGCTGACCGACGCCCAACTGCAGCACACGGGCGGGGTGCCGCCCGGCGAAGAGGACAACGAGCGCACCGTGCTGGCGTTCAGCCGTCCCGCCCCGCGCCCTGCGCCGCCGCCGCACACGGGCGCGGGCGGCCAGCACCATAGCGCCGCCGGGTCCAGCGGGGCAGCGGGCAGCGTGGGCCATACCGCTTCGTTGTCGGCGTCGGCGCCGCAGTGGCTGGTGGAAGTGGCGCCCGAGCTGCAACTGGCGTTGTCGCTGCAAATCGGGCCCATGGCCAAGCTGCTGCTCAAGAAGGAGGCGCACGACGCGGCCGACCTGGACGTGTTGTGCCGCCGCCTGCTGGTGCACATCACCACCGAGCAGGGACGTGAGGCCTTCCAGGCCAGCGTGCAGACCATCAAGCGGAAAATGGGCCTTGGTACGGCCGGCACCACGTCTCTGGCGCGCAGCGGTGCGAGCCTGCCGCCTTCGCAGCTGAGCCAGGTGGCCAGCGGCGGCACGGCGCTGCAACTGAGCGCCGAGGTGATGGAACACGCGCAGCAAAAGCTGCTGCCTTACGTGGGGCCGATCGCCAAGGTGCTGGTCAAGCGCTTCGCCAAGGTGACGGGCGATCCGGCGGAGTTCCACCGGCTGCTGGCCGAGCAACTGCCTAATGAGCAGGACCGCGCCAAGTTCCTCAGGGAGATGGGGGGGTGAGATCGTCGCCGGGCATGGCGTCGTGGCAGACGACGCCAGGCTTGTTGCCGTCCCGCTCGCGCTCCGTAGGAGATGACGAATGGGGTACGTCCCCAATTTCAAATTTCGGTATGTACCCCAAATGTGTCCAGCTTAGATATCGCGGCCGTTGTAGTGCTGGACGGGGATGGCGTCCAGGTCGATGCCTTCGAGGCAGCGGATGTTGATGGCGGCGACCTCATTGCCTTGCGGGTCCACGCCTTCGCCGTACGGGTGGATGCCGCACACGGGGCAGAAGCGGTGCTTGATCACGTGCTTGTTGAAGGTGTAGGTGCTGGCCGCGTCCTCCGGCGTGCGCAGGCGCAGTTCGGCCTTGGGGACGAACCACAGCAACGAGCCCTTGCGCTGGCAGATCGAGCAGTTGCAGGCCAGCGCCCCCTTGATTTCACCTTCCACGTCGAACGCCACTTTGCCGCAGTGGCAGCTGCCTTGGTATTTCATGGACGACCTCCCAATAAGTTGTTGTGTCGATAATTCTTGCATAATTTTCCACAGATCGCCAGCACACCATGCCTGTTTGCTTAAATGGCAATAAATACGCTTCCTATCGGGCAATTCGCATCTGTTTGATGCACATCAAGAAATTTCCGCTAACACATCGTTACTATGAGCGCTTTGATTTTGGGCAAAGAAGGCGAGCATCATGCGTAACGATGGCGCGAAAGTGAAAAGTATTATTGCCAACGCGTCGCTGTACCGCATGCTGACGCCGCAGCAGGTTGAACGGGTCGCCCAGCACACGAACGTGGTGCGGGCGGTGGCCAATACTGCCGTGGTCCAGCAGGGCGACCAGGCGCTGGGCACTTTTTGGGTGGTGTACGGCCAGGTCCACATCGGCATCCACAGCAAGCAGGGCGTGGTGCGCAACCTCGCCATCCTCGGCGGCAGCACGTGCTTTGGGCTGGGCGAAATGGTGATGGGGCAGGCGCACCAGACCTGCGTCAAGACCACGGCCGACACCATGCTGCTGCATACTGACCGCGAGGTCATCTTCGAGATCGCGGACGAGAATCCCGCCTTCGCGCGCGAAGTGATGACGTGCCTGGGCCGCCAGTTCTGCAGCCTGGTGCGCGACGTCGGCAGTTCCGCGCTGAGCGCCCACCAGCGCGTGGCCGATTACCTGATGCGGCAAGTCGATGAGCGCGTGCCCAACGCGGAAATCGCGCTGGTGGCCAACAAGGGCGCCATCGCCGCCCGTTTGAGCCTGACGCCGGAGACCCTGTCGCGCGTGTTCCGCGACCTGAGCCAGGACGGTCTGATTGAAGTGAACAAGCGCCGCATCACGGTGCGCGACTGGGACCGCATCGAAGCCATGCTGGCCTGAGCGCCGCCCATCGGGGCGGTTTCAGTCGTGATGGCGGGTGTGTTCGGCGCGCATCCCGTCCATGGCCCGTACCAGTTCGTCGTAGCGGGGCCGCAGCAACTTGTCGAACATGGGAAACAGGATGCCTTCTTCCTTCAGGTTGTGCTGCTCGGTGGTCAGGCGGAAGGTGTCGGCGTGGTCGGAAAACTCGATCACGTCGCGGCGCTTGATGGCCATGCTCATGCGGTACATGATTTCGCACAGTAGCTGGTGTTCGGCGTGCAGCGACTGGGTGGGCGCCGCCGTGTTCGCCAGCAGTTGCTCGAACGCGGGGTAGATCACGCGTTCCTCCATCTCCACGTGGCGCCGCATGGCTTCGGCGAAGGCGAGAAAGGATACAGCCGCCTGTTCCCAGTCTTGCGCCGCCACGAGGCTGACAGCGTCGGCGTACAGCCCGTCGCAGCGGTCGTGGTCGTGCGCGAGGTAGTTGCTGACCTTATGCATGGGTGCTTTTCTCCTGTCGTCGGTACGAAGAAAATTATCCCCCTTCTTTATTCGCCATGACCTTGACTTGTGATAAAGAAATTATAAATGGATGTGCATGCCATGCGCATGGCTCAGATGCCTAGCTGGCGCGCCGCCAGTTCCTTCATGATTTCTTCCGCGCCGCCGCCTATCATGCATACCTTCACTTCGCGGTAGATCCGCTCGCTCGCCATGCCGCGCATGTAGCCCATGCCGCCCAGCGTCTGCACGGCCTGGTCGGCGCAGAACTGCATGGTTTGCGTGGCGTGGTTCTTCAGCATGCATACGTCGGCCACCCAGTCCGGGCCCGTTTGCTGGCGGTCGGCCCGCCCGGCCACGGCATTGAGCCAGGCACGCGTGGATTCGATGCGCATCTTCATGTCCACCAGCTTGTGGCGCACCACCTGGTGATGGACCAGCGCGGCGCCGAAGGTCTTGCGCTCGCGGGCCCAGGCCAGCGCCTCGTCGTAGCAGCATTCGGCCATGCCCAGCGCCATCGCGGCCAGCGACATGCGCTCGCCATTGAAGTTGGCCATCACGATCCTGAGTCCCTTGCCTTCCTCGCCGATCAGGTTGGCGGCTGGCACGCGCACGCCGTCAAAGCGCAGGTGGGCCGTGTCGGAGCACAGCCAGCCCATTTTCTTCAGGCGCGCGCGCGACAGGCCGGGCGCGTCGCCCGGTACGGCCAGCAGGGATACGGCGCCCGCGCCGCCATCGTCCGCCCCCGTGCGCACGGCCACCGTGATCCAGTCGGCCCGCATGCCGGAGGTGATGAATACCTTTTCGCCGTCGATCACGTAGCTGTCGCCGTCGCGCCGGGCCGTGGTGCGCAGCGTGGCCACGTCCGAACCGCCGCCCGGTTCCGTGATGGCCAGCGCGGCGATCTTGCGGCCGGCCAGCACGTCGGGAATCACGCGCTGGCGCAGTTCCGCGCTGCCGTGATGCAGGATGGGCGGCAGGCCGATGCTGTGGCTGAAGGCGCCGGCCATCACGCCGCCGCTGCCCGTGTGGCGCGACAGCGTGACCGACAGCGCGATGCGCAGCGCCCACGGCGCCGGGGTGCCGCCCAGCTCCTCCGGATAGCCCATGCCCAGCCAGCCCAGTTCGGCCAGCTTGCCGTACAGGGCGCGCGGGAATTCGCCGGCTTCCTCCCAGTCTTCCAGGTAGGGCCGCACTTCGCTGGCGGCGAAGCGGCGCGCGGCGTCTTCGATCGCGGCGATGTCGGCGGGAGTAAAGCCATGCATGGTGCTTCCTTGTGCTGTTGTTGACAAATTACCATGCTAGCGGAAGATGGTGGCCAGGTCTAGACATGATGTCCAATACTGTGGCGTAATGGGCGCATGCTTACGCGTTGCCACGGCACGCGTGGGCGGGGCGCTACAATGGCGCCTGTCGTGGCCGGTCCCGGTAGAGCGGCCTGTATGCAATCCGAGAAAGAATAACCAGATGCGATCTGTCACCCTCCGTCCGCGCAACGATGGCGCCGACAAGCCTTCCGCCACCATCGCCAGCGTGATCAGCGCCTGCGAGCGCTTGCTGAACAAGGGCGAGAGCTTCACCACGCTGTCGATCGAGCAGTTGGCCAAGGAGGCCGGCATCGCGCGCGCCACGTTCTACCTGCACTTCCGTAACAAGGGCGAGATCGTGCGCCACCTGATGGCCCAGGTGGGACGCGAAGTGCGGCACGCGGCCAAGGCCAAGCTGGCCAACCTGGACCAGTTTGGGCGCGCTGAATTCCTGTCGTTCATGGAGGATGCCGTCGATATCCAGTACCGCCATCGCGCGGCCATGCGGGCCACGGTGGAACTGTCGGCCTACGATCCCGGCGTGGCCGAGATCTACCGCAGCTTCGTGGACGAGGTGGTGCACGACTTCCGCCGCATTATCGTCAAGCTGGAGGCGGCCGGCGGCGCCCATCCCGACGTGCGGCCCGAGGTGGCCGACATTTTGAGCTGGGCCACGGAGCGCAGCTGCGCCCAGATGCTGCGCGACGAGGACACGCCGGAGCGCCGCCAGCAACTGGCTGAGCTGCTCACGCACGTGGTGTGGAGCGCCATCGCCCGGCCCGCGTGGGAGCCGGGCACCAGGACTTGATCAGGTTTTCAGCTTGATCAGCAGGTTCAGCAGCTTCATGGCGCGTCCCGTGTAGGGCGGCTGGAACAGCATCTGGATCGCCGACACCGGCCCCTGGTAGAACACCGGCCGCAGCTTGGAGAAGGTGTTGAAGCCTTCGCGCGAGTGGTAGTGGCCCATGCCGCTGGGGCCCACGCCGCCGAACGGCAGGTCGTGCTGGGCCACGTGCAGCAGTGCTTCGTTGACCGACACACCGCCCGACATCACGTGGGTGATGTAGAACTGTGCCAGCGCCTTGTCGTTGGTGTACGGGTAGATGGCCAGTGGCCGGTCGCGGCGGTTGATGTAGTCGGCCACCTCGCGCGCGTCGCGGTAGGTGCGCACGGGCAGGATCGGGCCGAAGATCTCGCGCTGCGACAGCAGCATTTCCGGGGTTGGATTGAGCACGATGTGCGGCGCGAACTTGCGCAGCGCGGCATTGGGCTGCTGGTCGCCGGCCAGGTTGATCAGGCGGGCGCCCTTGGCGCGCGCGTCTTCCAGCGTGTGCGTCAGGCGCTCGTAGGAACGCTGGTCGATGATGGACGTGAAGTCGGCGCCGTTGATGTCGGGGTAGCGCTGCGCGAACAGCCGCTTGCAGTGGCCGACGAATTCGTCCACCGCCGCTTCGGGAATGAACACGTAGTCGATGGTGGTGCAGATCTGGCCCGCGTTGAACAGCTTGACCCACAGGATGCGCTCGGCCGCCGTCTTGACGGAATAGTCCGGACCCACGATGGCGGGCGACTTGCCACCCAGTTCCAGCGTGACGGGCGTAAGGTTGCGGGCCGCGTTGGCCATCACGGCGCGGCCGGTGGCGCCGGAGCCGGTGAACAGCAGGTGGTCGAACGGGATCGACGAGAAGGCCGGGCCACGGCCGTTGCCGTCCTCGAAGAACTTGAGCTTATCCTCGGGGAAGTAGTTGGGGCTGATGCGCATCAGCAGTTCGGCCAGGTGCTGCGAGTTCTCCGACATCTTGACCATGGCGCGGTTGCCGGCCGCGAAAATCGAGGCCAGCGGGCAGAAGGTCAGGTTGAGCGGGAAGTTCCACGGCACGATCACGCCCACCACGCCCAGCGGCTGCGGTATCACGCGGTTGGTGGCCAGCGGGTGCACCATGATGTCGATCTTGCGGCGCTGCGGGCGCATCCAGCCTTTCAGGTCCTTGATGGAATCCTTGATCGTTTCAAGCACGACGAAGAATTCGGCGAACAGGGTTTCGAACTCGGAGCGGTTGCCGTAGTCGCGGTTGATGGCGGCCACCAGGTCTTCGCGGTTCTCCTTGAGCATGCGCGCCAGTTGCTGCAGGTCGCGCTTGCGTTCGGCATAGGTGGGTTCAGGGTGGGCCAGATAGGCCGCGCGCTGGCGCTCGAAGCAGGACTGGAATTCAGCCGGAATCTGGACCTGGTCCAGGTGCGTGGTGGGTGCGTTCATGGTCGTTCCTTCTTATGTGTGGGTTCAGGCGTGGCTGCGCAGTTCGCGGCGCAGGATCTTGCCAACGGCGGACTTGGGCAGCGCGTCGACGAAGGCGATCTGGCGGGGCACCTTGTAGGCGGTCAGTTCCTTGCGGCAGAACTCGGCCAGTTCCGCTTCCGTCAGTTGCGCTTGTGGCGCGCGCACCACATACAGTTTCACGGCTTCGCCGGTCTTCTCGTCCGGCACGCCCACGCACGCGCATTCCTGCAGGCCGGGGCAGGACGACGCCACGGCCTCGATCTCGTTGGGGAACACATTAAAGCCCGACACGATGATCATATCCTTTTTGCGGTCCACGATCTTCAGGAAACCACGTTCGTCGAACTGGCCCACGTCGCCGGTGCGGAAGTAGCCGTCTGCGGTGAAGGCGGCGGCGTTCGCTTCCGGTTGCTGCCAGTAGCCGCGCATCACCTGCGGGCCCTTGACGCACACTTCGCCGGGCATGCCGGGCGCCGCTTCGTTGCCGTCGTCGTCGAGCAGCTTGATGTGGGTGTCCGGCAGCGGCAGGCCCGTCGTGCCGGTGAACGACGTGATGTCGCCCGGCGTGAAGGTGACGATGGGGCTGGTCTCGGACAGGCCATAGCCTTCACGGATGAAGCGGCCGGTGATGGCCATCCAGCGCGCCGACGTGGCTTCGATGACGGCCGCGCCGCCGCCAGCGGCCAGGCGCAGGCGCGAGAAGTCCACTTCGCCGATGCGCGGATGCGCCACCAGGCCGGCGTACAGGGTGTTCACACCCGTGAAGGAGGTGGGGCGGGCCGCTTTCATCACGTCGATGAAGCCGTCCATGTCGCGCGGGTTGGGCACCAGCCAGTTGTGCGCGCCCACCGTGAAGAAGCTCAGGAAGTTCACGGTGAGGGCGAAGATGTGGTACAGCGGCAGCGCCGTGACGATGGTTTCCTCGCCCGGAATCACGCAGTCGGTCACGATGGCCTTGAACTGCAGGATGTTGGCGACCACGTTGCGGTGCGACAGGGCCGCGCCCTTGGACAGGCCGGTGGTGCCGCCCGTGTATTGCAGGAACAGCAGGTCGTCGCCCGCCAGTGCGACGGGTTCGAATGGCAGGCTGGCGCCTTCGCGCAGCGCGTCGGCCAGCATGACGGCCGACGTCAGGCGGGCATCGACGGGCGGGCTGGGAAGCTTGGCGGCCGTGCCGTCGCCGGGCGTGGCGATGATGACGGTCTTGAGTCTGGTGTGCGGCATCACCTCGGCCACCGTGGCCGAAATGCCGCTGAAGGCGACGATGGTTTCCACGCCCGCGTCGTTCAACTGGTGTTCCAGCTCGCGCGGCGTGTACATGGGGTTGACGTTGACCTGCACGGCGCCAGCGCGCGCGATGCCGAGGAAGGCGATGGCGAAAGCCAGCAGGTTGGGCGACATGACGGCGATGCGGTCGCCCTTCTTCACGCCCAACGTGCGTTGCAGGTAGGCGGCGAAGTCGCGCGACTGGCGCTCGACGTCGGCGTAGCCCAGGGTCTGGCCCAGGCAGGTGAAGGCGGGCTGGCTCGCGTAGCGCGCCATCGCTTCCTCCAGCATGGCGGTGACGGATGGGTAGGAATCGGGATCGATATGGTCGGGCAGGGTGGTGCGGTCTTGCATGGTGTGCTATCCGGTTGTTGTGGTTATGTTGTGGTTGTGGGCACGTGTCTCCGTGAGTGAATGATTGTGGGGCACAAGGAGGCGCCGCACCAGTGTTGAACGCGCCAAAAATTTGTCTTAAAATGCCACAATGAGCAAGCCAGCCACCACGCCAGCCCCTTCGTCCGCTACCACGCCAACGGCGCAAGTGGCGCAAGTGGCGCAATCGGCCCATTCCGTGTCGGCCGTGCAGCCGGCGGGCAGCATGCTGCCGTCCGCGTGGTTCGAACCGTGCATACACTCGGCTTACGTGCAGATCCTCGCCAAGTTCCTCCATGCCCGAGGGCTGGCCTTGCCTTGGCCGCAGCCGAGCCAGAGCAGGCTGTTGCCGTTTCTGGACGTGCTGCCGCTGCTCGATGCCGTGCAGGCGGCATCGCAGCCGGACTTCGGCATCGAACTGGGCATGGCCATCCCGGCGGCCGCGCACGGCTTGAAGGGGATGGCGGCCATGTCCAGCCCCACCTTGTGGGTGGCGATGGAAACCTTTGTCCGCTATGCCCGCATTCGCGACCACCTGTTCCAGTACCGCTGCCAGCGCGCGGGCGGCTACGCCACGCTGGAACTGCATCCGCGCGTGCCGCTGCACCAGTACACGCGCTTCCTGCAAGGGGCGACCGTGCATGCCACGTTTAACATCTTCCGCGCCATCGCGGACGAGGCGGCGCTGCGCCAGGCCATCGTGGTGCTGCCGTGGGACGCGTCGACCGCGCCGGGCAGCGTGCCTGCCGCGCCCTGGCAGGTGGCATACGGCGGCAAGGTGCCCGCCATCCGCTTCCCGCTCGCCATCGCGGACGAGCCTTCACAGACGGCCGATGCCGACCTTCATGCGCGCATGTGCAAGGCCGGCGACGAGGAATTGACCCGGCTGGCCGGCAGCATCGGCGCGCGCGTGCGCCACCTGATGCACCAGGGGCAGCCGGCCTGGCCCACGCTGGCCGAGATCGCGGCCCGGCTGGCGCTGTCGCCGCGCACGCTGGTGCGCCGGCTGGAGTCGGAAGACCTCAGCTACCAGCAACTGCTGGACGAGGTGCGCAACGAGCTGGCGTGCTGGTACTTGCGCCAGTCGGCTCTGCCGATGGGCGATATCGCCGAGCGCACGGGCTTTTCCGACCAGGCCAATTTCACCCGCGCGTTCGGACGCTGGCAAGGGCAGACGCCGCGCGAATACCGCCGTCGCTTCCAGGTGGACGGTCAGCCCGCATGATCTTTCCTGTTGCGATGATGTAGAATCGGAAAGGTTGCTAAACCATTCCGTACGACGCACCGCCGAAAGCGCGTCATACCCGCAGGCTCACCTACGCTTTCGCTTTCTGCAGGGAGAACGGTACATGCATGCAATGGGATCGTATACAAACTGGTTGGTCGTGGGCGCCGCCATGAGCGCACTGGCCGCCGCGCTGCACCTTGCCATCATCATCGGCGGCGGACCATGGTATCGTTTTTTTGGTGCCGGTGAGCGCATGGCGCGCGCGGCCGAAGCGGGGCGGCGCTATCCTGCCCTCGTCACACTGGGCATCGCGGGCGTCCTGTTCGTTTGGGCGGCCTATGCGCTGTCGGGGGCGGGGCTGCTTATGCCACTGCCGTTCCTCAAATTTGCGCTGACCGCCATTGCTGCCGTCTACATGGTGCGCGGCCTGGTCATCGTACCGCTGCTGCTGGTGGCGGCGGACAAGATGACTTCCTTCGCCGTGTGGAGTTCGCTGATGTGCCTGGCCTACGGCATCGTCCACGTGGTGGGTCTGGCGCTGCTCTGGTCCCGCTTGTAAGCTTGCCCGCCGGCGCCAGCCGGCGTTGTTTTATGCGCTGATTTTGTATACAAAATCTGTTGACAATGAATTCACCTGGGCGCAATATCGTCGACAACAGGTTTGCCCCCACCCTGGCGAATTCCTGACAACGTCGATCGCCATCCGATCCCGTCCTGCGCGGCTCCCGCCGCGGCGTCCCACCCGCAGTACCGCAATATCAGCTTGACCACTACATAAAAATCGATGGAGACAAAGTTATGAGTAACTTGCTGTACCAGGTCGAGGATCGGCCGCCCGTATTGACAACATTCCTGCTGGCCGCTCAGCACATGCTGGCTGCGCTGGGCGGCATCATCGCAGTGCCGCTGGTGGTGGGGGCCGCCCTCAAGCTGCCGGCTGACCAGATCATCACCCTCGTGAATGCCGCCTTGCTCGGCTCCGGCATCGTCACCCTGATCCAGTGCAAGGGCGTGGGCCCGGTTGGCATTCGCCTGCCCTGCGTGATGGGCACCAGCTTCGCCTTCGTGGGCGCGGCCATCAGCGTGGGCCTAGAGCACGGCGTGCCTGGCATCCTCGGCTCCTCCCTGGTTGGCTCCGCGGTAATGATCGTGGGGAGCTGCTTCATGCCCCAGATCCGCAAGCTGTTCCCCCATGCCGTCACGGGTGTGGTGGTGACCATGATCGGGCTGTCGCTGGTGCCGGTGGCGGTGGACTGGGCCGCCGGCGGCCACGCGCCGGGCGCCGTGTATGGCGCGCCGCGCAACCTGGGCATCGCCGTGTTTGTGCTGGCCACCGTCATCATGCTGGTGCAGTTCGGTAAAGGCATCCTCTCGGCCGCCGCCGTGGTGATCGGCATGTTCGTCGGCTACCTGCTGTGCGTTGCGCTGGGCATGATCGACTTTACCCAGGTGAGCAATGCCCAGGTATTCGCGCTGCCGCAGCCGCTGCATTACGGGATGACGTTCCCGGTGGCCGGCATCGTGGCCATGGCCGTGGCCTTCCTGGTGACGATGGTGGAAACCACGGGCACCTTCATGGCCCTGGGCGCGGCCACCAACACCAAAATGCGCGGCAAGACGCTGGCGCGCGGCATCCTGTGCGATGGTGTCGGCTCGGCGTGTGCGGCGCTGTTGTCCAGCCCTCCCGTCTCCACCTTCGCCCAGAACGTGGGAGTGGTGTCGCTGACGGGCGTGGCCAGCCGCCACGTGGTGGCGCTGACCGGCGTGATGCTGCTGCTGGCCGGCCTGTTCCCTGTGCTGGGCGCCCTGGTCGTCACGATTCCCCAGCCGGTGCTGGGCGGCGCCGGCCTGATGATGTTCGCCATGATCATTTCGGCCGGCGTGCAGTTGCTGAGCAAGGTGGAAAACACCAAGCGCAACGGCATCATCATGGCGGTGGCCATCGGCTGCGGCCTGGCCGTGACGGTGCGGCACGAGCTGCTGTCGCAATTGCCGCCTTTCGTCAAGGAGATCTTCGGCCATGGCATCACCGTTGGCGCGCTGGTGGCCGTGACGCTGAACCTGGTGCTGCCGGAGCGTCCCGTGGAACTGGACGAGGACGAGGAGGAGGAGGTGCCGCAAGCTTTTTTGGCGCAGGAACGCGAAGCAGCGTAAACTAGCGATCCGCAGTATTTCCAGGACCGGCGCGCGATGGCCGGTTTTGGCCTTTCACATTGTTTCCGCAGTGCGCGTGCGCTGTTTCCGCAGTGTTTTTTTCATTCTTCTTATTCCGACAATAAAATGACTAAGACTCTCTTGATCAAGAACGCCCGCGTTGTGGTGACCATGGATGACGAACGGCGCGAGATCGCCGGTGGCGCTGTGTTCATCCGTGACAATGTGATCGTGCAGGTCGGCCCCACGGCCGATTTGCCGCAGCAGGCGGACGAAGTGATCGACGCCGCCAACCACGTGGTAATGCCTGGCCTGATCAACACCCACCACCACATGTACCAGAGCCTCACGCGCGTGATCCCGGCCGCGCAAAACGGTGAGTTGTTCAACTGGCTGACCAACCTGTATCCGATCTGGGCCAACCTGACGGCCGACATGGTGCATGTGTCCACGTTGACGGCCATGTCGGAACTGATCCTCTCCGGTTGCACCACCAGCAGCGATCACCTGTACATCTACCCCAACGATTGCCGGCTCGATGACAGCATCGCCGCAGCGCGCAAGATCGGCATGCGCTTCCATGCGGCGCGCGGTTCGATGAGCGTGGGCCAGTCCAAGGGCGGCCTGCCGCCGGACCGCGTGGTGGAGGAGGAGCGCGCCATCCTCAAGGATACCCAGCGCCTGATCGAAACCTACCATGACGCCGGCCGCTACGCGATGGAGCGCATCGTGGTGGCGCCATGCTCGCCGTTCTCCGTGTCGCGCGACCTGATGAAGGAAGCGGCGGCCATGGCGCGCAGCTATGGCGTTTCGCTGCACACCCACCTGGCGGAGAATGCCAACGACATCGCCTACAGCCGCGAGAAGTTCAACATGACGCCGGCCGAATACGCCGAGGATTGCGGCTGGGTGGGCCACGACGTGTGGCACGCGCACTGCGTGCAGCTCGATGACGACGGCATCTACATGTTCGCCCGTACCGGCACGGGCATCGCGCACTGCCCATGTTCGAACATGCGGCTGGCGTCTGGCATCGCGCCGATCCGCAAGATGCTGGACCAGGGCGTGCCCGTGGGCCTGGGCGTGGATGGTTGCGCCTCCAACGATTCCGGCCACATGCTGGGCGAAGTGCGTCAGGCCATGCTGCTGCAGCGCGTAGGTTACGGGCCGGACGCCATGACGGCGCGCCAGGCGCTGGAAGTGGCCACGCTGGGCGGCGCCAAGGTGCTCAATCGCGACGACATCGGCGCGCTCAAGCCGGGCATGGCGGCCGACATCGTGCTGTTCAAGCTGGACCAGATCGGCTTTGCCGGTGCGCTGCACGATCCGGTGGCGGCGCTGGTGTTCTGCACGCCGTCCAACGTCTCCTACAGCATCATCAACGGCAAGGTGGTGGTGCGTGACGGCATACTCGCTACCATCGACCTGCCGGTGGTGATCGAGCGCCACAACGCGCTGGCGCGCGAGCTGGCGCTGGCCACCGGCGCCTGAACAAAATTGGGGGGGGATTGGGGACGGACCCCATTTTCACCCCCCAATTTTGCGGCTACATCAGCAGGGCCGTCACCAGGTCGCGCCGCCCCTCGGCGGCGCTGCCGTCAAAGCGCAGGGCCGCCTCCACGTGGCTCAGGTGATGCAGCATCAGGCTGGCGGCGCGTTCGGCGTCGCCGGCCTTGGCCGCTTCCAGGAAGGTGGTGTGTTCGTCCGATGAGCAGACGGCGTCCCGGTCCGACTGGTACAACATGGTGATCAGGGTGCTGCGGGCCACCAGTTCGCGCAGGATTTCTTTCAGCACGTGGTTGCCCACCACGTCGGCCAGCAGCACGTGGAAGTCGCCCAGCAGCTGCGAGCGCTGCTTGGAATTCTGGTCGCCGGCCAGCGCCTTGCGCTCCGCCTTCAGGTGCTGTTCCAGCTTGCGGTAGTCGCCCGGCTTGGCCTTGGCGACGAATTCGCGCGCCAGCGCGCCTTCGATGAGGCGGCGCGCGGCGAAGATGTCACGCGACTCCTGTTCGCTGGGCTGGCTCACGAACGCGCCCTTGTCGGGCACGATCTGGATCAGCTTATCTTTCGACAGGCTCAGTAGCGCGGCGCGGATCTTGGTGCGGCTGACGGAGTACAGGCGGCACAGCGCTTCCTCGCGCAGCTTGGTCCCCGGCGGCAGCTTGCGCGCCGCGATGGCCTCCGCGATGTGGTTGGCGATGTCGCCGGAACTGGCGGCGCCGCTCTGGATGTGGTCCGCCGCCGCTGGTGCGTTGCTCATGGCGAGCACGCTCAGTGTATGCGCTGGGCGGTAGGCTTTTCCTGCTGCACGAGGATGAAGGGGCTGACCACCACGGCCCACAGTTCCGCGTCCGCCTCCAGCCAGCTCTGGGCCTGCTGGTCCGACACCTTGGCCACCAGGCCGGCGTTCATCCACTGGCTGATGTTGGCCTTGTCGTCGTGCGAGATGCGCACGGCCACGTCCACCAGGTCCAGCGAATTGGCCACCCACACCACGTTGCCGGCGGCGAAATGCTTGAGCAGCTCGGTCCACGGCAGGCGGGCGGTTTCGCGGTTCACTTTGAGGCGCAGGTCGGTGTCGTTTTCTGGTTTGGTTTGCATACGTTGTTCGGTAAGGAGTGCGGCCGGTGGCCTTCAATGGCAGCCATGTTAACCGATCGTCCGCTCATTGGCGATCATTGGCGATATCCGGGCGACGAAGATTGTTGATTACTCAATTATCTGTGGCGGGCGCCACGCGTTCGATGCGCGGCTCCGGCGTGCCGTGCCAGCTCAGTCGATACACATCGCCCTTGCGCGCATTGCCCACCAGCGCCGGGCGGAAGCAGGCCAGGTTGGTGCCTTGCGGGCGCCGCGCGCTGGGATAGATCACACCCATCGAGCCGCCATCGAGCAGGCGGGCCGCCAGTTGCTGCGAGTCGATGTAGCTGGCCGGGTCCAGGCAGCTTGCGTAGCGCGGTTGCGCGCGCAGGTCGTGGAACGTGGACGTGAAGTCGGCCAGCATGGTCTGGTAATTGACGGCGTCGTCGAAGCGGTTGATCTCCATGTACTCCACCGTCTTGTGGAAGGTCACTTCGGCCAGCGCCGTTTCGACGTCAAACGCGCAATACCACGCGCCGCGCAGGCCGTCGTTGAAGCGGCTGCCTTCCGGGCGGGCGTAGGTAAAGGCGGCGTTGATGATGCGGAAGTTGGGCACGCCGAACACCAGTTCGTCCATGCTGATGCCGGGCGCGCCGCCATGCTGCGCCACCAGGCGCGCATTGGTGGCGTTGTCGAGATCGAACAGGTCGTGCAGGTGGTCGTCGCTTTCGGCCAGCGGCGCCAGCACCGAGTCCTCCACCTCGGCGAAGCGCGAGGGCAGCAGGCGGCAGGTGTCGAACTGGCGCAACGTGGTCAGGGGCGGGGTGAGGCAGGGGATCAGGCTGACCGGCACTTACAGCCCTCCGCGGCGCGCGTCGAGCAACTGGCGCGTGGTCTGCATGGCCAGCAGGCCGCCGCCCAGCATGTGGGCCAGCGGCGTGCGGCCACCGAAAATCTGGTTGGTGTTGGGCAGGCTGACCCACTCGTCGGCCAGCTTGTCGCCGTACAGGATGTGCAGCGCCTTGTAGATGCCCAGCAGGTAGGAGATGCGCGTGATGCGGTCCACTTCCAGCACCCGTTCCGGGTTCTTTTTCCATTCGTAGTAGGCGCTGGAGGACAGGCCGCCCAGCAGCTCGCGGGCGTCGTCGTCGCGCAGGTTCCAGGCGGCCACGAGCCGGAAGAAGCCCTTCAGGGCGGACTTGGAAAGGCGCTCGCGCTCGGCCTTGGCGTTCAGGTCGACCAGTACCGTGGGTTCGAAGCGGCTCTTGGGGTAGGCGTAGGTGGGATGCATATATCCTCCGTTTATGGATTCTTTATACTCCTTTTTTGGATGCCTGGCAATCGTGCGCATGGTTTCCCCTCCGAGCGCCCATGATGGGGCAACGTTGCAGGGAAGGGTTGACTTGGCGCAACATCTTGCAATGAGGATTTTGTTGCTTTGGTGGTAAGCCGGCCTTATGCCGGCTCCGCGTGCTCCACCAGCAGCTGCACCTTGGTGACGCCGTTGTATTCGTTGGCGTCGAGCCGGAACGCGACGCGGGCCCGGTCGCCCAGCGCGTCCACGTGGCCGAACCAGATGGCGTCGTAGCGGGCGCCGTTCTTCTCCAGCAGCAGCTTGAGATGGCGCTCCTTGAGGATGCGCTGGCTCACGACGCGGAATTCATCGCAGAACACGGGGGGCGCGAAGCCCTGGCCCCACACCTGGCCATCCATCAGCGCGATGAAATTGGTGGTGTAGCAGTCGTCCTCCAGCGGGCCGTCCGTCTCGATCACCCGTTCCAGCTGCTGTTCGGTGAGCCAGGCGCGGCCCACTTCCTCGAACGCGGCCGAGAAGGCATCGAACGCTTCGGCGCGGATGGTGAGGCCGGCCGCCATGGCGTGGCCGCCAAACTTGTCGATCAGGCTGGGCGCGCGCTTGGACACGAGGTCGAGCGCGTCGCGCAAGTGGAAGCCGGGGATGGAGCGGCCCGACCCCTTGAGCCAGCCGTCCGCGCCAGGTGCGAAGGTGATGGTGGGGCGGTAGAACTTCTCTTTCAGGCGCGAGGCCACGATGCCGATCACGCCCTGGTGCCAGCTGTCGTCGAACACGCTGATGGTGCTGCTGTTGGCCGGCTCAAACCGGTCCAGGTGGAGCAGGGCCGCGTCCTGCATCTCGGCCTCGATCTCGCGTCGCTTGAGGTTGATCTCGTTGAGCTGCTGGGCCAGTTCCCAGGCGCGGCCCTCGTCGTCCGTGATCAGGCATTCGATGCCCAGCGACATATCCTCCAGCCGGCCGGCCGCGTTCAGGCGCGGGCCCAGCGCAAAGCCCAGGTCGAATGGGTTGGCGTTGCGCGGGTCGCGCCCGGCCACGCGGAACAGCGCCGCCACGCCCGCGTGCATGCGGCCCGCGCGCATGCGCTTGAGGCCTTGCGCCACCAGGATGCGGTTGTTCGGGTCCAGCCGCACCACGTCGGCCACGGTGCCCAGCGCTACCAGGTCCAGCAGGCTGTCCAGCTTGGGCTGGGTCTGGGCGTCGAACACGCCGCGCCGGCGCAGTTCCGCGCGCAGGGCCAGCAGCACGTAGAACACCACGCCCACGCCGGCCAGGTGCTTGCTGGGGAAACCGCAGGCCGGCTGGTTGGGATTGACGATCACGCGCGCGTCCGGCAGCGTGTCGGCCGGCAGGTGGTGGTCGGTCACCACCACTTCGATGCCGCGCCGGTTGGCCTCGGCCACGCCGTCGATGCTGGCGATGCCGTTGTCCACCGTGATGATGATGTCGGGCCGCTTCTCGCGTGCCGTCAGGTCGACGATTTCGGGCGTGAGGCCGTAGCCGTACTCGAAGCGGTTGGGCACGATGAAGTCCACCTGCGCGCCCATGGCGCGCAGGCCGCGCAGGGCCGTGGCGCAGGCGGTGGCGCCGTCGCAATCGTAGTCGGCCACGATCACCATGCGCTTGCCGGCGGCGATGGCGTCGGCCAGGAACACGGCCGCGGCATCCACGTGCAGCAGGCCCGATGGCGGGATCATGGCGGCCAGTTCGCTCGACAGTTCCTTAATGTCGGTCAGCCCGCGCGCCGCGTACAGGCGCGCCAGCACGGGGTGGACGCCGCCCTGGCGCAGCATTTCGGAAGTACGGAACGAGCAGGGACGGGTGGCGATGCGGGTCATGTCGATAACTTGGTCAGGGTGGGCTTGCGCCAGAATTTGTGTTGCGCCAGTTTGCTGGTGGTGTAGCTGGCGCTGGTGTGGCGATGGCTCAGCACCAGCGTGGCGCGGCTGACGCGGCCATCGCGCAGGGCCGCCAGCAGGGGCGCGAACCATTGCTGTTCCAGCGCGCGCATGTGGTCCAGCCAGGCCGCCCACTCGCCGGCGATGGCCGGTTCGATCAGCTGGCCCAGCACGGCCATGGGGTGCGTGCCGCCCTTGGCCAGCAGCGTGTCGAAGGTGGCGTCGCGCAGCGGCGCCGGGCTGATGGCGCGCAGCCAGGGCTGGCCCGCGATGACGGCGGGCGCGGACGAAGGCTGGCCGCCCGAGGCGCCACCCCACAGCCAG
The DNA here is from genome assembly GCF_014042365.1 of Rugamonas fusca. Classification (GTDB taxonomy): domain Bacteria; phylum Pseudomonadota; class Gammaproteobacteria; order Burkholderiales; family Burkholderiaceae_D; genus Rugamonas; species Rugamonas fusca. The sequence goes on from NZ_JACEZS010000001.1 coordinate 148,502, forward strand.
AACGAGTTGACGGGCGGCAGGCCGCGCGCCTGGCGGGCTTCGTTGACGGGGTGCTCGTACCACAGCATCTGGATTTCGTTCTGCAGCTTGCGGGCGGCGATGGCGTGCTCGCCTTCGGGCATCCAGTCACTCAGGTTCATGCCGGTCACGCAGTCGGGCGAGGCGGTGCGCAAGCCTTGCCAGGCGTCGGCGCGCATGAACCAGGTGGTGGCGTCGCCATAGATCAGCGGCTGGCCCAGTTCCTCGAAGTAGGGACGGGCCGATTCGTACAACGCGCGCGCTTCGGCTTCGTCCAGGCGCAGTTGGCGCGGATCGGCCAAGGTCAGGTGGGTGCGCGCCATCTGCACGTGCACCGGGTGGACGATGAACCAGTGGCCTTCGGCCGCAGCCGGCACTGCGCCAAAGCCGGCCAGCACGGCGGCGGCCAGCGGGGCGCTTTGTTCGGCCTCAACCGTGCCCTGGGTGGCTGGCGCCGCTGCCGTCAATCCCAGCGTGTGCGACAGCCACGTTTCGTAGGGCAGCGCGCGGGCGCCCGAGTCGATCGTCTCCCTGCGCTCGGTGGCGGTGCGGGAGAGCAGGGCCGCCAGGGCAGGAAGCTCAAGGGCGCGGTGCAGGTCGGGGGCGAGTTCGGACGGCGGCAGAGCGAACGGCAAGGCAAGGGTAATCTGGGTCATGCAGCATTGTAATTTATCTGCGGGCAGGGATGTAGGGGCGGACATCCTTGGTTGACTGCAGCATACTTCTTGCAAGTAACTTCAGTTGCATATATTTAATATTTTTCTTGCATTGGTTGAAATTCAAAGTATAATTCGACAACAATGATGCAAATTTGATATTCGCCGACAACAATTCCAGGGAGCCTACATGAAGTTCAGCAAGATCTTGGCCGCAGCCGCGCTGTGCGCCGCCACCGTGCCAGCTTTCGCCGCCGTTTCCGTCTTTGATTTCTCCAACCTGGAATATGTGGGCGGCCACAATACCGGCCTGCTGCCTTCCGAGGTGCTCAACAGCGGTTACTGGGGCTGCACGGGCGGCGATATCTGCAGCTCGAACATCGATGGCCGCGGCCACACCCTGGGCGGCGACCTTGTCTACACGGTGAACGGCATCAGCGCCACGGCCACCGCCAAGTACCAGACTGGCAGCCACTGGCATGACGCCACTGTCGTCCAGGACCACGAAAACGGCTATAACGCCGCCCATAAGATTGGTGCAGGCCTGGGCGTCTACCACGTGGCCGGCGACAACGGCGACGACAACATCACCAGCGGCGAAAAGCTGACGCTCACTTTCGCCGGCCCCGTCAAGCTCAGCTCCGTGATGCTGCGTTCGGACGGCCATGACACGAACTGGGACCACAACGCCACGTTCCTGTTGAACGGCACCTCGTACAAGCTGGCCGACACCATTTCGCCGGCCGCCCTGACCGGTTCCGTGTTCACCTTCCAGTTCGGCGGCACCAAGCCGGACCAGTTCTACCTGGGTGGCGTGACGGTATCGGCCGTGCCTGAGCCATCGAGCTATGCGATGCTGCTGGCCGGCGCAGCGCTGCTGGGCTTCATGGCCCGCCGCCGCAAGCGGCAAGCTTAAGAACGGATTAAGCGTATCGCACACCCCGCCCGGAAATGGGCGGGGTTTTCGTTTTGGGGCGTAGAAACGCCCGCTGGCGTCCCATGAAATGCTGTTTATATGGCACACTGCGGGCTCGCGAACATTCCACTGTTTTGGGACCCCATGAGTATCATGCAGAAACTGCCGTTTGAATGGCTGGTCGGCTTGCGCTACACGCGCGCCGGCAAGCGCAGCGGCCGCAATAGTTTTATCTCTTTTATTTCGCTCATCTCCATGGCCGGCATCGGCCTGGGCGTGGCCGCGCTGATCGTCGTGCTGTCCGTGATGAACGGCTTCCAGAAGGAAGTGACGGACCGCATGCTGTCGGTGCTGGCCCACGTTGAAATCTTCGACGCGCGCGGCTCCATGCCCGACTGGCAGTTCGAGGCCGCCGAGGCACGCAAGAATCCGGAAGTGATCGGCGCCGCCCCGTTCGTGGAAACGCAGGGCATGCTGATCCGCGACGATGAGCTGCGTCCCGCCGTGATCCGCGGCGTGCTGCCGGAGCAGGAGCCGACCGTGTCGGACGTGTCGCGCCAGGTCAAGCGCGGCAGCTTCACGGCCTTGCAGCCGGGCGCCTACAACATCGTGCTGGGCATCGAGCTGGCGCGCGCGCTGCATGTGGGCCTGGGCGAGAAGGTGACGCTGGCGCTGGCCGAGGGCCAGGCCACGCCGGCCGGCGTGCTGCCGCGCCTGCGTTCGTTCACGGTGGTGGGCATCTTCGAGGCGGGCCACAACGAGTTCGATTCCGGCCTGGCTTTTGTCCACATCACGGACGCTGAAAAGCTGCTGCGCATGGACGCTCCGTCCGGCCTGCGCCTGCGCCTGTCCGACATGCACCGCGCGCCGCAAGTGGCGCTGGATCTCAAGCGCAGCATGCACCCTGACCTCATCATGCGCGACTGGTCCAAGCTGAACGCCAACTGGTTCGCCGCCGTCCAGACGGAAAAGCGCATGATGTTCATCATCCTGACCCTGATCATCGCCGTGGCCGCGTTCAATCTCGTCTCCACGCTGGTGATGACGGTGACGGACAAGCAGGCCGACATCGCCATCCTGCGCACGCTGGGCGCCTCGCCCCGCTCGATCATGAAGATTTTCATGATCCAGGGCGCGCTGGTGGGCATCCTGGGCACGGCCATCGGCGTGACGCTGGGCGTGACGGTGGCGCTCAACGTGGACGTGATCGTGCCATTTATCGAACATTTATTGGGAGTGCAGTTCTTGTCGAAGGATATTTACTACATCAGCACCGTGCCGTCCGACCTGCGCTGGCCGGACGTGTATAAGATCGGCGCCGTGGCCGTGCTGCTGGCGTTCGTCGCCACGCTCTATCCGAGCTGGTGGGCGGCCCGTGTGAAACCGGCGGAGGCGCTGCGCTATGAGTAATCCTATGGGTAATCACGACATCCACAATGGTGCGCCGGTGCTGTCGTGCCGGGGCCTGGGCAAGACCTTCACGCAAGGGGCCTACTCGGTGCAGGTGCTGAACGGGATCGACATCGACGTGCGGCGCGGCGAGCGGGTCGCCATCGTGGGCGCTTCCGGTTCCGGAAAATCGACGCTGCTGCACTTGCTGGGCGGGCTCGATACGCCCACGCGCGGCAGCGTGACCCTGCTGGGCAAGGACTTCGCCAGCCTGAGCGAAAAGGCGCGCGGCGATTTGCGCAACGCCTCGCTGGGCTTCGTCTACCAGTTCCACCACCTGCTGCCGGAGTTTTCCGCGCTGGACAATGTGGCCATGCCGCTGATGATACGACGCACCAAACGCAGCGAAGCGCTGGACGCGGCGCAGCAGATCCTCGGCCGCGTCAACCTGGCCAAGCGGGTGACCCACGTGCCCGGCGAATTGTCCGGCGGCGAGCGCCAGCGCGTGGCCCTGGCGCGCGCGCTGGTCACGCAGCCTGCCTGCGTGCTGGCCGACGAGCCGACCGGCAACCTCGATCACGCCACGGCCCAGCAGATTTTCGATTTGATGCTGGAACTGTCGCGCACCCTGGGCACGGCCTTCGTCATCGTCACGCACGACATCGAACTGGCGCGCCGCTGCGACCGCATCCTGCGCCTGACCGACGAGGGCTTGCGGCCAGCCGAGGACTGATCATGTGGATCGACACCCACTGCCACCTGGACGCGCACGAATTCGGCGACGAATCGGCCGCCGTGGCGGCGCGCGCGGGGCAGCAGGGGGTGTCCATGATCGTGATTCCGGCCGTGGAGCGGGCCAACTTCGGCACCGTGGCCGGCCTGGCGGCACGGGTGGACAACGCCTGCTATGCACTGGGCATCCACCCCATCTACGTGCCCCAGGCCAGCGAGGATGACCTTCAATTCTTGCGCGAGCAGGTCGCCGCCAGCATGGGCGACGGGCGCATGGTGGCCATCGGCGAAATCGGCCTGGACTTTTTCATTCCCATGCTGAGCGAGCCGGCCATGCGCGAAAAGCAGGTGTTCTTCTTCCGTGAACAGCTCAAGATCGCGCGCGAATTCAAGCTGCCCGTGCTGATGCACGTGCGCCGCTCGCAGGACGTGGTGCTCAAGCACGCGCGCCAGATCCAGCCCGCCGGCGGCATCGCCCATGCGTTCAACGGCAGCATGCAGCAGGCGCAGGGTTATATCGAGCTCGGTTTCAAGCTGGGCTTTGGCGGCGCCATGACCTTCACCCGCGCCTTGCAGATACGGCGGCTGGCCGCCGAGTTGCCGCTGTCGTCCATCGTGCTGGAGACGGACGCGCCGGACATCTCCCCCAGCTGGATCCATCCCGGCCGCAACGCGCCTGAGCATTTGCCGCGCATCGGCGCCGTGCTGGCTGAGCTGCGCGGCATCGGCGTGGATGAGGCCGCGGCCGCCACCAGCGGCAACGCGCGCGCCGTGTTGCCGCGTATGGCCGCGCTCTAAGCGGCTGGGGCTGGCCGGCGACCGCTGGCGCGCGCGCTGCCAGTGCACGGCAGCGCACGGCGCTCGTGGCAATCTGCGGGCCGCGTCAACGCAAGGGCTGCCGCCTTCAGCCGCGTTGGCCATCGACCTTGTCGCCGCCGCGGCCGGAACTTCGCTTCGTTCTCGTGGTCAAAACGGGAATGTCTTCCAGTGGAGTAAACCCATGCCCGGCAAGATTTGTGGCGCCGTTCCCGTGCTAGCGTCCAGGACTGCGGCCGTCGCGCGGCGCGTGCTGTCCAGGCTGGCGGCCGCCGCGTTCGCCGTGGTGGCCGTCTCGCAGCCGCTTGCCGCGCCGGCGGCGCCATTCCAGTGCGCGCCCGTGTTGCCCAGCGCTTCCAGGACGCCACCTTACGCGCGCGTGCCGGGCAAGGAGCTGTGCGAAGGCTACTTCGAGCAGACCGTATCGCAGCCCTTCATCGAGCTGCTGTCGCTGACAAGGCATCGGCCCGATGCCCCGCAACTGGCGGCCGCCACGGTACTGCACATCCGCGCGCGTGCCGCCACACCGCTGGCGTTGGCCATCCGGCCACTACGGCCCAGTCCGTTCTACCGGGTTGATGGCAGGCTGTCCCCGGCCGGGGCACTGGAGTGGAACCCGGCGCCCATGCTGGCCAGCACAGGGTTGCGCATGTCGGACCTCGGTTTTCTCGCCCGCGCGGCGTCGCCCGATCCCGATCTGCCGCTAATCGCGCCGCTGTCGCTCTTGCCGGTTGCCGATGCCGACGGCCTCGCCTACGTCGTGCTGCGCGTCTCGGTGCCGGTCGCCTCCATCGCGGCGCGCCAGTACCGGCCCGGTGCCGGGGCCGGCAGTTGGCGTGAGTTGCCCGGTACGCCGCTGCTCGAATGGGACACCATCGTGCTGCCGGTGACGCTGGCCGGCGATGGCGCCGAGCTGCGCGTGGACGTGCGCGCGCTCGGCGCGGACGGCAGCCTGCTGCCGATGCTGCAGTTCGCTGTCGTCGGCCAATGAACCGCCATGGCTGCCGACGACACCACCGGCTTGCGCGACCTGCGTGCCGGCGTCGCGCGCCGTTTCGCGGAGCGGGCCGGCATGGCGGACGCGCCGCTGGCGGAGCTACGCGATTTGCAGGAACGACTGCTCCTGCTCGACGCGGCCATCGCCCGTCTGCCCGATGCCGGGCGCCGCCGCCGACGCGCGACGTGGCTGGCGCTGGTCGCCGTTGCGGCCGTGCTGTCCCTGGCCGCGCTGATACCCGTGCCCAGCGTGCCATTTTCGCTCGATGCCGAAGCCGGCACGGTACGCCTGCACCTGGCGGACCGCGGCACGCTGGGGCCGCAGGCGGTAGCGGGAGAGCTGCGGGTGGACGGTTATACGGCGTTGGAATCGCCCGCCGCCGACCTGTTGGGACGGCCGGGGGCGCAAGGGGCCGGCCGGCTGGTCATCGGTGCCGCCAGGCTCAACTTGCGCCGTATCAGTTATCCGGCCGGCGCCGACATCGAATTGGCCACCGATGCGGCTGCGGCCATCATGACGTTGCACGGGCAGCGGGGGCCGGTGAGCGTCGATATCGAATGGTCCGGCCGCGCGGCGATCCGTTTTGGACAAGGCGGCCAGGTGTGGCAGGCCGACTATCCCTTCGCTGAACGGCTACGCGCGCTGGCGGCGGCGCCGGTGGGCACGCCGCCGCCCATGATCGTCACCTTGGCCCGGCCGGCGCAGACCGGGTACAGCTGGACGTCGCTGCGTCCGCAGGCGGTGCGCTTTGTCGAGCGCCGCCTCGATGCGGGCACGGAGGCCGGGATACTTTCGAGCCTGCGCAAGGCGCACCTCGTGTTGCAGGCCAGCGCCGCCGAGGTCACGCTGGGTGAGGGCAACGACCTGGAACTGGACGGGCTCGAACTGCAGCGATGCGATATTGTGCTCGGTCCGGTGGTCAGGGTCAAAATGGCCGGCACCGCGCGCAGTCTGCTCACGCGCACCGGCCACTTCGAGCGTTCGCTCAAACCCAGCCTGCTGGAATATGCGGCGCGCCACAAGACAGTTGCGCTGCTGTGGAGCGCCGCGCTCATGTTGTGGGGGGCAGTGCAATGGCTGCAACGGCTTGCCGGCGAGGGCGGCTGACGCTGCCTGCGTTCCTGATCGCGCTGGCGCTGGCGCCGGTTGTGGGCGGGCGCGCCGACACCAGTTTCGACACCGGCCCCGAACTTGGCCAGCGGCTGCTGCGGGACGTGGTGCGGATCGAGGCACGCGACCTGGCCGAGCATGGCTTCGGGCTGGTCGTCGGCGTCGACCGCGACGATGTCTACATTGCGACGGCCCGGCATGTGGTGGCGCGGCGTGCGCCGGCCGGGTTGGTGGAGCCGGAGCGGGCCAGCCACGCGATTGCGGTCAGCTTTTGCGCGCTGCCGGGTGCACCGCGCCAGCTTGCGGCCATGCTCGATGGCTTTGACGGCGCCGACGACGACCTGGCGCTGCTGCGTGCCCCACGTCCGTCCGCTTATGTGCCCGAACTGAAGGCGCTGGCGCCGGCCGGGAAGGACGGTGTCGGTGACCAGGTCTGGCAGTTGGGCCGCGAATCGGATTGCGTAGTGGTGCCCACGCCGGGCGTGATCGCCGGCCGTCCGGACACGCGCCACACCGTGCGGGTCGACTTGCACGGCGCGCTCGGTGGCGCCTCGGGCGGGCCACTGGTCAGCGGATACGGCATCGTCGGACTGGTCAAGCGCTCCGATAACGAGGTGATCCGGGCACATGCGATTGCCGCCCTGGCGGCGCGGGTGCGGGCGCTGGCAGGTCCGCCGTTTCTGCTCGGCGAAGCGGGCAATATCCCGCCGGGCGATCCGCAGGCCGCCGTAGCAGACCTGACGGAAACGCTGAACGGCTACCTGTTCGCCGCGCGCGACCTGAACACCTTGTTGCGCCAGGAGATAGTGCCCAGGCCGACGTTCGCCCAGATGGTGCAACGTTATAACGGTAGCGTCAATCGCTTCAAGGCGGCGCGCGACAAGTACGACGGCACGCTGCAACGCAACTGGCCGGCCGGCACCCTGCCGCAATGGCAGGCGCTGCGCGAGCGGCTGTGGCGGATCCACCTGCGGTTCTTTGGCCTCAACGGCCAGAGTACGACGACGATCACCGGGACCGAACGTGCGCCGCCGCCGGTCCGGGAGCAGATGGCGGCGCTGGAGCCGGAGCTGGCGGGCTTGCAGAGCGATATCGCCCGCTTCGCCGAACACCTCGGAAAAAGGAGTATCGATCATGCGGAACTTTCTCAATAGTCGGTCGTGCGGCCGGGCAGCAGGGATTGCCGGTGTGCTGGCGGCGTTGCTCCTGCCGGCGCTGCTGATCAGTAGTTGCGGCGGCGGGGTGGGGGAGGCGCTGGTGGTGCCCTTCATCACGTTCCAGTTCGAAGGCGTCAATACGGACGCGGCGGGCGTACATGAGCAGGTCCGGCTCAATCTCGCTTCCGATGACGTTGCGCAGGGCAAGACCCGTGGCGCGATAACGGCGAGCATCGCCATCGGTCAGCAGTCCAATACCGCCGTCACCGGCTCCTACGTTGGCAGTGCCCTGCAGCTGAACGTGCCGGGCGCGACGGCGCCGCTGGCGCCGGCCTACACGGGGCAATTTGTCGAGCCCGACACCATCGTCTTGACGCCAAGCACCGGCGGCGCGCCGACCCTCACCGTGGTGCGGGCCGACAACTCGTTCCGGCCGCTATTGCATGACAGCCACTGGAGCGGCAAGGACGGCGCCACCGGCCAGGTATGGAAAGTCCACTTCGAAACCGACCCGGCGTTCGATGACCGTGCCACCGAGTTGCTCAAGGGCGAGGAGAGTGTGGGCGGCCAGGCGGGCACGGTGAGCGGGTACGCCGTGATGCGCCGCATCGAGCTCGACGTGGTGCGCGGCGGGCAAACGGTCCACCTTTCCGGGCGCATGGGGCCGGCCGGGCAGACGCCACCGGCCAATCCGCCGAACCCTGTGCCCGCCCAAAGCATCAGCTTTAGCGACGGCAGCACATTGACGCGCGATTAGGGACAGGGTTAGACCCTGAGCAAGGCGCGGCAGGACAAAGTGGGGCACAGTGGCCTTTTGAGCTGCCTGTCGGGCCATGCGTAGCGCAATCCTGGGCTTTGTTGGCGGCGTCACCCTGTTGCAAGGCAGCGCGGCGCTGCCGGACCGCGGCAGCATGATTGCTGGCTGCGCGATCGCTGCGCTGTTACTGTTGCTGCGGCGCCGGACCGCGACAGTGCTGGCGGGGGCGCTGCTTGGCGCGGTCTGGGCCGCGCTGCTGGCGCATGCGGCGCTGGCGCCCCGACTTGCCGCCGCCGACGAAGGACGCGATATCACGCTGGTGGGCGTGGTCGATAGCCTGCCGTACCGCTTTGACGGCGGGGTGCGCTTTACGTTCACAGTCGAACAGGCTGGAAATGTCCACGTGCCGCCGCGCGTCTCGCTGGCCTGGTATAGCGGCCTGCGAGGGCAAGTGGTGGAAGTGGGCGACGTGCGGCCAGGTGAGCGCTGGCGGCTGACGGTACGGCTGCAACGTCCGCATGGTAACGCCAATCCCTATGTAAGTGTGAGTTGGACAAAATTGCCATAAAAGGGAGAGTTCGTTGTATAGTGGACAAGTTTAGTGCCACTGAATTATCGTGGCATTACTTGTAAACTTCAACGCGACGGACTGACGTGACGGACGACCAAGAATTGCCCCTTCTCAGCAAAGCGAGGAAATTGATCCTTCCGAGCTTCGTGCTCACTGAGGTATGCGAGGCGTCAGACGCCGGCGCTGTGCAGATTGCGCTGCCCCTTAGCGCAAGTGGTATGGCGTGCTATGAGCGCCCAAAGCGAGCAATCACTGGCCTGCGCATCGATAAGAAGCCAAAGTGGAAGGCTACTGAATTCAATCTGTATCCCATAGTGTTAGACACGACAGGGCTGCCCTGGGTCGAAGCGAATCTCTATATTCTTTCTCGACTGGAGGAGGCACTTGAACCGTCTATGTCTACTTATGATGGTATCGCTGATGATTTGGCGGCCTACAGAAGGTTCATCGACGAAGAAGCGATCGACTGGCAACGATTTGCGGCGCAAAAACTAAGCCGGCCGACGTACCGCTATAGCAGTCATCTGCGTAGGGCCGTGGAAGCCCGTGTCGTCTCGGCTTCTGTGGCAAAGCGGCGGATGGGTTCGGTGATCGCTTTTTACTCCTGGATGACAAGGGAAGGACTATTGACGCCGGACTTTCCACCGTGGCGGGAATCGGATGTGTTTCTAAAATTAACGGCCGTGAATGGCCTTGAGTTTACTAGGCGAGTAACCACCACAGATTTATCGATTCTAACCAAGACGCAATTTGATCCTTATGACGGACGAATAGAGGACGGCGGTAAGCTGCGTCCTCTCTCGCATGAAGAGCAGCGGTGGGTGGTTGAAGCACTACTAGCGCAGGGCAATACAGAAATGACTTTGATACATTTGCTGGCCCTGTTCACCGGTGCTCGCATACAAACTGTTTTGACTTTTCAAGTTCAACACGTCCGCCAGCTAGCGGCAAAGCAACTCGACCCTCAAGTTTCATCAGAATCTCGGTGTCCTATTGGGCCAGGTAGCACCTATGGCTGCCGCTACGCGCACGCCGAGTTTTCTGCAAACGAGGACGCAATTACCCATTTTGATGGTGCTATTCGAGCTTATCCTGCTGAAGCATATTTCGACCGTATTGATACATCAATCGATAAGGCTGGAAAACACTCCGATTACTCTAAATTATTCCGCTTGGATGGGGGGCTCCCCATATCGGACTGGAAGCGTCTGTTAACGGACTATTTTCAAGGCAATGCACTTATCCCTGAGTACTTGGGCTCGACCATTGCGGAAGGACATACCGTGGATGAGCCCGCCGATGAAGAACCCGAATTGATCAACAGCGACGTCAAGCTAGCAGTCTTGGTGCGCTTAGATTGCGGTGCAATTGGCCCGTCACTGAGTTTGATACCTGAACTGTCGCACCGATGGGGCGAAAAGCTTATTCCTTTTGTCGAGGTTGGCATTGGCGCGACTGAGGCATTTTTAACAAAGCGACTTGACCTGAGCAAACTGACAGCGATCGGCTTCGAGGATGGCATCCTCAATTTGTCACGACTATGTTTTGGTACCAACGACCAATTGGATGCACTTTTTCGTGGAGTAGTTTCAGATCTTTCGGACGCGCTAGAGCAAGATGTTCAATCCGGCTTAGTCCTGCGTGCCGCCATTCCAATCGCGTGGCGCGTCCAGGATACGGTTGTGACTCTGAGCATAGCGGGGGAGGGACGGGCAGTAGTCGATGCGCTGCGGAAAGTGACCGACATCATTGATCCACTGAAGGAGCCTCATGAATGGATCGAGCCGGTTTCCAATTGGGTAAGAAAACTGGTGGCTGGTGAAAAGAATCCAGTTTTATGGCGAGGAGTACAGCGTGGCGTACTCGAAATCGGGAGGTCGGGCGTGGTCGGAATGAGGGCTCGTATGCCTGATGACCTAAGAAATGAGTTGATTGAGTCTGGCGACCTCAATATATCGAGCGATGTCAAAACAAGGGCTCACTAACACTCGCCTTAGGACGACGCCGAAATGCGAATGGCCCACCTAAGTGGGCCATTCTTGCTCTCTTGTTTCCGGGGTGAAGGCTCGCGCCAAGAAGCCCCAGAGCGACGCCGCAATTTCTACATCAGTTTTGGTGTCGGGCTAGTTCAGCTAACTAACGACGCGGCCGTGCATCCTTTTGTGACCGTGGATCGGCTAATGGACAAAGTCTCAATTCTTCGTCCATTTTGGCAGGCATTCAGATGGACATCTTTTGGTTTGCCCCCTTTTCGCGCGCGAAAGCACATACGGGGCAGCTGTTGGAGCTTGACGTAGTCCATTTTTTTTTATCTCGCACTTAGTATTGGCTTCGACTACGAAGTGTGGCTGCTGGAGCAGGGCTTGCGCGCCACCGGCTACGTGCGGCCGGCACCGGATAATCGTCGCCTCGCCAGTTTTGTGTTCAGCTTCGGGAACCTGGTGGAGCATTGCCGTGCGGTGCTGCGGTCGCGCATCCTGCGGGCCCTGCCGGAGGCGCCGTACGCCAACGTGATCGTGGCGCTGGTGGTGGGCGACCAGCGCGGCATCCCGCAATCGGACTGGAAAGTGTTCAACCGGACGGGAATAGGGCATCTCATTTCCATTTCAGGATTGCATATCACGATGGTGGCGGGACTGTTCTCGCTGGCCGTATCCGCCTTGTGGCGCCGTTCGTTCTTCACCCGTTGGCAGCTTCCGCTGATCCTGCCCGCGCAAAAGGTGGCCGCGCTGACTGGCGCCAGCGTGGCGCTGCTCTACGTGCTGCTGGCCGGCTTTGGCGTGCCGGCCCAGCGCACGCTGTACATGCTGGCCGTGGTGGCCGCGGCACTGTGGCTGGACCGCATTGCCTGCGTGTCCTATGTGTTGTGCGCCGCGCTGGGCGTGGTGGTGCTGCTCGATCCGTGGGCCGTGCTGTGGCCGGGCTTCTGGCTCTCGTTCGGCGCGGTGGCCGTGATCCTGTATGCGACGGTGGGCCGTACCGTCGTGCGTTCGACCAGGGACGCGCCGCTGCCGCGCCATCGCCGGCTTTGGCAGGCGCTGCGGATGGGCGCGAACACCCAGTACGCGGTGACGCTGGGACTGGTGCCCTTGTCCATGCTGCTGTTCGCACAGGTATCCGTCGTCAGCCCGCTGGCCAACGCGGTGGCGATACCGCTTGTCAGCCTGGTCGTTACGCCATTATCGCTGGCGGGCAGCGTGCTGCCCATGCCGCTGGCCGTGCCCGTGCTGGGACTGGCGCACTTCATCGTGCGGATGCTGGCCGCGTGCTTGCAGTGGTTCAGCGACCTGCCGTTCTCCGTGTGGACCGCGCCCACGCCGCCGTTCTGGCTGTTCTGCTGGGCCTTGTTCGGCACGCTCTGGATGCTGGCGCCGCGCGGCTGGCCCGTGCGCTGGCTCGGACTGGCGACCTGGATACCGCTGCTGGCCGCAACTCCCACGCACCCGCGCGAGGGCGCGCTGCGTGTGACGGCGTTCGATGTGGGGCAGGGCATGGCGCTGCTGATTGAAACGAGCGGCCACCGCCTGCTGTACGACACCGGGCCGCTGTACTCGGACGTATCCAACGGCGGCAACCGGGTCATCTTGCCGTACCTGGGCGCGCGCGGCATCGCGGCGCTGGACGGCATGATCGTCACCCATAGCGACAGCGACCATTCCGGCGGCGCGCTGGCCGTGCTGTCCGCGTTGCCGGTGGGCTGGGTGTTGTCATCGCTGCCGGCCGACCATGCCATCGTGCGCGCCGCCCGCCAGCACCGCCATTGCGCCGCCGGGCAGGGCTGGGAATGGGACGGCGTCCGTTTCGAGATGCTGCACCCGCTGGAAGCGAGCTATGCCGATGCCTCCCTCAAGCCCAACGCGCGCGGCTGCACGCTGAAGATCACGGCCGGCGGCAAGTCGCTGCTGCTGGCCGCCGACATCGAAGCGCCACAGGAGGCGGCGTTGCTGGGGCGCGCCGGCGCCGGGTTGGCGGCCGACGTGCTACTGGCGCCGCACCACGGCAGCGGCACCTCGTCCACCCCGGCGTTCCTGCTGGCCGTCCATCCGCAACTGGCGCTATTCCAGGTCGGCTACCGCAACCGCTACCACCACCCCAAGCCGGAAGTGTATGCGCGCTATGCGGCACTGGGCATACAACGGCTGCGGACCGACGAATCGGGCGCCATTTTGCTGGACTTCGGCGATGGCGTGCATGTCCAGTCCTACCGTGTTGCGCATCAACGCTACTGGTACGGGAAATGAGACCACAAAAACGGGCTTGCCAGCGCCGGCACAACAGTCTATAGTGAATGTACCGATCAGTACAATCTGTCCCGATGAGTACATTAACGGAGAATTTTCATGTCGACACGACCACCACTGCCCCCGTTCACCCGCGAAACCGCCGCCGAAAAGGTGCGCCTGGCCGAAAACGGCTGGAACACGCGCGATCCCGAGAAAGTCGCGCTGGTGTACACTGAAGATAGCTGGTGGCGCAACCGCGCCGAATTCGTCCAGGGCCGCGCGGCCATCATCGCCTTCCTGAAGCGCAAATGGAACCGCGAACTGGATTATCGTTTGATCAAGGAACTGTGGGCTTTTGACGGCGCCCGCATAGCCGTGCGTTTCGCCTACGAATACCATGACGATTCCGGCCAGTGGTATCGGGCTTACGGCAACGAAAACTGGGAATTCGACGGGAATGGCCTGATGCACCACCGTCACGCCAGTATCAACGAGCACCCCATCAAGGCGGAGGAACGCAAATTCTTGTGGGACAATAGCGGCCCACGCCCGGCGGATTATCCGAGCCTGAGCGATTTCGGTTTTTAAGGAAGGTATATGGCGAGAGTCATCGCGGAACGGGAAGACGTGATCCCGATGCTGGCGGAAGTGTTCCGCACCCATGGTTTCGAGGGCGCCAGCCTGGCGCGTATCACCGAAGGGACCAAGCTGGGCAAGGGCAGCATCTATCACTTCTTCCCCGGCGGGAAGGAGGAAATGGCCGACGCCGTGCTGGCCCATATCGACGATTGGTTCAAGCGGCATGTCTTTGCGCCGTTGAACGAAGCGGCGGATGCGGCGGCGGGCATCCAGGCCATGTTCGACGATGTGGAGCGGTATTTCCTGTCTGGCCGCAGGGTCTGCCTGGTCGGCGTCTTCGCGCTCGGCAATGAGCGCGACCGTTTCGCCGGCCGGGTCCATCATTACTTCGCCGCCTGGATCGACGCGTTGGCCGCAGCGCTGGTCCGGACGGGGCGCAAGCCGGAAGCGGCCGCCGCCTTGGCCGAAGAAGTCGTGGGCGGCATCCAGGGCGCATTGGTCCTGGCGCGTGCGTTCGACCGGACCGATGTTTTTAGCGCAAGCTTGCAGCGTCTCCGCGAGCGCCTGCGGTGAACGGAAATTAGAGCCCCTCCACCAACCGCGCCGCAACGCCTCCATTACAATAAAACGATCACTACCCAATGGAGACCGCCTTGTACCGCAAGGCGTTAGCATAAAAACATGAGCAAGCCCCAGCTGCATTTCGCCCACGCCAACAGCTACCCGGCCGGCACCTATCGCCAGTTTTTCGAGCACCTGGGCCGGGAATTCGACATCCAGGCGCTCGATATGCACGCCCATAATCCGCTCTATCCCGTCACCGATGGCTGGGATGCGCTGGTGGACGAGTACATTAACGACTTGACGACGCGCTACCGCGAACCCGTCATCCTGCTGGGCCATTCGCTGGGCGGCATGCTGAGCCTCATGGTCGCCTACAAGCGGCCGGACCTGGTGCGTTGCGTCGTCATGCTCGATTCGCCCGTGGTGGCCGGCTGGCGCGCGCTGTTCTGGCGGGTGATGAAGATGACCAAGGGCGCAGACAAATATTCGCCGGCCCGGTTCTCGGCCCGCCGCCGCTTCGTGTGGCCGGACGCGGAGGCCGCTTACCAGCACTTCGTGAGCAAGGACCTGTTCGCGGCCTGGGCCCCCGGCGTGCTGCGCGACTACATGGAGCACGGCCTGAAACCGCACCCGGAAGGCGTGCAGCTGCGCTTCACGCGCGAAATCGAGACGGCCGTCTACCGCAGCCTGCCGCACCACCTGGGCACGATGATGCGGGGCCGCTTCCCCGTGCCCGTCGGTTTCATCGGCGGCACGGATTCGTGGGAGACGAGCCAATCGGGCCTGGACCACACCCAGGCGCTGGTGGGCGAACATTTCCGCCTGCTGCCGGGCGGCCACCTGTTCCCGATGGAGTCGCCCAAGCTGGCGGCCGAAGCCACGTCCGAGATGATCAAGGCGCTGCTGGCCGATCAGCGCCGCGCGCGCAGCCCAAAAAAGCTGCCGGCGCATGCCTGAACCTCTTTAGACTTCAGCTCAGTGCCCGTTTCGCGTAAAATCGCGTGCAAATGCGCCGCGCCGCCGCGCGCGGACCTGCCGTTCCCACTTTTGAGGTACCTTTGCAATGACGATTAAGAGCGATAAATGGATACGCCGGATGGCGGAGCAGCACGGCATGATCGAGCCTTTCGAGCCTGGCCAGGTGCGCGCGCAGGACGGCCGCAAGGTCATCTCCTACGGCACCTCGTCCTACGGTTACGATATCCGCTGCGCCGACGAGTTCAAGATTTTCACGAACATCAACAGCACCATCGTCGATCCGAAGAACTTCGATTCGAATTCGTTCGTGGACGTCAAGAGCGACGTCTGCATCATCCCGCCCAACTCGTTCGCGCTGGCGCGCACCATCGAGTACTTCCGCATTCCGCGCAATGTGCTGACGGTGTGCCTCGGTAAATCGACCTACGCCCGCTGCGGCATCATCGTCAACGTGACGCCGTTCGAGCCGGAATGGGAAGGCTACGTGACGCTGGAGTTCTCCAACACCACCCCGCTGCCGGCCAAGATCTACGCCGGCGAAGGCTGCGCCCAGGTGCTGTTCTTCGAGAGCGATGAAGTCTGCGAAACGTCGTACAAGGACCGCAACGGCAAATACCAGGGCCAGCACGGCGTGACCCTGCCCAAGGCCTAAGGTCCAAGGCTTCACTCCGCGGCGCGGGCTGGAAACAGCACGCGCACGCCCAATCCCCGTCCATCGAGCCCGTCGCCCAGTTGCACGCTGGCGCCGTGGGCGTCCGCCACGCGCCGGACGATGGACAGTCCCAGGCCGCTACCCGGTTGATTCGCGTCCGCCAGCCGGAAGAAGCGGTCGAACACCCGTTCACGCATCTCGGGCGGAATGCCAGGGCCGGTATCGGCCACTTCCAGGCATACCTGCTCGCCGTCGCGCCGGCACGACAGGCGCACTACGCCCGGCTGCGGCGTGTAGCGCATGGCGTTGTCGCACAGGTTACGCAGCAGGATCAGGATGCTGTCCGGGTCCAGCATGCAGCGCGCGGGGCTCAGTTCCGTCTCCAGTTGCAGGCCGTGGCGGCGCGCCTGCTCACGCAGCGCCGGCACCTGCGTGGCCAGCAATTCGCACAGGTCCAGCGACTGCAGGGCAGGGTGGGCGCCCGTTTGCGGCTCCAGCCGCGACAGCGTCATCAACTGGTCCACCAGCCGGCTGGCCCGGTCCACGCTGGCGCCCAGGCCGGCCAGGAACTCATTGCGCTCGGCGTCGTTGCGGGCGCGCTGGATCACTTGCAGGTTGGTCTTGATGGCGGCCAGCGGCGTGCGCAGTTCGTGCGCCGCGTCGGCCGTGAAGCGCTGCTCATGTTCCAGCGTGCGCCGCACCCGTTCGAACAGCTGGTTGATGGCCCGCAGCAGCGGCTGCACTTCCGTCGGTGCGCCGTCCACGCTCACTTCGCGCAACTCATTCGGGGTGCGCTGGGCCACTTCGCTGGCGCTGCGCTGCAAGGCGCGGAACACGCGGTTGATGCTCCACCAGATGGCGCCCGCCAGCAGCGGCACGGCCAGCAGCGCGTAGCCGGCGATGCGATGGGCGAACTTGTCGCTGATCTCCTGGCGGTGGCTGGCCGGTTCGGCCAGCTGGATTTGCAACTGGCCTTTGCCGTCCCAGCTGGCGTAGGTGCGCCAGCGGCGGGGGCCGATGCTGGTCCATCCCAATCCGTCCGCCTTGGCGAACGGCTGCTCGGGCGCGGCGGCGCTCTTGTAGAGCAGGTGGCCTTCCTTGTCCCATAACTGGAAGACCAGGTATTCACCGTGCATCAGGTCATCGTGCTCGTCCAGCGCCGTGGGGTCTACGCCCTGGCGTTCCTCCACTTCGTGCGAGGCCAGCGTTAGCAGCAGGTGGGCCGTTTCCGTCAACGACTGGTCGAACAATTCCTGGCTTTCGCGGTCCGCCTCCAGGTAAACGGTGAAGGCGCTCACGGCCCACACGGCGCAGGTGAGGCTGAGCAGCACCGTCAGCAGCGTGCGCCGCAGCGACCAGCTGCGTGGGGCCGGCACCGCCATCATGGCGCGGGGCCGGCCGGCGCCGGGTCGATCGTGTAGCCCACCGCGTGCACGGTGCGGATCAGCTCCTTGCCCAGCTTGCGGCGCAGGTGGTGGATATGCACCTGGATTGCATTGCTCTCCACTTCCTCGCCCCAGCTGTACAACGTCTCCTCTAATTGTTCGCGGCTCAGCACCCGGCCCCGGTTCTCCACCAGCATCAGCAGGATGCCGTATTCCTTGTTCGTCAGCGGCACGGGCTGGCCGGCGTTGCGCACCTGGCGCGCGGCCGTGTCGATTTCCAGCGTGCCGTGGGTGAGCAGTTCCTGCGTGCGCCCGGCCGCGCGGCGGCTGGCGGCGCGGATGCGGGCCGCCAGTTCGTCCAGGTCAAAGGGCTTGATGATGAAATCGTCCGCGCCGCCATCGAGGCCGGCGATGCGGTCGGGCACTTGGTCGCGCGCCGTTACGATCAGGATCGCGCCGCCATAGCCATTGCCGCGCAGGCTGCGCAGCACTTGCATGCCGTCCATCTGGGGCAAGCCCAGGTCCAGCAGCACGCAATCGTAATGGTGCAGGCGGGCGGCCGTCAGCGCGCTTTCGGCCGACTGCACCCAGTCGACCGCGTAGCCCGACTGGTCCAGCCCGATCTGGGTGGCCCGGCCCAGCTGGGGATCGTCCTCGACCAACAAGATGCGCATGGTGTCCTTTCCACAAACTTCATGATCTGCCGCGCAGACGTGCCGGGCGGCCCCCGGCTAGCATGATCCCATGGTAGGGAGCAGTTGTTAAGAAGCTCTTAACAAGTTTCGCCCAATATCCGCAGCATTCACCACACATCCACAGGCTGTCATGATATCCAAACCACTCCATCCTGCCGCGACCCGATGCGGCCAACTGTTGCTGCTGGCGGGCGCGCTGGTGGCCGGCTCCTCGCCCGCGGGCGCGCAAGGCGCGGCGGAAGAGATCATCAAGCTGGACGCCACCCAGCAGCGCCGCGCAGGCGTGCAGACCGTGGCCGCGGGCGCGCCGTCGCAGGACGGCGGCGGCCAGCAACTGGCCGGCACGGTGGTGGCGGCGCCGGAGGGCACGGCAGTCCTGAGCAGCATCGTGGCAGGCGTGGTGCAGCAAGTCCATGTGAGTCCGTTGCAGGAGGTGCGGGCCAATACCCCGGTCGTCACCCTGTTCAGCCAGCAGCTGGTGGAGTGGCAGCGTGACTACCTGCAATTGGCCACCCAGGCCACGCTGGCGCAGCGCAAGCTGACCCGCGATGAGGCCTTGTTCGCCGATGGCGTGATCGCGCGCTCGCGGCTGGAGGAGAGCCGGGCCGCCGCCACCCAGGCCGCCGTGATGGCCAGCGAGCGGCGCCAGGCCCTGCGCGCGGCCGGCATGGGGCAAGCCCAGTTGCTGCGATTACTCGAAAAGCAGGCCATGTCGCCCGCGCTGACGCTCACGGCGGGCGCCGCCGGCACCCTGCTGGAATTGCCGCTCTCGCCGGGCCAGCGGGTGGAAGCGGGCGCGCCGCTGGCCCGCATCGCCAAGTCCGGCGCGCTGTGGCTGGAGTTGCAGGCCACGCCCCAGCTGGCCGCGCAACTGCGGGTGGGCGACGCGGTACAGGTGGCCGGTTGCGGCGCTGCCCGCGTGCAGGCGCTGTCGCCACATCTTAACGCCGGCAACCAGAGCGTGCTGGTACGGGCGCGCATGGAGCACGATGGCGGCTGCGTGAAGTTGAACCAGTATGTGCAGGCCACGGTGGCGGCCAAGCCGGCCGGCGGCGTGCTGCTGCCAGCATCGGCCCTGGTGCGGCGCGGGGCGGCCAGCTATGTGTTCGTGCAGCGCACTACGGGCTTCACGCCGGTGCCGGTCACGGCAACGCCAGCGGGCGCCGACACCATGTGGATCCAGGGCAGGCTGCCGGCCGGCAGCCAGGTCGCAGTGCGCGGCGTGGCCGCCATCAAGGGCGCCTGGCTGGGATTGGGCGCGGAAGGGGGCAAGTGATGCTCGAACGCCTGATCGCATTCGCGCTGTCGCAGCGCCTCCTGATGCTGGTGTTGACGCTGCTGCTGGGCGCGGCCGGCGTGCAGGCGCTGCGTGGCCTGCCGATCGACGCCTTTCCCGACGTCTCCGGCACGCAGGTCAAACTGATCATGAAGGCGCCCGGCATGACGCCGGAGGAAGTGGAGGCGCGCATCGTGGCGCCGATCGAGCAGGAATTGCTCGGCATTCCGCGCCAGGTCATGCTGCGTTCGCAGTCCAAGTACGCCATCGCCGATGTGACGCTCGATTTCCAGGACGGCACGGACGTGTTCTGGGCCCGCCAGCAGGTCAGCGAAAGGCTGGCCGGCGTGCTCAAGGATCTGCCGTCCAACGTCGTCGGCGGCCTAGCGCCCATCACCACGCCGCTTGGTGAAGTGTTCATGTTCACCATTGAAGGTCCATTGTCATTGACCGAAAAGCGCACACTGCTTGACTGGACCATCCGTCCGCAACTGCGCGGCATCGCCGGTGTGGCCGAAGTGAACACGCTAGGTGGCATGGTGCGCAGCTTCGAAGTGGTGCCGGACGTGACGGCCCTGGCCGCGCGGCGCCTGTCGCTGTCGCAGTTGCAGGCCGCGCTGGAGAACAACAACCGCAACGATGGCGCCGGGCGCCTGGGCGCGGGCGAGGAATCGCTGCTGGTGCGCAGCGACGGCAATATCCGCACGCTGGACGACGTGCGCGCCATCAGCGTGGCCTCACGCGAGGGCATGACGGTGCGGGTGGGTGACGTGGCCACCGTCCGTGTCGGCCAGTTGACCCGCTACGGCAGCGTGACCGAGAACGGCAAGGGCGAGGCGGTGGAGGCGCTGGTGCTGTCCATGCGCGGCGCCAACGCGCAGCAGGTGGTGAACGAGGTGCGCGACAAGCTGGCGCAAATCGGCAAGACCCTGCCCGCCGGGACCAGCATCAAGACCTTCTATGACCGGGGTAACCTGGTGGAACGGGCCGTGGGCACCGTCACCTCCGCCCTGGGCGAGGCCACCGTGCTGGTGGTGCTGCTGCTGTATCTGTTCCTCGGCAACCTGCGCTCGGCGCTGGTGGTGGCGTGCATCCTGCCGCTGGCCGCGCTGGGCACCTTCGTGCTGATGCAGGCCTATGGGCTGAGCGCCAACCTGATGTCGCTGGGCGGGCTGGCCATCGCCATCGGCATGCTGGTGGATGCGGCCGTCGTCGTAGTGGAGAACATTGAGGCGCACGGTAATGCACAAGGCCCGAAGCTGGCGCGCCTGCACGTGATCTACCGCGCCGTGCGCGAGGTGGCCTTGCCGGTGACGGCCGGCATGCTGGTCATCATGATCGTGTTCCTGCCGCTGCTGTCGCTGCAAGGACTGGAGGGCAAGCTGTTCGGGCCGGTGGCGCTGACCATCATTTTCGCGCTGGCCGCGTCCTTGCTGCTGTCGCTGACGGTGATCCCCGTGCTGGCCTCGCTGCTGCTGAAGGACCATCACGGCGACGCGCCCCGGCTGGTGCAATGGCTGGAGCGCCAGTACCGCAAGCTGCTGGCGGCGGCGCTGGCACATGGCCGCAAGGTGGCCGCGGGGGCGGTGGTCGCGCTGGTGCTGGCGGCCGTGCTGTTCCCCTTCATCGGCAAGTCCTTCATGCCCACCCTGGACGAAGGCGACATCATCATGCAGGTCGAGAAGCTGCCTTCGGTGAACCTGCAGGAATCGGCGCGGCTGGACATGGCGCTGCAGGAGCGCATCCTGGCCCAGGTGCCGGAGGTGTCGCGCATCGTCGCCCGCCTCGGTTCCGACGAGTTGGGGCTGGACCCCATGGGCCTGAACGAGACGGACAGCTTCCTCGTGCTGAAGCCGCGCGCCCAGTGGCGCAGCCAGGACAAGGAAGTGCTGATCGACGCCCTGCGCGCGGCCACGGCGGGCTTCCCCGGCCTGAACATCAGCTTTACCCAGCCGATCGAGATGCGCACGTCGGAAATGCTGTCCGGCGTGCGGGGTGACCTGGCCGTGAAAATCTACGGCCCGGACTTGAAGAAGCTGGGTGAACTGGCCGACGCGGTGGTGGCCGCCGTGCAGGCCGTCCCCGGCAGCGAGGACGTGCTGACCATCAAGAACAGCGGCGTCCAGTACCTGCAGGTGGAGCTGGACCGCGCCGCCGTGGGCCGCGCCGGCCTCCATGGCGACCAGGTGCAGAACGATTTGCGCACGCTGGTGGAAGGCCGCACGGTGGGTGTGGTGGTGGAGCAGGGCCGCCGCCTGCCCTTGCTGCTGAGGGGCCCGGACGAGTTGCAACGCTCGCCGGACCTGTTCCAGCAACTGCGCCTGCCGCAGGAGGGGGGCGAAGCACTGGCGCTGGGCCAACTGGCGGCGCTGCGCATGGTGGACGGCCCCGTCAAGGTGGAGCGCGAGAACGGGGCGCGCATGGTGGTGGTGCGCGCCAACGTGCGGGATCGCGACCTGGTGGGCTTTGTCGACGAAGCCAAGGCGCGGGTGGCCAAACAGGTTGCGCTGCCTCCCGGCTACCGCATGGCCTGGGGCGGCCAGTTCGAGAACCAGCAGCGTGCGGCGGCCCGGCTGGGCATGGTGGTGCCGGTGGCGCTGGCGCTGATCTTCCTGCTGCTGTTCGCCACCCTGCACAGCGTGCGCCAGGCCTTGCTGGTGTTCGTGAACATCCCGTTCGCGCTGGTGGGTGGCGTGGTGGCCCTGGCCGTGACGGGGCAATACCTGTCCGTGCCGGCATCCGTTGGCTTCATCGCGTTGATGGGTATCGCGGTGCTGAACGGGCTGGTGATGATCACCTGCTTCAACCAGTTGCTGGCGCGCGGCATGCCGCTGGCCGAGGTGGTGGTGGAAGGGGCGTTGCGCCGCTTGCGTCCCGTGCTGATGACGGCCTGCATCACGGCCTTCGGCCTGGTGCCGCTGCTGCTGGCCAGCGGGCCCGGTTCGGAAATCCAGAAGCCGCTGGCCATCGTTGTCACGGGCGGCCTGCTGAGCGCAACGTCGCTGACCCTGATCCTGTTGCCGCTGCTGTTCCGCCGCTTCGGCGTGCCGCGGCAAGGCTGAGAGAAAGAATGAACAGAAAATGAGCAGAGAATGACCATGACGACCGATACGAACTACGAGGCCATGCTGACGCTGGCCATTCCCGGCGCGCTGGAGGGCGACGTGCTGGATTTCCTGCTGCTCCACCCGGAGCAGGCGCCCGGATTCTCCGTGGTGGACGCCCACGGCATGGGCCAGGGCGCCACCCTGCATACGACGCTCGAGCAGGTGCAGGGCCGATGCCGCCGCAAGCTGGTGCACGTGGTGGGCACCGTGGACGGCCTGAAAACGCTGGTGGCCGCGCTGGCGGCGGAACTGCGCAACGCGGAAGTGGCGTGGTGGCTCACGCCAGTGCTCGCGTTCGGGAGGATGGTATGAAGCGCATCGCGGCCTTATCGATATGCGCGCTGCTGGCGAGCGCACCGGCCTTTGCCCAGCACCCGGCCGAGCCGGGGCTGGCGCTGCTGCCGCCCGAAGCCACGGTGCGCCAGGTGCTGGCCGCCATGCCACAGTTGCGCGAGGTGGCTTTGCAGGGTGAATTGGCGCAGGCCACCAAGGCGGGGCTGGAGGCTGGCCGGCACGAATGGACGGTGCGCGCCGGTATGAGCACGCGCAACGAGCTGGCCGGCCCCACGTGGCGCGAGCAGGAACTGGCGCTGGAGCGGCCCGTGCGCTGGTTTGGCAAGGCGGCCCAGGATGCGGCCATCGGCGCCACCGGCGTGGCCGTGGCGCAGGCGGCGCACGAGGATGCGTGGCATGAAGCGGGACGGGCCCTGATGACGGACTGGTTCGCCGCCGTGCGCGAGAACGTGGCGGTGGCACGGCTGGAGCAGCAGCACGCGCTGGCCGGGCAACTGGTGCGCATCGCTGTCCAGCGGGTCAAGGCGGGCGACGGTGCGGCGCTGGAGCAATTGCAGGCCGAGACGGAGCAGTCGCGCGTGGCGGCGCAGTTGCAGCAGGCGCGCCAGCGGGGCGCGCTGGCGCAGCAGCTGTTGCACTCGACTTATCCGGGCTTGCCGGCCGCGCCGGTGGCGGACTTGCCGGTGCCGCCCGAGCCCCAGGGCACGGCCGACAGCTGGGTCGCCAGCATCGTGGGCCACAATCACGAGCTGGAACTGGCCGAATCGGAGGCGCAACTGGCCGCGCAGCAGGCACGCCGCACCAGCGCCGAGCGCATGCCCGATCCGACCGTGACCGTGCGCGCCAGCCGCGAACGGGGCGGACAGGAACGGGTGCTGGGCGTGATGCTGTCGGTGCCGCTGCCGGGCGCCGGCCGCGGCGCGGACACGCGTGCCGCCACCGCGCGCGCCGGGCAGGCCAGGGAGCGGCTGGACATGGCGCGCATCCGGGTCGATGCGGCGGCGCGCCGGGTGGTGCTCGACAGTGGCCACAGCCGCCAGATCTGGCAGACCATGGACAGCATCGCCCAGCAAAGCGAGCGCCAGGCGGCGCTGATGATGAAAGCCTACGCGGCCGGTGAAATCAGCTTGAGCGAGGCGTTGCTGGCGCGCCGGCAGGCACTGGATGCGGCGCTGGCCGCCCAGACGGCCCAGCTGGATGCACTGCAGGCGTACGCGCGGCTCAAGCTCGACGCCCATATGCTGTGGGCATTCGAGGAGTGAAGGCCCGCCCTCCGTCAGGCCGCGCCGCCCGTCCCGGACGCGCGTTGCTGGGCGATGGGCAGCACGATCTCCACGCACAGGCCGCCCTCGGGCCGGTTGCTGGCCGTGATGCCGCCGCCGAGCGCCTGCAACACGTGCTGGGCGATGGCCAGGCCCAGGCCGTGGCCATCCGTATCGTTGCGCGTGTTGGCGGACCTGAAGAAGGGCTGGAAGATGGATGCCAGTTCTTCCACCGCCACACCGGGCCCGTTATCGAGCACGCGGATGCACAGCTGGCGCGCGTGGTCCCGTGGCCGCAGCTCAAGCCGCACGGTGCCGCCTTCGGGACTGTGCTTGATGGCGTTGCGCACCACGTTCTCGATGGCGCGCGCCAGCAGGTCGGCCTGGCCGATCACCACCACGTCGGCTTCGCCGTCGCATGTCACGCTGCGGTGCTGGCTGGACGCCTCGAAGCCGGCGTCGTCCACGATCTGCTGCAACAGGTCGGCCATGCTGATTTCCTCCTGCCCCGCACCAAGCGCGCCCGCTTCCAGCCGCGATAGCGTCAGCAATTCGCCCACCAGCTTGTCCATCCGGACGCTCTCGCGTTCGATGCGGGCCATCGAGGACGCCATCTTTTCCGGTTGCTGGTGCGCCAGACCGATGGCCGCCTGCAGGCGCGCCAGCGGCGAACGCAGTTCGTGCGAAACGTCATGCAACAGGCGGGTCTGGCCGTCGATCAGGCTGCGCAGGCGCGCCGTCATGCGGTCGAAATCGCGCCCCAGGTCGTTCAGCTCCGTGCCGCGCTTGCCCGACGCGTCGACAAAGCGCGGCGCCAGGTCGCCGCCGGCGGCCGCCTCGAACGCGGCACGCAATGCCCGGATCGGGCGTGAAAAGTACCATGCCAGCAGCACCGCGAACAACAGGCTGGCCAGGATGGCCGCCACGATGGGGACGTAGGGCGCCAACGGCTGGAAGCGGGGATTGCGGCCATCGGGCGGCGGGCCGGCGTGTGGTGGATGGCCGTCGCTTTCGGCGCCGGGCGGCGGCATGTGCGGCGCGCCACCATCGGGCGTGGGCCGTTCGCCACCGTCGCGTGGCATTGGCGGCGGCCCGCCGGGACCGTCGCCGGGACCATGGCGCGGTGGTTCTCCCATGCGCGGGTCGGCCAGGCCGGCCAGCAGCGGATTGGGATAACCGCCGTCGAATCCGCGCAGGCGCTCGTGGGAGGGCAGGAACAGCAGGTAGTGCCGGCCGCCGCCATCGCCGGCACCGCGCACGTCGCGCACATCGCGTACAACAGGGCGGGCATCGTCTTCTTTCAGCAAGGCCCGCGCCTCGGCCAGCATCGCCGGGCTGACGGCGCGCCCCAGCAGTTCCTGGCCCTGGGCATCGACGGCGTACACGCGGTGGTGCCGCATGGACGCCAGCAGGCCGCGCAGCGCCTCGGCACCACCGAATTGCAGCGTGGCGGCGGCCGAGTTGATGGCCATTTCCGCCGGCGGGCTGGTATCGATGACGGTGCCGGCGGCTGCGTTGCGGTTCTTGAGCCATACGGCGCCGCCGATGCCGACCGTGGCTGCCAGTTGGGCCAGCAGGATGGAGAGGAAGAACTTCCAGAACAGGCGGCCCACGGCTTAGTCCTTGATCAACTGGTAGCCCTGGCGGTACACGGTCTGCAGGCAGGAGCGGCCGTCGGCGATGGTGCCCAGCTTGTGCCGCAGGCTGCTCAAATGGACGTCGATGTTGCGGTCGAAGCGGGCCATGGGCCGGCCCAGGCCCTGTTCGGACAGGGTGTTCTTGCTGACGGGCCGCCCGGCGTTGCGGGCCAGGACTTCGAGCAGGTTGAATTCGGTGCTGGTCAGCTGCAGCTTGACGCCGGCCCAGGCGGCGCGCCGTTGTTCCGGCCACATGGTGAGCTGGCCGACCGTGAGCGTGGCGAGGCCGCCGCTGGCATCGGCCGGCACGGCCTGGGCGCGGCGCAGGATGGCGCGGATGCGGGCCGTCAGCTCGCGCGGGGTGCAGGGCTTGGCCACGTAATCGTCCGCGCCCAGTTCCAGGCCGACGATACGGTCCGTGTCGTCGCCGCGCGCTGTCAGCATCAGGATGGGCAGCTGGCTGCTGGTGCGGATGCGGCGCAGGGTTTCCAGTCCGTTCATACGCGGCATCATCACGTCGAGGATGGCGATCGCATAGAGTCCCGTGAGCGCTTCGGCCGTGCCGGCTTCGCCATCGTGGACGGCCTTGACGTCAAAGCCTTCCTGCTCCAGGTATTCCTGGAACATGCCTATCAGTTCAACATCGTCATCTATCAGCAGTACTTTGCTCATCGCAGCGTGGGTGGGGCAGTGTGGATGCGGCCATCATAACGCAAGCGGCGAGCCTCCCGGCCCGGTTTTACCCGCTTTTACATGAGCGCAGGCCATCGTCTTTACACGGATTTACCTTGTCCTAACGGCGCTTTACACCTCCCGGCCAGAAAATGGCGGCTCCAATGCATAACCAAGGAGCTCTGTCATGAATATCAAGAAAACCAAGCTGCAAGCACTCCTGCTGGCCGCGATGCTGGCCCTGCCGCTGGCCGCCAATGCCGACGTGGCCGCGATGGCCGATGGCGCGCCGGGCGCCGGCCCATTGTGTGGGCATCCTCCCGGTCCCGGCGTGGATGACGGCCATCCGATGCGCGGGCCGGAAGCCATGCGCGGTGGCCCCGCCATGCCGGGCATGATGCCGTTCGGCGGTCCCGGCATGGCCGGTGAACCACCGTTCCTGCGCGGCCTGGACCTGAGCGAAGCGCAGCAGGACAAGGTGTTCGCCATCCTGCATGCGCAGGAACCCTACCTGCGCGACCAGGGTAAGGCCGCCGCCAAGGCCCATGCCGCGCTGCGCGAACTGGCGCATGGGGCGCAGTACGACGACGCCAAGGCCGCGTCGCTGGCCCAGGCTGGCGCCCAAGCCATGGCCAACATCATGCTGCAGCACGTGCGCATGGAGCAGAAGCTGCTGGCGCTGTTGACGCCGGAGCAGCGCAAACAGCTCGACGAGCGCGGGCGCCCGCAGGATCAGCCACGCCAGCCGCTCCGCGCCCCGCGCCAATAACCAACCCTACGCATTCCACGCCCCCCAATTCAGGAGAACACGATGTCGATCAATGCCCTCAGCGCTGGCAGCAGCGCCGTCAGCCAGATGAATTTCTTGAACCGTGCCAGTGCCACGTCCGGCGCCGGCGACAGTGGCCCGGTACGCGGCGGTCCTCCGCCGGGCGGCCATCCGGACGGCGGTGGCTTTGTCGCGGCCATTGCGAACGCGCTCAAGGAAATCGGCGTGACCAGCGCCAACGGTACGTCGGGCACGGATTCGTCGGCCGGCGGTACGGCCAGCGGCACCAGCGACACCGCGTCCGCCAGCGACACGTCGTCCACCGATGGCGGCAACGTGGCCCAGGCGCTGGGCAGCTTCCTGCAAAGCCTGATGGGCGCGCTGCACGCGCAAGGTAGTGCCAATGACGACGGGCCGCCGCCCTACGGCGAAGGCCAGCAGGGGCAAGGCATGGGCGCTGCGGGCGGCCCCGGTGGCGCCGGTGGGCCGGGCCGCTTGGCGTCCGACCTGCAAAGCCTGATCTCGAAGCTGGGCAGCGGAACGTCTACATCGTCCACCAGCGATGCGGATGGAACCACCTCCACCGATACCACTTCTGACCTGTCGAGCACATTCAAGAACTTGCTGGACCAGTT
This sequence comes from Rugamonas fusca, assembly GCF_014042365.1. Classification (GTDB taxonomy): domain Bacteria; phylum Pseudomonadota; class Gammaproteobacteria; order Burkholderiales; family Burkholderiaceae_D; genus Rugamonas; species Rugamonas fusca. Next base: position 176,349 of record NZ_JACEZS010000001.1, read on the forward strand.
GAGCGGTAACAGCAGCACCAGCAGCACAGACAGCAACGACAAGCTGGCCAGCTTCCTGCAGGCGCTGTCGAATAACCTGTCGGGTGCCGGCAGCAGCGGCAACTTGATCAACACCACCGTGTAAGGGCGGCGCAATGGAGACCAACCGCGCGGCACATGGCCACAGCCTGGCCGATGATCTGGCCGCCATGATGCGGATGAACGCCAGCCGGCGCCAGTCCCTGCGCTGGCTGCTGGCCGGCGCTTCGGCACTGCCCGTACTGGGTTGCGGTGGCGGATCGTCCACCACGGACACCAGTATGGCCGGCACCAGCGCAAGTTCCGGCACCAGCGGAACCAGCACCAACGGATCGGCCGGTTCCTGCGCCGTGATACCGGAGGAGACGGGCGGCCCGTACCCGGCCGACGGCACCAACAGCAACGGCACGGGCAGCGGCACGACCAGTGTGCTCAACTTGTCGGGCGTGGTGCGCGGCGACATCCGTGCCAGCTTCAATGGGCCGACGGCGGTGGCGGCCGGCGTGCCGTTGACGATCAAGCTGCAGATCATGAACGCCAACGGCAGCTGCGCGGCCCTGCCGGGTTACGCCGTCTACCTGTGGCACTGCGACCGTGACGGCAACTATTCGCTGTATTCGAGCGGCGTGACGGACCAGAACTACCTGCGCGGTGTGCAGGAGGCGGACAGCCATGGCAACGTCACCTTCAGCACCATCTTCCCCGGCTGCTACGCGGGGCGCATGCCGCATGTCCACTTCGAGGTCTATCCCACGCTGGCCAGCAGCGTGAGTGCGGCCAACCGGATCAAGACGTCGCAGTTCACGTTCCCGATGGCGACGCTGAACGAGGTCTACGCAAGCGCCGGTTACAGCGCCAGCGTGCGCAACCTGGCCCAGATCAGCTACGCGACCGATAACGTGTTCGGCGACGGCACGTCCTTGCAGATGGTGGCCGTGACCGGCAACGCCACGGACGGCTACGTCGCCACGTTGACGGTGGGCGTCAGCGCCTGATATCGCGCTGGCCACACGGCGGCAAAGGCATGCGGCAATGCGCCGCATGCCTGTCTGCCGGCGGGCCATTCCTTCCCATCATGGTCTTCTCCATGTCCTCAGCCCGTGGGCGAAAGCGATTTCGCCGCCACGGCGTCAAATAACGGGCTATCCGAACCTGATTTCGCGACGTAGGCACGGTTGCCGCCGCACGCGCGCTGGCATGGTGCTTGCGATACCTCGGTCACAGGCGCGTGTGCGCCCATTCAACCGGAGTCCCTATGAACCTGCGCCTGCTCGATTACCGCCCCGAGCTTGAATTCCTCGAAGCGCCCGGCGGCGCCGGCCTGGCCGGCGGCGATGAACTGACGCTGGCCGCGCGGCTGCTGGAATTGCATGGCGGTGCGCAGCTGGATCGCTTCATCGACGCCATGGTGCGGGGTGGTGGCGCACCGGCGCCGCTGGCGGAATCGCTCAAGCGGGCGGCCCGCCAGGTACTGCCGCTGCATGGGTGGCCGGGCTCGCCCCTGATCGAATCGTTGCGGCGGCGCGGCAAGAGCGACCCGATCGCACGGGCGGCGCGCATCTTCGGTGTCGAACTGGAGGGCTTGAGCCCGGAAGACAAGGAATTCGAACTGGCGCAGCGCTTCGTGCGCTTTGCCCGCGAGGCGATCCGGCTGGCCGCCGATGCCTCCAGGCCCGCCGGTGCCGCGGCGGCGCTGGCCGAGGCCGCGCGCAGCCATGCGCCCGGCCTGCTCCATTGCGCGGCCGGGCGTATGGGCCGATGGCAGCGGCAGGGCGACCGTATCGTCGTGTACGACTGCTGACAGGTTGTGGACGGATAGTCTTAGCGGCGCGCCGGGCGGCCTGTTCGCCCGCGCATTTTTTGTTTGACCACAGATGGGGAGTTCACCATGCATGACATCGATCGTACAACGCTGGAATTCGGCCAGCAGGAAATGTCCGGCTACGAGGCCGAACAGTATGAATTCGGCCAGGGAGAGTGGGGCGGCGAGATGGGCCAGCAAGGCATGTTTTCGGAATCGGAGGAGATGGAATTGGCCAACGAACTGCTCTCGGTCAGCAACGAGGCTGAACTCGAACAGTTCCTGGGCAGCTTCCTGCGCAAGGCCGCGTCGGTGGCCGGGCAGGTGATCAAGTCGCCGATCGGCCAGGCCATCGGCGGCGTGCTGAAGGGCGTGGCCAAGAAGGCGTTGCCGCTGGCCGGAGGCGCCATCGGCGGATATTTCGGCGGCCCGCTGGGCGCCAAGATCGGCAGCGGCCTGGCCTCGGCGGCCGGCGGCGCGCTGGGCCTGGAGGCGGAATCGATCAGCGGCGAGGACCGCGAATTCGAGGGCGCGCGCCAGTTCGTGCGCCTGGCCGCCGATACCGTCAACCGTGCCGCCGCCGCGCGCGGACCCGGCGATCCGCGCGCCATCGCGCAAGCGGCTGCCACGGCGGCGGCGCGCCAGTTCGCTCCCGGCCTGCTGGCCCGCGCCGGCGCCATGGGTGGCGCAGCGGGCGGTTTCGGCGCCGCGCCCGGCATGGCCGCTGGCGGGCCGATGGCCGCCCACGGCCGCGGCCAGTCGGGCCGCTGGATGCGCCATGGCCACAAGATCGTCCTGTACGGAGCTTGAGCGCCATGGCCATCAGCGCATTCGCCGTGTGGATGCTGACGCAGGAGGCGCGCTCGCTGCAGGCGCGGCTGGAGCGCCTGCGGCCGTTCGCGCTGATCGAGCCGATGGTGCCGGCGGCGGCGCTGCTGCCGCAAGCCCAGACGGCCATCGAAAGCTACCTGGCGCGGGGGCGGCGCGAGCTGCATGGCATGGTGCACGACTATCTGGCCTGGCTGCGGGGGCCGGCCCGGCGCACGGCCAGCGCGGCCGACGCCCAGCGCCGCTTCACCTTTGTGCGCCTGCGTTTCAACGCCGCACTGACCCAGTTCGACTTGTTCAACGAAGTGATCACCCAGCGCAGCGAGCACGAAAACGGAGTCTGGCTGTCCGGGCTCGATGCGGTGGCGGCCGATGCGCTGACGCTGGCCGGCGCGTATTACCAGGCCCCGCCCGTGGTGTGCTATCTCGATCGCGGCCCGGGCGCGGCCATACGGCGGGCCCGCACGCGCTTGCCCGGCGGTGGCGAGAATCCCGTGGCCATCGTGCGGGTGCCGCGCGAGCGCATGGTGGGCAGCGGCATTGCCTCGTCGCTGGTGCATGAGGTAGGGCACCAGGGCGCGGCGCTGCTGGACCTGGTCAACTCGGTACGGCCGCTGCTGCAGGCCATGCAGCGCGGTGGCGGCGGCGCGCCGCAGGCATGGCAGTTATGGGAACGGTGGATTTCCGAGATCGTGGCCGATTTCTGGTCGCTGTTGCGGGTGGGCGTGGGGGCCACGCTGGGACTGATCGGCGTGGTCAGCCTGCCGCGCGCGTTCGTGTTCCGGCTGAACGCGGACGATCCCCACCCTGTGCCGTGGATACGGGTCAAGCTCAGTTGCGCCATGGGCCGCAGCGTCTATCCCCATCCGCAGTGGGAGCGCCTGGAACGCTTGTGGGAGTCGTATTACCCGGCGGCCGGGCTGGCGCCGCCGCAACTGCAAGCGCTGGCTCAACTGCAGGACAGCATGCCGGCCCTGGTTGGCCTGCTGGTGCAGCACCGGCCGCCGTCCTTGCGTGGGCGCTCGCTGCTGGACGTGATGGACGCGGGGGCGCGCCAGCCCAGGCGGCTGCAACTGCTGTTCCGCTTCTGGAACCGCAACCCGGCGCGCATGTACCGCGCCGCGCCCTCGCTCGTATTCGCCGTGCTGGGTCAGGCCCGGGCCGACGGCACGCTGGCGCCCGAGGACGAGGCGGCGCTGCTCGAGCGCCTGCTCACGCACTGGGCGCTGCGCACCACCTTAGATACCAGCGCCGTATGCGGCGCGCATCAACATCGTTTGTCCACCCTGGAAGGAGCATGATATGACAACCAAGAACCCGGCGGCCGCCGATATCCGGCCCGGCGCGGTCCAGGTCAGCGTGCATGACAAGGCGACCGGCGCGGTCGTCGTCAACGCCGCCATCGCCCTGTATCGCGGCGCAGGCGACTGCGCCAAGTTCGATCCCGTAAAATGGAACGGCGCCCAGGAAGCGCCGATCGACGTGCGCGTGACCGACGCGCGCGGCTATGCCACTTTTTCCGACCTGCCGCCGGCGGCCTACGTGGCCGTCTACGACCATTTTCCGGTTACGCCACCCCAATGTGCGCAGGTCCATGCTGGCTGCGCCGCCTTGCTGTGTTTTGACCTGGAGGTGGACCCGGAGGTGACGCTGAGCTTCGAGACGCCCGATTGCCAGCCCAGTGACTGCCACACGGCGCGCGTGAGCGATCGCGTGACGGCGCAGGTGGGCTTCTTTGGCGACGCTACCGACGAAGTGCGGTCCCATATCGACGTGGTGCCGCTCGCGCCCTGGAGCAAGGTGCGCGGCGAAGACTACCAGTTTACCTGCACCGTGCGCCGGCCCGGCGTGCAGCGCTTCGAGGCGCAAATGCTGCTGGGCCGGCGTGCCGGCCCCGCGCTGGCCGGGGTGGCCGGACCGGGCGCGCCAGATGCTGGCGGGCCGCCGGCGATGATCGCGCTGGCCGCCGAGTTCGAGGCGGAGGAACGCACGCCCCAGCTGATCGCCGGTAACGTGGGCGTCTCGCTGTCGCGCACGGAGACGGAACCGACGGAGGATTTGCCGCTGTGGACCCTGATCCGCAACAGCACCGAGGCGATGAGCTTCACCAACTACCTCCATTTCATCGACAGCCTGTTCTGCGCCGAGCCGTCCAACAGCAACGTGTTCGGCCCGGCCGGCTTCGAAGGGGAGCGCTTCCTGAAGAAGGCCGACCGCTTCCACCACCTGCGGCACCGGCGTGCGCTGCCGTTCACGGACGCCGAATCCTACCGCGTGCTCAAGGCGGCCACGGAGGCGTTCGTGATGGTCAACTGCGGGGTGCTGAGCAAGCCGCTGGCCTTCAATCCCGACGAGGACAACGCCTACCTGGACCGGCGCGATATCCCGCCCGGCAAGGACCTGGAGACCGTGCTGCTGAACGACTACCTGGAAAAAGTGGACGGCACGGCCACCTTGCCCTACCTGGCCATCATCCGCCGCAAGCTGCACGACATACCGATCCAGCTGGCGCATGGCCGCGAGCATGACGCCGACCTGTGCTTCGGCATCCTGCAGGACAAGCTGGCCAATCCCTGCCTGCTGGAGCTGATCTGGTCGTACTGGCACGAGGAAGGCATGCTGGTGCAGACCATGAACGCGATCACCCAGCGCTTCCAGAACGTGCGCGGCCCCGGCGCCAACGACCCGCTGGCCAACACGGAGATCGACATGCTGCGGCCGTTGAGCAACCTGATCTGGGGCTACACGCAGGACGAACAGCACCGGCTGACGGTGGTGCGGCGCAATTACGAGTACGACCACCACTACGGCGTGCGGCTGGACGGCAAGGCCGTGCAGCGCATCCGTGCGGCCGACACCCGCTCCAAGTTCCTGGAAGCGTTCCACCACCTGCTGCGCCAGTGCACCCAGTTCTACAAACAGGACGACGACACCACCGTCAAGGCCGATGCCTTCCCCGTGCTGAACGCGCTCAAGGAAGTGCACCTGATCCTGTCGCAGGGCGCGCACAACCAGTTTGGCGACTTGCCATCCACGGCCCGCATCGAGATGCTGATGCAGCAATGGCTGCTGGCGCGGCCCGAGTTCCGCGAATTCCTGCCCACGCGCCTGATGGTGGCCTACCCGGAACCGTGGATGGACCGGGTGGACGCGATGAAAAAGCTGCAGGGCTGGACCGACACCAGCGTGGTGCACTTCCGCAGCCTGGCCATGTTCGGCGAACAGGTCCTGCTGTCGGTGCGCTATGGCGCGTGGGCCGATATCTACGAGCCGACGCCGGCCTTCAACTGGGCCCGGTTCTGGCGGCCGCAGGTGCAGGGCTATATCCACGCCTACCGGGCCGCCACCGGCGTCGACCTGTCGGTGGAGAAGGTGGACGCGGTAGCCGAGGCGACCATCCCGTCCGTGCTGCTGCGCCAGCGGCTGGCCGAGCAGGTCCGCAGTACGGCCTGATGCGGCATGGCTGATTTTTGCAGCGCGCTCTATCTGGGCCTGCGCCATCCGTCGGCGGCGCTCGCTGACTGGCCAGCGCTGACGCTGGGACGCCCGGCGGCGCTGGAGGAGGCGCCGGGCGCGGGGCAGGTGGCGGCGGATCTGGCGCGCTTGCAAGGCAGCGAGGCGGCGTTGCTGATGCCTTCCACGCTGCATCTGTTCTGGGATCTGTTCGGCGTGCTGGCGGACCAGCCGTTGGCATTGCTGGTCGATGGCGGCGCCTATCCGATCGCGCGCTGGGGGGCGCAACGGGCCGTGCTGCGAGGAGCGACAATGCAGATCTTTCCGCATGGCGCGGCGCAGGTGGCGGACCGGCTGGCGTGGCGGGCAGCGCTGGCGGGGAGACGGCCTTTGATCCTGGCGGACGGCTATTGTCCGGGCATGGATACCGGGCCGCCGCTGGCGGCCTACGCGCGTATCGCGGCCGACAAGCACGGCTACCTGGTGCTGGACGATACGCAGGTATTGGGTGTGAAGGGCGGGCAAGGCGGTGGTTCGCTGCGCCTGCCGGGCGTGGTGGGGCCTCACGTGATGGTGGGAGCCTCGCTGGCGAAGGGCTTTGGCGCGCCACTGGCGGTGTTGGCCGGCAGCGCCGCAATGATGAAGCGGTGCGCCGATCGCAGCGAGGTGCTGCGTCATTGCAGCCCGCCGTCGGTGGCGGCGATCGCGGCGGCGGGGCGCGCGCTGGTCATCAACCGGACCTGTGGCGACAGGTTGCGCGCCCGGTTGTGGCGCAACGTGGCGCGGTTCCGGGCCGGCGCGGCGCTGCGTGGCATGTTTTGCCGGGGGGGCGCGTTTCCCGTCCAGACGGTGCCGCTGCCTTGCGGGGCTGCGCCGGCGCGGATGCAGGCGGCGCTGGCATCACGGGGTATCCACGCCGTCGCCCAGTGGACGGGTCGGTGCGGTGCACTCACATTTCTGCTGCGTGCCGACCACCGGCCGGAGCAAATCGAGCGGGCGCTGGATGCGCTTGCGATTTTGTTGGAGAAGGCATATGAACCAGAAATTTGACACGTTGCCGTTTCCGGCCCAGGGCGGGGCGGCACAGCAGGAAGGGGAGTACGAGCTGGAAGCGGAGCGCGGCCGCCCGATGTTGCGGGGCGGCGCATTCCGCGCGGGCGCCGGGGGCACGATGGGTGGCAAGGGGCGATGGCGGCAAGGGGGGATGCGGGGACCGCAGCCGCAGCGCGGCCACCATCCTGGCCATCCCTGGCCACACCACCGGCCGTACTACCGGGGCTATTACAACGCGGGGTTGTGGCCATCCGACGATACGCCGGTGATGCATCCGCCATACTGCGATTGTTCGCAATGCGGCGGCGCGGCGACATTCGATGTGCTGCCATTCGGCGCGACGCAGGACTATCCCGGCTTGCCGTTCAGCGCGGACCGGGAGCAGGAACTGGCAATGGAACTGCTGTCCGTGTCCAGCGAGGCGGAGATGGAGCAATTCCTGGGGAACGTGTTCAGCAGCGTGTGGAACGGCGTGAAGAAGGTGGCTTCGCCGCTGGGCGGCGTACTCAAGGCCGTGGCCAAGCGCGCCTTGCCCTACGTGGGCGGCGCGTTGGGATCGTTGATTCCGATACCGGGTGTGGGTACGGCGCTGGGGCGGGCGGTGGGGGCGGTTGTTAGCCAGGCGCTGGAAATGGAGTTCGAGGGCATGGCCCCGCAACAGCAGGAATTTGAAGCGGCGCGCCGTTTCGTACGGCTGGCCGGCACGGCGGCCCAGCTGGCAGGGCAGGGAGATGGCAGCCCGGCCTCCGTTCGTACCGCCGTGCTGGTGGCGGCCCGCCGCCATGTCCCCGCATTGACGCGGCCAGCGCGTGCCGGCGGGGCCGTCGGGTCGCAAGGCGCCACGGCCATGCCAGCGGGCGTGACGGGGCGCTGGCGCCGCCGTGGCAATCGGATCGTGCTGAGCGGCGATTTCTGATGGCCACGACCAGTACGCACGAGGCTCGCCGTGATCATCGACTGCCATTGCCACGCCGGACCGGGCGACGGCTTGACCGGCCCCTGGGATGCCAATGCGGGGCTGGAGCGTTACTTGCGGCGGGCTGCGCGTGCGGGCATCGGGCGCAGTGTGCTGTTCGCGGCGTTTCACTCGGATTATGCGCGGGCCAACCGCGCCGTGGCTCGCATCGTGGCCAGCGCGCCCCAGCGGCTGCTCGGCTTCGCCTTCGTGCACGCCACACGCGACCGGGGGCGCATCCGCGCCATGTTGCGCGAGGCGGTGGAACAGTTCGGTTTTGTGGGCGTCAAATTGCATCGCCACGACGCGCGCATCAGCGGCGAAGTGTGCGACGCGGCCCGTGCCTTCCGCCTGCCCGTGCTGTACGACCCGGTGGGCGAGGTGGCGGTGGCCGAGTTGCTGGCGCAGGATTACCCGGACGTCGATTTCATCCTGCCCCACCTGGGCAGCTTCGCCGACGACTGGAGCGCGCAACTGGCCATGATCGACCAGCTGGTCCGGCATCCGAACATCTACACCGACACGGCCGGCATCCGCCGGTTCGACCTGCTCCAGCAGGCCGTGCGGCGGGCCGGCGCACGCAAGGTGCTGTTCGGGTCCGACGGGCCGTGGCTGCATCCGGGCCTTGAACTGCACAAGATACGCCTGCTTGGATTGTCGCAGGAAGATGAAAGCCTGATCCTGGGGGATAACCTGCGGCGCTTGTGCCGGCTCGCCTGACCGGAAGCGGGTGCGCATACAGCCATGGTTCGCTCAAGGCTGGCGACCATCGGCGGGACGCGCCTTGCGGCGTATTTGCAGCGCGCGGTCCGTCACGCCCAGCCGCTGGGCCGCGCGCTGGTTGCTGCCGCCCTCCTGTTCCAGCACGATGCGGATCGCCGTGTCGGCGCTGGCCTGGGTAATGCGGGCCAGGCTCATGCCCTGGTCCAGCGCGTGGCGGATCGCGCCCGCGAAGGCAGCGTCCGGCCACGGCGCGGCCAGCGTTGCGGCGCATGGCGCGCGCTCATCGGGCGGCACGGCGCCCGGTGTGATGGGGCCGCAGCCGCAATGGCGGTGCCACAGCCGGGCCACCGTCTGGCGCAGCTCACGCACGTTGCCGGGATAGTCTCGTGTGAGCAGGTAATCGCGCACGGCCGGATCGAGCTCGCAAACGGGCTGGGGCGCCGCATGGGCGGCAAGGAAGTGCGTCACCAGCGGCAGGATATCGTCGCGCCGTTCGCGCAAGGGCGGCGTGCGGCAACGCCAGCCGGCGATACGGTACAGCAGATCGGCGCGGAACCGGCCGCAGGCCACGTCCGCTTCGAGGTCGCGGTTGGTGGCGCAGATCAGGCGGAAGTGGCTCGGCTGCCAGCTGTTGCCGCCCACCCGTTTGTACTTGTGCTCCTGCACTACGCGCAGCAATTGCGCCTGCAGCGGCAGTGGCAGTTCGCCTATCTCGTCCAGGAACAGCACGCCCTGATCGGCCTGGGCGAAGGCGCCATCGCGCGCGGCGACCGCACCTGTGTAAGCGCCCCGTTCATGGCCGAACAATTCGCTGCCGGCCAGTTCGGGCGCGAGCGTGGTGCAATCGAGGACGGTCAGCTCGCCCGCGCAGCCGCTGAGCCGGTGGATGGCCTGGGCGATCAAATCCTTCCCGGTGCCTGTTTCACCCGTGATCAGGACGGATGAGCTGCCGAACGCGGCCACTTCCACCACATCATCGACGAGGGCGCGCCAGATGGCGCTGCGGCCCACGAGCGTCTGGCGTACCGTGTCCGATGCAGCCAAGCGGGCGACGGCCAGCCGGCGCTGGATACGGGCCAGCAGCGGAGCGGGATCGGCATCTCCGGCCGGCCACCACAGCACATCGGCCGCCCCGGCGGCCAGCACGGCCCACGATGAGGCGGCCGGCGGCGGGGTCGCGCCGCACAGCAAGGCGAAGACATGGCCGTCGTCACGTTGCGGCGCCAGCGCCGCCAGTGGCGTCGGGTCGGCATCGTCCAGCAGCACGATGTGGCAGCCAGGGCCGTCGCCAGCGCTGTCGAGCACGGCAACGCCGGCGCGCACCAACCGCGCCGCCAGCAGCGCGGCGCGCTTGGACAGGGCGGGCTGGGCGTGCAGCCATACGGCGGTGGTCGTGGGAATCATGTCTGTGCCGCAAGCGGACTCGCGCGGGCGCACAGTGCACCGGCACGAGGAATCGTGCTGCACTATAGATTGGCCGGCCATGCCCACGTTTGAGGTGTGCCAATAGTGCGCGGCCAAAAAAAAATCGGGGACGTACCCCAATTTCCATCATGTGAAAATTGGGGTGCGTCCCCGATATTTGTTTATGCCGGCTTACTGTTTGACGCAGTCCACGAAGTAGCCGCGCTTGCCGTCCACTTCGCGCTTGACCAGGCCGTGCACGTCCGTCTCGAAGCCGGGGAAGCGCTCGTTGAAGTCGCGCGCGAAGCGCAGGTAGTCGACGATGGTCTTGTTGAAGCGCTCGCCAGGAATGAGCAGCGGGATGCCGGGCGGGTAGGGCGTCAGCAGGATGGACGTGATGCGCCCTTCCAGTTCGTCGATCGCCACGCGCTCGATCTCGCGGTGCGCCATCTTGGCGAACGCGTCCGACGGCTTCATGGCGGGGATCATGTCCGACAAATACATTTCCGTCGTCAGGCGTGCCACGTCGTAGGCCTTGTAGAAGTTGTGGATCTGCTGGCACAGGTCGCGCAGGCCCATTTTCTCGTAGACCGGATTGGCCGCCGCGAACTCGGGCAGGATGCGCCACATTGGCTGGTTCTTGTCGTAGTCGTCCTTGAACTGCTGCAGTGCGGTCAGCAGCGTGTTCCAGCGGCCCTTGGTAATGCCGATGGTGAACATGATGAAGAACGAGTACAGGCCGCACTTTTCAATGATCACGCCATGCTCGGCCAGGTACTTGGTGACGATGGAGGCGGGGATACCCGTCTCGGCGAACGTGCCATCGAGCGCCAGGCCGGGGTTGACGATGGTAGCCTTGATCGGGTCGAGCATGTTGAAGCCCGGTGCCAGCTTGCCGAAGCCGTGCCAGGTGTCGTCGGCGCGGATGATCCAGTCCTCGCGCGAACCGATGCCGTCTTCCGCGAAGTGGTCCGGGCCCCACACCTTGAACCACCAATCCTTGCCCCATTCCTCGTCGATCTTCTTCATGGCGCGGCGGAAGTCCAGCGCTTCGACGATCGATTCTTCCACCAGGGCCGTGCCGCCCGGTGCTTCCATCATGGCCGCGGCCACGTCGCACGAGGCGATGATGGAGTATTGCGGCGAGGTCGAGGTGTGCATCAGGTAGGCCTCGTTGAAGGCATCCTGGTCCAGCTTGACGGACTCCGATTCGCGCACCAGCACCTGCGACGCCTGCGACAGGCCGGCCAGCAGCTTGTGGGTGGACTGGGTCGAGAAGATCATCGACTCCTTGGCGCGCGGACGGTCCTTGCCGATGGCGTGCATGTTCTTGTAGAAGTCGTGGAAGGTGGCGTGCGGCAGCCACGCTTCGTCGAAGTGCAGCGTGTCGATCTTACCGTCCAACATTTCGCGCAGCGTTTCCACGTTGTAGATCACGCCGTCGTAGGTGGACTGGGTGATGGTGAGGATGCGCGGCTTCTTGTTGGCCGCCTCGCGCGCGAACGGGTTCGCTTCGATCTTGCGGGCGATGCTCTCAGGCGTGAACTCTTCCAGCGGGATGGGGCCGATGATGCCCAGGTGATTCCGGGTCGGCATCAGGAACACGGGAATGGCGCCGCACATGATGATCGAGTGCAGGATGGACTTGTGGCAGTTGCGGTCCACCACCACGATGTCGCCGGGGGCGACGGTGGAGTGCCACACCATCTTGTTCGAGGTCGAGGTGCCGTTGGTGACGAAGTAGCAATGGTCGGCGTTGAAGATGCGCGCCGCGTTGCGCTCGGAGGCGGCCACGGGGCCCGTGTGGTCGAGCAGCTGGCCCAGTTCTTCCACGGCGTTGCACACGTCCGCGCGCAGCATGTTCTCGCCGAAGAACTGGTGGAACATCTGGCCGATGGGCGACTTCAGGAACGCCACGCCGCCCGAGTGGCCGGGGCAGTGCCACGAGTAGGAGCCGTCGTTGGCGTAGTGGACCAGCGCGCGGAAGAACGGCGGCGACAGGCCGTCCAGGTAGGACTTCGCTTCGCGGATGATGTGGCGCGCCACGAATTCCGGCGTGTCCTCGAACATGTGGATGAAGCCGTGCAGCTCGCGCAGGATGTCGTTGGGGATGTGGCGCGAGGTGCGCGTTTCGCCGTACAGGTAGATGGGGATGTCGGCGTTCTTGTAGCGGATTTCCTCGACGAAGGCGCGCAGCGATTTGAGCGCCAGGTCGGTTTCTTCCACCGAGCCGCCGCCGAATTCCTCGTCGTCGATCGACAGCACGAAGGCCGACGCGCGCGATTGCTGCTGCGCGAACTGCGACAGGTCGCCGTAGCTGGTCACGCCCAGCACTTCCATGCCTTCTTTTTCCATCGCGGCGGCCAGGGCGCGAATGCCCAGGCCGGACGTGTTCTCGGAACGAAAATCCTCGTCAATGATGACGATGGGGAAACGAAATTTCATGCTGTCTCCAGAAAAGAAGACCGCCCCTGACTGTTGTACAGGGGCGGGCTGGGCGCCCGTGACGGTGTTTCGGGGCGGATAAAAAAATTAAGAACGGGATTCTCGCAGAAATGGGGGCGCCGTGGTGAAAAAAATGGGCCCTTTTTTCCGCGTTGCTCCGGTTCCTGTCAGTGGCCGGCGGCGCCGCCGCCCAGCTTGAGCAGCAGGGCGCCCAGCGGGTCCACGTGCAGCCACGCGAACGCGCCCAGCGCGATGCCGACGCCGGCCACGCCGTAGGCGGCCGCCTGCAACCATTTCTTCCTTGTCAACAAAGTGATGGCCGCCAGCGAGATGGCGATCTGCTCGGTCGTGGTGGCCAGCGCCCACTGGTGGTGGGCGTGCATGGCTTCATCGGACTTGTGGTTCCATTCCTTGGACGATTCCTCCCACTTTTCCGCTTCCTTCTTGATGTCTTCCTTTTCCGACTTGTAGCGCGCCACTTCCGATTTGTAGCGCTCGACGTCCACGCCGGGCAGGGTCATGGCCAGTTCGGCCAGGTTCTGCTTGTTGGACTTGGCCTGGTAGTAGTTCCAGCTGTTGGCGGCCTGGGTCTTGTCGATGGCGGCGTTGTTCTTGAACAGGGCCGCGTCGTTCTGGGTGGCGCCGCCCTGGTAGCCGAACATGGCGCCCACGGTGGCCAGGATGGCCGTCATGACGGCGATGTTATTGGAAAAGCTGTCGCCACCGTGGGCGGCGTGTTCCACCGCGTGATCGTGGGGGCCGTGTACGTGAAAGCCGTGACCTGACATGGTTGTATGTTTCCTCTAAAAGATATGGATCTGGCGTTATTGGGCGGCCCGGCGGCGCAGCGTGACGAAGGCGTATTCCAGGCCGGTGGCCGAAACGTGCGCCTCGCGCGCCGTCTCGACCCACGCATCGTCGGCGATGGCGGGGAAAAAGGCGTCGCAGGAGAAGGTTTGGTTGATGCAGGTCAGATCAAGCTGATCGGCCAACGCCAGCGCCTGTGCGTAGATCTCGGCGCCGCCTATGATGTAAGCCGGAATGTCTTGTACCAAGGCAATAGCCGCCTCCAGCGAGCTGGCCGTTTCCACGCCGTCGTGGCGCCAGCCGGCGTTGCGGGTGATGACGATGTTGCGCCGGCCCGGCAGCGGGCGGCCGATGGATTCGAAGGTCTTGCGGCCCATCAGGATGGGATGGCCGGTCGTCAGGCGCTTGAAATGGGCCAGGTCTTCCGGCAGGCGCCAGGGCAGGGCATTGGCGATGCCGATGCCGCGCTGGGCGTCCATGGCGACGATGATGTTCAGTTGGCTCATGTGATGGTGCGATTTGGAAAATGAGGGTCAATGAGGCGGCGTGCCCACATTATCGTTGAATTCGGCTTGTGCCGGGGGAGCGTCACGTTCACTTGCAAAATGATATTTATATCAATTATTCCAGAGTGAAAATGTGTGAGTTTCAATTGTGATTTTTTGCGTATTGTACGAGGGAATTGTTAGCGAGTTCTAGTTGGAAATTTAACAACCACAGGGAAGCGACTATCCACCAAGAACAATATCAAGGGAGAAGACATGTTCGCGAATCTGAAAATCAGGACCTTGGTGACCGGCGCGCTGGCCGTGCTGCTGGCCCTCTTGCTGGCCAATGGCCTGATGGGTATCTATGGGGCCGGCCATTCCGTGGGCCTGGTCCAGCAGGTCACGCTGCGCGACCAGCGCAACAGCACTGAGCTGAACGCCATGCGGCTGGACATGGAGCAAAGCCGCAGCCAGATCCTGCAGGCGCTGCAGCACAACCCGGAGCTGGCCTGGGCCAAGCTGCACGACCATCCCTTGACGGTGCACTTTGACCTGATCGCCACATTCACGGCCCGCACAGCCAAGCGCTGGGACGCATACCTGGCGGGCATCGCCGCGCCCGAGGAGAAGCGCCTGGCCGAGCAATGGTACGCCGACAGCGCGGGCCTGGGCCTGGAAGCGATCAACGCGGCCGGCGCGGCCATCAAGGGCGACAAGTGGGACGAAGCGGAAGCGATCCTGATCAAGCAGATCAACCCATCCTACCGCAAGGGCGACGAAGCCCTCAAGGCCTTGACCGAATTCGCAGTGACCAAGGCCAAGGCCAATGATGCTGCCGTTGGCGCCAGCCTGGCCTCGACCACCTGGACCATGGTGGCGGTGCTGGCGATCGGGCTGGTGGTGGGTGGTGTCGTGGGCTGGTCGTTGCTGCGCGCCATTTCCACGCCGCTGGAGCAGGCCATGACCATCGCCACGCGGGTGGCCGGCGGCGACCTTACGGGCCGCATCGAATCGCACAGTGACAATGAAATCGGCGCGCTGCTTGCGGCGCTGGACCGGATGAAGGGCAACCTGGCCGGCATCGTGCATGAAGTGCGCGGCAGCACGGACACGATCGCCAGCGCGGCGGGACAGATCGCGGCCGGCAATATGGACCTGTCGGCCCGCACCGGCGAACAGGCCGGTTCGCTCGATCGCACCGCCCACGCCATGGAGCTGCTGACGGGCACCGTGCGCCAGAACGCCGACAACGCGCGCCAGGCCAACCAGCTGGCGCAGTCGGCGTCGGAAGTGGCCGTCAAGGGCGGTACCGTGGTGAGCGAAGTGGTGCAGACCATGGGCTCGATCAACGATTCGTCGCGCAAGATCGTCGACATCATCGGTGTAATCGACGGTATCGCGTTCCAGACCAATATCCTGGCCCTGAACGCGGCCGTGGAGGCGGCGCGCGCCGGCGAGCAGGGACGCGGCTTCGCCGTGGTGGCATCCGAGGTGCGCAACCTGGCCCAGCGCAGCGCCGGCGCGGCCAAGGAAATCAAGGAACTGATCGGCGACTCAGTGGAAAAGGTCGGCACGGGCGCGCGCCTGGTGGACGAGGCCGGGGCCACGATGCAGGAAGTTGTCACCAGCATCCAGCGCGTGGCCGACATCATGGGTGAAATCACCCAGGCCAGCCAGGAGCAGACGGCGGGGCTGGACCAGATCAACGCCGACATCGGCCAGATGGACGCCATCACCCAGCAGAACGTGGCGTTGGTGGAGGAGGCGTCGGCGGCCGCCAGCTCGCTGCAGGAGCAGGCCGGTTCGCTGGCCCAGGTGGTGAGCGTGTTCAAGCTCGATGGCATGGCACCGGCCCGCACCGCGACGCCACGCCCGTCGCAACCGGCCGTCCGGCCCGCGCCTGTGAAAGCGCTCAAGCCGGCGGTCCGGCGCGTTCCCAAGGCCGCGCCGGTGGCGGCGCAGGCCCGCGCCAAGGCCGTGGCGAACAGCACGCAGGGCAACGACGACTGGGAAGAGTTCTGACGCGCGGCCTCACCAGGAGCTAGCGCACACGATCGCAGGCGGCGAGTGCCGGACGACGGGTGGCCGATGACGTGTAGGCGTTTAGGCTCGTGGTGGTCGCGAGTGAGTTTTCGGGCAAGTTTAAGGGGGAGTTTTGAGACCGTTACCGCCCCATTGCAGACCTTTTGCGGGAGGGACAACCACGCTTTCAATGTATGAGTCGCGTGAGGTCAGTTTGATCTGGGCCACCCCACGGGTAAGGAACATACGAATTCACGAATTGTAGAATCGACCTACTCTCGGGATCATAAACTTCAAGAATGGATTTCACTCGGAATTCCTTACCTTTATAGCGTACTAATGCAACGGGACTATTCGAAAGTCCACGCGAGCCCCAGGTTTCTTTAGTCGCATACCACGTGGAAATAACGGGAGTGGAGCTAATCACGAATGCCTCGCCGTTGTAGATGGTGTCAATTCGCGTGACTCCCATGATGGGGAGAGTAGCGTCAAGACCGCGAAATCGTTCGCTCAAAAATGGGAACTGCCCCGGTGAATGTGCAGAAGCATCGGTCGAAACGATTTCCTGTTCCGGCGCCGCTTCCACATCATTAAATTGTGCGAAGTAGTGCCTTGATGTCTCAGTCTTGCCCCAAAAGTTGGGTGCCATCACTGTGACAGTGACACGCTGAAAGCCATGCTGTGCGCGTCGAACAAGTTCTTTCAGCGCGACCTCCGTCGTTGTTGGCCCTAAGGTGCTATCCATGCGTTCCACGCGCTTTACTGACTCTTGTTCTATGTTGAATGGTCCGGTACTCGCGCCTCTAGATAGAACAAACAGTTTGGTTGGATGGGAACGATCATCGATAACTCGGGATGCGTCGTTCATGAAGGGATCCAAATCTTTATCAGCGCCGGACGAAAGGTCCTGACTTTGCGCTTCACAGTCCCCCCGTAGGTTATAGATCAAGACTTTATTGCTGCCGATATCTGATGTAATAAACCCGGCGCCGCTTCTTTCCCAGCGCTGGTGTAGCTTCCCATCAGCTTCGCTGGCCTGCAATGTTCCTCGACATTCGAAATAGTGCCGAAAACTATATTTTTTACCATCGGCATTAATAACTATGTCATGCTGAAAATACTGCGTGCTACCGGGTATAGAAGCGCACCCGTTCAGCGCAAATAGTGTGGCAAAGCTGATCAGCCAGCGTATCTGCCCCATAGAGGCAAACACAGCGGACACGTACTCTCCAAGCTGGCGCGGCTTAACACCGCGACATATGCTCAGCTTCTGCAGACGCTGCATTTGGGTCTGATAAGCCATCATTCTTTTCTCTTAAATATAGCTACTTGATGATCTATATCGAATGACTGCTTGTGGCCATTGTCGGTCAGCTTTCTAGGCTTACTTTCTTATCACGACAACAAACGTAAATGCTGTCGCAATGCCTATTCCGACGCCAAGAGCGAATCCCAAAGTAGAACTGTGCAGGGCAACAGCGAGTGCAGTTCCGGCCCCGGCCCCGACGCCAGTACCAAGTATTAGGGGTAGTATCATTTTCGTTCCTTGTTTAGGAAATCATCTACGATTACAACGGCGGCTATTGGCCGCTGGCGGCATGTAGCATCTACCATAAGGTCCACAAGGTCCTATGGGGGCCTATTTCATTGGCGCTTGCATATTCAGCTTGGCGGCCCCTACATTTTCCTGGAATCGTTTGTCGATAATGGCAACAGCTCCCACCTGCGGCGGTTGAGCGCGCAATTCCCATTGCAGGCAAATCTGGTTGTAGCCCCCCTGGCATCCACCTGTTTGAAACGAGAAGTACCTTGTTTCCCCCGCCCGCACATCGATTTCAAATTCGACGGCCTTCATTGTCACATCCACTGGCCACTTTTGTCTGAGGGTGTGCCGCCCCGGGGAAAGTGCCACCCATGAATAGCCACCTTGATCGAGATCGAATACATTGACGCCATCCACATAAAAGTAAGCGCTACGGGCACCCAATGCAAAGGCGGGGCCCCTATATACATAGACTAACGCCTTATTCGCGTCAACATTCTCAGCAGGCTTGTAAATAGGCCCAGTAGCGGCGCAGGCCGAGATGAGCGAAGAAATGAGTAATAACAGGATTCGATTCATATTAATTATTAAGTTGTAATGGTAGGCCGCTTCTGGCCGGATGCAGCCGAAAAGTCCCAGCATATCATCTTGCTCAAATGGAAAATGCACAGATTCTCACGCCGCTTTGTTTATCGCTGCGGCGCACCGCAACACGCTTAGAACGTAATCCGTCCTGAGTGTTTTATCAATTGCGCAACAGTGCACATAAATACATAATGCTCAGGATGGATATCCTCACTCGACTTCGTCGTATTGCCGCACTATGCCTCGCATTCGCGACAGTACCTGCCCACGCCACGGGAAACCAGGCAACGAAACCGCTTCCGTTAAAGCTGGTGTTGTCCCAGGAATGCGGCACGGCCAAGGGCGAAGCGCTGGAGACCTTTAAAGGACGCCTGCTCTCCTGGTGCCCCTTTGATGGCACAAAGTTGACGGCCGAAACGAATGATGCAACTGCACTAGCAGGACGGCGGCTGTATGTAAGCATGGACTTGGCACCGGTGAGCCAGTCTAAGCTGCCGATTGGGCTCATCCTGTCCACTTTTAATTCAACTTGGCAAGTCAAAACGCACATCGGCGCAATTTTCCAAGTCATGGAAGGGAGGCTTGAAGCCAGCATTTATGTGCCGGAAGATGCTAAAAACGTCTCTTGGACACTATCAGGCGGCCCCTCACATGCGCTGCCCGCTGGCCTCGTCATCCGCGACGCACAAGCCTCGGTCAGCGAGGCGAAATTCCGTCCAGGTGAAATGTGCGCCCCCTGCCGCCAACACCTGGATGAGGTCATGGAACGGGTACGCCGCGAATTCCTGTTTGCCGACCGCATGCAATTGAACGAACTGGAAGGCGCCTTGACCCTGGCGGCAACGGGAGCCCGCGATATACATGAGTTGGATGGCCCCATGAAGGAGCTGGCCCGCCAATTGAGCGCAGTAACAGTGGCTGCGGGCTTGGCCCCGCACGGGACCTATCTAACCAAGGCCGAGTTTGCCTCGAACGCATTCTCCATTCCAGCCTCTCCAGCGCCCCAACTGCAGCGCCAGGAAGCCCACGCTCCGCTGTTCGAAACCAAGCTCCTGGACAAGCCCGTCGGCTATATACGGCTACGCTCTTTTCTACAGGCCGACTTCACAGCGGGCGAAACGTATGCGCGCGCCTTGCGAAATGCCATTGTCAGTTTGCACCAGGAGGGAGTCAACCGTTGGATTCTCGATTTGCGTGAGCATGGCGGCGGCACGCTTTTCCCTGCCATTGCGGCGCTGCGGCCGTTGCTGGGCAATGGCGGTGTAGGGTACTTTGTTGACGCAGGTGGCAAGCAGGGCGGCCCTTGGCTATGGGGAGTTCTGGGCCTGCCCCGCGGGACGTCAGGCGTTTATTTTACCGACCAGGATCCGGCGTTCAACGGCGAAAATGAAGCAACGGCAATCCTGCTTGGCCCAGTAACAGCCAGCAGCGGAGAAATGGTGGCCATCGCCTTCCATGGCCGTTCCAATACCTGAAGCTTCGGTACGCCAACCGCTGGATATACCACGGCCGTCAGCGGAACAACTGATCGCTATGGAAATTTCTTCGGTATCGCATCTGGGTACGCGGCTGACCGCAATGGGCAGCGCATTTTCCCCAAAGTTGTGCCTGATGTCCTGCTCGCTGACCAGCCTGAAACGCCGGATCCGGCACTCAGTGCCGCCATCAGCTGGCTGGGAACCCAACAATGAATTCTGACCAGGCCGGGCGCTAGCTTACGAACATGCCTCCCTCGCACCATGTAATGGGCGACGTTTTCAGCAAATCCATATCGCCAATTTGGGACGGCCGCTATTGTCGTACTCGGCCGACGACTCTCAAGGTAACATGTTGCTGAAGCGAAAACTTCGCAAATTGTCACGCCAAGCGGAGGTCCCCCTCGCTGTCACTTGCTATCAAAGAACTGGGGCGGCGCCGTTTGCCAATGCTTCAACGCGTGAACAGGCCATGAACCATTCCGCCTACCAACAGGGCAACGGCAAGTTTGCCAATTCTGAAGCTCCGTTTGCGTTTCTCGGAGAACAGGTAACACGACATGGCAATGCGCGGACGTGCTGCGATTCATGTTATTTCAGGCGCCCGCCGACAGCACTGTTGGCGGCGTCGGGCTGCGCCCCTTTAGGGTAGCCGCTTGCCGGGCCGGGGGCGGCCATCGACAAAGGTCAGGGTTTGCACCGGCTGGCCGCCATTAGGATCGAATCGCAGGGTCGCGTCTTTTTCCCGGAAGAAGAAGCCATGGTCGCCCGCGGGCACCGCTTCCAACGGTTGTGGGCCGAGTGGCGGACCGGCCACCAGCAGGCGATCGCCGTCGCGGAAGACGCGCAAGGTCGTGTTCGATACGCGATACTGGCCCACGTAACTGTCGAACAGGGCGGTCTTTGCCGGCACCGCTGGACGTTCGATTGGATGGAAGTCTTCCCAGCCATATTCGATGGCGATGCTGCGCATGATTTCCTCCACCAGGGGCCAGCCGCCATCGCCATTGGCGAGAATGACGGCGCCCTGGCCGGTGCGCGCGTAGGCGAACAGCAGGGCTTTGTAGCCGATGTTCGAGCCGCTATGGTGGAAAGCTGGTTCGCGGCCGGCGTGATCGAGTTCGACTCCCAGACCGTAGTCGTCGCGTACCGTCGTGAGCATGGCGCGCGCCTGCGCTTGCGGCAGCCACGTGGGCAAGGTGCCGGCGGCGGCGCGCTGGATAGCGATCGCGAAGCGGGCCAGGTCGGGCGCGGTGCTCCAAAGCCCGTCTGCGGCCAGTTCGATATGACGGCGCCAGCGGCCCGGCAACACCGTGCCTTCGAGATCGTGGCCAGCCGCGGCGCGCGCGGCGACGGCCGCCGGCAGGGAGGGGGCAAACGCGGAATCGCGCATGCCGAGCGGGGCGAGCGTCATCGTGCTGGCCAGCATGTCGAAGGGCTGGCCGCTGGCGTCGGCCAGTGCCTGCTGCATGGCGGCATAGCCGAGGCTCGAATAGGCGTAGTCGTTGCCGCCGCTCGGCGTGACGGGAGGATTGATGGCCGGCTTTTGTCCGTGCAGCACTTGCAGCAGCGTTGGCATGGGTACGTCCACGCCGTAGCCCGGCAGATCGAATTCCGGCATGCCTGCCGTGTGGCTGAGCAGCGCACGCAGGGTCACCGGTCTTGCCGTGGCGGGGACTTTCCATGTAAGCAGCCGCTGGTTGACGTCTTCGTCGAGCTTCACTTTGCCGGCTGCGGACAGCTGCAGGGCGAGTACGGCAGCAACGGGCTTGCTGACCGAACCAACCTGAAACGGTGTGTCAGGCGTGACGGGCTGGCTGCCGCCGGCGTCGGTGACACCATAGCCGCGCGCCCATTCGATGGCGCCGTGGTTGATCACAGCGATGCTCACGCCAGGAACACGCCATTGGCGCATGCGATCGGCCAGGCGCATGGTACGCGCGGCCTGACCTGCCACGGCCACCGGTTCGCGCAGGCCATTCTCAATGCGCGCGATGCGTTCCTGCAGTTGCGGGTGATCTTCCTGGGCGGCGGCCGTCCCGCAGGCGGCGAGCATCAACATCAATAAGGGTCGTAACATGATCTCGTTGTCAGCTAAAAGGTGCGCATCCTGGCAATCCAGGGCGCAATAAAAAACAGTTCAAATGTTATTGATGCGGTGCACGCGGGCCACAAGCCGATTCTGCGTTCGTTCCGCTTGGTGGCAGGCTGCCGCCGGCGGCGGTCAGGATAGCAGTTTGCCAAACCGTAAAGATCACAGATTGTCACTTGCGGGCAAGTCTGGCCGTAAAGTCTGGGCTACGACAGTTGTTGGACATTGCCAGCCGGTCGTCATTGAACGTGCGCCGCACAGTATGATCTGGCACAGGACCGCCATGCGCGGACCGTCTTACGATGGGCATTTCCGCCGGTGCGCCCGTCATGTTGTTCAATTCGCAGCCATTCCTGTTGCTGTTCCTGCCCGTCGTCCTGGCCGGCTTTTTCCTGCTGGGCCGCCGATCGGTGACGGCCGCTGCGTGGTGGCTGGCCGCCGCCTCGCTGTTCTTCTACGGATACTGGAACCCGCGCTTCCTGCCTTTGCTGCTCACTTCCGTCGTGCTGAACTACCGGCTGGGCGCCCGGTTGCAGCGCAGGCCAAGCCGGCGTTGGCTGGCGGCCGGGGTCGTGGCCAACCTGCTGGCCCTCGGCTGGTTCAAGTATGCGGGCTTCCTCGCCGCGTCAGTCCACTTGCCGGTGCCGGAAATCGTGCTGCCGATCGGGATTTCATTCTTCACTTTCACCCAGATCGCCTTCCTCGTCGATACCTGTGTAGGCAAGGCCAGCGAGGGCCGCTTCGCGCACTACCTGCTGTTCGTGACCTACTTTCCCCATCTGGTGGCCGGCCCCGTGCTGCACCACAAGGAGATGATGCCGCAGTTCGCGGACCCGCGCATCTACCGTCCCCGTGCGCTCGATTTTGCCGTCGGCGCCACCATCTTCTTCGCCGGGCTGGCGAAGAAGGTGCTTATCGCCGACAACATCGCGCCGTATGCGAACGCGGTGTTCAATCACAGCAGCAGCCCGTCATTGCTGCTCGCATGGGGCGGCGTGCTGGCCTACGCCTTCCAGTTGTACTTCGATTTTTCCGGCTATTCCGACATGGCGATCGGGCTTTCGCGCCTGTTTGGCGTGCGCCTGCCGCTCAATTTCGCGTCGCCGTACAAGGCGGCCAGCATCAGCGAGTTCTGGCGCTGCTGGCATATGACCCTGTCGCGCTTCCTGCGCGATTACCTGTATGTCCCGCTGGGCGGCAACCGCCACGGCAAGATGCGCCGCTACGCCAACCTGATGGCCACCATGCTGCTCGGTGGCCTGTGGCACGGGGCCGGCTGGAACTATATGATCTGGGGCGGTTTGCATGGCATATATCTGGCCGTTCACCATGCGTGGTGCGCGCTGAGTCTGCCGCTGGCGCGCCATGCCGGGACCGCGATCACCTTCATCGCCGTCTGCTACGGGTGGGTGTTCTTTCGCGCACCGGACCTGCACGGCGCGCTGGTGTACGTGGCGGGCATGAGCGGCGCCAACGGCGTTGCCTTGCCGGACGCCTTCGCCAGCAGGCTGGGCGGCCTGTTGCCGGCCGTGCAGCGGCTGGGCATCACCTTCTACGGCGGTGGAGGTAGCCAGTTCATCGATACCTGGAGCGCAGTTGCCGCTGCCGGCGCCATCGTTTTCCTGTGTCCCAACACGCAGCAGATCATGGCGCGCTTCGGCCCCGCGCTCGATGGCGGCCCGCATCGTCCGGCGCGGCTCGCGTGGGCGCCCACGCGCGGGTGGGGCGTGGTCATCGGCCTGATCGCGTTGCTGGACCTGCTCTCGCTCAATCGTCCCAGCGACTTCCTGTACTTTCAGTTCTGATGCACGCCCATGCCCGCACCTTCCTGCGCACCGTCCTGCTCACGCTGGCGACGGGCGCCGCCGCCTGCACGGCGTTCGTGTATGTGGTCGATCCCTACGGCCTGTATGGCGCCGTCAACCGCGCCGGTGTCAACGCGGTCAAGCCGTCGCTCACGCGCTACCAGGAGGAGATCAAGGCCAGCAACGCGCTGCGCTCCGGGGCCAGGAATTTCATTTTCGGTAATTCGCGGGCCGAGATCGGGTTTGACCCTGACACCGTGGGCAATGCCTACAATCTGGCCATCGCCGGCTCCGTCATGGAGAGCGTGATCAGCGAGATCGCCACCATGCGGGCACATGGCGTCCGGCCGGCCAGCGCCATCGTGGGCATGGAATTCCTGAACTACGCTGACGCGCCGCGTTCCGCCCATCCCGAGGCGTCGGCGCTGCCGGCGGACCGCGCGTTCTGGCGCTTCGACACGCTCTTTTCCTTCACCTCGCTCAAGGACAGCGTGCGCACCTTGCGGATCCAACAGGATGACTACGCCGAGTCCATGAGCCCGCGCGGCTTCAACCCGCTGCGCGAATACCTGGCCTACGCCCGTGTCGATGGTTATCACCTGATCTTCCAGCGCCGCGCCGAGGAGAACGCGGCCAACTACCTGCGCAAGGCCCGCACCAGCTTCAACGCGGACCAGGCCCGGCGCGACACCCGCCGCATACTCGACATGCTGGCCGCGCCGGGCGCGGACATTAAACTGGTCATCTATCCCTACCACGCCCAGGTACTGTTGCTGTTCGAGGAAACCGGGCTGTGGCCCTGGTTCGAGGCGTGGAAGGCGATCCTGGCGGAAGAAGTGGCGGCCGCGCGCGCCCGCCATCCCGGCGCGCATATCCTGCTGGCCGATTTCAGTGGCTTTGGCGCGCGCCAGTGCGAGGCGGTGCCCCCCAGCGGCTCGCCTGCGGCCACGCAATGGTATTGGGAAGGAGGGCACTTCAAGAAGGCGCTCGGCGACCAGTTGCTGCATGCGCTGGCGAGCGGCCAGGGCTATCAAGACCTTGGCATGGTGCTCGATACGGCCACGCTGGAGGCGAACCGCGTGCGGATCGCACAAGAGCGCGCCGCCTGCCTGGCGGCGCGGCCTGGGCTGCTGCGGGAGGTGCGCGCGATTGTGGATGGCCAGCGCCGCATTGCCGGCCAGGGCTAGCAGTGCCGGTTACTTAACCTGTTGCATTTTTCTCGTCTTTGCGTAGGCGTGCTCCTACGTTGCCATTTTTCACATCGCTCGTGCAAGCCGCGAACGCCGGTTTTTCATAGGGCAGAGCTTGGAAGAGCGGCTGCCATGATCGTCGAAATATATTTTTGGAAATATTTCCTGTGCGAATTGAAATAGTGTCGCACGATAAATGCTGTCATTTTCACCATGCTAAGATCAAAAAGCAGTATGTGATCAACCCACGGGAACGCAAGTTCCCGCTCTCCATGGAGGCAATATGACTAAATTCAAATCGGCGCTCGCCGTTGTTGCGCTTGCCGGCGCGGCTCTGGCAGGTGGCACCGCAGCAGCCGCCGATATCAGCCAGCCGGCCCAAACGCTGACCCTGGGCGCCGGTGCCAACTTCTTTGGCCACGTGTTCAACCTGGGTAACGACGGCAACACCTTCAGCGACCGCTACAATTTCTCCACCGGCGGCGCCGGTAACCTGGTGGCCCAAGTGTCGGCCATCAGCCCGGCGCAAACGGATGGCATCAAGATCACGGGCTTTTCCCTGTTCAATTCCGGCGGCCTGTCGCTGGGCGGCACCCAGGTGCTCGATGGCAAGGTTGACCTGTGGACGCTGGTGAGCTCCCATTTGGTGCCCGACAGCTACTACCTGCTGGTGACGGGGCAGGTCCTGTCCAATGCGCCGACCAGCTATAGCGGCACCTTGATCACGTCGGCAGTACCCGAGCCTGCCACCTACGGCATGCTGGTCGCAGGCGCCATCCTGGTTGCCTACCGCAGCCGTCGCCGCAACGACGCGGCGTAATCTTCATTGTTCGCCTGAACGGAGGCCGCGGCCTGCGTTTTTGCCTCAGTCCCGCCGCAGGCGATACAATCGGGGCTTGCCGCGCCTTGCCGGCCAGCCCCGATCCTGCCATCCATGACGTTAGACCAATTACGGATTTTCATCGCCGTCGCCGAACGCGAGCACCTGACCCAGGCGGCCAACGCGCTGGCCCTGACGCCGTCGGCCGTTAGCGCCGCCATCCGCGCGCTGGAAGACCGCTACGGCACGCCGCTGTTCAACCGCGTCGGGCGGCGCATCGAATTGAGCGAAGCGGGCCGCATCTTCCTGGCCGAAGCGCAAGCGACGCTGGCCATGGCCCGCAACGCCGAGCTGACGCTGGCCGAACTGGGTGGACTGAAGCGGGGCGCGCTGCGCATCCACGCCAGCCAGACCATCGCCAGCTACTGGTTGCCCGCGCTGCTGGTGCGGTTCCGCCAGCACTATCCCCAGATCGAGCTCACGCTCACCATTGGCAACACGCAAAGCGTGGCGCAAGCCGTGGTGGAGGGCGGCGCCGACCTGGGTTTTGTGGAAGGCGAAATCGACGAGGCGGAATTGTCGGTGCAGGTGGTGGCCGAGGACCGCATCGCCGTGCTGGTGGCGCCCGGCCACCGCTGGGATGGCCAGGTGGGCGTGACGGGCGAGGAATTGTTGACGGAGCGCTGGGTGCTGCGCGAGCACGGTTCCGGCACGCGCTCCGCGTTCGAAGGCATGCTGGGCGCGCTCGGTATGGATGGCGATCGGCTGGACGTGGCGCTGACGCTGCCGTCCAACGAGGCCGTGTGCGCCGCCGCCATGTACGGCGGTTTTGCCACCGTCGTGTCGGAACGGGTGGCGGCCGCCTATTTGCAGGCTGGCCTGCTGCGCAAGGTGGACTTCCCGCTGCCGGCCCGCGCGTTCCGCCTGCTGCGGCATCAGGCCCGCTACCGGAACAAGGCCTCGCTGGCGCTGGAAGCGCTGATCGCCTGAGCGGCCGGCGTTGCGTCAGGCGATGTGCAGCAATTGAATCAGGGTGGCGCTGAACACGCCAAGTACCACCAGCGACAACATCACCACCGACGTGACACGGCCGCCGGCGCGCAGCACGGCGCGCGCATCCACGCCCAGGCCCAGCGCCGCCATCGACATCACCGTCAGGTAACCGGCGCCTTCGTGGGCAACGGACAGCACGGGCTCCGGCAGCACATTGGCCGAGCGCAGACCCATCATCACCAGGAAGCCGACGATAAACCAGGGCACCATCTGCGACAACGGCGGACGCTTGCCGGCGTCGTCGCGTCCCAGCAGCGACAAGGCCAGCACCACGGGGCCCAGCATCAGCACCCGCACCAGCTTGACCAGCGTGCCGATATGGACGCTGGTCTGCGACACGGTGGCGGTGGCCGCCAGCACTTGCGGCACGGCGTACACCGTCATGCCGGCGAACACGCCGTACTGCACGTCCGACAGGTGCAGCAGCGGTACCAGCAGGGGCAGGGCCAGCACCACCACCACGCCCAGCACGGCCGTGAAGGCGATCGACGCGGCGACGTCCTTGCCGTCCGCATTGATGACGGGGGCCACGGCCGCGATAGCCGAATTGCCACAGATCGAATTGCCGCAGGCGATCAGCAACGCCATCTTGCCCGGCAGGCCGCTGGCGCGGCCGATGCCGTAGCTGCCCGTGATGGTGACGGCCACCACCAAGGCGATCCCGACGATCATCGACACGCCATGTTCGAGGATGGCGCCCGCACTGACGGAGGCGCCCAGCAGCACGACGGCGACTTCGAGCAGGGTTTTGGCGCTGAACTTGACGCCGGCCTGGTAGCGGGGCGCGAGGCCGCGCGCCGTGCAGAGGATGGTGCCGAGGACGATGGCCAGCACCAGGCTTTCCAGCCAGGCGCGCCCGAACAGGAGGACTTCCAGCCATTCCAGGCCGTGGGCGGCGACCGTGACGGCGCCGCACAGGAGCAGTCCGGGCAGGAAGACTTGTGCGTTTGTTATTACTTTTTTCATCACCGCTGCGCTCCGTTATTACATTATTTGTGTAACGGATTATCGGTGGCGCATATTGTTATGTCTATTTGTAAGTTATTGATGAATCATTCGATTAAATCGAACGATGTAAATATAAGCTTATGTCGATCCAGTTATATGCTTAGTTGAGGCCGTGAAACTCGCGCAAGGCCCTGGCGAGGGTGAACGGGGCTTCCGGCGGAATCATGTGGCCACAGTCGCGCAGCATGACCAGGTGGCTGCTTGGGCAGCGCGCGTGCATGGCGCGCAGGTCGGCCGGATCGACCTTGTGATCGTCCTCGGAACCGACCAGCAGCACGGGGCAGCGCAGTTCGGGCAGACGGTCCAGCAAATCGGTCCGTTCAGTTGAGGCGGCGAATTGCGCCAGCAGCAGTTCCTTGCCCAGTTCGAGCGCCATTTGCCGGATCACGCCGACCACTTCCGGCTTGTCCAGATTGGACGGGTGAACGAACTCGCGCAACTGGGCGGGCGCCATGCCGCCGTAGGCGTGGCTGGCCAATACCTTCATGGTGCGCTGGCGACGCGCGATCTCGTCCGCCTCCAGTCCCTTGGCCGAGGCGGCGATCAGCACCAGCGACTTGACGCGCCCGGGATGGGCCAGCGCATGTTCCAGCGCCAGGTAGCCGCCCAGTGAAAATGCCACCAGGTTGGCCGCCGGTGCGCTGTGCGTGGCGATGGCGTGGCGCATGGCGTCGCGGTCGTGCGCTTCATGCAGGGGCACGAAACGGCAGTCCACGGCGTCGCCCAGCAGCGGCGTCAGGCCCGACCACATGCGCGCGTCGCACATGGTGCCGGGAATGAAGTCCAGCCGGATCACCGTGCTTTATACAGCCATGGGCGCCGTGATGGGCGCGTGGTGCTGGTAGCCTTCCAGCGAGAAGTCGGACGGCTCGATCAGTTCCAGCCATTCGGGCTGGTACTTGCCCGTTTCGGCGTAGGCCGGCACGCGCTCCGAAATCACCAGCCTTGGCGCGGGGAAGGGCGCGCGCGTGAGCTGCTCCCTGACCATGTCCAGGTGGTTTTCGTAAATGTGCGCGTCGCCCACGAAGTAGGTGAACCAGCGTGGCGTGTAGCCGGTCAGGCGGCCCACCAGATGCAGCAGGGCCGCGCCTTCGGCAAGGTTGAACGGCGTGCCCAGGCCGATGTCATTGCTGCGCACGTACAGGCAAAGCGAGATTTCACGGGTGGCGGCGTTGGGGATGAACTGGTACAGCAGGTGGCATGCCGGCAGCGCCACAGCGTCCAGGTCGGCCGGGTTCCAGCCGTGGAACAGGATGCGGCGGCTGCCGGGATTGTTGACGATGGTGTCCAGGCATTCGCGCAACTGGTCGATGGCCTTGTACAGCAGGACCTTGTCCACGCCTTCATCCTGCAGCGGCGCGATCACGCGGAAGCCGTTGCGCTGCGCTTCCTCGATCTGCGCCGTCTGGTCGGCGGCGATCAGCTTGTAGCCGGGCCAGCCGCGCCACTGCACGCCGTACACGGGGCCGAGGTCGTCCTCGCCCAGACGGTAGGGATTCTCCAGCCACTGCTTGTTTTCATTGGCGTTCTGGTCCCACACCTTGCAGCCCAGCGCGCGGAAGTCGGCCGCGCTGCGCGAGGCGCGCAGGAAGGCACACAACTCGCCCACGACGGATTTGAACGCCAGCTTCTTGGTCGTCACGGCCGGGAAACCGTCGTTGAGCAGGTCGAAGCGCATCATGGCGCCCGGCACGCTCAGCGTGCGGATGCCGGTGCGGTTGTCCTGCCAGCTGCCGGTGTCGAGTACCGTCTTGATCAAGTCCTGGTATTGCTGCATTCAATTCTCCAACGTGAGGCGGGGGCGCGCGGCCCGGAAAGGCGGTTATTGTAGCAGGCCGGTTGTTGTCGCGATGCCGGGGCGGCGCTCAGCGCGCGGGGCCACGGCCGCCGGTCCTGGCCTTGCGCTGGCCACCCCCAGCGCCACCGGCCGCAGCCTTGCCGGCGCTGCGTGCGAGCGACTTGGCGCCACGCCCGCCGGCCACGATGATGGCGCCGCGCGGCACGGCGGTGCCAACCGGGCCCGCCTTGGGGCCTGCTTTCGAACCAGCCTTGGGGCCACCGCTTGGGCTGGACGGTTTGCGCGCCGCGGCCGGCGCGGCGGGGCGCTGGCCGCCGCCTGCTGCGAGAGCCGCCTTGCCGCCCGGCGGCCCGGTGAAAGGCCGCTTCTTCTTGCCGGCAGCGGTGGCTGGCTTGGCTGCCGATGCGCCGCCGGTGGCGGGCACCCGATGGTCGGCCTCGAAGCCCGGTTCTTCCTCGCGCGGGATCACCTGGCCGGTGAGCTTTTCGATGGCGGCCAGCAGGCCCACTTCGTCGGCGCAGACCAGCGACACGGCTTCGCCCGTGGCGCCGGCGCGGCCGGTGCGGCCAATGCGGTGCACGTAGTCTTCCGCCACCGTCGGCAGGTCGAAGTTGACCACCTGCGGCAGCGCTTCGATGTCGAGTCCGCGCGCGGCCACGTCGGTCGCCACCAGCACTTGCACTTGCGCCGTCTTGAAGCGGTCCAGTGCGCGCAGGCGGGCAGGTTGTGGCTTGTCGCCGTGGATGGCGTCGGCCGTGATGCCTTCCTCCAGCAGCATCTGCACCAGTTGTTCCACACCCTTGCGGGTCTTGACGAACACCAGCACCTGGCCCCAGCGCAGCTTCTTCATCAGGTGCAGGAACAGTTCCGGCTTGCGCTTCTTGTCGGTCGGGATCAGCCACTGCTTGACGGTCTTGGTGGCCGTATTGCGCGGGCTGACCTGGATTTCGACCGGATTGTTCAGCAAGCCCTTGGCCATGCTGCGGATCGCATCGGAGAACGTGGCCGAGAACAGCAAGGTCTGGCGCGGCTTGGGCATGGCCATGAACAGCAGGTCGAGGTCGTGCGAGAAGCCCAGGTCCAGCATGCGGTCGGCCTCGTCCAGCACCAGTGTTTGCAGCGACTCGAAGCGGATGGCCTCCTGGCGCAGCAGGTCCAGCAGGCGGCCGGGCGTGGCCACCAGCACGTCCAGGCCCTTGCGCAACTTGTTCACCTGCGGCTCGATCGGCACGCCGCCATAAGCGACGAAATAGCGCAGCGGCACATTGCGGCCGTAGGTGCGGAAGCTGTCGTACACCTGTTCGGCCAGTTCGCGCGTGGGCACCAGCACCAGGCAGCGCACGGACTGCGGCGCCACCGTGCCTGCCATCGTCAGCCGATGCAGGATGGGCAGCGCGAAGCCGGCCGTCTTGCCGGTGCCGGTCTGGGCGGCGGCCATCAGATCGCGGCCGGCCAGCACGGCCGGTATCGCCTGCTTCTGGACTGGCGTGGGTTCGTGGTAGGCCAGCGCTTCGAGCGTGCGTAGCAAAGGATCGATCAGGCCGAGGGATGCAAATGTCATGGTGTGGTGAATAAGAAGCGGGAAGGGCGGCGCGGAAAAAACCGGCCGCCGGATTAATTGGTCAGGGCGGCGGCCCACAGGGCCAGGATTTCGCGCACGCGCTCGTCGGACAGCGACAGCAGGTTGTCGCCGACATACAGTTCGACCACGCTGTGCTCCGGCAGCGCGCCGTGGCTGGCGCGATTGAACAGCCAGATACCGTGCCTGGCCGCGATATCGTTGCGGATTTCCATGGCCCGCTCGCGGCTCACCGGCAGGTGCAGGTGCAGCATGTTCGCGTGCGGATGGGCCGGATTGACCATCATGCGCGGGTGCGCGCGCAAGGCTTC
Organism: Rugamonas fusca; assembly: GCF_014042365.1. Classification (GTDB taxonomy): domain Bacteria; phylum Pseudomonadota; class Gammaproteobacteria; order Burkholderiales; family Burkholderiaceae_D; genus Rugamonas; species Rugamonas fusca. The sequence continues at coordinate 207,605 of NZ_JACEZS010000001.1, forward strand.
GTACAGCCATTGCGTGCGGCGGAAATAGTCCGGCATGGCCGCCAGCCGCGCATCGAATTGCATGGCTGCCGCCACCACGTAAGGCGAGCGGTGCACGATATTGCCACCCTGGCGGCGATACCATTCGGCGGCCCGGGCCACGAAGGCGTGGCTGCCGGCCAGCAGGGCGCCACCGAGGCCCCCTATGCCTTTGTACAGCGAGACGTAGACGCTGTCGAAACCGGCGGCGATGTCGGCCACGGGACGGCCATAGGCGGCAGACGTTTCCCACAGACGCGCACCATCCATGTGCAGGTGGATGCCTTGTTCGGCGCAGTGGCGCTTGATCGCGTCCAGTTCTTCCCAGCCTGGACACTGGCCGCCGATCTCGCGGGCCGGCAGTTCGATGGCCGCCGCGCCCAGTCGGTCCGGGATCGCCTGCAGTTCCTCCAGCGTCCACGGGCGATGCTGGTCGCCGATCTGCAGGACGTGGAAGTGGTCGAACAGCTGATGGTTGCCCCGTTCATGGCGCAGGATGTGGGCCGTGGGATGCAGCGCCACCAGCTTGCTGCCGCGTTCATCGCAGGCCAGGCGCAGCGCCGTAGCCTGGGCCATGGTGCCGGTGATGCAGAACACGGCCGCCTCTTTGCCCAGCAGGGCCGCCACTTTCGCCTCGAACTGCTGCAGCAGCGCGCCGTCGCCATAGGTGTCGTGCGCCACGCTGTTGGCCTCGCACCATGCCGCCATGGCGGCGAAGGTCTCGGCCGGCGTGGGCTGCCGGTGGCCCGGCAGGACGGTGTGGCATTGCTGGCGCAGTTCGGCGTCGGTCACATCCGGCTCCGGTCAGTGGACCACGTGAACGTTGTGGAACTGCAGGGCCGCCAGGTTGGCGTACACGCCGCCCAGCGCCACCAGCGAAGCGTGGGTGCCGGTTTCGACGATCCTGCCGTCTTCCATGACGATGATGCGGTCGGCGCGCTGCACGGTGGCCAGGCGGTGGGCGATGATGACGGTGGTGCGGGCCACCATGGCCGCTTCCAGCGCCGACTGGACCAGGCGTTCCGATTCCGCGTCCAGCGCGCTGGTCGCTTCGTCCAGCAGCAGCAGTGGGGGATTCTTGAGCAGCGCGCGGGCGATGGCGATCCGTTGGCGCTGGCCGCCGGACAGGCGCACGCCGCGCTCGCCCAGGAACGACTGGTAGCCTTGCGGCAGGCGTTCGATGAATTCATGGGCGGCGGCCAGCTTGGCGGCCTGGATCACTTCCGCATCGGTGGCGCCGGCGCGGCCGTAGCGGATGTTTTCCATCGCATCGGCCGAGAAGATCACCGTATCCTGCGGCACGATGCCGATCGCGTCGCGCAGCGTGTGCAGGTCGAGGCGGGTGATGTCCACGCCATCGAGCTTGATGGCGCCTTGCTGGGGATCGTAGAAGCGCAGGAACAGCTGGAACAGGGTGGTCTTGCCGGCGCCGGAAGGGCCGACCACGGCCACGGTTTCACCGGGCTTGATGTCGAGCGACAGGTGTTCCAGCGCCTTGGTGTCCGGACGCGAAGGATAGCTGAACGAGACGTCCTGCAACGTCAGCGCGGCGCCGTTGGCCGCGCGCGGCGGCAGCGCCAGTGGCTGGGATGGCGATTCGATGCGCGACTTGGCCGACATCAGTTCCAGCAGGCGTTCGGTGGCGCCGGCGGCGCGCTGGGCCTCGCCCATCACTTCGGACAGGGCGCCGATGGAGCCGGCCACGATGGAGGCGTACAGGATGAACTGGCCCAGGTCGCCGCCGGTCATGCTGCCTTCGATCACGGCGTGCGCGCCCAGCCACAGCACGAACACGATGGTGCCAAACACCAGCACGATGGCGATCATGGTCAGCAGCGCGCGGGCGCGGATGCGGCGCATGGCCGTCAGGAAGGCGCCTTCCACGGACGCGCCGAAGCGCGCCGACTCCACTTTCTCGTGCGTGAAGGCCTGCACGGTGGGCATGGCGTTCAGGATTTCGCCGGCCATGGCCGAGGCGTCGGCGATGCGGTCCTGGGAGTCGCGCGACAGCTTGCGCACGCGGCGGCCGAACATCACGATCGGCAGCACCGTCAGCACCAGCAGGCCGATAATGATGGACGACAGCTTGACGCTGGTGACGAACAACATCACCAGCCCGCCGAAGAACAACAGCATGTTACGCAAGGCCATCGAGATGCTGGTGCCGACCACGGCCTGGATCAGCGTGGTGTCGGTGGTGATGCGCGACAGGACTTCGCCCGTTTGCGTCGTCTCGAAGAATTCCGGGCTTTGCGTGACCACGTGCTTGTACACGGCGCTGCGGATATCGGCCGTGACGCGCTCACCGAGCCAGGACACCGTGTAGAAGCGGGCCGCCGTGGCCAGCGCCAGCACGGTGGCGACGGCGAACAGGGCCAGGAACACCAGGTCCACATGCTTGATGCTCTTGCTGCCGGCGGCGCCGCCGAAGCCCAGGTCGATCATCTGCTTGAAGGCGGCGGGGATGGCCAGCGTGGAGGCGGCGGCCACCACCAGCGCGATACCGGCCATCGCGAACTGGCGGCGATACGGCCGCAGGAACGGCATCAGGCCCTTGAAGGCGGCCAGGCTGCCCTTCTTCAGTTGGCGGGATTCTGTGGGAGCTGCGGCGGACGGTGTGCTGGCGGTGGTGCTATTTGTCATCGTGTTGGCAGTATTAGTGGTAATCGTTTTCATAATTTCATGGCCCCCGCATACCCGGTCAGTTCCAGGTAGGCGCGGCCCGCCGGTACGCCGTCGCGGCTGACCGTAACGGCGCCTTCCCAGTACACGGCGCCGGTCGAGCGCCGCGAATCGAGCTCCTGGTCGTCCTGCAGCGGCACGATGCGCCACGCGGTACGGCCGGTGGTGAGCAAGGTGGCGACGGGATACTCGGCATTGGTGCGGGGCGAACGCCACCGCCGCTGCGGGGTAAAACTGACCTGGTCCGGCGCGTAATGCGTGATCTTACCGGATGCATCGCGCCATGTCGCGTGCGCCCATAGTTTACCACCTGTGGCGCTTCTGATCTGGAAAGCCATCAGGGCCCCGCCGTCGTCCAGGTTGGCGCCCACCCAGTCCCAGCCCGAAGCGGCCGGATCGAGCACCTGGGACGACCATTCGTGATCGAACCAGCTGCGCCCGGACACGGCCTGCGCCTTGCCCTGGCGCGTGACGGTGCCGGTCGTGGCCAGTTGCGGCTCGCTGTAGTAATAACTGGCCTGCGCTGGTTGCGGGCCTTTGCGCGAATAGCCGGCGTCGCCTTCCAACAACAGTGGCTGGGTGGGCGCCAGCCGCAGCGCCAGCGCAAAGGCGGGCGTGTCCACGCTGATGCGGTAGCTGCCGTCGGCGTCGCGCACCATGCGCCAGGCGTCGAGCTTGACGTCGGTGTCGCCCACCTTGGCATAGGCCAGGCCGAAGCCCTCGCGCGCGCTGCGCTGGTCGTGCAGCAGCTTGCCATGGACCGGATCGGACAGGGCGGCGTGGCCGATGATCATCTGTTTGGGCGCGAAGCGGCTGGGATTGGCCCGGTCATGCGGGGTGGCGCTGCGGAAGAACGTGACCTGGTAGCCCAATGGCTTGCCATCCGGCCCCGTGAGCCAGCCCGTCACGTACCACCATTCCGTCTTGAATTCAGGATGGGCGCCGTAGCTGGCCGGGAAGGGCAGCGGCGCGGCCAGCGGCGTGACGGCGGCGTATTGCGGCGGCGCGGCCAGCGCCGGCGTGGACAGGATGGCCGCCACCATCAGCACGAAACTGGATGCCAGGCGTTTCATCGTTACCAGTCCTCCCTTACCGCGCGTATCGGCCCGCCGGACAGGGCCTGGCGTCCGGACAGCAGCGCCGTCAACGCGGCGGCGCCCAGCAGCAGGGAGGCCACGGTGGCCAGCAGGCCCCAGGGCAGGTGCAGCTGCATGGTCCAGTGGAACGATTGCGGGTTGATGACGAAAACGAGGATCAGGCTGATGAACCAGCCCAGTACGAAGCCGGTGACGATGCCCAATCCCGTCAGCGAACCGCCTTCGATGGCGAGGATGGCAAGCACCTGGCGCCGTGTGACGCCCACGTGGCGCAGCATGCCGAATTCGCGCGCCCGCGCCAGCGTCTGCGCGGAAAACGTGGCCGCCACGCCGAACAGGCCGATCACGATGGCGATGGCTTCCAGCAGATAGGTGATGGCGAAGCTGCGGTCGAACACCTGCATGCTCATGGCGCGGATGTCGGACGGCTGGCCGACATCCAGGCGCGCGCCGAACGGCAGGCGCTTCAGGCGTTCGATCGCCTGCGCGGCGCTGGTGCCCGGTTGCAGCCACAGTGCCGCATCGCTCACTTCCAGGTCGCCGGTGATGGCACGGTAGTCGGCCAGGCGCATCTGGATCGAGCCGGTGGGCCGGGCGTAGTCGCGCCATACGCCAGCCACGAAGAAGGCATGCGATTGTCCGGCCAGCGGCAAGGTAATGCGCTGGCCACGCGCCATGCCATACAGGTCGACCATCGCTTCGGACACCCACACGGGCGGCACGCCGGCCGGGGCGGGCAGGGAGGGGCCGATCAATGGCAGCAGGCGGCCGGGATCGGCGGCATCGATATAGCGCGCCATCAGCGCCACATTGGGCCGGTCGGCCGCCAGCGATAGCGGGCGGACCCGCAGGAAGTCGGCCTTTTGCACGCCCGGCAGTGCGGCCAGCGCGGCCTGTTCCGGCGGCCGCAGGCCGGCCGTGGCGCCGCCGCTGGCCGAGCGCACGTACAGGTCGGCAGGCAGCAGGTGTTGCAGCCAGTCGTCCAGCGAGATGCGGAAACTGGCCACCATGATGGCCATGGCCACCATCAGGCTGAAGCTCGACAGCACGCCGCCCAGCGCGATACCGGCCTGGCCGGAGGCGTTGGCCAGGCGCGCCAGCGTCAGTGTCAGCACGGGCGAGGCGTCCGGCCGGTGGGCTGTGGCGGCGCTCCAGCGCGCGTGCGCGGCGCGGAACACGGTGGCGGCCAGGCGCGGCATGAGCGCGATGGTCCCGACCAGCAGCAGGGCGACGGACAGGTAGCCGAAGATCGGCAGTTCGAACACGGGCGGGGCGCGGCTGAGCAGCGCGGCCAGCGCCAGGCTGGCGACGGCCGGCCAGGTGGTGGCCACGCGCGCGATGGTGGCTTCTTCCGTGCCCGACTTGAGGGCGACGGCCGGCCGGGCGCGCGCCGCTTCCCATGCCGGCGCGGCGCAACCCAGCAGCGCCACACCCACGCCCAGTCCGAAATAGACGAACGCCGCCACCGGAGTGAACTGGACCGACGGCTGCACGCCGGCGAACAGGCCCGCGCCCAGGTCGGCGCCAAAAAAGCGCAGCATGGCGGCCGCGATGCCATAGCCGGCCGCGATCCCGATGGCTGATCCGACCACGCCCAGGCACAGCCCTTCCAGCAGGATCTGGCGCAGCAGCCGATGGCGGTCCATGCCCAGCACGCGCAGCAGGGCGAACTGGCTGCGGCGCCGGATCACGGACAGGGCCTGGGTCGAGAACACCAGGAAGGCGCCGGTGAACAGCGCCACCAGCGCCAGCACCGTCAGGTTGACGCGGTAGGCACGGCTCACGCCTTCGTTGCGGCTGTTCTGTTCCTGGTCGTTAGGCTGGCCGACGCGGAAGCGGCCTGGATAGCGGCGCTCGAGCTCCCGCGCCAGCTGGGTCTTGAAGGCCTCGCGGTCAACGCCGTCGCGCAGCTTGAAGTCGATGCGCGACAACTGGCCCAGCTTGTCGAAGCGCCATTGGGCTGCGCCGATGTCCATGACGCCCAGGCGCTGGCCCGCACGCGCATGCAGCAACGGACCGGCCACGCGCAGGCGCACGGTGTCGGTGCCGCTTTGCAGTGCCAGCGTGTCTTTCGGCTTCAGCCTGAGCCAGGACAGGGCGGCGGGCGACAGGAAGATGGCGTCGTCGGCCAGTGCGTCGTAGGGCTGGTCGTCCGCCGGCACGCCCATCAGGTCCGGTGTGACGAACGCGGCCCGCATGGCGTCCACGCCGATCACTTTGAGTGCGTTGCGCTGGCCCGGCAGCGACGCGTCAAATTCCAGCACGGGCGAGGCGACGGCCACGCCGTCGCGGGTGGCCAGGTCGGGATAGACCGTTTCGTCGAAAAACGCTTCCGTGCCGCGCACCTGCACGTCGGCCACGCCCGACAAGCCCTTGATGGCGGACGAGAATTCGTTGAACGCGGCGGCGTTGATCAGGTGGATGGCGAAACCGAGCGCGATGCCGATGGCGATGGCGGCGATGGCCGTGACGGCGCGCACCGGGTGGGCGCGCCATTCGCCCAGCAGCAGCCAACGCGACAGGCGGCGCAAGCCGGCGGCCACGGTGCTGCGGTCAGGCGTGGCTAGGACTGCGGGCATTCGAGCGCCAGTTTGTCGGCCGCATACCGGGCCCGCAGCTGCGCGTGGGTGGCCGCTTTGCCACTGGCGCTCCTGGCCGCATCGTCGGCCCATTGACGTTGCAGTGCGAGGCGGCCACATTTCAGCCGTCTGGCTTCGGCGGCGCGCTCGGCGCGGGCCTGGGCGCGCGCATCGGCCTTGTCCCGTTTCTCGCGTTCCTTCTGGAGCGTGTCCGCTTCGCGCCTGGCGCCGGCCAGTTCGGCGGCGGAACTGGCCGCCGCGTTGGCGGATGGCGTGGCCGGCGCATTCAGTACAACGCCGCGTCCGTCCGCGCACGGCTCGGTGCCGTAGCTGATCTTGCCGTCGTCGGACGTGCATTTATAAACTGGCTGCGCGCAGGCGCCGGCGGACCACAGCAGGCCGGCGGCGATCAGCAGGCGCGCCAGCCCGGTCACAGGATCTTCCCCGGATTCATGATGCCCAGCGGGTCCAGCGCGGCCTTGATGGCCCGCATCAGGTCCAGCTCCACGGCGCTCTTGTAGTGCGCAAGTTCATCGCGCTTGAGCGCGCCGATGCCATGTTCGGCCGAGATGGAGCCGCCAAACGTCACCACGCTGTCGTGCACCACGCGGTTGACGGCGGCCTGGTTGGCCAGGAAGGCTTCGTGCCCGATGCCGTCCGGCGGCGCCACGTTGAAGTGCAGGTTGCCGTCGCCCAGGTGGCCGAAGCACACCAGCTGGCAACCGGGGAAAGCCTGTTGCAGCAAGGGCTCCGTGGTGGCGATGAATTGCGCGATGCGCGACACGGGCAGCGAGATGTCGTGCTTGATGTTCTTGCCGGCCGCGGCCTGCGCCAGCGGGATATGTTCGCGCAGCTGCCACAATCCGGCCGACTGCGCGATCGAGCTGGCCACCACGGCATCGTCGATGATGGCTTGTTCCAGCGCCGCGCCGATGGCGTTTTCCAGCAGCGCTACGGCATGCGGCTCGGACTCGTTACTTGATAACTCAAGTAATACATACTGGCCGTGCTGCGCCGCGAACGGCTTGGGCAGCTGGGGGAAATGCTGCGCCACCAGCGCCAGGCAGAATCCGGACATCAGCTCGAAGCCCGTCAGGCTGGCGCCGCAGCGGTCCTGCATCAAGGTCAGCAAACGCAGCGCGTGCTCCGGTGTGGGCAGCGCGGCCAGCGCCGTGATGCAGGCTTTGGGCTGCGGATACAGCTTGAGCACCGCGCCCGTGATCACGCCCAGCGTGCCTTCCGCGCCGATGTACAGGTCGCGCAAGTCGTAGCCCGTATTGTCCTTGCGCAGGCCGCGCAAGCCATCCCACAACTGGCCTTGCGGCGTCACCACTTCCAGGCCCAGGCACAGTTCGCGCGTGTTCCCGTAGCGCAGGACGGCCGTGCCGCCCGCATTGGTGGAGAGGTTGCCGCCGATGCTGCAACTGCCTTCGGCCGCCAGCGAGAGCGGGAACAGGCAGCCTTCGGCCGCTGCCGCTTCCTGCACCTGCTGCAGGATGCAGCCCGCGTCGACCGTGATGGTGCGGTTGACGGGGTCGACGGCGCGGATGCGGTTCAGGCGTGCCAGCGACAGCACCACCGCGTCGCCGCTGGCGTCGGGCACGCTGCCCAGCACCAGGCCCGTGCGCCCGCCTTGCGGCACCAGAGGCACCCGCCACTGCGCGCAGGCCGCCACCAGCAGGCGCACCTGCTCGACCGAGGCTGGCCGCAGCACGGCGGCGGCCTTGCCGGTGAAGCGGCCGCGCCAGTCGGTCAGGTAGGGCGCCATGCCGGCGTCGTCGCAGACGACGAATTCATCGCCCACCACGCCGCGGCAGTGGGTCAGGAAATCCTGCAGGGAGGTGGTGGACAGGCTCATTTTGCGCGGTTGACTTTATCGAGCAGTTCCTTGGCCATGCGCTTGGCGGCCTTCTTGTAGGGGCGCAGGTACAGCACGGCGCACACGAAATAGACGCACACAATGGCCGCCTCGCCCCAGCCCAGCCAGGCCGACATCGTGCCCTTGTCGCTGTAGCCGCGCACCACGCCCTCCGTGAAGTACAGCAGGATCATCATGGACGACCATTGCAGCGTGTAGATGTCGCGCTTGAACACGCCGTACAGGGGGACCAGCAGCGGTACGGCCTTGAGCACCACCCACGAGCCGCCCGGATGCAGCGGCGCCAGTACCATTTCCCACAACACGCACCAGATGATGAGCAACACCAGGCTGGCCATGGCGCCCCGGTGGAAGTAGCGATGCAGCTTATCGTTGACCATCATTGCTCCCGCAGTTTGACGGCCGTCTCGGCCAGGCGCCGGCCCAGCGCGACGGCCAGCCGTTTTTCGTCATCCGTGATGGCCAGTTTGCCATCGAGTCCCGCCCAGTGGCTTGCGCCATATGGGGTGCCGCCGCTGGCCGTGGTCATCAGTTCGGGATGGGTGTAGGGCAGGCCCAGCACCATCATCCCGTGGTGGAACAGCGGGATCATCATCGACAGCAACGTCGATTCCTGGCCGCCGTGCAGGCTGCCCGTGGACGTGAACACGCAGGCCGGCTTGCCCGCCAGGGTGCCGGACAGCCACTCGGCCGAGGTGCCGTCCCAAAAATACTTCATGGCCGAGGCCATGTTGCCAAAGCGCGTGGGCGAGCCCAGGGCCAGCCCGGCGCATTCCTTCAAGTCATCCAGTTCCACGTAAGGCGCGCCCTCGGGCGGCACCTCCGGCTGCGTCGCCACCGTCACCGTGGAGACGGCCGGCACCGTGCGCAACCGGGCGTCGCAGCCGGCGACGCTTTCGATGCCTTGTGCAATCAGTTCCGCCAATTTGCGGGTCGCGCCATGACGCGAATAGAACAATACGAGAATAATCAGATTGGATTGGTTCATGGGAGGTATTATAGGGCCCTTTGACGGGTGGCATGACTGCTACTCTTGCATCCTGATTATCGAGTCCATGTTTTTAAAAACCGTTTCCATGTTCTGGCAATTCCTGAAACAGCGCTGCATCGGGGGCGCGGAGGCCGTGAAGTCGCTGTCGTGGCAGCAGATCCGCGACCTGCTGCTGTTCGCGCGCCGCCGCCTGCGCGAGGAAAGCCTGACCCAGGTGGCCGGCAGCCTCACCTTCACGTCCGTGTTCGCGCTGGTGCCGCTGCTGACGATCGCGCTGGCCATCTTCACCACCTTCCCGATGTTTAACACCTTCCGCAATTCGCTGGACGCCTATTTTATCCAGAGTGTGATGCCGAAGGCGATCGCCAACACCATCATGGGCTACCTGACGGGCTTCGCGGCCAAGGCCACGCGCTTGTCGGCCGTGGGCGCGGTGGCGCTGGTGGTGACATCGGTGGCCATGATGAATACGATCGAACAGGTGTTCAACCGGATCTGGCAGGTGCGCCGTGAGCGGGGCTGGACCAAGCGCATCCTCGTCTATTGGGCCCTGATCACGCTGGGGCCACTGCTGATCGGCGCCTCGCTGACCCTGTCGTCGCACTTCTTCATGGCCACCAGCGACCTGGTGGGCGGTATCCCCGTGCTGGGTGCGCTGGTCTACACGATCTTGTCGATCGCCCTGACGACGGCCAGTTTCACGCTGCTGTACGTGATCGTGCCCAACCGCGAGGTCGAATGGCGCGACGCGGCCTGGGGCGGGCTGGTGGCCGGCCTGGCGTTCGAGGTGGCCAAGCGCGGCTTCGCCGTGTTCATCACGCATTCGCCCAGCTATTCGAAGATCTACGGCGCGCTGGCTGCCTTGCCGCTGTTCCTGCTGTGGGTGTACGTGTCGTGGCTGATCACGCTGGTGGGCGCGCTGCTGGTGGCGGCGCTGCCGGTGGTGAAGTACGAGCGGTGGTGGCACGAGGCCGTTCCCGGCGGTGAGTTCGTGGACGCCATGGCCATCCTGAAAGTGCTGTACGCGGCGCGCCAGAACAGCGACACGGCGCTGGTGAGCGCGGGCGCCATCCGCCGCGCCACGCGGCTCGGCTTCGATGAAATGGATCAGCTGCTCGAAAGAATGGCGGGCGCAGGCTGGGTGGGGCGGATGCAGACGGAAGCGCCGCGCCGGGTCCAGTGGGGCAAGCGGGTCAGCGACGGCGGCGACCATTGGGTATTGCTGGCCAACGTGGCGCGCCTGACGCTGGCCGACGTCTACCGCCTGTTCGTGTTCGGCGGCATGCCCGTCAACGCCGGGGTGGTGGCCGAGGACGACGAGCGCGACGTGCGCGCCGCCCGTGACGCGGCCGCACTGGCGCGCGCGGTGGAAAGCGCCGTCGAGCAGGGATTGGGGCGGACGCTGGCCGAGCAGTTCGGCTAGTCGCTCGGCCGGCGCGCCACGGCGCCGGCCAGGATCACGCGCTATCGGCTGACAAAGCCGTAGAGCGCATCGAGCACCGCGTCCGGCTGTTCGGACATGAGCGAGTGGCCGCTGTCGACCTGCACCACCTTGCCGTGGGCGATGGTGGAGGTGAGCAGCTTGGTCGAGCGCGGTGGCGTCATCATGTCCTTGCGGCCGAACAGGAACAGGGTGGGGCAGCGCACCGATTGCGCGGCCGCTTCGCCGTTGGCGTAGCTGTTGCAGGCGCTGAAATCCGTGTGGAACACGAGCGCGGGATTGATGGCCGAGATGCGCTGCATCAGCCGCCGCGCGCCATCCATGACGGAAGTGCCCGGACCGGCGCTGGACGGCCGGCGCGTGGCCGACGAGTGCGACCAGATGTTGACCATGTCGATGGCCGCCGCTTCATCGGTGCGCGCAGTTTCCAGCAGCGCGTCCGACACCTTCATCGGATAGGTCGAACCGATCATGCCCAGGTGCGTGACCCGCTGCGGCGCCCGGAACGCCGCTTCCAGCGCGATCAGCGATCCCATGCTGTGCCCGAACAGGGCTGCCTGCCGCACGCCGGCCGCGTCCAGCACGGCCAGCAGCCAGTCGGCCAGCGCTTCCACGCTGGCCTTGGCCGCGCCCTGGCTGCGGCCGTGGCCCGGCAAGTCCACGGCCAGCACGCCGTAGCCATGGTGGGCGAAAAAGCGCGTCTGCAGCGTCCACACGCTGTGGTCGTTCTGCGCGCCGTGGATGAAGACCACGGTGGGCAGGCTGGCATCGAACGGCTTGCCGCCGGTGTAGCAATAGGCGTCCACGCCTTCCACGTTGAGCAGCATGTCAGGCTCCTTGCTGGGACAGTTTGAGGCCGCGGGCCAGGTCTTCGATCAGGTCGTCCGCATCCTCCAGGCCGACGGACAGGCGCATCGTGCTTTCCGTGATGCCGGAAGCGGCCAGTTGGTCGGTGGGCACGCGGAAGTGGGTGGTCGAGGCGGGATGGATGACGAGCGACTTCGCGTCGCCCACGTTGGCCAGGTGCGAGAATACCTGCAGGCCTTCCACGAAGCGCTTGCCGGCCGCGCGGTCGCCCTTGATGGTGAACGACAGCACGGCGCCGCAGCCCTTGGGCAGCAGGGTCTTGGCCAGTTCGTAGTCGGGATGGGTGGGCAGTTCAGGGTAGGACACGGCCTCCACGGCCGGGTTGGACAGCAGGAATTCGGCCACCTTGCGGGTGTTGGCCACGTGCCGTTCCATGCGCAGGCCCAGCGTCTCCACGCCTTGCAGGATGGCGAACGCGTTGTGCGGGCTCATGATGGCGCCAAAGTCGCGCAGCCCTTCGCGCCGCGCGCGCAGCGCGAATGCGCCGACGGTGGATTCTTCCGTGAACACCATGCCATGGAAGCCGTCATACGGTTCGCACAGTTCGGCGTAGCGCCCCGTCTTGTCGTGCGCGGCCTGCCAGTCGAAGGTGCCGCCGTCCACCAGCAAGCCGCCCATGGCCGTGCCGTGGCCGCACAGGAACTTGGTGGCCGAGTGGAACACGAGGTCGGCGCCGTGCTCGCACGGGCGCAGCAGCCAGGGCGTGGTGAAGGTGGAGTCGACCATCAGCGGCAAGTGGTGTTCGTGCGCCAGCGCCGCCACTTGCGGCACGTTGAGCACGTCCAGGCCCGGATTGCCCAGCGTTTCGGCGAACAGCACCTTGGTGTTGGGGCGGATCGCGGCGCGCCACGCGTCGATGTCGCGCGGATCGACGAAGGTGGTCTCGATGCCGAAGCGCTTGAGCGTGTAGGCCAGCAGGTTGTGCGAGCCGCCGTACAGCGCGCGCGAAGCGACGATGTGCGAGCCGGCGCCGGCGATGGTGCACAGCCCCAGGTGCATGGCGGCCTGGCCGCTGGCCGTGGCGATGCCGGCCACGCCGCCTTCGAGCGCGGCGATGCGTTCTTCCAGCACGGCGTTGGTCGGGTTGCTGATGCGCGAGTAAACGTGGCCGGCGCGCTCCATGTTGAACAGCGAGGCCGCGTGATCGGCGTCCTGGAAGGCGAAGGCGGTGGTGAAGTAGATCGGGGTGGCGCGGGCGCCGGTGGCCGGGTCGGGTGACGCGCCGGCGTGCAGCGACAAAGTATCGAAGCCAGGGTAGTGTGGGCCGCTCATTGTGTCTCAGCTGGTTGGTTGGAATGCTGGGCATCCTACCCTGAAACGTGCAGTAGCAACAGTGGCAAAGAATGTTGCGTTTTGATTATCCGCAACGCTGGATTTTTTGACGGGCTTAGGCTACATTCGCTATAAGGCTACGACAAGTAGAAATCTCATTCATATAGCCCATCACAAAGCGGATAGGACGGCCCAAAATGAAAGTTTCCGAAATTCTCCAGGTTAAAGGCAATATTCTTTACACCATTTCCCCCGACCAGCCGCTGGTGGAAGCGGCCAACACGATGGCTGAGAAAGACATCGGCTCGCTGGTGGTGATGGAATTCGGTGATCTGGTTGGCATGCTGACCTTCCGTGAAGTGCTCAAGGCCGTGCACAGCAACGATGGCGCCGTGGGCGGCGGCACCGTGCGCAAGCACATGGACGACCACCCGATCACCGTCACGCCGGACACGGAAGTGAACGAAGTGCGCCGCATCATGCTGGAAAAGCACGCGCGCTATCTGCCCGTGATGAACGCCAAGACCCTGCTGGGCGTGATCTCGTTCTACGACGTGGCGCGCGCCGTGCTTGAAGCGCAGAGCTTCGAGAACCGCATGCTCAAGGCCTACATCCGCGACTGGCCGGCTGAAACGACGGAATAAGCGCCGCCGCGCCGCCAACAAAAAACGCTATCGGACGATAGCGTTTTTTTCGGCCGTACGGTGAGAGGGGGCCGTATCAGCGCGGGTCAGGCGGCGCCTTGCAGCGCGTCGTCGCTGAGCCAGCTGGTCAGCACGGGCGCCGTCATCGGGCGCGCGAACAGGAAGCCCTGGGCCAGCGGGCAGCCCAGCGTTTGCAGGATCATGGCCTGGCGTTCGTCTTCCACGCCTTCCGCGATCACGGCCAGGCCCAGGTTGCGGCCCAGCTGGATCACCATTTCGGCGATGCTGCTGCCGCGCGCGGAACCGGTGATCTCGGTGACGAAGGCGCGGTCGATCTTGAGCCGGTCGATCTGCAGCCGCTGCAGGTAGGACAGCGACGAGAAGCCGGTGCCGAAATCGTCGATGGCGATGCTGACGCCGGTCTGCTTGATCTGGGCCAGCATCTTGATCAGCAGGTCCGGTTCCTCCATGGCCATCGATTCCGTGATTTCCAGTTCCACGAATTCAGGCGGCGCCTTGGTATCCTCCAGCGCCGAGCGCAGCATCTCCAGGAAGTAGGGGTGGCGGAACTGCACCTGCGATACGTTAATCGACATCATGAAGTTGTCGTGGCCGGCCGCGCGCAATGTCACCAGTTCGCGCATGGCGGTGCGCATCACCCATTCGCCCAGGTCGATGATCAGGCCCGAATATTCGGCGATCGGGATGAAGCGGTCCGGCGAGATGAACTTGCCGTCCGGCGTCTGCCAGCGCAGCAGGGCTTCGGCGCCCATCGGCCGGCGCGTGACCAGGTCGATCTGCGGCTGGTACACCACGAACAGCTGGTCCTGGCCGAAGGCCGTGCGCAGCGCGTGCATCATGCGCACCCGCTCGCGGATCTCCACGCCCATGCTGCGCGAGAAGTAGAAGTGGCCGGCGCGTTGCTGCAGCTTGGCGCGCTTGAGGGCGATGTCGGCGTCCTTGAGCGCGTCGGCGCCGCTGCCGTCATGTTCGTTCAGGCGCACCAGGCCCAGGGTGGCCGACAGGCGCACGTCCTGGCCCTCGATGTTGAACGGGGTCTGGAACAGGGCCAGGATGCTGGCCGGGTTGACCTGGGTCGAGTCGCCCAGCACGCAGAAAATGTCGCCGCCGATGCGCGCCACCGTCAACTGCTCGCCCAGGCGCGACTGCAGGCGCTGGGCTACCGTCACCAGCAGCGTGTCGCCGAACTGGTGACCCAGCGCGTCGTTGGTTTCGGCGAAGTGGTCCAGGTCCACCAGCGACAGGGTGGCCGTTTCGCGGGCCGGGCTGGCCAGCATCTCGTCCAGGATTTCGATCAGGCGGGTGCGGTTGGGCAGCTTGGAGAGCTGGTCGTAGAACGCCGCATTGTGCAGGTGCGAGACCAGTTCCACGTTGTCCAGGCCCACGGCGACGTTGCTGCAGAATACTTCCAGCAGCCGCTCGTCGATGTCCGTCATGGCCCGCTGCATGTCGAGGAAGGCGACGAAGTCGCGGCTGGCTTTGCCGGCGAAATACAGTGTGATGTAATCGGGGCCGTACAGGTTGCGCCGCTCCGTGAGCGACTGCTCCATCGCCGCGTACATGCGCGGGTCGGCCTTGGCCGTCAGCTGCAAGCCTTCCAGGTGGCAGTAGGCGCCGGCCGTGGCCATCACCCGCCATTCGTCGCAGCCATCCTCCGGGCACTCGCGCACGCACAGGGCGCCGCTGGCCTGCTGGCCCATCAGCGAGGCCGACTGGTGCAGCACGCCGGCGGCGAAATTGTGCACGCCGTGCAGGGTCATCAGCTCGGTGCTGGCCAGCACGATCTGGTTCAGGCCGCGCCGGCTGTCGTTGATCTTGCGGATTTGCTCGTAGGAGCGGATGGCCGCCGTCACCGTCGTGTACAGCTTGATGCGGGTCAGCTCGGATTTGGTCTTGTAATCGTTGATGTCGAAATCGCGGATGGCGTCGATCTCGGGCGCGTAGCCCGGTTGGCCGGTGCGCAGGATGATGCGCACGTCGGTCAGTTTCAGCGTTTCGCGGATGTAGCGCACCAGGTGCAGGCCGGCGTCGTCCTGTTCCATGACCACGTCGAGCAGGATGACGGCGATTTCCTGTTCATGCTTGAGCATCTCGCGCGCCTGGCTGGCCGAATAGGCGTGCACGAATTCCAGCGGCCGGTGCTGCATGTCCAGGTTGCCCAGGGCAAAGGTGGTGGTCGAGTGCACATCCTCATCGTCGTCGATGATCATGACCCGCCAAACGCTGCGCGCGCCCGTCGCTTCCGCCGCCGCCGGGTGCTCTTCTAAGAATACCAGATCGTCGTGATCGTCCTTGGATTGCTCAAGGGGGGTGATCGATGGGGGCATGTGTCGCATCTCCAGGATATCTTGGTGTTCTCGGATTAAGTATATAGCGAATTGTTGCGGAGAACGACGTTTTCGGCAGTTTCCGGGCGGCATAAGGTGTCAAAGTGCAAGTTTTGTCGGGATGGCGACAACAAACGACGCGCCGAAATTTGTACTAGTGCGTACCATGTTGTCAAAATGCTGCCTGGCGGTCACGCCGGAGGCCATGGACTGGTAAAATGGCCGCTTCCTTCCTTCCACCATGACGATATCTATGTCCGGCAATACCTTTGGCAAGTTGTTTTCCGTAAGCACTTTTGGTGAATCCCACGGCCCCGCGATCGGTTGCGTGATCGATGGCTGCCCGCCGGGCCTGCCTTTGACCGAGGCCGATATCCAGCCCGAGCTGGATCGCCGCAAGCCCGGCACGTCGCGCCACGTGACCCAGCGCCAGGAGTCGGACACGGTGGAGATCCTGTCGGGCGTGTACCAGGGCGTCACCACCGGCACCCCGATTGCGCTGCTGATCCGCAACGAGGACCAGCGCAGCAAGGATTACGGCAACATCGTCGACAGCTTCCGCCCCGGCCACGCGGACTACACCTACTGGCACAAGTATGGCGTGCGCGATCCGCGCGGCGGCGGCCGCTCGTCGGCCCGCCTGACGGCGCCCGTGGTGGGCGCGTCCGCCATCGCCAAGAAGTGGCTGCACCAAAAGTATGGCACCGTGTTCAAGGGCTGCATGAGCCAGTTGGGCGATATCGCCGTGCCGTTCCAGGGCTGGGAGCACGTGGCCAACAACCCGTTCTTCGCCGCCAGCGGCGACGCCGACCTGATCGCGCGCATGGAAGCGGCCATGGATGAGCTGCGCAAGGCCGGCGACTCGATCGGTGCGCGCATCGATGTGATCGCGCAGAACGTGCCCGTGGGCCTGGGCCAGCCCATCTACGACAAGCTGGACGCCGACATCGCCTACGCCATGATGGGCATCAACGCCGTCAAGGGCGTGGAAATTGGCGCCGGTTTCGCCGCCGTGGCGCAAAAGGGCACCGAACATGGCGACGAGCTGACCCCGGAAGGCTTCATCGGCAACAACGCCGGCGGCGTGCTGGGTGGTATCTCCACCGGCCAGGACATCACCGTCTCCATCGCCATCAAGCCCACCTCGTCGATCCGCACGCCGCGCCGTTCGATCGACAAGGACGGTAATCCCGTGATGGTGGAAACCTTCGGCCGCCACGACCCGTGCGTGGGCATACGCGCCACGCCGATCGCCGAAGCCATGCTGGCCCTGGTGCTGATGGACCACGCGCTGATGCACCGCGCCCAGTGCGGCGATGTCCAGGTCACGACCCCCGACATCGCGCTGACGGCGCCGCGCTAAGCGTTCCTCATCAGGGCGGGGCGGGGCGGCGGCGCCCAGTTCCGCCAGTACCGTCGCAGTATCGTTATTCGCGCCGCAGAGTCCACGCCATGCCTGCCCAAGCCATCAGCTTCGCCCTGTTCCTGTGCGCCTACTACGCGCACGCGGGCACCTTCTCGACCTACGCCACGCTGTTCTTCGCCGGCAAAGGCATGAGCGTGGGGCAGATCGGCGTGTTGATGTCGATGATCCAGGTGCTGCGCATCGTTGGCCCTAACGTATGGGGCTACGTGGCCGACCACAGCGAGCGGCGCGTCTGGGTGCTGCGCATGACGGGCGTGGCCGCGCTGACGGCGTTCTCCGGTTTCTTCTTTGGCCAGACCTTCGTCCAGTTGCTGCTGGCGATGGTGCTGCTCAACCTGTTTACCAGCGCCCAGGGGCCCCTGTGTGAAGCGTTGATGCTGTCGGAGATGCGGGGCGACCTGACCTACTATGGCCGCATCCGGCTGTGGGGCTCGATCGGCTTCATCGTCAGCGTGATGCTGGCCGCCTACGCGCTCGACGCCTGGGGCATCATGGCCTTGCCGTGGATCGCCGGCGGCCTGCTGGTGTGCGTGCTGCTGGCCAGCCTGCGTCTGAAGGAAGTGAAGCGGCTGGAACACAAGACGGCGCCGCCGCCGTTGTGGATGCTGCTGCGCCGGCGCGAGGTGATCGCCTTCTTCTGCTCCACGGCGCTGATGGTGTCGGCCCACACGGCCTTGTACACCTTCTACTCGCTGTACCTGGAGCGCCACGGCTACAGCAAGACCCTGATCGGCACCATGTGGTCGCTGGGGGTGACGGCCGAGGTGCTGCTGTTCTATTTTCAGGCGCCGCTGTTCCGCCGCTGGGGCGCGCGGCGCCTGATGTACGTGGCGCTGGGCGTGGGTGTGCTGCGCTTCGCGCTGATCGGCGCCGCGCCGCAGCAGGTGGCGCTGCTGGCCGGCGCCCAGCTGCTGCACGCGGCCACCTTCGCGCTGCATCATTCGGCGTCCGTCACCACCTTGCAGCGCTGGTTCTCCGGGCCGTTGCAGGCGCGCGGGCAGGCGCTGTTCATCAGCCTGTCGTATGGCATCGGTGGTTCGCTCGGGGGCTTGTTCCTGGCCCAGTGCTGGCAGCGCCTGGGGCCGCAGTCGGTGTACTTCGTGGCGTCGCTGATGGTGCTGGGCGCGGCGCTGGCTGCCGCGCTGTCGTTCCGCTGGCAGCGCCTGGATAGCCTGCGCTAGCCTGGCGGGCCGCCGGGTCGCCTACGCGGTGCGGTTGATGACCACCGCCTCCAGCTTGTGGCGGCGTTCCACGGCCTTGACCACCAGCGCCCGCATGTCGTTGAGCAGCGCGAATTCCGTCTGGCTCAGCTGGATGGGCGGGAAGGTCTCATCCCAGTCGCCGTACAGGAAGCCGGCTGGCTGGCCGTTCGACGACAGCGGCAGGATCACGAAGCTGCGCGCGTCGGACATGGTGTCCTTCCACCACTGCGGCAGCTTGGCGGCGAACTTGGCGTCCCTGGCGTTCTCGATGAAGATCACGCGGTCGCTGTTGAGGGCCGCGTGGAACACGTTGGGCTCGTAGCTGTCCGAGAAGGTCATGGCCGGCAAGCGTTCCTTGACGCCTTCGCCGAAGCAGATCTTGGCCGCGTACTGGCCTTCCTTGCGGTTGCGCACGAAGGCGACGGCGCGCGAGAAGTCCAGGCCCTGGTACACAGTCTCCAGCGCGATCGACACCATCTGGCCAGGGCTGGCCGTGTCGAGCACGTCGCGCATGTCGGCCAGGCCGGACAGCAGGATCTTGTTGCCTTCGGCCCGCTGGCGGGTGCTGGCCAGTGCCTTGGCGCGCCGTTCGGCCGGGCGCGACAGGGGCGCGATGGTCAGATCTTCGGCCGCCACGATCTTGGCTTGCTCGATGGCGGCCATCAAGTGGTCCGGCTCCACGCCCAGCATGCCGGAATAGCGTTCCGTCAGCTTTTGCACGGCGGCCGCGCCGGCCGCGTCGTCATGCCACAGCGAGTCGGCGCACAGGGCCGACATGGTCGACAGGCCGGCGATCCAGTCCGTGGGGCTTACTTCCGCGCCAGGTTCAACCGGTTCGAGCTTGCGCATGCCGTTGATCAGGCTTTGCGGCAGGCCCCAGTGGCGGGCGGCCGCGTGGCCGATGTCCTCCAGGCTCAGGCCCAGCACTTCGGGCGCGATGTCGTCCACCGTCAAGCCTTCCGCGTCGGCCCGCTGCTGCAGGTCGTGCCAGCGTTCGGGCATGTAGAAGGTCAGCATCATGCGCCCCAGCGTGTGCAGCATGGAGCACACCACGGCTTCCTCCGCGTGGCGGCTCTCGGCGCTGGTGGCGATCTGCTGGGCCACGATACCGGCCAGCACGGCCTTTTCCATCTCGATGTGGGCGATGCCCGTGTCGGGCGAGGAGGCCGACAGTTCCTCGATCAGCTTCAGACCCAGGGCCAGGTGGCCGATGGCCTCCGTGCCCAGCACCAGTACGGCCTTGGAGACCGTGTTGACGTGCTGGCCGAAGGCGGAATACATGCCGCTGTTGGCCAGCCGCAGCACCTTCTGGGTCAGCACGGGGTCCGACAGCACGGTCCGCGCCATGTCGAATTCCTGCTCGTCCTCGCCGCGCATGGCGCCCAGGATGGCCGTGATGGCCTTGGCGAAACCAGGCATGTCACCCTGGCGTCGGGTGCATTCCCACATCTCGGACAGGGTTTTCTCGCCCAGCGGGGTGGGGGCCTTGAAGCCGGCGCTCATTGGTGCACCTGGCGCAGTTCTTCCGGCAGCAGGTTGGCGTAGGTGCTCTCCTTGAGGGCAGTCATCGCCACGTTGGCCGGCATGGGCTTGCCCGTCAGGTAGCCCTGGATGTACTGGCAGCCGCGGTCATCGAGGTAGTGCAGCTGTTCTTCCGTCTCCACCCCTTCGGCCACCACGGACAGGTCCAGGTGCTTGGCCAGGTCCAGCACGGCGTTGCAGATGGCGCCATCCTTCTGCGAACCGGGCAGGTCGCGGATGAAGGTGCGGTCGATCTTGAGCACGGAGATGGGGAAGCGCTTGAGGTAGGCCAGCGACGAATAGCCGGTGCCGAAATCGTCGATCGCGATGCGCGCCTTGCGCAGCGCCATTTTCGACAGGATGGTTTCGGCATGGATGGGGTCCACCATCAGGGTGCCTTCAGTAATTTCTAGAACCAATTGCTCACCAGATAAACCAGAGAATGCGAGCGCGTCATCGAGCACGTCAAGGAATTTGTCGTTGCGGAATTGGCGCGGGCTGATATTGACGGAGATGTACAGGCGCCGCTTGGCCACTTCCTCGAACTGCTTGAGCTGCACGCTGGCCGCCTTGAGCGCCCAGGCGCCGAGCAGGTTGATCAGGCCATTGGTCTCGGCGATCGGGATGAAGCGGGCCGGCGGCACCATGCCCAGCGTGGGGTGCTTCCAGCGCATCAGGGTTTCAAAGCCCTGGATCTCGCGTGTGCGGGCGTCCACGATGGGCTGGTAATACAGCAGGAATTCGCCTTCGCGCACGGCCTGGAACATGGCCGCCTCCAGCGAAATGTCATGTTCCGGCGGGCCGCTGTGCTTGGGGCTATAGACCACGCAGCGGGCCTTGCCCGTCTCCTTGGCGCGCCCCATGGCCGCGTCGGCCAGTGCCACCAGCCGCACTTCGTCCTCGGCGTGGTGGGGATAGACGGACACGCCGACCGAGGCGCCGACGTAGATGGTGTGGCTGTCGACCTCGAACGGCGATTGCAAGGTGGCGATCAGGCGGCCCGTGACCAGCTTGATCTGCGCTTCCGTGCTGGTGCCGGGCAGTACGGCCACGAATTCGTCGCCGCCCACGCGGGCCAGGGTGTCGCTGTCGCGCAGCGTCTTGCGCAGGCGGGCGGCGGCCATGCGCAGCACGGCGTCGCCGACCGGGTGGCCGAGGCCATCGTTGACCTTCTTGAAACCGTCCAGGCCCACGGTGGCCACGGCGAAGCCCTGGCCGGAGCGGCGCGCGTTGGCGATCACCATGCGGATGCGGTCCGACAGCAGCAGGCGGTTGGGCAGCTCCGTCAGGCCGTCGTGGGTGGCCATGTGCCGCAACCGTTCCTCGGTCGCGTGCTGGACCGACATGTCGCGGCCCACCACCAGCAGTTCCGGTACCTGGTCCTGGTTCAGGAAGCAGGATACGCGCAGTTCGAACCACACTTCATGTTCCGGCGTCTTCAGGCGCACTTCGACCAGGCTGGGGGCGAGCGCTTGCAGCACCTCGGCCAGCGCCGCCTTGAGGGCCGGCTGGTCAGCCATCGCCACGTGGGTGGCCAGCAGGTCGCCCTGCAGGTCATGGGGGCTGGCGATCAGGGCCACGGCCCGCTTGCTGGCAAACAGGACCTGGCCGGGCGCATTGAGTCTGAAGACAACATCACCTGCCTCTTCCATGAGGTGATCTAATTCATGACGCGGATCGCGTTGAGGCAGGGATGGGGAACTGGAAAGCATTGTAACGATCTAATCTCTCATTTTGTCACGTAACAAATTTTACAACGTTTGGTGGCGGCCCATCAGGGGTGCGGCACGGCTGACTTGCAAAACCAGAACGAAATGTATCACTGATGGGAAAGCTTTTACATGAAAAAAGACAACATCTGCGCATGTTTTGATGAAATCAGCCAGGTTGTGGAGAAAAATCAGGCGTCAGAGGGGAATGGACTGAATATTTCTTGAAATTACGACCATTTGACGAGCAAATGCTCGGTCATTGTGGTGCGCCGTCGCTTGTCTACAATCAAGGGATGCGCAAACCCTGTCCGGATTTAATCAATCAATCGCTTGCTTGAGAAAGCGTTCTCGGCTAGCCTGTCAGAATCGCCACACCGGCCTTGGACACCAAACTATTCTGGAGCACAACATGCATCCCTTCGATACCCATGCCGTCAGCAATACGGTGCCGCCATTTGAGAACGTCAACCTGTACGCCTGCGATCCCGCGCTGCAGGAAGCGCTGGAACGGGAGGGCGGCGCCAGCCAGGCCGCCTCGCTGCACGCCCTGGGTGAGCGGCTGGGACGCGCCGAGGTGCTGGACCTGGCCCGGCTGGCCAACCTGCACACCCCGCGGCTGCACAATTTCGATCGCGGCGGCCACCGTATCGACGAGGTCGAATTCCACCCGTCCTGGCATAGCCTGATGGCGCTGCTGATCGAAAACGGCGCGCACGCCTCGCCCTGGGAGGGGCAGGGCAGCGGTGGCCAGGTGGCGCGGGCGGCCCGCTACATGCTGTTTGGGCAGCTGGAAAACGGCTCGCAATGCCCGGTGACGATGACGTACGCTTCCGTGCCGGCGCTGCGCCAGGCGCCGAAGATCGCCGCCAAGTGGCTGCCCAAGATCCTGTCGCGCGAATACGATCCCCGTTCGCTGCCGGTCGAGCAGAAGCGCGGCGCGCTGGTGGGCATGGGCATGACGGAAAAGCAGGGCGGCTCGGACGTGCGCGTCAACACCACGATGGCCGAGGCGCTGCCGCCCGAGGAGGCCCGGCGCCTGTTCGGCGACGATGGCGAGGATGCCTGGCGCATCGTCGGCCACAAATGGTTCTTCTCCGCGCCCCAGAGCGACGCCCACCTGATCCTGGCGCAGACCGAGGCGCACGGCAGCGCGGGCCTGAGCTGCTTCTTCGTGCCGCGCTTCCTGCCCAATGGCCAGCGCAATGCCATCCGTGTGCAGCGCCTGAAGGACAAGATGGGCAACCGCTCCAACGCCTCGTCGGAAGTGGAATTCACGGGCGCCTACGGCTGGCTGGTGGGCAAGCTGGGACGCGGCATCCCCACCATCCTGGAGATGGGCAGCCATACCCGGCTGGACTGTGTGCTGGGCAGCGCCGGCACCATGCGTGCCGCGCTGACGCACGCGCTGCATCACGCGCGCCGTCGCCACGCGTTCGGCAAGGCGCTGTCCGAGCAGCCGCTGATGCAGAACGTGCTGGCCGACCTGGCGCTGGAATCGGAGGCCGCCACCGCGTTCGCGCTGCGCCTGGCCCGCTGCTACGACGAGAGCCCCGATCCGGCCCAGGCCCTGCTGGCGCGCGTGCTCACGCCGGCCGGCAAGTACTGGATCTGCAAGCGCGGCCCGGCGTTTGGCGCCGAGGCGATGGAAGTGATCGGCGGCAGCGGCTACGTGGAAGACTGCCCGCTGGCGCGGCTGTATCGCGAACTGCCCGTCAACTCGATCTGGGAAGGCTCGGGCAACGTGATGTGCCTGGACCTGCTGCGTGCGTTCGGCAAGACGCCGGCCGCGCGCGATGCGCTGGCGGCTGAACTGGCGCTGGCCGGCGACACTAACGGGGATTATGTGCGTTACACCCAGGCGCTGCTGGCCGACCTGGGCCAGCCGCAGGCGGACGAATACGGCGCGCGCCGCCTGGCCGAGCGCATCGTGGTGGCGGTACAGGCCGGTCTGCTGCTGCGCCACGCGCCTGCCTATGTGTCGCAGGCGTTCGTGGCTTCGCGCCTGGCCCATGACGTGGGCGGCGCGTTTGGCCGCCTGCCGGACGGCGTCGACTGCGCCGCCATCCTGGCGCGCGCGCTGGTGGAGCCGGCATGAGCCGGCCGCCGCCGGGCCGCCGCTGACGGGCTTACTGCATGAGCGGAATTAATTTTCATGAAACGGTTCCCTCGTGGCGCGAGGGCTGGGATAATGCGGCTTACAACCGATGACGGCAGCGCGCCCCGTCCCGTACCCCTGGGACTGGCCGCCTCCGTCGAGAATATTGCGAGCCCATAACAATGAAACAAGATCCGCGTTTCCCCAACCTCTACATCACCAACCATCCCCTGATCCAGCACAAACTGAGCCACATGCGGGCCAAGGACACGTCCACCCGCACGTTCCGCGAGCTGCTGAAGGAAATTACGCTGCTGATGGGGTATGAGATCACGCGCGACTTGCCGCTGACCACCCGCACCATCGAAACGCCCCTGATGACGCTGGACGCACCCGTCATCGCCGGCAAGAAGCTGGCCATCGTGCCCGTGCTGCGTGCCGGCATCGGCATGAGCGACGGCTTGCTCAACCTGATCCCGTCGGCCCGCGTGGGCCACATCGGCGTCTACCGCGATCCGGAAACCCACCAGCCGGTGGAATACCTGGTGCGCCTGCCCGACCTGGCCGAGCGCACCTTCATCCTGTGCGATCCGATGGTGGCGACCGGCAATTCGGCCGTGCACGCGGTCGACGTGCTCAAATCGCGCGGCGTGAAGGACGAGCAAATCATCTTCCTGGCCCTGGTGGCCGCGCCGGAGGGCATCACCGTGTTCCAGAACGCCCATCCGGGCGTGAAGATCTACTGCGCCGCGCTCGATTCGCACCTGAATGAGCACGCTTACATCGTGCCCGGCCTGGGCGACGCGGGCGACCGCATCTTCGGTACCAAGGGCTGACGGCGCGCCATGGCCACGCTGACTGACCAGGAATTCCACGCCCGCATGCAGGCGCTGGCCGACAAGTTCGCCGCCACCGTGCCCGTCACGCTGGACAAGATCACGCGCGCGCTGGCCGCCTGCCGCGCCGACGGGCCGGACGGTCCCGAGTCCGGCCACCTGCACGACTTGCACGAATTGCTGCATGGGGTGGCCGGTTCCGCCGGCACCTTCGGCTATGGCACGCTGGGCCAGTATTGCCGCGTCGTCGAGCAGCAACTGCGGGCCGTGCTGGCCGGGCAGGCCGAGTGGCCGGCCGTGGCGTCCCAGGTGGACGCGCTGCTGCTATGGGCGGCCCGTGACCCGCGCGCGCCGTCGTGGTAAGAACGCCAAGTGTGGCGCGCCTGCTATTCTTTTTGATGCATCTCAAACCTAACGCTGATTTTCAGGCTATAGTGACACCGTTACCTGTTAAAAGAGCAAGGTTGAGGTCGCTAATTGGCGGTCAGAAATGCGCTAAGTGCCGGTTTCTACAGCCATTTTCAGCCTCGCGCATTTATTTTTGCGAAAACGTCCTTTTCTCTTGTAATTGGGTATAATGCGGCATCGTTTAGATTCAAGAGTAGTGCAGTTTGTCTGTCATTTCTTTCTTGCCTCAAACGATATCACGGGCGCAAGCCCAACTTAACTGAAATAGGAATTGTAATGGCAACTGGTATCGTAAAATGGTTCAATGACTCGAAGGGTTTCGGCTTTATCACCCCTGACGAAGGCGGCGAAGATCTGTTCGCTCACTTCTCGGCGATTCAGACGACCGGCTTCAAGTCGCTGCAAGAGAACCAACGTGTTTCTTTTGAAGTGACCGCTGGCCCTAAGGGCAAGCAAGCTTCGAACATTCAGCCACTGTAATACGCTGAGTCAAACGACATAAAGAAATCCTCGGTATCCGAGGATTTTTTTTCGTCTCAAGGTTTGGTTTTTGCCACGATTTCCTGCCATTATTTCCATGCCTTGCGCCAATAATCAGGCTGGGCATAAGTGTGGCGCAGGAAATCCACGAAGGCGCGGATGCGCAGCGGCAGGTGACGGCGCTGCGCGAACACGGCGTAGATGTCGTTGCCCGGCGCCGAGTACTGGTCCAGCACCGTCTGCAGCTGGCCTGACTCGATCTCGCTGCCCACTTCCCACATCGAACGCCAGGCCAGGCCCTTGCCGGCCAGCGCCCAGTCGTGCAGCACCTGGCCGTCGTTGCAGCCCATATTTCCCGTCACCTTCAGCGTGACGATCTTGCCGCCGTCGCGGAAGGTCCAGCCGCGCTGGCTGCCTTCGCTGGAAATGGCCAGGCAGTTGTGCCTGGACAGGTCGGCCAGGGTCTTGGGCTCGCCATACCGTTTCAGGTAGGCGGGCGCGGCGACGAGCACCCGCTCGTTGTCGGCCAGCTTGACGCTGACCAGGTTGGAATCGGACAGGCTGGCGATGCGGATCGCCACGTCCACCCCTTCGCCGATCAAATCCACCACGCGGTCGTTCAAATTGAGTGTGCACTGCACGTCGCGGTGCTCGGCCAGGAAGGAGGGCAGCAGCGGCGCCACGTGCTGGCGGCCGAAGCCGGCCGGCGCCGAGATCATCAGGTGGCCGCTGGCGCGCGCGCTGCGCTCGGCCACGGCGGACTCGGCATCCTCGAGCTCGGCCAGGATGCGCTGGCAATCTTCCAGGAAAGCGGCGCCTTCGTTGGTCAGCGCCAGCTTGCGCGTCGTGCGTTGCAAAAGCTTCACACCCAGGCGTGCTTCCAGCGCATCGAGGCGGCGGCCTATCATGGCCGGGGCGATGCCCTCGGCGCGGGCGGCGGCCGACAGGCTGCCCTTGGAAACGACTTCGACGAAGGTGGAGATTTGCCTGAACTGACCCATGGATGCCCGTTGCCTGTCACTTGTGAGAAAAACGCAAAGATGAAGTGATCTTTTGTCTTGTTTGTATAACTAAATAGTGAATATACTTGAAATCAGATCGTGATGTAACCGAGTCCCCACACTAAAAGAATCGGTTAGCAACAAGATTAGCAATGCTTATAATTTCGGATAGCAGTTCACATTACCTTATACGGAGAGACATCCATGACGACCATCAACGTACCGGCTGGTATGCAAATTACGGGCGAGATCAAGCCCGGCTATGAACAGATCTTGACGCCGGACGCGCTCGCCCTGGTGGTCAAGCTGTCGCGCGCGTTCGAGTCGCGCCGCCAGGAACTGCTGGCCGTGCGCGTGGAGCGCGCCAAGCGCCTGGACGCCGGCGAGCGTCCTGACTTCCTGCCAGAAACGGCCCACATCCGCAACGGCGACTGGAAGATCGCCCCGATTCCCAAGGCGCTGGAATGCCGCCGCGTGGAAATCACCGGCCCGGTCGAGCGCAAGATGGTCATCAATGCCTTCAACTCGGGCGCCGACAGCTACATGACCGACTTCGAGGATTCGAACACCCCGAACTGGGACAACCAGATCACCGGCCAGATCAATATGTTCGACGCCGTGCGCCGCACCATCTCGCTGGAGCAGAACGGCAAGTCGTACAAGCTGAATGACAAGATCGCCACCCTGGTGGTGCGCCCACGCGGCTGGCACCTGGACGAGAAGCACGTGCTGGTGGACGGCAAGCGCATCTCCGGCGGTATCTTCGACTTCGCCCTGTTCATGTTCCACAACGCCAAGGAACAGCTGGCCCGCGGCGCCGGTCCCTACTTCTACCTGCCGAAGATGGAATCGCACCTGGAAGCGCGCCTGTGGAACGACATCTTCGTGATGACCCAGAACGAACTGGGCCTGGCGCAAGGCACCATCAAGGCCACCGTGCTGATCGAAACCATCCTGGCCGCGTTCGAGATGGACGAGATCCTGTACGAACTGCGTGAACACAGCTCGGGCCTGAACGCCGGCCGTTGGGACTACATCTTCTCCTGCATCAAGAAGTTCAAGCTGGACAAGGACTTCTGCCTGGCCGACCGCGCCAAGGTGACGATGACCTCGCCATTCATGCGTGCATACGCGCTGCTGCTGCTGAAGACCTGCCACAAGCGCAACGCACCGGCCATCGGCGGCATGGCCGCGCTGATCCCGATCAAGAACGATCCGGAAAAGAACGAAGTGGCGATGGGCGGTGTGCGCAACGACAAGGCACGCGACGCGACCGACGGCTACGACGGTGGCTGGGTGGCGCACCCTGGCCTGGTGGACCTGGCCATGGCCGAGTTCAAGAAAGTGCTGGGCGACAAGCCTAACCAGATCGACAAGCAGCGTCCGGACGTGAACGTGACGGCCGCCGAACTGCTGGACTTCAAGCCGGAAACGCCGATCACGGAAGCGGGCCTGCGTTACAACATCAACGTCGGCATCCACTACCTGGGCAGCTGGCTGGCAGGCAACGGTTGCGTGCCTATCCACAACCTGATGGAAGACGCGGCCACGGCCGAGATCAGCCGCTCGCAAGTGTGGCAGTGGATCCGCTCCACCAAGGGCGTGCTGGAAGATGGCCGCAAGGTCACGGCCGAGATGGTGCGCGCCATGATTCCGGAAGAGCTGGCCAAGGTGCAGCGTGACGCGCCAGGCGGCGAAGGCCCGACCTACCCGCGTGCCGCGCAGATCTTCGAAGAGATGTCGACTTCGGAGTCGTTCGCCGAGTTCCTGACCCTGCCGCTGTACGAAGAAATCTAAGCCAGCGCACATGCCGCTCCCGGGCGGCATAAAAAGCCAAGGGCAAGTCCAGTACATGGACTTGCCCTTTTTTTATATTGGGGACGGACCCCGATTATGTCGTTCAGAAATCGTTTTTCCACAGGCGCAGGGCCGTGAAGGTGGCCAGCGCCGTGTCGCCGGGCGACAGGCGGTCGGCCTTGACCAGCTGGGCGGCGATGGCCGGGTCGCGGTAGCGCAGGAAAGGATTGGTGGCTTTTTCCACGCCAAGCGTGCTCGGCACGGTGGGCACGTCGTGTTCGCGCCGGTCCGTTTCCAGCACCACGCGCGCGCGCAGGGCTTCGTTGTCCGGGTCCACCACGCGCGCGAAGCGCAGGTTGGACAAGGTGTACTCGTGGGCGCAATAGATCCTGGTGTCGTCGGGCAGGGCGGCCAGCTTGCCAAGCGAGCTGATCATCTGCGCCGGCGTGCCTTCGAACAGGCGCCCGCAACCACCCGCGAACAGCGTGTCGCCGCAGAACAGCCACGTGGGTTCGTCGCCGGTCGCTTCGCGCACGTAGGCGATGTGGCCCATGGTGTGGCCGGGCACGTCGAGCACGGACAGGCGCAGATCCAGACCGGGCACATCGATACGCTTGCCTTCGCCCACCGGCAGCGTGACGCCGGCGATGCGTTCGTTGCGTGGCCCGAAAACAGGAACCGGATAATGCTGTAATAATGCAGGCACGCCCCCGATATGGTCAGCGTGGTGGTGGGTGAGTAAAATGGCAGTGAGCTTGAGGCCGTTTTCTTTCAGCGCCGCCAGGATGGGCTTGGCGTCACCGGGGTCGACCACGGCGGCATGCTTGCCATCATGTATCAGCCACAGATAATTGTCATGAAAAGCAGGTACCGTGAGGACATGTAACGTGTGGGGAGATGAGATGGTCATTGGGTCACGAAAGGCTAGACATGGATAACGCTGCATCCGACCAATCCATTATAGCGCTGGACGGCTGGCTGCAAACCCCGGCAGGCAGGTACTTGTGTGCGTGGGAACAAACCTGCCTCGATAATCTGACGGCGGATATCTTCGGTTTCAATGCCCTGCAAATCGGTATGCCGCAAATTAATGCGCTGGCCGCGAACCGCATGCCGTATCAGTGGCTGGCCGACAACCGTGTGCGCCCGCGCAGCGTGGGCGCGGCGCCGGAAGACGTGCCGCGCCAGGTGGCCGTCGCGCTCGATTACACGGAACTGCCGTTCGCGTCGCAGAGCATCGACCTCGTCGTGCTGCCCCATGTGCTGGAATTTTCCGCCGAACCGCACCAGGTGCTGCGTGAAGTGGAGCGCGTCCTGATTCCGGAAGGGCAGGTCATCATCTGCGGCTTTAATCCGGCCAGCCTGTGGGGCGCGCGCCAGGCCGTGGGGCGGGTGACGGGCTCGGATTTCCTGCCCCGGGCTCAGGAACTGATCTCCATGCCGCGCATGCGCGACTGGCTAAAATTATTGAATCTGGGCGCCAGCCAAAGCCACTTTGGCTGCTACGCGCCCGCCTGTCGTACGGAAAAGTGGCTGCACCGCTACGCCTTCATGGATAATGCAGGCGCGCGCTGGTGGCCTTATCTGGGCGGCGTGTATATCGTGCAGGCCATCAAGCGCGTGAAAGGCATGCATTTGATCGGTCCGGCATGGATCAAACGAACGGCGGCGGCCCCGGTGGCCGTGCCGGTAACTAACAAGAGGCGGAAGCAGCAGGATGGATAAAGTCGATATTTTTGCCGATGGCGCATGCAAGGGCAATCCCGGTACGGGCGGCTGGGGGGCGTTGATGGTGGCCGAAGGGGCGGAAAAGGAAATTTTCGGCGGCGCGTTGAACACCACCAATAACCGCATGGAATTGCAGGCCGTGATCGAGGCGCTCAACGCGCTCAAGCGTCCCTGCGCCGTGACGCTGTACACGGACAGCCAGTACGTGCAAAAAGGCATCAGCGAATGGATACACGGCTGGAAGGCGCGTGGCTGGAAGACGGCGGCCAAGGAGCCGGTCAAGAACGAGGACTTGTGGAAGGCGCTGGACGCGGCCCAAGCCGTGCACCAGGTCGAATGGCGCTGGGTGCGCGGCCATAATGGCCACCCCGGCAATGAGCGCGCCGACATGCTGGCCAACCGCGGCGTCGACTCGGTGCGCAGCAAGCGCTAAGCGCGTAGGCGGGCATCCAAGGGGCTGTCATCTGGAATGTTGACCTGCGTAACAACGGATGGTACACGGCTATCACGACGCGCTGAATGCTTCCTGAAGATCAACGCTGCGTCTCCCGGAATTTCGTGGAGACGAAAAAAAATCCCCGTAGCCCTGGGGAGGCCGCGGGGATAAAAGCCTTGAAATAGGCCTGCTGTCATACCCAGATGCATAATACATTTGTACAAATGTATTATGCCGTCCTATAATTTGTCAAATGTATCGACCTAATCAACTGGTTTGCCCCACTGTATGGGGGCGCGCCATCCTGGCTGCGCTCATCTGTTGCGGTTTTGCCGACATGGTGCGGGCTGCGGCACCGGCTGCGGAACCTGATCTTGCTGCCGTCGTCCGCTCGCTGGCGACAATGAGTCGCGACCGACCGGTCTTGTGCGACTTGCCGCCGGGTCCCGCACCGGCCGGCTGGATCGCAGCGCCCGCGCAATGCGCCTGGCACAAACGGCTGACTATGCGACGGTGGGTGCTCGACCCGAGCAGCAAGTCCGGTTGTGCCAGCCCGCAAGCGGCCTGGTGGCACTGGCAACAGCAACATGACCCGGCCGCCGGCAGTTCGCCCGTGTGGGATGCGTCATGGCGGCGCCAGGTCCTCTTCCAGGGGGGCGCCGACCAGAGTTCCGCCCAGGTTGTCACGTTCATCGCCCAAGGTGCGGATAGCGGCTGGACCGTCACCACCTGGCGCTGGGATATGCCCGACCGGGCCGCCACGCGCCGGTGGGAGCAAAAGCGGTGGGACGAGCTCAGGCAAGCGCTCCAGCGATCGGCCGACGCGGACCGGACTGTCGCACCGCGCTCGCTGTTGGGGCTTGGCTATCGTAATTTGCGCAATCGGCCAGCCGAGCGGCTGGAAAATGGCTTGGTCTGGCAAGCGAACAATCAGTGCATGCGCCTCTCGGTGGCGGACATGTCAAGGGAGTCCGACATTCCTCTTCCTTATGTGCGTGAAGATAGCCGCCTCGAACAGCGCGCGGCCATCCAGGTGCAGCTGGCGCGCAGCGACCCCAGCCAGACCTGGCCGGCGGTGTTTCACTTGATGCTGCCCATTTTGCCGCATCAGCGCAGCGCCACCTATGCGGCAGTGTCGCGGAAGGACACGCAATTGATCGGCCATGTTTGGTTGCCGGCGAAAAACGAAGAACCCCAACAGCTGCGCATCGAGACGGCAGTGGCTGCGAAGCCCGGTTCGCCTGGGGAGGCGCAGCGCGTTTCCGAACTGGATCGCGAGCTGGCCGCGCTGGCCGCATTATGGGTAGCTGACCATGAACGCTGATATGCTCTCGTGGCCGCTCTGGTTGTCGTCACCGCTTGCACTGTTGGGCGCTGGCCTGCTGCTCGCGCAGGTGCTCGGCCTGGTGCTGGAAGCGCGCGGCTTACCCAAGTTGTACGGTGCCGTGGTCGCCGGCCTGGTGCTCGGCGTCAGCGGCGTGGGGATGATCGATACCGCTGTCGCCACCCAGTTCCAGGAATTGTTCAACGCCGCCACGGCCCTGGTGCTGTTCGAAGTCGGGCGCAAGATGGACCTGGCCTGGCTGTGGCGCAGCCGGCGGCAGGGCGGGAGCCTGTTGCTGGCCTGTTTGTTGCGCGGCACGGTCATTTGGGGCGTGCTCGTTGCCTGCGGACTAAACTTGGCCGAGGCCAGCTTGATGGCAGCGATGCTGATCGCCTCCAGCCCCATCATTTACGCTTCCATGGTGTCCGATTCTCAAGCCAGTGGCGTGACGGTCTTCGCGGGCGCCAATTTCATTGGCCTGGCCAATGTGACGGCCTTGCTGCTGCTGGTGCCGACCGTCGCCTGGCTGCGCAGCAGCGCCGATGGCGAGCTAAGCAGCTATGGGGCGGAGTTGCTCAAGCAATTGAGCCGCCTGGGGTGGGGCGTGGTGATCGCCTTGCTGTGCTACGGCCTTTACGTGCTGGCCACGCGCCTTAGCCGGGCCCGTGCACGCATGCGCCCGGGTATGCTGCTGGCCGTGCTGCTGATGGACTTGGGCTTGTGTTCGGTGAGTGCCGCAAGTGCATTGCTGTCGCTGCTATTGATGGGGGTGTTGCTGCGCAATGCGGAAAAGCGCGACAACGTATTTCAGGCAGAGCTGCGCACCGGCCAGGATATGGGATATGCGCTGCTGTTCATGATGTCGGCCTCGCTGGTACAGATCCAGCAGCTGTTGCATTGGCAGGCGCTGGCGGCGGCGCTGATCTTGTTCGCGGCGCGGGTGGTGGTGACGCGTGCCGCGCTGGTCCCGGCGACAGCCTGGGGTAAGGAAAAAAAGAACGCGCTGGCTTTGTCGATGTGTTCGCTCGTCAGTTTTGGCTCCCTCATGGTCGACAATTCCATGAACGGCTACCCTGGCCTGAGTGAAGCTGCGCAACAGATCATGGCGGCGCTGCTGGCCATTAATGTGCTGGCTGCGCCTGGCCTGACCTGGTATGGCTTGCATCTGGCCGGCGAAAACCACGAGGAGAATCTGCATGTCTGAGGCTGCCTTGCATTCCGCTGACGCGCAGGCGGCGGCCGTGGCCGGAAGCGGGCCGGCCTACTTGCCCCCGTTTGGCCAGGCCCGGCTCGGCACCATGGGCATCGAACTCGAACTGATGGTGCTGGACCGCCTGACCTTCGACCTGATGCCGGCGGCGCCCGATATCCTGCGACTGCTCGACAGGCAGGAGAAACGTTGGGTGGCGACGCCGGAAATCACCACCTCGATGCTGGAGGTGGCCACCTCGATCCTGGAAAGTTATCAGCAAGCTGCTGCGGAGCTGGAAGAGATACGCGCCAGTGTCGAGCGGGCGGCGTTTGAAGTGGGGGCCGTGATTTCCGGTGGTGGGGCCCATCCATTCCAGCAATGGAGCGATCAGCGCATCTATCCAAAGGAGCGCTACCGGGCCTCGGCCCGCAAGTTCGGCTATCTCGCCAAGTTGTTTACCGTCTTTGGCATGCACGTCCATGTCGGTGTGCCCGGTGGTGATGAGGCAGTGCGGCTGTGCGCGTGGCTGACCCAGCGCGCGCCGTTATTTATCGCGCTTTCAGCCAACTCCCCCTGCTGGCAAGGTGAGAACTCGGGTTTTTGCAGCGCCCGCAGCAATGTCGTTGGCGCCTTCCCCATGAGTGGCACGATGCCCGCGCACATACGCTCGTGGCAACAGTTCGAACAGCATTTCCACCGGCTGGCGGGATTAGGGATCGTCAGCAGCATCAAGGATTTCTACTGGGATGTGCGCCCGAAGCCGGAATATGGCACCATCGAGCTGCGCGTGCTCGACACGCCGTTACATCCATCCTATGCGGCGGCGCTGGCCTGCTATGCGCGCGCTTTGTGTATCGAAGCCAGCCAGCAGCCGGGACGCTGGCCCACCAACGACGGTCCGGAACTCTATACCTGGAACCGGTTCAACGCGGCGCGCGACGGCGTCGCCGGGCTGTGGATCGACCCCGAGACCGGCACCAGCCGTACGATCGCCGAAGTCATCACTGCGGATATGGCGCGCCTGGCGCCGCTATCCGATGATCCGGGCTTTGGGGCGGCGCGCGCGCAGATCGAGCAGCTGCTGCTCGATGGAGGTCAAGCGCGCTGGCTCACGGCGCAGCTGGCCGCGGGCTATGGCATGAACGATCTGGCCAGGCACGCGAGCGAGCTATTTAGCCGGCCGGCGCCACGCTTGCCAGGATATGCCGGCATGAAATAATGGTCCCGCTGCCGTTGCGTTTGCCTGGAAAGGGGCCGTGTGGCATGCCGCCCGGGCCGCGCTTTGTTATACTGCGCGGCTCGCTTTAGCAACCGATCACTCAGGCAGACACCATGCGTCAAATCGTACTCGATACCGAAACCACCGGCATCAATCCCAAACTGGGCAACCGCATCATCGAAATCGGCTGTGTCGAACTGCGCAACCGCATGTTGACGGGTAATAACTACCACGTCTACATCAACCCGGAACGCGATTCGGAAGAGGGCGCGCTGAACGTCCACGGCCTGACGACGGAATTTTTGAGCGACAAGCCCAAGTTCCACGAGATCGTCGAGGAATTGCGTGCCTACGTGGCTGGCGCCGAGATCATCATCCACAACGCGCCGTTCGACCTGGGTTTCTTGAACCATGAATTCAAGCGCCTGAACCTGCCGGACTTTACCGACCACGTGGGTAATGTGATCGACACGCTGGTGCAGGCCAAGGAACTGCATCCCGGTAAGCGCAACTCGCTGGACGCGCTGTGCGACCGCTATGGCGTGTCGAACTCGCACCGCAAGCTGCACGGCGCGCTGCTGGACGCGGAACTGCTGGCCGACGTCTACCTGGCCATGACGCGCGGCCAGAACAGCCTGGGCATGGATGTGGAAGAAGAGGTGGGCGCGGGCGGCGCCAGCCTGGAGCAGGTGGCGCTGGCCGACATTATCGTCCTGCCCGCTTCCGAAGCGGAGCTGGCGGCCCACGAGGACAACCTGAGCGGGCTGGACAAGGCCGTCAAAGGCAGCTGCATCTGGCGCACCATCAGCGCGCCGCCAGCTGAATGAATGAAATTTTGGGGAAATTTCGCTGCAACCCTTCCATTTTCCTAAAGTTGTATGCGATAATTCGCCCCGCTTCGGGAGGTTAGCTCAGGGGTAGAGCACTGCATTCACACTGCAGGGGTCGCAAGTTCGAAACTTGCACTTCCCACCAGAATTTCAAAAAGGCTTACGGATAAAACCGTGAGCCTTTTTTCGTTGGGCCGTCTCGCAGGCACAGGCCGAGCACCGGCCCAGCGAAACAAAGAAGGAATTTCAGGATGCTGGAAGCGTGGAAGGACGGCCACAATGAGTGAGAATTTGGCGTCAGCTGAATGGTTATAATTGAAAAATTGTTTTAACAATCACTTTCAACCTTCATCGGATCGCCGCACATGACCACGATCGTCGTCCTTCCCAGTGGCCGTACAGCGCCATACACCCCATCGGCCACGCAGGCAGTGGAACAGGCGTCTGTTGTCAGCCCGGCGCCCGCAGCCGGCGGTGCCGTCAAGCTCAGTCCTGGAGGTCTTGCCGCCGCCCGCCTGGACGCGGTGCCAGGGCTCGACCCGGACGCCACGCCGCTGCTGTGGGAATCGCCCGCGCGCGACAAGGTCACTTCGCTGATCGCCCGTAACTTCTTCGAACCATCCCTGGCCGGCCGCCTGCATGGCCTGGGCAGCGCCTTGCTGGCGCGTTTCTACGGAGATGGTACGGATGCCAGCCAGGCGGCACGTCCGCCGCGAAACGGCGCCGGGCTGTATTCCCCGGTTGCGGCTGCCGCTTTGGGCAAGCCAGTGGTCCATGGACAGGGCGAGAATCGGATTGCGCTCACCATTGCCACCACCGGCGGCGCACAAGTGTCGTTGACGCTCGACAGTGGCGAGGATGGCCTGGCCGTGCAGATGAAGAGCACCGGCACGCTGAATCAGGCTGCGCGCGCCGCGCTCGCCAAACTGGCGGACGCATTCCAGGAGGCGGTGGACGGCATCGCGCAAAGTCCGCCGCAACTGAAACTGGGTGGCTTGCTGCAATTCGATCCGACCGTGCTGGCGTCGGTGGACCTGCACAGTGTGGTAAAGGTGGCGACCGAGCCGGCAACCACGCAAACGCTGGACCTGCACGCCGACAGCGCCCGACGCAAGGTCAGCTTCAACGGCGCCGCTGGTGCGGTGCATGTCAACGTTGACATGAGCCAGGTGGCTGCCCTCGGTAACAAGGCCCAGCAAGCCAGGGCCGTGGGCAGCTATTTGCAACAGGTTGACCTGGCCGCCGCGCGCGGGCACGGCGATGCATCGCTGGTGTCCATGTTCAAGGATGCGTTCGCCGAAATGAACAGCGGCTACGACGCGGCCAGCCTGCCCGCGGCGGACGGCGTCCGCACCAGCACACTGACGTTGTCCGGCGAAGACCACGCGCTGCTGACGGGGCTGGCCGATTTTGATGCGGGGATCACGCAAACGTCGAAGGCGGTCAACAAGATGCGCCCGCTTGAGCATGATGGCTTTTCGTACCAGGTGGCGCAAAACACCAGTATTGGCGGGCGCAGCCAGGGTGACCGTTTCATCGCCCAGCACCAGCGCTCGCAACTTTGTGCGAGTTACCACATGCCGGCCGT
Source organism: Rugamonas fusca (assembly GCF_014042365.1). Taxonomy (GTDB): domain Bacteria; phylum Pseudomonadota; class Gammaproteobacteria; order Burkholderiales; family Burkholderiaceae_D; genus Rugamonas; species Rugamonas fusca. The sequence continues at coordinate 244,218 of NZ_JACEZS010000001.1, forward strand.
GCCGGGTGGCCAATTGCGGCTGGACGGCGGGCCGGAAGACCAGAACTACGATTACTATCAGCTCGACGACAATGCCAGCTCGGATGCGCTGATGGCATACGATCAGGGGCGCTTGAAAGCGGCGTCATTGCGGCAGTCGGCCACGCAGGCGACCCATGTGATGAAGTATGCGATGGGTCACCTGATCTCGGACCGCACTACGCCGGTCCGGCGCAACCTGCAACGCGACCTGGTGGAAGCATTGGCGCCAGACGTGAAGGGCGCGCACCCGCGCTCGCTGGATGAGATCTTGCGCCGCCAGCAGCAATTGCAGGAAGTGGCCGGACTGGTCCCGCTGCAGGCGTATGGTGACGGAGCCGGAAATTGACCCGACGATTTACACTTTTTTCGGCAATATTGAAAATTGGCCTTCCCAAGCCGGGCGTTTGTGTGTGATAATTCGCCCCGCTTCGGGAGGTTAGCTCAGGGGTAGAGCACTGCATTCACACTGCAGGGGTCGCAAGTTCGAAACTTGCACTTCCCACCAGAATTCAAAAGGCTTGCGCGCAAACGCAAGCCTTTTTTTATTTGCGCGGCCGCCACACTTGGGTGTGTCAGTGCGCCGCCACCGTGTCCTTGATCAGCTTGACGAACTCGGGATCGACCGCACCTATCTTGCCCGTGCGCCCCAGCACGCGGCCCTCGCTGTCGAGCAGCACCAGCACCGTGGTGTGGTTGTATTCGCCGCTTTCCAGCCGGCGGTACTGGATGTCGAGCGTGGCCGCGATCTTGCGCACGCTGGCCGCGTCGGTGCGGGCCACGGTCCAGTGGGATGGATCGAGTTCGCGCTGGCGCGCCACCTGCTTGAGCGCCTTGAGATCGTCGCGCGCCGGATCGAAGGTGATCAGCAGCATGGACAGGCGGTCGCGCGCGTCCTGGTCCAGCGCCTGCTGGGTCTGGCGCATGGTATCGATCAGCATCGGGCAGACAAATTCACATGAGTTGTAGAACATGCTGACCACGACCGGATGGCCGCGCAGGTCGCGCAGCTTGAACGGCTTGCCGTCCTGGTTGTTCAAGGTAGCCGGCAACTGGTAGAGCGAGGTGGACGGCAAAGCGGTAGCAGGCGCCGCTGGCGCGTCCGTGGCCGAGGCGGGCAGGGCCAGCGCACACAGGGACGACAGCAGCAGGGCCGACAGGCGAGTACGGAGCATGGCGTTCATTTCTTTTCCTTGGTCAGGCTACGGGCGCAGCGGAAGCCCAGGTCGTTGGTGCTGTCGGCGCCCTTGAGCGACGATAGCAGCGCCACCCGCATCAGGATGGCGAAATTGTCGCGGTCTTGCAGGCTGATGGCGCCCGCCCCGCAGTATTGCAGCTTTTCCGGATCACCCTGGTCACGGCTGTCGGCGCTCACCAGCAGGGCGTTGAAGTCATCCACCCATTCCCAGATCAGGCCGTGCATGTCACGGATGCCGTAAAAGTTCGGCTTGCCGCCGATCGCCCCGTGGCTGCCGGTCGACGCCTGTGAATACCAGGCCAGGATGCGGGCCCGCCAGGCCGGGTCCTTGCGGGCATCGCGCCGGTGCTCGTCGGCGGCCGCCACGTATTCCCATTCGTACCAGGTGGGCAGGCGGGCCTGCTCGCTTTCGCAAAACGCCTGCGCCGCGAACCAGCTGACGTTGGTGACGGGCTGCTTGTCCAGGCCATCAACGGCGACGGCCTGGTCGTATTGGCGCAGGTAGTTCGCGTCCACGAAGATGGGCGGCGCCGCGCCCCGTTGCCATTCCGGGTGCGTGGCGATGAAGGCCTGGAACTCGCCGTTGGTGACCGGTTCGCTGCGCATGGCGAAGCGGTTCACCTTGACGGGCGGATTGCCCGCGTTCCCGCCCGAGAGCACCGTGACAAGCCGGCCCGCCGGCACGGCCACATAATCGGCCGCGCCGGCGTGACCTCCCCAGGCCAGCACCGCTGCGGCCAGCATGGGGAGGAACGGGCTTGTCGGTGGCAGCTTCACGTTGCGACCCGCTTCAGTGGGCGGCCTGTGCCTTCGGCGCCGGCTTGGCCCGCACCGCTTTCACGTCGGCGGCCTTGATCTGGCCGCCCTTGTTGTCCCAGCTGTTGAGCACGTAGGTGAGGATGTTGGCCACCTCGTCGTCGTTCAACTGGTTCATCGGTGGCATCACCGAGTCATACTGCTTGCCGTTCACCTGCACCTTGCCGGTCAAGCCGTGCAGCACCACGCCCACGGTGCGCTTGGGATCGGCATTCAGGAAGTCGGACTTGGCCAGCGGCGGGAACACGCCCGGCAAGCCTTCGCCGTTGGCCTGGTGGCAGACCGAGCAGGTGCCGGCGAACAGCGATTTGCCGGCGTTGATCTGCTCCTGCACGGTCAGGTTGCCACTGGCGGCGGCCGTCGCCGCCGTGGCGACCGCTTTCATGTTCGGTGCGGCGCGGTCGCCCAGGTAGACGGAATCGACTTCTTTGCCGGAGTAGATGGTCTTGTCCTCGGGGCCGTCCACCTTGAGGATGGCCAGCGCGCCTTTGTTGAAGGCGCGGAAGATCGAGTGGTCCACCATCACATAGCTGCCCGGCACCTTGGTGGTGAATTCCGCGATGGCGGCGCCGCCGGCCGGAATCAGCGTCGTTTGCACGTTGGTCTGGCTGTTGGTGCCGCCCTCGAAGCGTACGCGGTCGAAGATGGCGCCGATCACGTGGAAGCTGGACACCATGTTGGGGCCGCCGTTGCCGATGAACAGGCGCACTGATTCATTGGTCTTGGCCTTGATCGCGTTGTCGCCCGTGAGCGCGCCCTCGGCGCCATTGAACAGCACGTAGGTGGGCTTCTCGTCGATGGCTTTTTCCATGTCGAATGGCTGCAAGCCTTTCTCGCGGTACTTGCCGGTGGTGTAGAAGTCACCCTGCATCACGTAGTACTCGTGGTCGACGGGCGGCAAGCCTTCCGGCGGCTCCACCAGGATCAGGCCATACATGCCGTTGGCCACGTGCATGCCGACCGGCGCCGTGGCGCAGTGGTACACATAGATGCCCTCGTTGAGGGCCTTGAACGTGAATTGCGACTCGTGGCCTGGCGCCGTGAAACTGGAGGCGGCGCCGCCACCCGGTCCCGTGACGCCGTGCAGGTCGATGTTGTGGGGCATCTTGCTCGATGGATGGTTCTTGAGGTGGAACTCCACCGTGTCACCCTGGCGCACCCGGATGAAGCTGCCCGGCACGGAGCCGCCGAAGGTCCAGAACGTGTAGCTCACACCTTCCGAGATCGGCATCTGCTTTTCCACCACTTCCAGGTTGACGATCACCTTGGCCGGGTAGTTGCGGTTGGTGGGCGGTGGCACCATGGGCGGGCTGGTCAGCACTGCCGTGATGGGCGCGCCCTGGGGCGGGCCGAAGTCGCCAGGATATTTGCCTTTGGCATCGGCCGCCTGGGCCGAGGGAAGACCTGCCAGCAGGGCGGCGCATAGTCCGGCGGCGCGTAGCAGTGTGGACAGGGACAAGGTGGAAGTTTGCATGTCGGTACCCTTTTCTTATCGTTCCGGCCTGACGGCGCCGGTTTCGTTGGCGAGCATTCAAATAACGTTCTTACAACATTGGTCTTGAGGCGTGTCAAAGACTGCTACAGGTATACCTGATGAAATGTGGAAAAAGTTGACTCAGATCAAATTGGCAAGAGATCGGGCCGCCTGGATGGGGAGGGGCGGCGGCAAAGATACAATCTATTACATCTTTCAAATAAAACCTTGTCTACCTGAAATGTTTGGATTTCGTTTAGTCCATAACCGGATCGCAAGCAGGGCAGCCGCCCGCTGCGGACTGGGCATGACAAACAGCCATAACATTTAAGAATGGGAACAGACATGTTGAAATCCAAGAAAATCGCCCTGGCGGCACTCGCACTGTGCGCCTCTTTCTCCGCCGTTGCCGCGGACGAAGCGATCAATCCATCGTGGTACATCCAGCCCAGCGTCAACGCCATGAAGCCTGACGGCGACTTCGGCGTGGACAAGCACGGCTTCGGCGCCGGCCTCAAGTTCGGCAAGGCCGTCAGTGACAACTGGGACGTGCAGATGGGCACCACCTACGCCCGTTCCCGCGACAACGGCGAGCGCTACCAGCAAAACACCTTTGGTGTCGATGGCCTGTACCTGTTCTCCCGTTCTACCTTCCGTCCGTTCGTGCTGGTGGGTGCCGGCATGGAGCATGACAAGGCCAACCTGAACACGGTGGGCCAGTTGTCGAAGAACTCGCCGTTCGTGAGCGCCGGCCTCGGTTTCCAGGCCTCGCTGAACGACCAGTGGTCCATGCAGGCGGACCTGCGCGATGTGCACGGCTTCATCCGCGGCAATGAGTTCGGCACCAGCAAATCGAACAATTATTACCTGACCGTGGGCCTGAACTACGCGTTCAACAAGCCAGCCGCACGCCCCGTGCCGGTGGCACCCGTGGTGGCGCCGCAGCCGGTGGCCGAAGTGGCGCCGCCGCCCCCAGCGCCGGTCGCGCCACCGCCGCCTGCGCCAGCACGGTTTGAAAAGGTGACGATGTCGGCCACTGAATTGTTCGGCTTCGGCAGCGACAAGCTGCACGCCGGCCAGCCCAAGCTGGACGACATGGCCAAATTCCTCAACGAGAACGCCAGCGTGGAACACGTGATGGTGACCGGCTATGCCGACCGCCTGGGCAGCAGCAAGTCCAATCACGCGCTGTCGCTGCGCCGCGCCGAAGCCGTCAAGGCCTACCTGGTGGGCAAGGGCGTGGCCGCCAGCCGCATCAACACGGCGGGCAAGGGCGAGGAGCAGCCAGTCGTCCAGTGCGACAACAAGAAGCAAAAGCGCGCAGAGCTGATCAAGTGCCTGGAGCCTAACCGCCGCGTGGAGATCGAACAGGTCACCGTCGAACGTCGCGTCAACTAAGCCTTGCGGCCCGCACCGCGCCCGATGGCGCCGGCGCGGGCCGGTATCACCCCAACGAATCAGGAGTCTCACATGAACAAGCAAACCATCCTGCTGGCAGCCATGCTGGCCACCGGCTTCATCACCTCGCACGCTTCGGCGGCAGGCCAGAGTGCCCAGGACGCCGCGGCCCGCTACGACAGCGACAAGAAACTGTGCGCCGATGAGCGCGAAGCGTCGCTGCGCATGCAGTGCCTGCGCGACGCCAAGGCCACCTACACCAAGGCCATGGAAAGCGCCAAGCCCGCCTCGCAAGCCAACGGCCATGCCGTGTGCGCGACCTGCGGCAAGGTCACTTCCGTCCACGTGACGGAGCAGGCCGGCCAGGGCGGCGCGCTGGGCGTGGTCGCCGGCGGTGTGGCCGGCGCGCTGCTGGGCCACCAGGTGGGCGGCGGCACGGGCCGTGACCTGGCCACCGTGGCCGGCGCGGCGGGCGGCGCCTACGCGGGCAACCAGGTTGAGAAAAAGATGACGGCCAAAAAAGTGTGGACCGTGGCGGTGCAGTACGAGAACGGCCGCCAGGCCCGGTTCACCTTCGACAAGGACCCCGGCATGGTCGCCGGCGACAAGGTCAAGAACGCCGGCCACAGCATCGTGCGCTATTGATCCACAGGGGCCGGACCGTGCGGTCTGGTCCCGACGCCCGGTCCTTGCGGCCGGGATTCGTCCGATGCGACGATGTACCTGTCCACGCGTGCGGTTACACTGCTGGTATCAGCCAATAACCACACCAACCGGGGACACAACGCATGGGCATACTGTCGGGCATACGTATCATCGAAATCGCTGGCATCGGGCCGGCCCCATTCTGCGGCATGCTGCTGGCCGACATGGGCGCGGACGTGATCCTGGTGGAACGGGCGGCCGGCAAGTCCGGCGATCCGCTCGACCTGGGCGACAAGAACATCACCAACCGCGGCAAGCGCTCGCTGGCGCTGGACCTGAAGGACCCGCAAGCGATCGCCACCTTGCTCGACCTGATCGCCGGGGCCGACGCCCTGATCGAAGGCATGCGCCCCGGCGTGATGGAGCGCCTGGGCCTGGGGCCGGCGGCCTGCCTGGCCCGCAATCCCAAGCTCATTTATGGCCGCATGACCGGCTGGGGCCAGGACGGCCCGCTGGCCAAGGCGGCCGGCCACGACATCAATTACATCGGCCTGTCCGGCGCCCTGTGGTACAGCGGCGCGCCTGACCAGGCGCCGCTGGCCCCGCCCACGCTGGTGGGCGACATTGGCGGTGGTGCGCTATACCTGGCCATGGGTGTCTTGGCCGGCGTGCTCGGTGTGCGCAACGGCGGCACGGGGCAGGTGGTGGATGCCGCCATCGTGGACGGCAGCGCCAACATGATGAACCTGCTGCTGTCGCTGCACGCGGCCGGCATGATGCCGATGCGGCGCGGCGAGGGCCTGCTCGACGGCCCGCACTGGTACGGCACCTATGTGTGCCAGGATGGGCTGGGTGTGACCATCGGCGCGCTGGAACCGCAGTTCTACGCGCTGCTGCTGGAAAAGCTGGGACTGGCCGGCGATCCCGAATTTGCCCGTCCCTACGACAAGCGCTGCTGGCCGTCTCTGCGCCTGAAACTGACGGCGCTGTTCCTGACCCAGCCGCGCCAGCACTGGACTGATCTGCTCGAAGGCAGCGATGCCTGCTATGCGCCGGTGCTGTCGCCCGTCGAGGCGCAAGCCCATCCCCACATGGCGGCGCGCGCCGTCTACAGCGAACGTGGCGGCGTGCTGCAGGCCGCGCCCGCGCCCCGGTTCTCGGCGGCCGCACACGCGCCGGGCGCCGTGCCCCGGCGCGGCGAGCACGGTGCCGCCATCCTGCGCGAGGCCGGTTGCAGCGACGCCGATATCGCCAAATTGCTCACCCCGCGCGACTGAGAGGGTGATACGCAGTGCAACATCGGCCCCGCCGTGCGGTCGTCGTGGTGTCATAAAATGCACAGCGATTGTCATAAAATGATCAGCGCCCGCTGGCCGACAGGCGCTACCATTGAGGGGTATTTTGCAACAACGCCGGGGCAAATGTCGCGTAGTGGCCGGGAACCGGGGCGACAAAATTGACAGCGGGCCGCGAAAGCCCCAGACTTCCTGTCGGAAATGACGCACTGCGGCATAATATGGCCGTTCCGGCGCCCGTGCGCCGGCGTGCACCAGCCCTTCGATTACCCGCTTTTAAGGAATTATCATGACTAAAGACGTAGTTGTACTGAGCGCCGCCCGTTCCCCCATTGGCGCCTTCGGTGGTTCGCTGTCGGAGATGGAGCCGGCCGAACTGGCGGGTATCGTGATGAAGGAAACCATCGCCCGCTCCGGCGTCGAGGCTTCGGCCATTGGCAACGCCGTGGTCGGCACCTGCATCCCCACCGATGGCCGCTATGGCTACGTGTCGCGCGTCGCGTCCGTGCAAGCCGGCATGCCGATGGACTCCATCGCCATGCAGGTGAGCCGCCTGTGCTCGTCCGGCCTGCAAGCGATCGTGACGGCCGCGCAAGGCGTGATGCTGGGTGACTTCGAATACGGCATCGGCGGCGGCGTGGAAGTGATGTCGCGCGGCGGCTACATGCTGCCGGCGCTGCGCTCGGGCGCGCGCATGGGCGACACCAAGGCCATCGACTTGATGACCTCGATCCTGACCGACCCGTTCGGCGTGGGCCACATGGGCATCACGGCGGAAAACCTGGCCGAAAAATACGGCATCACCCGCGAGCAGCAGGACGCGTTCGCGCTCGAATCGCAGCGCCGCGCCGCGCTGGCCCAGGCCGAAGGCCGCTTCAAGTCGCAGATCGTGCCGATCGTACGCCAGACCCGCAAGGGCGAAGTGGTGTTCGACGCCGACGAGCACCTGAAGCCTGCCACCACGCTGGAATCGCTGGCCAAGATGAAGCCCGCCTTCAAGAAGGATGGCACGGTGACGGCCGGTAACGCCTCGGGCATCAACGACGGCGCCGCCTTCATGGTGCTGGCCGACGCCGCCCTGGCAGCCCAGCGCGGCCAGACCCCGATCGCCCGCATCGTCAGCTACGCCGTGGCCGGCGTGCCGAACGACGTGATGGGTGAAGGCCCGATCCCCGCCAGCCGCAAGGCGCTGGCCAAGGCCGGCCTGAAGATGGACCAGATGGACGTGATCGAATCGAACGAAGCGTTCGCCGCCCAGGCGCTGGCTGTGACCAAGGTGCTGGAGCTGGACCCGGCCAAGACCAACCCGAACGGCGGCGCGATCGCGCTGGGCCACCCGGTGGGCTGCTCGGGCGCCTTCATCGCCACCAAGGCGATCTACGAACTGCAACGCACCAACGGCCGTTACGCGCTGGTGACGATGTGCATCGGCGGCGGCCAGGGTATCGCCGTGGTGTTCGAACGCTGCTGATTCTCGTTCGTTCGTGACGGACCGGCGCCGCGCCGGATGTCCGCCTCAGGCGGCATCCCGCGCGGCGTCCTTTTTTCCGTGGCGCGAGCGGTCGGCTATACTGCCCCGCAGGCCCGGCTGTCGGCCAGGGCGACATTCAACCAATTGAAGGAAGTGCAGCATGAATTTGACTGACAAGGTAATCATCGTCACGGGCGGCGCCCAGGGTATCGGCCTGGCCATCGCCGAGCGCTGCGCCGTGGCCGGCGCCAGCGTGGCGATCTGGGACAACCGCGCCGACGCCATCGAGGCGGCCGTGGACCACGTGCGCGCCAAGGTGGCCGGCGTACAGGTGGCCGGCTACGCGGTGGACGTGTCGGACCTGGCCAGCGTGCAGGCGGCCGCCAGCGCCACGCGCGAGCATTTCGGCCGCGTCAATGGCCTGGTCAACAACGCGGGCGTGGTGGCCGATGCCCAGCTGACCAAGATGACCGAGGCCCAGTGGGACCGCGTGATCGACATCAACCTCAAGGGCGTGTTCAACTGCGCCAGCGCCAACGTGGACGCGCTGCTGGCCACGGCCGGCGCCATCGTCAACATCTCGTCCATCGTGGGCTTGTCGGGCAACTTCGGCCAGACCAACTATGCGGCCGCCAAAGCCGGCGTGCTGGCCATGACCAAGACCTGGACCCGTGAACTGGGCCGCAAGGGCGTGCGCTGCAACGCCGTGTGCCCCGGCTTCGTCAACACCCACATCGTCAAGGATATTCCGGCCAACGTGGTCGAGGAGATGCTCAACATGATCCCCCAGCGCCGCATGGGCCAGCCCGGCGAGATCGCATCGGCCGTCGTGTTCCTGCTGTCGGACGAGGCCAGCTACGTCAACGGCGCCACGCTGGAAGTGGCGGGCGGCCTGACGCTCTAAGCCTTGCCGGCCGGCCCGTCAGGTTAGTCGGACTGGCGGGTCGGCAGCGGCGAGGCGGAGATACGCTGCACCGTCATCACCAGGTCGGAATAGCTGCTGCGGTAGTTGCGGTTCTTCGCTTCCACCGACTTGGGATCGACCAGCGAGACGTCCTTGCGGTGCACATACCCCAGCCGTGGCGCCATGTAGAACTGCACCGTGCGCGGCACGGAGCGCACCACGTTCTGGGTCTTGCCTTCGCACGTGCTGGAGACGCATTCGAGTGTCTCCACATAATCGATCACCACGTCCACGTTCACGTTGTAGGTGCCCACGCTCAGGTGTACCGGACTGCCGGGCAGTTGCGTGAGCATCAGCCGCAGCTTGCCGTTCTTGGACGAATTGAGTTCAAACACACCCAATGCGTTGGGCTTTTCCTTGAATCCGGCCTGGATTTCGGACAGCTTGAAGATCTGGAACAGATTCTTCTGATACGACATCAGGCGCCGCGTCTCATCCTCCACTTCCTGTTTTTGCAGCGACTGCCGGGCCTTGCTTTCTTCCTCTTCCTGGGGCACCGGCTGCGGGGTGGCCGCCGGCGCGGGCGCGGGCGTGGCCACGGGCGGGCGGCGTGGAACGTCGGCCGGATTGCGCGGTGGCAGTCGGGTCACTTGTGGCTCCTGCGTGGCGCAACCGGCCACCAGCAGGGCCAGGCTAATACTTGTGGCTCGATACAGGACGTTCATGTAGGCCTTTCTCCTTCGTCAATAAGCGTTTGCCGGCGGCGTGGAGGCGGCGGGTTGTCTGGCCGCCGCAGGCGCAGTCCTTGCGCCTGACCTGCCACCATGCCTGGGCCCCGACGCGGCCTCGCTCGCGGCCCCGGCGGCGGCGGGCGCGCTGGCTGACGCCGACGACAATGCGGCGGCGGGCGTGGACGCGCTGGCCGGAGCGGAGGCCGGTGCTGATGCGCCGACGGCGGCCGCTGCCGCAGCCGCTGGTGCCGGTGCGGGCGCCGGCGTGCGGCCGATGCGGAAGCCAACGCGCGGATCGGTGCTCGCGCGGTCGCCGAAGGTGCGCGCCACCGGGCGCACATCGCCGGCGGTGGAGTCAAAGGCGCCGCCTTTCTGCACCCGCTTCTTGCATGCGGCCGTGGCCTGTGCCGGCGTCATTTTCGGATCGTCGGCATGGCTGGCATGCCAGCAGTCGTCCACCCACTCATAGACGTTGCCCACCATGTCGTACAGGCCGGCATAGGCCTTGAAGCTGCCCACTGGCGCAGGACGATGGAAGTCCAGGTGGCTGCCGCACTGGCCGCAATGGGCGTTGTCCTGGCCTGCGCGATCGCCCCAGGGGAAGGTGGTGTTGACGCCGGCGCGCGCCGCGTATTCCCATTCCGCTTCCGTGGGCAGGCGGTAGCTGCCGCCCGTCTTCTTCGACAGCCAGTCGGCATAGCCCTTGGCTGCGTCCCAGCTGATGCCGGTCACGGGCAGCTTGTCCAGGTCCGGGCCGGCCATGCCTTGCGGCGCGGGGCAGGCGCGATCCTTCACGCACAACTGCCACTGCGCGTAGCTGATTTCCTGCGCCGACAGGTCGAAAGCGGCGATCGGCGCCGGCCTGGCCCCCAGCTCTTCGGGCAGCGCGCCCGGTTCTCCGGCCACGGAACCCATGCGGTAAGTGCCGGCCGGGATCGCGACCATCACGGGGCAACCGGGCGTGCCGTCGGCCAGTTTCAATGGGCACGGTGGCGGCGGTGGTGGCGCGGGCGGAGCCTCCGTGACCGGCGCCGCCGCTTCGGCGGACGCCGTTGCTGATGCGGATGCCGCGGCTGATTCCACCGGCGCTGGTTCCGGCGCGGGCGCGATCACGGGTGGCGGCGGCGCCACGGCCAGCACCGGCGCAGGCTTGGCGCCGGGGGGAGGGGGCAGGTAGGGAATGTCGAACGGCAGCGCGTTGTTCCACCACAGCCAGCCGCCGCCTCCACCGGCGCCCAGCACGGTCAGGCCAAACAGACTGAGCACGACGGCTTTCCAGCGGCGCTTGCGTGGCGGCTCGGCCGGCGCTTCCTCCTTGGCTGCCTGGCCCGTCGCGCGCGACTGGGTGGGGCCGCCCGTGCGGCCCGCGCCGCCCTGGGTGGTGGCGCCCGGCTGCGTCACCGCGCCAGATTGTCCGGCTGCGGTCCGTGGCGCCGTCGCCCGCTGCGGTTGTTCGATGCCCAGCAAGGCCCGGAACTCGCCGACATTCTGCGGACGCTGCTCGGGACGCACGCCCAGCGCCACGTCGATGGCGCGCAGGAATTCGGCGCTGTAGCGGCCGGCGGCGCTTTCGGACAAGGGCGTGAGCGAATCGGAGACCAGGCGGGTGAGGGCGGCCGGCGGCACCTTGTCGGTGATGATGAAGTAGACCACCGAGGCCAGCGCATAGAAGTCGGTCCACGGCCCCTGCGACATATTGGTCATGTCGCCATATTGCTCGATGGGCGCGTAGCCGGGCTTGAGGATCACGGTCAGCGCCTGCGTCATGTCGCCGATCACGCGCCGCGCGGCGCCGAAATCGAGCAGCAGCGGGCGGTCGTTCTCCAGCATCAGGATGTTGTCGGGCGCGATGTCGCGGTGATAGCACTGCTTGGCGTGCAGCACCTCGAGCGCGTCGAGGATGTGGGCCAGGAAGTTGCGCAGCCAGTCCTCCTGCGCCAGCATCTGGTGGTCTTCCTTCAGCAGCTGCTTGAGCGTGGGCGCCTGGTAGAACGGCATGGCCATGTAGCCGGTGCCATTGGCTTCCCAGAAGCGATAGACCTTGACCAGGCAGGGATGGTCGAACTGGGCCAGCAATTGGGCCTCGTTGACGAAGCTGTGCAGCCCGACCTGGAACGTCTCCGCGTAGTGCTCCGACAGCATGGTGACCTGGGTGCCGCCCACGCGGCCGGCGAAGGCGGCCGGCATGTATTCCTTGAGCGCGACGTCGCGTCCCAGCGAGTGGTCCTTGGCGTGGTAGACGATGCCAAAGCCGCCCTGGCCGACCACGCAAGTGATTTCGAATTCGCCCAGCTTGGTGCCCGGCTGCAGCGCGTTGGGGAATGCGGCGCCTGAGGCCAGCACGGTGTGGTCATTGTCACTGTTAGGTGGTGGGTTCATATGAGACTAACCGTATTCAGGTTGAATTCATCTTCAACGCGCGGGCCAGAGTCACGGAGCCCGAACGATGAAAAAACCGGCGCTACCAGTACCAATTGCTTGCAGACGGGGAGCATGGTGTTCAAATGCTCATATGGTCTGTCAGGCACGAGTATAAACGAAGACTTGCCCGCCCAAACGAGTTGTGCGCATAATTGCTGCGAATATAAGAAAAGCAACGGAGCGGGCCGGCTTCCAGCCCGGAAGCGGCTTACCATCCTCTAGCTACACGGACCGATCGATGCCCATTACATTGACCGTGCAAACCCATCGTGCCGCGCCGCCGGCGGAACCGTTGTCGGCCGTCTTCGACCGGCTGGGCGGTACCATTGGACGTTCGCCCGGCAATGGCCTGGTACTCGACGATCCGGGTAAATACATCTCCCGCAATCACGCCAAGATCGAATTCCAGGATGGCGGTTACTGTCTGGCCGACATCGGCGCCAATCCCAGCCTGGTCAACGGCCGGCCGGTCGGCAATGGCCGCCAGGTTCCCCTCAATGACGGCGATACGGTGGTGATCGGTCCTTACCTGCTGGCGGTGGTGGTCACACCGGAACCGGGCATGGGCGGCCGCGCCGCCGTCGCCGGCGCGGCCATGTACGGCGCGGCGGCGCCGTCCGGCCAGCCGGTGCTCGATGCGCTGGCCGCGTCCAGCCTGCTCGACTGCGCGGTCGCGCCGGGCACCGATCCGCTGAATGTGGACTGGCTGGCGCCGCAGGATGCGGTGACGCGCCAGGTGACGGTGGCCCGGCCCGTGACCAGGGTCGAGGTGCGCATGGAGTCCCCGGCCAGCGCGGCCCCTGTGGTGCCTGCCCAACAGCTATACCCGCAGCCGTCGCCCGTGGTCCAGGCGCCGGCGCCGGCGTTCGCCATTCCCGACGACTACGATCCACTGGCCGACCTGCTGCGGCCCGTTCCCCCGGCGGCGCCATCGGCACCGCCAGCGATCGGCGCCGTCGCCGCTGACGCTGACGGTCCGCCTGCCGCGCCGCAGGCTGCTGGTGCTCTGCCGTTGCAAGCTGGCGTGGCGGCCCCGCCTGTCGCCGCGGAGCCGACGCCGGCCCCTTCGCCGGTCGCGTCCCTTGCCTTGGACGTCGCGCCAGCGCCCCAGCCGCGCGCCGTGGAACCGTTGGCCGTCGCATCGCCGCAGCCAGCCAGCCCCGCGCCGCTGGCGGCTGGCATGGCGCCGGCGCCGGCAACACCGCACCCCGTAGCTGCCCCTGTGCCCCAGCCGGGCATGGCCGCGTCAGCGCCGCCGCAAAGCGCTGCCGACGCCTTGCTGCTCGATGCGCTGCTGCGCGGCCTGGGCATGACGGGCATGAAAGTGGAGCGGCCTGCCGCCGAATTCGCCGAACTGGTGGGCGCCATGCTGCGCGCGGCCACGGCCGGCACCATGGGCGTGCTGCTGGCGCGCACCCTGACCAAGCGCGAAAGCCGCATGGCCGTCACCATGATCGCCAGCCAGGCCAACAATCCGCTCAAGTTCTTCCCCGACCCTACCAGTGCGCTGTTCCAGATGCTGGGCAAGCCGGGCAAGGGCTATATGCCGCCGGTGGCCGCCTTCGATGGCGCGTTCGACGACATGAAGGCGCACGAAATGGCGCTGCTGGCCGGCATGCGCGGCGCGCTGGAAGGCATGCAAGCCCATTTCGATCCGGCCGAGATCGAGCGCACCATGGCGCTGCCGTCCGTGATGGACAAGATGTTGCAGGCGAACCGCAAGGCCAAGCTGTGGGATCGCCATGTGGAATCCTACCGCCAGTTGGTGCAGGACGCCGACGAGGAATACCAGCGCCGCTTCAGCGAGCAGTTCGCGCGCGCTTACGAGGAGCAGATCGCGCGCATGCGCAAGAATCGCACGCCCTAGGACACGAACAAGTACGTACTGCCGTCATCCGCCTACCGGAGGTCATGCATTGTGAGTACCAACGATCCGCAGCAACCGTCGCCCGACGACGAGCGTACCATCCTGATTCCCAGTCCCGGCGGCAAGCGCGGTGCCGCCGCCTCCGCGCCTGCGCCCGCACCCGCGCCGCAAGCATCGACGGTGCAGCCCCCGGTGCCGTCGTCCGGCCCCGCCGATGCGACCGCCGCTGCCGCCATGCCCCGGATCGGCGGCTATGGTCTCAATCCGCTGGTGGCGGCAGCCAGTCCCTTGCTGGACCTGGTGCTGCCGCTGCGTCACATGGCGGCCTATCCGCAGGTGGAGCACCTGCGCCAGCAACTGGTGGCGGGCATCAAGCGTTTCGAGCAGGAGGCCAAGGCGGCGCAGGTGCCCACTGATGCGATCGCCGTGGCCCGCTATTCGCTGTGCACTTTTCTCGATGAGACCATCTCGGCCACGCCCTGGGGCAGTGGCGGCGTGTGGTCCAGCCGCAGCCTGCTGGTGACGTTCCATAACGAAGCGTCGGGTGGCGAGAAGTTCTTCCTCGTCTTGCAGAAGCTGTGCCAGGACCCCGGCACCCATATCGACGTGCTGGAGTTGATGTATTTGTGCCTGTCGCTGGGCCTGGAAGGGCGCTATCGCGTGCTCGACGGCGGCCGGGGCCAGCTGGACATCCTGCGCGAACGGTTGCTCGAACTGATCGCCAGGCAGCGCGGCGCCGTGGAGCCGGCCTTGTCGCTGCACTGGCAGGGCGCCGGCGGCAAGGGCGAAGCCTTGTGGCGCATGCTGCCCGTGTGGGTGGTGGCGGCCATCGCGCTGTCCGTGCTGGTACTGCTGCACATGGCCTTGAGTTTCAGCCTGAGCCGCGCATCCACGCCCGTGCATACGCGGCTGCACGGGATCGCCGTCGCGGCCTGGCCGGCATCGGCCGCCGCCGCGCCGCTGCCGGCGCCGGCTGCGCCGGCCAGGGTCGCCAAATTCCTCGCGCCGGAAATCGAACAGGGTCTCGTGAGCGTGAGCGAGCTGCCGGACCGCTCCATCATCACCTTGATGGGCAACGGCGTGTTCGCACCGGGCAGTGCGGAAGTGACGCCCAGCTTTGTGCCGCTGCTGCAGAAAATCGGCGATGCGCTGCGCCCCGTCGAGGGCAAGGTCAAGGTGGTCGGCCACACGGACAACACCACCGGCTTCTCCACCCGTTTCCCGTCGAACTGGGAGCTGTCCAAGGGCCGCGCCGCGACGGTGGCGCGCATGCTGGGTGAGCGGGCCGGCCCGCCCGAGCGCTACAGCGTCGAAGGGCGGGGCGACACGGAACCAGTAGCGCCCAACGACAGCGCCGCCAACCGCGCGCGCAACCGGCGCGTGGTGATCATGCTGCTCGCGCCGCCATCGGCCTGATGGCCTGAAGTTCCCCGCAACCGAAAACTGGACGATTAAACTGGACGAATACATCGATATGAAGCGTATCTTTTCCTGGTTGTTGCGGCCCGCGCCGCTGTCGCTGATCGGCGTGCTGCTGCTGTCGCTGGTGATCTGGTTCGAAGGACCGCTGCTGGCCTTCAACGGCAAGGAGCCGTTCGCATCGACCGGCGTGCGCTGGTTCTGGATCATCGTGCTGCTGTTGATCTGGGCCGGCTACTTCCTCACCAGGTGGATCATGGCACGCATGGCCAATGCCAGGCTGGCCGCCGGCGTCGCAGGCGCGCAGCAGGCGCCGAGTCCGGAGGCGCTGGAATCGCAGGCCGAGGTTGCGTTGCTGGGCAAACGGCTGCAGGAGGCGATGGACATCCTGCGCAAGAGCAGCGGCCGGCGCGGCGGCCAATACCTGTACCAACTGCCGTGGTATATGTTCGTCGGCGCCCCGGGTGCGGGCAAGACCACGGCGCTGGTGCAATCAGGCCTGAATTTCCCGCTGGCCGACGCGCTGGGCAAGAACGCGATCGGTGGCGTGGGCGGCACCCGCAATTGCGACTGGTGGTTCACAGACGAAGCGGTGCTGCTCGACACGGCCGGCCGCTACACCACGCAGGACAGCCACGAGGAAGTGGACCAGGCCGCGTGGCGCGGCTTCCTGCAATTGCTGCGCAAGCACCGGCGGCGGCGTCCCATCAATGGCGTGATCCTGGCCGTCAGCGTGGCCGACCTGCTGCAACAGGGCGAGGCGGCGCGCAAGCAGCAGGCGCTGGCCATCCGCGCCCGCCTGCAGGATCTGCATGAGCAGTTGGGCATGCGCTTCCCGATCTACGTAATGGTCACCAAGTGCGACCTGCTGGCCGGCTTTACGGAGTTCTTCGGCGAGATGGGCAAGGAGGAACGGGGCCAGGTGTGGGGCATGAGCTTCCCGCTGGTGGAGCCGGAACAGGTGATGGCCTCGCTGGCCGCCTTCCCGGCCGAGTTCCAGTCGCTGGAGCGGCAATTGCAGGCGCGCCTGCTGCAACGCATGCAGGGCGAGCGCGACATCCAGCGGCGCGCGCTGCTGTACGGCTTCCCCCAGCAATTCGCCGGCCTGGGCGAGGTGCTGCACGCCTTCCTGACGGACGTGTTCCAGTCCACCCGCTACGAAACGGCGGCCTTGCTGCGTGGCGTGTACTTCACCAGCGGCACCCAGGAAGGCCACCCGATCGACCGCGTGATGGGCGCCATGGCGGCCGCCTACGGGCTGGAACGGCAGGTCCTGCCGGCCAACGCAGCCAGTGGCCGCAGTTACTTCCTCACTCGCCTGCTGCGCGAAGTGATCTTCGCCGAAGCGGAAGTGGCGGGCGTGAACCGCCAGTTCGAACGCCAGCGCCGCCGCCTGCAATGGGCCGCGAGCGTCGCCATCGGTCTGGTGCTGGTGCTGGGCACGGCCGGCATGGTCACCAGCTACGCCCGCAACAGCCGCCTGGTGAGCCAGGTGGACCACAAGGTGCCGGAGATCGCCAGGCTGGCGCAAGCCGTCACGCCCGACACCAGCGCCGCGCAGACCTTGCCGCTGCTGGACGCCGTGCGCGACCTGCCGGCCGGCTACGCGGCCCAGGGCCAGGACGTGCCGTTCCTGATGACGCTGGGCCTGTACCAGGGTGACAAGCTGGGCGCGGGCGCGCAATCGCTGTACCTGCGCACGCTGCGCGCCACGCTGCTGCCACGCATCGTGCACCGCATGGAGCAGCAACTGCGGCGCGGCAGCGCCAACAACCTCGATTACCTGTACGAAGTGCTGCGGCTGTACCTGATGCTGGGCGACACCCGCCACTACGACGCCGCTTCCATCGCCGGCTGGGTGGAACTGGACTGGCTGCGCAACATGAGCGACGCCAGTCCAGCCCAGCGCGAGGCCTTGATGGGCCACGTGGCCGCGCTGCTCAAAGCCTACCCGAGCTTTGAACTGCCGCAGCAGCTGGACGCGCAACTGGTGGCCGATACACGTCTGGCATTGGCCCGCATGCCGTTGGAGCAGCGCTTGTACAACGGCCTGAAACGTTCGCTGGCCCGTGCCCAGCTGCCTGAATTCAGCGCCACGGCGGCCGGCGGGCGCGATGCGCCGCAAGTGCTGGTGCGCCGCAGCGGCGAGGCGCTCACGCGCGGCGTGCCGGGCATGTTCTCGGTGGCCGGCTACGCCAGGTTCCTCGAACTGAGCGGGCAGGCAATGGATGACGTGAGCCGCGACAACTGGGTGCTGGACCGACAGGAAGCCGTCACCGGCAAGGCCGGCAACGAGCAGATCCGGGCCGCACTGCTGCAGTTGTACTACAACGACTATATCGCGGAATGGGACCGCTACCTGGCCGACCTGAGCATCGTGCCATTCTCCACGCTGGACCAGGGCGCGCGCGTGACGACCATCCTCTCGAGCGTCGATTCGCCGCTGCGCAAGGTGCTGGTGGCGGCCGCGCGCGAAACGACGCTGGCCGCCGGCGCCGCCAAGAAGCCCGAATCGTCCGTGCTGGCCTCGCTCAAGGATAAGAGCGACAGCTACAAGAAGAAGCTGGAAGGGGTGCTGGGCATGGGCGATGGTGACGGCGCTTCGGCCGCCGCCGCGCAGCAGATCCCCGTCGATGCGCACTTCGACGACCTGCACCGCATGGTGGCCGGTTCACCTGCGCCGCTGGACGGCCTGCCGGCCATGCTGCGCGACGTGGCCACCTATTTCGACGCGGCGGCCGCCGCCAAGCGGGCCGGCCAGCCGCCCCCACCGGGCGACGCGCTGGCCAAATTGAAGCGGGAAGGGGATGGCAAGGCTGCGCCGCTGGGCCAGATGCTCAAAAATATCGACAGTGGCGGCGCCGGTCTGACCATGGGCAGCGAGCGCGAACGCCTGAACGCCTTGTGGACGGCCAGCGCCGCCCAGTTCTGCCGCCAGGCCATCGCCGGCCGCTACCCGCTGGTGCGCAGCGCCGCCCAGGAAGTGACGCAGGACGACTTCGGCAAATTCTTCGCGCCCGGCGGCCTGGTGGATCAGTTCTTCCAGCAAAACCTGCTGCCCTACGTGGACATGGGGGGCCGCCAGTGGCGCTGGCGACCCAATGGCGACAAGGTCACGCTGGGCATCCCGCAGGACGTGCTCGACACCTTCCAGCGCGCGGCGCAGGTGCGTGATGCCTACTTCGCCAGCGGTGGCAAGCAGGCGTCGATGCGCTTCGACCTCAAGCTGCTGAGTGCCGACCCCGCGCTGAGCCAGGTGACGCTGGACATCGACGGCCAGCCCGTGCCGTTCGGCGCGCCCGCCACGGTGCGCGCCGCGTCGCTGCAAGTACCCAGCGGCAAGGGCACGGGCCTGGTGCGGCTGGAGGCCACGCCGGCCGGCCGCACCTTGCGCACGGAAGGTGCGTGGGCCTGGCTGCGCATGATAGACCAGGGTACGCTGGAGCCGACGCCGCAGGGCGAACGGTTCAAGCTCACCTACGACCTCGACGGCCACAAGATCAGCTACATGCTCACGGCCAGCAGCGTGATCAACCCGTTCCGGCGCGAGGCGCTGGAACGATTCCGCTGCCTGGACCGGCTGTAACGGCGGCCTTGCTTCAGGGCGGACAGCCGCCGTCATCGCACGGCAGGCCGTCGCGCCCGTAGTGGTTGCGGGGATTCCACAACATCCAGCCGTTGCTGCCGGCCGCGCGTGCCGCCTCGATCTGTGCCTGCACCTCGTCGGCATCGAATTTGCGGCGGTCGAACGCGTAGTCAGTGAAGTCCTGCAGCCAGGGGCGGAAGCGCAGGCCGGGCAGGCCGGTGCGCTGTTTGGCCTTTTGTAGCGAGCGAAACACGATGTCGTAGGGATGTTCGACCGGGTTGGACGTGCCGGGCAAGCCCCACGTGAAGCCGGATGGATAGAGCATGGGGCAGACATAATCGACGGCCTGCACCAGCTGGTTGATTTCCTGGCCGATGGCCGTGTCGTCGGGGTTCCACAGCACGTAGCCGAAGATATCGGCCGCCACGAACACGTTGTACGGCGCCAGCCGCTTGCGGGCCGCGTTCAGGAAGCCCGTGATGGCCGCCACCCGGTTGGCCTGCGTGTTGGGCTGGGCAAAGCGCAGGCCGGGCGCGTCGGGGAAGCGGACGTAGTCGAACTGGATCTCGTCGAAACCGAGGCGCGCCGCTTCCTCGGCCACGTCCAGGCTGTAGCGCCAGCCTTCCTCGCGCATCGGGTCCAGCCAGGCCAGGCCTTCGCGGTCGTGCCACAGCGCGCCATCGGGGCCATGCAGCGCCAGCTCCGGATGGGCCGTGGCCAGCAGGTCGTCCTTGAACACGACGATGCGGCCGATCAGGTAGATGTTCTTCTGCCGCAGCAGCTTGATCATGGCCGGCATGTCGCTCACGGAGCGCACTTTTTGCGCGCCTATGGTGCTGGCCAGCGGCAGGGCGCTCGGGTAGGGGATCAGGCCGCGGTCGCCCTTGACGTCGATCACCAGCGCATTGAGCGCCGTCTGGTCCTCCAGCTTGAGCGCGGCGTCGCGCAGCACGCTGCTGCCGATGCCGTACACGGACAGGTACACGGCCTTGGGCTGGAATGGCGCCAGCACGATGCGCTGCGCCTGGTCCTGCCCGGCCGCCAGGACCAGCTGCCTGCGTTCGTAGCCGGCGGCCCGCACGGCCAGCGCGCCGTTCGACACGGGCAGCTGGAAGTGGCCCGCCGCGTCGGTGCGGGTGGTGAGGGCGCCCGAGGTGACAATGGCCCCGGCCAGCGGCGCCTGATCCGGCTTGCTCAGTACCGTGCCTTCAATGGCCAGCACCGGGCGGCAGATGGCGCAAACAAGCAGGGCGAAGGCAACTGGCCGGAACCGGATCCGCCGCCTCATTGCGCCACCGGGGGCTGGCTGCCCGAATCGGCGCCATTGCTGGCCAGGAGCGCCGTCAACGTCGCCCGATCGACCACTTCCTTCTCCAGCAACCGCCTGGCCAGCGCGTCGAGCACTGGGCGGTGCTGCTCCAGCGTGGCGCGCACGCGCGTGCGCGCGTCGGCCAGCAGCTGCGTCACTTCGGCGTCGATCATGCGCGCCGTGCGCTCGCTGTAGCCCTTGCGTGCGCCGGGCATGCCGCCCAGGCCGTTGTACCAGCTGTTCTGGCCCGCTTGCTCATACGTGGCCAGGCCGATGCGGCTGCTCATGCCATACTGGCTCACCATCTGCACGGCCAGCTCCGTGGCCCGCTGCAAATCGTTCTGCGCGCCGGTCGAGACGTCGCCATACACCAGTTCCTCGGCCACGCGCCCGCCCAGCAGCACGTCCAGCCGTTCCAGCAGCTCGCTGTAGCGCATCAGGTAGCGGTCCTCGGTGGGCGTTTGCTGGGTGTAGCCCAGCGCCGCCACGCCGCGCGGGATGATGGAGATCTTGGCCACCCGGTCGGCATGGGGCCGCAGTTCGGCCACCAGCGCGTGGCCCGATTCGTGGTAGGCCACGGTTTCCTTTTCCATGTGGTTCATCACCCGCGTTTTCTTTTCGATGCCGCCGACGATGCGGTCCAGGGCCTGCTCGAAGTCGTCCATGTCGATCTGGTCCTTGTCCGCGTTGGCCGCGTGCAGGGCCGCCTCGTTGACCAGGTTGGCCAGGTCGGCGCCGGCGAAACCGGCCGTGGTGGCGGCCAGCCGCTCCAGGTCCACGTCCGGCCCCAGCTTGACCTGCTTGACGTGCACGTCCAGGATCTGGCGCCGGCCTTTCAGGTCCGGCCGGTCGAGCGCGATGTGGCGGTCGAAGCGGCCGGGCCGCAGCAGGGCCGGGTCCAGCACTTCCGGGCGGTTGGTGGCGGCCATGATGATCACGCCCGTGTTGGCGTCGAAACCATCCATCTCCACCAGCAGCTGGTTGAGCGTTTGCTCGTGTTCCTGGTGGCCGCCCATGGAGGCCAGGCCGCGCGCCTTGCCCAGCGCGTCCAGTTCATCGATGAAGATGATGCACGGCGCCTGTTGCTGCGCCTGTTCGAACAGGCTGCGCACGCGGGCCGCGCCCACGCCGACGAACATTTCCACGAACTCGGAACCGCCGATGGAAAAGAACGGCACACCCGCTTCGCCGGCCACGGCCTTGGCCAGCAGGGTCTTGCCAGTGCCCGGCGCCCCGACGATCAGCACGCCCTTGGGGATGCGGCCGCCCAGGCGCCGGTAGCGTTCGGGATGCTTGAGGAATTCCACCACCAGCATCAATTCGTCGCGCGCCTCGTCGATGCCGGCGATGTCCTTGAACGTGACACCTGTGTCCTTTTGCATGTAGACGCGGGCCTTGCTCTTGCCCACCTCCATCAGCCCGCCGATCCCGCCACCGGCCGGCATGGCCAGGCGCCAGAACAGCAGCAACAGCAGGCCCGGCGCCAGCCACGACAGCAGCATCGGCAGCCGGCTTTCCTCCTCGGCCGTGTAGCTGATATGCGACGCTTCCAGTTCTTTCACGAGGTCCGGGTCGGTCACGCGCAGCGTAGTGAAGCCGCCACGGGTCTTGGCGGCCGCGCGCACGGCCTCGGCCCGCTCCTGGCTCAAGGGCGGGTTGAGCGGCCCGTCCACCAGCGCGCCGCTGACCTGCCGTTCGCTCACGAAAAGATCACGTAACTTGCCCGCATGGAGCAGTGACTTGAACTCGCTGTAGGGCAGGGGCGCGCCGGGTGGCGTGTTGCCAAACAGTAGCCACAGCGACATGGCCAGCAAGCCGACGGCCCAATACCACGACGCGCGGGGGATGCGGTTGTTTGGGCTCGGCAACGGTGGGCGGGTGGGTGGCTGGTCGGTCACATTCATTTCCAGTGCGGCAAGAGTTATGCAAAGTCGAAGTTAGTGTATCCGCAAGCGGCCCAAACTGACGCAAATCATGCGGCGCGCGATGAGAATTGTTGTGTTGGTAAGATATGCTGCTATTTGTGAATTTGATACAGGTCAATGCAATATCATTTTCATCAGTCCACCATGTGCGGATGACTTGACAAGATCGGCGGGCGAAATCAGCCCGGCCCGACACAGCCACGAGGAGAGATGCGATGACCCATCAACCCGGCAACGGCCACGCGGCCGCCCCACGACGCCATGGCCGCTGAACGCGAAGCGCTGTCGGTGGTCGATCATGCCTGGCTGCGCATGGACCGCCCGACCAACCTGATGATGATCTGCGGCCTGATGAGCTTCGCCGGCAAACTCGATCTGGCGCGGCTCAAGTCCCTGGTGCGCGAACGCATGCTGTGCTTCCACCGCTTCCGCCAGCGCGTAGGCTGGCAGGGCGGCGATGCCTACTGGGAGACCGATCCCGGCTTCGACCTGGACTGGCACGTGCGCCAGCTGGCCTTGCCGCGCGGCGCCGGCCAGCGCGGGCTCGACAAGCTGGCCGGGGAATTGGTCAGCACCGCGCTCGATCCCAGCAAGCCGATGTGGCAAATGCACATCATCGACGTGGACGCCAGCCACAGCGCGTTGATGCTGCGCATCCACCACTGCTACGGCGACGGTTTCGCGCTGTCGCACGTGATGGGCGCGTTGACCGACAATAGCGCCACCCACCACGCGCTGCCGTCGCCGGACCTGGACGGCACGCCACCGCCGCGGGCCGCATGGGAAAAGGTGCTGGGCCAGGTGACGGAACTGGCCGGCGACGGCGTGCGCCTGGCGCGCACGGCCTACGGGCTGGCGGCCGACTGGAGCGGTCACCCGGATCGCGCCTTGGCGGCGGCCCGGCGCGGCATCGACCTGGCCACGGAGCTGGGCGTGATCGCCACCATGGAGCCGGACTGTCCCACCCGGTTCAAGGGGCCGCTGGGCGTGATGAAGCGGGTCGCCAGCGCCCGCACCCTGGCCCTGGATGAAGTGAAGGCCGTGGCCAGCGCCTTGTCGTGCTCCGTCAACGACGTGCTGTTGTCGTGCGTGGCGGCCGCCCTGCGCGGCTACCTGCTGGACCAGAACGATCCCGTGGACGGCGTGGAAGTGCGGGCGCTGGTGCCCGTCAACCTGCGCCCGCCCGGTCCCGTGCAGGAGCTGGGCAACCATTTCGGCCTCGTGTTCCTGGACCTGCCGCTGGGCGAGGCCGATGCCTTGCGCCGGACCAAGGCCGTGCATAAAAGGATGGAGGCGCTCAAGCATTCGGAGCAGGCGACGGTGGCGCTGGGCATCCTGGCCTGCATGGGCGCCGCCCCCGATGGACTGCGCGAGACGCTGGTGCAGGCGCTGGCCGCCAATGCCAGCGCCGTCGTCACCAACGTGCGCGGCGCGCCCGAAGCGCGTTACATGGCGGGCCAGCGTATCGAGCGGCAGGTGTTCTGGGTGCCCCAGTCGGGCGGCATCGGCCTCGGTATCAGCATTCTCAGCTACGCGGGGCAGGTCAACCTGGGCGTGGTGTCGGATGTGCAGCGTGTGCCCGATCCCGAAGTGCTGGCCAGCCACATGGTGACGGAATTCGAAGCGCTGCTGCTGCGCTGCCTGACCATGCCGTGGCCGGCCCGTTTCGCCGCCGACGTGGGCAAGGCATCGGTCACCGCGCCGCCACGGCGCAAGCGCAGCACCGCCAAAACACCACGGCCCGGAACAGAACCTATTTCATGAACAAGAAAAAACTGACGATCGCCAGCGGCGTCATACTGGCCGTATCGGCCCTGTATTTCAGCGGCGTGCTGCCGCAGTGGCACCGCGCACAGCCGGCGCAAACCATCCACCTGTCGGGCAATATCGAAGCCCACGAGAGTGTGCTCAGTTTTAACGGCTTGCAGGCGCGCGTGGTGCAATTGCCGTTCAACGAAGGCCAGTGGGTGAGCAAGGGCACGGTGCTGGCCGTGGTCGACCAGCAGGAGTTGATCCAGCAGGTGGCGGTGGCGGCGGCTGGCGTGGCCGTCCAGCGCAGCCAGCTCGACATGGCGCGGGAGAACGTGGCCGCCAGCCGCAAGACGGTGGAGGCAGACCTGGCCACCGTGGCCCAGCGCAAGCTGGACCTGGAACGCAGCCAGGCCTTGCAGCACCAGGGTTTCCTGGCCACGGCCGCGCTGGACAACGCGGCCACGGCGCTCAAGCAGGCGCGCGCGCAACTGGACCGCGACCGCGCCCTGGCGCTGGTGGCGCAGCGCAGCGTCAAGGTGGCGCAGGCCGGCGTCCACAGTGGCGAACAGACGGAGCAACTGAGCCGCATCATGGCCAGCTATGCCACGCTGGCCGCGCCGTTCGACGGCGTGGTGCTGACCCGCCAGGCGGAACTGGGCGAGGTGGTGGCGCCCGGCACGCCCGTCATTACGCTGGCTGACCTCGACCATGTGTGGCTGCGGGCCTACCTGAACGAGACGGACCTGGGGCGCGTGCGGCTGGGGCAGGAAGTGGCCATCACCAGCGACAGCTTCCCCGGCCAGCGCTTCAGCGGCAAGCTGTCGTTCATCGCAGCCAAGGCGGAATTTACGCCGCGCAGTGTGGAAACGCATGCCGAGCGGGTCACGCTGGTGTACCGCGTGAAGATCGACATCGACAACCGCGACCGCAAATTCGTGCCCGGCATGCCGGCCGATGCGGTGTTGGCGGTGGCCCGTCCATGATGGAGCCGACCGGGGAGCAGCCGCTGGCGCTCGACGTGCGCGGCGTGAGCAAGCGCTTCGGCGCGCTGATGGCCGTGGACAACGTGAGCTTTTCCGTGCGCCGGGGCGAGATCTTTGGCCTCGTGGGGCCGGACGGCGCCGGCAAGACCACCACCATGCGCATGCTGGCCAGCGTGATGCGGGCCGACGCGGGCGCCATCCGCATCGACGAGGTGGACGTGGTGGCCGATCCCGAACGCACCAAGCGCCACGTGAGCTACATGCCGCAGCGCTTCGGCCTGTACGATGATTTGACGGTGGACGAGAACATCCGCTTCTTCGCCGACCTGTTCGACGTGCCGCGCAAGGTGTGGGAGGAGCGCGCCGTGCAGTTGCTCACGGCCTCGCGCATGATGCCGTTCCGCCAGCGGCTGGCCGGCCAGCTGTCGGGCGGCATGAAGCAGAAGCTGGGACTCACGTGCGCGCTGGTCCACGCGCCGCGCGTGCTGCTGCTGGACGAACCGACCACCGGCGTCGACCCCGTGTCGCGGCGCGAGTTCTGGCAGATCCTGTATTCCTTGCGTGCCACCGGCGTGGCGATGGTGATCTCCACGGCTTACCTGGACGAAGCCGAGCGTTGCGATCGGCTGGCCCTGTTCGACGAGGGCAGCATGATGTACTGCGACACGCCCCGGCAGCTCAAGCGCGAGCTGCCCGGCGCCATCGTGCGCGTGGCGAGCGCGCGCCCGCGCGAGGCGGCGGCCGCCATCGAGCCGGTGGCCGGCGTGCGCGGCGTGCTGCTGGTGGGCGACGGCGTGCACGTGCACGTGGACGACGCCGAGGCCAGCCGCGCGCCGCTGGCCCAGGCCCTGCAGGCGGCCGGTGTACCAGCCGGTCCGGTGGAGACCATCGAACCGACCATCGAAGACCTGTTCGTGGCCCTGCTCGAACGCAAGCACAAGGGGGCATGATGGACAGCGCGATGGACCAGCAGCCAGCCATCCGGGTGGACCGCCTGAGCAAGCATTTCGGCGCCTTCCGCGCGCTTGACGAGGTGAGCTTCGACGTGGGCCGGGGCGAGATCATGGGCTTCCTCGGCCCCAATGGCGCCGGAAAATCGACGCTGATCCGGGTGCTGTGCGGCCTGCTGCGCCCCAGTGGCGGACGCGCCGTGGTCGAAGGCATCGACATCGCCAAGGACCCGGAGGCCGTGCGCCAGCGTATCGGCTACATGTCGCAAAAGTTCTCGCTGTACGGCGACTTGAGCGTGGCGGAGAACCTGCGCTTCTTTGGCGGCATTTACGGCGTGGCGCGCGAGGCCATCGACGAGCGGGTGGCATACGCGGTGCGCATGGCGGGCCTGGAGGGCAGGGAGGATGCGTTGGTGAGCACGCTGGCCGGCGGCTGGAAGCAGCGGCTGGCGCTAGGTTGCGCCATCCTGCACCGGCCCGGCGTGCTGTTTCTCGATGAGCCCACCTCCGGCGTCGACCCCGGCTCGCGGCGCCGCTTCTGGAACCTGATCCACGACCTGAGCGCGGACGGCGTGAGCGTGCTGGTCTCCACCCACTACATGGACGAGGCGGAATACTGCATGCGCATCGCCATGATCGAATCGGGCAAGCTGGTGGCGCTGGGCACGCCCCACGAATTGAAGCACCAGTCGGTCGGCGGTGCGCTGGTCGAACTGGAATGCCCCAATCCCGGCGCGGCGCTGGAACTGCTGTCCGGCGCACCCGGCGTCCATGACGCGGCCGTGTTTGGCAACGCCCTGCACCTGCTGGTGGACGACGCGGCCCGCGATGGCGCGGCCATTGTCGCCTTGCTGGAGCAGCGCGGCCTGCCCGGCGCACGCTGGCGCGCCATTGAACCGGGCATGGAGGATATGTTCGTGCACCTGGTGCGCCAGTCGCGGGAACATAACGGCAAAGCGGGCAAAGCGCCGGCGGGAGCGGCGCCATGAAGCTGCGCCGCATCGCCGCCATCGCCCGCAAGGAGACCTTGCAGGTGCTGCGCGACCCGCGCAGCCTGATGATCGCCTTGCTGCTGCCGCTGATGCAGATGTTCATGCTCGGTTACGGCGTGAGCCTGGACGTCGATTCGATTCCCATTTGCGCGTTCGACCAGGAGGGCAGCCAGCAAAGCAAGGACTTGCTGGCGCGCTTCGCCAGTTCGCGCTATTTCCAGCCGCCCGTCACCGCCACCAGCCATGCCGACGTAATTCGCGGCCTGGACGCGCGCGCCTGCACGGTGGCGCTGGTGATTCCATCGAACTTCACGCGCAGCCTGGCCGACCAGGGCGCGGCCACGGTGCAGTTGCTGGTCGATGGCACGGATTCCAACACGGCCAACATCGCCGCCAACTACGCGCGCCTGGTGGTGGGCGGCTACGCCAGCGAAGTGCAGTTGAAGGCCATCCAGCGCCAGGGAGGGCGCATCCAGACCCAGACCCCGGTGCTGGTGCAACCGCGCG
The DNA here is from genome assembly GCF_014042365.1 of Rugamonas fusca. Taxonomy (GTDB): domain Bacteria; phylum Pseudomonadota; class Gammaproteobacteria; order Burkholderiales; family Burkholderiaceae_D; genus Rugamonas; species Rugamonas fusca. Next base: position 271,879 of record NZ_JACEZS010000001.1, read on the forward strand.
TGTGGTTCAACGAGGAGCTGGAAAGCCGCAACTTCATCATTCCCGGCGTGGTGGCGCTGGTGATGGCGGTGGTTGGCGCACAACTGACCTCACTGACCATCGCCCGCGAATGGGAACGGGGCACCATGGAGCTGCTGGTTTCCACCCCGGTCAAGCCGATGGAACTCATGATCGGCAAGCTGGCGCCGTACTTCGTGCTTGGCATGCTGGACGCGGTCATCTGCCTGACGTTGGCCGTGGGCTGGTTCGCGGTGCCGTTCCGGGGCACCGTCGTCACGCTGATGCTGACCACGGCGCTGTTCCTGACGGTGGTGCTGTGCATCGGCTATTACGTGTCCGTGGCCTTGCGCAGCCAGGTGGGGGCCAGCCAGGTGGCGCTGGTGCTGACCATGCTGCCCACCACGCTGCTGTCGGGCTTTTCCTTCCCGATCGACCAGATGCCGGCCGTGGTGCGGGCCGTGACTTACCTGGTCAGCGCGCGCTACTACGTGACCATCCTCAAGGCCGTGTTCCTCAAGGGCTCCACGCTGGCCGAACTGGCCGTGCCGGTGGCCTGCCTGGCCGTGTATGCCGTGGCGCTGGTGGTGCTGGCCGCGCGCGTGTTCCGCAAGACGTTGGACTGAAGCCATGTTGCGACGCATCGCCCAACTGCTGATCAAGGAATTCCTGCAACTGAAGCGGGACAAGTCGGCCCGCTTCCGCTTGCTGGTGCCGCCCATGATACAGATGCTGCTGTTCGGCTATGCGGCCACGTTCGAAGTGTTCAACGTCTCGACGGCGATGCTGGACCAGGATCACACGCCCGAAAGCCGTGCGCTGGTGGCCGCCTTCGCCCACAGCAGCCGCTTCGAACTGACCACCACGGCCAGCAACCGGGCGCAGGCCGAGCAGGCCGTGGCCAGCAGTTCGGCGCAAGTGGGCATCGTGGTGCCGCCCGGTTTCGCGGCGCTGCTGCGCAAGGGGCAAAGCGCGCCGCTGCAGGTGCTGCTGGACGGGACCAACTCGAACACGGCGCTCATCGCGCTCGGCTATGTGAACGATATCGCGAACACCTTTGGCCAGAGCATGGCGCTGGAACTGGCCCAGCGCACCGGCCATGCGCTGGCGCGGCCGCTGGTGCACGTGGACGTGGCCCAGCGCTACTGGTACAACCCCAACCTGAACAGCCGCTGGTTCTTCGTGCCGGGGGTGATCGGGACGCTGACGCTGGTCACCATCGTCAATCTGACGGCGTTCGCGATCGTGCGTGAACGCGAGGTGGGCACACTGGAGCAGTTGCTGGTCACGCCGATCCGGCCGGCCGAATTCATCCTGGGCAAGACGCTGCCGTTCTTCCTGATCGGCCTGGTCGAAGTGGGGCTGGTGACCGGCCTGGGCATGTACTGGTTCCACATCCCGTTTGTCGGCAACCCCTTGCTGCTGTTCGGCGCCACTTGCCTGTACCTGATCAGCATCTTGTCGATCGGGTTGTTCATCTCCACCATCTGCACCACGCAGCAGCAGGCGTTCGCGGCCAACTTCTTCGTGCTCAATCCGATGTTCATCCTGTCGGGCTTCAGCTTCCCCATCAGCAGCATGCCGCATTTCCTGCAGTGGCTGACGCTGCTCGACCCGCTGCGCTATTACCTGGTCATCATCCGCGGCACCTTCCTCAAGGGCGTGGGGCTGGACGTGCTGTGGCCGCAGCTGGCGGCGCTGGCCGCCATCGGCGTGGTGCTGCTGACCGTGTCCGTGCTGCGCTTCCGCAAGGCGCTGGACTGACGCCCCACTAGCGGTAGACCAGCACCGGCACCGGGCTGTGGGTGGTGACGAGGCGGGTCTGGCTGCCCAGCAGCAGCTGGCCCACGCCGCGCCGGCCGTGCGTGGCCATGCAGATCAGGTCGCAGTGATATTGTTCGGCGGCCTTGAGGATTTCCTCATACGGGCTGTACGAATCGACCACGTGGACGGTGCAGGGCACGCCCGTTTCGGCCGCGTCGTCGGCCACGCGCTGGGCCGCCTGTTCCGCTTCGGCCTGCATCTGCTTGCCGTAAGCTTCCACGTCCAGCACCGCGCCAAACTCCGCGTACGGCGAATAGGGATAGGACTGCCATACGGCCAGCACTTCCACTTTGGCGCCGCAGTCGCGGGCGAACTGGATGGCGGCGTGGGCGGCGCGCTCCGACAATTCGGAGCCGTCGGTGGGAACGAGGATGGTGGTGAACATGATGGCCTTCGCTTGGTGAGTGGTTGAAAAATGCGGTGGACGCCGCTACAGCACGACCACCTTGTCGGGTAATTCGTTGGGCCGCCCAGGCACGGGCGGGTAATGGCGGGCGAGCATGCGGGTCACCATGCGCACCGCGCTGGCCGTGCCGCGCTCGTAGCTGCCGTGGCGGAAAGCGCGCTCCATGCGGTGGCACACGCGGCCCCAGTGCGGCGCGCCGGCCAGCGCATGCACGCCGCGGTCGGCCACGATCTCCACGGCGTGATCGGCCAGCAGCAGGTAAATCAGCACGCCATTGCGCTCGCTGGTGTCCCACATGCGCAGGGTCGAGAACAGGTCGATGGCGCGTTCGCGCGCGGTCGCGCCACGCCACAGGGCCGGCAGGGGCAGGGCCGCTTCCACGGCGAAGCGCACTTCACCGCCATGCAGCCGTTCGCTGGCGCGGATTTCCCGTTCGATGGCGTGCAGGGTGGACGGTGGAAAGGCGCGGCGCAGGGTCCAGTGGGGCGTGCACAGGTGGCGCAGCATGCGCTTCAATGTGGCCATCGCTACCACCTGCCGGAAGCGCCGCCGCCGCCGAAGCCGCCGCCGCCTCCCCCAAAGCCGCCACCGCCGCCACCGCCGAAACCACCACCGCCGCCAAATGGGCCGCCGTAGTGCCGCCCCGGCAGGCCGCGCATGCCGCCCAGCAGCGTGGACATCAAGGCCGCCAGTGCGACCAGCAATGCCGCCGGGATGGTGGCCAGCACGGCCCAGGCCAGCCAGCCGCTGACGCCGGCCGCCACCAGCGCGCCGGGAAAGCGCCCCAGCAGCGCACGCAGCACGCCGCCGATGGCCAGCGCCGCCAGCAGCAGGGCCGGCAGGTAAAGCGAGGCGTCGGCCAGGTTGTCTTCGCGTGCGCGCGGTGGCGCCGGCAGCGGCTCGCCTTCCACCACCGCCATCATGGCGTTGGTGCCGGCCACCAGCCCGCCGTAGAAGTCGCCCTGGCGGAAGTAGGGCGTGATGATCTCGCTGATGATGCGCTTGCAGACGGCATCGTTGAGCGCGCCCTCCAGGCCGTAGCCCACTTCGATGCGCAGCGCGCGGTCGTCCTTGGCCACCAGCAGCAGGGCGCCGTCATCGACTTTCTTGCGTCCCAGCTTGGTCTGCTCGGCGGCCTTGAGCGCGTATTGTTCGATGCTGTCGGGCGCCGTGCTGGCGACCAGCAGGACGGCGATCTGGCTGCCCTTGCGCGCTTCGAAGTCGCGCAGCGTCGTTTCCAGCGCGGCCGTCTGCTGCGCGCTGAGCGCGCCGGTCTGGTCGGTCACGCGGGCCGCCAAGGTGGGCGCGGCCACCGCAATGGCCGGACCCTGGGCCAGCACGGCCAGCCAGAGCAGCAGGCGCGCCAGCCATTTCATTTGGGTGCCTCGGGCGTGGCGGGCGCAGCGGGCGCCGGGGCAAACTGGACCCGCGGCGGCGTGGCGATGGCGTTCGCGTTGTCCACCGTGAAGTTGGGCTTGACGTCGAACGAGAACATCTTCGCCGTGAGATTGGATGGGAAGGTGCGCACCGTTGTGTTGTAGGCCTGGACTGCCGCGATGTAGCGGTTGCGGGCCACGGTGATGCGGTTCTCCGTCCCTTCAAGCTGCGCTTGCAGGTCGCGGAAATTGGCGTCCGCCTTCAGCTGCGGATAGTTCTCCGAGACGGCCAGCAACCGCGTCAAGGCGCCCTGCAATTGGTTCTGGGCGCGCTGGAAGTTGGCCAGCGCGGCCGGGTCATTGAGCGTGGCGGGGCTGGCCTGCAGCGCGCCAACCTGGGCGCGCGCCTGGGTGACGGCCGTCAGCACCTCCTTCTCGTGGCTGGCGTAGCCCTGCACCGTGCTGACCAGGTTGGGGATCAGGTCGGCCCGGCGCTGGTATTGGTTCAGCACTTCGGACCACGATGCCTTGATCTGCTCATCTTCCGACTGCAGCGTGTTGTAGCCGCAGCCGCCCAGCATGGCCAGCAGCGACACCATTCCCAGCAATTTCAACAGCTTCATATCCGGCCTCCCGTGGATGGATGGGCTGGCGCCCCTATGTCGCACTATGGTCGTTCGGGCAAGCAAAATCTTTGATTTGTATCAAAACGCTCGCACAAGCTTGTACTGAAGGATAGTCCCTGGCGGGCTGCCGGCCCCGGTCGCTATTTGATCGGGTCTATTGACTTGGATCAAACAACAGACGTGATAAAAAACAACTTGCGCGCTACTGTGAACGGGTTGGCGCGACCGCGCGCGGATTCATCGTGAAGGAGCGTATCATGCGAGTCAAATTTCGCACCTTGATGCTGTCGTTGCTGGTGGCGCTGCCGGCCACCGTGGGCGTCGCGCCGGCCATGGCGGCGGACGCGCAGCAAGTGCCGTTCTTGAACGGCGGTGTGGGCGAGGACCAGCAGCAGGAGATGTTGGCCGCCCGCAAGGATTACAACCTGTTGTTGACGTTCGCCACGCGCGGCAGCGGCGAATATGTGTCCGATGTGCATCTGACCGTCACCGACCATGAGGGCAAGGCCGTGCTGCAACTGAATGGCGCCGGCCCGCTCGTCTACGCACGCGTGGCGCCTGGCAACTACAAGGTGGAAGCGGTGGCACGCGGCGTCACGCAGACCCAGGCCGCCACTGTCGCTAAGCAGGGCGCGCGCGACCTGTATTTCTACTGGGCGCCCGATGCGCCAGCCGGGCAGTGAACCGCGCGTCACACCACGGAGGATGCCATGAACAAACCACATGAAACCCAGCCCGCGCTGCAACTGATCGCGCCGTCATCGCTGGAACTGGATGCCGACATCACGCCGCTGAGCATGTCGCTGATGGAGGTGCTGCGCCAGCGCAAATCGAGCCGCGAATTCAGCACCCGCCAGCTGTCGATCTATAAGCTGTCGCGGCTGCTCTGGTGCGCGTTCGGCATCAACCGCGAGGAAGGCAGTCTCCGCACGGCGCCGTCGGCCAAGGACGCGCAGGAAATCGACATCTACGTGGCGCTGGCGAGCGGCCTGTACCGATTCGATCCGCTGCAGTTGCTGTTGCAGCCCGTGCTGGCCGACGACATCCGCGCCGACACCGGCAGCCAGGACTTCGTGGGCGTGGCGCCCGTCAACCTGATCTACGTGGCCAACCTGGACCGCATGAGCGCCGCCTCGCGGGTGGAACAGAAGTTCTATGCCGCGCTCGACACGGGCTTCATCAGCCAGAACGTCTACCTGTTCTGCGCGGCCGAAGGACTGGCCACCGTGACGCGGGGCTGGGTGGACCGGCCCGCCCTGGCCAAGCGCATGGGGCTGGGCCCCGCGCAGCGTATCGTGCTGGCCCAGACGGTCGGCTACCCGCGCGAATGAGGCTGGTCACGTGACCAGCCGCCGTCGGACAACTTAAGGAAGTGCAATGAATGACCGTTCCGACCTGGCTCAGCAGGCCTCACTGGTGCAGCGACTGGCCAGCGCCCTGACGGCGCAGGACCAGCCGTGCCAACTGTTCGAGACCCATATCTCGTGGGTGCTCGTCACGCCCACGTATGCCTACAAGATCAAGAAGGCCGTCAAATTCGACGTGCTCGATTACAGCACCTTGTATGCGCGCCACCGCCTGTGCGAGGAGGAGCTGCGCCTGAACCGGCGGCTGGCGCCCGGCATCTACCTGGACGTGGTGCCGATCACGGGCAGCTTCGCCCAGCCCCTGCTGGGCGGCGACGGCGGGCGCATCGAGTATGCCGTGCGCATGCATGCCTTTCCCCAGCAGGCGCTGTGGTCGGCGCGGCTGGAGCAGGGCCAGCTGGATGCCGCCGAGGTGGAAGCGTTGGCCGACAAGCTGGCCGCTTTCCACGCCAGCGCTGCCGTGGCGCCGGCCGGCACGCCCTGGGGCAGCGGCCGCTTTGTCGACAAGGCTGCGCGCCAGGACCTGGCCACGGTGGAATCGCTGGCCGAGTCGGGCGAGCTGCGCGCCCAGGCCCATTTGCTGACGGTGTGGCAATCAACCCAGGAGCGGGTGCTGGACTTGATCGCGCAGCGCAAGGCCCAGGGTTTTGTGCGCGAATGCCACGGCGACCTCCATTGCGGCAACATCCTTACGCTGGACGGCAAGGTCGAGGTGTACGACTGCATTGAATTTAACGACGACCTGCGCTGGATCGACGTGATCGACGACCTGGCCTTCGTGGTCATGGACTTGCGCTTCCACGGCCAGCCTGGCCTGGCGGCCATGCTGCTGGAGCGCTACCTGGAAGCGAGTGGCGATTACTCCGGCCTGGCCGTGCTGGGCTACTACCTGACCATGCGGGCCGTGGTGCGGGCCAAGGTGTGCCTGCTGCGCGCGCGCGCGCTCGATGGCGCGGCGGCGGCCGGGCATGCGGCGCTGGCACGCCGCTACCTCGACTTCGCGGCCGCCTCCGTCCAGCCGGGCAAGCCGCCGCTCGTGATCGCCCATGGCTATTCCGGCAGCGGCAAGACGTATTATTCGGGCCGGCTGGCGCGCGCGCTGGAGGGCATCCGTATCCGCTCCGACGTCGAGCGCAAGCGGTTGCACGGGCTGGCGCCCAGCACCCGCATGGCCGCGCCGGCCGGGGCCGGCATCTACTCGGACGACAGCACCCGCGCCACCTACGCGCGCCTGCTGGAACTGGCGCGCTATGGGCTGCGGGCCGGCCTGCCGGTGGTAGTCGATGCGTCCTTCCTGCAGCGCTGGCAACGCGAGCCGTTCGAGCGCATCGCCCGCGAGCGTGGCGCCGAGTTCCGGATCATGCACCTGCGGGCCGCCGCGCGCACCTTGCGGGCACGCCTGGCGCAGCGCGTGCGCGACGGGCGCGACGCATCCGACGCCGGCCCCGAGTTGCTGGCGCGGCAGGTGGCCATCAGTGAAAGGCTGGGCGCGCGGGAACGGCCCCAGGTTTGCCTGATCAACACCGAGTCGGGCGACGCCGACCGGGTGCTGGCGGCACTGGCCGCTTCCTTGCGGACGGATCGTTGAGGGCCGCCGCGCCGCTGTGAGCAATGGCGGCGCGGCCGCCGTTCAGGCCAGTTGCAACGCCGGGCTGGCCGCGCGCGCGGGGACGGCCGGCGCCGGATGGGGCGTGCCGGTGGCGATGCGCGTCAGCATGGCCTGGTCGAGGATGATGATGTTGCGGCGCACCGCCTTGATGCAGCCCTGGCCCTTGAAGTTGCAGATCAGGCGGCTGATGGTGGCCGCCGTCAGGCCCAGGAAATCGCCGATCTCCTGGCGCGACATGGGCAGCTGGAACAGGTTGGGCGCGCTGCCGCGGGCCGCGTAGCAGCGCGACATGCGCAGCAGGAAGTTGGCGAACTTCTGGTCGGCGTGGCCATTGCGCAAGAGCAGCGTCGTATCCTGCTGGCGCGCCAGTTCCTTGCTCAGCAGGTTATGGAACAACTGCGACAGCGGTTCCATGCGCTGGGCCGCGTCGGCCAGGCGGTGGTAGGAGAATTCACACACTTCGGCGTTGGTCAGGGCCACGGCGCTGCCGCGGTGCACGTGCAGGCCGATGGCGTCCAGGCCGAGGAATTCGCCGCTCATGTGGAAGCCCGTCACGCGCTGTTCGCCTTCCGGGGTCAGGTGGTAGGTCTTGAACTGGCCGCTGCGGATGGCGTACAGGTGATCGCTCAGCGGCTCGTTCATCTGGTACAGGTGTTCCCCGCGTACCAGTTGCACGCGGCGCTCGACCAGCTGGTCGATGGCGGCGCAATAGGTGTCGTTCATGCCGGTGGGCAGGCAATGGGCGCGCGCGGGGCAGGTGCCGCAACTGGCCGCCTGGGCGGCGTGGCGCGACAGGGAGGAGCTGGACGTGAGGCGGTTCATGATGGCATGCCTTTCCATGATTTAAAGCTCCCCTCTGGGCAGGGGCAGGGTCTGCGGCGTAGCGTCGAGCGCGGCGCCGGGCGCGCCGCCGGCGTTGGCGGCCAGCTGCTTGAGGCCGATTGCGTCGACCAGCGTGACATCGCGTCCCGTGACGTTGATCAGGTTCTGGTCCTTGAACTGGAACATTAGCCGGCTCACGCTCTCGGGCGTCAGTCCCAGGAAGTCGGCGATGTCGCGGCGCGACATGGCGAGCCGGAAGCGGGCCGGCGAGAAGCCGCGCACGCCATAGCGCCACGACAGGTTCAGCAGGAAGGCGGCCAGGCGCTGTTCGGCGCGCGTATTGCGCAGCAGCAGGGCCACGTTTTGCTCGTCCGTGATTTCCTTGCTCAGGATGCTGTGGAAGAAGGGCAGCAGCGGCTTCATGCTGCCGCACGAGATTTCGCACACTTCGCTGTCTTCCAGCGCCACGGCGGTGCAGTTATGCTGCTGCAGGCCGATGGCGTCCAGCGCCAGGAATTCGGCGCTCATCTGGAAGCCGGTGATGCGGGGCTGGCCGGCCGCGTCGGCCCGGTAGTTCTTGAAGCTGCCGTAGCGGATGGCGTAGAAGCGGTTGCCCACCAGGTCGCCCGCCTTGTACAGGTTGCTGTCGCGGGACACCTTGATACGGCGGCCCACCAGTTTGTCGACGTTGCGGTGATCGGTGGCACCGGCCGGCAGGCACAGTTGGCGGGCACGGCAGGACGAGCATTCAACGGGAGCGGAGAAGCGGGCGGCATCACGGGTGCCATGGCCAGCGGAGAGATAGTTTAACAAGTTCGCCTCGCGTCAAAAGTGGCTGGGCCGGGGGCGGCGCACAGCGGGGTTATTCAGGGCGCCGCGGGGAAGGGCGGCGGGATGCGGCAAATCTGCCAGCTGATTCCGGCCACGGGGCCGGGCAAATTTGCGCTGTCGACAGGTTCATGGTCGGAGCGGAGCGCTGCATCATGCTTGGTTTGCAGCATCCATATCAATATACGCGAAGCAATACGCAAATTTGCTTGATCTGGATCAAAGAACCTGAACTTAGTCGTGCTAGACGACATGTGGTTGCTTCCATCTTTGTCGTCAGGGAAAGATTTGATCTAGGTCAATGATTTTTGTCTTGGTGGCGCTCATAGTGGTTCGCATCAATGTCGCCAACCAGGAGAAACCGCATGACGTTCCAACACGCAGTAGCATGGATAGACCACGCCGAAGCCCACGTGATCCACTTCAATCCCGAAACCTCGACCACGGCCGTGATCCGCTCGCACGCCGGCAACCCGCACCTGCACACCAAGTCCGCCGGCGGCAGCGGCCGCGCGGCCGAGAACGCCCAGTATTTTGAGGCCGTGGCCGAGGACTTGCGGCAGGTGGCCGAAATCCTGCTGGTCGGGCCCGGCACGGAAAAGCTGGAGCTGATGAAATACCTGCTCAAGCACCAGCCCGCCGTTGCCGAGCGCGTGATGAGCGTGGAGACGGTGGACCACCCGACGGACCGCCAGCTGCTCAAGCATGCGCGCAAGTATTTCCTGCGTGCCGACAAGATGCTGTGAACCCCGCCGCGCGGCCTAGGCAGTTGGCCGCGCCACCCCACCCATGCTCACCGGGAGTGCCACATGCGCAGCCAGTCACCGAGCGCCCAGGACCCGGAACAGGATGACCTGGAGCCATTCGTGTTCCAGGGCCTGAGCCGGTTCGAGCGCCAGACCCAGATCCGGCAGATTTCGTATTACCTGTCGGGCGCGATCCAGCAATCGTGCTATTACACCGAGCTGTTCCACACGCTGCGCACGGCCAGCGAAGTGGACCTGATCTACCTGCACCTGAACACCTCGGGCGGGGATTTCGACACGGGCTTGCAGATCATTAACAACATGCAAGCGTCGGACGCCCACGTGATCACCGTGCTGGAGGCGCGCGCCTATTCGATGGGCGCCTTCATCTTCCTGGCCGGCGACGAATTGCTGGTGCACGACAATTGCCAGTTGCTGTTTCACATCTATTCGGGCGTGTTTACGGGCAAGGGCAATGAGCAACAGGCCGAATCGCTGGCCCTGAGCAACTGGTTCGAGAAGTTCATGACGCGTACCTGCCAGCCCTTCCTGTCGGCCACGGAGATCAAGAATATCCTCAAGGGTTCCGACCTGTGGATGGACTCGGACGAGATCCAGCGCCGGCTGGCCCGGCTGCAGCGCGAGCGGGCCAAGCTGAGCCAGCCGCGCAAGCTCAAGGCGGCCGCCGATGCGCCCAAAGGCTGAGCCCATGACCTGTGTCAGATCAATCGGGCGCGCAAAATTGGCCGGCATGGGGGGCGGCATCCATTAAGCTGCAAGGCATGTAGGGGAAGCACGACAGGAATTGGTCGGCATATCCACGACAGGAAGCGGCGGGAAAGACCGATAACGATGACAGGCGCTGGCGCCAATACTGAATCACGGGAGCGCGATTCGCGCCATTCAGTCAGCGAGGTCATCATGGAAACGCAACAACAGACGTCCCCGGCGCACGTTGCGCCGGCACCGCGGCCAGGCGCCGCACCGTGGCCACAACTGGCCGTGCCAAGCGCCGAGCGCGTGCGGGAAATGCTGGGCTGGCGGCTGATTCCTGCCAACGCCGGGAGCAGGCCGTGGGACTAGCGGCACGCGCGTCCGGGCGTCTTGCGGCGCAAGAGTTTTTGTCATGTTACTGGAGGTTATGATGCAAGCGAACGTAGGAAATATCGACCGTGTGATCCGCATCCTGGCGGGCTTGTTGTTGATCGGCGGCGCACTGACGGGCGCCATCGGCGCCTGGGGCTGGATCGGCGTGGTGCCCCTGCTGACGGGTATCTTCCGCTTCTGCCCGGCTTACCTGCCGTTCCACTGGAACACTTGCGAGAAGAAATGAGCGGGGCCGCCATGACAGGAGTGAGCGTGGAAGAACCGATCTGGACGCCGGACATGGCGTTGGGCGTGCCGTTGATGGACGATGCGCACCAGGCGCTGGCGCAGCAAATCAGCGCCTTGCAGCACATGCCCGAGGCGGGCGATTTCGACGCCGGCCTGGCGCGCCTGACCGAGGCGCTGGAAGCCGACTTCCGTGCTGAAGAAGAGCTCATGGAGGCGATCAACTACCCGGCCATCCGCAGCCACCGTGAGCAGCACGCCCGGGTACTGGGCACGTTGCACAGCCTGGAGGGCGGCGACCATGCCTCGCGGCGCCGGGCCGTCGAGTTGTTGTTGCCTTGGTTCCATGTCCACCTGGAAACGGCCGACACGGCGCTGGCGGCGGCCCTGCAAGTGGCCGGCGTGCGCTTCGACACCGGCCCGGAGCCGACCTCCGGCAGGCCGGCCTGAGCCAGGCGGGGGGGCGCGATGTTCAAGCACATCCTGCTGGCGACGGACGGCTCGCCCGCCTCGCGCGCGATGGTGGGCAAATGCATGCGGCTGGCGTCGGAGACGGGCGCCTGCGTCACGGGCATCCACGTGTTGCCGCCAATACACAACATCGGCATGCAGGCGGCCATGCTGCGCGACAACCGCGCCGAGGAGCAGGAGCACAACGTCGAGCTGGCGCGGCGCTACCTGCACGAGGTGCTGGAGGCGGCCAGGGGCTACGGCGTCACGTGCGACACGCTGTATGTGGTCCATGAACAGCCCTACGAAGCCATCATCCAGCACGCCAAGCTCTTTGGATGCGACCTGATCTGCGTCGCCTCGCATGGCCGCAAGGGGGCGCGCAGCTTCCTGCTGGGCGGCGAAACCCAGAAAATCCTCACGTTCAGTCCGGTGCCGGTACTGGTCTACCGCTAGTGCCCAAACAATTCGGGACGTAACACGATGTGGCACATCGTGTTACGTCCCGAATTGTTTTTGGGTACTGCTCAGCCCAGCTTGCGCATGCGGTGCGGCTGGCGTTCCAGTTCTTCCTGGCAGGCAAGACACATCTGGGCCCCTGGCTGGGCCCGCAGGCGGTCGAGCGCGATCGGCACGCCGCAGGCGGCGCAGTGGCCGTAGGTGTCGGCGGCGATGCGGCCGATGGCCAGGTCGATGGTGCGCAGTTCGGCCAGCTCATGGCTTAGCTGGGCCACGTCGTAGTCGGCCATCTGGCTGGACGTGGCGGCGTCGTCGAGCGAGGCGAAATAATTGAACAGGGCCATCTCCACCTGGTCGTCGGCCTGGTGCAAGCGCTGGCGCAAGGCCGCGATCAGCTCCTGGCGGCGCTGGCGCAGTCGTTCGCCCAAGTCCGCCAGGTCGGCGGCCGACAGCTGGCTCATGGCGCGCTCCCGCAGTGGGTGAGGGCGATTGTGGGTGGCATGGTGCTTCCTTCGTGGTGAGTGCGGCCTTACAATGACGCTATGGCAGACCGGCGGCCCAAGGGGCGCCTGATCCTACGGCCTCAATTTAACTGTGAACTTTCAGCACGTCACTGATCGGAGTTGATCTAGGTCAAAATTGCATGGAATCGAGCGCTGCGCACAAGTGGCTGGCAGGGTTTAACTTCTGGTGGCAGAGAAGGCGGCGCTCATGGTATTGTTGCAAGTTGTTATAGTTTGCGCGTGGGCGGGTTCACAGTTGGCCGGCCGGCGCCGGCATCCACCAGGAACAAGTCGTTGAAAAACCTCGTCATAGAAGGACAGAGTCTGGAATGGCTGCTCGTGGCGGCCACCGACCCCATGTTGATCGTGGACCGTGAGGGCCGCATCGTGCTGGCCAATCCGGCGCTCGAACGCCTGTTCGGGCATACCCAGGACAGCTTGCTGGGGCAGTCGCTGGAAATGCTGGTGCCCCAGCGTTATCGGGCCCACCACGGCGCCTTGCGGGCCGATTTTTTCAGCGCGCCGCGCCCGCGCGCGATGGGCGCCGGCTCGGAATTGCTGGGCCTGCATGCCGATGGCCAGGAGTTTCCCGTCGAAGTGAGCCTGTCGCCGCTGCGCACGGCCCAGGACTTGCCGTTGGTGCTGGCCACCATCCACGACATCAGCAGCCGCCGCGCGGCCGAGATGGCCTTGCAGGAAAGCGAGGCGCGCATGCGCGCCATCTTCGAGACGGCCGTGGACGCCATCATCACCATCGACGAGCGCGGCCGCCTCGAGCGCCTGAATCCGGCCGCCGAGCGCCTGTTCGGCTACACGGAGGCGGAGGTGGCGGGCCAGAACGTGTCCATCCTGATGCCCGAGCCGCACCGCAGCCAGCACGACCATTACCTGGCCAACTACCTGGGCACGGGCGAGAAGAAAATCATCGGCAAGGGCCGCGAGGTGGAGGGCATGCGCAAGGATGGCTCGCTGTTCCCCATGGACCTGGCCGTGGCCGAGATGCGCCTGGGCGAGCGCCGCATGTTCACCGGCATGGTGCGCGACATCAGCGATCGCAAGCTCAACGAGGAAAAGAACCGCCTGCTGCTGCAGGAACTGAGCAGCGCCAACGAGGAGCTGACCAACTTCGCCTACGTCGTGTCGCACGATTTGAAGGCGCCGCTGCGCGGCATCGGCTCGCTGGCCGACTGGCTGGCCACGGATTACGCCGAGCAGTTCAACGACGAGGGCCGCGAGCACATGCGCCTGCTGATCAACCGCGTGCATCGCATGAGCAGCCTGATCGACGGCATCTTGCAGTATTCGCGCGTGGGCCGGGTCAAGGAAGCGCTGCTGCCGGTCGATTTGAACCGCTTGCTGGCCGACGTGGTGGACTTGCTGGCGCCGCCGCCCCACATCCGGGTCACGGTCGCGCCGGACCTGCCCACCATCGTGACGGAGCCGACCCGTATCCAGCAGGTGTTCCACAACCTGATCTCGAACGCCATCAATTACATGAACAAGGAGCAGGGCGAGGTGGAGGTTGGCGTGAGCGACGCCGGGCGCTACTGGCGCTTCCACGTGCGCGACAACGGTCCTGGCATCGAGGAACGCCATTTCGAACGCATCTTCCAGCTGTTCCAGACGCTGGCCTCGCGCGACCGCGTCGAGAGCACGGGCGTGGGCCTGGCGCTGGTCAAGAAGATCGTCGAGATGTACCACGGCCAGGTCGGCCTGGAATCGACCGTGGGCGCCGGCACGACATTCTGGTTCACGCTGCCCAAGACGGGCCAGCGCAACGCATTTGACAACAGGAGCCGTACCTAAATGAAAATTAACAACAAGCCGATCTTGCTGGTGGAAGACGACCACGTGGACGTGATGACGATCCTGCGTGCCCTCAAGGAAATTCATGTCGTCAACCCCGTCGTCAGCATGGAAAACGGCGAGGCGGCGCTCGACTACCTGCGCGATCCAGGCAAGGAGCGGCCCTGCATCATCCTGCTGGACTTGAACATGCCCATCATGAACGGCATCGAGTTCCTGCAGATGATCAAGCACGACGCCGACCTCAAGCGTATTCCCGTGATCGTGCTGACCACCTCCGAGGAACAGCAGGACAAGGTGCACAGCTTCGACCTGGGCGTGGCCGGCTACATGGCCAAGCCCGTCGATTACCGGCGCTTCGTGGAAATGATGCGCTCGATCGACCTGTACTGGACCATCAGTGAAATGCCTTGACGGCGCGGGGCAGCCATGAACCGACCACGGGTAAAGGTGTTGATCGTCGAGGATGACTTGGTCGACCGCATGGCATGCCGGCGTGCGTTCGCGGCCGACCCCGACAGCAATTTCGAGCTGATCGAGGCCGACAGTGGCCAGCAAGGCTTGCTGCAGGCGCGCAGCGCGGCGCCCGACTGCATCCTGCTCGATTACCACCTGCCCGACGTGACGGGCCTGGAATTCCTGGCCCGCCTGAGCGTGGACGGGGGCGGCGCCGCCATCCCCGTCATGATGCTGACCGGCGCCGACAGCGCCACCGTGGCGGCCGAAGCGATGCGCCGCGGGGCGCGCGACTACCTGGTCAAGGACGTGGACGGGCGCTACCTGGACATGCTGCCCACGGCCATCCACCGCATGCTGCGCGAGCAGCGCCTGCTGGTGGACAAGCGCCAGGTCGAAGCCAAGTTCCGCACCCTGGTCGAGCAGATCCAGGCCATCACCTACATCGCGGCGCTGGACGCACCCCAGACGCTGCTCTACATCAGCCCCCAGATCCAGACGCTGGGCTTCACCCCGGCCGAGTGGCTGTCCGATCCCAAGCTGCATGCGTCGCGCATGCATCCGGCCGAGCGCGGCTGGGTGCAGGCGGCCATCGAGGAAAGCCGCATGGCCGGCGCCGCCATGCGGCTCGAATACCGGCTCATGGCCCGCAATGGCGACGCATTGTGGTTCCGCGACCAGGCCGAAGTGGTGCGCGACGAGGCCGGCGAACCCCTGTTCATGCAGGGCATCCTGGTCGACATCACCCAGAACAAGCTGGCCGAGCAAGCCTTGCAGCAGTCGCAGGACGAACTGCGCCGGCTGGCCGCGCACCAGGAAAACATCAAGGAACACGAGCGCAAGCGCATCGCCCAGGAAATCCACGACGAGCTCGGTGGCTTGCTGACGGGCATCAAGGCCTATATTTCCGTCGCCATGGAGCGCGCGGCGGCGGCCGGCAGCCCGGCCGAACCGCTGCTGGCCGACGCGTCCGCGCTGGCCCAGGACGCGATCCAGACCGTGCGCCGCGTGATCACGGACTTGCGCCCCAGCGTGCTGGACCAGCTGGGCGTGTGGGCCGCGCTCGAATGGTACGCGGGCCAGATCGAACAGCGCTCCGGCCTGCACTGCATCAGCCACGTGACGCCGGCCGCCGCCGCGCTGGAGCTGGGTCCGGAACGCAGCACCATGCTGTTTCGCATCGTGCAGGAAGCGTTGACCAACGTGGTGCGCCACGCCGAAGCGAGCACGGTGCAACTGGACGTCGACTTGCAGGATGATATCCTTCAGCTCAGCATCATCGACGACGGCAAGGGCATCGACACGGAGCGCCTGCTCAACCGCGAGTCCTGGGGCATCCTGGGCATGCATGAGCGCAGCCGGCATTTTGCCGGAGAATTGAAAATTACCGGCAAGCCGGGGCAGGGCACCACGCTGCTGCTGCGCTTGCCGTTGGAGGGCAGCAATGAGCAGTAAGCAAATCCGGGTGTTGCTGGTGGACGATCACGCGATCGCCCGCAACGGCGTACGCCTGATGCTGGGCACGGCCGACGACATCGAAGTCACGGGCGAGGCCAGCAACGCGCAGGAAGCGCTGCAACTGGTGCAGCAGCAGGAATTCGACGTGGCCTTGTGCGACATCACGATGCCCGGCAAGAACGGACTGGACTTGCTCAAGCAGTTGCGGGCCGACCGGCCCCGGCTGGCGGTATTGATGCTGAGCACGTATTCGGAGGAGATCTACGCCGTGCGCGCCCTGAAGCTGGGCGCCTCGGGCTACCTGACCAAGGACGCGCCCACCACGGTGCTGGTGACGGCCGTGCGCAAGGCGGCCGCCGGCGGCAAGCACGTCAGCCCGGCCCTGCTGGAAAAGCTGGCGACATTGATCGGCGGCGGGGGCGGTATGGCCAACCACGAAGCGCTGTCGAACCGCGAACTGGAAGTGTTCAAGCTGATCGCGGCCGGCGAATCGCTGGTGCGCATCGGTGAAATACTGCACCTGAGCCCCAACACGGTCACCACCTACCGCACCCGCATCCTCGACAAGATGGGCTGCGCCAGCAACGCCGAGCTGACCCGCTACGCACTGGAAAACGGCATCATTTGAGGCCCAGTGCCGCTTGCGGCCTCTTGTCACGGATCCCCTACACGATTTCATCCGCAAATCCCCTACACGACACGGTGGCCTTGCCCGATAACGGAAAAGCCGCCTGTCGTTGATACTTGTCGTATGCACAAATCACGACCCGTCCAGCGACCAAGGACGGGCGACATACGAACAGGGAGCTTTGCCATGACATCCACCATCTTCTCGATCGCCCCTTCGAGCGCGCAAACGGCCCCCAGCCAGAACAAATGCGCCGTCTGCAGTTTCAAGAAGCTGTGTCTGCCTGTCGGCCTGGATGACAACGCCGTCTCGCGCCTGGACAAGATCATCGGCCGCCGCCGCCGCATCGCGCGCGACGAACACCTGTACCGCATGGACCAGCCGTTCAACAGCCTGTACGCGGTGCGCTTCGGCCACTTCAAGACGGCCCAGGTCAATTTGCGCGGCGAGCAGCAGATCACGGGCTTCCAGATGGCCGGCGACCTGCTGGGCATGGATGCCATCGGCGCCGGCCGCCATGCCTGCAGCGCCGTCGCGCTCGAGGACGCGGAAGTGTGCGAAATCCCGTTCGCCCGCCTGCAGGAACTGTTTGGCGAAATGCCCCAGCTGCTGCAGCACTTCCACCGCATCATGAGTCAGGAGATCACGCGCGAACAGAATGTGATGCTGCTGTTGGGCAATATGCGGGCCGAGCAGCGCTTTGCCGTGTTCTTGCTCAATTTGTCGGCACGCTACCAGGCGCGCGGCTATTCGCCGTCCAGCTTCCAGCTGCGCATGTCGCGCGAGGACATGGGTGACTACCTGAGCCTGACGATCGAGAGCGTGAGCCGGTTGCTGTCGCGTTTTCGCAAGCAGGGCTGGATCAGCATCGACAACCGCGACCTGACCATCCTCGACCGCGCCGCGCTGGAGGCGTTGTCGACGGGCGCGGCGCTGGAAGTGGCCGAGCAAAAGGCGGCCCGCGCCGAGGAAGCCATGCGCGGCAAGTCCCGCATGACCCTGTGCGCCGCCTGAATAGGCGCAGTGTTATCGTATTGTTTAACTTCTTGATGTAGGTCACAAGCCCCGGCTGACATGGCCAGCGCGGCCAATTACAGTGGGGTAACAGGGATGCGGTTGCCGGCGCGTCCCGGCACTTCGATCCGGCATACATTGCATGGGAGTTGAAAATGGCTAACCAACTGCGACACTTCGACCCGTTTGGCGACTTGGCTCGTATGGAACCGCTGCGCAGCGTGGAGGACTTCTTCCGCGACTTCGGTGTCAAGCGCGCGATGCGCGACCTGCAGAGCGATGCGTTGATCAAGCTGGACGTGACGGAAAGCGACCAGGCTTACAGCGTCAAGGCGGAAATGCCGGGGCTGAAGAAGGAAGACATCAAGGTCGATGTCGACGGCAACCGCGTCTCGATTTCGGCCGAAACCAAGCGCGAAACCGAGGAGAAGAAGGGTGAAACCGTGGTGCGCAGCGAGCGCTACTATGGCCAGCAATACCGCAGCTTCTCGCTCGAGCACGACATCGACGACAGCCAGGTGGTCGCCAAATACCAGGATGGCGTGCTGGAACTGACGCTGCCCAAGCGTGCCAACGGCAGCGCCAAGAAGATCGTCGTCAACTGACGCCGCCGCCGCCGCCGCCGCGTCCCGTCCGCCGCGCGCCATGCGCGTGGCCTGGCACGGGGCGGCACCGGCCAGCGTCTTTTGATCGCTGAGCGTTGACACATGGCGCCTGGCGCCATGACCGCAGTTACCGAAGTTACCGAAGTTACCCTTACCGAGACCACATCATGTTCAAGCACATCCTGTTGCCCACCGACGGTTCCTCCATCGCCTCCGCCATGATCAAGAAGACGATGGCATTCGCCAAGGAGTCGGGCGCGAAGGTCACCGGCATCCACGTCGTCGCCGATTACCATATCTTCACCTACCAGCCCGAAATGCTGGCCGACACCCGTGAGCAGTATGCGCGTGACAGCGCCGCCCATGCGCGGGTGTTCCTGGACGAGATCGAGAATGCCGCCAAGGAGCTGGGCGTGCCCTGCGAGACCAAGCTGGTCACGGACGAACAGCCTTACGAAGCCATCTGCAAGGCCGCCACGGATGCCGGCTGCGACGTGATCTGCATGTCGTCCCACGGCCGGCGCGGCGTGAAAGGCCTGCTGCTGGGCAGCGAGACGCAAAAAGTGCTCACCCACGCGACGGTGCCGGTACTTGTGTTCCGCTGATGCCATGAACGGGCTGGAGACAGCGCCAGCGACCATGCTGGCCATGTTGCTGGACCAGCCCGGCACGGCGCTGCGGGCGGCTCAGGTGCCCGTCCCCCAGCCCGGCCCGTGGCAAGTGCTGGTGAGGGTGAGCGCGTGCGGCGTGTGCCGCACCGACCTGCACATCGTCGACGGCGAACTGCCGCCGCACCACCGTCCCCTGATCCCCGGCCACGAAGTGGTCGGCCGTGTGGTAGCCCGTGGCCGGGAAGTGCATGACTATGCGCTGGGCGAACGGGTGGGCGTGGCGTGGCTGGGCGCCAGCTGCGGCAGCTGCCCGTATTGCGCCCACCACACGGAAAACCTGTGCGGCGAGGCCCGCTTCACCGGTTACGACCTCGATGGCGGCTACGCCCAGTACATGGTGGCCGACGCCCGCTACATCTTTCGCCTGCCCAGCCGCTACGACGACGTGGCAGTGGCGCCGCTGCTGTGCGCCGGCCTGATCGGCTACCGGGCCTACGCGCTGGCCGGCGACGCCCAGCGCATCGGCCTGTACGGTTTTGGCGCCGCCGCCCACTTGCTGGCGCAGTTGGCCAGCCAGCAGGGCCGCCAGGTGTATGCCTTCACCCGGCCCGGCGATGAACGCAGCCAGGGCTTCGCGCGCGCGCTGGGCGCCGTGTGGGCCGGCCCCTCGGACCAGCCGCCGCCCGCGGAACTCGACGCGGCGCTGCTGTTCGCCCCCGATGGCGCGCTGGTGCCGCTGGCGCTGCGCGCCGTGCGCCGCGGTGGCACCGTGGTGTGCGCCGGCATCCACATGAGCGATATCCCGTCCTTCCCCTACAGCCTGCTGTGGGGTGAGCGCACCCTCCGTTCCGTGGCCAACCTGACCCGCGCCGACGGCCAACAATTCTTCGCGCTGGCCCAGCAATACCAGCTGAACGCCAGCACCACCGTGTTCCCCCTGCGCGAAGCCAATACGGCGCTGGCGGCCTTGCGCGCCGGCGCCTTCGACGGCGCGGCCGTGCTCGTGCCATGAATCCGCGCATAGAGGAGCTGCTCGAGCGCATCCGCCAGATCGAGGAGGAACTGGAGCTGGAGGTGCAGCGCCGGCGCCAGGAATTGCATGCCGATTTCTCGAAGCGGCGCGTGATGTTCGCGCGCGAGGTGGTGGAGCAGCAGCGCCGCTTCAAGACCGGATTGCTGACCTATGTGCTGCACGCGGAGTGGCGGCACATGCTGTCGGCCCCGTTCATCTATGCCGTGTTCGTGCCGCTGGCGTTGCTGGACTTGTTCGTCTCCCTGTACCAGCTGGTATGCTTTCCCTTGTACCGGATTCCCAGGGTGCGGCGCCGTGACTATTTCGTGTACGACCGCGCGCACCTGGCGTACCTGAACGCGCTGGAGCGTTTCAACTGCCGTTACTGCGCCTATGCCACCGGCCTGATCGGCTACTGCCGCGAAGTGATAGGGCGCACGGAACAGTACTGGTGCCCCATCAAGCACGCGCGCCGGGTGCTGCACGCACACGACTATTATCATGGCTTTGTAGACTTCGGCAATGCCGCCACCTACCGGGCGGAACTGGCCAAATTGCGGGAGGAACTGGAACGCCTGCAGAACGAGGAGTCGCCATGACCCACACTGTTTCGAGCACGCCACAGGCGCCGCGCATGGCGCGGGCGGCGGGCGTCCTGTGCGCGCTGGCGGCAATGGCCGGCTGCACGGCCTTCAGGCAGGTGCCACCGCCACCAGCGCCGGCCCCGTTCGTGGCGCCGGCCGGCTGGTCCGGCGCGCCCGGCATGCCGGGCGCGACAGGGGCCCAAGCCAGCCTGGTGGACTGGTGGCAGCGCTTTCACGATCCCATGCTGGACCGCCTGATCGGCCAGGCGCTCGACGTGAATACCTCGGTCGCCGTGGCGCGTGCGGCGCTGCTGCAGGCGCGCGCCACGCGCGACGTGGCGGCGGCCGGACTGGGCACGACGGTGTCAGTGTCGGCCTCGGCCCAGCGCAGCAAGACCGATGGCGCCAACGCCTCCAACAGCTACGCGGCCGGCTTTGACGCCAGCTGGGAGCCGGACGTGTTCGGCCGCAACGGCTATGCGCTGGCGGCCGGCGAGGCCACGGTGCGGGCGACCGAAGTGAGCCTGGCCGATGTGCGCGTGACGGTGGCGGCCGAAGTGGCGCGCAACTACATCGACCTGCGCGGCGCCCAGGCCAGGCTGGCCATCGCGCGCGACAACGTGGCCAGCCAGGAAGCGACCATGCAGATCACGGACTGGCGCGTGCAGGCAGGCTTGCTGACGTCGCTGGAACAGCAGCAGGCGCTGTCGGCGACGGAGCTGGCCAAGGCCCAGTTGCCGCTGCTGGAGACCAGCGTGGCCCAGCTCACGCACAGCCTGGCCGTGCTGTGTGGCCAGGCGCCCGCCACGCTCGACGCGATGCTGGCGTCGGCCGCGCCCATCCCCGAAGGCGGCGCCGAGCTGGCATTGAGCCTGCCGGCCGACACCTTGCGCCAGCGGCCCGACGTGCGCGCGGCGGAGTTCCAGGTGCGGGCCGCGATGGCGCGGGTAGGGCAGGCCGATGCGGCCCGCTATCCCTCGTTCCGGCTGGAAGGGTCGATCGGCCTGCATGGCCTGGGCATAGGCGGCACTGGCTCGACCATCCTGCGCGCCTTGCTCGGCAGCGTATCGGGCAATGCCTTCGACGGCGGCGCCAGCGTGGCCCAGCTCAGACTGGAACAGGGCGCGCTGGCGCAGTCGCATGCGGCCTACCGGGCCACCGTGCTGGCGGCCTTGCAGGATGTGGAGGATGCCCTGAGCGCGCTGGCCGGTGACCGGCGCCGTCTGGAACACTTGCGTAGCGCGGCCGCGGCGGCCAACAACGCGGCGCTGCTGGCGCGCCAGCGTTACGCCAGCGGGCTGGTGGACTTCCAGACCGTGCTGGAAACGCAGCGCACGCTGTATTCGGCCCAGGACAGCGTGGCCGCCACCAGCGCCAGCCTGGGCGACGACCAGGTGCGCCTGTACAAGGCGCTCGGCGGCGGCTGGCAGCCCGATGGCGCGCCGGCCGCCGCCCCCGCGCCGGCCGCGGCAGCCAAGACCGGGGCCACGGCGCCGGCATCACCTTCCAAAGGACACGACGCATCATGAACCTTGCCGAAACCCCCTTGGAGCCTGGCGGTACGCCTGCCGCCGCCGGCCCGGCTGCCCCGGCCACGCCATCATCGACCGATCCCGCAGGCGCCGCGCCGGCCGTGGCCGACCCGTTCGGGGACGCCGAGGGCGGCAAGCGCTGGCGCCATGTCCTGGCCTGGACACTTGCCGGCCTGCTGCTGTTGGCGGGCGCCGGCGGAGTCTATACCTGGCGCGCCCACCATTCGGCCGGTCAGGCGGGCGTCTACGTGACCAGCCCCGTCAAGCGCGGCAACCTGGTGTTGAACGTGACGGCCAACGGCACGCTGCAGCCCACGCGCGCCGTCAATATCGGCAGCGAGCTGTCGGGGACCGTGGCGCGGGTGCTGGTCGACATCAACGACCAGGTGCGCACTGGCCAGGTGCTGGTGGAACTGGATACGGCCAAATTGAACGACCAGATCGTGCGTTCGCGCGCCGCGCTGGCGGCCGCCCGGGCTGCCGTGGCGGTGGCCGAGGCCACCCAGTCCGAGGCGAAGACAGCGCTGGCGCGGCTCGAGGAAGTTGCGCGCCTGTCCGACGGCAAGGTGCCGTCGCGGGCGGAGCTGGACACGGGCCGCGCCACGCTGGCGCGCGCCGACGCCAATGTGCAAAACGCGAAGGCGGTCGTGGACAGCGCCCAGGCGGCCCTGTCGACCGACATGACCAACCTGGCGCGGGCCTCGATCCGCGCGCCGATCGATGGCGTGGTGCTGAGCCGCAGCGTTGACCCCGGCAACGCCGTGGCGGCTTCGCTGCAGGCCGTCACGCTGTTCCAGCTGGCCGAGGACTTGCACCACCTGCGCTTGCTGGTCAACGTGGACGAGGCCGACGTGGGCGCCGTGCGCCTGGGCCAGACGGCCCTGTTCACCGTCAGCGCCTACGCCAACCGGCCATATCCGGCCACCATCACGCGCGTGGCCTACGGCTCCACCATCACCGACAACGTGGTGACTTACGTCGCCTATCTCGACGTGGACAACGCCGACCTCACGCTGCGCCCCGGCATGACGGCCACGGCCACCATCCGCGCCGCCCAGCGCGACCATGTGCTGTTGATCCCCAACAGCGCGCTGCGCTTCTCGCCGCGCGATGGCGGCAAGGCGGCTTCGGGCGGTATCGTGGCGTCGCTGATGCCGCGCCTGCCCGCACGCGCGCCGCGCCAGGCAGGTGTGGCCGGCGGCGCCGGGACGGGGCAAAGCCAGCGCCAGGTGTGGGTGCTGCGCGGCGACACGCCGCAGGCGATCACGGTGCAACTGGGGATCAGCGATGGCCGCAACACGGAAGTGAGCGGCGACGCCATCCAGGAAGGCATGCAGGTCATCACCGACCAGCGCGCCGCCGCGCAATGAACGCGCCGCGCGACACGGACGGCGTGGCGGCGGCCGCCCCCCTGATCCGGCTGCGCGAGGTGTGCAAGCGCTACGGCAGCGGCGCCACGGCGCTGATGGCGCTCGACCACGTGAATCTCGACATCGCGCAAGGCGAATTCGTCGCCATCATGGGCCCCAGCGGCTCCGGCAAGTCCACCGCCATGAACATCCTCGGTGCGCTCGACACGCCCACCAGCGGCCGCTACCTGTTCCGCGACGTGGACGTGGGCGCCACCACGCGCGACCAGCGCGCGCGGCTGCGCCGCAGTTCCATCGGCTTCGTGTTCCAGGGCTTTAACCTGCTGGCGCGCACCTCGGCGCAAGAGAACGTGGAATTGCCGCTGCTGTACCGCGGCGAGAGCGCCGTCGCGCGCCACGCGCTGGCGGCACGCGCGCTGGCCGCCGTCGGGCTGGCCGGCTGGGAAGGCCACACGCCGGCCGAACTGTCGGGCGGCCAGCAGCAACGGGTGGCCATCGCGCGCGCCATCGTCACCGCGCCGGCCTTGCTGCTGGCCGATGAACCGACAGGTAACCTGGACAGCCAGCGCAGCCGCGAAATCATGGAGCTGCTGGCGGCCCTGAACCGCGAGCAGGGCATCACGGTCGTCATGGTCACGCACGAGCCGGACATGGCGCTGTACGCGCACCGCATCGTGCGCTTCCGCGACGGCAGGATAGACAACGACAGTGTCAACCCCCAGCAAGCGGGCGCGGCGACGGAGGCTGGCTGATGCTGCTCAATACCTTGCTGCTGGCGCTGCGTTCGATCCGGCGCAACCTGCTGCGCTCCTTCCTCACCATGCTGGGCATCGTGATCGGCGTGGGCGCCGTGATCACCATGGTCACGCTGGGCAATGGCGCGACCCAGGCCGTGCACGACCAGATCGCGAGCCTGGGCAGCAACCTGCTGATGGTGCGGCCCGGCCAGCGCATGGGGCCGGGCGGGGGCGGCGCGGGTGCGCCCGCGTTCAAGGAGGCCGACGCGGAAGCCATCGCGGCCCAGATCGGCGGCATCCGCGCCGTGGCGGCCGAGTCGCGCAGCGGCCAGACCATCATCGCCAATGGCCGCAACTGGTCCAGCAGCGTGATCGGCGGCAGCGCCGACTGGCTCACGGCGGCCAACTGGACACTGGCCGCCGGCCGGCCGTTCGACGATGGCGAGCAGCGCGCCGGTTCGGCCGTATGCGCCGTGGGCGCCACCGTGGCGCGCGAGCTGCTCGGCCAGCGCGACCCGCTCGGTGAACGGCTGCGCATCAAGCAGTTCTCGTGCGTGATCGTGGCGGTGCTGGCGTCCAAGGGGCAGGGTGCGATGGGCAACGACCAGGACGACCTGGTGGTGGTGCCGCTGCACACCTTGCAGCGCCGCGTGACGGGCAACCAGCGGGTGGGTACGCTGCTGATCTCGATGGAAGAGGGCAGCGACAGCATGGCGCTGCAGGCGCGCCTGAGCCAGTTGCTGCGCGAGCGGCGCAAGCTGAGCGTGACGGAGGAGGACAACTTCAATATCCTCGACACGCGCCAGCTGGCCGACACCATGTCCGGCGCCACGCGCGTGATGACCACGCTGCTGGGTGCGGTGGCGGCCGTGAGCTTGCTGGTGGGGGGCATCGGCATCATGAACATCATGCTGGTCAGCGTCACGGAGCGCACGCGCGAGATCGGGTTGCGGCTGGCCATCGGCGCGCTCGAGCGCGAAGTGCTGCTGCAATTTCTGATCGAGGCCATGGTGCTGGCCGCGCTGGGCGGCCTGACCGGCGTGGTGTTGGCCGCCGGCGCCACCGTGGTGGCAGCCAGGGCGATGCAATTGCCTTACCTGTTCAACCCCGGCATCAACCTGCTGTCGTTCGTGTTCTCGGCCGGCATCGGTGTCGTGTTCGGCTATGTGCCGGCGCGGCGCGCGGCCCGGCTCGACCCGATCGAGGCGCTGCGCCACGAGTAGAAGAACGGCCTCGCTGGCCAGGCCGGGCTGGCGCCAGCGCGCTTAACGGGCGCGGGGCCGGCGCGGCAGCAGCGCCGCGCCGAGCATCTCGAACAGGGTGCGCGCGGCCGGCGGCATGCTGTGGTGGCGCCGGCTGATCAGGCCCAGGGTGCGCTCGACCGACGGGTTCACCAGCGGCACGCCAACGATGCCGTCCGGGCGGCCGGGCAAGACTGACAGGCCCGGCACCGCGGCCACGCCCATGCCTGCTTCAACCAGGGCCAGCACACCGGACACATGGTTGACTTCGCAGAATATCGGCGGATGCTTCTCGATCCCCGCCAGGGCGGTGTCGATCAGGCTGCGGTTGCCGCTCGACTTGGCCACCGAGATAAAGCGTTCATTGATCGTCTCCTTCCAGCTGAGTTTTTTACGCCGCGCCAGCGGGTGATCGTGGCGCATGGCCAGCACATAGCGTTCCACGTAAATGGCTGCAAACTCGATTTCCGCGTCTTCCGCGCCGGTGAAATTGATGCCGAAGTCGGCTTGCCCGTCCTTGACCAGGTTGAGCACGTCCTGCGCGCTCTCGTCATGCACGCGCACGCGGATGCGCGGATAGCACTCGCTGAACTGTTTCAGCACCTCGGGCAGGAAGTGCCACACGGCTGAAGGCACGCAGGCCAGCGTCACCGTGCCCGTGCGGTGCGCCGCCAGATCCGCCACACCCAGTACGGCGTCTTCCAGCCCGTCCAGCGCGGTGCGCACGTTGACCAGGAACGCCCGTCCCACATTGGTCAGTTGCACCCGTCGCGTGGTGCGCTCGAACAGCTTGACGCCCAGGCCTTCTTCCAGTTTGTCGATGCGGCGGCTGAGGGCGGGCTGTGACAGGAACAGGTCGCTGGCGGCCTGGCGGAAACTGGCGCGCTCGGCCACGGCGACAAAGGACTTCAAGTCTTGCAGATCGTAATTGATGCGCATGGTGCATTAATCTCCTCAAAATATGCAATTGTTAAATTATGCCAGTTGGCCGATGATTCGGCCATCAACTCATCGGCCGCGCCAAGCAGCCCAACAATAACTACCAAGGAGACAAAATGCGCCGATCGTGCGTACTCACCGCTTTGCTCGTCATGAGCGGCACCAGCCTGGCCCAGACCAGCATCGACCTGTACGGCATCGTGGATGTCGGTGTGCGCGGCAGCAGTGGCCTGGGCGCCAGTAACGCGCCCACGGCGGCAGGCCATGTCAGCGCGGTCAGCAGCGGCATCGACCAGACCAGCCGCTGGGGCATCCGCGGCCGCGAGGCGCTGGGCGGGCACTGGGCCGCGCTGGTGCGCCTGGAAGGGGGCATCAACGCTGACACCGGCGCCTCGGCCAAGAGCGACCGGCTGTTCGACCGCGATGCCTGGGTCGGGCTGGAAACGCCATATGGCACCCTCGCCGCCGGGCGCCAGCCCACGCTGCTGTCGGACGCCCTGACGCCGGTCGACCCGCTCGGCAAGCGCGACGCCAGCTTCAATCCCAACATCAACGTTGCCGGCCTGAGCAATACCGCCTTCGGCACCCACGGCTTCGGGCGCCAGTACGGTCCCAGCGGCTATAACGACAATTTCTACCGCCTCGACAACACCCTCAAGTACAGCGTCAAGTCCGGCCCATGGCAGGCGCGCGCGTCGTGGTCGGCCGGCGAAGTGGCTGGCGATACCCAGGCCTCCTCCGCGCGCGGCGCGGCACTGGCTTACCAGGAGGGGCCCTGGGCCGTGTCCGGCGCGACCATGCGCTTGCGCAGCAAGGAAGACTTGCCGCTGGACGCCTGGCTGCTGGGCGCCGCCTATCGCCTGGACGCCTGGCAGTTCAAGGCCACCATCGCCCGCAACGCGGCCGACACCGGCCCGAACCAGACGGTGCATCAGCATGTGTACTCGGCTGGCGTGAGCCGCGCCCTCGGCCCCGGCCTGATGCTGACCACTGCCTGGTACAGCGTGCGGCGCGAAGCCACCGGCCTGGCCAACGATGGCCTTGAGCGCGGCTTTGTGTACCTGGAGCAGGCGCTGGGGCCGCGCACCACGACCTATGCCGAAGCCGACTACACGAGCTGGCGCGGCAATGCCGCCGGCCTGACCGGCAACCGCCCCAATGACCGCCATGGCGCCGGCCTGACGCTTGGCCTCATGCAAAAATTTTAACCCACACCAGGAGACTCTCATGCGACCAATCACTTTGCGCCACAAAATGCTGGCGGCCTGCGCCGCGCTCGCGTTCACTGCCGCGGCACCCGCCGCCGACTTGCGCGTGGTCAGCTCGGGCGGCTTTGCGCAGGCCTACAAGGACCTGTCCGGCGCCTACGAGCGCAGCAGCGGCAACCACCTGCAGTCGGAGTGGGGCCCGTCGATGGGGAACACCCGCAACGCCATCCCGGCGCGCCTGGCGCGCGGCGAGCGCATCGACGTGGTCATCATGGTGGGCGATGCGCTGGACCAGCTGATGGCCGAAGGCCGTCTGGAACCGGGCAGCAAGGTGGTGCTGGCCAATTCGCCGATCGCCTGCGCCGTACGCCAGGGCGCGGACCAGCCGGACATCCGCACCGTGGACGGCTTGCGCCAGGCCTTCCTGCAGGCCCGGCACGTGGCGTATTCGGACAGCGCCAGCGGCGAATACATCAAGCGCGAACTGCTGGACAAGCTCGGTATCAAGCAGCAGATGGAAGGCAAGGCGGCGCAGATTCCCGCCACCCCGGTGGGTGAGATCATCGCCCACGGCCAGGCCGACTTCGGCTGCCAGCAGCGCAGTGAGCTGAAACCGGTGGCCGGCATCGCCATCGTCGGCGTGCTGCCGGCGGCAGTGCAGCTCAACACCCAGTTCGCCGGGGCGGTGGTGCGTGGCGCCAGCCAGCCGCAGGCGGCGCGCGAGCTGCTGCGCTTCCTGGGCGCGCCGCAGAACGCCGGCGTCATCGAGGCCACCGGGCTGGAACCGGTCGCTTCCCAGCATTAACCCCTTTTCACGCACCGCGAGGCCATCATGTCCAATCATTCCATCGCTGCCGCAGAACTGGCTGTGCCGGCGATCCCGGCCGCCCCGGCGGCGCTGCGCAGCCCATCCAAGCTGGGCAGCGTCATCCGTGTCACGAGCGGAAACTTCATCGAAATGTATGATTTCTTCCTGTTCGGCTTTTATGCGCAGCAGATCGCCGCCGCCTTCTTCCCAGCCGCCAGCGACTACGCGGCGCTGATGATGACTTTTGCCACCTTTGGCGCCGGCTTCTTCATGCGCCCGCTGGGCGCCATCCTGCTGGGCAGCTACGTCGACCGCATCGGCCGCCGCAAGGGGCTGGTGCTCACGCTCGGCATCATGGCTTCGGGGACGGCGCTGATCGCCTTCGTGCCCGGCTATGCCAGCATCGGCCTGCTGGCGCCGCTGCTGGTGCTGATCGGGCGTCTGCTGCAAGGTTTTTCGGCCGGGGTGGAACTCGGTGGCGTGTCGGTCTACCTGTCCGAGATGGCGACCCCAGGCAACAAGGGTTTTTACGTCAGCTGGCAGTCGGCCAGCCAGCAGGTGGCCGTGATCTTTTCCGCCGCGCTCGGCTATGGCCTCAACCATGCCATGCACAAGGACGTGATCGCCGACTGGGGCTGGCGCATCCCGTTCTTCATCGGCTGTTCCATCATCCCGGTGGTGTTCTATATCCGCCGCTCGCTGCAGGAGACCGAGGCCTTCCTGGCGCGCAAGACGCACCCGAGCTTCGGTCAGATGATGCGCACCATCGGCCGCAACTGGCCGCTGGTGACCGCCGGCGCCATGCTGGTGGTGCTGACGACGGTAGCGTTCTACATGATCACGGTCTACACGCCGACCTTCGGCAAGAGCGTGCTCAAGCTGAGTACCGAGGACAGCCTGCTGGTCACCCTGTGCGTGGGCGCGTCGAATTTCATCTGGCTGCCCGTGATGGGCGCGCTCTCGGACCGCATCGGACGCTGGCCCGTGATGGCGGCCTGCTCGGCGCTGATGGCCGTGACCGCGTACCCTGCGCTGGCGTGGCTGGTCGCCAACCCCAGTCTGGGCCACATGCTGATGGTTGAGTTGTGGCTGTCCTTCCTGTACGCCAGCTATAACGGCGCCACCATCGTCGCGCTGACCGAGATCATTCCGGTGCAGGTACGGACCACCGGATTCTCGCTGGCCTACAGCCTGGCGACTGCGCTGTTCGGCGGCCTGACGCCCTTGCTGTCGACCTGGCTGATCGAAGCCAGCGGCGACAAGGCTGCCCCCGGCTACTGGATGGCAGGCGCCGGCCTGATCAGCCTGGCCGCGACCTTCCTGGTGTATCGCGGCATCGTCAGCGAGCGTGCGGCCAGGGGCTAGCCAAGCGCGCCGTGGCACAGGCGTCGAGGAAGGCCATCGCAGGAGCGCCTGGCCAATCAGGCATCAGTGCTCACGCACCATGGCTGGGGACACGCTCGGCAGCGTGGGCTGCGACAGCAGATAGGGCAGCCACATGGCGAGCAGCATCAGCAACAGGCCTGGCCCCACGGCCAGGAAGAAACGCCAGCCGCCGCTGGCCGCCGCCAGCAGCTTGCTGATACTGTTGGCCGACACGGCCAGCAGGAAGGTCGGCACCAGTTGCGGCGCTTGCACGGTGCCGCTGGCGGCCAGCGACAGGATGGAACTGGCGGCCGCGTGGACGTCGGCCAGCGCGGCCAGCATGGCGCCCGCCTGGGCCGCCGTGGGGCCGAGGTAGGCGTTGGCATAGGAGACGATGCCGGTGGCGCCGCTCAGCAGGGCGGCGAAGATCAGTGCCTGCCGGATGCTGAACGCGCGGCCGATGCGCTGGCCGCGCCGCGTGGCGCCGTCGGACGCCGTCCGCAGCCGCCAAGCGGAAATGAGCAAGGTGGCCAGCAGCGCGCTGCCCAGGCTGGGCGCCAGATGACCCACATGATCGGGGGCGATGGTCAGCGTCACCACCAGCAGCAGGATGTAGGTGGCGATATTGGACAGCGTGGCGGCGCTGGCCGTCACGCCCAGCAGCGCCGGTTCGTGGCGGTAGCGCTGGCCCATGGTGGCGATGGTGGCCGTGCTGGAGACGAAGCCCGAGGCCAGTCCCGTCAGCGCCAGTCCCATGCGCGGGCCAGCCATGCGCAGCGCGATGTGGGCCGCGCCCTGCATCGTCATGATGACCAGCACCAGGCCCCACATGCGGCGCGGATTGGCGCCCAGCAGCCAGGTGTTGGCCTGGT
This sequence comes from Rugamonas fusca, assembly GCF_014042365.1. Classification (GTDB taxonomy): domain Bacteria; phylum Pseudomonadota; class Gammaproteobacteria; order Burkholderiales; family Burkholderiaceae_D; genus Rugamonas; species Rugamonas fusca. The sequence goes on from NZ_JACEZS010000001.1 coordinate 302,470, forward strand.
CGGGCAGCAGTGGCCAGACGATGAGGGCGGCGCCAGCCAGGATCAGGGCGTCGCGCAGTTCGCCGCTCTTGAGCGTGACGCGCACGAAATGGTGCAGCGGCCCGCGCAGGTTGAGCAGCGACGCCACGACGACGGCCGCGCCGGCCGAGATGGCAGGGTTGGCGATGGCGTTCACGCCCAGCAGGAAGGCCAGGAACAGCGCCAGTTCCGTCGTCACGCCCGGATCGTCGGAGCGGTCGCGCCAGTGCGAAATCGCGCTCAGGGCCAGTACCAACAGGGCCGCCGCCAGCACCAGGCTGGCCGACAGGCTTTGCGCCAGCCCGCCCATGAACGACACCAGCGCGAAGCTGCGCACGCCGACAAAGGCCCGGGTCGGCCCGCTGCCCTTGCTGCGCTCGCGCTCGACCCCGATCAACAGGCCACAGCCAAAGGCGACGCCGAGTCCGGTCAGGGTGGTGGCTTCAAATATCATGGATGGATTCTGCCAGCCATTGTGGACTGTTGCAATGGGACCAGGCCGCCGGCGCAGTTTGTGCTTGTCTTGCGGGTAGTTCGTATAGTTGGGTTACGGAGCGCCGTGATGAGGGAGCTGGTGTCTCAATTTGCCTTTGAATTGTTCCGGCGAATGTAGCGGGCGCAAATCGGTCGTCGTCATTCAGGCACTGGCTGTGCCAACTCGGGTTGCGGAACTTGTCCGGCGGGGTGTTCGGCAGCCGGATGTTCACCGACATTCCGAGGAGTCGCTCCATTTCGACCTGGATCGTTGCGATGTGAATGAGGGCGGGTAGTTTGGAATAAATCAACAGGGCATGACCGTTGGCGTAGAAGATCGGCTGCCTGAACAAACAGGCGTAACGGGGAACGCTTGCCGGAGGGTTTCAGTTTTTGATTAACAGGTAGGCGTATGCAATCTGAGATCGTCAGCTGCGACCTTAAGACACGGAAGCCGAAACTTGGCCTGAAAAACAAGTGACTGGGACTTACTTCCGTTACCGCCCCAAAGCGGAAGTTCGTTTGTCAAGGCCTCGGATGTTTTATAGGTAGTGTTCTACGGACGTCATGTAATGACCTCGAACGTATAGCCAAAATAACCGAGTTCCTCGGATAACCGCCAGCCTAATAATTCACGCATGACCGGAGTGGATCTAAAAATCGCAAGAACATCATTAGATCCTCTAGAAAATCGTCACTTCAACTCAAAAGTCGGCACATCTTTATGTACAGAATATTCTCGAGCAGTGCTCTTAACTTTCTCAATCAAATCAACCGGCGGAAATGGATTGCAAATGTGAATAGTAGTATTTTCTGGCAGTAGGTCAAGAATTTGATCAATTTCTGGGCGATCCACTTCCCCATATGAATGGCCAATAATTAAACAGTGTTGAACGGCCCCGAGCCTAGAGTGCATCTGATTCCAGATCGGTTTTTGAGTCTGAAAGTGTTTAAAAATATTCCTTTCATGGGGAAGAACACAGTAGCTCTCTCGACGAGGAACCATTGTCTCGGAATATTCTAAATAGTCAAATTCATCAAAGTCGTTACTCTCCCGCCAACACTTTAAAGGATATCCTAGATGAGGATTTCCATGTTCATCCTCAATCAATATTCCCTTACTGGTGCCATCCATCCGGCTACACCCATGTGGCTTAAAAACCGAGGGCAGATGGTTATGTGCACTATGAAGAACATAGCCTAAAACTACCATACTAAGTGCACGCTCGACAATAGTGTCATAGTTAAATGAAATAATATCAGAAATTCTGGGCGCGTACTGTTGAATAAATCTAGGCCATTTCCAAAACCTAGAGGGAAAGACATGATTATCGTAATATGAGAATGCAAGCGCAAGAAAATGACGAGCCTCTATTCTTAGCTGATAGTCGTCATGCTTGCCAATATCTCTAAATAGTAAAAAATTATCCCTATCAGCTTCTTCCTTATTTGACTGATAATAATCAAAAAACTTCGGAAACGCTTCTTTCCATGAAATCTTACCTGACTTTTGATTTATATAGAAATCCCAAGACAGCGGTTTACTTGGATTAAATTTCCAAAAATACTTTTTTTCGTAACGAAGGTCAATTGACAATCCGTTCCCAACAATCAAAGCCAAATTCCCCATAATGCTCCCGTTAAGAAGAAGGTCTCATCGAAAAAAAACGGATATCTGAGCTGCGACCACCAACTCATCTGCTTTTTACTGAGCGGAAGTCCGCTATTGGCCGGAAGTGGAAGCGTTTCAATTCACTGAACTGTCACGAATTCGCTTGAACAACACCAGTTCAAATGCCACGCCAGCAAGAAAGACGATGCCGGATCCATATTCGAATCCCTGGTAGTAAGCAACCAGTGCCGCAGCGACAAATCCAGCGGTAATCAGATGACGCATTTTATCTCCTAATTTTCATTGAAACATTTCAAAGGAGCGTCCGCGGCCGATGTACGACATTCACCAACCACCGCTTTACGAATTTAATCTACACTAGCTATTGCGGCGGTATGGTGAGTCACCAATACCAGCAAGTCCAGCAGTGTCCGTCCTCGTGTTGGCGCCGCTATTTATTTACCTCTCCACTTATTCCCCAAGACCTCGTGGCACACAAGCCTTCCACCGTCCGACTCTGGCCGAACTTGACCGACGGTGTTTAAGATAGAAGCTTGCTCATCTGTAATTAAATAATCCTCACTCGAGGCCGAAGTCGCCCCAAAAGTATGCAGCCGTATATTAATGATATTCGCATAGGTCTTGTCAATCGCTGGGTTTAGCTCTGGCTATAGTTGAAAAAATACATAAACCATCGCCCTATCGTTGCGGCGATAATCAGGTCGTTGTGTTAACTCTTCCTTAGTGCGATGCAGCGAAAAAACATCGCGCACTTTGAGAAGTTTCCAGCCGATGGATTCACCACTCGCGCTGCCACCTGAGGTTTGAAAACAGCGAAGTATCTCATCGCCTCCCTTATCGCGTCCATATGCATGGGGCTCGACAAATCTGGAATAGCCTCGGTATCGCAATTCCAAGACGTTCTTGCCGCGAATCGATTCACCAATAATAGTGTTCATAATAGTCTCACGATTGACCTGCCTATGGGGCCTTGGGGGGGGGCTGAATAGTTCCAACCATACGCCCCTCGTAACGATGTCCGCAGGATGTGCACACGCGTGTTTGGTGGTCCCTTGCATCATGCACTAGCTGGCGTTTCTTATGATCGTTCTCCCAGCACCGCAAGCAATAAGGGATCCCTGTCGGATTGCCGCAATTGTCTGCTACGTAATAGGCATCATAGTGGCGCACGAAGGCGTCCTTGCTTTGAAACGCTTCCTCCAATTCGACGATACGTTTGTCTTTTTCGGAAAGCGTATCCTGAACCTCGACAAGCTCAAGCTTGGTATCGGCAAGAGCTCCCACCAGATCGGCGAGCTTAAGTTTAAGTTCAGCGCGCTCAAGCGATAAATCACTCTCGCGCAAGAACTTGACGATGTCTGTTGCCGTCTTAAGACTATTCAGCGCAGCAGCAATGATAGTAATGTCGGGCATTTTGAAACCTCAAAATCAATATTTACATAACATTGTCTGCGTGATTTGCTGAGCATCGGCTTGTGGCCGGATTTTACCAGTGATATCAACGTTTGACTTAACTGGCGCCGAAGCGCCGCGCAAAGTGTACCTCCATGATGGTAAGGCACTCGAGCAAATTTATGCTACACTAAACTCAGCGGCGGTATGGCGAGCCACCCCCTACTATCAAGTCCAGCAGTGTCCGTCCTCGTGTTGGCGCCGCATTCGTTCCAATCTAGTTATCGGTTCTTATTTCGGTCCAACAAAATCCGCCGCGCTTTGTTTGATTGGCTCATTATGCCCGAGTACCGACAAATGCATATCAGCAACAAATGTATTTGATCGGGTTTTGACTTCCGCCTGTGTATAGGTGAGCAACCGACTTGCCAACAAAGGATTGATATCTAGCCGCATCCGACTCGCCTGTCATTTTCTTTCGTTTCTTGTTATTGCTTTCCTCCCAGCCCGACGGCACGAAAACACCGCGAACTATTCCTCGTGCTACCGCGAGCACACAAGCAGCTTGGCTGGCTCGCTTAATACTTAATACCCAGTTACCTTTCACAGCATCGAAGATATCAGAGCGTTCAATGCTCGCGGCGCTATTGTTGCAATTCTCCAGCAGTTCGCTCCATTTGCGTTCAATCTTAATTATCAGCAATGGAGTCTCTTCAAAATTATCAAATTTTTCTGCGTGCAACGCGGTTTTTAAATCACGCGCATCTATGATTCCTTCGGCCGCTCCATGACCGGATATTTCGTTTGTCAACGCCTCTGGTTCGATATGATTAACCATGTCAATAAGGGAAGCTTCTACCTTTATCGCTTCCTCATGCGACATCCCATAACGAACAATTTTATGCATTACTTCTTTGCCCGATTTTATGATTTTCGCAATAACTTCTTGCTTGGCCGACATAACATCATCCGACTCCAGGCGCACAATCTGACCTTGCGCATGTGCGAAGACACGATTTCCTACCCCTTTCCCAACGTAAAAAGGCAGATTCGGTCTATTTGGGTCAAATAACGCATATACGTAATGCCCCAGGGTCGGCCACGCATCTTGATGGAACATCTGCCCCTCCCAAATTAGTTTTAAGTTTCTGATTTTGTTGATGTGCAAAGCAGGTGGTGACAGGATGTATAGCGGTTATGTGTTGGCGTCAGAGTCGAATGCGCCATCAAATTTTTTTGCTCCGCAACAGCTATGGCTTAGCGACTAGTGAAGGTGAAACTAGAGCAACTGTTTACAAATAATTCCTGATTGCCTAGGGCCGCTTCTGGCCGCATTCGGCTGTTGAATCAGCTTGTTGACTTCACTTGATGAAATATCCTGATACGCGCCATGTGCCATCCGGGCCCTTCATCGGGGTTATCGTTTCGACTGCCGTATGCTTTTTTGAAAATTTAGACTTGTACTGAATAACCACGTACTGACCGCGGGGCGCAGATGGTAACTCCTCCGTGTACGACGCTGAAATTAGGACACGCTGTTCTAGTTCACCAACCGGAGAACGCGCAGCTGCCACGGCATTTTCCCAATCTGACTTTGTAATTGCCGCCTTAAAAGGTGGTGCCGCTTGCTCCCAAGTAGCTGCGTACTGCTTAGTATCGACAAGAGCAAGCCAGCTTTGTGCTGATTTGTTTGCCTTGTCGATGGCATCTGAATCTGGTTGTGCGGCAGAGGCGCATGCCGCAGAAAATACAAAGAAGATACTAGCAACAATTTTCCGCACAGCCGCTCCTCAATGAAATTGAATGTTATTCCGCGAGAGCATATCATCTAAAACCTCAGGAAAATCCGCCCTTTGTCACGCGACGAGCGGCAGCTCCTGGCCGGCTACTGCCTTCCAAAGTGGTCACTCGCCTATAGTTAAGTAGCAGCTAGCCTCATACTTCTTAATTTGGCCAGCAGCATATTTTCTGGTCGTTGACTTTCGGCTAGGCTACTAAGGGGCCGAGCTATACTTCTTTTTTCGACGTTGCCATAACGCAAGAAGAATCAGCCCACCGACGAACATTGCGTTACCCTGAGGTTCTGGCACCGACGAGGTGACGGTGAAAGTGTCGATGTGCTGAGACGAGAAATTAGCGACGCGCTCGTCGTAAATGGAGAATCGTGCATTGCCGCTAAAGGAAGAGTCCAATGCCAAAGCGAAATTCTGGTCGAAACCATTGGTCGTGAGAAAAGATCGGTTTGGGTCTTTTATGTTTTTACTGATTTGATTCTCCACGTTAATGTAATCATTACTGTGTTGAGTGAGCAAGCCTGCCGGTGATAGTGCATCGTCAGTTGTCACCATCAGCATGCCTTCGGCCGGTCTGGAGGCGTAAAACGTCACACTGTGACCGCTAACGGTCACAACGTCCTTGAAATCGGGACCCCACCCATACGTATAATGCTCGCCACCAAACTGCCTCTCTCCTTGGTAATAATCGGTATCGGTGCTGACGGTAATGGCCTGCGAAAATGACATGCCTTCCAGATTTTGACCGGCCATGCCAAATACACCAGTTGTATCAAATCCGTAATCGACAATCCCGGAAGTGGTGACGGTCCAAGTCTGCGCCTGCGCCGTAAGTACAACCATGGTGAGGACACCAACGGCAAATGATCGGATGACTTTCATTGAGTTTTCCCCATCGTTTTAAGATATTATCAAAATTTTACAGTTATTTGATTTGCAATCATACTTGATAACGATTTGGGATGCTACTTTTTATTGGCCTTTGCATGCGAGAGAGCTCTATGACTACGAGTGTGTTCGAATAGCAGAACTGCCTTGGCTCACTCGCCAACGAGCGACAGCTGCTGGCCGTCAACGGCCAATCCGGCAGCGCAGCAACGTCCAGCCCCTGGACAACCCGGTCGTAATGTTAGATCTTTTCGTCACAAGAGCCGCATCTTCCGTGCCAAACAATTTGATAGTATGGGTTCATGTCACGAGCGTCATTTGCAGATCCAAAAACACTTTTTCCGCAGCGTGGACATAACGCCGTGCCAGAATATATCGCCGCAAAAAGGACAAGCAACGGGATCATGATCACCGCAACGCCTATGGAAATTCCTCCAAAATTGGCAGCCAAGGCACCAAATAGTGAGGCCAGACAAACTATTAAAAAATAGCAAAGTCTAATTTTTTTGGAGATTTTCATGATATTTCTTCTCACATGAATTGGTTTTTTTCTTGAAAAAACCAATAACACCTCCGCAGTAATTGGTCTAGACATATCTTTAAAACCCGACATGCCTCCCGGTAGTCCAGATCCTATTGATGCACCGGCTCCGACAAATTTACCATCAGAATCCATGTGCCAATACCTGCATGGTTTCGAGGAAAAAAACTAATATCAATAAGGTCCGCTGGTGGCCGAATTCAGTCAACGACACCAGCTCTCCAATTTAGCTCCGGTATTCCAGAATCGCTAATGTTGTCAATTATTCGAGTCAAATGACTTCATCCGATGCCGAGCAAACGCACCTATCGCGACAAATAGTCCGCTCGTTGCCGCAAGGATTGAGGGCAGCAGCCTCACCGGTGCTATAGGCAATGTCTTTGCCCATAAATTGAAGTCCACAAAAAGAGCGGAAACAAGGAGGAACGAAGCTAACGCGAGCACGACGGACAACCCCACGATACAAATAGTCTTACTGAGTTTCATTCTATTATTTACTGGCATATCACAAGAAATATCAAAAGTCATAGACGGCAGCTTTTGGCCGAACGCGGCCGAAAATAGTCAGGATAACATCTTGCTCGCATGCAAAGTTCACGGTTTGTCACGATGCGGCAGAAGTTGCCCAGCGGGCGCCAGCGCACGACCGACTTCGATAGACCTGATAAATACACCTGGCCAAATGCCGTTTGGAGCCCATTGAGTATGTCATGCGGTGCGGGGATGCGTGGAAGCGTGCTGCCGGCAATGGCCTCGGTATCGTGGGGTTTCATCCGCCAGGTATTAGCTTGTACAGCCAGGCGTGGGTCTATCAAGAATTGTAGCCGCCACCAGTTCGATCGTTCTACCCGGACGTACTCCCTGGACCGCCTGGAATGATGGCTCAAGATTGTCCAGAAGAATCGTGCCGATTCACCGCCGCGATGCCGGAAATCAATCGTAAATATGCGATGCACGAACGGGATAAATAATTTATACCATTCATAAAGTCTGCCGTTCGCTGCTTGCCCCCTCCTGTCTGCAAAAAATTTGTCAAAAGGTATCAATCTACAAGATAATCTTCTCAGTGAGCATACGGCAGTGAGCCCTTCCAGGAAAAGCGACTAGGCGGAATTCGTATTTGGAGCAATGCATGATGCACTCTGAAAGGCTGTACCGCGCGGTTTTTGAACACAGCATGGAGGCAGTGTTCTTTACCACCCCCGAGGGTGTTGTCCTGGCGGCCAATCCTGCCGCGTGCAAATTGTTTCAGCGTACCGAGGAAGAAATCTGCAAAGTGGGGCGCTATGGCTTGGTGGATGCAAGCTCGCCGCGTCTCGCTGACTTTCTCGCGGAGCGGGCCCGTCATGGCAGGGCGCGGGCAGAGCTTGTTCTTGTCCGCGGAGACGGAACGCGATTCTTCGGCGAGGCCAGTTCGGAACAGTTTGTCGATGATGAGCAACAAGTTCGAACCATTCTGATCGTCCGCGACCTCAGCGAATCCAAGAAATCAGAGCAATTACTCGCGGAGAGTGAAGCGCAGTATCGTCTCTTGGTGGCTGCGATGGAGGAAGGCGTGACATTGCAGGACGAGCACTCCGCAATCATCACCTTCAACAAAAGCGCCGAACGGATACTGGGCCTGACTGAGGATCAACTCAGGGGCAAAACCTCGTTCGACCCCGATTGGTACCCCATCCATGAGGATGGATCGCCATTTCCCGGCGAGACGCATCCGGTGGTTGAAACGTTGAGAACCGGATTGCCGCAATCGAATGTCGTCATGGGGATTCACAAACCCGATGGGAGATTGACCTGGATTTCGATCAACGTCCAGCCCATCTTCAAGGAAGGCGAGACCAAGCCCTATCGTGTGGTGGCGACCATGCACGACATCACGGAAAGCAAACTTTCAAATGAGCGGATCGTAAGGCTGGCGCACTTCGACCAACTCACCGGCCTGCCCAATCGGACCTTGTTGAATGACCGGTTCAGATACACCCTCAGTCTGGCGCAGCGGAGCGGCGAGACATTGGCGGTGATGTTCATTGACCTGGATAATTTCAAGGACATCAATGACACCCTGGGGCATAACGTCGGAGATCAAGTCCTGATGGAAGTGGCCACGCGCATCAAGTCCATTTTGCGCGAAGAAGACACGCTGTCTCGCCAGGGGGGAGACGAATATATCTTGATTCTTCCGAACGCCGATGCCGATGGTGCGGCGTTGGTGGCATCGAAATTGATAGAAGTCGTTGCCCAGCCATGCCATATCGCGCCACATGAATTGATTGTGACGCCGTCCATCGGGATCGCCATCTATCCGCACGATGGGGCGAATCTGGAATCGCTGTCGAAAAATGCCGACGCGGCCATGTATCGCGCCAAACGCGAGGGACGCAACGGCTTCCGATTCTATACCTCCGAGATGCAAGCCCATTCGGCCCGTAACTTGAAGCTGGCCAATATGTTGCGGCACGCGCTGGAACGCGATGAATTGCAGCTGCACTACCAGCCGCAATTTTCCTTACAGGACGGCCGCATCGTCGGCGTGGAAGCGCTGCTGCGGTGGGCGCATCCTGAAATGGGGATGATTGCTCCTTCAGAATTCATCCCGATCGCGGAGAGCACCGGCCAGATTATCCAGATCGGTGAATGGGTGTTGCGCACCGCGGCCCGGCAATTGAGAGTCTGGTTCGATAAGCAGCTGCCGGCGATGGTCATGGCAGTGAATTTGTCCGCGGTTCAATTTCGCCAGAAGAATTTCCCGGAGCTGATCGATCGCATTCTCGCGGAAGAGAAATTGCCGCATCACTTCCTGGAACTGGAATTGACCGAGGCGACCGCCATGGATAATCCAAAGGCGGCCATAGACGTGATGGACAAGTTGCACGAACGGGGCATTCGCATGTCCATTGACGATTTTGGCACAGGCTATGCCAGTCTAAGCTACCTGAAGCAATTCAAAGTCTGCAAGCTCAAGATCGACCAGGGTTTTGTCCGCGACATCATTGACGACCCGGAGGACCGCGCCATTGTCACGGCCATCATTAACATGGCCAGCAGCCTCGGCATCCAAACCATCGCCGAGGGCGTGGAAACGGCCAGTCAGCTGAACTTCTTGCGCTTGCAGGGCTGCAATGAAGTTCAGGGCTACTACTTCAGCAAGCCATTGCCAGCTGAGTTGTTTGAGGCGTTCGCGACGGGTAATGCGGATGATAAAGGCGCTGAGCAACCCTTCGGTCCCTGGGGCGCCCCCGGACGGACGGGCTGATCCAGCCATCAGCCCGTCCGCCTTTCACGCGCGCAGCGTCAGCAACAGTTCATCGAGGCGTTCCAGGGTCGACGCCATGCCTTCTTTCATGCCCATATCGATGACTTTCTGTACGTCTTCCGGCGAGTTGTAATGCACGACCGTCGTGACCAGGGTGTGTTCCTTCAGGTCCGAAAACGTCACATCCCAGCGCGAACGCGGCATGTCTGGATTGACGACACCCGTTTCATCGGTGAAGCCATCCAGTGTCGAATAGCTGTCGATCGGGTGGATGCGCTGGTAATCCACGCGGCTCCAGTAGGCCTGCCCGTCGGGCGTGACCATGGCGTAGTGCCAGTAGCCGCCTTCCTTGAATTCCATGTGCTTGGTCTTGGTGCTCAGTGGCTTGGGCGCAAACCAGCGGTCGAGCAACGCGCTCTGCGTATGGCAATCCCAGACCAGCTGGCGTGGGCCAGCAAATTCCCGCGTCACGGTGAGGGTGCTGTTTTCCTTGTCCGCCACAAAATCGAATTGAAGCTTAGCTACCATTGCCATCTCCTTGCAGTTGTTCCAAAAGGTTGTCCAGGTTTTCGTATCGGCTGCTCCAGAGCGCGCGCTGTTCCTCGAACCAGCGTTCGGCCCTGGCGAGCTTGTCCCGTTCGAGCGTACAGGTGCGCACCCGTCCGTGCTTGCTGCTGCTGACCAGGCCAGACGCTTCCAGTACCCGCATGTGCTTCATGAACGACGGCAGTGCCATGTCGAAGGGTTCCGACAATTCACTGACGGTCGCCGGGCCCGCGCCCAGCCGGTGCACCACGGCCCGGCGCGTTGGGTCCGACAAGGCGTGGAAGATCGCGTCCAGCGCAACTCGATAGTTATCCATGTGGCTAACTATACGCACAAAAAATAGGGCGCGCAAGCACCTGCAACGAACGAAATCACCGAGCCAGCTGCGCTGCACCAGCAGGAAACTTTGCATTCCGTTGGGGGCATGTCTTGCGCAAGACGCATGCGTGAAAAAGTTTTGCCATTTTTCGAAGCTTGATTGAGAATTATCAAGAACTTGATCCAGCGCAAGGTTTTGACGTTTAAATCCGCTCATATTGCTCTGCATGGCCGGGAGCGCCGGCCAGCACCAGCAATAAGAAAGAAGGCGAAGATGAAACTGACATTCCTCGGAGCGACCGGCACCGTGACCGGCTCCAAATACCTGCTGCAATCGGGCGCCAAGCGCATCCTCGTCGATTGCGGCCTGTTCCAGGGCTACAAGCAGCTGCGGCTGCGTAACTGGGAAGAATTTCCCATCCCGCCGGACGAAATCGACGCCGTCGTACTGACCCACGCGCACCTGGACCACAGCGGCTACCTGCCCCTGCTGGTCAAGAACGGCTTCCGCGGCAAGATCTATTGCAGCGAAGCCACGCGCGACCTGTGCAAGATCCTGCTGCCTGACAGCGGCCACCTGCTCGAGGAAGAGGCCATGCACGCCAACCTGCACGGCTACACGGGCCACGCGCCGGCGCTGCCCCTGTACTCGGAAGCGGATGCCATCCGCGCGCTCGATTACTTTCATCCCGTGCCATTCGACCAGGCGTTCGACGTGGTGCCCGGCCTGACGGCGCAACTGACGATGGCCGGCCACATCCTGGGTGCGGCCATCGTCACGATCCGCTCGGCCTCCTGCCGGCTCACGTTCTCGGGCGACCTGGGGCGCTTGCACGACCCCATCATGGTCGCCCCCGGCATCATCGAGGAAACGGACTACCTGGTGCTCGAATCGACTTATGGCGACCGGGTGCACGATCCGGCCGATCCGGCCATCCTGCTGGGCCAGACCATACGCGAGACCTCCAGCCGTGGCGGCGTGACCATCATCCCCTCGTTCGCCGTGGGCCGCGCCCAGTCGCTGCTGTACGAGATCTACAAGCTGAAACAGAAGGGCGAAATCCCCGACGTGCTGCCCGTGTACCTGAACAGCCCCATGGCCACCGACGCCACTGCGCTGTACATGCGCTACCGCCACCAGCACCGCTTGAACAAGCACGACACGGAAGCCATGTGCCACGCGGCCAAGATCGTCAACAGCGTGGAGGAATCGATCGCGCTGAACCAGCGCCAGGTGCCGATGGTGATCATCGCCGCCAGCGGCATGGCCACCGGCGGGCGCGTGCTGCACCACCTGAAGGCGTTCGCGGGCGACTCGCGCAACACCATCCTGTTCGCTGGCTTCCAGGCCGGCGGCACGCGTGGCGCGGCCATGCTGGAAGGGGTCCCGGCCATCAAGATCCACGGCGAGTACGTGCCGCTCAACGCCCAGGTGCGCCAGATCGACAACCTGTCGGCCCACGCGGACGGCAATGAGCTGATGGCGTGGCTGCGTCACTTCCGCAAGGCGCCCAAGCGCACCTTCATCACCCACGGCGAACCGCCGGCGGCCGACGCGCTGCGCCGCCGCATCAAGGAGGAGCTGCACTGGGATTGCCGGGTGCCCGAGTACCGTGACCAGGTGGAGCTGCCATGAGCCGCGCCCACGAAGCATTGCAGCTGCACCGGCTGGGTATCGACACCTACCAGGAGCCGGTGGTGTTCCTGCGCAGCGATTGTCCGATCTGCCGCTCGGAAGGTTTCGAGGCCCAGTCGCGCCTGGAAGTGTGGCGCGGCGACCATCACATCGTGGCCACCCTCAACGTGGTGCACGGTAACCTGATCGAGCGCTGCCAGCTGGGCCTGTCGGAGGCGGCCTGGCGCGCGCTGGGCGGCGCCAACGGCGATCCGGTGCGGGTCAGGCACGCGCCGCCGCTGCTGTCGTTTTCTGCCGTGCGGGCCAAGATCTATGGCCGCCCGCTTGGCGCCGAGGCGGCCAGCAGCATCGTGCAGGATATCGTCGAGGGCAAGTATTCCGATATCGAGATGGCGGCCCTGATCACGGCCTGCTCCGGCAACCGGATGGACGTGGCCGAGACCATCGCGCTGACCCGTTCCATGATCGCCGTCGGCCAGCGCCTTCACTGGGACAGCGAGATCGTGGTGGACAAGCACTGCGTGGGCGGCCTGCCCGGCAACCGCACCACGCTGATCGTGGTGCCCATCGTGGCCGCCTGCGGCCTGACCATCCCCAAGACGTCCTCGCGCGCCATCACGTCGCCGGCCGGCACGGCCGACACCATGGAGACGCTGGCCCCTGTCGGCCTGGACCTGGCCAGGATGCGCGCCGTGGTGCAGAAGGAGGGCGGCTGTATCGCCTGGGGCGGCGCCGTCTCGCTCAGTCCCGCCGATGACCTGCTGATCCGGGTCGAGCGCCCGCTGGGGCTCGACAGCGATGGCTTGCTGGTGGCATCCGTGCTGTCCAAGAAAATCGCGGCCGGCTCCACCCATGTGGTGATCGACATTCCCGTCGGCCGCACGGCCAAGGTGCGCTCGGCGGCGGCCGCCGAGGGCCTCGCCAAACGGCTGGTGGACGTGGGCCAGGCGCTCGGCATCGCCGTCAGCACGGTGCTGACGGACGGCTCGCAGCCGGTGGGACGTGGCATCGGCCCGGCGCTGGAAGCATGGGATGTGCTGGCCGTGCTGCGCAACGAGCCGGGCGCGCCGGACGATCTGCGCCAGCGCGCCTTGCTGTTGGCATCGCGCCTGCTGGAACTGGGTGGCAAGGCGGCGCCGGGGCAGGGCATGGCGCTGGCCGAATCGGTGCTGGCCAGCGGCGCGGCCTACAAGAAACTGGAAGCGATCTGCGCGGCCCAGGGCGGCATGCGTGAGCCGCCGCGCGCGGCTTACACGCACGAGCTGCTGGCGCTGCACCAGGGCCAGGTGGTGGCCATCGACAACCGCAGCCTGGCACGGCTGGCCAAGCTGGCTGGCGCGCCGCTGGCGCCGGCGGCCGGTTTGATGATGCACGCGGCGCTGGGCAGCCGGGTCGCCGTCGGCCAGCCGCTGCTGACGCTGCACGCGGAGTCGCCCGGTGAACTGGCCTACGCGCTGGCCTATGCCGAATCGCAGGAAAACCTGTTCACCATCGAGGAGCCGCAATGAGTCCCATGTTACTGGCGCTGCCAGGCGCGCAGGCATTCGCGGCGCGGTTGGCGGCCTGCCTGCCCTACGAGACGGGCGAGCTGGAGATCCACCGCTTTCCGGATGGCGAATCGTGCCCCCGTTTCCCGCCCGGCGTGGCGGGGCGAGACGTGCTGCTGGTGGCGGCGCTGGATCGCCCGGACGAGAAGTTCATGGCGCTCTATCTGGCCGCCGGCGTGGCGCGGGAATTGGGCGCGCGCAGCGTGGGACTGGTCGCGCCTTATCTGCCCTACATGCGGCAGGATGCCGTGTTCGCGCCGGGCCAGGGGATTACGGCCCGCCATTTCGCCCGCCTCGTGTCCGGCTGCTGCGATTACATGGTGACGGTCGATCCCCACCTGCACCGCTTCCACAGCCTGGACCAGATCTACACCATCGCCACGGAAGTGGTGCCGGCCGCGCCGGCCATCGCGGCCTGGATTGCGGCCAACGTGGCGCAGCCGGTGGTGGTGGGGCCGGACGAGGAGAGCGGCCAGTGGGTGGCGCAGGTGGCGGCGCTGGCCGGCTGCCCGTCCACGGTGCTGAGCAAGGTGCGCAGCGGCGACCGGGCGGTGCAAGTGTCGGCGCCGGCGGCCCAGCTGCTGGCCGGCCGCACCCCGGTGCTGGTGGACGACATCGTGTCCACCGCGCGCACCATGATCGCGGCCAGCGGCCAGTTGCAGCGGGCTGGCGGCATGGCGCCCGTGTACGTGGGCGTGCACGCGCTGTTCGCGGACGACGCCTACGCCGCGCTGCAGGCGGCGGGGTCTGGCCGCATCGTCACCTGCAACACGGTGGCCCACGCCAGCAACGCCATCGACGTGGCGCCCGGCCTGGCGGCGGCCGCCGCCCGCCTGCTGGCGGCGCGCGGCTGACGCCGCAAGGCGTGCTGGCGGCGCTTAGTGCGCCATCAGCACCGGCAGCGTCATCTCGGCCAGGATGGTCTTGGTGACGCCGCCCAGCACCACCTCGCGCACGCGCGAGTGGCCGTAGCCGCCCATCACCAGCAGGTCGACGTTGATGTCGGCCGCCAGCGACAGCAGGGCGTTGCCGATGTCGAGGTCGGTGGCCTGCTGCAGCACTTCGACCGTGATGCCGTGGCGGGCCAGGTACAGCGCCATGTCGGCGCCTGGCTGGGCGCCGTGGGTGTTGTACTCGGCGTAGGGGTTGAACACGGCCAGCGTGACCTTGTTGGCCCGGCGCAGCAGGGGGATGGCGCAGGTAATGGCGCGGGTGGCTTCGGCACTGCCATCCCAGGCCAGCAGCACGTGCTCGCCCAGCTTGTCGAACTTGCCCGCGTACGGCACCACCAGCACCGGACGGGCGCTGTGCAGCATCACGTACTGGGGCAGGTCGCCGTTGATGCTGGGCGCCGGTTCGTCCGGGTCGGTCTGGCCCACGATCACCAGGTCGGCGTAGCGCGCCTGCAGCGTCAGCCCGCTTTCGGACTCATCGTCGATGCGGCGGTGTTCGAACGACTTCACGCCCAACTGCGTCACCTGGGCCTCGAAAGCGGCCAGCGCGGCATCGGCCCGTTCGTTCAGGAAGCTCAGGTCGGCCGGCGCCACGGCCGCCTCCGGCGCCATCGACGCGCACTGATAGATGAACTGCGACAGCCCCGTCATGGCCGCGCCCACCAGGTGGGCCTCGTCACGGTTGGCCAGTTGCGCGGCCAGCGCCACCCGGCCCGCCAGGTGCTGCGATTTTTCGACGTGCACCAGGATCGTCTTGTACGACATGTGTTTCCCCTTGAGGTGAGTGTTGTGGGCGGGCCGCTTACTTGGCGGGCGGCGCCTGGTCCAGGCGGTCCATCATCATCTGCATCATGTTCTGCATCATGTCCATGCGCTGCTCCATGTCGCGGCCAGGACCGGGGCGAGCGCCCATCATGCCCGGCCCGCCCTGGGGACCATTGCGTGGGCCGCCTTGCGGACCGCCCTGGGGGCCACAGCCTTGGGGGCCGCCCATCATGCCGCAGCCGCCCATGTGGTTCATCATGGACATGCTGTCCTGCATCAGTTTCATGTGTTCGTTCTGCAAGGCGCGCCGTTGCTCCGGCGTGGCATGGATCATCTTCTCGTGCATGTCGCGCATGGCCTTGATCTGGGCATCCACGTCGAACGCGGGCTTGGCCGCTTGCGGGGCGGGCTTGGCCGGTGGCGCGGAGGCCGGCGTGGCGGCGCTGGCGGTGCCGGCCAGCAACAGGGACAGGGCGAGCGGCAGAACGTGATTTTTCTTCATGATAGCTCCTGGTGGGTTCGGTTCTCGCGCACGGGCGCGCACGGTAAGATTGATGGTAGTGAGATGGCTCTGAAAAATGATTGATCCAAATCAAATTGCTAACAATTCACACTGGACATCGGCGCGCTGCCTAACGCATGCCGAAGCGACGGCTGAGCCAGCTCTTGATGGCCTGGGTCACCGCCAGGTAGCCGGCCAGGATCAGGGGCAGCAGCAGCCAGTAGCGTGCCGGCATCGGGACGAAGCCCAACGCCGGCCCCAGCGGTGACGATGGCAGCCACAGGCCCAGCAGGCAGATGCCGGAGGTGGTCATCAGCAGCGGCAGGCTGGGGCGGCTTTGCAGGAACGGCACACGGGCCGTGCGCAGCACGTGCACCACCAGCGTTTGCGACAGCAACGACTCCATGAACCAGCCGGTCTGGAACAGGGCCGGCGCCGTGGCCGCGCCGCAGGCGTACCACAGCACGGCGAAGGTCGCATAGTCGAACAGCGAGCTGATGGGCCCCAGGCCGAGCATGGCGCGGCCGATGTTGGCGATGTCCCAGCGGCGCGGCCGCTTCAGGTATTCGGCGTCCACGTGGTCGCTGGCCAGCGTCGTTTGCGACACGTCGTATAGCAGGTTGTTGAACAGGATCTGCACCGGCGCCATCGGCAGGAAGGGCAGCAGCACGCTGGCGCCCAGCACGCTGAGCATGTTGCCGAAGTTGGAGCTGGCGCTCATGCGGATGTATTTGCTGATGTTGCCGAACACCTTGCGGCCTTCCACCACGCCATCCTTGAGCGCCAGCAGGTTCTTCTGCAGCAGGATGATGTCAGCCGATTCCTTGGCGATGTCGACCGCGCTGTCGACGGAAATGCCGACGTCGGCCGTCTTCAGGGCGGCGCCGTCGTTGATGCCGTCGCCCAGGTAGCCGATCACGTGGCCGCGCGCTTGCAGGGCGCGGATCACGCGCGCCTTCTGCTGCGGGTTGAGCTTGACGAACAGGGTGGCGTGGACGGCCCGCGTGGCCAGATGCGCTTCGTCCAGCGCGTCGATGTCGGCCCCGTGCAATACGTCCTGGACCGGCAGGCCCACGTGGCGGCACACGTTGCGCGTCACCGCCTCGTTGTCGCCGGTGAGCACCTTGACGGCCACGCCGTAGTGCTTGAGCGCGCGGATGGCGTCGGCCGCGCTATCCTTGGGCGGGTCGAGGAAGGCGATGTAGCCGACCAGCGTCAGGCCCGCCTCGGCGCGGTTGTCGAACACGTGTTCCTCGGGCGCCAGTTCGCGGCAGGCCACGGCGATCACGCGGAAGCCATCCTCGTTCAAGTCCTGCACCACGCGCCCCAGCGCCATCCCGTGGTGCTCCTGCAGCGAGATCACGCCGCCCTGGCGTTCGGCCTGGGTGCACACGTCCAGCACTTCCTCGACCGCGCCCTTGCAGATCAGCACACGGCTGCCATCGGCCCGTTGCACGATGACGGACATGCGGCGCCGCTCGAAGTCGAACGGCAGTTCATCGACCTTGTGAAAGGCGGTGTCGGCTTGCAAGTGTTCATGCACGTCCACGTACTTGAGCACGGCCACGTCCAGCAGGTTCTTGAGGCCGGTCTGGTAGAAACTGTTGAGGTAGGCGTATTCCGTCACCCGGGCCGAGTCGGCGCCATCGATGTCCACGTGCTTTTCCAGGATCACGCGGTCCTGGGTCAGCGTGCCCGTCTTGTCGGTGCACAGCACGTCCATCGCGCCCAGGTTCTGGATCGCGTTCAGGCGCTTGACGATCACCTGCTTGTCCGACATGGCCAGCGCGCCCTTGGCCAGGTTGATGGTGACGATCATCGGCAGCATCTCCGGCGCCAGGCCGACGGCCACGGCCACCGCGAACAGCAGCGCCTGCAGCCAGTCGCCCTTGCTGTAGCCGTTGATGAGGAACACCAGCGGCACCATGACCAGCATTACCCGTATCATCAGCCACACGAATTTGTTGACGCCCAGGTCGAAGCTGGTCAGTTCGCGGGCGCCGGCCAGCTGGTCGGCGATCTGGCCGAAGCAGGTGTTGGCGCCGGTGCCGACCACGAGCGCCGTGGCGCTGCCGCTGAGCACGGTGCACCCCATGAAGGCGACATTGCCCAGTTCGAGCGGCGGCACGGTGGCTGGCACGGCTTGCGCCAGCTTCTCCACCGGCATCGATTCGCCCGTCAGCGCGGCCTGGCTCACGAACAGGTCGCGGCAGGCCAGGATGCGCACGTCGGCCGGCACGATGGCGCCCACGGATAACTGCACGACGTCGCCGGGCACGATCTGTTCCAGCGGCACGTCGATGGCCTGGCTGGCCCCATTATCGCCACCATCGCCACCATCGCCACCATTGCCGCCATCGCTGCGCAGTACGCTGACGGTGGTGCGCACCATGGCGCGCAGCTTTTCGGCCGCCTGGTTGGAGCGGTGCTCCTGCAAGAAGGCCAGCAGCGACGACAGCACCACCATGAGGGCGATCAGGCTGGCGCCCCACGCTTCGCCGGTGGCGAAATTGACGACCGCCAGCCCCAGCAACAACAGCGACAGCGGGCTGGCCAGCAGCTTGAGAAAGCGCACCACCACGCCACGCTGGGTGGCGTGTGCCACCACGTTGGGGCCGTGCTGGAGCAGCCGTTGCTGGGCTTGCTGGGCCGTCAGGCCGGCGGGGCCGCTTTGCAGGCGGGCCAGGGCGGCGTCGGGCGTGTCGGCGGCCACGGCCAGCAGCACGGCGCTGGTGGCGGCATCGGCGGCCATGGCTGTCTCGGGGACGGACGCGGGTGACGGGGACACAGTGGCTGGCTTTCCTTGACGGGGAGGGCGGCGGCGCGGCGCACCGATGCACGATGGTGCAGGATAACAATGTCAAGGTTAAATTTGTTTGATCTGTGTCAAATATGGCAAGTCCGGGCAACGACGTACCATGCCAGGCCAATACGCCGTGCCGCCAGGCGTGGTATGGCTACCCTTATTTGCATCGCGAAAGGGTAGAGGACATGGCGGACCAGATACAGCCCGATGCATATCCCGACCCACAGCCCGGCCCGATAGCGGGCCCGCAGCCGCTCGATTTTGACGCCGTCAAGGCGCAGGAACATGCGCTGCTGGGCTTGGCGGGGGCGGGAGCGGGCGCGGGCGCGACCCGGGGGGCGGGCCTGGCCTTGTCCGGGGGCGGCATCCGCAGCGCCACGTTCGGCCTCGGGGTGCTGCAGGCACTGGCCGCGCGCCAGGCGCTGAGCCAGTTCGATTACCTGTCCACGGTATCGGGCGGCGGCTACATCGGCGCCTGGCTGAGCGCCTGGATACACCGGGCCGGATTGGAGCAGGTGCAGGCGGCGCTGGCCCGGGCCGGCGGCGGGGATGGGGCCGCGCCGGACACGCCGGAGCCGGAACAAGTGAGCTGGCTGCGCCGCTACAGCAACTATCTGACGCCCAGGGTGGGGCTGTTCTCCGTCGATTCGCTGACCCTGATCACCATCTGGACCCGCAACGTGACGCTGAGCCTGATTATCGTGCTGGCCTTCTTCGCCCTGTTGCTGTTGCTGCCGCGGCTGGCGCTGCTGTACGTGACAGCGCTGATCGATACTGCGCCCCCGGCGCTGGGCTACCCGGCCGGGCTGATGGGGGCGGGCGTGTTCCCGGCCGTGCTGGTGGCCAACATGGTGGAACTGGAGCGGCCGCCCGGCGTGGCCCGCTTCCGGCTGGCCACCACGCCGGCCGTGCTGTGGACGGTGCTGTTGCCTGGCGTGCTGGCCGCCCTCAGCGGCAGTTTCTGGCTGTTTGGCCCGGACCAGCGCGACGGCGCAGCCCACCGCATGCTGGCCTGGTGGTCGGCCGGCTTGCTGTTGCTGGTGGGCTTGGGCTGGCTGCTGTGCAAGCTGTACCATGGGCTGCGCTTTGGCCCGCGTGACGCGCGCGCGGGCGCCGTGCGCGCGGCACTGCTGGAATCGGCCGTGTTCCTGCCTGCGGGCGCGGCTGGCATCGCGGCCGGCATGGGGGTGCTGGCCGTGCTGCATGGCCGCGTGGGCTGGGAGACGGGTACGGCGCATGCGGCCGCCGTGCTGACCTTCGGCCCGGCGCTGTTCCTGCTCGTGTTCGGCGCCGGCGGCTCCATTTTCGTCGGGCTGGTGGGGCGCAACTACTTCGAGCGCTCGCGCGAATGGTGGAGCCGCATGAACGCCTGGTTCCTCATCATCGGCATGGCGTGGCTGGCGCTGCACGGCTGCGCGTTCTACCTGCCGGCGGTCACCGAATGGGCGTACGCCAACGCCGGACCGTGGCTGCGCGGCGCGGTCGGGGCCGGCTGGCTGGCCAGTCTCATCGGCCTGCTGCTGGCGCCGCGCCAGGGCGGGGGCGATGCGCGCCGCCACCTGCGTCTGCTGACCATGGCCAAGCTGGCGGCCGCCTTGTTCCTGCTCGGTTTCGTGGCGCTGGCCGCCAGCCTCACCGATGTCGGGCTGGCCAGCGCGGGCCGCTTGACGCGCACGGTGGTGCAAGCGCCGGGTGGCCTGGCCGAACTGGACTGGCGCGTGCTGGTAGCCGGCGGCCAGTTGCGCCAGCATCTGGACGTGGCCGCTCGCCTGCCGGGCATGGACGCCTACGTGGCGGCCCGGATGACGGACCTGCACGGCCAGCTGCAGGCGCAAGCTGGTCCCTTGCCCTTCCTGTGGCTGGCCTTGGCCGCGGTGGTGGCCGTGTTGCTGGTGTTTGGCTTGCGGGTCGATGTCAACAAGTTCTCGCTGCACAATATGTACAAGACCCGGCTGATCCGCTGTTACCTGGGCGCCAGCAATCCCCATCGGCGGGCCCAGCCGTTCACGGGCTTCGACGATGGCGACGACATTGCCCTGTCCAGCCTGGCCGGCGCCGGGACGGTGCAGCGGCCCATGCACATCATCAACACGACACTCAACCTGTCGCAAGGCAAGAACCTGGCATGGCAGGAACGCAAGGCCGCCTCGTTCACGCTGACGGCCCTGCATGCGGGCTTCGCGCTGGGCCACACGCAGGGGGTGTCGTCCGAGCAACAGGCCAAGCAAAGGCTGGTCCGGCCGGCGCAGGCGCTGGCCGAGGGGGACGACGCGCTGGCCGGCTACCGGCCCACGCGGCTGTACGCGGCCAGCAATGGCGAGACGCGCGCATTCACGCTGGGCATGGCGGCCGCCACGTCCGGCGCGGCCGCCAGCCCCAACATGGGCGCGGCCACCAGTCCGGCGCTGGCGTTCCTGATGACTTTATTGAATGTGCGCATAGGACGCTGGAGTCCCAATCCGGCCCGCAAGCTGTGGCGGCGGGCCAGCCCCCGGTTTGGCTTGCTGTGCCTGCTGCAAGAATTGTTCGGTTATTCCAATGACGAGTCGTCGTTCGTCTACCTGTCCGACGGCGGCCATTTCGACAACACGGGCATCTACGAGCTGGTGCGGCGGCGCTGCCGGCTGATCCTGCTGGTGGACGCGAGCGAGGACAGCCAACGCGGGTTCGATGACCTGGGCCGGGCGATCCGCCAGTGCCGCATCGATTTCGGGGTGGAGATCCGCATTGACCTGGCCGCCTTGCGCGCGTGCCCGCCCGCGTTGCCCGCCTGCGGCCATGCCAGGGGCGAAATCCGGTACGGCTCCGGCGCCGCCGAGGGGGAGCTGCTCTACATCAAGCCCACCCTGTGCGCGGCCCGCCACGAGCCGGTCGACGTCTTGAACTACAGCAGCAACCATCCCAGCTTTCCGCACCAGTCGCCGGCCGACCAGTTTTTCGACGAAAGCCAGTTCGAAAGCTACCGCCAGTTGGGCCTGCACATCGCGGTCGCCTGCCTTGACCAGTATGGCCACTTGCTGCCGCACGGCAGCGGCCGGCGCTAGCCGGGCGGCAACGCGTCACAACAGTTGCCGCGCGACACAGCGGTTGGTGAAATTTGCATGTTTGGCATTTTGATCTAGACTAAACCCATGACGTCGGTGCAAACGGTCGCGTGGCGGGGCGCCTGCCGCGGGGAGGAGAGAGTCATGGAACTGCATCTGCATTCGCACCGCTGGGAGGCGCGCCTGCCCGACTGGGCCGCGGCCACCGTGGCGGGTTTTGGCGCCGGCGGTATCCTGATGCTGCTGGAAATCGTGTGGGCCGCCAGTACGGGACGCGATCCCTGGTTGACGTCGCACATGATCGCGGCCATGGTGCTGGGCTGGAACGCGCTGCAAACGAGCGGCTACAGCCTCGGTATCGTCGTCTGGGCGCTGGTGATCCACTATGTGCTGGGGATGGCGTTCGGGGTCATGCTGGCGGCCATCGTGGCGCCGTTCCACCTCGATTCCAGTGCCGGCATGGCCTTGCTGGCGGGCGCCGTGTTCGGCCTGCTGCTGTACCTGCTCGATTTCTACGGCATGTCCGGCGCGTTCACCTGGGTGCGCGAGCTGCGGGGCTGGCCCACTGCCATCGGCCATGTCGTGTTCGGCATGTCGGCGGCCATCATCTACCTGAAGCTGGAACAGCCTGAGCAGCCACGCTAGCGTTGCGGCGGGCCGGGTTGTGTTCACTGCGCCAGCGGGCTGGCATGGGGTCACAGATATGGCGCTCCCCTTGGTGTTGATCCTGATCGTCGCGGGTGCCGTGGCCTTTCACCTGGCCAGTCCGTGGTGGCAGACACCTGTGGCGTCCAACTGGCAACAGATGGACGACGCGCTCATGCTCACCCTGGTCATCACGGCCGTCGCGTTCGTCGCCATCAACCTGTTCCTCGCGTATGTCGTGCTGCGCTTTCGCCACCGCGAAGGCAGGCGCGCCGCCGCCGAACATGGCAACAAGGCGCTCGAAGCGTGGCTGGTGGGCCTGACGACGGTGGGCATCGTGGCCTTGCTGGCGCCGGGCCTGTCCGTGTACGCCAAGCTGATCCATCCGCCGGCCGATGCCATGGTGTTCGAGGTGATGGGCCAGCAATGGCAGTGGCACTACCGCCTGCCGGGCAAGGATGGCAAGCTCGGTATGACGGACGTGCGCTACATGGGGGCCGCCAACCCTTTCGGCATCAACCCGGACGACCCCAACGGGCAGGACGACGTGCTGGTCGAAGGCCAGGAAGTGCACCTGCCCATCAACCGGCCGGTGAAGGTGATGCTGCGCTCGCAGGACGTGCTGCACGACTTTTTCGTGCCGCAGTTCCGCACCCGCATGAACATGGTGCCGGGCATGGTGACCTCGTTCTGGTTCACGCCGCAAAAGGCCGGGAAATTTGAAGTGCTGTGCGCGCAGTTGTGCGGTATTGGCCACTTCAATATGCGCAGCTACGTGGTGGTGGAGGATGCCGGCGCCTACGCCAGCTGGCTGGCGGCCCAGCCCGTGTTCGGCGCCCGCACGACAGCCGTGGCGGCCGGGGTCGTGCCGGACGTGGCCGCCGGCATCGACCCCGGACACCAGGGGCGCTTGCTGGCGCAGTCCCGCGGCTGCGTGGCCTGCCACAGTGCGGATGGCAGCGCCGGCGTCGGGCCCAGCTGGAAGGGCTTGTACGGCCGGATGGAAACCATGGCCGATGGCCAGACCGTCAAGGCCGACGAGGCGTACCTGAAGCAATCGATCATGGATCCCAGGGCGCGCGTCGTGAAGGGCTACGCGCCCGTGATGCCGCAGCAGCAACTCAGCGCCGCGGACCTGGATGCCTTGCTGGCCTACATCAAGTCGCTGGGCGGGCCGGCGCCACCGTAGCGCCGGCGTGGAGGGAGGAGGTTGGCATGTCTTATGGCAGCGAACATGGTTCCGGCAGCTTCTGGACCCGTTATGTGTGGAGCCAGGACCACAAGGTGATCGCCGTGCAGTACACCATCACGGCCATCGCGGTGGGACTGGTGGGGATGGTGTTGTCGGACCTGATGCGGCTGCAGCTGGGCTTCCCGGGCCGGTTCGCCTTCATCGACGCACCGCGCTACTACCAGTTCATCACCATGCACGGCATGATCATGGTGATCTACCTGCTGACGGCGCTGTTCCTGGGCGGCTTTGGCAACTACCTGATCCCGCTGATGCTGGGCGCGCGCGACATGGTGTTCCCGTTCCTGAACATGCTCAGCTACTGGGTCTACCTGCTGGCCGTGCTGATCCTGCTGGCCAGCTTTTTCGTGCCCGGCGGCCCCACGGGCGCCGGCTGGACCCTGTATCCGCCACAGGCCATCCTGCCCGGCACGCCGGGCGTGGAGTGGGGCATCGTCGTGATGCTGCTGTCCCTGCTGGTGTTCATCGTGGCCGCCACCATGGGCGGGCTCAACTACGTGACCACCGTGCTGCAGGCGCGCACCCAGGGCATGACGCTGATGCGCATGCCGCTGACCGTGTGGGGCATTTTTGTTGCCACCATCCTGGCGCTGCTGGCGTTCCCGGCCCTGTTCGTGTCGGCCGTGATGATGTTGCTCGACAAGACGCTGGGCACCAGCTTCTTCATGCCGGCCGTCGTCTCCATGGGGCAGCATCTGGCGCACCAGGGCGGCAGTCCTCTGCTGTTCCAGCACCTGTTCTGGTTCTTCGGCCATCCGGAAGTGTATATCGTGGCGCTGCCCGCGTTCGGCATCATCTCCGACCTGATCAGCGTGCACGCCCGCAAATGCATCTTCGGCTACCGCATGATGGTGTGGGCCATCGTCGCCATCGGCGGTCTGAGCTTTGTCGTCTGGGCCCACCACATGTACGTGAGCGGCATGCATCCGTATTTCGGCTTCTTCTTCGCCACCACCACCCTGATCATCGCCGTGCCCACGGCGCTCAAGGTCTACAACTGGACGCTGACGCTGTGGAAGGGCGACATCCACCTGACCGTGCCCATGCTGTTCGCCATCGGCTTCATCAGTACCTTCCTGATCGGCGGCCTGACGGGCCTGTTCCTCGGTAACGTGAGCGTCGATATTCCCTTGTCCAACACGTATTTTGTCGTCGCCCATTTCCACATGGTGATGGGGGTGTCGCCCGTGCTGGCCGTGTTTGGCGGCCTCTATCACTGGTATCCCAAGGTCAGCGGGCGCATGTTCAACGAGACGCTGGCGCGGCTGCATTTCTGGGGAACCTTCATCGGCACCTACCTGATCTTCTTCCCCATGCACTACCTGGGCATACTCGGCATGCCGCGGCGCTACTATGCCTATGAGAACTATGCCTTCATTCCGCCCTCGGCCCAGTCGCTCAATGCCTTCATCACCGTGGTGGCGCTGGTGGTGGGCGCGCTGCAACTGCTGTTCGTGTTCAACCTGGCGTGGAGCGCCACGCACGGCAAGGTGGCCGATGGCAATCCCTGGCGCGCGGCCAGCCTGGAATGGCAGACGCCGCACACGCCGCCGGGCCATGGCAACTGGGGCCCGGCATTGCCGGTCGTGTACCGCGGCGCCTACGATTATGGCCGCCAGGACGGCGACAGCGACTATATCGCCCAGAACTGTGGCCCCGAAGAGGCGGACCCGACGCAGGATGTGGTCCTGCCCGCCCCGGTGGCGCCGCACGGGGAGCTGCCGTCATGACCACCCTCCACGTGCTGCCTGGGCAAGCGGCCTGGTGGCCGGGGCCGGGGCCGGAACGGCAAGCAGTGCGCCGCGCCGGCCTGTGGGTGCTGACGGGCGTGATCTCCATGCTGTTTTTCCTGTTCGGCGCGGCCTATGTGATGCGCATGGCCGTGGCGGACTGGCGTCCCTTGCCCGTGGTGCCGTGGCAGCTGTGGTGTGGCAGCGCGTTGCTGCTCGCGGCCAGCATGGCGTGGCAGCTGGCGTGGCGCGCCGCGTCGCGCGGCAGGGAACTGGCCGCGACACTGGCCGTCGCCGTGGCCTGCGCCAGTTCCGTGCTGTTCCTGGGCGCCCAGCTGTGGGCCTGGCAAGCGATGAGCGGGCGCGACCTCACCGTGGCGGCCAACCCGGCCAACAGTTTCTTCTACCTCATCACGGGCCTGCATGGCGTGCACGTGATCGGCGGCCTGGTGGCCGCCGGCCTGGCGGCCTGGCCCCTGGTGCGTGGGGGCGGCGTGTTGCGGGCCAGCGGCGGCATCGAACTGTGCGCGCGCTACTGGCATTTCCTGCTCGTATTGTGGCTGGCCATGTTCGCCATGCTGTTCCTGGTGACGCCGGCCGTGGTGCAAGCGGTGTGCGGTATTACCTAGCTGGCGCTGGCAGGAGGGAACATGAACCAAACAACACAAGCAGAATTGCCCGCAGGCTCAGGCTGGCGCAGCGTGGTGGCCGACTGGTCCGGCGACAAGGTGGCGTTCCAGGTGCCGTGGGGCAAAGCGATGATGTGGATCTTCCTGCTCAGCGACACCTTTATCTTCGGCACCTTCCTGACCGGCTACATGTCAGTGCGCATCGCCGCCACGGCCGCCTGGCCCAATCCCGGTGAGGTGTTTGCGTTGACGATAGGGCACACCAAGTGGCCGTTGCTGCTGATCGCCATCATGACCTTCATCCTCATCAGCAGCAGCGGCACCATGGCCATGGCCGTGCACTTCGCCTACCGGCGCGAGCGCGCCCGTTGCGCCGCCCTGATGTTGCTGACGGCGGTGCTGGGCGCCACCTTCGTCGGCATGCAGGCGTTCGAATGGACGGAGCTGATCGGGGAGGGCGTGCGGCCCTGGGGGAATCCCATGGGCGCGGCCCAGTTCGGGGCGTGCTTTTTCATGATCACGGGCTTCCATGGCCTGCATGTGTCGGCTGGCGTGGTGTACCTGGGCACGATCGCGCGCCGGGTCTGGGCTGGCCGCTACGAGCATGCCGGTCATTACGACGTGGTGGAGATCGCGGGCCTGTACTGGCACTTCGTCGACCTCGTGTGGGTGTTTATTTTCGCGCTGTTTTACTTGTGGTAGGAGCATCATGGACGCACCCCATCAACGCCAGCACCCGATTGGCCTGTACCTGAAGGTGTGGTTGCTGCTATTTGTGCTGAGCACGTTTTCTTACCTGGTCGATGTGTTCCACTTCACCGGCTATGTGCGCTGGACCCTGATCGTGGCGCTGATGCTGGCCAAGGCGGGATTGATCGTGGCCATCTTCATGCATCTGCGCTGGGAACGGCTGGCGCTGATCGGCGCCATCCTGCTGCCGCCGCTGTGCTTGCTGGTGCTGAGCGGCATGATGATGGTGGAATCCGACTACACCCTGCTGACGCGGCTGGCCAATTTCCGTTAGTTCATACACGCTTGAGCCAGCGCGCGAACGGTTGCAGGTCCCGGCCCGGCGGCACGAACCATGCGCGCCGGGTCAAGTCGTATTCGGCACCGAGCGCCTTGACCTGCTCCTTTTCATGGAAGGTGGCCGTCAGGTAGTACCGGGTGGGGGCGGCGGGCGGCGGGGTGGCGTTGCGCGCGAGCGCCGCGTCGGCGGCGGCCGCGCTGCTGGCCAGCTTCATCTGCGCGATAAAGGGGCTGCGCCGGGCCGTGTCCTCCGGCGAGAGCAGGGTCAGGCGCGATTTGGCGCGGGTGGCGGCCACGTAGAACAGGTTTTCCTCCTCGCCCCGCGCGCACAGCGGCTGGGGAAACTCCCCCGTTTCCAGGAAGGGCAGGATGACGTGGGCAAATTCCTTGCCCTTGGCGTTGGCCACGCATTCGATCAGCACCGCCTCGCGCTCGCGCTTGCGGGTGGCGAACGCTTCACCCGCGCTGAGTGCCTGCCAGAATTGCGCCAGCGTCTGCCCCGACTGGGCGGCCGCCTCCACGAAGCCGGCCACCGAGCGGGCCACCACGCTGGCGTCGTAGGGACGCAGGAAGATACGCCGGGCGGCCGTCTCCAGCCCCATGCGCTCGCACACGGCGCTCAGCACCCCGGCCGCGCTGGCGTCCGGTCCCACACCATGCAGGTAGGCGACCGTGTCCGTGACCAGGCGCTGGGCCGAGCCTTGCTGCTCGCGGTCGATGTAGGCGCTGAAGAAGTCGCCCAGGATGTGCGGGTCCTTGCCGATCGCGTACTTGGCCTGCTCCATTTTCTGCGGCGACAGCTCGACTTCGGCGAAGATGGCCAGCGCTTCCACGATGGCGGTGCGCACTTCGTAGGATTTGACGGCGGCCAGGTCCTTGAGGGCGATGGCGATCATGCCGCGCAAGAACAGGATTTCGTCGCGCTGCAGGTAGCCGGCCATTTCCGGCGTACGGTAGCCTATGCCCGCTTGCATCAGCGCGTTCTCGATGGCGATCGACTGGTGGCGGTCGCGGATCAACACGGCGCAGCCATCCAGGGGCAAGCCATCGCGCTTCCACTGGCCGATGGCGGCCACCACCCTGGCGGCGCAGTCGGCGGCGCCGGCGGCGTAGTGGGCCTGGCGGATTTCCGTGTGCAGCGGCAGGCGCGAATCGACGGCCTTGTGCTTGAATTCGGCCATGGCGTAGGCCAGGTGCGGGCCGTGGCGGTAGCTGTGGGTGAGCGGATAGCGCACCAGTTGCGGATACGCTTCCTTGAACCGGCGGTTGAGGAAGGTGTCGCTGGCGCCGAGCCGGGCGTGGATCACCTGGTCCTTGTCGCCGGCGCCCACGAAGAAGCACTGGGGCTGGGCGATGAGCGCGTTGAGGATGCGGAACGTGGCCTCGTTCAGGTCGTGCAGCTCGTCGCATACCACCACCCGGTAGGCCGGCAAGTCGTCCGCCCCGGCGCCGTCCGCGCCCAGCGCGCACGCCAGGTCGTAGGTGGCGTCGAACGGACCGCGGAACTGGGCGCCTTCACCGCTGCCAAGGCGCAGACGCTCATATTCCATGGTGACCAGGTAATCGGTGACAGGCACGTTGAGCAATTCGGCCGCGTCTTCCACGCCCATGCATTCCACATCGGCCTCCAGCGCCATGGTCGCCTTCAGGGTGAGCTGGAAGTCGAGGAACTGGCTCAGCGCGATGTTGTGGGTGCGTAAATCCAGGCCATCGACGCTGCCCGCGTAGCGCTCGCCCGCCCGCGCGATGGCTTGCAGCGCATATTTCCTGAGTTGCCGCACGTGGGGGCAGGGTTGCACGTCGTCCACGTCGCCGCGCGCCAGCATTTGCCCGGCGAAGTCTTCGAACGTCAGCACGGCGATGCGGGCCGCCGTCGCGTGGGGGATGCCAACCTCGCGCAGGCGCTGGCGCATGACGTCGCGCGCCTCAGGGGTGAAGGTGAGCGCCAGGATCTGCTCGGGCGCCAGCTTGCGGGCCAGGGCCTCGCCGATACGGATGGCCAGGGTGGTCGTCTTGGCGGCGCCGGCATTGGCGTCGATCAGCACCACCTTGTTCTGGGCCAGCTGGATGGCGGTCTGCTCCGGCGTGGGCTGCAGGCCTTGCGGGGTAAAGCGGGGAGCGTTGGTGTCGTTCATCGACCGCATTATAGCCGGCCCCGTGCCGGGTTTCGGCGCGGCCTGCGAGGCATGCCTGACGGCAAGATTATTCTTGCTACATGATAAATTGCAAAGCAACGTTATTGCATTGATATGTTATACTTTCGCCAAGTGATTAATTGTCTACGTTTTTTCTTGGCAAGCATTTGGCGCCAACGGCGCCCCCCCATTTTTCTGGCTACCCATGCACCATTCGACTATGACCAACATCGCGGCCGCCGGCCTGCTGCTGGCGGGCTTGTTCAGCGCCCCGTTCGCCTGTGCCGCGCCCACCACGCTGGACCTGAGCGGCGGCTATGCCACCTTCGGCCATAACCATGCGGCGTCCATGGTCCGTTTCACGGACGAATACCTGTTCGACGTCGCGACGGGAACGCTGGCCTACCTTGCCGGCACTTACACCGAAGGCAACAGCAACATCGGTGGTCACGTGCACAGCAATGCCGCCCTCGAGGACATCAGCTGGTTCAGGATCAACGACGACCTGACGCGCACCAGCCTGGGTAACAGTTTCGGCAGCGGCAGCTTCGGCCTGTTCGCGCCCCTGGCCGCTGGCCACTATGGCTTCGACGTCAGTGGCCGCACGCTGCTGGCCAACCGCGGTGGCAATTATTCGGGTACCTTGAGTGTCGAGGTGTCGCCCGTGCCGGAACCGGACGTGCTTGCGATGGCGGCCATGGGTCTGGGCCTGATCTGCATCCGGCGCCGTCCCAAGGTCAATCCCAAGCTGGGTTGAGCGCGACGGCGGGGCTCAGGCGGCCAGCATGTCCGGTTGCAGCGGGGCGAGCCGCGCCGTTGCGCCTTCGATGAACTGGGCGCTGAACAGGCGGCCACGGGCTTCCGTTTCACGGCCGTCGATCTGGGCCACCAGCAGGTCGGCCGCGGCGGCCGCCATCTGCTGCATGGGCTGGCGCAGCGTGGTGAGGTTGTAGCTGAGCCAATTCGATGGCTCCACGGCGTCGAAGCCGGCCACCGACAACTGGCCCGGTACGTCCAGGGCCAGTTCATGGCGCGCGCAGTCGAGGCAGCCAATGGCCATGACGTCGCTGGCGCAAATGACGGCGTCGGGCACCCGGCCCAGCTGGCGGATGATCTCGCGCAAGCCCGTGCCGCCGCTGGCGTAGTCATATTGGCCCGTCACCACGAGCGGGGCCGGCAAACCCAGCTCCGTCAGCCGCTGCCACGCCCCGCGCCTGCGTTCCTGTGCAGTGCAGGAGTCCGTCGGGCCTTCGATGAGGGCGAACTGGCGGTGGCCGGCGGCGGCCAGGCGCGACACCAGGGTACGGGCCGCCTGCACCTGGTCACAACTGACCGTATGGGCCACCTGGCCGGGCGCGCGGCGGTTGAGCAGCACCAGCGGCACCCCGCGGCGGCGAAATTCCACGATATGTTCATCGGACAGGCTGGCCACGGAGATGGCGCCGTCCACCTGGTATTGCCACACGTCGGCCAGCGCATGGGCGACGTCCGCCTCCTGGGCCAGCGAAAACAGCAGTACCCGCTTGCCATGGCGGGCGATCTGCTGGCTCAGGGCCGACAACACTTCCGGGTAATGCAGATTGGAGGTATTGCTGATCAACACGGCCACCATGTTGCTACGCCGGGTGATCAGGCTGCGGGCGGCGGCGTTGGGAATGTAGTCGAGGCTGGCGGCTGCCTTCATCACGCGCGCATACGTGGCCTTGGAGACGCTGGCGCCCGGCTTGAAGCAGCGCGACACGGCCGACTGCGACACCCCGGCCAACAGGGCCACGTCATAGGACGTGACGCGGCGGGCCGCCGGCAGGGCGGTGGCGGAGGGCGACGCGGTGTCGGCGCCCGGGGGCGTGGTGGTTTTTGCCATAATCTCGTGATCGCCGGCCAGGCGCCGGCCGGTGGCCGTTGATGGCCAAATATTTCTCTTAAGCATAACTTAAATTATTACCGCGTGGCAATAGCATGGTTTCATCTTTATATCAACATGTGTGCTGTTAGTCCGGCCGGTTGCAGGCGTTGACGCCGTAGGGGCTGGTCGCGGGCAAAGTGGGCCGTGGGCGGCCAAGTCTGATAGAATGACGCCCCTTTATTATCGGGAAGGGTCGACATGGCCATTGCTTGCGGTGTCGATTTTGGCACATCAAATTCCACGGTGGGCTGGGTGCGGCCCGGCCACCCCGTCATGCTGGGGCTGGAGGATGGCAAGGAAACCTTGCCGTCCGTGGTGTTCTTCAATGCGGAAGACGATGAGGTCAGCTTCGGCCGGGCCGCGCTGGGCCAGTATCTGGCCGGCTACGAGGGGCGTTTGATGCGTTCGCTCAAGAGCCTGCTGGGCACCAGCCTGATCGACGGCCAGACGGAAGTGGGCGGGCGCGCCTTGCCGTTCCGTATGTTGCTGGCCCAGTTCATCGGCGAACTCAAGCGCCGCGCCGAACTGGCGGCCGGACGGGAATTCACCTCGGCCGTGTTCGGGCGGCCCGTCTTTTTCATCGACGACAGTGCCGTCAACGACCAGCTGGCCCAGGATACCCTGGCCGAGGTGGCCCGCTCCGTCGGCTTCAAGGATATTTCCTTCCAGTTCGAGCCGATCGCCGCCGCCTTCGATTATGAGTCGCAGATCAGCCGCGAGGAGCTGGTGTTGATCGCCGACATAGGCGGCGGCACGTCCGACTTCTCGCTGGTGCGGCTGTCGCCACAGCGCGCCAGTCTGGCCGAGCGGCGCGACGACATCCTGGCCAACGGCGGCGTACACATCGGCGGCACCGACTTCGACAAGTACCTGAGCCTGTCCTCCGTGATGCCCTTGCTCGGCTACGGTAGCCGCTTGCGCAACAACAGCGAGGTGCCGTCGAGCTATTACTTCAACCTGGCCACATGGCACACCATCAACCAGGCGTACACCAAGAAAATGTGGGTGCAACTGGCTGACATCTGCCGCGACGCGGCCGAGCCGGACAAGCTGGGCCGGCTGCAAAAGCTGATCGACCACCGGGCTGGCCACTGGCTGGCCATGCGCGTGGAGGAGGGCAAGATCGCGCTGTCGGACGCGCCGACCGTGGCGCTGGAACTGGACCGGCTGTCGCCGGCCACCACCTTGCAGCTGGAGCGCCCCCAGTTCGACGCGGCCATCGGCCACCTGGTCGGCGCCGTCGAGCAGACCGTGCTCAAGCTGCTGGGCGACGCCGGCGTGGCGCCCGACGCCGTGGACACGGTATTCTTCACGGGCGGCTCCAGCGGCGTGCGGCTGCTGCGCGAGCGCATCGCGGCGCTGCTGCCAGCCGCACGCAAGGTGGAAGGCGACCGCTTCGGCAGTATCGGCGCCGGCCTGGCGCTGGACGCCGTGCGCAAATTTGGTTGAATGTTCAGACAGGGGAAAGACGCGATGCAGGTGTTTGACAAACCGATCGTCATGATCGACTTCGAGACGACGGGCCTGTCGCCCGACATGGGTGACCGCATCACGGAAGTGGCGGCCCTGCGCATTGCCGGCGGACGGGTGGTGGAACGCTACGTGTCGCTGATTAACTGCAATGTGCGTATCCCGCCGTTCATCACGGGCCTGACGGGCATCACCCAGGCCATGGTCGACAGGGCGCCGCCGGTGGCTCAGGTGGTGCCGGCCTTGCTCGATTTCATCGGCAACGATACCCTGTCGGCCCATAACGCCAGCTTCGACGAGAAATTTTTGCGGGCCGAGAGCGCGCGGCTGGGCCTGGCCCCGGCCCATGCGGGGCTGGTGTGCTCGCTCAAGCTGTCGCGCCGCGTGTTCCCGCAACTGGCCAGCTACAAGCTCGGCAATCTGTCCGAACAATTGGGCATCCGCTTCAAGAGCGCGGCCCACCGGGCCGAGTCCGATGCGGAAGTGGCGGCCGAGGTGCTGCTGCACATCGGCCGGCATCTGGACCAAAGCTATGGACTGGGACCCGTCGATCCGGCGCTGCTGGTGTCGGTCAACCAGCTGGCCGCTGCCAAGGTGCACGCCTTCCTGCAAAAGCAAGTCCCCGTGCCTTGAACTTTCAACGGCCATTCGATACAAAAAAGCGCGCAAACCTGGCGCCGATAGCATTACAATACGGCCATCGTTTCCCGCTCGTTGCTAATTTGTGAACGTCCGCCGCACCTTTGCCTATGTGATGCTGTCGCTTCTGCTGGTACTGTCCCAGCAGATGGGGATATCGCATGCGCTGTCGCACTGGTCCGGCAGTGGCCGCGTGACGGCCAACGCTGGCGGCGGCGAACGGCAGCTTCGCGCCAACAAGTCGCTGGCGCTGGACCAGAGTTGCGAACAGTGCCTGGCGTTCGCCCAGATCGGTTCCGCGCTCGATACGGCCATCCATGCCATCCCCGCCATGCGTGCCGGCGCCGTGGCCGTCATCGGCGGCCCGGAAACGTCGTGCCACCGGCGCACCGTCTGCGTCTTCCATTCCCGCGCGCCACCTGTCCTGGCCTGATTGCAGCCCATCGTCCCGTCGCCCTGCCTGGCAGGCGGCGGCGCGCATACTCATTCAAACAAGGATCATCATGCTGAAACGCAGCGTAATGGCGCTCGCCGTGAGCGCCGCCGTGGCCGCGCCGATGGCGCACGCCGCCAACAAGTCGGAACAGAAAGAACTGGCGGCGATTCGCGCCCAGATCGCCCAGATGCAAAAAAATTACGAAGCCCGCCTGCAGTCGCTGGAACAGCGCTTGCAGCAAGCCCAGGCCGCTACCGCCACCGCCCAGGCGCAATTGGCCACGCTGGCCGCCGCACCTGCGGGCAAGCCGGCCGAGCCGGCCGTGGCCCAGCAGGTGGCGACGCCCGCGCCAGCGGCCGAGCCCGCCCCATCCGTGGCGCCGGCCGCGCCGGTGGGGGGCGCCGCGCCGCCGGCCAACCTGTTCAATCCGAACATTTCCATGATCCTGGGCGGCACCCTGCAAAACCTGTCGCAGGACCCCACGCAATACCGCCTGCAAGGTTTCATTCCCAGCGGCGGCGAGGTGGGACCGGGCAAGCGCGGCTTCAGCCTCGGGGAGTCCGAGCTGACCATGGCCGCCAACATCGATCCGCAGTTTGCCGGCCAACTGACGTTCTCGCTGGCCGGCGACAATACGCTGAGCGTGGAAGAAGCGTTCATGCAGACCCGTGACCTGCCCAACGGCATGAACTTGAAAGCGGGCCGTTTCCTGTCTTCCATCGGCTACCTGAACAGCCAGCACGCCCACACCTGGGACTTCGTGGACGCGCCGCTGGCCTACCAGGCTTTCCTCGGCGGCCAGTACAAGCCCGATGGCGTGCAAGCCAAATGGCTGGCCCCGCTCGACCAGTTCCTGGAACTCGGCGTGGAAGCGGGCGACGGCGCCGCCTATCCCGGCAACGACCGCAACAAGAACGGCGCCGGCGCCTGGAGCGTGTTCGCCCACCTGGGCGACGATATCGGCGCGTCGGCCAGCTACCGGGCCGGGGTTTCTTATCTGCACACGGGGGCGCAACAGCGCGGCTATGAAGACGGCGGCCTGAACTACGCGTTCAGCGGCAAGTCGGCCACCTGGATCGCCGACGCCATCTACAAGTGGGCGCCCAACGGCAATCCCACCCACACCAATTTCAAGCTGCTCGGCGAATATTTCCGGCGCAAGGAAGATGGCAGCCTGGCCTACGCCGCCGGCACCCCGGATGCGGCCAGCGGCGGCTACCGCAGCGTGCAGTCCGGCTGGTATGCGCAGGGCGTCTACCAGTTCATGCCGTACTGGCGCGTGGGCGCGCGCTACGACCGGCTGTCGTCGGGCACGCCGCGCATCGGCCTGGTCGACAGCGGCGCGCTGGCGCTGGCCAGCTTCCCCGTGCTGGAAGGTTACAACCCGACGCGCAGCAGCGTGATGGTGGACTACAGCCCGTCCGAGTTTTCCCGCCTGCGGCTGCAGCTGGCGCGCGACCAGTCGCGCCCCGGCGTCACCGATAACCAGATTTTCCTGCAATACATCATGAGCCTGGGCACGCACGCTGCCCACGCTTTCTAAGGAGCCGTCATGCTGAAACAACGTCATTTTTTCCTGCGGGCCGCCTTCGCGTGCGCGAGCGCCGTGTTCTGCCTGCCATCCCATGCCACCGTCAACGTGCTCGCCTGCGAGCCGGAATGGGAAGCGCTGACAACCGAGCTGGGTGGCGACAAGGTCAAGGTGTCCAGCGCCACCAACGCGCTGCAGGACCCGCACCGCATCGAGGCGCGTCCCAGCCTGATCGCCCGTACCCGCAACGCCAACCTGCTCGTGTGCACGGGGCTGGAACTGGAAGTGGGCTGGCTGCCCGTGTTGATCCAGCAATCTGGCAACGGCAGGATAGGCGCCGGCCAGCCTGGCAACTTCGAGGCAGGCGCCTATGTGCCCAGGCTCGACGTGCCCGGCAAGGTTGACCGCAGCGAAGGCGACGTGCACGCGGCCGGCAATCCGCACATCCAGCAAAATCCGCACAATATCGCGCTGGTGGCCGTGGCCCTGGCCAAGCGGCTGGCGGAACTGGACCCGGCTAACGCGGCTTACTACCAGGCCCGCCAGAAGGACTTCGCGGCCCGCTGGGATGCCGCCATGCAGAAGTGGGAGAAACAGGCCGCACCGCTGAAGGGCGTGGCCGTGGTCGAGCATCACAAGAACATGGAGTACCTGATGAACTGGCTTGGATTGCGGCAGGTGGGCACGCTGGAACCCAAGCCGGGCGTGGAGCCGAGCGCGGCCCACCTGTCCGAACTGCTGGGCCAGTTGCAGCGCCAGCCGGCCCGCATGGTGCTGCGCGCGGCCTACCAGGATGGCCGCGCCTCGCAGTGGCTGTCCGAGCACGCGAAGATTCCCGCCGTCGTGTTGCCGTTCACGGTGGGCGGCGACGACCGCGCCAAGGATCTGTTCGGCCTGTTCGACTCGACCGTGCAACGCCTGCTGGATGCCAATAAATGACGGCCGCCTCGTTTGACCTGATGATCATCCTGCCGGCGCTGCTGGCGGGCCTGCTGGTGCTGGTCACCCACATTCCGCTGGGCGCCCAGGTGCTCAAGCGCGGCATCGTCTTCATCGACCTGGCCATCGCGCAGATCGCCGCGCTGGGAGTGATCGTGGCCGGGGTGGCCGACCTTGATCCGCAAGGGTGGGCCGTGCAGGCGGCCGCCGCGCTGGCGGCCGTGCTGGGCGCCGTGCTGCTGACCTGGACTGAGAAGCGCTGGCCGGAAGTGCAAGAGGCCCAGATCGGCGTCATGTTCATCCTGGCCGCCACGGCCGGCTTGCTGCTGGTGGCGCACAACCCGCATGGCGGCGAACATTTGCAGGACTTGCTCGCCGGCCAGATCCTGTGGGTGCGCTATGATCAGTTGCTGGTGCCGGCCATCGGCACGGCCGTCATCAGCGCGCTGCTGTTCCTGTTCCAGGAGCGGCTCAGCCGGCTGGGCTTCTACCTGATCTTCGCGCTGGCCGTGACGGCGTCCGTGCAACTGGTGGGCGTCTACCTGGTGTTTACCAGCCTGATCGTGCCGGGCCTGGCCGTGCGCCACTACACGGGCAAGCGGCGGCTGGTGCTGGCCTACCTGATCGGCGCGGCCGGCTATGCGAGCGGGCTGGTGCTGTCGACCCTGTTCGATCTGCCATCGGGCGCGCTGATCGTCTGGTGCCTGGCGGTACTGGCCGTGTTCGTGTACGCCGCCGGTCCCAAGCGCCAGGGGCCCGCGCGTCGCCACCACGCCTGAACGCGGACACCCGGGCGCGTCATCGTGGACCAGTCGCTCCATACGGCGGCGGCTGGTCCGCATCCAACACATTTCCTGCTGAACAGCAAACGATAACAATTTGCCATGCCATTTGAGCTAGCTCAAGCCGGCTCGGGTCTGTCGATTTAAAATGTAGACAACATTGTTGCGCTTTGCCGGTGCGGCCCTCTTGGGCGCGGGCCGACGGCGGCAATCCAGGTGCGTCAGCTGGAGGTGTCGTATGAAAAACCAGAACTCAGCCAAGGACAGCTACGATAGCTACGTCTGGTTTCGCGACGCGGCCGAGCAAGGCAACGCCTACGGCCAATTCAATCTGGCACTGATGTACAAGACGGGCCAGGGCGTGGCCCGCGACGACGCCAGTGCGTTTCGCTGGATGCGCCTGGCCGCCCAGCAGGGCCTGGCATTTGCACAGAACCATGTGGGCGCCATGTATTACAACGGCCGCGGCGTGGCGGCCAGTGACCTGGAGGCGGCCCGCTGGTTCCGGCGCGCGGCCAAGCAGGGCGACGCGTCGGCCCAGCAGAACCTGGGCATGATGTACAAGCGCGGCCGCGGCGTGCCGCGCAGCGACGAGATGGCGCTGGCCTGGTTCTGCCGCGCCTCCGAGCAGGGTGTGGCCAGCGCCCAGACCTTGCTGGGCGAGGCCTACGCCCAGGGCCTGGGCACGCGGCGCAATTACGCGCTGGCGCTGGCCTGGTTCCGCAAGGCGGCCTTGCAGGGGGATGCGACGGCCCAGCTCAATCTGGGCTTGATGTACAAGCGCGGCCAGGGCGTCACGCCCAGCGACGCGCAGGCGCTGGCCTGGTTCCGGCAAGCCGCGTCGCAGGGCGATGCAGTGGCGCAGCGCCAGGTGGGCGTGGCCTATGCACAAGGGCGGGGCGTGGCGCCGGACGCCACGCGGGCCTATGCGTGGCTGTCGCGCGCCGCCGAGCAGGACGACGCCGATGCGCAATTCAACCTGGGCATCATGCTGGCCACGGGCCGGGGCGTGGACCAGGACGAGGCCCGGGCCTGCTCCTGGTATGAGCGGGCGGCCGACGCTGGCCATGCGCTGGCGCAGTACAACCTGGGCGGCATGTATGCCCATGGACGGGGCGTGGAGCGGGACCAGGCGCGGGCGCTGGCGTGGTACCAGCGCGCGGCCGAGCAGGGCACGGCCAATGCCCAGTTCAATGTGGGCGTGATCTACGCCAACGGACATGGCGTGCCCAAGGACGAGGAGAAGGCCGTGGTCTGGTATCGCACGGCGGCCGAACAAGGCGACGCCAGCGCCCAGAACAACCTGGGCGTCATGTATGCCAATGGCCACGGGGTGGCGCAGGATGACGTGCAAGCCGTGCTGTGGTATCGCAAGGCGGCCGACCAGGGCCATCCCCTGGCGCAGTACAACCTGGGCGGCATGTACAACGGTGGCAGGGGTGTGCCGCGCGACGTGGTGCGCGCCCACATGTGGGTGTCGCTGTC
Source organism: Rugamonas fusca (assembly GCF_014042365.1). GTDB lineage: Bacteria > Pseudomonadota > Gammaproteobacteria > Burkholderiales > Burkholderiaceae_D > Rugamonas > Rugamonas fusca. Next base: position 341,187 of record NZ_JACEZS010000001.1, read on the forward strand.
GGCCGAGCATGGCGACGAGACGGCGGACCAGCAGCGTCGGCAGATCGCGCGCGCCATGTCACCCGCCGAGTTGGTGTCGTCCCAGGAACTGCGGCGCCGCTGGCGGGCCGAACACCGCGCCTGACGCGCGCGCGGCGCGGGCCCGGGGGCGCCGGCGCCGGCGCCGCCCGCTGCTACCCCGTTAGCGGGGCGGCTGTTGCCGGCGGTCCAGGAACAGGCTGTTGCCGTGGATCTTCTTGGCCTGTTTTTTTGCCTCGGCCGCTGCCGTGGCGATCTGGTGATGCGAATAGAACTGGTGCGCTTCGATCTTGATGACACCCAGCGACAAGCTCATCAGCGAATAAAACACTTTCTTGCCCTGGCGGTCCTCGCTCAGGTAGCCGCCCCGGTCCCAGTCCTCCAGGCTGTAATAATCGCGCGCGCTGTGTTCGAACCCGGCCAGGATGGCCTGGCAGCGCGTTTCCCAGTCTTCGCTCTGGAACAGGATCATGAAATCGTCGCCGCCGATGTGGCCCACGAAATCGCGGTCGGGGTCGCAATGGTCGGTGAGGATCTTGGCCGTGCGCTGGATCACGTCGTCGCCACGCCGGTAGCCGTACACGTCGTTGAACGGCTTGAAGTGGTCCAGGTCGCAATAGCAGACCCAGAACCGGGTGCCGCTCTCCAGCAGCCGGTCGATGTGTTCGTTGATCGGCACGTTGCCGGGCAATTGGGTGAGCGGATTGGCGTAGCGCGCGGCCGTGATCTGCATTTGCGTGATTTCGCGCATCAGGTCGTGGCCCGTGCCCATGCCCAGGTAGTTGCCGTCCTCGGTGATGATGAAGCCGTTGAACAGGTGATGGGCATCGGCCTGCACCATCGTGAAACTCAAGTCTTGCAGGCTGGTATCCTTGTCGGCGATCAGCGGCTTGCTATCCATGAAGATGCGGCACGACTTCTTGCCATACAGCTCGCGCTGGTAGGGACGGGCGAAGTGGTCGATCATGTCGAAGCGGCTGATCAGGCCCAGCGGCTGGCCATCCTCGACCACGGGAATGATCAGCAGCTTGGGTTCGCGCATGAAGATTTCATACACATCGTTGTTGCTCATGGACGGTGGCACGGCCGCCACCTTGTGCAACAGCTTGAGGATGCTGGCGCTGTTCTTGTCGTTGCCGCGCTGGGGGTAGACGGCCACCCCGTTGCGGGCCAGGGCCTTGGCCACTTCGGCCGGCACGGCCTTGGCCGGCTGGCTGTGGGGGCGGCCCAGGTGGTAGCCCTGGCCGAACGCCACGCCCAGGTCGCGCAGCACCAGCAGTTCGGCCTGCGTCTCGATGCCTTCCGCGATCACCAGGGTGTCGGACTTGTCGGCGATCTCCTGGATGGAACGGACAAATTGCAGCTTGACGGGGTCGTTGTTGATGCCCTGGATGAAGTGCATGTCGATCTTGACGAACTCCGGGCGCAGTTCGGACCACAGGCGCAGGCTGGAAAAGCCTTCGCCCAGGTCGTCGATGGCGATCTGGAAGCCCATGTCGCGGTAATGCAGCACCGCCTCGCGCATCAGTTCATAGTCATAGGTGGGCTGGTTTTCCGTCAGTTCGATGATGACGCGGCCGGGATCGATGCCGGCCTGCTGGATGTATTCCAGCGTTTCGCCGTGCGGCGCGTCGCGCTGGAGCAGGCATTCGGGACTGACGTTGAGGAACAGCTTGCCGGGCAAATTGAGTTCCGCGAAGCGCTCCAGCACCACCTTGCGGCACAGGTGTTCCACTTGCACCGTCAAATTGTTGGCGCGCGCCACCTTGAACAGATTCATGGGGGCATGGAGCGGGCTGTCCGATGGCCCCCGGATCAAGCCTTCGTAGGCTATGATCTCGCCCGTTTGCATCTGGACGATGGGCTGGAACAGGGCACTCAGTTGGCGCTGGGCGATGATGTCATTCAAATGGACGCGCAACATTTCATCCTCCTCCACGGCAGCCGGCGGCGCGGCCGGCTTCAGGTAAGTGACGGTGGCGGAGGTTGGGGCGGGGCGGCTGCCGGGCAGCGCCAGGGGTAGGGGATTCACGATGCTTGCCATGGACGGTAGATTGCTGGCCATGCTAACGGGGAAATGTGACAACGGTATGAAATGAGCGAAACAATATGTGCAGCGTTTATTTCCCAGAAGAAGCGATTTTTTGCGGAAAACGTTGGCGGGAACATTTTGGCTGGCGCTACAATGGCAGTTTCGTGTACTCGTCAGGCTCCCCGATGTCCCTGAAATTCGCCGTCTGTTCGGCCGTACTGGCCATGTCCTGTTGTGGCGCCTGCCAGGCCGCCGCCTTGACGGTCCAGGTGTCCGACGCCGGTGGCGCCGCCTTGGCCGACACCGTCATCTACGCCGAGCCCGAAGGCGGCCAGGCGCCCAGGACGATGGCCCCGGGCGAAATCGCCCAGAAAGGCTTGAAATTCATCCCGCTGGTGACGGTGGTGCAAACGGGCAGCAAGATCTTTTTTCCGAACCGCGACAAGGTCAGGCACCACGTCTATTCGTTCTCGCCAGCCCACAAATTCGACCAGAAGCTGTATTCCGGCGAGCAAGCGCCACCGCAGTTGTTCGACAAGGCCGGCACGGTCGTGCTTGGGTGTAACATCCATGACAAGATGCTGGCTTTTGTGAAAGTGGTTGATACACCGTACTTCGCCAAGTCCGATGCCGGCGGCGCCGCCCATCTCGATCTGCCGGCCGGCAAATACACGGTCAAGGCCTGGCACTACAACGCTGCCGGTGGCCTGGTCCCGGAGCTGCCGGTGCAGCTCAAGGCCGGCGAGACGCCGGCGCCGCTGGCATTCCGGCTGACCCTGAAGCCGGGCGTGATCGATCCCGACGCCGCCAGCCGCCCTTATCCCTGACCGGAGGCCCGCGCCATGCACTTTCGCAGCCTGGAAAGCCGTATCGTCACCCTGTTCCTTGCGCTGATTGTGGCGGTGCAGGTGATCGGCCTGCTGGTGATCCAGCGCGGCATCGACAGCAACGCCCGCCAGTCCATCAGCAGTGAGCTCAACAACGGCACCAAGGTGTTCCGCCGCTTGCTAGACCAGAACGCCCAAAGCCTGCGTTTCGGCGCGCGGCTGCTGGCGCGCGACACGGCCTTCGTGGCCGCCATCGGCAACAACGACGAGAGTGACCGCGCCACCATCGAGTCGGCCCTGGTCAACAGCGGGCGCCGCATCAAGGCCACCATGACCATGCTGGTGAGCGCCGAGCGCCAGGTCAGCGTATCGACCAACAATGCCCAGGCGGCGGCACTGGCGCCGCTGGTGCTGAACATGCTCGACACGGCCGAGCAGGGCGACGGCGCCAACGGCATCGCCATCGTCGAGCGGCGCCCGTACCAGATCGTCGTCATGCCCGTCAAAGCGCCCATCACCATCGGCTGGATCGTGATGACTTTCCCCATCGACCGCCAGCTGGCCACTGACATGCGCGAGGTGTCGTCGCTGCACACGACCATCCTCACCCATGACCCCAAAGGCGGCTGGCTGGCCGTCGGCTCGACGTTCCTGGCGCCGTCCGTGAGCGCGGCCGTCGAGCAGTTGCAAGCCTTGCCCCGGATGCCGACCGGCCCGTTCGACCTCACGGTGGAGGCGAACCAGTACAGCGCCCGCCTGCTGTCGATAGGCCAGGATGGCCAGCAAAGCGCCAGCGTGATGCTGGCCCGGTCCATCGATGAGGCCACGGAAGACTATCAGCGGCTCGAGCGCTGGCTGATCGGCCTGACCCTGGCCGGCATCGCCGTCTCCGCCATCGCCAGCGTGTTGACGGCCAAGCGCATCGCCCAGCCCCTGAGCGCGCTGGCCGTCACGGCCAAGCGGCTGGAGCAGGGCGACTACCAGGGGCAGATCGACGTCACCCGGCAAGATGAAATCGGGGCGCTGGCCCATGCGTTCGACAGCATGCGCGACGGGATCGCGCGCCGCGAGCAGGAGATTTCCCGGCTGGCCTACCGCGACACGCTGACCAACCTGCCCAACCGGGCCCAGTTCCTGCGCCTGCTGAACGAAGCCCTGGGCGAGGCGCGCAAGCACGATGGCGGCGTGTTCGTGCTGATGATGGATCTGGACCGTTTCAAGCACGTCAACGACGTCATGGGCCAGAGCTTTGGCGACGCGCTGCTGCGCCAGGTGGCCGACCGCCTGCAAAAGCTGCTGGCCGGCCAGCCCCACATGTCGCCGCAGGTGGCGCGCCTGGGCGGCGACGAATTCGCCGTGCTGTTGCCGGAGGCGACGCTGGAACAGGCCCGCAGCCTGGCGGCCGACATCGCGCAAACGCTGGAGACGCCGCTGTCGCTGGAAGACCAGATGGTCGACATCGGTGCCGGCATCGGCATCGCCGGCTATCCGGCGCACGGCGCCGATGCGGAAGCGCTGCTCAGCATGGCCGAGGTGGCGATGTACGCGGCCAAGCTGCGCAACGATGGCGCCGTGGTCTACGACAGCTCGATCGACAAGGGCAGCGAGCAAAGCCTGTCGCTGCTGACCGAGCTGCGCACGGCCATCGAGCGCGATGAGTTCCGCTTGTTCGTGCAGCCCAAGATCCATTTCGACACCGGCAAGGTGGTGGGCGCGGAGGCGCTGGTGCGCTGGGTCCATCCCGAGCGCGGCAACGTGTTCCCCGACGAATTCATCCCGTTTGCGGAGCAGACCGGCTTTATCCGCAAGCTCACGCGCTGGGTGCTGGAGCAGTCCGCGGCCCTGTGCCAGAACCTGGAGGCGGCCGGCATCCATTTGAAAGTGTCGGTCAACCTGTCCACGCGTGACCTGATGGACCAGGACCTGCCGGCAAAATTCCGCGACATGCTGGAGCGGCGCCGCCTGTCGGCCGCCTCGTTCTGCCTGGAGATCACGGAAAGCGCCATCATGGACGACCCCGTGCGCGCCGAACAGACGCTGGCGCGATTGCATGCGATGGGCCTGGAACTGTCGATCGACGACTTCGGCACCGGCTACTCGTCGCTCGCTTATCTGAAGCGCCTGCCCGTCAACGAGCTGAAGATCGACAAGTCGTTCGTGCTCAACATGGAAAGCGACGCGGGCGACGTGATGATCGTGCGTTCCACCATCCAGTTGGGCCACAACCTCGGCCTGCGCGTGGTGGCCGAGGGCGTGGAGAGCGAGGCCGTGTGGCACCAGCTCAAGAGCATGAACTGCGACCAGGGGCAGGGCTATTACATGAGCCGTCCCATCCCGGCCGACCAGCTGCTGCTGTGGATGCAGCAGTGGCGCGCGCCGGAGCCGGTCAGCTTGCCCTCGCCGGGCGTCGCCAGCCTCACCCGCGCCAAATAAAAGACGACTTGCCAAGTTTTCTAACGTTTCAAATTTGCATCGAAGCACGCTATCATCGGCGGGCGCGCGGGCCATGGTGCCTGCGCCGCCACGTTCAACGATGACACGGAACCCTTCATGCAAATACGACGCGCATCCCTGATTTTCACCCTGATCGCCGGCCTCTGCGGCGGCGCGGCGGCGCAGGACTGCCCCGCCAGCGGCCACGGCCTGCAATACCCGCCCACCCGCACGGTGGACCAGCAGGACAACTACCACGGCACCACCATCGCCGATCCGTACCGCTGGCTGGAGGACGCCAACAGCGCCGACACCCACGCCTGGGTGGAAGCGCAGAACCGCCTGACGCAGGGTTACCTGGCGCAGATTCCCGCGCGCGACGCGATCCGTGCGCGCCTGACGAAACTGTGGAATTTCGAGCGTTTCAGCGTGCCGTTCAAGGAAGGTGGCCGTTACTTCTACAGCCGCAACGACGGCCTGCAGAACCAGTCCGTGCTCTACACGATGAAGACGCTGGCCGAGACGCCGCGCCTGCTGCTGGACCCGAACACGCTGGCCGCCGACGGCACCGTGGCGCTGGCCGGCCTGGCCGTGAGCCCGAACGGCAAATACCTGGCCTACAGCACGGCCGCATCGGGCTCGGACTGGAACGAGATCCGCGTGCGCGACATCGACACGGGCAAGGACACGGCCGACCACATCCAGTGGGTCAAGTTCTCGAACACGGCCTGGCTGCGCGACGGCTCCGGCTTCTTCTACAGCCGCTACGACGCGCCCAATGAGGCGACCAAGCTGGCCGACGTCAACTACTTCCAGAAGCTGTACTTCCACAAGCTCGGCACCCCGCAAAGCAGCGACACGCTGGTCTATGATCGTCCCGACCACAAGGATTGGGGCTTCAGCGGCGACGTCACCAACGATGGCCGCTACCTGATCATCACGGCCTCGCAAGGCACGGAGCGCAAGAACCGGCTGTACTACAAGGACTTGAGCGCGAAGGACGGCAAGGTGGTGCCGCTGCTGGAGGACTTCGACGCGGCCTACAACTTCATCGACAACGACGGCCCCGTGTTCTGGTTCCGCACCGACCTGAAGGCGCCACGCGCGCGCATCATCACGATCGACACGCGCAAACCTGAGCGCGCCAACTGGAAGGAAATCGTGCCCGAGAGCGCACGCACGCTGGTGTCGGCCAATATCGTCAACCAACAGCTGGTGGTCGATTACCTCAGTGACGCGCATAGCCAGGTCACCGTGTATGACCTGAACGGCAAGCGCCTGCATGACGTGGAATTGCCCGGCATCGGCTCCGTGGCCGGCTTTGGCGGCAAGCGCGCCGACACCGAGACCTTCTATTCCTACACCAGCTTCACCACGCCATCGACCATCTACCGCTATGACCTCAAGAGCGGCAAGAGCAGCGTGTACCGCCAGCCCAAGGTGGACTTCGACCCGTCGGCCTACGAGACGCGCCAGCAGTTCTACACCAGCCGCGATGGTACCCGCGTGCCCATGTTCATCGTCGCGAAGAAGGGCATGAAGCTCGATGGCAGCAACCCCACTTACCTGTACGGCTATGGCGGCTTCAACATCTCGCTGACGCCATCGTTCTCCGTTGCCAACCTGGCGTGGGTGGAAATGGGTGGCGTGTACGTGATGGCCAACCTGCGCGGTGGCGGCGAGTACGGCGAGGAATGGCATGCGGCCGGCACCAAGCTGCGCAAGCAGAATGTGTTCGATGACTTCATCGGCGCGGCCGAATGGCTGGTGCAGAACAAGGTCACGTCACCATCGCGGCTAGCCATCGGCGGCGGCAGCAACGGTGGCCTGCTGGTGGGCGCCACCATGACGCAGCGTCCCGACCTGTTCGCGGCCGCCATCCCGCAAGTGGGCGTGCTGGACATGCTGCGCTTCCACAAGTTCACTATCGGCTGGGCATGGACGTCGGACTACGGTTCGTCCGACAACGCGGACGAATTCAACGCCCTGGTCAAGTATTCGCCGCTGCACAACCTGAAGAAAGGCGTGTGCTACCCGGCCACGATGATCACCACGGCAGACCATGACGACCGCGTTGTTCCGGCCCATAGCTTCAAGTTCGCAGCCACGGCGCAGGCCGACCAGGGCGGCGCCGCGCCCATCCTGATCCGCATCGACACCAAGGCGGGCCACGGCGCGGGCAAGCCCACGGCCAAGCAGATCGACGAGGTGACGGACCGTTGGGGCTTCCTGACCCGCGCGCTGCACATGGATCAGCCGACACAAGTCGCCGGCAAATAAGGGCCGCGCGCTGCATCGCGCACCGTCAAGTCGCATGGCCACCAGGCGATGCCGCTTGACGCACCATTTTGATCCACTTGAAGCGACCCCCGGCGTGGCGCCGGAAGGCACCCGTTGCCGCCTTCGTGCGCCAATTCGATACGCCACGCACAATCGTAGTGCCGAACTTCCTGCCGTCTTGCCTGTGTACGCATCTTTTTGGTGCGTGTTGTTGTGTTCCAAACAAGCGAATTTACAAACACCCATGAAATCAATTACTTAGAAATTTGCACCAAAATGGTACGGTTATTGCTTAAGAGAATACATCGACATTTTTTGATGCATTCTTTTGGGGAGTAGTTTGATGGGTGGATTTAAAGAAGGCGCCGACGCACTGTTTATCTTGCTCGGTGCAATCATGATTCTGGCGATGCATGCAGGGTTCGCCTTCCTGGAGTTGGGCACGGTCAGAAAGAAGAGCCAGGTCAACGCCCTGGTCAAGATCCTGGTGGATTTCGCGATTTCGACCATCGCCTATTTCTTCGTTGGCTACAGCATTGCTTACGGCATCAACTTCTTCGCCGCCGCCGACGTGCTGGCCGCGAAGAACGGCTATGAGCTGGTCAAGTTCTTCTTCCTGCTGACCTTCGCTGCCGCCATTCCCGCCATTATCTCGGGCGGTATCGCGGAACGTGCGCGCTTCCATCCGCAACTGATCGCCACCGCCTTGCTGGTGGGGCTGGTCTATCCCTTCTTCGAGGGCATGGTCTGGAACCACCGCTTCGGCCTGCAGGAATGGCTGGCGCAGGCGTTCGGCGCCGAGTTCCATGACTTCGCCGGTTCGGTCGTCGTGCACGCCGTCGGTGGCTGGGTCGCGCTGCCGGCCGTGCTGCTGCTGGGTGCGCGCCGTGGCCGCTATCACAAGAATGGCGCCATCGCCTCGCACCCGCCTTCGTCCATCCCCTTCCTGGCGCTGGGCGCCTGGATCCTGACGGTGGGCTGGTTTGGCTTTAACGTGATGAGCGCACAGGCGCTGGACAAGATGAACGGCCTGGTCGCCGTCAACTCCTTGATGGCCATGGTGGGCGGCACGCTGGTGGCGCTCCTGATGGGCAAGAACGACCCCGGCTTCGTGTACAACGGCCCGCTGGCCGGCCTGGTGGCCGTGTGCGCCGGTTCGGACCTGATGCACCCGATGGGCGCGCTGGTGACGGGCGCCATCGCCGGCGCCATCTTCGTGACCATGTTCACGCTGGCCCAGAACAAGTGGAAGATCGACGACGTGCTGGGCGTGTGGCCGCTGCACGGCCTGTGCGGCGCCTTTGGTGGCGTGGCGGCAGGTATCTTTGGCCAGAAGGCGCTCGGCGGTGTGGGTGGCGTGTCGTTCCGCGCGCAATGCGTGGGCACCGCGGTTGGCGTGGCGATCGCGCTGGCCGGCGGCGCTGCCATCTACGGCATGTTGAAGGCCACGCTGGGCCTGCGCCTGGATCCCGAGGATGAATTCCAGGGCGCCGACCTGTCGATCCACCGGATTTCGTCCACGCCGGAGCGCGAGTCGAACTGGTAACGAACAGCTGATTCAGCGGCCGCCACGCATCGGGTCATGCAAATCCCGATTCGTCGCGGCCATTTTTAATGGTGGATCAGCGGTGGATCACCACCAGCAAGGCCTTCGCTTCCGTCTTGCCCGCGTTGCGGATCGCATGCGGCACGTCGGCCGCGTAGCGGGCCGTGCCACCCAGTTTTACCTTCTTCTTGTGGGCGCCAGCTTCCACTTCCACCGAACCGTGCAACAAGGTCAGGTGCTCGCTCGCGCCCGGATCATGCGGCTGCGATACCAGCTCGCCGCCCGGCGCCAGCGTCAGTTCATACCATTCATATTTCCCCGCCAGTTCCATCGGGCCCAGGATGCGCAGCACGTAGCCGGCATGCTGGCCGGGCAGGGTGGGCGTTTCATGCGCGTCCACCACGCGGATCGCATCCGTTTCCTTGCTGTCCACGCTGGCCAGCAGTTCGCCGATCTGCACGCCCAGCGCATTGGCCAGCCGCCAGGTGATGGCGATAGTGGGGTTGGCTTTCTCGCGCTCGATTTGCGACAGCATCGACTTCGACACGCCGGCGATGCGGGACAAATCTTCCAGGGTCAGGCCGCGGGCCAGGCGCAGGCGCTGCAATGCCGCGCCGACCTCGGGTGGTGCGTTCGTTGAGACAGGTGTTTTCATGTTTTTATTCGGCCGAAGGGGTAAAAGCTGCGTAAATCTATCGGAAAAGGACGGCAAGAACCGCACGTGTGCGTCTTGCGGAGTTCACTGGCCTTCGGTAAGATTCAATATATTGAATTTCAGTTCGAGATAGCGAATTTCGATGGCGATCTGGAAAACAGGAGTAGACTTTCTTCCAGCGACGCCCTGCGAAACACGGTACAACATAGCGCATGGACAGGTCAAGCGACCGCCCGCGCCACCCACACGAGGATCATCATGAGCGAGCAAGCAACAAGCGCCTTCTTCAACGGCCTGCGGCAGAACCTGGACCAGTTGCGCGAGCAGGGACTGTACAAGCCGGAGCGCGTGCTGTCCTCGCGCCAGGGGCCGGAAGTGATGAGCCAGGACGGCCGCAAGCTGATCAACATGTGCGCCAACAATTACCTGGGCCTGTCGGGTGAGGAATGGGTGGCCCAGGTGTCCATCGCCGCGACGGAAAAGTATGGCTACGGCCTGTCGTCGGTGCGCTTCATCTGCGGCACGCAGACGGTGCACAAGCAGCTGGAGCAGGCCATCTCGAAGTTCCTCGGCACCGAGGACACCATCCTGTACGCGGCCGCCTTCGACGCCAACGGCGGCGTGTTCGAGCCGCTGTTCGACGAGAACGACGCTATCATCTCGGACGCGCTGAACCACGCCTCCATCATCGACGGCATCCGCCTGTGCAAGGCGGCCCGTTTCCGCTATGCCCACAACGACATGGCCGACCTGGAAGCACAACTGCAGGCCGCCGCCGGCAAGCGCCACAAGCTGATCGTCACCGACGGTGTGTTTTCGATGGACGGCACCATCGCCCAGCTCGACAAGATCTGCGACCTGGCCGACAAGTACGGCGCGCTGGTCATGATCGACGAGTGCCATGCGTCCGGCTTCATGGGCGCCACCGGCCGCGGCACGCACGAGCACCACAACGTGATGGGCCGCATCGACATCATCACGGGCACGCTGGGCAAAGCCCTGGGCGGCGCCATGGGCGGCTTCACGTCCGCGCGCAAGGAAGTGATCGACATGCTGCGCCAGAAATCGCGCCCCTACCTGTTCTCGAACACGCTGGCGCCTTCCATCGCCGGCGCCTCGCTGGCCGTGCTGGAACGGCTGTCCGCCTCGACCGAGCTGCGCGACCGCCTGCACGAGAACACCGCCTACTTCCGCAAGGAGATCGAGCGCCTCGGATTCACCATCAAGCCGGGCACTCACCCGGTGGTGCCGGTGATGCTGTTCGATGCGCCGGTCGCGCAAAAGTTCGCGGCCCGCATGTATGAGCTGGGCGTGCTGCTGAGCGGCTTCTTCTACCCGGTGGTGCCGATGGGGCAGGCGCGCGTGCGCGTGCAGCTGTCCGCCGCGCATACCCGCGAGCAGCTCGACACCGTCCTCAAGGCGTTCGAACAGGCCGGCCGCGAACTGGGCCTGCTGCCGAACCAGGCACAATGAAACTCGTCAGGGACAACAACATGGAACGCATACTCGTCATCGGCGCCAATGGCCAGATCGGTAGTGAACTGGTGGAAGCGCTGGCCGCCCAGCACGGCGCCAACAACGTGATCGCCAGCGATGTCAGCCCCACCAACGTGCACAAGGCTGAGCGCTACATCCAGCTCAACGTGCTCGACAAGGACACGCTGGCCAGCCTGGTGGCTGAATACGGCATCACCCAGGTTTACCAGCTGGCGGCCATGCTGTCGGCCACGGGCGAAGCGGCGCCGCTCAAGGCGTGGACGCTGAACATGGATGGCTTGCTCAACATCCTCGAAGTGGCGCGCGCGCGCAACGCCGTCGGCAAGCCGCTGCGCATCTTCTGGCCCTCGTCGATCGCCGCCTTCGGCCCGAACACGCCGGCTGACCATACCCCGCAACTGACGGTGATGGACCCGACCACGATCTACGGCATCAGCAAGCTGGCCGGCGAGCGCCTGTGCGAATACTACTTCCTCAAGTATGGCGTGGACGTGCGCAGCATCCGCTATCCGGGCATTATCAGCTACAAGTCGCCTCCGGGTGGCGGCACCACCGATTACGCGATCTCGATCTTCCATTCGGCCCTGCGCGGCGAGTGCTACGAATGCTTCCTCGGCCCGCAGTCCACGCTGCCGATGATCTACATGCCCGACGCGATCCGCGCCACCATCGAATTGATGGACGCGCCGGCTGAACAGATCAAGGTGCGCTCGGCCTACAACGTGGCCGGCGTGTCGTTCAATCCAGAGCAACTGGCGGCCGCCATCACGCGCAAGGTGCCCAACTTCCGCATCGCCTATAAACCGGACAGCCGCCAGGCCATCGCCGACACCTGGCCCCAGAGCCTGGACGACAGCGCCGCCACGGCCGACTGGGGCTGGAGCGCCCGCATCGGCATCGAGCAGATGGTCGACGACATGCTGGCCAATGTGGACGTGAACCTGGGCAAGGCCGCTTGAGTAGAGAAAGCGGCCGATAACGATACAAATCATATAAAACAAAGCGAGACAAAACGATGGACATGAGCGTATTTGACCTGTTTAAGATCGGCATCGGGCCATCGAGTTCCCACACCGTGGGGCCGATGGTGGCTGCGCGCCGCTTCCTGGTCGACTGCGGCCCGCTCGATGACGTGGTGTCCGTCGAAGCCTCGCTGTATGGTTCGCTGGCCCTGACCGGCGTGGGCCACGCCACCGACAAGGCGGTGATCCTGGGCCTGATGGGCGAAACGCCGCAAGGGGTGGACCCGACTCGGGTGGATGCCATGCTGGCGGCCGCCGAGGAAGCGGGCGAACTGGCGCTGCTGGGTCGCCACAAGGTGCCGTTCAAGATGGCCACCGGCCTGCTTTTCCACAAAACTGAATCGCTGCCCGAGCACCCGAACGGCATGTGCTTCACTGTCAAGCGGGCCAACGGTGGCACCGTCAGCAAGGTGTATTACTCGGTCGGCGGTGGCTTCATCCGCGAGCAGGGGGAAGGGCAGGAGCCGGCTGCGGACCGTCCGGCCAGCGCCATTCCCTACCGTTTCGATACCATGGCCCAGTTGCTTGAGCATGGCAAGGCCAGTGGCTTGAGCATCCCGCAGATGTTGCGCGCCAACGAGTGCGTCAAGATCAGCAACGAGGAACTCGATGCGGGCGTGGACCGTATCTGGCAGGTGATGCAGGACTGTATCGCCCATGGCCTCGACACCTCCGGCCAGTTGCCCGGTGGCCTGCACGTGAAGCGCCGCGCCGCCAACCTGTGGCGCCAGGCCAATGATCCCAAGGCCTTGAACAACCACGCCAACGACTTGCCGCACGACGCGCTGCACCAGGTGTCGCTGTACGCCATGGCCGTGAACGAGGAAAACGCGGCTGGCGGACGGGTGGTGACGGCGCCCACCAACGGCGCGGCCGGCATTATTCCGGCCGTGCTGCGCTACTACGCGGAAGACTGCAAGCCCAGCGATCCGGTGACGGGTGTGCGCAATTTCCTGCTCACGGCGGCCGCCATCGGCATGCTGTGCAAGCGTAACGCGTCGATCTCGGGCGCCGAAATCGGCTGCCAGGGTGAGGTCGGCGTGGCGTGCGCGATGGCGGCGGCCGGTCTGGTGGCGGCGCTGGGCGGCAGCAACCAGCAGATTGAGAACGCGGCCGAAATCGGCATCGAACACCACCTGGGCATGACCTGCGACCCGATCGGCGGTTTGGTGCAAATTCCCTGCATCGAGCGCAATGGCATGGGCGCCGTGAAAGCCATCACGGCCGCCTCGCTGGCCTTGAAGGGCGATGGCACCCATTTTGTGAGCCTCGATGAAGTGATCGAGACCATGCGCCAGACGGGCGCCGACATGCAGGCCAAGTACAAGGAAACGTCGCTGGGCGGGCTGGCCATCCACGTCATCACGGTCAACCACGCCGCATGTTGATGGATTTTTAATACCCGTAAAACAACGCGGATTTCACGGGAAAGGTCCGGCCGCACTATAATATGAGCCCATCGCATCGTTTTGCCACACGCTGTTCGCTCAACTGGACCTTTCTACTCTATGCAATACGTGTCTACCCGCGCCGCCGCATCGGCCGCTGCCTCGTCTTCCCAACAATTTTCCGACATCCTGCTGGGCGGCCTCGCGCCTGACGGCGGCCTGTATCTGCCGACCGAATATCCGCAAGTGACGGGCGCCGAACTGGATAAATGGCGCCAGCTGTCCTATGCCGACCTGGCCTACGAAATCCTGCGGAAGTTCGCGACCGACATTCCCGAAGCAGACCTGCGTGCGCTGACGGCCAAGACCTATACCAAGGAAGTCTATTGCAACGCCCGCAAAGGCGAGAAGGCCAGCCAGATTACGCCGCTGCGCGTGCTGGAAGAACGCGAGGACGGCGCGCGCCTGGTGCTGCAAGCACTGTCGAACGGCCCCACGCTGGCGTTCAAGGACATGGCCATGCAATTGCTGGGCAACCTGTTCGAATACACGCTGGCCAAGCATGACGCCCAGCTCAACATCTTCGGCGCCACCTCCGGCGACACGGGCAGCGCGGCCGAATACGCCATGCGCGGCAAGAAGGGCATCCGTGTGTTCATGCTCTCGCCGCACAAGAAAATGAGCGCGTTCCAGACCGCGCAGATGTTCAGCCTGCAGGACCCCAACATCTTCAACATCGCCGTCGAAGGCGTGTTTGATGACTGCCAGGACATGGTCAAGGCCGTATCCAACGACCTGCCGTTCAAGGCCAAACAGAAGATCGGCACCGTCAACTCGATCAACTGGGCCCGCGTGGTGGCGCAGGTGGTGTACTACTTCCGTGGCTACCTGTCGGCCACCACCAGCAACGACCAGAAAGTGTCGTTCACGGTCCCATCGGGTAACTTCGGCAATATCTGCGCCGGCCACATCGCCCGCATGATGGGCCTGCCGATCGACAAGCTGGTGGCCGCCACCAACGAGAACGACGTGCTGGACGAATTCTTCCGCACCGGCGTGTACCGCGTGCGCAAGTCGGCCGAGACCTACCACACCAGCAGCCCGTCGATGGACATTTCGAAGGCGTCCAACTTCGAGCGCTTCGTGTACGACCTGGTGGGCCGCGACGGCGACCGCACCCGCGCCCTGTTCCAGAAAGTGGAAACCCACGGCGGCTTCGACCTGTCGGGCAAGCCGGGCAGCGATGGCGACGAATTCAAGCTGGTGGCCAAGTACGGCTTCAAGTCCGGCAAGTCCACCCACCAGGACCGCCTGAACACGATCCGCGACGTGTCCGACGACTACGGCATCACCATCGACACCCACACGGCCGACGGCATCAAGGTCGCGCGCGAGAACATGGAAGCGGGCGTGACGATGATCGTGCTGGAAACGGCGCTGGCGGCCAAGTTCAACGAGACCATCCTCGACGCGCTGGGCGTGGACGCCGAACGTCCGGCCGGCTTCGAGAACATCGAAGCACTGCCGCAGAAGTTCGTCGTCATGCCGGCCGATGTCGAGAAGATGAAAGCCTACATCGCCGCCAACACCGGCCTGTAAGCGAGCGCGAAGGAGTACGCCAACCATGAGCGAATACAAGCCCAAACCGCTGCTGGCGGTGAGCGAGGCGCTGGCCTTCATGCTGTCGGCCGCGCGGCCCGTGGCCGAGGTCGAGGTCATTCCCACGCTGGAAGCCAATGGCCGCGTGCTGGCCAAGGCCCAGGTGTCGGAGATGAACGTGCCGGGGCAGGACAATACGCAAATGGACGGCTACGCCGTGCGCGCGGCCGACTGCGCCGATGGTGCGGCCACGCTGACGGTGTCGCAGCGCATCCCGGCTGGTCATGTCGGCCAGCCGCTGCTGCCTGGCACGGCGGCCCGCATTTTCACCGGCGCGCTGATCCCGGAAGGGGCGGACGCCGTCGTCATGCAGGAGCAGTGCGAGGCGACCGGCAACCTGGTGACGGTGCGCCACGCGCCCAAGCCGGGCGAGTGGATACGCCGCGCCGGCGAGGACATCACCAATGGCAGCATCATCCTGCCAGCAGGTACCCGGCTGCGCAGCCAGGAACTGGGGCTGGCCGCCTCGGTCGGCCTGGCGCAGCTGCCGGTGCGGCGCAAGCTCAAGGTGGCCGTGTTCTTCACCGGCGACGAGCTGACCATGCCGGGCGAACCGCTGGCGCCGGGCGCCATCTACAACTCCAACCGTTTCACGCTGCGGGCGCTGCTGGAAAACCTGGGCTGCGAGATCAGCGACTATGGCATCGTGCCTGATTCGCTGGACGCCACCCGTGCCGTGCTGCGCGACTGCGCGCAGCAGAATGACCTGATTATCACCTCCGGCGGCGTGTCCGTCGGCGAGGAAGACCACATCAAGCCCGCCGTGGAGGCGGAAGGCAAGCTCAATATGTGGCAGATCGCCGTCAAGCCGGGCAAGCCGCTGGCCTTCGGTGAGGTGCAGAAGGCGTTCTTCGTCGGCCTGCCGGGCAACCCCGTGTCGAGCTACATCACCTTCCTGATGTTCGTGCGGCCCTTCATCCTGCGCCTGCAAGGCGTGGAGGATCCCCGTGCACTGACGCCGCGCGCCTATCCGCTGCGCGCCGATTTCGACTGGACCAAGCCGGACCGACGCAACGAATTCCTGCGCGCCCGCTTCAATGACAAGGGCGGCCTCGACCTGTTCACCAACCAGAGTTCCGGCGTGCTCACTTCCACGGTCTGGGGCGATGGCGTGATCGACAACCCGCCCGGCCGCAGCATCATGGCCGGTGACACGGTACGATTTATACCGTTTAGCGAATTGCTGAATTAGTTCAATATTGAACCATTTTTAAAGATAGAAATGACGATGAATATTACGCTGCGATTCTTTGCCAGCGTGCGCGAAACCCTCGGCACCTCGACCGAAACGCTGGCGCTGCCCGCTGGCGCCGCCACCGTGGGCGACGTGCGTGCGCACCTGGTTGCGCGTGGCGGTAAATGGGCCGCCGCGCTCGGCGAAGGCCGCGCCTTGCGCATGGCCTGCAACCAGGTGATGTGCGCGGCCGACACCGCCTTGAGCGAAGGCTGCGAAGTGGCCTTCTTCCCGCCGGTGACGGGCGGCTGACCACCAGACATACCACACCGCCACCCGAACTGGAACTGCCGCATTCACTATCCGCCTTGGACTGACAGCCGCCACGCCAGTTTCGGGTCCGGCGTTCAACGACAGTTTTCGGATCGGCGCCATGCAGTCCAGCACCCCACAATTTCGCGTCGCCGTGATCGGCGGCGGCCCCGCCGGCCTGATGGCGGCCCAGACCCTGGCACAGGGCGGGGCGCAGGTCGACCTGTACGACGCCATGCCCTCCGTCGGACGCAAGTTCCTGCTGGCCGGGCGCGGCGGCATGAACATCACCCACGCCGAACCTTATTCCGACTTCGTCACCCGCTACGGCAAGGCCGCCGAAGCGCTGCGCCCCATGCTCGACGCGTTCGGGCCGCAGCACGTGCGCGACTGGGTCCATGGCCTGGGCGTGGACACCTTCGTCGGCACCTCCGGCCGCGTGTTCCCGACTGATATGAAAGCGGCGCCGCTGTTGCGCGCATGGCTGCACCGGCTGCGCGAGCAGGGCGTGCAGTTCCATATGCGCCATCGCTGGCTGGGCTGGCGCGACGGCGCGCTGCTGCTGGCCAGTCCGGAAGGCGAGCTGGCGGTGCGGGCCGATGCCGTCATTCTTGCGCTTGGCGGCGCCAGTTGGGCGCGGCTGGGATCGGATGGGGCGTGGTTGCCATTGCTGGCCGGGCGCGGCGTGGCACTGGCGCCACTGGTGCCGGCCAACTGCGGTTTCGACGTGGACTGGAGCGGGCATTTCAGCAGCCGCTATGCCGGCCATCCATTGACCACGGTCGCCATTCTGTCAACCGACGCGCACGGCCAACCGCTGCGCAAGCAGGGGCAATTCGTGGTGACGGCGGGCGGTGTCGAAGGCAGCCTGATTTACGCCTTGTCGGCCGCGCTGCGCGACCAGATCGCTGCCGAGGGCAGTACCACCATCTATCTGGACCTGCTGCCCGATCTGAGCCAGCAACGGGTGCTCGACGAGGTGAGCCGCCCGCGTGGCGCCCGCTCCATGTCCAGCCACCTGCAAAGCCGCCTGGGCATCAAGGGCGTGAAGGCGGGCTTGCTGCGCGAATGTGTCGGCGCCGAGGACTATGCCGATCCCGAACGGTTGGCGCGCGCCATCAAGGCGCTGCCGGTGCGCTTGCTGCGGCCGCGTCCCATCGACGAAGCAATCAGCAGTGCCGGCGGCGTGCGTTTCGATGCGCTGGATGGCACCATGTTGAAGGCGGTGCCGGGCGTGTTCGTGGCCGGCGAAATGGTGGACTGGGAAGCGCCAACGGGCGGCTATCTGCTGACGGCCTGCCTGGCTGGCGGACTGGCGGCGGGGCGGGAAGCGCTGGCCTGGCTGCGCAAGGCGCGCTGAAAGCAGCGCTGGCGCCGCTGCCTGTGCGAGTTCAGGCCGTCACTGATCCCACGTCACTTCGCCTGATCCCGTGCGGCTGACGTTGCGGTTGTCTGGATTGCCGTGCACGCGGATATCGCCGCTGCCGCGCAGGGTCAGGTCGGCCTTCTGCTTGGCGAACACCGCCGTCGTGCCCGAGCCGTTCAGGTTCACGCTGACCTGGTCCGAGGCCAGGTGCTGGGCGTCAAGATCGCCCGATCCCGTCAGCTCCGCGTTGAGCGTCTTGCAGCTGCCGCTGGACGTGATCTGCCCCGAGCCGACCATTTCCAGCGCCACGTTCTCGCTGTTGCCCGCGTTCAGGTTCAAGTCGCCCGTGCCATGCACGCCGGCGGCCAGGTTCTTGTAGCGGCCATTGAAGGTCACGTTGCCCGATCCGTGCAGGGCCAGCTTGAATTTCTCGCCACTGAAACCATTGACAGTGGCGTCGCCGCTGCCGTGCACGTTCAGCTCGCGCAGGTCAGGCAGCACCATCACCACCTGCAACGGCAAACGGTGGTGCAGCAGCATGCCCTTGGGGCCGATGTGGACCGTGTTGCCGTCCAGTGCGGTCTCCACGTTACCCAGCAGGCGCTGTTCACCGCGCACTTTCATGTAGGGCGTGTCGCCTTGGGTCAGCGTCAGGTCGATCGGGCCATTGAGTTCGACGATATTGATTTCCTTGCCGATCTTGCGCACTTCGCTGCCCGGCGCGCGGCCGGCGGCACTGGACGGGTTGCTGCGTCCGTACGAGCGCAGCATGCTGTAGGACACGCCGATCAGCAGGAATGCCAGCAGCAGCAGGCTGGCGGCGACTTTGAGTAATCCTCGCGTCATGGCGTCAACCTCCCCGCAGCAGCGACATATTCATATGCGCGTAGCGTTTCAGCCCCGCCACGGTAAACCGCGTGACGACCAGGCTGACCAGGCACAAGGCGATGCCAGCCAACACCATGCCCAGGCCCACCAGCGCCTGCGTGGTGCGCGCGCCCTTGTCGAAATCGGTCGTCACGCGCAGGTCGCCATTGGCCATCGCTTCGGCACGATCCAGCAAACGCGGGCCCGGGCGCGGTTCATCGTTGCCCTCGGCCGGTGGGGTGTCGACAAACATGTGGATACCCATCTTGCTGATGGCCATGCGCGCTTCCAGGGTCGGATCGTCCGGCCCGTCATGGTCGATGATGGCCAGTTGCCGCAGTGGGCCTTCCAGTGCCAGCTCGTTCTGGCCCGACAGGCCGCTGGCCGTGACGGCGATGCCGCAAATGTAGAAGCCGAACGCGCTGGCGTAGACGGCCATCAGCAGCGCCGCGTAGACCATGGCCGGAATGACCATGAACAGGTTGAACAGGGCCAGCCCGGCGAACGACATCAGCATGCGCAGCAGCGTCGCCGGATTCCTGCTTTGCTCGTAGGCGTGCAGATGGCGGTTGGCCCGCAGCGTCATGGCGATCTTGCGCGGTTCATCCAGTGCGCGCGCGATCTCCGCCTCGCTGCGGCCGGCCACCAGGCCGTCGATAAAACGCTGCTCGTAATAAGCCAGGGTCTTGGCCACCGTGTCCGGCGGCAAACCCGTCATGGCCCGCTTGAGGGCATCCAGATAGTCCTGTTTGTTCATCTTGTTGCTGCTTCACTTATCGCTTATGCAATTGCGCGCTGTTTTGCGCCGCCGCCAGCTGTTCCATTTGCACGATGGCCGCCGTGCTGGCCACCACGAGCGTCAGCACGGCGATGATTTTGATGCCGAGCGCGATGTTCATTCCTGCCTCCGACCCAGTGTGACTGCCGATGATGCGACTGTACGCATGTGCCCCAGCATGGGCCAGCGCCGTGCGACAGGATGCGCATTTGGCGGGGCAGGCGACCGAAACCGGGGATCAGGCCGGCGCGTTCCACAGGCTGGCCGCGGCGCCCACGCCACTGCGCACGGCCGATTCCAGCGTGGCCGGATAGTCGCTGGCCGTGTAATCGCCGGCGATGGCCAGCCGCGCCAGCCCGGTGGCGTTGCCGGGACGGTCCAGCCCCGGCGCGCAGGCGAACGTGGCGCGCTTTTCCGTAATCACCTTGAACCACAGGGGCTGGCCCAGCTCGGGACGCTGGAACACGTCCGCCAGTTGCACGGCGATGGCTTCAGCCAGCAAGGCCTGCCCCTGTTCGGCGGCCGGGCCCGAGGCGCTGACAACGACGGCCAGCAGGCCGGCGTTATGCGCATCGAGCTGGCCCCGGTCGAATACGAACTGGCCCCATTGATAGCGCTCCGGCGCATCGAGCAGGGCGAAGAAGGGCAGGTCGAGCCGCACCTCCTTGGCGTATTGCAGGTAGCAGGTGGTGATGGCTTCCGGTTCGAACGCCGTCAGGCGCGCGCACAGGGCGTTCAGGTCGGCGTCCGGTATGCCGTGCAGCAGCACGGCCGCCTGGCTGGCCGAGGTCGCCAATACCACGCCATCGAACGGTGCGTCCCACTGGCCGCCCACGGCTTCGCCACTGGCGCTTACTTGCCAGCGGCCGTCGTGCAGCCGCGCCAGGCCATGGACCTTGGCCCCGGTACGCACGGCGCCGGCGTGCGATCGCAGCCAGCTTTCGGCCGCCGCCGGGAACAGGGTGGTGAGGTCGGCGCGTGGCAGCAGCATGTCCGAGGCGCTGCGGCGCGCACCCAGGCTGTCGCGCAGTACGTTCAGGAACACCTGGGCCGAAGCCCGCTCCGGCGGCGTGTTGAGGGCGGCCAGGCACAGCGGGCGCCACATCAGCTGGATCAGGCGCGCGCTCTGGTCGAACCGTTCCAGCAGTTCCGATACGCTGCAATCCTGGTGCAACTGCCAGCCCATCCAGCGCGCCGTGGTGGAAAAGCGTGCCAGGCTCAGCTTGTCTTCGCGCTGCAAGCCCTTGGCGCGCAGCAGCGCGCCCAGCAGGTGCAGCGGGGCAGGCAAGGGGAGGCTCGGCGCGACAAAATCCATGCCGCCGCTGCCTGGCGGGTAGCGCATCTGCAGCGGCAGCTTGAGCAGCGCCTGCTGGTCGCGTACGCCCACCGTCTTCAGCAGGCGCAGCGTTTCGCGGTAGGCGCCCAGCATGATGTGCTGGCCGTTGTCGAGCAGGGCGCGGTCGGTAACGACGCGCCGCGCGCGCCCACCAAGCACGCGGGCCGCTTCGAACAGGGTGACCGTGCAGCCCTGGCGGGCCAGTTCCACGGCCGCCGCACAGCCCGCCCAGCCGCCGCCAACGACGGCCACGCTGCGCACGGCCAGCCCCGGTTCCTGCTTAACCACGGATATAGGTCTTCCACGCCAGCCACAGCTTGCGGATCGGCGTGAGCGAGATGCGTTGCTTGAGCACCTGGTAACCGTCCGCTTCCACCTCCGTCAGCAGCGTGCGGTAGATGGCCGCCATCATCAGGCCGGGGCGCTGGGCGCGCCGGTCTTCCTTGGGCAGCAGGGCGAACGCTTCGTCATAGGCGGCTTGCGCGCGGGCGACCTGGAACTTCATCAGTTGCTCGAAGTTCTCGCTGTGCTTGGCGTTGAGCAGGTCGGCCGCCGTCACGTTAAATTGCTGCAGTTCGTTGATGGGCAGGTAGATGCGGCCCTTGCGCGCATCCTCGCCCACGTCGCGGATGATGTTGGTGAGCTGGAAGGCATGGCCCAGCTTTTCCGCGTATTGCAGCGTTTCCGGACGGGTGGCGCCGAAGATGCTGGCCGACAGGATGCCCACCACGCTGGCCACGTGCCAGCAATAGCGCGTCAGCGCCTTGTAATCGAGGTAGCGGCTCTGGTTCAAGTCCATCTCCATGCCATCGATGATGGCTTGCAGGTGTTTTTCCTCGAGCCGGTAGGGCGCCAGGTGGGGTTGCAGCGCCTGGGTGACGGGGTGCGATTGCTTGCCCTCGTACATGCCGGAGATTTCCTTGCGCCACCAGGCCAGCTTGATGCGCGCCACGGATTCGTCCGTGCATTCATCGACCGTGTCATCCACTTCGCGGCAGAACGCGTACAAGGCCGTGATGGCGCGGCGCCGTTCCGGTGGCAAGAACAGGAAACTGTAGTAGAAACTGGAGCCGCTCTGGGCGGTCTTTTGTTGGCAGTATTCGTCGGGGGACATGGTCGTTGTTGCTAGGTGTGACTATCGAAGGCGCTATTCTATAGGACGGCGCCCGTTGCAAAGGCGGTTGGCGCGGATTCTTATGTCAGCCCCAGGGTTTTCATGGTCTTTTTCATGCGCGCGGCGCGCCAGAAGATGGCCAGCCAGTCGCGCTTGACCAGTTGCGGGCGGCGGCGGAACACGTCGTACTCGACTGCCTCGATGGCGTCCAGGATCCGCAGGCCGCCTTGGACCACCATGCGCAGTTCGAAGCCGATGCGGCCCTGCAGGCGCAGCGCCAGCGGGGCGCCGCTGAGCATCAGGGCGCGGGCCCGTTCCACTTCCATCTTCATCATGGCGCGCCAGCGCGGGCGGGCGTCCGGATGGTCGAGCGCGGCCGGCGAGATGGCGAAGCGGCTCAGATCCTCGAGCGGGATGTAAATGCGTTCCTTGTGGGTGTCGATCGCCACGTCCTGCAGGAAGTTGATCAGTTGCAAAGCTGTGCAGATGGCGTCGGAATCACGCACATTATCCTCGTCGGCCTGGCCGTACAAGCTCAGCATCAGCAGTCCGACCGGGTTGGCCGAGCGGGCGCAGTAGTCGAGCAGGGCGTCGTAATTGGCGTAGCGGGTCACCAGCACGTCCTGTTTGAATGCCGACAACAAATCGTAGAACGGGCGCATCGGCAACGCATGCTGGCGGATGGCGGCGGCCAGCCGGGCGAACAACGGTTCGTGCGTCTCGGCGCCCTGTTCTATGCGCGCCAGCGCCGCCTCGTAGGCGGACAACGCGGCCAGGCGCTGCTCTGGCGTGGCCTCACCCTCGTCGGCCAGGTCGTCGGCGCTGCGGGCGAAAGCGTAAATGGCTTCCACCGCCGGACGCAGCCGGCGCGGCAGTAATACCGATGCAACGGGGAAATTTTCGTAATGTTCGACGGGCATAGAGGGACTATTCAAATAAATGACGCAAAAGTCATTTGCAAACAAATGCAGGCGGTTTATAATTACTTAACGGAAAGTCATTAATTTCCAACGTGTAATAGTAGTGGCATCTTGAATCCACAGCAAGTTTTTGGCTGGCCGGTCATGCACCGATGAGACAGGATGAGCAACGTGTTGCCGTGAGATAAATTCGAACCGCCCGCATAGTAAAGGAAAATACCGTGTCCGCCATGAAATACCTGCGCTTGCAGCCATCCATACCGATCGCGACGCTGATGGTCTTGTCCATCGCGCTGAGCGCCTGTTCCAAGCCGGCGCAGAAGACGGAGGATATCCGTCCCGTGCGCGCCATTGTGCTGGCCAGCAGTGACGTCGATGTGAACGCCGAGTTTTCCGGCGAAGTCCGGGCCCGGGTCGAATCGCGCCTGGGCTTTCGCGTGGGCGGCAAGATTGTCAGCCGCAAGGTTGACGTGGGCACGCTGGTCAAGCGTGGCCAGGCCCTGATGGAACTCGATCCGCAAGACTTGCAACTGGCCCAGGCGCAGGCGCTGGCCGGCTTGCGCGCGGCCGAGACCAGCCGCGACCTGGCCAGTGCCGAACTGAAGCGCTACCAGGAGTTGCGCGCCAAGAACTTCGTCAGCCAGGCCGTGCTCGATGCCAAGGATTCCGCCTTCAAGGCGGCCCAGGCCAGCGTGGATTCGGCCAACGCGGCCTATCGGGGCCAGACCAACCAGGCCGGCTACGCCAACCTCGTGTCCGACATCGACGGCGTGGTGACGGCCGTGGACGCGGAAGTGGGGCAGGTGGTGGCGCCCGGCACGCCCGTGGTGCGCGTGGCCAAGGCCGGCGAGAAGGAAATCGTCATCGGTCTGCCGGAAGATAAAGTTGAAACGCTGCGCCACGTGCCCGACGTGCAGGTGCGCCTGTGGGCCGACCCCGGCAAGTCCGTGGCTGGCAAGATCCGTGAGATTTCGCCCGTGGCCGATCCGTCCACGCGCACCTACACGGTCAAGGTGTCCATTCCCGACAGCCTGACCGAAGCCAAGCTGGGCATGACGGCCGTGGTGCAGTTCGCCTCCAAGACGCCGGTGCCCCAGATCAAGGTGCCGTTGACGGCCCTGTTCTATGAAAAAGCGGCCACCTCCGTGTGGGTGGTGGAAAACGGCGCGGTCAAGCTGGTGCCGGTCGCCATCGGCGGCGTGGCTGGCAATGAGCTGGTGCTGACCAAGGGCGTGGCGCCCGGCCAGACGGTCGTCACGGCTGGCGTCAATCTGCTCAAGCCAGGCCAGAAAGTGAAAATCCTGGGCAACGACCTGCCTGCCAAGCCGGCCCGTCCGGTCGGCGCCAGCGCCGCGCTGGGCAACGGTGAGGCGGCCATATGATGAAGGGCGGCTTCAACCTGTCGCGCTGGGCGCTGGAACACATCCCGCTCACGCGCTACCTGATCGCCGTGCTGCTGATCGGCGGCATGCTCAGCTACACCAACCTCGGCCAGGACGAGGACCCGCCGTTCACCTTCCGTGCCATGGTGGTGAAAGCCATGTGGCCGGGCGCCACTTCGCTGCAGATGGCCGAGCAGGTGACGGACAAGCTGGAGAAGAAACTCCAGGAAACTCCCGACATCGACGAGATTTCCAGCTACTCCAAGCCGGGCGAGACGGTCATCATCCTCAAGCTGCGCGAGTCGGCGTCGCCCAAGGATACCAACGCGTCCTGGTACCAGGTGCGCAAGAAGATCGGCGACATCCGCGGCACCTTGCCGCCTGGCGTGATCGGCCCCTTCTTCAACGATGAATTCGGCGACACCTTCGGCTCCATCTTCGCCTTGTCCGGCGACGGCTTCACTTACGCCGAAATGAAGGATTACGCCGACTTCGTGCGCCAGCAACTGCTGGGCGTGCCGCTGGTGTCCAAGGTGGAACTGTTCGGCGTGCAGGACGAGAAGATCAACATCGAGTTCTCGCACAAGAAATTCGCCCAGCTCGGCATCCCGTTTGAGGCCATCGTCAACCAGATCGCGACCCAGAACTCGGTGGAATCGACCGGCGTGCTGGTCACGCCCACCGACAACCTGCAAGTGCGGGTGACGGGCGCCCTGAAGACGGTCAAGGACCTGGAGGAGCTGGAATTGCGCGCCAACGGTACCACGTTCCGGCTCGGTGACTTTGCCACCGTCAAGCGCGAATACCAGGACCCGCCACAGGACAAGATGCGCTACAACGGCAAGGAAGTGATCGGCCTGGGCGTGTCGATGGAGAAGGGCGGCAATATCATCCGCATGGGCGAGGGCCTGCAAAAGACCGTGGACCAGTTGCGCGCCAAGCTGCCCGTGGGTATCGAGCTGGAGCGCGTGTCGAACCAGCCGGCGGCTGTGACGGCTTCCGTGGGCGAATTCGTTCACACGCTGATCGAAGCCGTGCTGATCGTGCTGGCCGTCAGCTTCCTGTCGCTGGGTCTGCACAGCAAGCCGTTCCGCCTGGATGCGCGTCCCGGCCTGGTGGTGGCGCTGACAATACCGCTGGTGCTGTCGGTCACCTTCCTGTTCATGCGCATGCTCGATATCGACCTGCACAAGATTTCGCTGGGCGCCTTGATTATTGCGCTGGGCCTCCTGGTCGATGATGCGATTATTGCCGTGGAGATGATGGTGCGCAAAATGGAGGAGGGCATGTCCCGCTTCGAGGCGGCCACATTCGCCTACACCTCCACTGCTTTGCCCATGCTGACGGGCACGCTGATCACGGTAGCCGGTTTCCTGCCCATCGGGCTGGCCAAGTCGGCGGCCGGTGAGTACACGTTCTCCTTGTTCTCGGTCAACGCGCTGGCCCTGGTCATCTCGTGGGTGGTCGCCGTCGTGTTCACGCCCTACCTGGGCTACGTGCTGCTCAAGGTCAAGCCGCATGCCAACGGCCACCATGAACTGTTCGACACGCCCGGTTTCCGCAAGTTCCGCGCCGTCGTCAACTGGTGCGTGGAATACCGCAAGACCACCATCGCTGCCACCTTGCTGGTGTTCGCGCTGGGCGTGTATGGTTTCAATTTCATCGAGAAGCAGTTCTTCCCCGATTCCAGCCGGCCGGAACTGATGGTGGAAATGTGGACGCCGGAAGGCACGACCTTCGCCGCCAACGAGGCGCAGGTGAAGAAATTCGAAGCGTTCGTTTCCAAGCTGGATGGCGTGGTCAGCGTGACCAGCTACGTGGGCACGGGCAGCCCCCGTTTCTATCTGCCGCTCGACCAGATCTTCCCGCAGACCAACGTGTCGCAAATCGTCGTGCTGCCCAGGGACTTGCATGCGCGTGAAGCCGTGCGCAACAAGATTATCGACATTTTCAAGACCGACTTCCCGGAAGTGCGCGGCCGCGTCAAGCTGCTGCCCAACGGTCCGCCCGTGCCTTATCCTGTCCAGTTCCGCGTGACGGGCGAGCAGGTGGAGAAGGTGCGCGCCATCGCTGACGAGGTCAAGGACATCATGCGTGCCAACCCCAACACGGTGGGCGTGAACGATAACTGGAACGAGTCGATCAAGGTGTTGCGCCTGGACCTGGACCAGGACAAGATGCGTGCGCTGGGCGTGACGTCGCAGACGGTGATGCGCGCCGCCAACACCATCCTGTCGGGAACGACGGTGGGCCAGTTCCGCGAGAACAACAAGCTGATCGACATCCAGGTGCGTCAGCCGTTGGAGGAGCGCAACACGATCTCCGTGCTCAACGATACGAACATTCCTACGGCCAATGGCAAGTCCGTCACCATCAGCCAGCTGGCGCGCGCCCATTTCGTGTGGGAGCCGGGCGTCGTGTGGCGTGAGGGCAGGGAATGGGCCATCACCGTGCAAACGGACGTGGTGGACGGCATCCAGGGGCCGACTGTGTCCGGCCAGATCAATCCCAAGCTCGACGCCTTGCGCGCCCGCTTGCCGGCCGGCTACGCCATCACCGTCAAAGGTGCGGCGGCCGACAGCGGCGCAGCGGAAGCGTCGATCGCGGCCAATCTGCCGCTGGCCATCTTCATCATCTTCACGCTGTTGATGCTGCAATTGCACAGCTTTTCGCGCGCCCTGTTGGTGTTCCTGACCGGGCCGCTCGGCGTGGCGGGCGCGGCCATGGCCTTGTTGCTGCTGCACCGGCCGCTGGGCTTCGTGGCCAACCTGGGCATCATCGCCTTGTTCGGCATGATCATCCGTAACTCCGTGATCCTGGTGGACCAGATCGAGCAGGACATCGCCGCCGGCCACGAACCGTGGGATGCCGTGGTGGAATCGGCCGTACGCCGTTGCCGCCCCATCATCCTGACGGCGGCGGCCGCCGCGCTGGCCATGATCCCCCTGTCGCGCTCCGTGTTCTGGGGGCCGATGGCGGTGGCCATCATGGGCGGCCTGGTGTTGGCCACGGCGTTGACCTTGCTGTTCCTGCCGGCACTGTACGCGGCCTGGTTCCGCGTCAAAAAACCGGTGCGCGGCGCGGACAAATTAGCGGTAAATAAAGCGTAAATAAACGAAAGTAGGCGAGGTGTTGGCGATAAGTTAAAAAACGCCACATTTCGCCGAAAAACCCGTTAGAATACCGCGTTGAAGTTGAAAGCTCCCACTGCGAGGCGGGATAGGGCGACCGTTTTCACTTACGGGTCGCCCTTTGCTTTTGTGCAAACATGCCGCGAGGATGGCGAAATTGGTAGACGCACCAGGTTTAGGTCCTGACGCCAGCAATGGTGTGGGGGTTCGAGTCCCCCTCCTCGCACCAACTGTATAGATTAATTTTTTGGACGATTTTTAAACATGGCAACTGCAGTCGAAACCTTGGGCAAACTCGAACGTCGTATCACGATCTCCTTCCCGCTGACTGATGTCCGCACGGAAGTGGAGAAACGCCTGAAAGTGCAAGCCAAGTCGGCTCGTGCACCTGGCTTCCGTCCGGGCAAAGTTCCTATGAAAATGGTCGCAGCACAATATGGTTATCAGATCGAAACCGAAGTGCTCAACGATAAAGTGGGCCGCGCGTTCAACGACGCCGCCAATGAAAACAACCTGCGCGTTGCTGGCTACCCACGCATCGAACCCAAGAACGACGCGCCTGAAGGCCAGCTGACCTTCGACGCGACGTTCGAAGTGTACCCAGAGGTCGTGATCGGCGACCTGACCGCCGTGGAAATCGAAACCGTGAAGTCGGAAGTGACCGACGCCGAAATCGACAAGACCATCGAAATCCTGCGCAAGCAGCGCGTGCACTACCACACCAAGGGCGAAGCCGGTGAGCACGGCGACGGTGGCGCGCCGATCGCCGCCAACGGCGACCGCGTGACCGTGGACTTCGTCGGCTCGATCGACGGCGTGGAATTCCCAGGCGGCAAGGCTGACGACTACGCCTTCGTGCTGGGTGAAGGCCGCATGCTGCCTGAGTTCGAAGCGGCTACCGTGGGCCTGAAAGTGGGCGAGTCCAAGACCTTCCCGCTGGCTTTCCCCGAGGACTACCATGGCAAGGACGTGGCCGGCAAGACCGCCTCGTTCACCATCACCCTGAAGAAGCTGGAATGGGCGCACCTGCCGGAAGTGGACGCCGAGTTCGCCAAGTCGCTGGGCGTGGCCGATGGCGACGTCGCCAAGATGCGCGAAGACATCAAGGTCAACCTGGAACGCGAAGTGGCCGGCCGCATCAAGGCCCGCAACAAGGAAGCCGTGATGGAAACCCTGGTCAAGACCGCCACCCTGGACGTGCCACAGGCACTGATCGCCCAGGACACCGAGCGTCTGGCCGAAATGACCCGCCAGGACATGGCGCAGCGCGGCATGAACGTCAAGGATGTGCCTTTCCCACCAGAACTGTTCAAGGACAAGGCTGAGCGTCGCGTGCGCCTGGGCCTGATCCTGTCGCAACTGGTTGGCGAGCAGAAGCTGCAAGCGACCCCTGAGCAAGTCAAGGCCCAGGTGGAAGATTTCGCCCAGAGCTACGAAGATCCACGTGAAGTGCTGAAGTACTACTACAGCGACCGTCGCCGCCTGGCTGAAGTGGAAGCTCTTGTATTGGAAGAAAACGTCGTCAACTACGTCCTGGGCCTGTCGAAAAACTCGTCCAAGGCGATCGCTTTTGACGAACTGATGGGAAGCAACGCTCAAGCGTAATCCAGCTCGGGCTGGCCCCTGTGGCCAGCCCGTCTGCTTCACAAGGAAAGGGAATGACTGGAATGAACCGAAATCCGGCGTTGGACACTGAAATGCTCGGCCTGGTGCCGATGGTGGTGGAACAGAGCGGCCGCGGCGAGCGCTCCTACGACATCTACTCGCGCCTGCTCAAGGAACGCGTGGTGTTCATGGTGGGCCCCGTCAATGACCAGATGGCCAACCTGATCGTTGCCCAGTTGCTGTTCCTGGAAAGCGAAAATCCTGACAAGGATATCTCGCTGTACATCAACTCGCCTGGCGGTTCCGTCTCGGCCGGCCTGGCGATTTTCGATACGATGCAGTTCATCAAGCCTGATGTGTCGACGTTGTGCACCGGCATGGCCGCCTCCATGGGCGCCTTCCTGCTGGCCGCCGGCGCCAAGGGCAAGCGTTTTTCGCTGCCCAACTCGCGCATCATGATCCACCAGCCGTCCGGTGGTTCCCAGGGCCAGGCGTCCGATATCGAAATCCAGGCCAAGGAAATCCTCTACCTGCGTCACCGCCTGAACAGCATCCTGGCGGAGCGTACGGGCCAGACGATCGAGCAGATCGCCAAGGACACCGACCGCGACCGCTTCCTGTCGGCGGAAGAGGCCACCGAGTACGGGTTGATCGACAAAGTGTTGACTTCCCGCGCTTGATGCGTCCCAAGCGCCATTGCTGAAAAAACGCCCGGACGCGCAAACGTTCGGGCGTTTCGTTTTTATTTCGGGTAGCATGTAGTGGTGGGCGGATTTTTTCCGGGCCGCACACACTCGCACCGGACACAACCTGGAAAACCTAAGAAAACTGCCCCATGTCAGACAAAAAATCCTCCAGCGGCGAAAAATTACTGTACTGCTCGTTTTGCGGCAAGAGCCAGCACGAGGTAAAGAAACTCATCGCCGGCCCGTCGGTCTTCATCTGCGATGAGTGCATCGACTTGTGCAATGACATCATCCGCGACGAGACGTCGGCCATCGAGTCCGTCACGGGTGCCAAGTCGGACTTGCCGACGCCCCAGGAAATCAAGGACTTGCTGGACCAGTATGTGATCGGCCAGCAGACGGCCAAGCGCATCCTGTCGGTGGCGGTGTACAACCACTACAAGCGCCTCAAGCACCTGGGCAAGAAGGACGACGTGGAACTGGCCAAGAGCAACATCTTGCTGGTCGGCCCCACCGGCTCGGGCAAGACCCTGCTGGCCCAGACCCTGGCCCGCATGCTCAACGTGCCCTTCGTGATCGCCGACGCCACCACGCTGACGGAAGCGGGCTATGTGGGCGAGGACGTCGAGAATATCATCCAGAAGCTGTTGCAAAGCTGCAACTATGACGTGGACAAGGCGCAGCGCGGCATTGTCTACATCGACGAAATCGACAAGATTTCGCGCAAGTCCGACAACCCGTCCATCACGCGCGACGTGTCGGGCGAAGGCGTGCAGCAGGCGCTGCTCAAGCTGATCGAAGGCACCATGGCCTCCGTGCCGCCCCAGGGTGGCCGCAAGCACCCGAACCAGGACTTCGTGCAGATCGACACCACCAACATCATGTTCATCTGCGGCGGCGCCTTCGACGGCCTGGCCAAGGTGATCGCCAACCGTTCCGAGAAGAGCGGCATCGGCTTCTCGGCCAGCGTCAAGAGCAAGTCCGAGCGTTCGGCCAGCGATGTGTTGCAGGAAGCGGAACCGGAAGACCTGATCAAGTTCGGCCTGATTCCCGAACTGGTGGGCCGTCTGCCCGTGGTCGCCACGCTGTCTGAGTTGACGGAAGAGGCGCTGATCCAGATCCTGATCGAGCCGAAGAACGCGCTCGTCAAGCAGTACGCCAAGCTGTTGGACATGGAAGGGGCCGAGCTGGAGATCCGTCCGGCCGCGCTGCACGCCATCGCCCGCAAGGCGCTGGCCCGCAAGACCGGCGCGCGCGGCCTGCGCTCCATCCTGGAACACGCACTGCTCGACGTGATGTATGAATTGCCTAACCAGCAAAACGTGACCAAGGTGGTGATTGATGAAAATACCATCACCAGCGGCGCCAAGCCATTATTGATTTATCAGGAGCCGGCAAAAGTTTCTGGCGAAAATTAATCAAACTCACCCCCGGAGATACAAATCCGAAAAAAGGGTTTCGTTTCTCGGGGGGGAGGCGGTACAATTTAAACCAATAAGAGATGCAGGCTTCATTCGAAAAGCCACTCGCGACATCGACGCCGCGCGTGGCTTTTTTATTTGAAATGCATGCTTTTAGAGCACGGCCTCCAGTTTCCCGGCCAAAAAGTGAACGCCTGGAATTTTTTCTGGACGCTGGTCTTGTGATACGGCCACACTGCGCCCACATCATAAACACGCTTTCACATAAGGTACGCCATGACAACCTCCAAATTAACTGAGCAAACTCAACTGCCGTTATTGCCGTTACGGGACGTCGTCGTCTTCCCGCATATGGTGATACCGCTGTTCGTAGGACGCCCAAAATCGATCAAGGCACTGGAAGCGGCGATGGAGCAAGGCAAGAGCATCATGCTTGCCGCGCAAAAAGCCGCCGCCAAGGACGAACCTTCTGCTTCCGATATCTATGAGATCGGCTGCGTGGCCAATATTTTGCAAATGCTGAAACTGCCCGACGGCACCGTCAAGGTGCTGGTGGAAGGTGCTCAGCGTGCGCGCATCAACCGCATCACCGATACGCCGTCGCACTTCGTGGCCGACCTGACGCCGCTCGAATCCGAGCTGGGCGACGAGTCGGAGCTGGAAGCCATGCGCCGCGCCATCGTTCAGCAGTTCGACCAGTACGTCAAGCTGAACAAGAAAATTCCGCCCGAGATCCTCGCTTCGCTGTCGGGCATCGACGATGCCGGCCGCCTGGCCGACACGGTGGCCGCCCACTTGCCGCTCAAGCTTGAGCAAAAGCAAGTGATCCTGGAAATCTTCAGCGTGTCCAAGCGCCTCGAGCACCTGCTGGGCCAGCTCGAAGGCGAGCTCGACATCCTGCAGGTGGAAAAGCGCATCCGTGGCCGCGTCAAGCGCCAGATGGAGAAGTCGCAGCGCGAGTACTACCTGAACGAGCAGGTCAAGGCCATCCAGAAGGAACTGGGCGAGGGCGAAGAGGGCGCCGACCTGGACGAGCTGGAGAAGAAAGTCGCGTCCGCCAAGATGCCCAAGGAAGCGCTGGACAAGGCCACGGCCGAGCTGAAGAAGCTCAAGCTGATGTCGCCCATGTCGGCCGAGGCGACCGTCGTGCGCAACTACATCGACACCCTGGTCAGCCTGCCATGGAAGAAGAAATCCAAGGTCAATAACGACCTGAGCAATGCTGAGAAAGTGCTGGAAGGCGACCACTATGGCCTGGAGAAGGTCAAGGAACGCATCCTGGAATATCTTGCCGTGCAACAGCGCGTCGACAAACTGAAGGCGCCCATCCTGTGCTTCGTGGGTCCTCCAGGCGTCGGCAAGACCTCGCTGGGCCAGTCGATCGCCCGTGCGACGAACCGCAAGTTCGTGCGCATGGCGCTGGGCGGCGTGCGTGACGAGGCCGAGATCCGTGGCCACCGCCGCACCTACATCGGCTCCATGCCGGGCAAGATCTTGCAATCGCTGGCCAAGGTTGGCGTGCGCAACCCCTTGTTCCTGCTGGACGAGGTCGACAAGATGGGCGCGGACTTCCGTGGCGATCCGTCGTCGGCCCTGCTCGAGGTGCTCGATCCGGAACAGAACCATACGTTCTCCGACCACTACATCGAAGTCGATTTCGACCTGTCCGATGTGATGTTCGTGGCCACGTCGAACTCGTACAACATCCCGCCGGCACTGCTGGACCGGATGGAAGTGATCCGCCTGTCGGGCTACACGGAAGACGAGAAGACCAGCATTGCGCAGCGCTACCTGCTGCCCAAGCAGATCAAGAACAATGGCCTGAAGGAAGAGGAAATCTCGGTGGCCGAGTCGGCCCTGCGCGACATCATCCGCTACTACACCCGTGAAGCGGGCGTGCGTTCGCTCGAGCGCGAAGTGTCGAAGATCTGCCGCAAGGTGGTCAAGATGCTGCTGCTGAAGAAGTCGGACAAGAAAGTGGCTGTCACCAGCAAGAACCTGGACAAGTTCCTGGGCGTGCGGCGCTACGACTTTGGCGTGGCCGAGAAAGAAAACCAGATCGGCCAGGTGGTGGGTCTGGCATGGACCGAAGTGGGCGGCGACCTGCTGACCATCGAAGCCGTGCAGATGCCGGGCAAGGGCAATGTGATCCGCACCGGGACGCTGGGCGACGTGATGAAGGAATCGATCGAAGCGGCCCGCACCGTGGTGCGCAGCCGGGCGGCCCGGCTGGGTATCAAGGCCGAGCAGTTCGAGAAGTGCGACATCCACATCCACGTACCGGAAGGTGCCACGCCCAAGGACGGTCCGTCCGCCGGCGCGGCCATGACGGTGGCCATGGTGTCGGTGTTCACGGGCATCCCCGTGCGTGCCGATGTGGCGATGACGGGCGAGATCACGCTGCGCGGCGAAGTGTTGCCGATCGGCGGCTTGAAGGAGAAACTGCTGGCGGCCCAGCGCGGTGGCATCAAGACCGTGTTGATCCCTGAGCAGAACGTCAAGGATCTGGCCGACATTCCGGACAATGTGAAGAACAAGCTGGAAATCGTGCCCGTGCGCTGGATCGACAAAGTGCTGGAAGTTGCCCTCGAGCGCATGCCCGAGCCGCTGGCGGAAACGGCTGCCGTGGAAGCGGTCGCGGCGGCAGCGACCAAGGTGGATGGCCAGGCGGAAGTGGTAAAACATTAACTTTCTGTCGCCCGCAATGAACAAACAAGCGCCCGCGAGGCGCTTGTTTGTTATTTAAATCCTTATTCCCGGCTTAAAGTCTTGACATAAAGTGAGTGTGGCTTGTTTAATACGGCCTGAGATTTTTCTCTGCCGCAATTAGCGCGCCATTTGATTGGCGATTAATTGGCGGTGCAACGATATAACCTTTGTGACGGGGAAGCTAGTGAATAAGACTGAATTGATCGACCATATTGCCCAATCCGCTGATATTTCGAAAGCGGCTGCGGCGCGCGCACTCGATGCGGTGATCGACGGTGTAACGACAACCTTGCAAAAGAACGACAGCGTCACCCTGGTCGGCTTTGGCACCTTCTCCGTGAGCGAACGCGCCGCCCGTACCGGCCGCAATCCGCGCACCAAGGAAGAGATCACCATCGACGCAGCAAAAGTTCCTAAATTTAAAGCTGGCAAAGCTTTGAAAGATGCTGTAAACTAACGGACTTCGGTGAGCAGGCGCTCACCGATTTGTTTGTGTCGTTGTTTGATCTGGGGCGCTTAGCTCAGTTGGTAGAGCGGAGCCCTTACAAGGCTTAGGTCGGGAGTTCGAGCCTCTCAGCGCCCACCACAGTCAGGCAGTACCAGCATTTGCAGGAGCGGTAGTTCAGTTGGTTAGAATACCGGCCTGTCACGCCGGGGGTCGCGGGTTCGAGTCCCGTCCGCTCCGCCAGCAAATGCGCAATGAAACGTCTAACCCAGGAGCGGTAGTTCAGTTGGTTAGAATACCGGCCTGTCACGCCGGGGGTCGCGGGTTCGAGTCCCGTCCGCTCCGCCAGAACAAGATACCCCGCAGCTGTTATTGGCTGCGGGGTTTTTCGTTTGGGCGCCCGATATGGTTTGGCCTGGGTTGGCCTTGTGTATGGCTTATGTTGCAATTGATTTACTCTTGCTATCGACAGGGCGAAACTGTAGAATCGCGTGATACCGATTTATTCGGCAGGTTTTTCGTTCACTGTGCCGTATAACTCGTTGAATTTAAAGGCGAAGTGGGCCGGAGCAAGACGCTCCCATCACTGCGCCTGAATTAGAAGAGGCGAACGGGAGTTCGCCTTTTTTTGTATGTGCACGATCCACTCAATCCGAATTGGCTGACCATGTTTGAATTTATACGCACCCATCAACGCTTGATGCAGTTCTTCCTGATGCTGCTCATCATTCCGTCTTTCGCGCTGGTCGGTATCAGCGGCTACAAGAGCTTTGGTGACGACGCCAACACGATCGCCAAGATCGACGGCCGCGCGCTGACCCAGCAAGAGTTCGATTCGGCCCTGCGCAACCAGCTGGAGAGCTATCGCCAGCGCCTGGGTGCCCAGTTCGACCAGAAGATGTTCGACACGCCCGAATTCAAGCAAAACATCCTGGACCAGATGATCGCCGAGCGCGCCCTGAGCGCCGAAGTGGCCCGTGGCCACCTGACCGTGACGGATGCGGCCCTGCAGAAAACCATCCTCGAAGTGTTCGGTGGCGAAGGCAAATTCGACATGGAACGCTACAAGGCCATCCTGGCTGCGCAAGGCATGACGCCGGCCATGAACGACGCGCGCATGCGCCGTGAGATGGCGTTCCAGCAGCTGAGCGGCGCCATCCAGAACACCGGCTTCGCCCCGCGCACGGTGGCCAAGACCGTGTCCGACATCGGCGCGCAAGAGCGTGAAGTGCAGGAACTGGTGCTGCCGATCAGTGAATTCGCGGCCCAGGTCAAGGTCACGGACGACATGGTCAAAGCCTTCTATGACAAGAACGCCAAGATGTTCGAAGTGCCGGAGCAGGCCAAGATCGAATACGTGGTCTTCAACAGCGATGCCGTGATGTCGCAAGTGAGCGTCAGCGATGCCGACATCTCGGCCTACTACGGGCAGAACCAGCAGCGCTACACGACGCCGGAAACCCGCCGCGCCAGCCACATCCTGGTGGCCGTGAAGAAGGACGCCAGCGCCGCCGACAAGGCCGCCGCCAAGGCCAAGGCCGAAGCCATCCTGGCTGAAGTGCGCAAGGCGCCAGGCGATTTCGCCAAGATCGCCAAGGCCAAGTCGGAAGATCCCGGTTCGGCCGCGCAAGGCGGTGACCTGGACGTGAT
This sequence comes from Rugamonas fusca, assembly GCF_014042365.1. GTDB lineage: Bacteria > Pseudomonadota > Gammaproteobacteria > Burkholderiales > Burkholderiaceae_D > Rugamonas > Rugamonas fusca. Next base: position 377,440 of record NZ_JACEZS010000001.1, read on the forward strand.
CGAAAAAGGCACCATGACCAAGCCGGTCGAAGATGCCATCTACAAGCTCAAGCAGGGCGAGATCAGCGACCTGGTGCAATCGGAATTCGGCTACCACATCCTGACCGTGACGGCCCTCAAGCCCGCCACCGTCAAGCCGCTCGATGAAGTGAAGAACGACATCGCCGCCGAACTGAAGAAGCAGAAGGCCGCCAAGAAGTATTCGGAAATGGCGGAAACCTTCACCAACACCGTCTACGAGCAGGCCGAAAGCCTGAAGCCGGTGGCTGACAAGCTGGGCCTGAAGATCGAGACGGCGGCCAATGTCTCGCGCCAGCCATCGCCGGCCGCCGGTACGGCACCGTACAACAGCGCCAAGTTCCTGGCTGCCCTGTTCACCAACGACTCGCTGCAAAACAAGCGCAACACGGAGGCGGTGGAAGTGGCGCCGAGCACCCTGATCGCTGGCCGCATCGTCGAGTTCAAGCCCGCCACCAGGCGCCCGCTGGCCGAAGTGGATGCCGCCATCCGCCAGCGCGTGACGATGGAAGAAGCGCTGAAGCTGGCCAAGAAGACGGGCGGCGAGAAGTTGGCCGCGTTCCAGAAGTCGGGTGACGCCACCGGCTTTGGCGCTGCCAAGCTGGTCTCGCGCTCCAAGGCCGACGGCATCAATGGCCTGGCCATGGCCCAGATCATGCGCGCCGACACCAGCAAGCTGCCAGCCTATGTGGGCGTGGAATTGCCAGGCATGGGCTATGGCATCTACCGTATCGGCAAGGTGCAGCAGCCGGCCGAGCAGGATGAAGCGCGCCGCAAGACGGAAGCCGACCAGATCGCCAACATCGTTGCGCAGCAGGAGATGTTCGACTACGTGGAAGCGCTCAAGCAGAAGGCCAAAGTGAAGATCGTCAAGCCGCTGGCCGTTGCCGCCAGCGCCGCGAAGACGGACGCCGACGCCAAGTAAGCGCGGCGTCCCCCATAAAACAAAAGCCGCTTTGAGCGGCTTTTGTTTTTTCTGATGAGGCTACGTCCTCAATTGCTTACGCGGTCGCTTGCAGGTGGCGGGCGGCGGCCAGGAAGGCGGGGGGGGTGATGTCGTCCAGTGCCAGCACCTGCGCCTTGTCGAACTGGACGAAGTTGCGGTCGATGGAGCGCAGGTAGGCCGGGTCGTAGTGCTCGGCCAGCAGTTCCTCCACCAGCACTTCCATCTGGCCGGTATTGGCCAGCTCGTGCCAGCGCTTGATCTTCTCGTGGCCGTGCAGGCTCACCAGGCAATCGAGTTGGGCGTTCAGCGTGGCCGGGTCTTGCGTGAAGTGCGCATAGTCCTCCATCAGCAGCTTGACCCGGTTGGCGCGTGACAGCGTCAGCGAGATGCAGGGCGCGGCGCGCATGGTGTCCATCAGCGCGGCCGGCACGCGCAGCTGGCCGACCTTCTTGCTCTCCGATTCCACGAACACGGGGCGGGCCGGATCGAACTTGCGCAGCCGGTCCCACACCATCGTTTCGAACGCCTTTTGCGTCGGCTGCGGCTGGCTGGGCAGGTTGCCCAGCACGGAGCCGCGGTGCGCGGCCAACTGTTCAAGATCCAGCACTTGCGCGCCATCGGCATGCAGTACTTCCAGCAATCGGCTTTTGCCGCTGCCCGTGGTGCCGCAGATCACGCGGAACGACAGCGCCGGCGCCTGTTCCAGCGCGCCGTTCACGTAGTTGCGATAGGCCTTGTAGCCGCCGTCCAGTTGCACGACCGGCCAGCCGATCTTGGCCAGGATGTGGGCCATGGAACCGCTGCGGTTGCCGCCGCGCCAGCAGTACACCAGCGGCTTCCACTCGCGCGGCTTGTCGAGGAACCGGGCTTCGATGTGCTGGGCGATATTGCGCGCCACCAGTGCCGCGCCCACTTTCTTGGCCTCGAAGGAGTTGACCTGCTTGTACAGGGTGCCGACCTTGATGCGTTCTTCATCGTTGAGCACCGGGCAGTTGATGGCGCCGGGCAGGTGGTCGAGCGCGTATTCGGACGGGCTGCGCACATCGATGATGGTGTCAAACTGGTCCAGCCGGGGGAGTGCATCTTCAAAGCGCAGTAGTTCTGGGTACTTCATCGTGTCCTGAGTATTTTCTGTAGGGAGGGCCAGATATTGGCCAGGATGGTGGGATGGGCTTCGGCCGTCGGATGCAGGCGGTCGGCCTGGAATAACTGGGGCTTGTCGGCCACGCCTTCGAGCATGAAGGGCACCAGCGGCGCCTTGATCTCCTTGCTCAGCGTGCCGTACATGGCGTAGAACTGGTCGGCGTACTGGCGTCCGTAGTTGGGCGGCATGCGCATCCCCACCAGCAGCACGCGGGCGTTCGCTTCGCGCGCGGCGGTGGCCATGGCGCGCAGGTTGGCTTCGGCGGCGGCCACGGGCAGGCCGCGTAGGCCATCGTTGGCGCCCAGTTCGATGACGATCACTTCGGGATGGTATTTTTCCAGCAGCGCCGGCAGGCGGGTGCGCCCGCCGCTCGTCGTTTCGCCGCTCACGCTGGCGTTGATGATGTCGGCGGCGATCTTCTGGTCCTTGAGCTTCTGCTCGGCCAGCGCCACCCAGCCACTGCCCCGGCTCAGGCCATATTCGGCCGACAGGCTGTCGCCGAGCACGAGGATGGTTTTTGGTGCAGAATAAGCGCTCGCAGTGGCGCACAGCAGGAGTAGCGCGGCCCACACCAGGCGGCATGTCCTTCCCGTTTCACGACATTTTCTTAACAAGTTCAGCATGCCCGATCTTCCAACGACGCCTTCCATTCCATTGACTCCCGCCCCGGCCCGCGTCGCCGCAGCGGCGCCCGCCATCGAAGTGACGGGCCTGACCAAGCGGGTGGCGGACGCCGGCGGTGAGCTGACGATATTGCACCACGTGGATTTTACAGTGCAAAAGGCGGAAACGCTCGCTATTGTAGGGGCTTCGGGTTCCGGCAAGTCCACTTTGCTGGGCTTGTTGGCTGGCCTCGATACGCCCAGCGGCGGGCGCGTGCTGCTTGATGGCGTCGATATCTACGGGCTCGATGAAGACGGACGCGCCGCGCTGCGCATGGCCAAGCTGGGGTTTGTGTTCCAGTCGTTCCAGTTGCTGCCCCATTTGACGGCACTGGAGAACGTGATGCTGCCGCTGGAATTGCGCGGCGAATCGGGCGCGCGCGACAAGGCCGAGGCCATGCTGCGCCGCGTGGGGCTGGGCCAGCGCTTGCGCCACTATCCCAAATATTTATCGGGCGGCGAGCAGCAGCGGGTGGCGCTGGCGCGGGCCTTTGTGACGGAACCGCCGCTGCTGCTGGCCGACGAGCCCACTGGCAGCCTTGACGCGGCCACGGGGGAAGCCGTGATCCAGCTGATGTTCGAGCTCAATCGCGAACATGGTTCCACGCTGGTGCTGGTCACGCACGATGCCACCATCGCGGCCCGTTGCGGCCGCGTGATCACGATCGCGGCGGGGCGGCTGGTCTAGCGCTTGCGCCCCCCTAGCGCGCGTGCTGCTGCACCAGGCGATTGATGGCCGCGCGGATCGCCGGCACCAGTTCGCCGGCCGTCAAGCCGATCGGGCCCACACCATCGGTGACCAGCACGTCGGCTGCCATGCCGTGCAGCCAGACAGCTGCCAGCGCCGCTTCCCATTGCGGCCAGCCTTGTGCCAGCAGGCTGCCGCACAGGCCGGCCAGCACGTCGCCCGTGCCGGCCGTGGCCAGCGCGGGATTGCCGGTCGTGTTGATGACGGCGTCGCCGTCGGGAGCGGCGATGACGGTGCCCGAGCCTTTCAGCACCACCGTCGCCTGCAGCCGGCCCGCCAGCGTGCGCGCCGCCGTCACCCGGTCGGCTTGCACGGCCGCGATAGTCGTGCCCAACAGGCGCGCCGCCTCCAGTGGGTGGGGCGTGACGATGCAGCCGGCGGCGCGCTGTGCCACGGCCGCCTGCAGCGCGGCATCGGCCGCCAGCAGGTTGAGGGCGTCGGCGTCGGCCACCAGCGCGCTGGCACTGGCCACGGCGCGCTTGAGCAGTTCCACCGACTGCGGCGCGGTGCCCAGTCCGGGGCCCAGCACCAGCACCGCGCTATCGAGATCGAAACCGGCCGCGGCCCGGCACATCAATTCAGGCTGGCCGCTGTCGTAGGATGGTGCGTCATCCCCGAACACGGCGAACACGCGGCCCGCGCCCGCGTGCAGCGCGCTGCGCGCGGCCAGGATGGGCGCGCCGGCCATGCCGCGTGCACCGCCCACCACGGCCACGTTGCCGTAGCTGCCTTTATGGCTGTTCTGGCGACGCGCCTTGAGCTTGCGTGCGAAGAAGCGAACATCGTTCAAATGCAGCCGGGCAGCGGGGAGCTGGCGCGGTTCCAGGTCCAGCGCGGCGACAGTGACCTGGCCGGCATGGTCGCGGCCATCGCAGGTATGCAAGCCAGGCTTGTCGCCGAGGAAGGTGATGGTGTGCGCCGCGCACACGGCCACGCCGTCCGGGCCGACGATCGCGCCAGTGTCGGCATCGAGGCCGCTGGGCACGTCGAGCGCCAGCACCGGACAGGTGAGGGTGTTGATCGTGTCAACCAGCTTGCGCAAGGCGCCGCTCACCGGCCTGGCCAGGCCGATGCCGAACAGGCCGTCGATCACCAGGTTCCAGTCCGTGTCAGCCAGCGCGCTGCTGCCGAAGTCGTGGAAGCTGGCGTCACTGCTCTCGGCGCGCCGCTGGGCCGCGGCCCGTTCCGGCGACTGCGCGCCGGCAGGCGGGAAGTGCAGCACGTCCACCTGGGCGCCCGAATAGGTCAGGTGCGCGGCCGCTTCCAGCGCGTCGCCGCCGTTATTGCCAGGTCCGGCCAGCACCAGCACCCTGGCGTGGTTGGTGGAAAAGGGCAGCATGTCGAGCGCCGCGTTGGCGGTGGCCTGGCCGGCCCGTTGCATGAGGGTGCCCGCCGGCAGGGCCGCAGCCGCGCGCTGTTCGATGGCGCGGATCTCGGCGACGGAATAGAGTGGATTCATGGACGCGTCCGATCAAGAGGATGGCACGGCAGTTTCAGCCCGCGCGCCGCGCGCGCTGATGATTGATGTTCGTTCAATTTTAGCATCGAATTAATCTGTTCAAGTGTGTCGCCCTGATCGCCGGGCACGCACTACAATATGCGCTTCTTGAAAAGCATTGAGGTTGGCATGGATTGGCAGTTCTGGGTAGATCGCGGCGGCACGTTTACGGACATTGTGGCGCGCCAGCCGGATGGACGGCTGCGCACGCACAAGCTGCTGTCGGAAAATCCGGAACAATACCGCGACGCGGCCATCGCCGGCATCCGTCACCTGATGGGGCTGGGCCCCCGTGCGGCCATCCCCGTGGCGCGGATCGAGGCCGTCAAGATGGGCACGACGGTGGCCACCAACGCGCTGTTGGAGCGCAAGGGTGAGCCGACGGCGCTGGCCATCACGCGCGGCTTTGGCGATGCGCTGCGCATCGCCTACCAGAACCGTCCGCGCCTGTTCGCGCGCCACATCGTGTTGCCCGAGCTGCTCTACAGCCATGTGATCGAAATCGACGAACGCATGGGCGCGCACGGCGATGTGGTGCTGCCGCTGGACGAGCAGGGCGCGCGCGCCCGCCTGCAAGCGGCCTACGACCAGGGCTTGCGCGCCCTGGCCATCGTCTTCATGCACGGCTACCGCTACCATGACCATGAACAGCGCGTGGCGCGGATGGCGCGCGAGATCGGCTTTACCCAGGTCTCCGTGTCGCACCAGGTCAGTCCCATGATGAAACTGGTGGCGCGCGGCGACACCACGGTGGTCGATGCCTACCTGTCGCCTATCCTGCGCCGCTACGTGGACCAGGTTGCCGGCGAACTGCCTGGGGTCAACCTGCAGTTCATGCAGTCGAGCGGTGGCTTGACGGACGCACGCGCGTTCCAGGGCAAGGACAGCATCCTGAGCGGGCCGGCCGGCGGCATCGTCGGCATGGTGCGCGCCAGCCGGCTGGCCGGTTTCGAGCGCGTGATCGGTTTCGACATGGGAGGCACATCGACCGACGTCTCCCACTACTCGGGTGAGTTCGAGCGTGTGTTCGAAACCCAGGTGGCAGGTGTGCGGATGCGCGCACCCATGATGAGCATCCACACGGTGGCAGCCGGCGGCGGCTCCATCCTGCATTTCGACGGCAGCCGCCTGCGCGTGGGGCCGGACAGCGCCGGGGCCAATCCCGGGCCGGCCAGCTACCGGCGCGGCGGCCCGCTGGCTGTCACGGACTGCAACGTCATGCTCGGTAAAATCCAGCCCGCCCATTTCCCGCAACTGTTCGGCGCCGACGGCAGGCAGGCGCTCGACGCACAGACCGTACGCGCGCAGTTCGCCGACATGGCCGCGCGCATTGAAGCGGCCACGGGCAAACCGACCACGCCGGAGCAGGTGGCCGAAGGATTTATCGACATCGCGGTCGGTAACATGGCCAACGCCATCAAGCAGATCTCCGTCCAGCGCGGCCACGACGTGACCGAGTACACGCTGACCAGTTTCGGCGGCGCCGGCGGCCAGCACGCCTGCCTGGTGGCCGACGCGCTGGGCATGAAGACGGTGTTCATCCATTCGCTGGCCGGCGTGATGTCGGCCTACGGCATGGGGCTGGCCGACCAGAGCGTGATGCGCGAGGAGGCGGTGGAGGAACGCCTGCTGCCCGAGAGCGTCAACGGCCTCGAGGCGCGCCTGCGGACGCTGGGCGAGCGGGCGCGCGGGGAGCTGATCCGCCAGGGCGTGGCCGGCCAGCGTATCACCTTGCTGCGCCGCGTGCACCTGCGTTATGAAGGCACTGACTCTGCGTTGATCGTCCTGTTCGACAGCGCCAGCGCCATGCAGGCACAGTTCGAAGCGGCCTACAAGAAACGCTTCTCCTTCCTCATGCCGGCCAAGGCGCTGATCGTGGAAGCGGTGTCGGTGGAGGCATTGGGCCGCTCGGACGCCCCGGCCGAAACGGTCACGCCCGCGCCGCGCCGCGTGTCCGGCCTCACGCCGCAGGCGGTGGTGCGCATGTACAGCGGCGGCCAATGGCGCAACACCAAGCTTTATCAGCGCACGGCCACGCGTATCGGTGACATCATCAAAGGTCCGGCCATCATCGCCGAGGCCAACGCCACCACGGTGGTGGAGCCGGGCTGGCAGGCCGAAGTCACGCCGCAGGATCACCTGGTGCTGACCCGCGTGGAAGCTTTGCCGGCGCGGCGCGCCATCGGCACCACGGCCGACCCGGTCATGCTGGAGATCTTTAACAACCTGTTCATGTCGATCGCCGAGCAAATGGGCCTGCGGCTGCAGAACACGGCCTATTCCGTCAACATCAAGGAGCGGCTGGACTTCAGCTGCGCCATCTTCGACGCCGACGGCAACCTGATCGCCAACGCGCCCCACATGCCGGTGCACCTGGGCTCCATGGGCGAGAGCATCAAGACCGTCATGCAGGCCAACGCGGGCCGCATGCACGCGGGCGACGTCTACATGCTCAACGATCCCTACCACGGCGGCACCCATTTGCCCGACGTGACAGTGATTTCGCCCGTGTTCGACGAAGCGGGAGAGCAGATCCTGTTCTACGTCGGTTCGCGCGGACACCATGCCGACATTGGCGGCACCACACCCGGTTCGATGCCGCCCGATTCGCGCAGCATCGCCGAGGAGGGCGTCCTGATCGACAACTTCAAGCTGGTGGACGGGGCGGCCGGCGGTCGGTTGCGTGACGCCGAGGCGCGCGCCTTGCTGGCCGGCGCCGCCTGGCCGGCCCGCAATCCGGACCAGAACATGGCCGACCTGCGGGCCCAGGTGGCGGCCAACCAGAAAGGCGTGGAGGAACTGCGCAAGATGGTGGCCCATTTCGGCCTCGACGTGGTGCAAGCCTACATGGGCCACGTGCAGGACAACGCCGAGGAAGCCGTGCGACGCGTGATCAGCGCGCTGCGCGACGGCAGCTACACGGTCGATCTGGACAACGGCGCCCGCATCCAGGTGGCGGTGCGGGTCGATCCGGCCAAGCGCAGCGCTGAGATCGATTTCACGGGCACCTCGGACCAGCTGGAGAACAATTTCAATGCGCCGTCCGCTGTTTGCATGGCGGCCGTGCTGTACGTGTTCCGCACGCTGGTCGATGACGACATCCCGCTCAACGCCGGCTGCCTCAAGCCGCTCAAGGTGCTGATCCCGCCGGGTTCCATGCTCAACCCGCGCTATCCCGCCTCCGTCGTGTCGGGCAACGTGGAAACGTCCACCTGCATCACGAACGCGCTGTACGGCGCGCTGGGCGTGATGGCGGCCGCGCAGGGCACGATGAACAATTTCACGTTCGGTAACGCGCAATACCAGTACTACGAAACCATCAGCGGCGGCTCGGGCGCGGGGCCGGGCTTCGATGGCACCAGCGTGGTCCAGACCAACATGACCAACTCGCGCCTGACGGACCCGGAGATCCTGGAGTTCCGTTTCCCCGTGCGGCTGGAGAGCTACGCCATCCGCCACGGTTCGGGCGGCGCGGGACGCTGGCGCGGCGGCGATGGCGGCGTGCGTAAGATGCGCTTCCTGGAACCGATGACGGCCGCCATCCTGTCCAACAACCGCATCCACGCACCGTTCGGCATGGCCGGCGGCGCGCCAGGCGCCGTGGGCCGCAACAGCGTGCTGCGCGCTGATGGCAGCGTTGAGCAGCTGGGCCATATCGGCAAGACGGACATGGCGTCAGGTGACGTGTTTGTGGTGGAAACGCCGGGCGGCGGCGGCTACGGCCAGCCGGAATAAACCCGGCGGCCGCGCGCCGCGGCTTCAGGCCGTGGTGGAAATGCCGTACTTGCGCTGCGTGGCCGTGTACTGGTTGAGGAGGATGGGCAGGGCGGGGTGGTTCGGGTCCAGTCGGCGGATGCGTTCCAGCAGGTGGTTGCACTGTTCGGCCAGGGGCGCTTCCCAGCCCAGGTCGTCGAGCTGCTTGAGCATGGCCGACGCGGCGGCCGGCAGCAGCGCCATATTGGATGGCGCCTTGCGCAACGCGCCATTGAGTGTGTCGATGGCGGCCCGCAGGTCGCCGTGGGCCCGCTTTTCGGCCGCGTCCAGCAGCAGGTCGTCGAGCTGGCGCGAGATGGTTTCGCCCACGCCGGTGGCCAGGTCATGGCGGCCGGCCTTCTCGAACACGTCGACCGCGTCGTCCATCGAGATGCCGCTTTCCGTGTCATTGGTCAGGCCCACCATCAGCGAGGTGGCCTCGTTATCGAGCTTGTTTTTCAGGCAGCTGTGCACCAGGCCTATCTTCAGGCCGGTGGACAGGCCGCGCGTCATGCTCATGGTGCGCACGGCGTTGCGCAATTCAGCGGCGGCGGCGATGGGGTTGTCCATCAGTTCGGCCAGCAGGCTGGCGGCCACCGAGCGGCACACTTCCGTGTTGGCGTTGCTGCGCAGCGAGCGTTCCAGGTCCCGTATCACGCCGCCGGCCTGGCTGGCGTCGCCTTTCTTGACAAGGGCCTTGACCAGCTTGACGTGGTCCTCAGGATCGCGAAATTCCGAGTACTTCGCTTTCTGCACCACCTGCTTGAACGCCTTCTCCGCCACCAGGACGTCACCGGCCTCGTAGGCCACTTCGCCCAGGTGGCGCAGGCGGCGCACCATGTTGGGCGAAATGGCCACCGCGTCCTCCAGGATGCGCTTGGCCATCACGTTCTGGCCCATGGCCTCGTGGGTCTGGGCCAGCAGGTCATAGGCCGCCATGAAGCGCGGGTTGTGTGCGATCAGGTTGTCCAGGGTTTGCTGGGCTTCTTCGTACTTCTGCAAGCCGAACTGGCAACGCGCCAGGCCCAGGTGCGCCCAGCCGATGGGGCGCGTGAGCAGGATGGTCTGGTAAATCAGCTCCGCCTCCTCCAGCTCGTTCAGGCGCAGGTGCAGCTCGGCGCGCAGGCGGGCGAACTCGATGGCATGGCGCGCGTGGGTGGCCTCGCACTCCAGGCAAGTGGTGATGGCCTTGCGGATATTGCCCATGCCGATCAACTGATACACGGGCAGGAAATACGAGCGGCGCTCGACGGCGCGCGCGATACGCTGTTGCAGCACCTCGACCGTAAACGGCTTGAGCACGTAATCGTTGGGCGTCAGCTCGGCCGCGCTGATCACCTTGCTGTACACGCCCTCGGAAGTGAGCATGATAAAGATGGTCCACTGCGCGATCAGCTTGTGTTGGCGCAGGTCTTCCAGCAACTGCTGGCCATCCTGGCCGTTGTCGCCGGCGCCGTTGCCCAGGTCATATTCGCACAGGATGATGTCGTAACTTTTCTTGTTCAACTGGCCGATGGCCGTGCCCGAGCTCACCGCTTCGTCGATGCGGGTGATGCCGGACTGGTTCAGCATATTGCGCAAGGTGGCGCGCATGCCGGGATTGGGGTCTACCAGCAGGACAGAAAGGTCAGCGTAATCTTGCATTGAGGTGCTTCCAGGCGTGGCCTAGGTGGCCGAGGGGGTAGGTGAGGGGGGCGTTGCCGCTGGCTGCGCGGCCGGTTGTGCCGCCGCGATCTGGGCGCCGTGCTGCTTGCGGATTGCCACGTACTGGGCCAGCAAGCCAGGCAGCAGCGGATGTTCGGCATTGTATTCGCGGATGCGCCGCAGCAGGGCCGTGCACTGGCCGAACAATGCCGCGTCCCAGCCCACATCGGCCAGCTGGCGCAATATGGCCGTGGTGGCCGCCGTCCACAACCCGGTATGGTCGGGATTGCGCTGCAAGGCCAGGCGCAGCACGTCGACGGCGCCGCGCAGGTCGCCCTGGCGGCTTTTTTCCGCCGCCTGGCGCACCATCGCGTCCACGGCCGAATCGAGGCGGGCGTGGTGTTGCTTGATCAGTTCCGGGCGGTCCGCCTGTTCGTAGATGGCCAGTACCTGCGATTCGCTCACGCCGCTGTTCGGATCGGCCGTCAGTTCCGCGAACAGGGCGTTGGCCTGTTCGTCCAGCCGGTTGACGAGGCAGCTGTGGGCCAGCCCCAGCTTGACGTTGCTGGACATGCCGGTCGCCTCCGACAGCTTGTTCATGGCCTTGGCCAGTTCGGTGGCCGCGCCGCTGGCGTCGCCCTTCAGTTCCAGCACCATGGCCGACGCGTAGGCGCGGCACACTTCCGTGCTGGGACTGCTGCGCAGCGAGCGCTCCAGGTCGCGCACGACGGCGCTGGCGGCCGTGGCATCGCCTTTCCTGACCAGTGTGCGTACCAGGTTGACATGGTCGGCCGGATCGCGGAATTCCGAGTGGCGGGCCTTGGCCACCACCTGCTTGTAGGCTTGCTCGGCGCCGGCCACGTCGCCCACGGCCAGCGACACGTCCCCCAGGTTGCGCAGCCGGCGCACCATGTGCGGCGAGATGGCGACCGCGTCCTGCAGCACTTTTTTTGCCGCCTCGTCGTTGCCTTGCACCCGCAGGCATAGTGCCAGCAGGTCGTAGGCGGCCATGAACTTGGGGTTGGCCGCCACCAGCGCTTCCAGCAGGGCCTGGGCCTCGGCGTGCCGGCCCAGATGTGACAGGCAGCGCGCCTGGCCCAGCTGGGCCCATCCCAGCGGTTTGGACTGGACGATGGCGGCATAGACCTGTTCCGCTTCCGCATGCCGGTCCAGGCTGACCAGCAGTTCGGCCCGCAGGCGCGCGTAATCGGTGGCGTAGCGCGGCTGACTGGTTTCCGCCGCCAGGCAGGCGGCCAGCGCCTCGCGGGCCTTGCCCTGGCCTATCATCTGGTACACGGGCAGGAAGTTGGCGCGCCGTTCCAGGGCGCGGCCGATGCGCTGCGACAGCACGTCCACCGTAAACGGCTTGAGGATGTAATCGGTAGGCAGCAGTTCGGCCGCGCTCACCACCTTGCTGTACACGCCTTCGGCCGTGAGCATGATGAAGATGGCCCATTGGCTGATCATGCGGTGGTGGCGCAAGTCTTCCAGCAGCTGCTGGCCGTCCTGGCCCGCGTTCTCGGCGCTGCCGCCCAGGTCGTACTCGCACAGGATCACGTCGTAGGACTTGATGCCCAGCTGGCGGATGGCGGTGGCGGAGCTGACGGCGTGATCGACCTTGGTGATGTTCACCTGGGTGAGCATATTGTGCAGACTGGCGCGCATGCCCTGGTTGGGATCGACGATCAGGACCGACAGGTTGCTATAGTCTGGCATAGTGGACTTTCGTGGGCCGCGCCGCGCAGGCGGTGAGTCCTTATCGGCAGGCGTCAGCAAAATTTGAAACAAGCATACCCCAAGCACTGGCAAAATTGCAGGGGAAGCCCGTGTTTCCCGCCCGGCAAGCCCGATTTTGGTCCCGAAACGGCAAAAAATGTTGCTTTGGCACCAGCTTTTTCCCCGAATAAGGGCTGTAGGGAGGAGGGAGAAAACGGTATAATGCGCGCAACGGAAATCTTGCAAAACCGCATCCGACCAGTTTCGTACCGTTTCACCCTTTAAATCCGCAGCCTCGCTGCATCAACCATCTCCCAGCCATGTTGATTCTGCCGGGCTCCAACGCCCTGTCCGCATTCCGTAGCCAACGCCTGTTAACCCAACTGCAAACGGTGCTGCCCGCCGTGGCCGCAGTGCAGGCCCGATATGTCCACTTCATCGACGCCGCCGCGCCCCTGTCGGCCGACGACAGCAGCCGCCTGGGAGCCCTGCTGACCTACGGCGAGCCGGCCCATGCCGGGCACGCCGAAGGCGCCGTCGAGGAATTCTTCGTCATCCCCCGTTTTGGCACGATTTCGCCGTGGGCTTCCAAGGCCACCGACATCGTCCACAACTGCGGCATGGCCCATATCAAGCGCGTGGAGCGGGGCGTGGCCTATCGCATCATCCTCAAGGCCGGCTTCCTGGGCACCGGCATCGGCGCCGTCAAGAAGCTGTCGGAGACGGAGACGCAGGCCGTGGCCGCGCTGCTGCATGACCGCATGACCGAATCCGTGCTGCGCCACCCGGACGAGGCGGCGGCACTGTTCCGCACCCTGGACGCCCGTCCGCTGGAGACGGTGGACGTGCTCGGCGCCGGCAAGCAGGCGCTGGAAAAGGCCAACACGGACCTGGGCCTGGCCATGTCGGACGACGAGATCGAGTACCTGGACGCCGCCTTCACCAAGGCCGGCCGCAACCCGACGGACGTGGAACTGATGATGTTCGCGCAAGCCAACAGCGAACACTGCCGCCACAAGATCTTCAACGCCGACTGGACCATCGACGGCGTGGCGCAGGACAAGTCGCTGTTCCAGATGATCAAGAACACCCACTTGTTGCAGCCCAAGGGCACTATCGTGGCCTACAGCGACAACTCGTCCATCATGGAAGGCGCGGAAGTGGCGCGCTTCTTCCCGCGCGGCGACAAGCATGAATACGCCGCCTCGACCGAGCTGACCCACACCCTGATGAAGGTGGAAACCCACAACCACCCGACCGCCATTTCGCCATTCCCTGGCGCCTCCACGGGCGCCGGCGGCGAGATCCGCGACGAGGGCGCGACCGGCCGCGGCGCCAAGCCCAAGGCCGGCCTGACCGGCTTCACCGTGTCCAACCTGATGCTGCCGGGCGCCGTGCAGGCGTGGGAAAACGCGGCCAGCGTGACGGCTGGCGCGGCCCACCGCGACACCACCAAGGTCTACGGCAAGCCAGACCGCATCGCCTCGCCGCTGCAGATCATGATCGAAGGCCCGCTGGGCGGCGCCGCGTTCAGCAATGAATTCGGCCGTCCCGTGCTGGGCGGTTACTTCCGCACCTACGAACAGAACATCGGCCGCCAGTTCGCCGGCGCCAGCGACACCGTGCTCGGCTACCACAAACCCATCATGATCGCCGGCGGCATTGGCAACATCTCGGCCCAGCACACGCACAAGAACGACATCCCCGTCGGCAGCCTGCTGATCCAGCTGGGTGGTCCCGGCATGCGCATCGGCATGGGCGGCTCGGCCGCTTCCTCGATGGCGACCGGCACCAACACGGCCGACCTGGACTTCGACTCCGTCCAGCGCGGCAACCCGGAAATGGAACGCCGCGCCCAGGAAGTGATCAACGGTTGCTGGCAAATGGGCCCGGCCAACCCCATCATCTCGATCCACGACGTGGGTGCGGGCGGCCTGTCGAACGCCTTCCCGGAAATCACCAACGACGCCAAGCGCGGCGCCATCTTCGACCTGCGCAAGATCCCGCTGGAAGAAAGCGGCATGGCGCCCAAGGAGATCTGGTCCAACGAATCGCAGGAACGCTATGTGCTGGCCATCGCGCCGAGCGACCTGCCCGTGTTCCAGGCCCTGTGCGAGCGCGAGCGCTGCCTGTTCGCCGTGGTCGGCGTGGCCACCGAGGAGCGCCAGCTGAAACTGGTCGACCCTGAATTGGGCAACAACCCGGTCGACATGCCGATGGACGTCCTGCTGGGCAAGCCGCCCAAGATGCAGCGCGACGTGCACCACGTGCAGAACGATTTCCCCGCCATCGACCTGACCGGCATGGACCTGGAAGAAGCGGCCAAGCGCGTGCTGCTGCTGCCGACCGTGGGCGACAAGTCCTTCCTGATCACCATCGGCGACCGTACCGTGGGCGGCATGAGTGTGCGCGACCAGATGGTCGGCCCTTGGCAGGTGCCGGTGGCCGATTGCGCCGTCACCGCCATGAGCTTCGAAGGCTACCTTGGCGAAGCGATGTCGATGGGCGAGCGCACCCCGCTGGCCGTGATCGACGCGCCGGCGTCGGGCCGCATGGCCGTGGGCGAAGCGATCACCAACCTGGCCGCCGCCGCGATTCGCGACATTTCCGACATCAAGCTGTCGGCCAACTGGATGGCCGCCTGCGGCCAGCCTGGCCAGGACGCGGCCCTGTACGACACCGTCAAGGCGGTCGGCATGGAACTGTGCCCGGCGCTGGGCATCAGCATCCCGGTCGGCAAGGATTCGCTGTCCATGCGCACCACCTGGCGCGACGAAAAAGAGGAAGCGAAAGCCGTCACCAGTCCCGTGTCGCTGATCGTGTCGGCGTTCGCGCCCGTGCACGACGTGCGCAAGTCGCTCACGCCGCAGATCAAGACCGATGCGGGCGACACGTCCATCATCCTGATCGACCTGGGCCGCGGCAAGAACCGCCTGGGCGCGTCGGCGCTGTCGCTGGTCATGGGCCAGCTGGGCAACGAGACGCCGGACGTGGACAGCGCGGAAGACCTGAAAGGCTTCTTCGCCGCCATCCAGCAACTGAACAATGACGGCAAGCTGCTGGCCTACCACGACCGCTCCGACGGCGGCCTGTACGCCACGCTGGCCGAGATGGCCTTCGCCGGCCGCGCCGGCCTGTCGATCAACCTCGACATCCTGACGCTGGACCAGGGCCACGGCGCCGACCAGGGCGACGCCAAGAACTGGGCCGGCCAGATCGCCGAGCGCCGCAACGAGCAAACCATCCGTGCGCTGTTCGCCGAGGAGCTGGGCGCCGTGATCCAGGTGCGCGCCGACGAGCGCTCGCTGGTGATGGATGTGCTGCGCTCGTTCAACCTGGGCGCTTGCAGCCACATCATCGGCAAGCCGAACGACCGTGGCGTGATCGAATTCACGCGCGACGCCAAGACCATCTACAGCCAGCCGCGCGCCGCGCTGCATCGCCTGTGGAGCGAAACGAGCTGGCGCATCGCCCGCCTGCGCGACAATCCGGCCTGCGCTGATGCCGAATACGACCGCCTGCTGGACGAAACCGATCCTGGCATGACGCCCAAGATCACCTTCGATCTGGCCGAGAACGTGGCCGCGCCATTCCTCGCTACCGGCGTGCGTCCGCGCGTGGCCATCCTGCGCGAGCAGGGCGTGAACTCGCACATCGAGACGGCGTACGTGATGCACCAGGCCGGCTTCACGGCCGTGGACGTGCACATGAGCGACCTGATCGCCGGCCGCGTCAAGCTGGACGACTTCCAGGGCATCATCGCCGTCGGCGGCTTCTCGTACGGCGACGTGCTGGGCGCCGGTGAAGGCTGGGCCAAGACCATCCTGTTCAACGCCGCCCTGTCGGAGCAGTTCGCGCGCTTCTTCGCCCGCACCGACAGCTTCGGCCTCGGTGTGTGCAACGGCTGCCAGATGATGAGCAACCTGAAGTCCATCATTCCGGGCGCCCATGCATGGCCGAAGTTCACCACCAACAAATCGGAGAAGTTCGAGGCACGCTTCTCGATGGTGGAAGTGCTCGATTCGCCGTCGATCTTCTTCAATGGCATGGCCGGCACCCAGACCGCCATCGCCATCGCCCACGGCGAAGGCTATGCGGACTTCAGCCAGACCGGCAACATTAACGAAGCCGTGGCCGCCATGCGCTTCATCGACAACCGCGGCGCCGCCACGGAAGCGTATCCGTACAACCCGAACGGTTCGCCGCAGGGCTTGACGTCGGTGACGACGCCGGACGGCCGCTTCACGGTGATGATGCCGCACGCCGAGCGCGTGTTCCGTACCGTGCAGCAGTCGTGGCACCCGGAAGCATGGGGTGAGGATTCGCCTTGGATGCGCATGTTCCGTAACGCCCGCAAGTTCGTCGGCTAAGCAAGCACGCAGCAAAGCAAACGGCCCCGTTTCGGCGACGAAACGGGGCCGTTTTTACGTTTTGGGGTTCAGATCCAGTGCAGTACACCAGCGAACAGTCCCAGGCCGCTGGCCACGGTGGCGCCCAGTCCCGAGACGACGGCCACCTGGCGCTTGAGCGAACGCATGTCGTGCACCAGGTAGGCGACGACGAAGAAGGGCATGTAGCCGACCAGCCAGATCAGCCACGGCGCACCCGCGTTCCAGCCGGACCACTCCCACGTCAGCGCGCCGATGTGGTTGAGCCACAATTCCACGCACACGCACAGCACGGAATTGACGGCCGCGAACAGCCAGCGGTTGTTGATGCCGAGGATTTTTGCCTCGGCGTCGGCCGGCAGCATGCGCACCGCGTACAGGCCCATGATGGCGAACATGAACGTGATCTCCACGTTCAGGCCGATCAGGATCACGTAGGCTGAACTGCCCGGCGTGCCCCAGGCGGGCGCGAAGCCGGAGAAGTGGAACAGCAGGCCGTTCCAGATTTCGTTCATCCAGTCCATCAGCCAGAAGGCGAGGCCGGCCAGCACCACATTCCAGCGGCGCGCGGCGGCCTGTTCGCCGTAGGCCTGCACCACCAGCACCAGCAGGGGAATCACATACCACTGGAAATGGGCGGCATTACGCACCAGCGCTTGTGCCTGGGCGGCGGAATCTGCGATCATTTGTGTTGTCTCCTTTTTATGAAAACTGCGATTGTAGAGACCGCGATAGGCGCTGGCTTGACAGCGTAGGTCGCATATTTTGACAAATTAGGCCATGTCCAATCCTCTCCGCGTTTTACCTGCCACCGTCATGGGGCTGACCGGCAGCGTGCCCGGTGCCTACGTGCGCCTGCTGTTCGACTACCTGGCGCAACAGGGGGCGGACGCCGGCGCCATCCTCGGCGAGGCGCCGCCATCACCGGAGGCGACGCCGCCGTCGTATCCCGTGCTGCGCTGGGCCGGCATGCTGGCTGCCGCCGCGCGCGAGTTGCGCGATCCGGCCCTGGGCTTGCATGTGGGCGCCACCATCACACCGGCCCACCTGGGGCCGCTGGGCTACGTGCTGCTGGCGTCGCAATCGGTGCTGGCAGCGTTGCAGCGCTACCTGCGCTACCAGCGGCTGGTGCATGACGTCAGTCCCGTGCGCACCTATCCGGCCGACGACAGGCTGGTCCTCGAGTGGAGCGATGAGTCACGCCATATCGGCTTGCTGGCCAACCAGTGCGGACTGGCGGCGCTGGTGCAGTTCGCGCGCGACATCACGGGCAGCGATATCGACCCAGTCGTGATCCATTTCGTCGAACCGGCGCCGGCGGACGTGGCGCCATATGCGGTGCTGTTCCGTTGTCCGGTGTTGTTCGGGCAGGAGGCGACCCGTGTCTGTTTCCCCCGGCAGTTGCTGGACTTGCCATTGCGCCGCGCCGACCCGGCCCTGGTGGCCATGCTGGAACGGCAGGTGCAGGCCAGCCTGGAGGCCTTGCCCGGCCCGGACCACATGCTGCAAGCGGTACGACGGTGTATTTCCAGCCACCTGCTGGACGGCGAAGCCATGCTGGATCAGGTGGCGCAGGAACTGCACGTGTCGGGACGCACGCTGCGGCGCTGGTTGCAGGCGCGCGGCTGGAGTTTCCGCAATTTACTGGAAGACACGCGCCGCCGCCTGGCCGAGCATTATCTGCGCGACACGCCATTGTCGCTGCCCGAGGTGGCCTTGCTGCTGGGCTATTCGGAACAAAGCGCGTTCAACCGTGCCTTCATGAACTGGTGCGGCATGACGCCGCGCCGCTGGCGCCTGGCCGCCCGCAAGTCGGCGCAGGGCTAACGGCGAAGTCAGTGATGTTGGAGGTGCTTGTTCGCTTCGCGGTAGCTGAGTGGCGCCAGATGATTTTTTTCGGCACGCAGGAAGGCCGCCACGGCATCGGGGTCATGGCGTGCGTAGTCGCGCAAGGCCCAGCCGATTGCCTTCTGGATGAAGAACTCGCGTTCCGGCGCCAGCGTGCGCGCGTAGTTGAACAGCCGGTCGCTGTCGGTGCGCGCACGCCAACCCAGTTGATGCAGCATCGCGATCCGGCGCAGCCACATGTTGGGACTGGTTAATGCCGCGTCCATACCGTCGTGTTGGCCGGCCAAAATTTCGCCAATGAGGGAGGCGAGTCCGTCCACCGTGTCCCACCACGATTTTTCCTGCGCCAGTAACAGCAAGGCGGGGATATTCCCAATGCTTAATTCTTCATGCCTGAGGGCCAGCAGGTCCAGCGCCGCATACTGGTATTCGCGTTCCGGCAGCGCCCATAATTGTTTTGCCAGTGCCAGCAAATGCGCAGCGCCGCGACCTTTCAATTCCGCGAGAATCGGTTTCAAGCAATTGCGCCGCAATGGCGTGGGCACGCCCAGGAACAGGAACTGGTTGCGCATATAGGCACGCATCGCTTCGGCGCGGGCTGCCTGTGCGTGCGCCGTGAGTGCGTCGCGGACAGCCTCCAATGCGGACGCGCTCATGGCTGTCCTAGCTCCCGTTCAGTGTACCGTTAACGCCCGCCTGGTAGGCGGCCGGAGAGATGGCTTGCCACCGGATGAAGGCGCGGCGGAAATTGGCCGTGTCCGTGTAGCCCAGCTGGTAGGCGATTTCCTGGATGGTCAGCTTGCCAGCCTGCAAGTGTTCCAGCGCCAGCTTGTGGCGCACTTCATCGAGCACGTCGCGGTAGGACGTGCCTTCTTCCAGCAAGCGCCGGTGCAGGGTGCGCGGCGTCAGGTTGAACAGCTGGGCGGCCACTTCCAATGATGGAAACGCGTCTTGCCGCTCCAGCAGCACGCGCGTGAGCTTGGCCGCCCATGCGGGCTCGGCGCTCATGCCGTGCATTTCGCGCTGACACGCCTGAATCGCCTGCCGCAGCGTGGTCGGATCGCCCATCGTCAGTGGCTGATCGAGCGCGCTCGATGGAAATACGAAGCCGCACCACGACTGCCGGTAACGCACTTCGCAGCCGTACAGCCGCTCCACCTGGGCCGCATGCGGCGGCGCATCGAAATTCCAGCACACGTACGGTATGGGCGCGGTGCCGGCCGTGATGAAGTCATACAGATTCTTGATGGTCAACACGATCGCTTCCAGCACCGGCTGCCGCACGCGGCCCAGTGGCAGCGCGTCTTCGAACACGAAGCGCAGCTCCGTTCCCACTGTTTGCTGGCGTACGTTCACCAGCCGCGTGCGGGTAAGGAAATACTGCTCGATCAATCCGATCGCATCGGCCAGCGTGGCGCAGTTCATGGCGGCGTAGCCCAGCATGCCGTGGCTGTTGACGCGCATGCGCTCGCCGACGAGCAGGCCGAACGCGGGATCGCCCGTGGCATCGATGGCGTCCTGCACCGCCTGCTGGAAGGCGTCCACGCCGAGGATCTGGAATTCACCCGCCGGCAAGGCATCCCAGCGATTGCGCAGGAATGACGCGGGCAGGGCCACGTTCATCCGCCTCACCTGGTCGACGATCTGGCGTATGTACTGGACCGGCAATGCGAATTGGGGAGCGGGCATGGCGGATGGCGTGGTGGAGCGTGTCGCCATTGTCAGAAAATGACTGCTCGATGTCAACAGCTAACCTCGTCCGAAAGGCAAGGCGGGCCTACGATGATGCTGTCAGAACACAACACATTGAGGCCATGTTTTCCATATTTAAGAGAAGAGCGCCGGTCACGGCCCACGTGAACGGGACGCCGGTGCCGGTCGGGTCCGGGGAGACACTGTTGCAGGCGGCATTGCGCAGCGGCATAGACTTTCCGCACAGTTGCCGGGTTGGGGGATGTGCGAGCTGCAAGTGCCGCTTGACGAGCGGGCGGGTCAGGGAACTGACCCCGTCGGGCTACGTGCTGTCGGAAGATGAACTGGACCAGGGATACATCCTGGCCTGCCAATCCGTACCGAGCTCCGATATTGCCGTGGAAGTGGACCTAAGCGCAGCGCCGGCGCGGCGCCGCGTCCCCGGCCGCGTGATAGGCCAGCAGCGCCTCACGCACGACATCACGGCGCTGCGGATACAACTGAGCGAGAGTCTGCACTACAAGGCGGGACAGTTCGCCAACCTGAGGCTGGCGCCGCTGGGCGACCATGCGCGCAGCTATTCCTTCGCCACGGACGTGCAGCCGGACGGGCAAGTCCAGTTCTTCGTGCGCAAAGTGCCAGGTGGCGCCTTGTCCATGCTGGTCAACGAAGCCAGCCTGGTCGGAACGGAGGCCACGGTGGAGGGGCCGCTGGGCGAATTCTGGCTGCGTCCGGCTGATGCGCCGCTGCTGTTCATCGCCGGCGGCAGCGGACTGGCGCCCATCCTCGCGATGCTCGGGCAGGCGGCGCGTAGCGGTTGCGGACGGCCGGTGACCCTGCTGTTTGGCGCCCGCGGCGAGCGCGATCTTTACGGACTCGAAGCCATCCAGGACATCGCCCGGCACTGGCCGGCGCAGTTCAGCTTCCTGCCGGTCCTGTCCGGGCCGCCCGACGCCGATGGCTGGCAGGGTGCGCGCGGCATGGTCGGTGACCATCTCGCCCGGCATGTGGCTGGCGATGCGCACGCTTACCTGTGCGGGCCGCCAGTCATGGTCGACGCGTGCACGGCCACGCTGACGCACTGCGGGGTGGCCCGTGAACACATCTTTGCAGATCGATTTACAACTATAAGGGGACAACAATGAGCATTTTCCATTATCTCAAGTATTTTCTGTTTCACGTGATTGGCTTGTGCGCGCTGGCCGCGCTGGTCGCTGGCGGCACCGCCATCCCCATCGGCTTCGTTGCCGTGGTGGCGACCTACCTGATCGGCGACGCGATCGGCGGTGACGACACCAGCACCCCACGCATCGGCTATCCCAGTATCCTGACTTTCCAGTTGTGGCTGGCGTTACCCTTGCTGGCGACTATCGTGTTTGCATCGGTGTGGAGCGTGTGCCAGACAGACGTGCTGGGCTTCGGCGCCTGGGTCACGGGGCTGAGTGGTATCGACGTGCTTGCCTCACGGCATGCCACCACGCCATGGCAGCACGGCGCGGGCGTCCTGCTGACGGGCCTGATGATAGGCATGATAGGCACCATTCCCGGTCATGAATTGACGCACCGGACATGGGACAAGGTTTCCATGCTGGTTGGGCGCTGGTTGCTGGCGTTTAGCTTCGACACGATCTTTTCCATCGAGCACGTGTACGGCCACCACCGCTACGTATCGACCGTGGAAGACCCCGCCACCGCGCCACGCGGCCGCAACGTGTACTTCCACGTGATCATCTCCACCATCCGCGGCAATGTCAGCGCCTGGAACATCGAGAAGAAGCGCTTGCGGCGCGCAGGGCGGGGCGCCGTGTCGCCATACAACGCCGTGATCCGTGGCCACCTGATGAGCGCCTTGCTGGTCGCCGCCGCCTGGATGGCGGGTGGCGCGACCGCCGCCGGCTATTTCATCCTGTGCGGTTTGGCCGGTAAAGCGCTGCTGGAAATCGTCAACTACATGGAACACTACGGCATCGTGCGTGATCCCGCCACGCCGGTCCAACCACGCCACTCGTGGAATACCAACCGCCGCTTCAGCTCCTGGACCATGTTCAACCTGACCCGCCATTCCCATCACCACGCGCAAGGCGAAGTGCCATACCAGGACTTGAAGCCGTTCCCGGACGCGCCGATGATGATCAGCGGCTACCTGACGACGATCGTGGTGGCAATGATTCCACCGCTGTGGCACCGCCTGATGACGCCCAAAGTGATGGCCTGGGACCGCGACCACGCGACGCCGGCCGAGCGCAAGCTGGCAGCGGTGGCGAACGCACGCAGCGGCATGGCGGCGTTCGTGCGGCAGGAGGCCCGGCATGGAGTTTGATTATGTGATCGTAGGCGGCGGCTCCGGCGGCGCGACGCTGGCCGCCCGCCTCAGCGAAGACCGCACGGTGAGCGTGTGCCTGATCGAGGCCGGCGGCGAGGGCAACGGCATCCTCGTGCGCGCGCCGGCAGCCGTGGTGGCGATGGTGCCCGGACGGCCCAAGATCAACAATTATGCGTTTGAAACAGTGCCGCAAGCGGAGCTGAACGGCCGGCGCGGCTACCAGCCCAGGGGCAGGTGCCTGGGCGGCTCCAGCGCCATCAACGCCATGCTGTACATCCGAGGCCAGCGCCAGGATTACGACGAGTGGGCGCGCCTGGGCTGCACGGGCTGGTCGTTCGATGATGTATTGCCGTATTTTAAACGTGCGGAAGGCAATGAACGGGGTGCCTGTGCCTGGCATGGCGCGGACGGCCCGCTGCAGGTGGCGGAACAACGTAATCCGCGCCGCATCACGGAAGATTTCGTGCGGGCTGGCGAGGAGTGCGGATACCGGCGCAACCACGATTTCAATGGCCCCGATCAGGAAGGCGTGGGCCATTACCAGGTGACCCAGTTCCACGGCGGCGCGCGCAATGGCGAGCGGTGTTCGGCGGCCGCAGCCTACCTGCATCCGGTGCTGGATCGGGCCAACCTGAACGTGATGACCCATACGCAAGCGCTGCGGGTGGTGTTCGAGGGCAAGCGCGCGGTCGGGGTCGAGGTACGCCGTGGCGCGACCACTGCGGTCATCCGCGCACGCCGCGAAGTGGTACTTTCTGGTGGAGCTTTTCATACGCCGCAGCTGCTGATGTTGTCCGGCGTGGGCGATCCGGCCGAACTTGTTCGCCATGGAATTGCTGTCCGGCATGACCTGCCGGGCGTGGGCAAGAATTTGCAGGACCATCTGGATTACATCCTGGCCTACCGTTGCAAGGAGACGGATCTGTTCGGTATCGGCGCCACCGGCGCGTTGCGGCTGGCCAAGGCAGCCAACGAGTGGCGCAAGACAGGGCAGGGCATGATTGCGACGCCGTTCGCGGAAGGGGCGGGGTTCATCAAATCCCATCCGGGTGCGGAACGTCCGGATCTGCAGTTGCATTTTGTCATAGGCATCGTTGATGACCATGCGCGCAAATTGCGCCTGGGCTATGGCTTTTCCTGCCATGTCTGTGTGCTGCGCCCGAAGTCGCGCGGGGAGGTCGGCTTGCTAGACGCCCATCCGTCGTCGGCGCCACGCATTGATCCGAAATTTCTGTCCCATCCGGATGACCTGTCCGTGTTGATTAACGGCGCCAGGCGCACCCATGCCATCATGAGCGCGCCCGCCATGGCCAGGTATGGCCACCGGAATCTGTACCCGGTCGACTTTGAGGACGACGCTGCGGTGGCCGCGCAGATCCGGGCCCGCGCCGATACGATTTATCACCCGGTCGGTACCAGCAAAATGGGAACAGACATGATGGCGGTGGTTGATCCTCAATTACGCGTACATGGCATTGAGGGTTTGCGAATAGTTGACGCCTCTGTTTATCCGGCCCTTATCAGCGGCAATACCAACGCGCCAACCATTATGATCGCGGAGCGCGCGGCGGAGTTTATTCGGACGGCGGGCAGGGCTGCGGCGTGATGCCAGTTTGGCGGGCACAAAATGCCGGCAGTCGATGCCGGTATTGATTGCCCGCCAATTTCATTTCGATCTTTCGGTTCCCCATTTTTTAATTACCATTTTTCGTCCCCGCAGCCGTCAGACCAGGATCCTCGCGGTCTCGCGCGCGCCGCAAAACATGCTGGTTTCTGGTCTTTCCGTGCCAAAAGCTGGCACGTGGACGAGCGGAGCGAGGCTCGCCCAGGGATGGCGCTGATCCCATTCCAACTTCTCATACGCCCGCGAGCGGGCCATTCCAACAGTTCATACAGCGGGGCCGCCTGGTGCGCCGTGCATAGCGATAAATTCGTTTAAAAACATTGAGTTAGCTGTCGCATTTGCGTGTTTTGGCACCGGGCACGCCGATTGCTATTACCCCCTCCAGACCAGGACGCTGGTCGCCCTCGACAACAACGGAGCAGGCCAACGACGCCCGCTCCCATCCATAGGCTGGAGGAACGCAATGAAAAAACAACGCCCGTTGACCATCTATATCCTGATCGCGATGGTGCTCGGCATTTTGGTGGGCTATGCCTGCCATGAGACTTTCCCCGATCAGAAAATCACCACGGATATCGCCGCCCATATTTCGATTGCTACGGATGTATTTCTGCGGTTAATCAAAATGATTATTTCGCTACTGGTATTTTCCACCCTGACGATTGGTATTGCCCATATGGGCGATGGCAAAGCGGCAGGCCGGATTGGCGCCAAAGCGATGAGCTGGTTCATTATCGCTTCGCTGGTGTCGCTGACCCTGGGCATGTTGCTGTCCAATTTCCTGCAACTGGGCGCGCACCTGGGATTTCCATTGCCGGCGACTGATGCGTCCACCGGCCTGAAAACGGCGGCCTTTACGCTGAAGGATTTCGTGGCCCACATGGTGCCCAAATCGCCAATCGAGGCGATGGCCAACAATGAAATCCTGCAAGTGCTGGTGTTCGCCATCTTCTTCGGCAGCGCACTGGGCGCCATGGGTGACGCGGGCCGCAAGCTGACGGCCGTGATCGACCAGCTGGCCCAGGTGATGCTGCGCATCACGGGTAGCATCATGAAGCTGGCGCCACTGGCCGTGTTCGCGGCCATGGCGTCCGTCGTGACCACCAATGGCCTGGCCATCCTGGCCACGTTCGCCAAGTTCATGGGCGGTTTCTACCTGGGCATGTTCTGCCTGTGGGTACTGCTGATTGCCGGTGGCTTCGCCTTCATCGGTCGCCGCGTGTTCACCTTGATCGGCTTGATCCGCGAACCTTTCCTGCTGGCTTTCTCGACCGCCAGCTCGGAAGCGGCTTACCCCAAACTGCTCGACGCGCTCGATAAATTCGGCGTGCAGCGCAAGATTTCCAGTTTCGTCTTGCCCATGGGCTACTCGTTCAACCTGGACGGCTCGATGATGTATTGCACCTTCGCCGTGCTGTTCATTTCCCAGGCTTACGGCATCGACCTGTCCATCGGCACCCAAATCACGATGCTGTTGCTGCTGATGCTGACGTCCAAGGGCATGGCTGGCGTGCCGCGCGCCTCGTTGGTGGTGATCGCCGCCACCCTCAACCAGTTCCACATTCCGGAAGCGGGCTTGTTGCTGCTGATGGGCATCGACCAGTTCCTCGACATGGGCCGTTCGGCCACCAATGCGGTTGGCAATGCCGTCGCCACGGCGGTCGTCGCCAAGTGGGAAGGCGCACTGCACGACCCGCAGGAAGCCAGCGACGTGAACGTCGCCACCGCACAAATCCGCGCATAACAACTACATCTTTTATTTGGGAGACAACTATGAAAGCAGCAATCAAATCGGCAACCCGCGGCATGATGGCCTTCGGCATGGTATCGGGCGTGGCCATGGCACAATCGAACGTAACCATTTACGGCGTGGCCGACGCTGGCCTGGCTCTGGAGCGGGGTGGCCCGGCCGGTAGCGTCAGCAAGGTTACCAGCGGCATCGCCTCCGGTTCGCGCCTGGGCTTCAAGGGCAAGGAAGACCTGGGTGACGGTCTGGCTGCCAATTTTGTGGTGGAAAATGGCTTCGGCATCGATACCGGCGCGGCTGGACAAGGCGGGCTGCTGTTTGGCCGCCAGGCTTGGGCTGGCTTGTCCGGCAGCTTTGGCGCGGTGGCGCTGGGCCGCCAGTATTCGCCGCTGTACAAGACGCTGCGCGATGTTGCCGATCCGTTCTGCGATGGCCTGGCCGGCGCGATCACCAACGTCTTCGTGGGCAACACCCGCGTCGATAATATGGTGAGCTATGCCTCGCCGAGACTGGCGGGCTGGTCGGCTGAGCTGGCCTACGGCGCCGGTGAGGTGGCCGGTGACGCGGCGGCCAATCGTACCCTGGGCGCCAGTGCAACCTATGGCGAAGGCCCGTTGACTGTGGTGCTGGTCCACCACCAGCGCGAGAATCCACTCGCCACCGCGCATAGCCGCAACACCCTGCTGACGGCGCGCTATGTGTTCGCCAACGGTGTGACGGGCCACGTGGCCCATGCAGTCAACCGCGACCTGGCCGGCAACGGCAGCAAGGACACCTTGCTGGGCGGCACCATGCGCATGGGTGCTGGCAAGTTCATCGCCTCGGTGATCTACCATCAGGATGATACGGCGGCCGATCGCGATGCGCGCCAATATGCCGTGGGCTATCTTTACTCCCTGTCCAAGCGTACGGACCTGTATACTGCCTATGGTCACGTCAACAATCGCAACGGCGCGAGCTTCAAGATAGGTAATGCCACCGATAGCGGCTCCGGTGCCACGGGCGTTAACCTGGGCATGCGTCACGTCTTCTGAGGCCGGCTGCCGCTTGCTGCGGCATGCGGCGCGGTGCGTGTTTGATCGTGCACCGCGTCGCCCCGGAACCAGAAGAAAGCACTATGCCCCAAGCCGTTACAACCGCAGCCACCAACGTCACGCAAACGGGGCGCAAGCGCTGGACCGGCCGCGCCGTGGTCGTGTGGAGCGTCGTGGCGGCGGTGGGACTGGCGCTGGCCAGCGTCGCCTACCTGTGGGCCGAACGTCTCACCACCGAGCGCTTGCGCGTGAGCGGCGCGCAGCGGCTGGAGGTCTACGCCGGCAGCCTGGAGAATTTGCTCGGCAAGTACGATTTTCTGCCGGGCACGCTGGAATTGAGCGATGATGTGATCGATTTGCTGCAAAAGCCAGAGGATGGCGCTTTGCAGCGGGCGGTCAATGAGCATCTTGAACGGTTGAACGGACTGGCGGGTTCGACCAGCATCTATGTCAGCGATTTACGGGGCATAACGCTTGCGGCTAGCAACTGGCGCGAACCCAATAGCTTCGTCGGTGATAATGTCGCATTCCGTCCTTATGTCAGGGATGCTTTGCGCGGCAGGCCGGCTGGCTTTTATGGGGTCGGCACCACTTTCCTTGAGCCGGGGTATTTCTTCGCCCATGGCATATACCGCAACGGCCGGATGCTGGGTGTGGCGACGGTCAAGGTCAACATCGAAAGGCTGGAAAAGACCTGGATACAGGGGACCGACAAGGTGTTGCTCAGTGACGAACATGGCGTGATCTTCCTGACTTCGGTGCCCGCGTGGAAGTACACCACGCTGAGGCCGCTGTCGGCCGACGTGCGGCGCGAGCTGGCCGCCACGCGCCAGTATTATTCCCATGCACTGACGCCGCTCGATATCCGCTACGAGCCGACCCGTGACGATGGGGTGCAGTTCGTGACGATACGGGCCGCCGCGGCGGGCAGCGGGGCCGATACCTCGCGCCGCATGCTGAGCCAGCGGCTGTCGCTGGCGCCGCGACATTGGCAGTTCATTTATTTGTCGGATCTGAGCCCGGCCCGTTCCAACGCGCAGACGGCATTCCTGCTGGCCTGCCTGTTACAGGGATTCCTGATCGTCCTGTACCTGTATATGCGCCAGCGCCGCCGCAGCCTGCGGCTCAAGCTCAAGGCCAAGGAGGATTTGCAACATGCCTATGACAATCTGGAATTGATGGTGGCGGAACGCACCTACAACCTGAAGCAGATGACGCGCAGCCTGAGTGATGAAATCGCGGTGCGCCAGTGGGCCGAAGACAAGCTGCGCGAAACCCAGAATGAGCTGGTCCAGGCCGGCAAGATGGCGGTACTGGGCCAGATGTCGGCGGGCATCACCCACGAGCTCAACCAGCCTTTGACGGCCTTGCGCACCATGTCCGACAACGCGGCCGTCTTGCTCGATCGTGGCCGGATCGACGATGCCAAGGCCAATCTGGGCATCATCTCCCAACTGGTCGGCCAAATGGGCACGATTACGGGTCAATTGAAGGCATTTTCGCGCAAATCCACCGGTAATATGGCACCGGTGGCGATCCAGCCTGCCGTGGCCAACGCCTTGTTCCTGGTCGAGCGCCGCCTGGAACAGGAGCGGGTAGGATTCCGCCTGAACGTGCATCACCAGGATGCCTGCGCCCTGTGCGAAGGCAACCGCCTGGAACAGGTGCTCGTCAACCTGTTCAACAACGCGCTCGACGCCATGGCCGGGATGGACAACCGCCAGTTGACGGTCAGCATAGACCGCCAGGGTAGCCGGGTGTTGATCTGCGTGGCCGACACCGGACCTGGCATCCCGGACGATGTGCGCGCGCGTTTATTTGAACCGTTCTTCACCACCAAGGAGCAGGGGGCGGGGCTCGGCCTGGGCCTGGCCATTTCCGAGCGGATCGTGGTGGAGTTCGGTGGTATATTGAGGGCCGATCAGGCGCCCGGTGGCGGCGCCCAATTCACGATCGATTTGCCTATTTCGGAGCAGGGAGCGGTACATGGTTGACGGGTTGCAGGTGTTGCTGGTGGAAGATGACGCCACGGTGCGCGCCGGAAGTGTCCAGGCCCTGGACTTGGCTGGCATCACCGTGCAAGGCTACGCGTCTGCCGAGCCGGCGTTGAAAGTCTTAACGCCGCATTTCCCCGGCATCATCGTCACCGACGTCAAGCTGCCGGGCATGAGCGGGTTGGAATTGTTGACCGCCGCCAAGGCGATCGACCCGGAACAGCCCGTCATCCTGGTGACCGGCCACGGTGACATCAACATGGCCGTGCAAGCCATGCGGGACGGCGCCTATGACTTCATCGCCAAGCCCTATTCGTCGGAGCAACTGGTCGAGGTGGTGCAGCGCGCACTGGCGACGCGCGGCCTCATGCTCGAAGTGCAAAGCCTGCGGCGCAAGCTGGCGCAAAGCGCGGGGATAGAAGCCATGCTGCTGGGCGAGTCGCCCGCGATGCGCGAATTGCGCCGCCTGATCGTGGACCTGGCCGATGAGCCCGCCGACGTGCTGGTCTTTGGCGAGACGGGGACGGGCAAGGAAATGGTGGCGCGCAGCCTGCACCAGCACAGCATCCGTGCCAAGCACCACTTTGTCGCCATCAATTGCGGGGCGATACCTGAAAATATCTTCGAAAGCGAGGTGTTCGGACACGAACCGGGCGCTTTTACGGGCGCGGCCAAAAGGCAAATCGGCAAGATCGAACATGCCAACGGTGGCTCGCTGTTTCTGGACGAGGTGGAGAGCCTGCCGCTGGCCATGCAGGTGAAGTTGCTGCGCGTACTGCAGGAGCGCTACGTGGAGCGGCTGGGATCAAACCAGCCGGTGCCGGTCGATGTGCGCATCATCGCGGCGACCAAGGTGGACCTGAAGGAGCTATCGGACCAGCAAAAATTCCGCAGCGACCTGTATTACCGCCTGAACCTGATCGTGCTCCACCTGCCGCCGCTGCGCGAACGGCGCGAGGACATCCCCTTGTTGTTTGAACATTTCGTGCTGGGCGCCGCTGCCCGCTACAAGCGCGAGGTGCCGGTGATGCCCGGTGGGCTGATGCAACGGTTGATGGCGCACACATGGCCTGGCAACGTACGCGAACTGCGCAATATCGCAGACCGTTTCGTGCTCGGCCTGTCGAGCGGTGGCGATGGCTTGCTGGCCGCCTCGGCCGCCACGCCGTTGGCCTTGCCCGAACAGGTGAGCCGCTTTGAACGTGCGCTGATCGAGCAGGAACTGCGCAATGTGGCTGGCAATGTCGCGGAAGCGAGCGTGACCTTGGGCCTGCCCAAGCAAACCCTGTATCACAAGATGCAGAAGTACAACCTGGTGGCCGACGACTTCAAATAATTCGCGGCAATAAAAAAGCGCTTCACGGGGAAGCGCTTTTTTACAGGCGATGGGCCAGGACCAATTACTGGATCTTGGCTTTCTTCATCAGCTCGTCGCGGTAGGCGGCGATCTTACGCTGTTGCAGCGATTCCGCCACCTGGCCTTTGACTTCTTCCAGGGCCGGCAGTTTCACGGCGCGCGAATCTTCCAGCTTGATCACGTGGTAGCCGAATTCCGTCTTGACGGGGGTCTCGGTGATCTGGCCATTCTTCAGGGCCACCATGGCGTCGGCGAAAGGCTTGACCAGTTTGCCGGGAGTCATCCAGCCCAGGTCACCGCCATTGTTGGCCGAACCGTCTTTCGATACTTTCGCCAGTTCCTCGAACTTGCCGCCCGCTTTCAGCTTGGCGATGATGTCCTTGGCTTCAGCTTCGGTACCAACCAGGATGTGGCGCGAGTGGTATTCCTTGTCGCCCATGGCGGCCTTGTACTTGTCGTACTCAGCCTTGATGTCGGCATCCTTGACCGGGTTCTTCTTCACGTAGTCGGCCAGCATGGCATTGATGATGATGCTCTGGCGGGCGTTCTCGATGGCGGCCTTGACGTCGGCGTGGGTGCCGTAGCCTTGCTTGTCCGCTTCCTGGATCAGCACTTCACGGCCGATCAGGTCCTTCTTGATGGCTTCGCGCAGTTGCGGCGAATCCGTTTGCTGGCCCTGGGCCACGACTTGCTTGACGATCTGGTCGATACGCGATGCGGGAATGGCCTTGCCGTTGACGGTGGCGGCGTTCTGCGCGAATACCGGAGCTGCAACTACAGCGATCATCGCTAACAACAGGCGTGCTGGCTTCAAAATCATTATCAAATCCTATAAAAATACAAGAGATCGCGCCTGGCGGACAGTGCGCATTGTTGAACGCAGAACTAAAAACGGCGCCCAGTGGGCGCCGGTGACGACTATATTACTGAATCTTTGCTTTCTTGACCATTTCTTGTTGGTAAGTTTGCAGTTTCTTCTGGGTCAGTGCTTCCGCGATCTGTGGCTTCACTTCTTCCAGGGTAGGCAGCTTGGCTGGACGGATGTCGTCCACCTTGATCACGTGGAAGCCGTTCGGGGTTTGCACTGGCTTCTCGGTGAACTGGCCTTTTTGCAGGTTCACGAAGGCGTCCGAGAATGCAGGTGGGAACGACGATGGGGTCGCCCAGTCCAGGTCGCCGCCGGTCGAGGCGGAGCCGGTGTCCTTCGATGCCTTGGCCAGGTCTTCGAACTTGCCGCCGGCTTTCAGCTTGGCGATGACGTCGTTCGCTTCCGCTTCGGTGCCCAGCAGGATGTGGCGTACATGGTATTCCTTGTCGCCGGCTTGCTTGGTGAAGCGGTCGTATTCAGCCTTGATGTCGGCGTCCGAGACGGGGTTCTTCTTGACGAAATCGCCAACCAGGGCGTTGATGATGATGGCCTGGCGCGCGTTCTCCAGCTGTTGCTTGACGTTCGGATCCTTGGCGAAGCCTTGCTTTTCCGCTTCCTGCATCATCACTTCACGGCCGATCAGGTCTTTCTTGATCAGTTCACGCAGTTGCGGGGAATCTTGTTGCTGGCCTTGAGCGACCACTTGCTTGACGACGGCGTCGACGCGCGAAGTAGGAATAGCCTTGCCATTGACGACAGCAATGTTTTGAGCAAAAGCAGGTACGGCGGCAACGGCGAGAAGTGCAATCAGCAAACGGGCTGGCTTGAAAGTCATTATTAATTCCTGTAAAGGGAAAGTTTAAGCTAAAAGTAGTTGGCTCAGGTTAGACCGTCATGGTGGCGTCATGTTTCAAGACTATTCTGTATCCAACCTAAACCTTGCGCTACATCATACTTCGGATGGTGCCAGTGCGGTAATGGCCAATGCATGAATTTCTTTATGCATCATATCGTGCACGGAATCATACACGAGTCGATGTCGCATGACGAGTTTGATCCCTTCGAATCGGGCGGAAACAATGCGCACCGTGTAATGGCCACCACCGGAGGCGGCGCCGGCGTGGCCGGCGTGCATGGCGGACTCGTCGCCAATATCCATTGCCAGCGGCGCCAGGGCTGCTTGCAGGCGGGTACGGATCTTTTCCAGACGTGGATCGTTCATCAAGCTTCATCCTTCATGTGTTTCGACAAATACAGGGTCTGGCCCACGATAAATACAAACATGATGGACGTGGAACCAAAAGCCTTGAAGCTGACCCATGCGCCCGTATCGCCTTTGAACAGCACAAAGGCGACAAACAGGTTCAAGAAACCCATGGCCGCGAAGAAACAAATCCATGCCAGGTTAATCCGGTTCCAGATCACATCAGGTAAATGAATGATGTGTTCCATCGATTTACGCATGAGGTTCTTTTTGAAAGCCAGTTGCGAAACCAGCAGGCCGATGGCGAAACACCAATAAACGATAGTCAGCTTCCATTTGATGAAGTTGTCGTCATGGAAGTAAATCGTCAGGCCGCCGAAGAATATAAACATGAACAGGGACAGCCACAGCACGAAGTCCACTTTCCGGCCGCGCAGTTTGATGTAAACAATCTGGCCCATGGTGGCGATAATGCCGACCAGCGTGGCGATGATGATGGGCGACTGGGCCGCCGTGACCACGCCGCCGGATACCAGCGCGCTCAGGTAGGTATTGATGAAGTCTTGCGCCGCGTCGGCATGGATGCCGGCCAGTTTGTAGGCGGCGAAGAAGGCCAGCAGCGGGAGAAAGTCGAACAGGAATTTCATGGTGGGATAGAGAATGGCGGTCGATCAGGTTTCAGGGTCAAAGCGCAGCGAAGCTGAATTAATGCAGTAACGCAATCCGGTCGGCGGCGGGCCGTCCGGAAATACATGTCCCAGGTGGGCATCGCAGACGGCGCACAGGATTTCGGTGCGCAGCATACCATGCGAACGGTCCACTTTCTCCGTCACGTGGGCCGGATCGAGCGCTTCGAAGTAGCTGGGCCAGCCGCAGCCGGAATCGAACTTGGCGTCGGAACGAAATAGCGGCGTGTTGCAGCACACGCAGGTGTAGATGCCCGCTTCGTGGTGATCCCAGTACTTGCCCGTGAACGCCCGCTCGGTGGCGGCGTGGCGCGTCACTTCGAACTGCATCGGGTCCAGCTGGGCGCGCCATTCGGCTTCGCTCTTGTGTACTTTGTCTGTCATGTTGATCCTCAGGAAGAACAGCTCACTTCAAGATGGCTTGCCCAGTCCGGCGGCAAGGCGGCATAGTGCTCATGCTCTGGCTGTTCGTCGTATGGACGCTGCAGAACTTTCAACAAGCGTGCCACTTCAGTAAAGTCCTTATTTTGCGCCTTTTCAATCGCAAGCTGCGCGAGGTAGTTGCGCAAAACATACTTGGGATTGACACGGTCCATGGCGAGGCGGCGCGGCGCGTCCACGCTGTCTTCGGCGCGCAGGCGGGCACGGTACTGCGTGGCCCAGGCGTCGAAAGCAGGACGGTCCAGGAACAGGTCGCGCAGCGCGGTATCGGCGCCGGGATTGGCCACTTCCAATTTGCCCAGGGTACGGAAGAACAAGGTGAAATCAACGCTGTTCGCTTGCATCAGCGCGAACATGGCGTCAAATAGCGATTCGTCGCCGTCGCGCTCGCTGCTCAGGCCCAGTTTGGCACGCAACAGCGCGCTGATCTTGTTCGCGAACGCGGGCTGATAGACGTCCAATGCGGCCTGGGCCGCTTCGACCTCGCCGATCAATGGCAGCAACGCTTGCCCCAGGGCGTAGCAATTCCAGTGGCCGATCTGCGGTTGCATGGCGTAGGAATAGCGTCCTTGCTGGTCGGTGTGGTTGCAGATGTGCTGCGAGTCGAAGGCTTCCATGAAGCCGAACGGACCGTAGTCCAGGGTCTGGCCCAGGATGGACATATTGTCCGTGTTCATCACGCCATGCATGAAGCCGACGGCTTGCCAATGGGCGATCAGGTGCGCCGTGCGGCGCGTCACTTCTTCCAGCAAGGCCTGGTAAGGATTGCCAGTGTCGCGCAACTGAGGATAAAAACGGTCTATCACATAATCGGCAAGCAGCCGCAGCTGTTCCGGCTTGTTCTGGTAGAACCAATGTTCAAACGAGCCGAAGCGCACGAAACTGGGCGCCAGCCGGACCACGACGGCGGCCGTTTCCGGCGTTTCGCGCATCACGCCCTGGTCCGACCCGGTCACCGACAGCGCCCGCGAGGTGGGGATGCCCAGGGCGTGCATGGCTTCCGAACACAGGAATTCACGGACGGATGAGCGCAGCACGGCACGCCCGTCACCCATGCGGGAATAGGGCGTCAGGCCGGCGCCTTTCCACTGCAATTCCATGGGCCCCTCAGCACTGTCCACATTGCCCAGCAAGATGGCGCGGCCGTCGCCCAACTGGCCGGCCCATACGCCAAACTGATGGCCGGAATATACGGCCGCCAGCGGCTGGGACTGTTCAGGCACGAGGTTCCCCGTCAACAGGTCGACATAATCGGTTCGCCCCAGGCGTGTGGGGTCGAGCCCGATCAACGTGGCGGCCGCGTCGCTGACGCCGACCAGGTAAGGCGAGGGCAGCGGGGTGGGCATCAGCCGCGTGTAGAAGGCGGGAGGCAGGGACGCGAACGAATTGTCCAGCGGCAGTTTAGCGGCAGTAATGGTAATTCCAGTCGATGGTCATGGGTGCATAAGCGGGCTGTCGGATTTTACCCTACAGCGCCGATTCTATTGGGGCGCATCGCCAAATGACATGGTGGTTACACTCGGTAACGTCCGGCGCGCCACAGACCGGGTTGTTTATTGCAATGCAACATTGAAAAGCGTTGACGGCTTTCGGGCGGCCGTTTCAAACTTGAACGCAAGTCCAACCTCTCCAGGAGTGTCGATGTCCTTTCCACAAAGCCCCGTCATGGGGCAAATGATGAACCAGCCACTGCTGATCTCCAGTATTGTCGAATTCGCGTCGCGCCACAACGGCGGCAGTGAGATCGTCTCGCGCCGGGTCGAGGGCGACATGCACCGCTATACGTTCCGCGAGTGCCACCAGCGTGCACGCCGCCTGGCCAACGCGCTGCAGGGCCTGGGCGTGAAGATGGGCGATCGGGTGGCGACGCTGGCCTGGAATGGTTACCGGCACCTGGAAGCGTACTACGCGGTGTCGGGTTCCGGCGCCGTCTTGCATACCATTAATCCGCGCCTGCACCCGGAACAGGTGGCGTACATCATCAACCACGCGGAAGACCAGTTGCTGTTCTTCGACCTGACCTTCCTGCCCGCCATCGAGGCCGTGGCCGCCCACTGCAAGATGATCAAGGGCTATGTGCTGATGACGGACCGCGCCCACATGCCGGCCGACAGCAAGATCCCGGACCTGATGTGCTATGAAGATCTGATCAATTCGCACTCGGATGACTACACCTGGCCGCAGTTTGACGAAAATTCGGCGGCTACCTTGTGCTACACCTCGGGCACGACGGGCAATCCCA
Source organism: Rugamonas fusca (assembly GCF_014042365.1). GTDB lineage: Bacteria > Pseudomonadota > Gammaproteobacteria > Burkholderiales > Burkholderiaceae_D > Rugamonas > Rugamonas fusca. Next base: position 413,017 of record NZ_JACEZS010000001.1, read on the forward strand.
AGGGGGCCCTGTACTCGCATCGTTCGACGGTGTTGCACGCTTATGCCTCAGCGTTGCCGAACGCGCTCAACGTCACCTCCCACGACACGGTGCTGCCGGTGGTTCCCATGTTCCACGTCAACGCCTGGGGCTTGCCATATTCGGTGCCGTTGACGGGCGCGCGCATGGTGTTCCCAGGTCCTGCGCTCGATGGCAAGTCGCTGTACGAGCTGTTCGAGAGCGAAGGCGTGACCATGTCGGCCGGTGTGCCCACGGTCTGGCTGGGTCTGATCAATTACGCCTTGCAGAACAAATTGAAGTTTTCCACGTTCCGCCGCACGGTGATTGGCGGTTCGGCCTGCCCGCCGGCCATGATGAACACCCTGATCGACGAGTTCGGCGTTGAGGTCGTGCACGCCTGGGGCATGACGGAAATGTCGCCGCTGGGCACGGCATGTGTGTTGTCGAGCAAACACAAGGCTCTGCCGCAGGAGGAGCAGCGCAAGATCCTGCAAAAGCAGGGCCACGCCATCTTTGGCGTCGACATGAAGATCGTCGACGACGATGGCAAGGAGTTGCCGTGGGATGGCGTCGGTTATGGACACTTGCTGGTCAAGGGGCCGTGGATCATCAGCAGCTATTTCAAGGGCGAGGGCGGCGATGTGTTGCAGAACGGCTGGTTCCCGACGGGTGACGTCGCCACGATCGACCCCGACGGCTACATGCAGATCACCGACCGCAGCAAGGACGTCATCAAGTCTGGCGGCGAATGGATAGGCACGATCGACCTGGAAAATATTGCGATGGCGCATCCGGCCGTCCTGCAGGCGGCTTGTATCGGCATCTACCACCCGAAATGGGACGAGCGGCCGCTGCTGATCGTGGTGCGCCGCCCCGGCCAGGACGTGAGCCGCGAGGAGTTGCTGGCGTTCTATGAAGGCAAGATCGCCAAGTGGTGGACACCGGACGACGTCGTATTCGCCGACGCCTTGCCGCTGGGCGCCACCGGCAAGGTGCAAAAGAACAAGTTGCGGGAACACTACAAGGACCACCAGCTTCCCACCGCTTGAGCAAGCCGCCCCGGCTGGCCGGGGCGTTCTTGCTAAAAGGGCCGTACCCCGATCAGCCAGCCATGCAGCAGGAAGGCGAACACGGCCCAGCCGGCCAGGCCGGCCACCACCGTCGTCACCGTGGCGCCGGCGGTGCCAGCCGGATACACCTTGCCCTCGGCCGCATCGCGCTGGCGCGCGGCCCGGAAACAGAGGATGGCCCAGGCCAGGAAACTGCCGAACAGCACCACGTCATGCAGCTTGCCGTTCGCCAGCAAGTGGGCCAGGGCCCACACTTTCACCCCCAGCAGCATGGGATGGTGGACGCGGGCCTTGATGCCGTTGCGGGGAATATCCTTGGCCGCCAACAGGATGAAGGCCACCGCCGTCAGCAAGCCCGCCACGTGGCGCATGGCGACGGGCGGCGTCCACAGCACGACGGGGTTGTGCCGCGCCAGGCCGAAGCCCCATACGATCAGGATGAACCCCGCCAGCGATAGCAGGCTGTATCGCGCTTTCCACTTCGCTTCGCCAAGTTGCGCGCGTTGGGCCGTGCGCCAGTCGTCTGCCACGACGCGCACGGAATGCACGCCCAAGAACAGCACCAGTCCCAGTATCAAGATGACCATCGTTATCCTCTGTCGCAGATCGTGTTGTGGCGCCGCCAAAGACGCATCCCCATCGCCTTTTCGGCAACGTTGATTATACGTTCAGTCGGGCGCTGGCTTACAATGCAGCGCGCGGAGCACGATCGAACAAAAAATAATACGACCGTTCTTTTTCTGAGGTATAGTAAGGTTTTCGCAGCAAGCCCGTTACCAACACAACAAGGAAGAGACATGACCGCCGAATATCAAGTCAACGGTTCCGTTGCCGTCATTACCCTGAACAATCCACCCGTCAACGGCCTGGGCCTGTCCACGCGCACGGCCGCCGTGGCTGGCATCAAGCAGGCGCTGGCGGATGACGCCGTCAAGGCCATCATCATCACGGGCGCCGGCAAGGCGTTTTCCGGCGGCGCCGACATCAAGGAATTCAATTCGCCCAAGGCGCTGGCCGAGCCGAGCCTGCACACGCTGATCGCCACGGTTGAAAATGCCACCAAGCCAGTGATTGCCGCCATCCACAGCGTCGCCATGGGCGGCGGCCTGGAACTGGCGCTCGGTTGCCACTACCGCGTGGCCTTGCCGGGCGCGCAGATCGCCCTGCCGGAAGTGAAGCTGGGCTTGCTGCCGGGTGCCGGTGGCACGCAGCGCCTGCCGCGCGTGCTGGGCCTGGAAATGGCGCTCAACATGATCGTCTCCGGTACGCCGGTGATGTCGGAAAAGCTGGCCAAGACGGCGCTGTTCGACGAACTGCTGCCCGCCGACACTGACCTGATGGCTGGCGCCGTGGCGTTCGCCAACAAGGTGGCCGACGTGCGTCCGCTGCCGAAAGTGCGTGACCGCAAGGTCGATTATCCGAACCACGAAGCCTTCCTGCAGTTCTCGCGCAACACCGTGAAGGCCATGTCCGGCCCGTTCCCGGCGCCGCTGGAATGCGTGGAAACCGTGGCCGCCACCGTCACCAAGAAGTTCGAGGATGGCCTGAAGTTCGAGCGCGACCGCTTCCTGCACCTGATCCAGACCACGGAATCGAAGTCGCTGCGCCATGCCTTCATCAGCGAGCGCCAGTGCAGCAAGGTGCCCGACGTGCCGGCCGATACGCCGGTGCGCGCCATCAAGTCGGCGGCCGTGATCGGCGCCGGCACCATGGGCGGTGGCATCGCCATGAACTTCCTGAACGCGGGTATCCCCGTCACCCTGCTGGAAACCAAGCAGGAAGCGCTGGACAAGGGCATGGCCACGATCCGCAAGAACTATGAGAACACGATGAAGAAGGGCAAGCTGACGCAGGAGAAGTTCGACCAGCGCATGGCCCTGCTCGGAGGTACGCTGTCGTATGACGACATCGGCCAGGCCGATATCGTGGTCGAAGCCGTGTTCGAGGACATGGGCGTCAAGGAAACCGTGTTCCGCAAGCTCGATGAAGTGATGAAGCAGGGCGCCATCCTGGCCAGCAACACCTCCACGCTGGACGTGAACCAGATCGCCAGCTTCACCGCGCGTCCGCAGGACGTGATCGGCCTGCACTTCTTCAGCCCGGCCAACGTGATGAAGCTGCTGGAAATTGTGCGCGGTGCCAAGACCGGCAAGGACGTGCTGGCCACGGCGCTGGCCCTGTCCAAGAAGCTCAAGAAAACCGGCGTGGTGTCGGGCGTGTGCGACGGCTTCATCGGCAACCGCATGATCGAGCAGTACAGCCGCCAGGCCGGCTTCCTGCTGGAAGAAGGCTGCCTGCCTGAGCAGGTGGACAAGGCGATCGAGAAATTCGGCTTCGCCATGGGCCCGTTCCGCATGGGCGACCTGGCCGGCAACGACATCGGCTGGTACATCCGCAAGCGCCGCTACGTCGAGTCGCCCGAGATCAGCTATTCGAAGACGGCCGACCTGTTGTGCGAAATGGGCCGCTTTGGCCAGAAGACGGGCGCCGGCTGGTATGACTACAAGGCAGGTGACCGCAAGGCTTACCCATCGGACGTGGTCAACGCCATGATCGTCAAGCACTCGGCCGACATCGGCGTCGAGCGCCGCAAGATCAGCGACCAGGAAATCGTCGAGCGCCTGGTGTTTGCGATGGTCAACGAGGCGGCCCTGATCCTGGAAGAGGGCATCGCCATGCGTGCCTCCGACATCGACATGGTCTACCTGACCGGCTACGGCTTCCCGCTGTTCCGTGGCGGCCCCATGTTCTATGCCGACACGGTGGGCTTGCCCAACGTGTTGGCTGCCATCGAGAAGTACGGCCGCGGCCACCACGGCGAAGCGTGGAAACCGGCGCCGCTGCTGCTGCGCCTGGCCGCCGAAGGGAAGACCTTCAACGGCTAAGCAAGTCGGGCCGCCTGCCAGGGCGGCCTGCTATGGGGCTGGCGGTCCTCGCTGACCGCCCCCCCGCGTTCGCGCAGCCATGGTGCCGCTTCCATTTCGCTAGTGTTGCCGCGTTTGGACAGCGGGAGCGGATTCAGCGGCGCCTGTCCCCGCCCCATTGTCCCGGCTTGAAATTCATGTAAGACTTGCTCCAGATTCATTGCTCCCACCGCAACCGGAGAGGAAGTCCCCATGAGAGTCTGGCATCATGGCCGAAACCGCTAAACCCCGCAACGACATTAACCGCCTCAGCCTGCGCGCCAGGCTGCTCATCTGCTTCTCCGCGCTCGTGGTGCCGGCCGTGCTGGCGGCCCTGGCTTCGCTGCTGATCCACGAGCGGCTGGTGGCCACCATGGGCGCCTATCTGGACCAGGATGCCCGCATCGTCGAACTGGCCCTGCGCAGCAGCGCCGCGCTGGCGAACGCTGGCGCGACGCCGGCCGGCCAGAAGGCCGCGATGGAGGAAGTGCGCAACAACATGCGCAGCGCGGCCGCGCTGGCGCCGGACGCACTCAAGCAGGAAGCGCTCGACATTGGCGTGCTCAGCTACGACAGCCCACCCGATAAGCTGGCCGCCCGGCTGGCCACGCTGACCCAGCACGCGACCGACGCCAGTGCGGGCACGGAAGCGAGCTTGCGGCAATGGCGGGCCTTGTCGCGCGTGGTGCTGCTGCTGGGGCCCGCGTTGGCGCTCACACTGGGCACGGTATTGGCCTACGGCATCGCACGCGGCATGTACCGTACGCTCAGTGACTGCATCGCCTTCGCGCGCGACATCGCCGACGGCAAGATGCCATCGCGCCTGGTCCCGGACAGCAAGAACGAATTTGACGTGCTGGTCATTGCCGTCAACGACCTCATGCTCGACGCTCGCCACAATTCGCAATTGCGTCACGAACATGAGGCGCGGATCGCGGTGCTCGAGCGGGCCGCGCTGCTGCACGCGGCCGGCAGCAAGGCCCTGGCCACAGGCACGGACGAGGACGGCTTGTTGGCCGCTTTTTGTCACGGGCTGGTCGAGCAGGGCGGCTACCGGGCCGCATGGATAGGCCACGCGCGCCAGGACAGCGACCACAGCATCGAATTGGCCGCGCACGCCGGCATCGACCGCGAATTCTTCGAATCGCTCCACCTCAGCTGGGGCCAGGACTTGCGCCGCCATGCCGCGTGCGGCGGCGCCGTCCTGCTGAAGAAGCCGCAGGTGGTGCGCGACATGGCTGACGCGCCCGCGTTCGCCACGTGGCGTGGCGCGTTGTTGATGCGCAACTTGGTCAGTTGCATTGCCGTGCCCTTGTTGCGCGGTGGCGAGGCGCTGGGCGTATTGGCCGTGTATGCCAGCGACGCCAGTCCGTGCAACGACGACGAAGTGGCCTTGTTGCAGGAGCTCAGTCACACGCTGGCGGCCGGCATGGAGCGCTACCGTGAACTGGCCGCGCGCCAGCGCGCCGAGCAATTGCTGGAACGGCGGGCCAATTACGATGCGCTGACGGGCTTGCCAAACCGGGCCACGCTGGAGGCGCAATTGCTGCCGATGGCGAGCGCCGCCGATGCGGGCGGCAAGCGCCTGGCCGCCCTGTTCATCGACCTCGACCGCTTCAAGGAAGTGAACGACAACCTGGGTCACAAGGTGGGCGACACCATGCTGGTGGAAGTGGCGCGCCGCCTGGAAACGCTGGCCGGCGAGGGCAATCTGGTGGCGCGCCCCGGTAACGACGAGTTTGTGATCTTGCTGCAAAATCTGGAAGCGGGGGGCGATGCGGCCGCCGTGGCCAGTGCTGTCGTGGCCGGCTTGGCCCAAGCGCTGCCCAGCGGGCCGGCGCAAGTGCGCCCGCTGGCGTCGGTCGGCATCAGCCTGTACCCGGACGACGGCGCCGACGTGGCCAGCCTGCTGCGCCTGGCGGACCTGGCCATGCAGGACGCCAAGAGCACGGGCGGCAATACCTTCCGCTTCTACGCGCCCGCCATGAACGCGCGCATGGCGGACCGCTTCGCCATGGAGGCCGACTTGCGCCAGGCGCTGGAGAAGGGCGAATTGCTGATGCATTACCAGCCCCAGGTGAGCCTGGTCAACGGCGCCATCACGGGGGCGGAAGCGTTGCTGCGCTGGCGCCATCCCACGCGTGGCATGGTGGCGCCCAACGAATTCATCCGGCTGGCCGAGGAAACGGGTCTCGTGCTGCCGCTGGGCGAATGGGCGATCGGCCACGTGTGCGCGCAACTGGCGCGCTGGCGCAAGGCGGGGCTGGCCGTGCCCACGGTGGCGATCAATTTATCGGCCCAACAATTCCACCAGCCAGGACTGGTGGAGGTGGTGCGCAAGGCGCTCGACGCGAACGGGCTGACAGCGCGCATGCTGGAGCTGGAACTGACGGAGAGCGCCGTCATGCGCGATGTGCACGCGGCCACCGCCATCCTCAAGCAGCTCCAGCAGATGGGCGTGGGCGTGACGCTGGACGATTTTGGCACGGGCTATTCGTCGCTGTCCTACCTCAAGCGTTTCCCCTTGAACCACTTGAAGATCGACCGTTCGTTCGTGCGCGACGTCACCACCTCGCCCGACGATGCGGCCATCTGCAACGCCGTCATCAGCCTGGCGCACAGCATGCAAATCACGGTGATCGCGGAAGGCGTGGACACGGAGGGCCAGATGCACTACCTGCGCCGGCGCCTGTGCGACCAGATGCAGGGTAATCATTTCAGCAAGGCGCTGTCGGGTGACGCCTTCGCCCAGCTGCTGACGGACGGCAAGCGCATGCTGCTGCCGGCAGACCGGACCCAGCGCACCTTGCTGATCCTCGACGACGAGCCCAACATCGTGCGCGCGCTGGCGCGGGCCTTGCGTCCCGATGGCTACAAGCTGTTGCTGGCCACGTCGGCGGCCGAGGCGTTGCAACTGCTGGCTGTCAACGAGGTGCAGGTGGTGTTGTCCGACCAGCGCATGCCGGAAATGAGCGGCACGGAATTCCTGGCCAAGGTCAAGGACCTGTACCCGGAAACGATACGGCTGATCCTGTCCGGTTACGCTGACCTCGAATCGGTGATTGACGCCATCAACCGCGGCGCCATCTACCGCTTCTTCACCAAGCCGTGGGAAGATGAAGCACTGCGCCGCTGCATCGCCGAAGCGTTCCGCCAGCAGCAGGTGGAGCATGGCGCCGACGCCGTTGCTAGCGCCTGAGCAAAATCGGGGACGTAACACGGTTTTCCCATGCGGAAAAACCGTGTTACGTCCCCGATTTTGCTTTGGTGCTAGTTGGGCCTAGTCCGCGGCGTAGATGTCGTTGTCGCGGGTTTCCTTGACGAACAGCGCACCGATGACCACCGTGAGCAGCGCCACGACGATCGGATACCACAGGCCATAGTAGATGTCGCCCTTGAATGCCACCAGGGCGAACGCCGTGGTCGGCAGCAGGCCGCCAAACCAGCCGTTGCCGATGTGGTAGGGCAGCGACATGGACGTGTAGCGTATGCGGGTGGGGAACATTTCCACCAGCATGGCGGCGATCGGGCCGTACACCATCGTCACGTACAGCACCAGGATGAACAGGATCAGCACCATCATCGGCCGGTTGATCTGGTCCTCGTCGGCCTTGGCGGGATAGCCGGCGGCCTTGACGGCGGCCGCCGTATCCTTCTTCAGGGCCGCTTCGGCCTTCTTGCTGGCGGCGTCGAAGTTCAGGCCATCGGGCGTCATCACGGCGTTGAACGAGGCGATCTCCTTGTCGCCGATCTTGATCACGGCCACCGAACCGGCCGGCGCGTCCACCTTGGTGTAGGCGACCGAGCTGTTCGACAATATGCCGGTGGCGATGTCGCACGAGGACGGGAATTTCTTCTGGCCCGTCAGGTTGAACTGGAAGTGGCAGGAGGCCGGGTCGGCCACCACGGTCACGGGCGAATTCTTCAGGGCCGCTTCCAGCGCCGGGTTGCCATAGTGGGTCAGTGCGCCAAACAACGGCATGTAGGTGACGGCGGCCAGCAGGCAGCCGCCGAGGATGATGTACTTGCGGCCCACCTTGTCGGCCAGGCTGCCGAAGAAGATGAAGAACGGCGTCGCCAGCGCCAGCGCCACGGCGATCATCAGGGTGGCGTTGACGATGTCGATCTTCAGGGTCTGCTGCATGAAGAACAAGGCATAGAACTGGCCCGTGTACCACACGACGGCCTGGCCCATGGTCAGGCCGATCAGGGCCAGCACCACGATCTTCAGGTTGCGCCACTTGCCGAACGCTTCGCTCAGCGGGGCCTTGGAAGTCCGGCCTTCGGCCTTCATGCGGGCGAAGGCGGGCGATTCATTCATCGACAGGCGGATCCACACGGAAATGCCCAGCAGCAGCACGGACACGAGGAAGGGCACGCGCCAGCCCCAGGCGTTGAACGCCTCCTCGCCGATGGCCTTGCGGGTGCCCAGGATCACCAGCAGCGACAGGAAAAAGCCCAGCGTGGCCGTGGTCTGGATCCATGAGGTGAACGCGCCGCGCTTGCCGTTGGGCGCGTGCTCGGCCACATAGGTGGCGGCGCCGCCGTATTCGCCGCCCAGCGCCAGCCCTTGCAGGATGCGCAGCGACACCAGGATGATGGGCGCGGAAATGCCGATCGCCGCGTGGCTGGGCAGCAGGCCGACGATGAAGGTGGAACCGCCCATGATCAGGATCGTGATCAGGAAGGTGTACTTGCGGCCTATCATGTCGCCGAGGCGGCCGAACACGAGCGCGCCGAACGGGCGCACGATGAAGCCGGCCGCGAACGCCAGCAGGGCGAAGATGAAGGTGGTGGTCGGGTCGCCGACGAAGAATTGCTTGGCGATGATGGAGGCGAGCGAGCCGTACAGGTAGAAGTCGTACCATTCAAAGATGGTGCCCAGCGAGGATGCGAAGATGACCTTGCGCTCCTCCGCGGTGATCGCGCCGGCCTTAGGAGGCGGATTGCGCAGATCGGCACTGGTGCCGGATGAAACTGCCATGATGAGTCTCCTGATTTTATTGTGCTTTTTTTGTCTTGAATCACATGAACTGACGGGATACAACGTTGTCAGCTTGGTTTGAGTCTGAGCGCTTAACCTTACGGTAAGCTTGCGTCAAACTTACGCCAAGCTTACAGCCGGTGCCGCAAAAACGCTGGGCGTGCGGTGCCGGAAAAATTTGCGAACGGTCGTACTAAAATATGCTATTCTTACCTTCATCGCAGTAGTTACCGCGGCCGCCATGGGGTGCGCGCGCGGCTCAAAACCATTACCCATCAGGAGACTCACATGATAGATGCCGTCATCGTATCGACCGCCCGTACCCCTCTGGCCAAATCGTGGAAAGGCGCGTTCAACATGACGCACGGCGCCACCCTGGGTGGCCACGCGCTGCAGGCGGCCATCGCCCGCGCCAACATTGAAGCGGGCGAAGTGGAAGACGTGCTGGTGGGCTGCGCCAATCCTGAAGGCGCCACCGGCGGCAACATCGCCCGCCAGATCGCGATCCGCGCCGGTTGCCCGGTGACGACGGGCGGCATGACCGTCAACCGTTTCTGCTCGTCGGGCCTGCAAACGATCGCGCTGGCGGCCCAGCGCATCATCGCCGGCGAGGGCGACATCTACGCGGCCGGCGGCGTCGAATCGATCTCCTGCGTGCAGCAGGAGATGAACCTGCATATGTACAAGGAAGTGTGGCTGTCCGAGCACAAGCCGGAAATCTACTGGCCCATGCTGCAAACGGCCGAGACCGTGGCCAAGCGCTACAACATCAGCCGCGAGCGCCAGGACGAGTACGGCGTGCAGAGCCAGCAGCGCGCGTCGGCCGCCCAGGCCGCCGGCCTGTTCAACGCCGAGATCGTGCCCATGACCACCGTGATGGGCGTGGCTGATAAAGCCAGCGGCATGTTGCTGAGCCGCGAAGTGACCGTCTCGGCTGACGAGGGCATCCGCGCCGACACCACCTACGAAGCCGTGTCCAAGATCCGCAGTGCCGTGCCCGGTGGCGTGATTTCCGCCGGCAATGCCAGCCAATTCTCGGACGGCGCCTCGATGGCCGTGGTGATGAACGCCAGGACAGCCGCCGCCAAGGGCTTGCAGCCGCTCGGCATCTTCCGCGGCTTCGCCGTGGCCGGCTGCGAGCCGGACGAGATGGGCATCGGTCCCGTGTTCGCCATCCCCAAGCTGCTCAAGCAGGCCGGCCTGTCGGTGGCCGACATCGGCCTGTGGGAACTCAATGAAGCGTTCGCCGTGCAAGTGCTGTACTGCGCCGACAAGCTGGGCATCCCCATGGACCGCCTGAACGTGAACGGCGGCGCCATCGCCGTCGGCCATCCCTATGGCGTGTCGGGCGCCCGCCTGACCGGCCACGCACTGATCGAAGGCAAACGCCGCGGCGTCAAATACGTGGTGGTGACCATGTGCATTGGCGGCGGCCAGGGCGCTGCCGGCCTGTTCGAAGTGGTCTGACCCACCTGCCACGGGCGTCCTGCGGGGCGCCCGTTTCATTTCCGCTCACCGATAAAGGACTGCATCATGCAATCCACGATTTTGTCGCGCCGCGATATCGCGTTCATGCTGTACGAATGGCTCGATGCGCAGGCGCTGGGTCAACGCGCCCGTTTCCAGGACCATAATCGCGAAACCTTCGACGCCGCCATCGACACGGCCGAACAGATCTCCACCGAGCTGTTCGCGCCGCACAACAAGAAAAGCGACCAGCAGGAACCGCACGCCATCGCCGGCGACGGTTGTTTGCGCGTGCAGATCATCCCCGAGGTCAAGACCGCGCTCGACGCGTTCTCGGCCGCCGGCCTGATGGCGGCCGGCCAGGACTTCGAGCGCGACGGCATGCAATTGCCCACCGTGGTCGAGAAAGTGCTGTCCGCCTACTTCACCGCTGCCAACGTCAGCACGGCCGCCTATATCTTCCTCACCATCAGCAACGCCAACACCTTGCTCAAGCATGGGTCGGCCCTGCAGGTGCGCCGCTTCGTCGAACCCATGTTCGCCGGCAAGTTTTTTGGCACGATGTGCCTGTCCGAGCCGCAAGCCGGGTCCAGCCTGTCCGACATCACCACCCGCGCCGAGCCGGACCCCGTGGCGGGACCGGAAGGCGAGCGCCAGTTCCGCCTGCGCGGCAACAAGATGTGGATTTCCGCTGGCGAACACGATCTGGCTGGCAATATCGTCCACCTCGTGCTGGCCAAGATTCCCGGTCCCGATGGCAAGCTGGTGCCTGGCGTCAAGGGCATCTCCCTGTTCGTCGTCCCCAAGTTCCTCGTCAACGACGACGGCAGCCTTCGTGAGCGCAACGACGTGGTGCTGGCCGGCCTCAACCACAAGATGGGCAACCGGGGCACGAGCAACTGCCTGCTCAATTTTGGCGAAGGCAAGTTCAAGCCCGAAGGCAAGGGCGGCGCCATCGGCTATCTGGTCGGCCAGCCGGGCCAGGGCCTGGCGTGCATGTTCCACATGATGAACGAGGCCCGCATCGCCGTCGGCCTCGGCGCGGCCGTGCTCGGCTACACGGGTTATCTGCATGCGCTCGATTACGCGCGCAACCGGCCGCAGGGCCGCCATCCGGCCCAGAAAGATCCGGCCCAGCCGCAGTTGCCCATCATCGAGCACACGGACGTGCGGCGCATGCTGCTGGCCCAGAAAGCCTACGTGGAAGGCGGCCTGGGCCTGGTGTTGTACAGCGCGCGGCTGGTGGACGAGCAGCGCACGGCCGAGACGCCGGAGGCGCGCGAGCACGCCGGCCGGTTGCTGGACTTCCTCACGCCGATCACCAAGAGCTGGCCATCGCAGTGGTGCGTGGAAGCGAACAGCCTGGCCATCCAGGTGCACGGCGGTTATGGCTACACGCGTGAATACAACGTCGAACAGTTCTACCGCGACAACCGCCTGAATGCGATCCACGAGGGCACGCACGGGATCCACGGCCTGGACCTGCTGGGCCGCAAGGTGACGCTGCAGGATGGGGCGCTGTTCAAGTCCTTTGCGGGCGAGCTGCGCAAGACCGTGCGCAAGGTGCGCGGCAGCGTGGCCGTGCCACGCGAAGACAGCGCCAACCTCACGGTGGCGCAAGCCACGCAACTGATGGCCGACCTGACCGCCCACGCGGCCGCGCTGGAAGCGGCATGGCAGCGAGTGGAACAAGTGACCCAGACCCTGTATGCTGCGGGCGACATGAACAAGACCCTGGCCAACGCCAGCGTCTACCTGGAAGCGGTCGGCCACGTGGTGGTGGCCTGGATCTGGCTGCAGCAGGCCTTGCTGGCTGCCAGCCATCTGCCCGGTGCCAGTGCCGACGATGCCGATTTCTACCGGGGCAAGTTACAGGCGTGCCGCTACTTCTTCCACTGGGAATTGCCCAAGGTCGAAGCCCAGCTGGCCTTGCTGGAAAGCCTGGACACGACCACCCTTGATATGCAGGACAGGTGGTTTTAACTCATTCGATATGAAAAACATATGATCAAGCACATCGTGATGTGGAAGCTGAAAGACCATGCGGAGGGCGCCGACCGCGCCGCCAACGCCGCCCGCATGAAAGCCATGCTGGACGGCTGCGCCAACCTGACACCCGGCATCCTGGCGTTTGAAGCCGTGGTGGCCCAGCCGGGCCTGGAAGCGACCTATGACGTGATCCTGTACTCGGAATTCGCGGACAAGGCGGCGCTGGACGCTTACCAGAACCATCCCGGCCATCAGGCACTCAAACCGTTTTTCAGCGCCGTGCGCGAGGCGCGCCAGTGCATGGACTACGAAATCTGATCCTCGCATCAACCTTCCAACCATAGGACGACAGACATATGCGTACAACTCAAGAATTGTTTTCGCTGGCCGGCAAGACGGCCCTGGTGACGGGCGGCTCGCGCGGCCTGGGCCTGCAAATGGCGCTGGCGCTGGGCGAGCAGGGCGCCAGGGTGGTGATTTCCTCGCGCAAGCAGGCTGACCTGGACGAAGCGCTGGCCTTCCTGGCCCAGCATGGCGTAAGCGCCCACGCGATCCCGGCCGACCTGTCGCAGGACGCGGCGGCCGAGGCGCTGGTGACGGCTGCGCTGGCCCAGTTGGGCCATATCGACATCCTGGTCAATAACGCCGGCGCCACCTGGGGCGCGCCGGCCGAGGACCATCCGGTCGAAGCGTGGGACAAGGTGATGAACCTCAACATCCGCAGCATCTTCCTGGTGTCGCAGCTGGTGGGCAAGCGCTCGATGATCCCGCGCAAGTATGGCCGCATCATCAATATCGCCTCGATCGCCGGCCTGAGCGGCAATCCGCCCGGCACCATGCAGACCATCGCCTACAACACCTCGAAGGCGGCCGTGATCAACTTCACGCGCGCGCTGGCCGGCGAGTGGGGCGTGCACGGCATCACGGTCAACGCCATCGCGCCGGGCTTCTTCCCGTCCAAGATGACCAAGGGCATCCTCGATCACCTGGGTGCGGAAAAGCTGGCCAAGGGCGCGCCGCTGCAGCGCATCGGCGACGATGAGGACTTGAAGGGCACCACCGTGCTGTTCGCGTCCGACGCGGGCAAGCACATCACCGGCCAGACGCTGGCGGTGGATGGCGGCGTATCGGCGGTCTGAGCGATGACGATGACACAATACCAACGGCTGGTGCTGGCCGCCCGTCCGCGCGGCGAAGTCCAGGAATCGGATTTTCGGCTGGAGACGGTGGCCGTGCCCGAACTGGGCGATGGCCAAGTGCTGGTCCGTAACCACTACCTGTCGCTGGACCCCTACATGCGCGGGCGCATGAGCGCGGCCAAGAGCTATGCCGCCTCGCAGGCGCTGGATGAGACCATGATAGGCGGCACGGCCGGCCAGGTGGTGGCGTCGCGCCATCCACGCTTTGCGGAAGGCGATTTCGTGGCGGGCATGCTGGGCTGGGCCGAGATGGGCGTGGCCGACGGCGGCCAGCTGCGCAAGGTCGACACCAGCCAGATCCCGTTGTCGGCCTACCTGGGTGTGGTCGGCATGCCGGGCATGACGGCGTGGTATGGCATGCACCAGATCCTGCAGGCCAAGGCCGGCGAAACCGTGTACGTGTCGGCCGCCAGCGGCGCCGTTGGCAGCGCCGTGGGCCAGTTGGCCAAGTTGCGCGGCTGCCGTGCCGTGGGCGTCGCTGGCGGCAAGGAGAAATGCGACTATGTCGTCAACGCGCTGGGTTTTGATGCCTGCGTGGATTACAAGGCCGGCAACCTGGATGCCGACCTGGCCGCCGCCGCGCCCAACGGCATCGACGCCATTTTTGAGAACGTGGGGGGCGCCGTGTTCGATGCGGCGCTGGCGCGCACCAATGCCTTTGCGCGCGTGGCCCTGTGCGGCTTGATTGCCGGCTACAACGGCCAGGAACTGCCGATCCGCAACGCGCGCTTGCTGCTGCTGAACCGCATCACGCTGCGCGGTTTCATCGTCACCGAGCACATGGAATTCTGGCCGCAAGGCTTGACGGAACTGGGCCTGCTGGTGGCCCAGGGCAAACTGAAGTACCGGGAAACGGTGGCGCAGGGCCTGGCCAGCGCACCGCAAGCATTCAAGGGCCTGCTCCAAGGCCATAACTTCGGCAAACAACTGGTGAAATTAATCTGATGAAAAACTTCCAAGGAAAAGTAGCGGTCATTACGGGCGGCGCCAGCGGATTGGGGCGCGAATTCGCCAACGTGGCGGCCAGGCTGGGCATGAAGCTGGTGCTGGCCGACGTGCAGCGCGATGCGCTCGACCGCGCCCGCGATGAATTGGCGGCCCAGGGCGCGGCGGTGCAGGCCCTGGTATGCGATGTACGCAAGGGCGAGCAGGTCCAGGCGCTGGCCGATGCGGCCATGGAAGCCTACGGCGCCGTGCACCTCCTGTTCAACAACGCCGGCGTCGGTTCCGGCGGCCTGATCTGGGAAAACACGGAGGCGGACTGGGAGTGGGTGCTGGGCGTGAATGTGTGGGGCGTGATCCATGGGGTGCACATCTTCACCAAACTGATGCTGGAGGCGGCGGCCCGCGATCCTGAATTTGAGGGCCATATCGTCAACACGGCCTCGATGGCGGGCCTGGTCAACGCGCCGGCCATGGGCGTGTACAACGTCTCCAAGCATGCCGTGGTGTCGCTGTCCGAGACCCTGTACCAGGACTTGCAACTGGTGCAGGCGCCGATCGGTGCGTCCGTGCTGTGCCCGTACTTTGTGCCAACCGGCATCAGCCAGTCGCACCGCAACCGGCCCGCCGACGTGCGCATGACGCAGGGCCCCACGGCCAGCCAGCTGGTGTCGCAAGCGATGACGGACAAGGCGGTCACGTCCGGCAAGGTGTCGGCGGCCGAGGTGGCGGAGGTGACGTTCAAGGCCATCGCCGACGGCCAGTTCTACATCTACTCGCATCCGGGCGCGCTGGCTGGCGTGCGCGAGCGGATGGAAGACGTGCTGGCACAGCGCAACCCGAGCGATCCGTATCAGGGTAACCCCCAGGTGCGCGACCTCTTGCGTGCCAAAATGCAAGCAGGTGCTGGCCCGCGCTAATACCGCGTGCGACAATCGTGGCTGGTTCAACTATTATTAGCGTTATGAATAACGACACCAGCCACGACATCCGCCTGGGCACCTGGGACACCCTGAACGCCGACGCCAAGGCCATCCGCTTCGACGTCTTCGTGGCGGAGCAGAATGTTCCGGCCGAAATCGAACTGGACGACATGGATGCCGTCTGCCTGCACGCGGTGGCGTACGATGCGGCCGGCGTGCCCATAGGCACCGGCCGTTTGCTGCCAGATGGCCATATCGGCCGCATGGCCGTGCGCAAGACGGCGCGCGGCCGCGGGGTGGGCGGCGCCTTGCTGCAGGCGTTGATGGCGCAGGCGCGTGCGCGCGGCGACCAGCGCGTCGTGCTGAGCGCGCAGACCCACGCGGCGCCGTTCTACCAACGCCACGGCTTCAGCATCGCCGGCGAGGCGTTTTACGAAGCGGGCATCGCCCACATCGACATGCAGCTGACCTTTGCCTGACCTTCCGAAGGGAGTGCGCCATGCAACACATCGCAGATGAATACGATTCGGACCTGGACCTGGTGTTCGAACGGACGGTGGAACTGAGCCCGGCGCAGATCTGGGCGGCCTGGACCCAACCAGCCCACGTGGTGCACTGGTTCACCCCGGCACCCTGGAAAACGCTGACGTGCGACATCGACCTGCGCCCGGGTGGTGTGTTCCGCACCGTGATGTGCTCGCCCGAAGGGCAGCAGCACCCCCATGTGGGCTGCTTCCTGGAGATCGTGGAAAACCAGCGCCTGGTGTGGACTGACGCGCTCGCGCCAGGTTACGGCCCGTCGGCCAACCCGTTCATCACGGCCTACATCACGCTGGCGCCCGAAGGCAGTGGCACCCGCTACCACGCCCGTGCCCGCCACAAGAACAGTGAAGACATGCTGCGCCATGTCGACATGGGCTTTGAACGGGGCTGGGGCCTGGCGCTGGACCAGATGGTGGCTTACATGCAATCGCTCTAGCAGGACTTACTGGATCAGCACTTCGTGCAGTACGGCCGGCGCGTCGGCATACAGCTTGACGACGGTTGAGGTGCGGGTGCCATAGCCCGGCGTTTCGATGCGCACGGCCGACAGCACCCGTTCCAGGTCCAGCGGCACGCCCGTCTCCGGCAGCCGCTGGTCGGGCGCCGGGGTGGTATCGGCCAGCATTTCAAAGAACGCTTCGTCGGGCGCGCCCAGGCACAGCAGGCTGGCGAACTGCGCCTTCGTTTTCAGCACCTTGGGCCAGGGCGCGTCCAGCCGCGCGTTGGACAGGCCGTAGATGCCCGGTTCCAGCGGCTGGCCATTGCGCGGGTCGTCCTGGCCCTTGTTGGAGAACCAGATCAGGGTATCGCGGTCGCCCAACACCAGGTTGAAACCATTGTAGGCGTGGCAGTCGCCCCGGATCGCTTCCACGTACGCTTGCGGCGACATGCTGCCGGCCAGGTAATCGGACACCAGGTGGCCGCGCGAGGGCGCGTCATCGCGGTGCTCCGACGGGCAGCGGATGTTGGTGATGGCGGCGAAGCGCGGCGATTGCCCGGACTGGCCCGACTGGGCGATGCCCATCCAGCTGCCGCCGGCCTTCAGGTCGCGCCCGCCATAGACGTGGGGATGTTCGGGCCAGGCGCCGGCCGGCGCCGTGGCCCGTTCGTAGAATTCATCGCGGTTGGCGGCCGCGATCAGCGGCACGGCGGGCACCACTTTCCAGGCGAAGACGATCAGGCACATGGGACCATATCCATAAACACTTCAACGTGGCGCGCGCCGGCGATGAGCGCCGGCACGCCTGCCTGTTCCACGGCCGCGGCCAGCGCTGCGCTGAATCCTTCGCCGGTGGACGGATAGACTTCCATCCATGTCTGCAAGCCGTCGCGCGCTTCCGGCCGGCGCTTGAGCTGGCCGGCCACGCCTTGCTGGTGCGCCAGCGCTGCCTGCATGGCGGACACGCGGGGCAGCAGGGCAGGCGCGTCCGCTTCCCGCACCTGGTAATAAATGTACAGATCGCGCATGTCAGAGGTCGAGCGGGTCCAGCACGTAAGGCATGGGCAGAAATTGTAAAGCGATACCTTCAGCCGAACCCACCCGCACGGACGCCCGTTCGATGGCGTCCAGCTTCATTTCCACCAGGGCATCCACGCCGCCCAGGCCATTGGGGGCGGCGTTGACGATCATGCCGCAAGGCTGCTCGGGATCGGCGGTGGCGTATACTTCCATGCCGGGGGCCGCCTGCATGTCGGGAATGGCGACGAGCGTGGTGCGCCGCTTGAGCTTGCCCAGATACTGGCTGCGGGCGACGATCTCCTGGCCCGGATAGCACCCCTTCTTGAAGTTGACGCCGCCCAGCAGTTCAAAATTGACCATTTGTGGCACGAATTGCTCCTGGGTGGCGGCGGTCACCAGCGGCACGCCCGCGTGGATGGACGACAGTTGCCACGCATCATTCCCGCCCACGGCCAGCCGGGCCGACAGCACGGGCCACACGGCGGCGGCCGTCTCGGCGCTGGTGAGCCACTGGTAGCGCGGGGCGCCAAACGCGTCGGCCACGCGGATCAGGGTCCCCATGGTGTGATCGAGCTTGCCATAGGCTTGCGCGGGCAGGGCATCGAACCAGGTCGACAGGACGGCATCGGCCTGCTTGCCGCCCACGCCCAGCACCACGGCGTTGGCCGGCGCTTCGGTCGCGTCGCTCAGTTTGGTCTTGGCCCGCAGCACGAACATCTGCAGGCGCTTCTGCAGGGCGGGCTGGATGGCGCGCGGCAGTTGCAGGAAGACGGTGTCGGCGTTACGCCATACAAGGAAAGTGGCCAGCAAGCGGCCCTTGGGGGTGCAGTAGCCAGCCAGGCGGGCCGTATCGAGGCCCAGGTGTTCGACATCGTTGGTCAACTGATTGTGCAGGAAGGAAGCGGATTCCTCGCCGTTCAGGGCAATCAAACCCAGGTCCGTCAGCGGCGCGGCGAAGCCGTTGGCCAGCTCGGCGGCCGTCAAGGTGCGGCCGAAATCACGGAATTGCGCCGGGGCCTGTTCCGTACCGCGCGCGCCTTGCTGGGTTAAAAGTTGATTCCAAGTATTCATAATTTCCAGAAGTTTGACGATGAAAGCATTATCATTACGGGCTCATTATAGTGATCCCGCGAATTTCGCGCCGGAGGTGGCGCAAATCTGGCGTGCCGTGAGGCTGGCAAGCCGGGCGATTCTGGTCCACTATGCAGATATAACCTAAGACTTGACCATGATGTCCCTCATTAAAAAACTCATTAGCCTAGGTTTGCTGGCCGCGCTGGCGGCGGGCGGCTATTTCGCGTGGTGGGCGCAAAACCCCATCACGCCGGACGACGCGCCGCCGGTGGACTTCACCATCGCGCCCGGCAGCGGCGCCCATGCCGCTGGCCAGCAGATGGCCGACGCCGGCGTGCCCATGGAACCCTTGCTGTTCAACTTGCTGGCGCGCGCCACGTCCTCCAGCGCGCGCCTGAAGGCGGGCGCCTACGAGCTGAAACCCGGCACCACGCCCTTGCGCCTGATGGAGCAACTGGTCAAGGGCGAGTTCGCCCAGGAAGCGCTGACCATCATCGAAGGCTGGACCTTCCGCCAGATGCGCCAGGCCGTGGCCGCCAGCAAGGGCTTGAAACACGATACGGCCGACCTGTCGGACCAGGCGTTGATGGCGCAAATCGATAGCGACTTCAAGCGCCCCGAAGGCCTGTTCTTCCCCGATACCTATTTGTTCCCCAAAGGCTCCAGCGACTTGCTGGTATTCAAGCAAGCCCACGCGGCCATGCTGGCGCGCCTGGGTGACGCCTGGAGCAAGCGCGATCCCGCCTTGCCATACAAGACGCCATACGAGGCGTTGACCATGGCCTCCATCGTGGAAAAGGAGACGGGGCAAAAGTCCGAGCGCAACATGATCGCCGCCGTGTTCGTGAACCGCCTCAAGCTGGGCATGCTGCTGCAGACCGACCCCACCGTCATCTACGGCATGGGCGACAAGTACGATGGCAAGATCCGCAAGAAGGACCTGGAGACGGACACGCCGTACAACACCTACACGCGCGCTGGCCTGCCGCCCACGCCGATCGCCTTGCCGGGCGTGCAGTCGCTGGCGGCCGCCCTGGCGCCGGCCAAAAGCCCGGCCCTGTATTTTGTCTCGCGCGGCAACGGTACCAGCCAGTTTTCCGACAACCTGACCGACCACAACCGGGCGGTCAACCAATATCAACGATAGGCAGCATCGCTACATGACTCAACAACGCGGCAAATTCATCAGTTTCGAAGGCATCGACGGCGCTGGCAAATCCACCCATATCGGCTTCACGGCCGACTACCTGCGCACCAAGGGCAAGGAGCTGGTCAGCACGCGCGAGCCGGGCGGCACGCCATTGGGCGAGAAGCTGCGCGAACTGGTGCTGCATGAAAAAATGCACCTGGAAACGGAAGCCTTGCTGATGTTCGCCAGCCGCCGCGAACACCTCGCCCAGGTGATCGAACCGGCACTGGCCCGTGGCGCCTGGGTCATCTCCGACCGCTTCACGGACGCCAGTTTCGCCTACCAGGGCGGCGGGCGCGGCCTCGCGCGCGACAAGCTCGATGCGCTGGAGCAGTGGGTGCATCCCCACCTGCAGCCGGATCTGACCCTGCTGTTCGACGTGCCGCTGGAAGTGGCCCGCGCGCGGCTCGACGCCACCCGCGCGCTCGACAAGTTTGAACAGGAAAAGGCGGACTTTTTCAGTGCCGCGCGCAATGAATACCTGCGCCGGGCCGCCCAGTTCCCTGAACGCTTCCGCGTGATCGACTCGACCCAGACCATCGCCGCTATTCAAGATCAGTTGGCGGTCCTGCTTGATGCGCTGTTGTAACTTTAAAAGTATTGCATAAGCAGTTGTTTTAAAACAAAATACCACCAATGAGCAATTCCATTTACCCGTGGCAGCAAGATGCCTGGCGCCAGCTCCAACAGCTGCGCGCCCGCATGCCGCACGCCATCCTGTTCCACGGCGCGGCCGGCATCGGCAAGTCGGACTTCATCGAGCGCTTTGCCCAGGGTTTGCTGTGCGAAGCCGTGCTGCCAGACGGCCATGCCTGCGGCCAGTGCGTGTCCTGCGGCTGGTTCTCGCAGCAAAACCACCCCGACTACCGCCGTGTGCGGCCCGAGGCACTGGAAGATGAACCGGCGGCCGACGGCGAGGAGGGCGGCGACGCCGAGGCGAAGAAGTCGGCCAAGTCATCCAAGGCACCGTCCAAAGAGATCAAAATCGAACAGATCCGCAATCTGGCCGATTTCATGAACATCTCCACCCACCGCCAGGGCTTGCGCGTGGTGGTGCTGTACCCGGCCGAAGCGCTCAACATGCCGGCCTCGAACGCGCTGCTGAAAACGCTGGAAGAACCACCACCCGGCACCGTGTTCCTGCTGGCCTCGAACAGCCTGGACCGGCTGCTGCCCACCATCCTGTCGCGCTGCCGCAAGTTCGCGCTGCCCATGCCATCCCATGCCCAGGCGCTGGCCTGGCTGCAGGCGCAAGGCGTGGCCGATGCCGACAGCTGGCTGCGCGAGCAGGGCGGTTCGCCGCTGGCCGCGCTGGCCCAGGCCGAGACGGGCAACCGCGACGACATGGACACCTTGCTGCAGCTGCTGGCCCGCCCCAGCGTGGAAGGGGCGCTGAAAACGGCCGAAAAATTGCAGAAAGTGGCGCTCGCGGCCCAGGTTTCTTGGATGCAGCGCTGGCTTTATGACATGTTTTCCTACAAACTGGCGGGGAATATCCGCTACTATCCGCGCTACCGCAAGGAACTGGCGGGCCTGGCCGACAGGATCCACGTCAGCCGCCTGCTGGCCGCGCTGAAGGCGGCCAACGAGCGCCGGGCCACGGCCGATCACCCGCTGTCGCCCAAGCTGTTCATCGAAGACATGCTGCTCGATTACGCAGCATGCTGTGCCTGAAAGGAAACGCATGAGCGCTAACCCTGTCGATCCGAGCGCCGCGCCGGTTGCACGGCCCACGGTCTTGTCGCTGGCGATCAAGGAAAAGGCGGCCTTGTACGCCGCCTACATGCCGTTCCTGAAAAATGGCGGCATGTTCGTGCCGACCCAGAAACCGTACAAGCTGGGCGACGAGATCTACCTGATCCTGGCCCTGATGGACGACCCCAACAAATATCCGATCGCCGGCAAGGTGGCCTGGATCACGCCGCCGGGCGCCCACAACAACAAGGCGCAAGGCATCGGCGTGCATTTCCCCGATGACGAGAGCGGCCAAAGGGCCCGCCTGCGCATCGAGGAAATCCTCGGCGCCGCCCTGCGTTCGTCGCGCGCCACCCATACGCTTTAATTTGCCCTTTGTTTCCATGTCCGCTTTCCGTCACCGCCTGGCCACGCTGGCCGACCTGCCCACGATCGTGGCCATCTACAACAGCACCGTCGCCTCGCGCGAAGTGACGGCCGATACCGAGCCAGTGTCGGTCGAATCGCGCCTGCACTGGTTCAACGAGCATGCGCCCGAGCGGCGGCCGCTGTGGGTGATCGAGGCGGCCGATGACGACGGCGCCAGTCCCGCCATCCTGGGCTGGATCTCGTATTCGAATTTCTACGGCCGCCCCGCGTACGCGGGCACGGCGGAGGTGTCGATTTATATCGATGAAGCGTGGCGGGGCAAGGGCGTCGGTCGTTACTGCCTGGAACAGGCGATCGCCTACGCGCCCAGCATCAAGGTCCACACCTTGCTGGGCTTCATCTTCGGGCACAACGCGCCCAGCCTGGGCCTGTTCCGCAAATATGGCTTCGACACCTGGGCCAACCTGCCGCGCGTGGCCAATCTGGACGGCGTGGAGCGTGACCTGGTCATCCTTGGCAAGCGGGTGGATGGAACGGGCTGACCGGGGCAGGCTTGGCGGGTTACAATCACGCCATGTATATCGATTCTCATTGCCATATCAATTTCCCCGAGCTGGCCGCTCGCATGCCTGACATCCTCGCCAAGATGGCGGAAAACAAGGTCAGCCACGCCCTGTGCGTGTCGGTCGACTTGCCGGATTTCCCCCAGGTGCTGGCCCTGGCCGAACAATATCCCCACATTTACGCGTCGGTGGGCGTGCATCCCGATTACGAGGATACGCCGGAGCCCACCGTGGACGAGCTGGTCCGGCTGGCCGACCATCCGAAAATCATCGCCATCGGCGAGACCGGCCTCGATTATTTCCGCCTGACGGGCGACCTCGAATGGCAGCGCGAGCGCTTCCGCACCCACATCAAAGCATCAAGAATCACCCGTAAGCCCTTGATTATCCATACCCGCTCCGCCAGCGAGGATACGATACGCATCATGCGCGAGGAGGGCGCGGGCACGGATAAAGGTGGCGTGGCCGGCGTCATGCACTGCTTCACGGAGTCGCTCGAGGTGGCGCGCGCCGCCATCGACATGGGCTTCTACATTTCCTTCTCCGGCATCGTGACGTTCAAGAGCGCCAAGGAATTGCAGGCTGTGGCGCTGGAAGTGCCGCTGGAGCGTATCCTGATCGAAACCGATTCGCCCTACCTCGCCCCCGTGCCGCATCGTGGCAAGATGAACGAACCTGGCTTCGTGGCCCATGTCGGTGAATTCATCGCCAGGCTCAAAGGCTTGCCGGTGGAGCAGGTGGCGCAGCAGACCACGGACAATTTCTTCAATCTTTTCAACATCGTACGATGAGCTTTTGATGGGAATTTTGAACTCCAGACGCCGTCTGTTGATGGTCGCTGCGGCCTTATCGCTGACCATCCCCGCCGCGTTCGCCGCCGAGGATGCGCGCGCCGTCGATTTCTTCCGCGCCATCCAACTCGACAACGTGGGCCCCATCAAGCGGGCATTGTCCCAAGGCCTGGACCCCAATGTGCGCGAGCCGGAGCGTGGCGAAACGGGGCTGATCGTCGCCATGCGTTACGGCGCGATGAACACGTTTGACCTGCTCCTGGCCCAGCCCGGCATCCAGCTCGAAGCGCGCGCGCCCAATGGCAATACGGCGTTGATGATGGCCGCCTTCCGCCAAAACAAGTCTGCCGTGCTGACGCTGCTGGGCAAGGGCGCGGCCGTCAATCAGCCGGGCTGGACGGCGCTGCATTACGCCGCCGCCTCCAACAGCACCGACATCATCAACCTGCTGCTCGAGCGCCACGCCGCGATCGACGCCCCATCACCGAGCGGCCTGACGCCGTTGATGCTGGCCGCCCGTGAAGGCCAGGAAGCGGCCGTCCAGCTGCTGCTGGAACGGGGCGCCGATGCCACGCTGAAAGATGGCGCCTACCACCAGACGGCCGCGGAATTTGCCACCAAGGCCGATAAGCCCTGGATCGCTGAAACCATCCGCAAACACCTGGCCAGCCGCGCCAAACGTTAAGCTGTGCGTGTAGTTCATTTTACAAACGGGGAATTGGCGGGTAATTCCTGTCCAGCTCTCCGCTTGGCTAGTCGGCAAGCTTGACGATAATGGTCCCGCCGTATTGACGATTTGCAATACGATCCAACAAGGGACAACCATGCTGAACGAACGCGAAATTGAAAGCTGCTACCTGGGGCAGTTCATTCCAGTCCACTACCATCACAACATGTTGATGGATCAAAACCGCATGCATGGTTTCAAGTCGGCCATCGACTACGCGGTCAAGCCCGGCGCCAAGGTGCTGGAACTGGGAGGCGGCACGGGCGTGCTGTCCTGGTTCGCCGCCGCCAAGGCCGACAAGGTCTATTGTGTCGAATTCAATCCGGACATGGTCAAGGAGGCGCGCAAGATGCTGGCGCTGAATGCCAATGGCCACAAGGTGGAGGTGATCCACGCGGACGCTTTCGAATACCTGCCGCCCGAACCAGTGGACGTGGTGATCTGCGAGATGATCCACGTCGGCATGCTGCGCGAGAAACAGGTCGAAGTGATTGAATCGTTCAAGCGCCGCTATGCCGCCCGTTTCGGCGGCCCGCTGCCCGTATTCCTGCCGGAAGCGGTGATCATGGCGGTGCAGCCCTTGCAGCAAGAGTATGATTTCGAAGGGTTCTATGCCCCCATCGTGCAGTTCCAGGAAACCACGGCTATCCATCCCGGCACCGTGGAAATGGCGCAGCCGGCCGTGTACAGCATCATCGATTTCAGCCAGCCCAATGAACTGGTCTACAGCTGGCAGGGCAAATTCGTTGTCGAGCGTGGTGGCCAGATCAACGCCATGCGCTTCGTCACCAAGAACATCCTGGCCGTTGTCAGCGAGCGTTCCACCACCATCGACTGGCTCAACCACTACATGACCCTGCCGCTGGCCATCCCCGTGCGCGCCAGCGAGGGCGACGTGCTGCAGGTGAGTTTCCAGTATCGTGCGGGCGGTTCCATCCCATCGCTGCAGGCATCGCTGAAGGCCGAGATCCTGTACGAAGCGGCGCACCAGCCGGTCCAGTTCGTTCCAGCCTACGCCTGAGCGCCGGGAAACGCCCGCGGCAGGCGCCGCGGGCTTATACTTCGTCTTTCACACTTGAGATGCAAGACGAATGAATATGGAACAGCAGGAAAAAATCGACCAGCGCTACCTGGTGCAGCAAAACAAAGTCAGCGATGGCGAAACCAAGCCGCCCGTTTTCGCCAAGGTCATGCGCAGCAAGACCGGGGTATTCGAGGGCGTGTCGTTCATCAAATCGAAGGACAAGGCGACCGTGATGACGCGCGCCGAGGCCAACCAGGCCATCGAATGGGCGACCAAGAAGAAGCCGAACGCGCGCGACTACGTCACCAAGATCATTTGCGTGGGCCAGTAAGCGGCTCCCTGCGGCTCGGCGCGCGCCTGTCGTGGCTGGTGCGGCCGTTGCGCCGTCTATCCGTTGATTTCCACCGTTTATCGCTTCCGGCCGCTGCCGGTCGCATGGTCTTTGCCCAAGCCTTGCCAGCGGCATACAGTGAGGGCTCGACCTTGTGGCCAGGCTTAAGGAGTGCCGTCATGCTGAGTTTTATCTTGTGGTTGGTGTTGCTGGTGCTGTGCTGGCCGCTGGCGTTGCTGGCGCTGTTCCTGTATCCCATCGTGTGGCTGCTGATGCTGCCGTTCCGGCTGGTGGGCATCGGCGTGGACGCCGTGTTTGAGTTGTTGCGCGCCATCGTCATGCTGCCAGCGCGCATGCTGCGCGGGGCGCCGGGACGCTAGCCGGCCGCGTGTGCTCCGCGCCTTGAAATTGCGCCGGCGCACCATACTTCAGTTCTCCATTGCTGTTAGAATTTGTGCACGACTTCGCCGTCGTCGGCAGTCGTCGTTCAAGGAGAATGTGATGACCCGCAAGACACCTATCGAGCGTTACCGCAATATCGGCATCAGCGCCCACATCGACGCCGGCAAGACCACCACCACCGAGCGCATCCTGTTCTATACGGGCGTCAACTACAAGATCGGCGAGGTCCATGAAGGTGCCGCGACGATGGACTGGATGGAGCAGGAGCAGGAGCGGGGCATCACCATCACGTCCGCCGCCACGACGGCCTTCTGGAAAGGCATGGCCGGCAATTTCCCTGAACATCGCATCAACATCATCGATACGCCGGGCCACGTCGATTTTACGATCGAGGTGGAGCGCTCGATGCGCGTGCTGGACGGCGCCGTCATGGTGTACGACGCCGTGGGCGGCGTGCAGCCGCAGTCGGAGACCGTCTGGCGCCAGGCCAACAAGTACGGTGTGCCGCGCATCGCCTTTGTCAACAAGATGGACCGGGTGGGGGCCGACTTCTTCCGCGTGCGCCAGCAGATCGCCGACCGGCTGAAAGGTGTCGCCGTGCCGATCCAGATCCCGCTGGGGGCGGAAGACAACTTCCACGGCGTGGTGGACCTGGTCAAGATGCGCGCCATCAATTGGGACGATGCCAGCCTGGGCGTCAAGTTCACCTACGAGGACATTCCCGCCCACCTGCAGGCATTGGCGGCCGAGTGGCGCGAGAAGATGGTGGAGGCGGCCGCCGAAGCGACGCCCGAGCTGATCGAAAAATACCTGAACGGCGAGCCGTTGACGGAGGAGGAAATCAAGTCCGGCCTGCGCCAGCGCACCATCCGCAATGAGATCGTCCCCATGCTGGCCGGTAGCGCCTTCAAGAACCGGGGCGTGCAGGCCATGCTGGACGCGGTGGTCGAATACCTGCCTTCGCCGCTGGACGTGCCGGCCATCGCGGGCCATGACGTGCATGACAACCTGATCGAACGCCATCCGTCGGACGCCGATCCGTTCTCCGCGCTCGCGTTCAAGATCATGACCGATCCCTTCGTGGGGCAGCTGACGTTCTTTCGGGTCTATTCCGGCGTGGTCAATTCGGGCGACACCGTGTACAACCCCACCAAGAGCCAGCGCGAACGGCTGGGCCGCATCCTGCAGATGCACGCCAACGAGCGCAAGGAGATCAAGGAAGTGTATGCGGGTGATATCGCGGCGGCTGTGGGCCTGAAGTCGGTGACGACCGGCGACACCTTGTGCGCGCCCGATCACATCATCGTACTGGAAAAGATGTCCTTCCCCGAGCCCGTGATCTCGCAGGCCGTGGAGCCGAAGACCAAGGCCGACCAGGAAAAGATGGGCATCGCCCTGAGCCGGCTGGCGCAGGAAGACCCGTCCTTCCGCGTACGCACGGACGAGGAATCGGGCCAGACCATCATGTCCGGTATGGGCGAACTGCACCTGGAAATCCTGGTCGATCGCATGCGCCGCGAGTTCGGCGTGGAGGCAACCGTGGGCAAGCCGCAGGTGGCCTACCGGGAGACCATACGCAAGGCGGTGCAGGACATCGAGGGCAAGTTCATCAAACAGTCCGGTGGCCGGGGCCAGTACGGCCACGTGGTGCTGTCGCTGGAACCGCTCCCGTCCGGCAAGGGCTACGAATTCGTGGACGCGATCAAGGGTGGCGTGGTGCCGCGCGAATTCATCCCGGCCGTCGACAAGGGGGTGCAGGAGACGCTGCAGAACGGCGTGCTGGCCGGCTACCCGGTGGTGGACGTGAAGGTGACGCTGACATTCGGCTCCTACCACGACGTGGACTCGAACGAGAACGCCTTCCGCATGGCAGGCTCGATCGCCTTCAAGGATGGCATGAAGCGGGCCGACCCCATCCTGCTGGAACCGATGATGCACGTGGAGGTGGAAACGCCGGAGGAATTCATGGGCAACGCCATGGGCGATTTGACGGCGCGGCGGGGCATGGTGCAGGGCATGGACGAAATCCCTGGCGGTGGCGGCAAGATCATCCGCGCGCTGGTGCCGCTGGCCGAGATGTTCGGCTATTCGACCACGCTGCGTTCACTCACGCAGGGCCGGGCCACGTACACGATGGAGTTCCAGCACTACGCGGCCGTGCCGCCGCACATCCTGGAGCAGGTGGCTGTGTCATCGCGCGCCCGGCACTGAGCGATGCAGAAGGCGGGGCGTGGGATGTCGCGCCCCGCCGCCCGCCGTTACTCGAACACTTTCAGTTTGAGCTGGACCGAGATGGCGCCATACAGGCGATCCTTGTAGCTCGGCACAATCGCCACGTTCACGCCCACGCTCTTGTATTCGGCGCTCAGGGTGGGGATGGCGGCCAGGAACCAGCCGCCACTACGCATATTGGGATAGCCGTTGAAGCCGCCGGCCACGGCGCCCAGCCGCACCGGGCCAAGCGCGAACGGCTGGTAGTAGATGCCCGCATAATTCGAGTAGAGACGGTCGCTGTTGTAGAAGCGGCCAGCCGTCACGGAAGCGACAGTCGAAAAGCGGTATTCCGCGCCTATGCCAGGATTGCGGTCGTTCAGGTGCTTGTCGCGCTGGAAGTGGTAGGAGTAGAAGCCGGGATTGAGCCACACTTCACTGAGCGGCTTGTTCTCGATCGTCGTGAACAGATCGTCCGCGTGGACGGGCAGGGCACCTGCCAGCAGCACGGCGGCGCAGGCGAGGCGGCAGGCACGAAGGCCGGGGGTAAGGATCATCGTCAAACTTTCGTCCAATTGGCGGGATGCGGCAAATTATAGCCAATTGGGGAAAGATCACACACCGGCGTGGTTGGCGCGCGCCAGGGTTGATCTGCGTTAGATGGTTTTAAATTTCCAGGCAGAAAATATGATCTCCTTCCTTCGGAGACACCGCCATGAAACTATCGCACCTGCGCCGCCATCTACAACTCGCCGCCGTCGCCGCCGCCATCCTGCTCAGCGCCTGCGCCAGCACCACCAAGCCGGGCGTGGTTGGCGTCCAGCGCCAACAACTGCTGCTCGTGTCGGCCGATACGGTCGAACGCATGGCGCTCGTCAACTACACGCAGCAAAACCAGAAGGCCAAGGCCGCCGGCCGCCTGGTCGCCAGCGGGCCGGAACTGGAACGGCTCAAGCGTGTGGCCGGCCAGTTGGAAAAGCAGGTCGGGGTGTTCCGCGACGATGCCGTGAAGTGGAGCTGGCAAGTGACGCTGATCGACGCGCCCATTCTCAACGCCTCCTGCGCACCCGGAGGCAAGATCACGTTCTACACGGGCTTGCTGCGCCAGCTCAAACTCAATGACGATGAAATCGCCGTCATCATGGGGCATGAGATCGCCCATGCGCTACGCGAACATGGCCGCGAGCAGGTGTCCAAGGCTTACGCCCAGAACGCGCTGACCCAGGTCGCGCTGACGGCCGCACCGGGCAGCGCGGCCCAGATCGAGGCCG
The DNA here is from genome assembly GCF_014042365.1 of Rugamonas fusca. GTDB lineage: Bacteria > Pseudomonadota > Gammaproteobacteria > Burkholderiales > Burkholderiaceae_D > Rugamonas > Rugamonas fusca. The sequence goes on from NZ_JACEZS010000001.1 coordinate 442,143, forward strand.
CCAACCAGGTGGCGCATTACCTGTACGAGCTGCCCAATTCGCGCCAGAACGAATCGGAGGCCGATGGCATGGGGCTGGAACTGGCGGCCCGCGCCGGCTACAACCCGAATGCCGCCATCACCGTCTGGAAGAAGATGAGCGCGGCCAGCAATGGCAAGCAGCCGGCCGAGTTCCTGTCCACCCATCCGTCCAATGAGACGCGCATCGCCGACTTGAGCGCACTGATGCCCAAGGTGACGCCGCTGTACGAGGCAAGCCGCAGGAACTAGCGGATGGCTGCGGATGGCGGGTGCCGGGCATGCCGGTCCTCCGCCATCCGCCGTCCCTCGGCCGCGATACTAGACTGTGATGCGCCAGCCGCGCCGTTCGAAACCGTGCATGGCCAGCCAGAACAGGCCGGTGAAGACGGCCGCGAACAGCAGCGACGGCAGGAATGGCCCCATCAACGGAGTGAGCGGCGCGCGGAACAGGCGGTCGTACAGTGGGGCCATGGCGCCGCTGCCCTCCAACAGGCAGGTGGCCAGCCACGCGCCCGCATAGGCGGCGATGGCGTTGATGCCCAGGCAGCGGCCCAGGTCAGGCCAGCCCTGACGGTCGATCAGACTATGGGCCAGCGCCACGGCCAGCATGCCCAGCCCGCCCATCCACAATACGAACGAGGACGTCCACAGCTGCTTGTTCAATGGCAGGACTAGCGACCACAGGCCGCCCACGGCCAGCGTCACCAGTCCGCCCCACAGCAGCGCGCGCAGATCCCGTGCCCGCAGCCAAGCGCCCGCGCGCATGCCCAGCATAACAGTGGCCAGCGCCGGCAGGGTACTGAGCACGCCTTCCGGATCGTGGGCCAGTCCGGTGGCCGGATTGAATTGATAGGCCAGTCGGCCCAGTAGGGCTGTGTCCACGCGGTCCACCAGGTTCAGGTCGGGCGCCAGCGCCCCGCCCGCCCAAAGCAGCGCCCAATAGCCGGCCAGGATGCCAGCGATGATGGCCCACTGGGTTCGCGCCCTGGGCACATAAATGGCGAGCAGGCCGGCCCCGGCGAAACAGATACCTATCCTTTGCAGTACCCCCAGCAAGCGAAAGTCCCTGCCATGCAGCAGCAGGGCGGCCGCGCCATGCAAGGCAAGGCCGAGCAAAAAGATGCGCGCGCCGCGGACCAGGACCGCACGCGCCATGGGCGCGGCCGGCGCCCGCGCATCGATCTTCGCCCCCAGTGCCAGCTGGATCGAGATACCGACGATCAGCAGGAAGAAAGGGAAAATGAAATCGGCCGGCGTGGCGCCATGCCATTCGGCGTGTTCCAGCCACGGATAGACATGGGACCAGTCGCCGGCGTCGTTCACCAGCAGCATGGCGGCGACGGTCAGGCCCCGCAGGGCGTCGATGGAGGAGATGCGGGAGGTGGGCGGCATGGTTGGCACAGGTGTAGAGAAGGTTAAAGGCGCAGCGTGATGTGCATGCGGTTCAGCAGCGGGACCGAGGCCACGACCGCGCAGGCATAAGCCAGCGCCGCCACCATGCCGGGCGCGCCCGCGGTGAGCTTCGCTGGCAACGTCACGTGCAGGTAGCGCGTCAAGGCATAGACGATGTAAGGCACGACGTAGGCCAACAGCGGGTTGGCAGCGGCCGGCAGGAGCGGGGCGGTCCAGCGGGCTATGCCGCGCAGGTCCACCAGCCAGTACAGCCAGCCGAAGGCGGCCACGCAGATGGCGGCGCTGTACAAGGCCCAGCTAGGCGTGGCTGCGATCTTCGAGATGTGGAAATAGGGCCGCAGCGCGCAGCCGGCCGCCAACAGGCCGGCGGTCAGCAGCAGCGCCATAAGGTAGCGGGGGCGCGTATCCTGGCGCGCTGCGCCGCCAGGGAAGATGCGAGCCGTGAGCACCCCGCTCAAGACGATGGCCGCATGGACGGCGTTGCCCGCCTGCCCGGCCAGCACACCAGGCGCGCCCGCTTGCGCCGCGCAGTAGAACGCAATGCAGCCGGCCAGCGCACCGGCCAGCATCATCGGACGGTCGCCAGCGAGCATGTAGATCACGCTTGCGACCAGGTAGGCCCAACCGATCAAGCCCAGTATGCCCCACCATTGGGGCGCCAGCCTGTCCACGCCGCTGGCACCGCCCCGGTAGAGCAGGCCGAGAACCAACAACACCAGGGCCCCCAGCACTCGTAGTGCGGTGCCGGCTTCGCGCCGGCTGAAGCTCTGGCCATGCCAGACCAGCAGCGCGCCGCCGTACGCCGCCAGCGACCAGAGATGGATAGACATGCCCATGGCCGCTTCGTTGTAGCCGCTCTCCGCGTTGACCATGAAGACCCCCAGCACCAGCAAGCCTGTCGTGCGCGCCGCGACGTGCCGCGCCAGTTGCCATCGGCTGTCGCCCGCCGCGCTGCGCCGTGCCATGGCGAACGGGATCGACATGCCGACGATGAACAGGAACGCGGGAAAGACGACATCGGCCACGGTCATGCCATCGACGCCGGGCGGTGCGTGTTCCAGCCATGCCGGCACGCCCGGCACGCCGGCCACGGCGTTCACGAAGATCATGAACAGGATGGTCAGGCCCCGGAAAGTGTCCAGCGCGAGCACCCGTTGCGGCGCGGCGCGCGGCGCCGGCTCGACAGACTGCGGACTATCCTGGCGTTGTGGTGCGGCGGACGGCATGTGTGCTTTCCCGGTTCTGGTCGCGGCAAGGTTGATGTGAGCGGCTATTATCCATGCTCATTCTTAACGACTGCGCAACGCAACCTTCAGTTTTCCTATAGTTTTGGCGCGCCGCCATGTTGACAGGTGCCCATGAAGATGCGTACATAGCCGCCTTCACGCGTATTGGAAAAGACACATGAAAATATGCCTGGTCGAAGACGACCTGGAACTTGGCAAGGCCCTGCAATCGTCGCTGCAGGATGAAGGCCAGGAGGTACTATGGCTGCGGCGGGCGGCCGATGCGCGCCAGCGTATCGCCGGCGAGCCGTTCGACGCGGTCCTGCTTGACCTCGGCCTGCCCGACGGGAATGGCATAGACCTGCTGCGCCAGTTGCGGGCCGATGGCAAGACGCTCCCCATCCTCATCATCACGGCGCGCGACAGCCTGGAGGACCGCTTGCAGGGCCTGGACCGGGGCGCGGACGATTACCTGGTCAAGCCATTTGCCGTGTCCGAGCTGCTGGCTCGCCTGCGGGCCGTGGTGCGGCGCGCCACCGGCTGGAGCGAGACGGGGGAGCTGGTCTGGAAGATCAAGGACCTCGCGCTGGACGAACGGCGCCGCGTGCTCACCCGCGCCGGCGCCGGCGTGGACCTGTCCAAGACGGAATTTGCACTGCTGCTGGCATTGATGCGATACCCGGAACGGGTGCTGACCCGGCGCGAGCTGGAATCGCGCGCCCTGCCGCAAGGAGAAGGGCAGACGCTGGACGTGCACATCTCGCACCTGCGGCAAAAGATAGGCGATGGCTACATTCGCACCGTGCGTGGCGTGGGCTACGTGATCGACAAATGAGCGCGCTGCCCGAACGCTCGCTGTTCCGCCGCCTGATGCTGGGTTTTTGCGGGGTGATGCTGGCCATCTGGCTGGCCAACCTGGCATGGGATATCCATGAAACGCACACCACCAAGCAGCGCGACATGCAGCGCGAGCTGCGCGCCAGCGCCTTGCGCATCCTGGTCCTGATGCAGACGGTGGACGGCCGCCCGCCGGCGCAAATCCGGCCGTTGCTGCACAAGATGGAGGAACTGCATTACGCCCTGTACCGTGACTTGGGCTGGTACGTCCCCGCGCTGCAAACCCAGGTATGGCGGCACGGCCAGTTGCTGTACGCGTCGGGCGCCCCGGTGCCGGCTGCCGCCGCGCCCGAGCGGCTTGCGGTGCCCGACGGCTGGGTGGCCGTCATCGAATCGGACCCGGCCACCGGCGTCACCGTGCGCATGGCCACCCAGGTGATCGGTGAATGGCTGTTGCAGACGTCGAGCATTGGCTACTATCTCGCGCCCCTGCTATTCAGCCTACCGTTCCTGTTGCTGCCGGCCTGGTACATCATCCGCGTCGGCCTGCGGCCACTGCGCAGCATCGTGGCCGAGATCGAGGAGCGCTCTGGCACGGACCTGACACCGCTGGCGCCATCGCCATTCCGGGAACTATCGCCGCTGGTGGACTCCGTCAACCGGCTGATGCGGCGACTGGTCGAGCGGCTCGAGCGGGAGCAGGAATTCCTGGCCGACGCGGCCCACGAACTGAAAACGCCGCTGTCCATCATCCAGATCAACGCCGAATCGCTGGCCCACGCCCACACGCCACAGCGGGTACAGGAAGCCGGTGAAGGCTTGCGTCAAGGAGTGCGGCGGGCCACCCATACCGTGCACCAGCTGCTGGCGCTGGCCCGGTCCGGGCCAGACAGTGATGCGGCGCCCTTGCGTGCGCTCGACCTGGTGGAGCTGGTGTGCGACCGCCTGGCGTTGGCCGGCCCGCTGGCGGCAGCGCGCCATATCGACCTGGAACTGGAAGCGCCCGACCTGTGCGCCATGTGCCTTCATCGCGAGAGCATGGCGGCCCTGATCGACAACGTGGTTGGCAACGCGATCAAGTATTCGCCCGATAGCGGCCGCGTGGCGGTGACCATCACCGCCGACGCCGGCCTGATCACGCTGGCCGTGCGCGACGAAGGCGCCGGTATTGCGCCCGGATTCCAGCGCAAGGTGTTCGAGCGCTTCTACCGCTTGCCGGACCAGGACCAACCGGGTAGTGGCCTGGGCCTGGCGATCGCGGAGCGGGCCGCCATCCGTAACCGGGGTAGTATCGCGCTGGCCAACCGCGACGACGGACCGGGCCTGTGCGTGCAGGTGACGTTTGATGTGACCATGGCCGTCAGATGATGCTTTGTGCAACTGAATTCCACTATAATCAGCCGGCCAACAATCACATGCCGACAATATGACTCGTCTACCACGCTGGAGCACTCCGCTGATCCTCTCCTTGCCGCTGCTGCTCGGCGGTTGCCAGGCCACGATGGAGCGCATCGCGGATTGCAAGGCCGGCGACTGGAACGGCATCGGCCACAAGGATGGCGTGGCCGGAGAAGTCCAGAACTTCGCTGAGCGCAAGGACTTCTGCGACAGCCACGACGGCGGCAAAGGGCAGGGCGATGCGGCGGCCGGTTACCTGGCCGGTTGGGCGCAAGGCAACTGGGATTTCTGGTCCGCGCGCGGCGTGAGCGACGGCCGCCAGGCGCTGCCGCAGTCCACCTACGAACGTCATGTGGCCAGCGAAGCGGTGCAAAAACAGCACACGCCATTGAATCGCCCGGCCTACGATGCAGGCTGGATGATCGGTAACGCCGATTACTGGAACGGCCAGGGCAAGCGCGACGGCACCGACGGCAAGCCCGCGACGGTCAAAGAAGCGGCACGCAACCGCGCCGCCCAGCAAGGCTTGCGCTTCGACGAGGCCAGCTACACGAGCGGCTGGCAGACTGGCAACCGCACCTATTGGCAGGACGCCGGCTACACCGATGCCCGCAACGGCGTGCCCGATAGCGAGTTGAAGCCGCGTGTGGCCGCTGCCCGCGCCGCTGGCGTGCAAGTGCAGGAAGACGCCTACCACGCCGCGTGGAACGCTGAAATCGTCAACTACTGGAAAAACCTGGGCACGCAGGACGCCGTCTCCGGCAAGGCTTTCAACATGCGCCGCGCCGAAGCGCGCGCCAAGGGATTGAAAGTGTACGAAGCCGAATATCGCCAGAGCTGGGAGAACCGGCTGGTCGACTACTGGCGCAAGGCGGGCCAGGATGACGGCTATGGCCATCCGTTCCTGCTCGAGGACCGCATGGCCAACGCCGGGCGCGACGGCGTGTTCGTGATCCCGCGCACGCGCGAGCTCTACACGGCTGCCTGGGACGAGCAGAACGCCCGCTACTGCAATCCCGACAACGCCTTCGACCTGGGCCGCCACGGTGCCGGTATGGCGTTCGAGGTGTGCCGCGACCCGGTGCGCAACCAGATGAAACGCGCCTATCTGAGCGGCCAGGATTACGAAGTGGCCGCCGCCAAGTACAACCGCGCCGTCAGCGACGTGGACGAGCTGGCCGGCCGCGCGCGCGAGGCGCGGGGCCGCCTGGGCCGCATCGAGCGCGAGATCCGCGCCAACCTCGATAACAAGGACCGCCCAGTCAACGACGAGACCCAGAAGCAGGACCGCCGGCGCGAACAGGAACGGCGCGACGTGGCCGACTACCTGCAGCGCACGGAGCGCCAGCTGGACGAGGCCCGGCGCTGGGCCGATCGCCACCAGCAGGAAATGGAACGGCTGCGGCGTGACATCTATCTGAACTGAGCCAGCGGCATCAGCTATCCAGCTTGCCGATCAATTCCTTGCAGACGTCATGGGCGATCTCGATCGCGCGCCGGGTTGCGGGCGCCAGCGTGCGTCCCGTTTGCGCGATGATCGTGTGTGGCAGCAGGCCGATCACATCCGAATGGGCCGTCAGATGAACCAGGGTAGTCACGTCATCGCACTCGACAGTTTGCGGTAAGCCCGCCGCATCAAAGCCCAGGTCGTGGGACAGTGCCTCGTGCCAGGCAGGACTGAGCGCGATCGCGGCCAGGCCATAGCGTCCGATTGCGGCACCTCGCATGCGGGCGTGCGCTGCGCGAAGTCGGTCGACTGAGCGTCGGTGTGCGCCGTCGCCCTCACGCAGCCACCCCGATTCAAGCGCCCTGGCGGGGCTGGCGCGTCAAGCGGTCGGCCAGGTCCTGCGCCAGCCCACACATGGTCAGCGTGGGGTTCCACGAGCCGCAGGTGGGGAACAGCGCGCCACCCGTCACGTACACATTGCGCACGCCGTGGGGACGATAATCGAGGCCGACCACGGACGTGGCCGGGTCCGCGCCCATCCACAACGGCGACGCTTCGTGCACGATGATGTTGAGCCGGATCTGTTCGCGGCTGGGTCGCGCGCGGCGCCAGCTGCCGCCGCCATTGCCTTCGTCGATCCAGTATTCGATCTCGGGTGGCGCATCCACGCGCGCGCTGACGAGGGCCGTGATGGTCTGGTAGGTGGCTTCGTCGAGCACGTCCCACAACTTTTCGTCGGCCGCGCCGGTTTGCAGTTGCAGCGTGATGTTGGTGGTCGGGTCGCCCTGGTCGTTGCGGCGTATCCAGTTCTCCGCGTTGCGCTCGCTCACTTCGCCCAGCGTGGCGCACACCAGGACCACGTAGTCCTCGGAGCCGCGTAACTGGGCCGGCGAGACGACGGCCGCCGCATCGGGCGCCTCATGGGCGATGGTCTGGGCGTCCTGTTCCGGTCGCGTCGAGGCGAAGGCGCTCGCTTGCACGTGGTATTGCAAGCCCTGCTGGTCCACGCCGTCCAGATAAACTGCGCCGATCTCCAGCGGCGACAGGCCATGAAAGGCGGTGCGTTGTACGCGCGCCGTCACGTGCGACATGAAGTGCCCCGTGTAGCGCTTGCCGGCATTGGGCAGCGCGTCGCCGAAGGAATTCATCAGCAAGGTGGCCGGTGGGATGGTGCCCATCGCCAGTATGATGCTGGCCCTGCCCACGCTGAGCGGGCCATGGTTGGTCGCGATCGCCGTCACCGTGCCGTGGCCGTCATGCAGCAGTCGCTCGACCAGGCAGCGGTCCACGATCGTCAATGGATGGCCCTTGCCCTGGGCGGCCTGCGCCAGCTGGCGTTGCTGCAATCCGAACAGGGTGCCGACGGTGGCGTATTTGTAGAACTTCACGCCTTGCCAGTCCGGATTGCCGACCGCGATCGGCGCCGGGCAGGCGCTCAGCGCCGTCGGTACGCAGCGCTTGAAGTTCTCCCTGATGTTGCTGTCCAACTGGGCCTGCAGCTTGCCGTAGACGCCATCGTTGATCTGGTCCATCGATGTCACGTGAAGGAAGGCGCGCGCACGCTCCCAGAAACCGGGCGCCAGCGTCACGTCGATCAATGCGCGCGGCCAGTCGCGCATCTGGCCCGGCGTGGGCGCCGGGCACCACGCGCTCCAGTAGGTGGAACGGCCGCCGACAATGGGCATGTAGCCGGCCTGGAACAATTGCATGCCGGTGGTCGCCATGCGCGTGCTGCGCGTCCACGGGTAAGTGGTGGGCGGCGAGCCGGTGGCGGCCTGGAAGGCCATGGGCAGCATCTGGTAATGTGCCGGCAGCCAGTAGCCGCCCCGTTCCAGCACCAGGATGTTGGCCTCCGGCTGGTTGCGCAGGGTCTGTTCAATGAAGGCCACGCCGGTGGGGCCGGTGCCGATCACGATGAAATCGTAGGACGTGGCCTGGATGGTGTTCCAGTCCGCGTCGCCGGCGAAGAAGGCCTTGCCGGCGATCTGGTCGGCGCTGGCCGACTGCCGGCCCGGCACAGGATAGCCCAGTGCGATGCCGCCGGGGATTTGGGCGGCGTCGGCGAAGAAGCGCTTGTAGGTATAGGACATGCTGCCTCCTTGTTGGAAGTGAGGACTGCGGGCGCGGATCCTGCCGCCTATTTGGCGGTGGGGTCCGCCACGTGCTTGCCGGTACGGTCTATCGCGTTCAACAACTGGGGCGTCTTGCTGGTGGCGGCGTACCACAAGGGCAGCGACTTGAAGGTCAGCACCATGTCGAAGTCGGCCGCCACACTGCCAGCGTTCATCGGCACATCGCCCTTGCGGTTCTGGAACCAGCGCTGCCAGTCCGGCGAACCGGGCGCCGGCGAATTCAGGTAGGGGCTACCCGTCGAACTGTCGCTGGGCAGGTGCGTCATCAGCGGCAGCAGGAAGGATTGCATGCCGACCTTGGGATTCTTGACGTCCCATTGCGCCGTGCTGTGGCAGCTCATGCACGATGAATCCTTGGCGTTCTTGACGTACTGGCGATTGCCATCGGTCTCGAACGAGATGTCATTCATCGCACCGTCGTTGGGGCCGGACAGCCGCTCGCCCCAGCCGAAGGTGGCGCCGCCATAGGCCGGCGCAGCCGGATTGTTCCAGTTCTGCGTGAGCGGCATGTGCGGGTCCTTGGTGGAATTGACCAGCGGGTCGTTACCCCACTGGGCGCCCAGCACCACCATCTGGTCCCACACGCCGTTGGCGCCGGGCTTGACGTTGCGGTCGTACACGAGCGTGGAGAACACCCAGCCCGTATCGGGCGCCGACGCGCTGTCCTTGACGATGATATCGAACTGCATCAGGTAGGTGCTGTACACGCGGGGCTTGGCGAATTCGCCGGTGGTGGCGTTGGTGGTGATGTAGGCGGGCCACACCAGGCTGCCCGTCATCACAGGCCAGACAGTGGGATCGGCCGTGATGAAGGCGGCCTTGATGATCAGCGAGCCTTCCGGGAACTGGGTGGTCCTGGGCGTGACGGCGGGCGTCATGGCCGTCGTGCCCCACACATTTTTCAGCGTTTGCGCGGCCGTCTTGTCGTAGTAGGTCAGCACGTAGGTGGTGATGGGCTTGGTCAGCCCGCTGGCGGCGAACAGCGAGGTGTCGAGCGAACTGCCGCCCACGTACATGCCATGGATGGCCTCGCGCTTGGCGCCCAGCCACGGCTCGTTGTACCAGCCCCGTTGCGCCGCGTCCCAGTGCGCGTAATCCTGCAGCAGCACCATCATGTCCTTGCCCACGGCGTCCTTGAGCGCCTGCGCGTAGGCGCCCGCGTTCTGGGTGGTGATGCGTCCGTTGTTGATGGCCGTGCGCCAGGGCATGGCCGGCGCAGGCACGTTGGATGGATACTGGTGGCTCAGCTTGAACAGCGGGCCTTTGTATTCCGAAGCGGGCGGGATGGCGCCGTTGTTGTCAGCGAACGGCGTAACCGTTGCCGCGGCGGCGTTCAATGCGAGGGTGGAACCGGCGATCAATGCGAACCAGGTGGACGTCATCTTCTTCTCCAGTGAATTTCCAGCACCAAGGGGGTGAACAGCGGCGCGCCAGGCCAGTGACCGGACTTGCGCTGCTGGCCATGCCTGTCGTGGGCCGATAGTAGCACTGGGGAAATTGTGAAATCTCTCGGAAGATCACTGCCAAATGATCAATATTTCACTTGCTTTTTTGATTATTGATGGGCGCCCGCAGCCACGGGCACAGTGACGCACGCACTTGCATGCGGGTACGAAAACCGCGGCGCGGACGAGACACATTCTGGTGCCGGCCGCCACAGCGGCGGCCGACAATTCAGGACTGTGGCGCGCGCGCGCTGACCATCCAGCAGGCCGCCGTGAAGCGTGCCTTGTCGCCCTGCACGAACGGCAAGAAGGCGTCGCGCATGGCGGCCTCGACCTCGGCGCGGCGCTCCGTGCTTTCCTGCTGGAGCAGCTGGCCCACCGGACCCAGCATGGTCGCGTAGCGGAGCAACTCGCGTGCAGGCAGCGTGCATTCCTCGTCCGCCGCTTGAATGCTGAGGCCTTCCCAGCCGGCCTGCTCGAGGATGCGCGTGATCAGCGCACGGTCAGCCAGGCCGAACTGGCCCGGTTCGTTGGGACGGCGCGGGGGCAGGGCGGGCAGCAAGGGCGCTGCCGCCCGTTCCGCCGCCGTCATGAATGGATTTTCTTCCGCGGCGCGCCAGGCGACGAAGCGCAGTGCGCCGCCGGGCGTGATGGCCCGGCGCAGGTTGCCAAAGGCCCGCACCGGATCGTCGAAGAACATCACGCCCATGCGCGACACGATCATGTCGACACTGGCGGCGGCGAACGGCCAGGTTTGCGCGTCCGCCGCGATAAATTCGGGTGCCAACGCTTCCCGCGCCGCGCGGGCGCGGGCCAGCGCGATCATCGGCTGCGAGATATCGACGCCGGTACAAGCGGCACCCTGGCCCAGCCGGCGTGCGATGGCCAGGGTGGTGGCACCCGTTCCGCAACCGACATCGAGCACGGAGCCGGGGCGCTGTTCGCACACGGCATCGACCAGCAGGCGTTCGAACGGCGCAAGCATGTCATCGAGCTGTTCCTGTAGCGCGACCCAGGCCCGGCCAGCCGCGCCGTTCCAGCGTTGATCCTGATCGTGGTTCGCTTTTTCAGCCTGCATGGCGTACTCCTCGGTTGTTGTCATTTCGATATTTTGCCGCACATGGCGGCGGCGCGGCCGCGAACTGTGCTACAAGGAAGTCGATCAACACGCGCACGCGATGAGACAGATGGCGGCCCGGCGGATAAATGGCATACAGGCTGCCCGAAGCGAGCGTGTATCCCGTCAACAGCGGCACCAGGGCGCCGCGCTCGATCAAGTCGCGCGAAATGAAACCCGGCACCGCCGCGATACCGAGCCCCGCGGCGGCGGCCGTGATGACGGCCTCGCCATTGTTCACCTTCAGCCGCACGGCCGGCCGCGCCAGATAGTTGCCACCGTCCGGCAGCGCGTAATTCCAGTACACGGATTCGGCCGCGTTGGAGGACACCAGGCCATCGTGGTGCTCCAGATCCATCGGTGTGTGGGGCGTGCCGCGCGCGGCAAGATAGGCCGGTGAAGCGCAGGTTACCCGTCCCATGTCCGTCAGCTTGCGGGCGACCAGGCGCGAATCGCTGAGCGTGCCGGCGCGAATGGCGATGTCGAAGCCTTCGTTGACGATATCGACGAAGCGGTCCGACAGGCTCAAGTCCAGCGTGAGCCCCGGATGCAGGCTCAGAAATTGGCTAATGTGCGGCATCAGCACCAGGTTGGTCAGGCTGACAGGCGCGGACATGCGTATGGTCCCGAACAAATTGGCGCTGGCATCGGTGACCGTCAGTTCGGCCTCATCGAGATCGGCCATGATGCGCGCGGCGCGCTCATAGAACGCCTTGCCCGCTTCGGTCACACTGAGCCCAGCGGTGGAGCGCACCAGCAACCGTGCCTTGAGGCGGTCCTCCAGGTCGTTCATGCGCCGGCTGACGGCCGATTTGACGATGCCCAGTTTTTCCGCCGCTCGCGTAATGCTGCCCGCGTTGACCACCTCAACGAAGGTGCTGATTTCGTCCAGCCTGCTCAATTGTTCTCCTTTGAAGCACAAGATGTTGATCAATCACAGGCTTCCGCCATGAATTGTGCACACCTATCATGGCATACATCAACAACTTTTTACAGAGATACCACCATGAACGAGCACGAACGCTTCCTGTCGCTGTTCAACCAGCAAGTGACCCTGAGCCTGAATACGCTGGAACAGATTCCCGCTGCGCTGTGGAGCAGCATCCCCGCCGATTCGGAGACCAATTACCTGGGCCAGCGCATTAGCCGCATCACGATCGAAGCACTGACCGGCCACCTGATGCGCGCCGAGGATTACTGGAGCACCACCCTCGCCAACATGGCGCCAGGTGGGGAAATGGTGCCGCCGGTCGGCATTCCTATGCTGGAACTGGCCAGCGCCGGACAACCCCTGGTCAGCCAATACCGCGGGGTACTCGAGAACAATCTCAACCGTATTCGCGCCATGTCGCCGCAGCAGCTGGGCACGGAGTTCACCTTTATCGGCCGCAAATACACGGTGCAGGGTTTCCTGTGGGCAGTCTACGCCCACCACGGCTACCACTACGGCCAGATCGACCTGCTGCTGCGCCAGCAATCGTACTTGCCGCCGGAGTTCCTCGAGTTACCGCAACTCGGTGGCCTGATTGCCTGAGCCGCGCCATGCGCCAACAGCCACCCACCGGCTCAACGGCCAACCCACAGGTGTGACCAATGACTAGCACTAAACAATCCGTCCCCGACGCCATCAACGCGTCCTATCAACAGCTGCTGGGCGCCGTGCCGGACATGGTGGCGCAGCGCCAGCGGCTGGCCCGCGCCACCGGCCGCGTCGCCGCCGTGGCGGCCATCGAGGAATTCCGCGATGAACTGATCCACCGCAATCCGCTCGACAGGCGTACCCAGCAGTTGGTCCACTTCGCCATGCTGATCGCACGGGGGGAAGCGGCGCCGGCACGCCTGCATGCGGCAGGCGCGGTCAGGGCAGGGGCCAGCCTGTCCGATCTGCAAGGGGTGGTTGAAACGGCCGCGGTCGTGTGCGGTATGCCAGGCGCGGGGCTGGCCGTGGAAGTGATCGCCTCCCTGGGCCTGATTCCGCCCATGGACGAGGCGGCAACCGCCATCCGTGAAGGATAAGGCATGACCAACTTCGCGCCATTGGCCCCGGCTTTCACCGCGGGTCCCGCAATGCATCCGCCCGATCGGGCTGGCCGCTAGTAAGCCTGCATAACAACCTGGCACAAGAAAAATGTTAAAGAAAAAATTAGTTGTGATTGGCGGTGGCTCGGCAGGCCACAAGATCGCCTATTTGTTGCAAGACACCCTGGATGTGACCCTGGTCGATCCGAAAACCTATTTTGAAGTGCCGATGGCGCTGCCGCGCTTGCTGGTTGAACCGAACGCGCTGCCCGCGCAACTGCGGTACCAGCATTTCCTGCCCGGCGTGCGCCACGTGCAGGGCAAGGCCGTTTCCATCGCAGCGCGCAGCGTGGTGGTCGATACCGGCGCCGGCAGTGTAACCATCCCGTTCGATTTCGCCGTCGTGGCGACGGGTTCGCGCTGCGTCGATCCCCTGATCAAGGCCGAGGTGGCCGGCGAGGGGGCCCGGCGCGCCCAGATCGCAGACGCCCAGCAACGTTTGAAGACGGCGCGCAGCGTGGTGGTCGCCGGCGGCGGGCCGGTTGGCGTCGAGATCGCCGCGGAACTGTGTGAATCGTTCCCCCGGCTGTCGGTGACGCTGGTGCATGGCGCTGGCCAATTGCTGGAGCGCGCGCCATCGAAATTTGGCGACTGGGCGCTGGGCAGGCTGATCGCGATGGGCGCGCGCGTGCTGCTCGATGACCCGGTGACACAACCCGCCATCGGCACCCAGCCGGTCGATGGCAAGGTGCGCACCAAAGGTGGCAAACTGCTGGACGCGGGCCTGGTGATCTGGGCGGCCGGCGCCCGGCCGAATACCGGTTTCGTGGCGGCATCGTGGCCGGCGCTGGTGCAGGACGATGGCCTGCTCTTGACGGCGCAATTACCTGCGCCTGCAGGGCTTTGCCAACATCTTCGTCACGGGCGACGTGTCCAATCTGCCCGAAGGGCGGCTTGCCATCACCGCATCGTTCCATGTCCCGGCAATCGTGGCCAACATCAAGGCCATGCTCGCAGCCCCATCGGCGGACGCGGCCCGGCTCAAGCCGTACGCCCCGCGGCTGCCGGGCAAGGGGATGGGCAAGATGATGATCGTCACCCTGGGCCGCGGCGGCGGGCTGACCTCGCTGCCATTTGGCCAGTTCCGCGCGGACTTTATCGCCCGCAAGATCAAGTCGGAGAATATGTTCGTCCACCAGTACCGCAAGGACGTGGGGATGCGCTGATCGCCTGGCAGCACCTGGCCCGTCCGCTACGCGTACGCGACACCCGCCTAACGTGGAGCAGTATTAAAATGACAATGCTGTAAATTTCGCTTGAAAATCCATAACCACTTGGCTATAGTTTAATCCATAACCTGGAGGCTATGGATTGACATGACGACGACGCAAGACGCGCTGTTCCGGGCACTGGGCGATCCCACGCGGCGCGCCATTTTCGAACAATTGTGTGCCGGCGGCGAACAGACCGTTGGCGCGCTGACCGGCCACGCCCAGGTGTCGCAGCCGGCCGTTTCCAAGCATCTCGCCATACTCAAGCAAGCGGGACTGGTGCTGGATCGCCATGCCGGGCGCCAGACGCACTACAGCGCACGGCCCGACGCCTTGGTTCCACTGCGCGACTGGACGGACCAGATGACCCGATTCTGGGACAACAGGTTCGATGACCTCGAAGACTTACTGAAAAGGATGGATCAATGAACGCCACCGCACCCGAACTGCGCACCGTTGTGATTGAACGGGACTTTCCCCATCCGCCGGAAAAGCTCTGGCGCGCCCTGACCCAGCCCCATCTGATCGAAGCCTGGCTGATGAAAAGCGATTTCATGCCGGTGGCGGGCCACCATTTCCATTTCCGGGCGGAGTGGGGCGCGGTCGACTGCATGGTGACGGAAGTGGCGCCGCAGCGCACGCTGGCGTACACCTGGTCCGCATACGGACTGGAAAGTGTCGTGACCTGGACCCTGGAACCGTCGGCCAGTGGCACGCTTCTGCGCATGGAACAGTCCGGCTTTCGGCCTGACCAGGAACAGGCCTACCAGGGTGCCAAGTTTGGTTGGCAGAAATTCTTCGGCGCGCTCGAACAAGTGCTGGCGACGGAGGCAGCATGACGACGGCGCCCATCGAAGGCCAGCCCGCTTCCGCCTTTATTGACCAGAAGATCGCCACGCTGGACGATTGGCGCGGCGCGACCCTGAGCCGGATGCGCGCCCTGATCCACGAAGCCGTGCCCGACGTGGTGGAGGAAGTGAAGTGGATGGGCACGCCGGTCTGGTCCAGCGGCGGCATCATCTGCACGGGCGAAACCTACAAGGCCGTGGTCAAGCTCACATTCCTGAAGGGCGCTTCGCTGGACGATCCGGCCGCGCTGTTCAATTCCAGCCTGGATGGCAACGCGCGGCGCGCCATCGACATCCATCAAGGCGAGTCCGTGGATGGTGATGCGTTCAAGGAACTGGTGTGCGCGGCGGCGGCGTTGAATGCGCGGGCCGGCGCCGCGAAGCGCCGCCCGAAACCGGCCGCCTAGTCCCGCTGGCCAGGCAGCGGCGAGACGGGGATGGCCACGGTCAGCTGATCACCTGACCAACGTGCCTGCGTTGCGGGCAATGGCGGCCCAGGATTGGGGCCGGGGTCACGCGCGCCTATGCCGCTCGGCCAAAAGCGCCGATAATAGCGGCCAGATCAATTTAAGCACTGTTTGGAATCCCCATGGAAATTAAGGTCAACTTTCTCGATAAGCTACGCCTGGAAGCGAAATTCGATGATTTCACGGTCGTGGCCGACCAGCCCATCCGCTACAAGGGCGATGGTTCGGCACCTGGTCCGTTCGATTACTTCCTGGCATCGTCGGCCCTGTGCGCGGCTTATTTCGTGAAGTTGTATTGCACAACTCGCAATATTCCGACCGAAAATATCCGCCTGTCCCAGAACAACATCGTCGATCCCGAGAACCGTTACAAACAGATTTTCAAGATCCAGGTCGAGTTGCCAGAGGATATTTCCGCCAAGGACCGCGAGGGCATCTTGCGCTCGATCGACCGCTGCACGGTGAAGAAGGTGGTCCAGACCGGGCCCGAGTTCGTCATCGAGGAAGTGGAAAATCTCGATGCGGATGCCCAGGCATTGCTGACGCTGAATCCATCGTCCGAAACGAGCACCTACATCACGGGCAAGGATTTGCCGCTGGAGCAAACCATCGCCAATATGTCCGGCTTGCTGGCGAATCTGGGGATCAAGATCGAAATCGCGTCGTGGCGCAACATCGTGCCCAACGTGTGGTCGCTGCATACGCGCGACGCGCATTCGCCGATGTGCTTTACCAACGGCAAGGGCGCGACCAAGGAGAGCGCCCTGGCTTCGGCCTTGGGCGAATATATCGAACGTCTGAGCTGCAATCACTTCTACGCCGGCGAGTATTGGGGCGAAGAGATCGCCAATGCGCCATTCGTCCATTACCCGGATGAGCGCTGGTTCAAGCCCGGCCGCAAGGATGCGCTGCCGCCTGAAATCCTCGATCCGTATTGCCTGGAAATCTACAATCCCGATGGCGAATTGCGCGGCACGCACCTGTACGATACGAACTCGGGCAATATCGAGCGCGGCATCTGCTCGCTGCCGTTCGTTCGCCAGTCCGATGGTGAAGTCGTGTATTTCCCGACCAACCTGGTGGAAAACCTGTTCGTGAGCAACGGTATGAGCGCCGGCAATACCTTGGTCGAAGCGCAAGTGCAGTGCTTGTCGGAGATCTTCGAAAGGGCGGTCAAGCGCGAAATCCTGGAAGGCGAAATCGCGCTGCCGGACGTGCCCCAGGAAGTGCTGGCGAAATACCCGGGCATCGTGGCCGGCATCAAGGGGCTGGAGGAGCAGGGCTTCCCGGTGCTGGTCAAGGACGCTTCGCTGGGTGGAACATATCCGGTCATGTGCGTGACGCTGATGAACCCGCGCACTGGCGGCGTGTTCGCCTCGTTTGGCGCGCATCCAAGCTTTGAAGTGGCGCTCGAGCGCAGCCTGACGGAACTGCTGCAGGGCCGTAGTTTTGAAGGCTTGAACGACTTGCCGCGGCCCACGTTCGTCAGCAACGCCGTCACCGAGCCGAATAACTTTGTTGAGCACTTCATCGATTCCAGCGGTATCGTGTCGTGGCGTTTCTTCAGCGCCAAATCCGATTACGAGTTTGTCGAGTGGGATTTCTCTGGCCAGGGCGAAAACTCCAATGCGGAGGAAGCGGCGACCTTGTTCGGCATTCTGGAAAACATGGGCAAAGAGGCCTACATGGCTGTCTACGACCAGTTGGGCGCCACCGCGTGCCGGATCCTGGTGCCCGGCTATTCGGAAATTTACCCCGTTGAGGACTTGATCTGGGATAACACGAACAAGGCGCTGTCGTTCCGTTCCGACATCCTGAACCTGCACCGGCTTGATGACGACAGCCTGGAAGCGTTGCTTGAACGCCTGGAAAACAGCGAACTCGACGAGTACAGCGACGTCGCCACCTTGATCGGTATCGAATTTGACGAAAACACGGACTGGGGCCAGCTGACCGTCCTGGAACTGAAGTTGCTGATCAATCTGGCCTTGCAGGATTGGGATGCGGCCAAAGACCTGGTCGAAGCCTTCCTCCAATACAACGACAATACGGTCGAGCGCGGCTTGTTCTACCAGGCCATGCTGGCGGTGCTGGAAGTGTCGCTCGATGACGAGATGGAACTGGACGACTACGTCGTCAATTTCCGGCGCATGTTCGGCGACGCGCGCATGGACGCGGTGCTGGGCTCCGTGGATGGCAGCGTGCGTTTCCACGGCCTGACGCCAACGAGCATGAAGCTGGAAGGGCTGGATCGCCACCAGCGCAAGATCGACAGCTACCGCAAGCTGCACGCGGCGCGGGCGAGGGCGGTCCAGCAAGGCTGACCGAGGCAGACCGCACGCCATCAAGACCGTTGCGGCCCCCGTTCGCGGGGCCGCAAGCGCTGCGCCATGGCGGCGCACCAATCCAGATCCACGCGCAGCACGTAGTCGACTACAGGGATTAGTGTAGTCAAACTAACTAATACATTTTTTGCGTTTCAAGCATAAATTTCACTTTATACAGGCAAATAAGTTTGCTACCCTGATTTTGCGGAGTAAAACTACATTAAGTAGCGCCCGTCAATTTAGTGTTACTACAAATATCAGGAGACAACATGCGTAGAAAACTTGCCTTAATTGCAGGTGCGGCATTGCTATTCGGTACTGCCAGCCACGCCGCGACACCACCCGAACAGGCCGGCGGCAGCCGCGCGATCATGTTGCAGGGTTTTCACTGGAATTCGGCCAATTACGCCAATCCGAACTGGTACAACACGCTGGCGGGTAAAGCTGCCGACATTCAGAGCCTGGGCTTTACCCACGTCTGGTTCCCGCCACCATCGGATTCCTCGGCGACTCAGGGTTACATGCCACGCCAGCTCAACAGTCTGAATTCTTCCTATGGCAGCGCCAGTGACCTGCAGGCCGCCGTGTCGGCATTTACCAACCTCGGCGTGCGCGCCGTGGCCGACGTGGTGGTCAACCATCGGGTCGGTTCCACCGGTTGGTACGATTTCACCAATCCCATCTGGTCGCAATATACGATCGTCAACAACGACGAATGCAACTGCGGCTGGGGCAATCCCGACACGGGCCAGGGTTTCAGCGCCGCACGCGACCTCGACCACAAGAACGTGGCGGAGGTGCAGAACGGCATTACGTCCTGGCTCAACAACGTGCTGAAGCCGGTGGGTTTCAGCGGCATCCGGTTTGATTACGTGAAAGGCTATGGCGCCCAATATGCCGGCCAGTATTCGAACGCGTTTGGCTCGGAACTGTGCGTGGGCGAAATGTGGCCGGACTCGTTCGACTTGAACAATCTGAACGCGAACCGCCAGGCCATCATGGATTGGATCAACGGCACCAGCAACAGCTGCGGCGCGTTCGACTTCACCACCAAAGGCATCCTGAACGACGCGCTGGCCAACGGTAACTATTGGCGCCTGAAGGACACGTCGGGCAACCCGGCCGGCGCGATTGGCTGGTGGCCCGCCATGTCCGTGACCTTTGTCGACAATCATGACACCGGTCCGGCTGAAAGCTGCGGCAGCGGCCAGAACCTGTGGCCAGTTCCATGCGGCTCGGTGATGGAAGGTTATGCCTACATCCTGACGCATCCGGGCATTCCCAGCGTTTTCTATCCACACATCTATAACTGGAATCTGGAGACGCAGATCCGCGCCTTGATCAGCGCGCGCAAGTCGGCTGACGTGACGTCGACGTCGCCGGTGTCCATCCAGCAGGCGACGCAAGGCCTGTACGCGGCCATCATTACCGGCAACACCGGCAAGCTGGCCATGAAGATCGGCCCGAACAGCTGGTCGCCAGGCAGCGGCTGGAAGCTGATGACGTCCGGTAATAACTACGCGGTGTGGATGCAGTAAGCCCGCCGGATGGACGAACAGCGCGTGATCGGCTGGTCACGCGCTGTTCGCCAAACGGGCATATTGCAGTCTTAGTTGTTCGGGGATGATGTTGCGTCATTTTTGCACTGCAGAGGCGCAGGGTCGAAACTTGTTCTTCCCAGTAAGAATATGTTTAACATCAAAGGCTTGCGAGATTTTCTGGCAAGCCTTTTTTATTTGGCGTGAAAATAGCATGAAAACAGCTTGGGCGAATTGGGGGCAGGCTGGACGATTCAAATTTTCAATCGGTTCGGTGTCAGATTCGCTGGTCAGAAAGTCTCACACGAAAGGCGCCCACCATGATGACGAGACATCGCGAGCTGCACCGGCTGGACAACGTCGGATGGCTGCGTGCGGCGGTGCTGGGAGCAAACGACGGAATTGTATCGACGTCCAGCCTGATTCTTGGCGTGGCGGCAGCGCACGCGAGTCACCAAAGCATCCTGATCACCGGGGTAGCCGGCTTGGTCGCCGGCGCCATGTCGATGGCCACTGGAGAATATGTGTCCGTGCAATCCCAGGCGGACACCGAGCGGGCAGCGGTCGAAAAGGAACGTACCGAATTGCGGGAAAATGCTTCGGGTGAACACAGTGAGCTGGCGAACATTTACATTAGGCGCGGCCTCGAGCCTGCGCTTGCCAGTCAGGTTGCCACCAGCCTGATGGCTCACGACGCTCTGACGGCCCATTCTAGGGATGAACTGGGAATCACTGATGCCATGAGCGCGAAGCCGCTGCAAGCGGCCTCGGCATCGGCGCTCAGCTTTGCCATCGGTGCCGCGCTGCCGTTAATCGTGGTACTTGTGGCGCCGCATGAAAATCTGATTCCGCTCACCGTTGGCACGTCGCTGCTCTTTCTGGCTGTCCTCGGCGGTCTGGCGGCCAAAGCCGGCGGCGCCAATGTAAAAAGGGGGGTATGCCGGGTGGCGTTCTGGAGCGCTTTGTCAATGGCGGCGGCTGCAGGCATCGGGGCCATGTTTGGAACGGTTGTGTAGCTTCGCGCCACAATCGGGGCAATGCGGCACGATAGCGTTTTCGGGGCGAGTGCGCTCGCGTGGGACTGGCCGTCCTATGGGGGCTGTTTTTGGAGTGATGTTGCGGTATTTCACGCAACCTCGGACCACGAAATGGACTGCTAACAGTTCGCATAATTTATATTATGTCAAATCGAGTGCGCAACCGCCGTGCCCTGCATAGAGCATTTTCAGCTTGGTTGAAACGGGTATTTTTGCCCGGAGGAACGCTGCCAGCGGCGAGCTAGTAAGCCCTGATCTTCACGCTTTGATATGCCTGCCATGAGCAGGCATTTTTTTTGACAAACTAAAGATATAACGAGTTCAACAGTCCTTTCTATCCGCCCACCCCTCTTCAAGCGTCATTGGTTAGGGTCGATAGGAAATTTGAAGTCCGAGGTAAGGTTGCGAACCCATTTGGGAATGTCCTGTTTCCCCTCCATACGCGCCTGAATATATTCTTCAAGGGGCATCTTAAACTCCCTGACCATGCGTCGGCCGCTTGGCCCCATCTCTTTCAGCGCTTCAACAATGACACGTCTTGATTCTTCGCCAATGTTCATGAACTCATCCCATTCTGTTTCCATTTCCCCGATGTCAAACACACGATCGACCTCATAGATGCTGCCATCGGTAGTCGACAAAATGGACGTTGGGCGACGTAAGCCCGGTCTGTCGAGGTTTGTCATTTCGCTCGCAAACTCGATGACTTCTCTGATCCCGAGTTTTTCCAGCAAGGCAGGCCATTTCATTGAAGGTCCGATTAGTGCCTCTCCACCACCACGAAGGGCGCTCACAAAGTCAATTAGCTTTCTAAATCGAACCACGCCCCTTGCAACTTCTTTCTGATCTTTGCTGCCGCCAAGTGCAGTCAGGATTGCAGTCTTGAGGCCCTCAAACTGATCCGTTAAGGAATCGATTCGCCTGGAGTCAATAGCGCGGGCGCGCTGCTCATATAGCAACCGTTGCAAGAGCCCAGACCACTGCTTGCGCAGCGAATCCTCGATATCCTGCAGACGCGAAAATGTGGTGATTCCGTTGTTTGTGGATCGCAGTCGTAGGAAATTGATGAATTCGAATATGTAACGTGCAGTTTCCGGCTTATCAATCGAGTCGAACTCAATTTCGCTGGCAATCGCCTTAGACTTGTTCTTCTCATAGGTGGCATGATCGTGCATTACTCGATCATCAACGAATACGAATAGAGGGATAGAGCTTTCTATTGCTTTGAGTACTTCAAGTTGAGTGATCGAGAGGTTTTCCTTTGTCTTGAGGATTTCGTGACTCTTGCTGACGGACTTCAGCGACTCGAGATCGACTTTCTGCAAAGCTTGCGGGACGACCCGGCCACCAAAGCGCGAACCGATAATTACGACGACAGCGTCTGCCCCAGCTACTTCATCGATGCAACTGGTATGAGTGTGGGTGCGAGGATCGTACACAACATCGTTATAATCACTCATGACAGGCTCATGGCCGAGTGATTCAACAAATTGACGCAACTGACCACGTACAACTGAGAGGTCATAGCAAGTAGATGAGAGAAATACGCGGAGATTGGCCATAATCTATTATTAAGAGTTGTTGTCAGTTCAAGTCAGCATTAGCATACATTGCTACCGCATGTCCACAGCTAAGTCTACTGAGGGCAATATTTGCATGGTATGAAGGGATGTTTGTACCGAGAGCATTTTAACCGACAGCACTTTAGCAAATCTAAGATTTCACGCTTAGATACGCCTGCCATAAGTAGGCGTCTTTTTTGAACTTCAACAAGACGATACTGTTTTCGCGCCCTCGCCTGACCGAATCGACCTGCACGCAGGTTGCGTAAATACCAGTAGCTGTTACGGATCAAACTGTAGATATACGAGCGCTCAGCTGGACTCAGCGCATCGAACGGGAATAACTCTAATTGCATTTGGGCAATAGTAGCCGACTGGTAATTATCCTGCAAAACTAGCCCCCAAAAACTTGATTAAAATCCTTAACCGAAGGACTCAACCGGCCAGTTCCGCCCCAGCACCGATCAAAATGGGCACTCCATATCGGCCCCCTTCGGTCGTGGCGCAGTCGATAACCAGACGACGCCCAACCCGTTGTTACACCACGACTGGATACCTTCAAGCCCAAACTGCGCGGCGATACTGAACGCGGCCTGCACAGCCCCCAGCATCGTTGTGCAGTGCAAGCGCACCGAATCGACCTCAGGCACTACAATTCCCTTGGACCGGAAATATCGCTTCTGATCCAGGGCACGGCATTGCATCTGCTTAGAGCAATACTTGGCGATGTAGGCAGCGAGCTTGTGGGCACCGTTTTGCCCAAAGCCGAACCTATGCGGATCGCGGACGTTGACTTGCCCCATCTGCTGACCATCCGGCCCACGGCCAAGAACGCTTTGCCAGATTGACCGCAACAGCGCATACATCTGCCGACCTGTGACGGCCACATGGAAATGCAGCGCTCCCCGTTCCTGTTCTTCAATGACCGCTACATAGTGGAATTGCTTGTGCTTCCCGAGCTTTCGGCAGAACGCTTTCCAGTGCTTCAGTGCCGTCTCCCGGTCAACCATGTTTTCCCGGTATGTCAGCGTCACCATGCGATCTGCACCGATGGCTTTGCAGCACTCCCGAACCTTCTTTTTCGCACGACGGCCAGCGTCATCATCGTTCTCTTCCCGCTTCTCGGACTCGCCGCGTCTTGCATGCGGCTTGCGCTTGATAGCCGGGCCTACAAAGTGGCGATCCTTAGTTACCGAGACTTCGCACTGCCCATCAGGAAAAACGCGCCTGCGGGCTGTATACGTGTCCTGCCATGTACCCTTTACCCCATCGTCAGACCAGTGTTCCGGCTTTTGTTCGACCGTATCAAGGCAGAAAGGCGAAAGAGAAATTGACAACGCATCTAAACTACTATCCAATACCGACATCGGTTTTCCTGTTGTAGCAGGTTGATCGAGGCCCGGAGTGTTTCGACCACTACCGGGCTTTTTTTTGTCCTTCAAAAACCAAGAAACTTTTCTTCAAGAAACGCCGCGAATCCGTCTGTTTACCGTGGCTGTTCTTAAGTGTCCCTAATACAAGTTTAGGCGGCGCTCCGCGCCGCCCCTCGCTAGCTCCGCAACGCTTCGGGCGTCGCAGCACGCGCCACCAGCGAGAACGAGCAGCCCGAGGCAATCAACATGCCCTTCGGGCTTCCGATCGGATGAAACCCCCATCCGACCGGCAAGGGGAAACCTACATACCCACAGAAGGCTTATGCGGCGCTTCCGGCGGTGGATTGCCAAATGCTGACACCTGCCCCGCACCGTGCGCCCCGACCTCACCAGCCGCCGCCAACTGCCCTCCCCGCCCTTCCATCACACGCACCGATGCCGCCGTGCGCTCAGAAGCAACACGATCCTTTTCCGGGTCAAAATCTTGGAAGAAGCCATTTCGCGCAAACTCAATGCACATGTTGTATCGCACGTCCATCGGCGTGCCCTGCTGCGTGTAGCACTTACAGTCATTGCGGAACTGGAGGCAGGCGGCAGGCACCGGCACGCGTACTGGCTTGGTCAATTCGTCATATTTCGGCGCAGTTTGCGGAAGCCCCGCTACACGAGGCGTATTCATCTCAACGTAATGCTTGGCATCCTCAAGGGGATCAAACTTCGCAGGCTGCGCGCCAGCCGTAGCAGGCGGAACTTGAACAGAGCTAGTTACCGCACCAGCCGGAACAACCGAAGCGGAGTGCGCATGCTGGGGAACTTTATGCCGATTCATGATCGTATAACCGTCGTGCCCTGTGTCGTGTATCTTGCTGGTAGGCGCAGAGTTCACCTGCGTCTACGCCCTCACCTTCGGCTCGCAAAAGGCGGTGAAGAAGGCGGCGTCGGCCGATCCTTGAACCGTCGCATCCTGTAATCGATATCCATCAGTGTCGCGTGCAGGTTTCGCGCCCTCGCCGCAATTGTGACCACAACAAGCTTCTTTTGCTTGCTCTCCGCGCTTATCTCCATTCATCGTTGCGTCAAAGTGCCATGCCGCACAGACATCGATCGTCTCTCATTCATAAACTTCGAGACAACATCGTCGCCACATAGTGGAATTGTTTGTGCCGTCCGATGTTGGGGCAGCACGCATTCTGGCGCTTCAGTGCCATAACTTGGTCAACCATGTCTTCCCGGTACGTCAGCGTCACCATGCGATCAGCGCCTGTGGCTTGGCAGCACGCCCGACCCTTTGGACTCAGGACTAGCACCAAGTCCGCCTCGGACAAAGACTGCGACTTTGCCCCCCCAACTGGACGGCAGAAGCGACCAGCGCGAGGCACAATCGGTACTCTGCACATCGTTCAACCCGCCAATGAGGCGCACCTCACCCTCGGTCACTGTCATCGTGATCTTTACCTGGCGCTTTATGAGGATGGGCGCACCGATAGCGCCGGTACCGGTGGCCTTGACATTGCTGATCTGGCCGTCCATGGGCCTGGAACTGCCCAAACTTTCCGGCATACAATTTCCTAAAATAAAAATACCCCCAGGGATCAAACTTGATACTGACTGCACTTTCTGCGTGAACAGAAAACACCTATATTCGTAGCGTAGCGCCAATCTTTGTAGCGTGTTCCAGATCGTAATTGAGGAGCATGTCATGAACAATAGGATTCAATGCCAGGAAACAACCTTGATATTCTCTAGGAAATCTGCAAAGACCGACGCCGAATATTGGGGAGAATGTTTCTATTTTCCAGAAGCCGAGCCCAACACCGACGATCTGATCGGTATCATGTGTATCTGGAAGAAAGGACAAAATAAAAATAACGAGAAACCAATTCTGACTCGTACGTACATGACACGGTTTCCCGGTACATACCCGACGGAACCAGATTTGCGGTCACTACTTCCGCATACCTCATGGGAGAATTGCTTCCAGAGTGAGATTGAAAATATAGATGGAAGTAGCAACTAATTGCATGGCAGCCGGCATCGCAGCTGCTATGAATGCAACCTCAAGCTGCTCTTGCAACACGCCCGGCAAGAGCATCACCTTTCAAGCATGTTATCTCCGATGATATTGTCTAAACAATATCGTCTATAATTGCACGTAGAGGTTAGTGAAATGAAACCAGAAGTATTGAAACGCGAATTCGAAATACTCATCATCGATAGCGGCGAACAATTGAAAGAGCTGTCGTTGCATCAGGGCATAAAATACATGTTCAAGTTCTACGTTGAGAATTACGCAGATCCGCGGGTGAATGGATTATTAACTGACATGTTGTTGTATCAATGGGGAACTGTTTCCTCGGATGGTTCTGACCACTTTGATATGAGGATTGCCAGGCAATTTACCCGACAATGCTTGTCATCAAACTCAACTATCACGCAGCTTTCGTGTGTGTTTCGTTATGAGCCTAGTCCTGAAACCAAGGCTTTTAACAAGGGCTATCGATGGTGCAATGGATTGGCCCACTTACATGAATTTGAAAAATTCATTGATGGGAATGACGCCAACAAAAACTTTAAATCGGCAAAACCGATATCCGTCGGCTTGTCTTACATAAATTTCTGACATATGCCCTGCCCTACAAGACGCAACGCCTACGTTGGACGGTGCCTGCCACCTTTCGATCAGCGCTGTCTGTATGGGCAGCGGCCAGGCCACCCCGCGTAACAGATGGCAAGTCCAGCGCCAGTGCGCCTGCCCGCCCGCCTCCTCCAACCGCGTGCGCACGGCCTGCTGGTCTGCGCTGGGGACGGTCAGCCTGATCGAGCGCACCAAGGCCACCCGCGTGGTGATCGATTCGCTGGCCGGTTTGGAGTTGACGCTGGCGTCGGTGTTTCGCGAAGACTTCC
Source organism: Rugamonas fusca (assembly GCF_014042365.1). Classification (GTDB taxonomy): domain Bacteria; phylum Pseudomonadota; class Gammaproteobacteria; order Burkholderiales; family Burkholderiaceae_D; genus Rugamonas; species Rugamonas fusca. Next base: position 468,524 of record NZ_JACEZS010000001.1, read on the forward strand.
GTGAATCGCTTTACCGTCTGGTGGCTGTGTTGACGGGCTTGGGCGTCACCGTGCTGATGACGGCCGAGCTGGAAGACCAGTACTCGGCGCTGCGTTTCAGTACCTACGGCAACGCCTTCCTGGTTGACGCGATCGTCATGCATCGCTATGTGGAACTGGCGGGACAGCTCAAACGGGTGATTTCCGTGATCAAGGTACGTGGCAGCGACCACAGCAAGGATATCCGCTTCTTCGACATCGGCACCGACCAGATCACCATCGGCGCGACGCTGAGCGAATACCAGGGAATTCTGTCGGGTCAACCGGAGGTGGGCGCAATGAACGCCGAGCCGAACTTGTATGGCGGGGGGCGGGATGACGTAACGCGGCAAGGCGCGCGTACGGTTGGGCAGCCAGATGGATGCTTGCTGCCCGTTTTTTCTTATTCGAACTTCTGCTTCGGCATTTTGCGCGAGATGGTCAGACCCAGCAGGCCCAGGCCCAGCATCATCAGCAGATAGCCGGACGGTTCCGGTACGGCCGTGACGGTGATGTGGCCGGAATACGCTGCCAGTGGCGATGCGCCGGCGACGCCGTTCAACGTCAGCGTAAACGGTGACAGGCCGATAATGTCAAAGCTGCCCAGGCTGGTTTTTGTCCCGGCAATCAGTGCGTTCGGCGTCATGCCATTGAGCGAGGCGGAAGTGATGTCCACGTAGTTGCCGCTGTAGGACAGCACGGCTCCATAGGCGCCGGTCGCGAGCCCGCCAAAGGTGATCACGTCGGCGCCTCCCGACAGCAAGCCATCGCCTGCCAGGGCCAGGCCGTTGAAGTCGAACGTGACACCGGGAACGATGGAGAACGACTGGTTGGCCGCGTTGGCACCGAAGGCGGCGAACGCGAGCACACTTGCAGCAATGAATTTCAGTTTCATAATTTACCCCTAAAAGAATATTTACTTTTGCTTATGGTTATAAGCAAACTTGTCGAGCTCGCCAAAAAGGCAATTCAGCTTATCAAAGTAAGAATTTTTCTTTTTTTTAAAAGGGCATGTGTGCAAAGCAATTATGACGTGGAAATTGAAAGTTTATCCTCCTGGCCAACGTTTGAATGCCCATGCCGCGAAAGTGTGGTGTAATCGGAAACATTCTTCGCCATCGTGGGCAGCGACGGCACATTTGACCGCGCGAATTCACAATTGACGGGTCAAAATATATTTCCGCCATACCCAATATATCTGGCAAGAATGCGCATGCGGGTGTTGACCGGCCCCGCCGCTGGCGTGAAATGGGTCAAAAGACCGCGCCTGCGACGGCGCTGCTTCGCCGCGCCCTTTCTGCGGATGGCGGTCGTTGGATCGCCAGGCTTCTTTTCCGACCGCGAGGCACAAAAGGACGCCACGAAGCGCCAGCCCGGCCCACGCTAAGACGCGTCTTTCGCCCCCTCCAGGGGCGCCATGTCGACCCTTCCGACCAATTTCAATGACGCGCCAACCAGAAATTGTCGTCCCATCCGGTGCCCCCTACTCCACGACGGAATGAATTGCTTCGTGAAACGGTGACTTAAGCGCTTGATTTTGCTAAAATTTCGGCCTTCGTTTGTGAGAATGCCGCCATGTCCCTGCTCGACCACCAAATTGAACTGCTGTCGCCCGCCAAAACCGCCGAGATCGGCCGAGAAGCCATCTTGCATGGTGCCGACGCGGTCTACATTGGCGGCCCCGCATTTGGCGCGCGGCATAACGCCAGCAACCCGATCGAAGACATCTCGTCGCTGGTCGAATTCGCCCATAAATTCCGCTCGCGCATTTTCGTCACCATCAACACCATCCTGCACGACGCGGAGCTGGAGGCAGCGCGCAAGCAGATCTGGCAGTTGTACGACGCCGGCGTCGATGCGCTGATCATCCAGGACATGGGCCTGCTGGAAATGGACCTGCCTCCGATCCAACTGCACGCGAGCACGCAGTGCGACATCCGCACCGTGGAAAAAGCCAAATTCCTCGGCGCCTCCGGTTTTTCGCAGCTGGTGCTGGCACGCGAACTGACGATCGAACAGATCCGCAAGATCCGCGCGGAAGTCGATACGCCACTCGAATATTTCATCCACGGCGCGCTGTGCGTGGCGTTCTCCGGCCAGTGCTATATCTCGCACGCCGACACGGGCCGCAGCGCCAACCGCGGCGACTGTTCCCAGGCCTGCCGCCTGCCCTACACGCTGAGCGACAGCAAGGGCCGCGTGGTCGCCTACGAAAAGCACCTGCTGTCGATGAAGGACAACGACCAGAGCGCCAACCTGGAAGCGCTGGTCGACGCCGGCATCCGTTCCTTCAAGATCGAAGGCCGCTACAAGGATATGGGCTATGTGAAAAACATCACCGCCCACTACCGGCTGCTGCTCGATGAAATCCTCGAACGCCGCCCCGAATTGAGTCGCGCCTCCAGCGGCCATACCCGCGTGCTGTTTACGCCGGACGTGGACAAGACCTTCCATCGCGGCCACACCGACTACTTCGCCAATGGCCGTCAGGACGAGATCGGCGCCTTCGATTCGCCCAAGTACGTGGGCGTTGAGCTGGGCATTGTCAGCCGCCTCGGCACCGACCATTTCGACCTGGTGACGAACGCGCCCATGGCCAATGGCGATGGCCTGAACTACATGAACAAACGTGAAGTGGTGGGCGTCCAGGCCAATGTCGTCAAGAAGCTGGGCGACAGCACGGAGGGCGAATTGTGGCGCGTGTTCCCCAATGAGCAGATGCGCGAGCTGCCCGGCCTGAAGGCTGGCGCCTCCGTCATGCGCAATCGCGACCACCACTGGGAAGCGTCGCTGCAAAAGAAATCCTCCGAGCGCAAGGTCGCCCTGCAACTGGCGCTGAGCGAGGACGGCGACGGCCTGCGCCTCACGTTGCGCGATGAAGACGGCATCACCAGCAGCACGCATGCGGCCATGGCGCTGCAACCGGCGCAACATGCGGACCAGGCCGAAGCGGCGCTGCACGCCAGCCTGGGCAAGCTCGGTAACACCATGTTCGAAGTGGATAGCATCGCATTGTCGCTGTCGCAGCCGTGGTTCGTGCCGTCGTCGGCCATCAATGCGCTGCGGCGCGACGCCATCGCGGCCCACGAGGCGGCCCGCCTGGCGGCCTGGCAGCGTCCGGAGCGCAAGACGCCGGACGAACCGCCGGCCGTGTATCCCGATACGCAGCTGAGCTATCTGGCCAACGTCTACAATGAAAAAGCGCGCGCCTTCTACACAAAACATGGCGTGCAGATGATTGCCGCCGCCTACGAAGCCCATGAGGAAGCGGGCGAAGTGCCGCTGATGATCACCAAGCACTGCCTGCGCTTCTCGTTCAATCTCTGCCCCAAGCAGGCCAAGGGTGTGCAGGGTGTGCAGGGCCAGGTCCGGGCCGAGCCGATGACGCTGGTCAGCGGCGATGAGCGCTATACGCTGCGCTTCGACTGCAAGCCGTGCGAGATGCATGTGGTGGGCGCCATGAAGCCGGGTATTCTGGCCTCGCCGCCGCCATCGAACGTGCCCTACAGCCCCCTGACCTTCCACCGGCAGCGCCCGCGCGCCTGACGCTGCGCGCACGCCGCGGCCAGCCAGCATTCAATTTGTTGGCCGCGGTTCGGCGCTGGCCCTCACGCGCACGCCATCGGCCAGGGTATCGGGCGGGTACAGGACCACCGTCTCCCCTGCTTTCAAGCCCTGCAGCACCATGGCTTCACGCGCGTTGCGCAGCCCCGGCCGCACTGCGCGCAGCCGCGCGCGGCCGCCATCGACCACATACACAGCCCAGTCCTCGCCCTGGCGGAACAAGGCGCCCACGGGCACGCGCAGCGCGTCGGCTTCGCTGCGCACCACCACCCGCACTTCGACGCGGAAGCCGTCGCGCAAGCCGTTCGACTCGTCGGCGGCGGAAACAAGGTCGATCACCAGGTTCACCCGCTGCTCCTCCACGCCGAGCGCGGACACTTTGGTGAATGCCGATGGCTCAACGCGGCGCACCCGTCCCGGCAAGGACCGGGGGCCGCCCCAGCGCTCGATGCGCACCGCGCTGCCGGGCTGGATCCGGACCGCATCAGCCGACAGCACGTTGGCGACGATTTCAATGTCGGACGGGTTGCCCAGCTCCACCAGCGGCGTGCCCAGGATGACGCTGCCTTCGCTCTCCTGCAGGACCTTGAGCACGGTGCCGGCGACGGGCGCCCGCACCGTCCACGTTTCGCCCGGCGTGCCGCCGCGCGAGAGCTGCAGCGCGGCGCGGGCCGTGGCCAGATCGTGGTCTGCCACGTGCACGGCCTGGCGCGTGGCGTCCAGGTCCCGCCGCGCCAGCTGCAGGTCGAGGTCCGCCTGTTCCAGCTGGGCCGGCGAGAGGAAACCTTCCTTCGACAGTTTCTGTACCCGCGCCAGGTCGGATTCGCTCTTGCGCAGCGCGGCCTGGGCACGCGCCATGCCGGCCTGCGCCCTCGCCCGCGCCGCTTCCGCGCCACCCACGCGCTCAGCCAGTTGCTGCTGCGTGCGGGCATCGATCAGCGCTGGCGCCAGTGGCGTCAGCACGGCCAGCGCCTGCCCCGCTGCCACCGTGTCGCCCGGCTTGTAGCCGGAGCGCGCGACCCGGCCCGCCAGCGGCGCCGATACCACGTAGCGTTCGCGCACCCGCGTCTTGCCCTCTTCATCGATCGTCTGTTCAAACGGCCCGCGCGTGATACTGGCCACCTGCACCGTCACCGGGCGCGGCGCGAGCGACCAGACCAGCAGGCCGGCCAGGATCAGGAACGCGAGCAAGATGGTCAGGGCGCGTCGCATCGTCACTCCCGGGTCTTCAATACGGCGATCAGGTCGAGGCGGTCCACGCGCAGCCGCACGATCAGGGCACTGGCGGCGGCGGCCAGCGCCGTGGCACCGGCCGCGTAGGCATAGGTGCGCGCGTGGATCACCAGCGGCAGGGCGAACGTCTCGGTCGCCATCAGCCGCACCAGCGTGGCCGACAGCAGATAGCCCAGCCACAGCCCCAGCGGAATGGCGACCAGCATCTGCGCCGCCATTTCCCCCAGCAGCAGGCCCGATACTTCGGCCCGCGTGAAGCCCAGCACGCGCAGGCTGGCCAGCTCCCACGCCCGTTCAGCCAGCGATACCCGGGCGCTGTTGTACACCACGCCCACCGTCAGGGCCACGGCAAAGCCGGTGATGATGGAGGTGAACACCAGCATGTTACGGGCCGATGTGCGTTCAAACGTGACCAGCGCGGCCCGCTTGTCGGACACGGTCGCAACCCGTGGCATGGCCTTCAGCGCGGCCATCAGGGCCGCCGTCATCCCTCCCCTGTTGTTGAGCACCACGGCCGATACGCTGTCCTGCTCATTGAGCATGCGCCGCATGGCCGACAGGTCCATGTACGCCGTCAGGCCGAACATGTCGTTGACGATGCCCGCCACCGGCAGCGTGCGCTGGACGCGCTGGCCCTCCAGGACATCGATCTCCAGCGGGTCGCCGGCCACGACGTGCAGCCGGCTGGCCAGCCGGTCGCCCAGCAGCACGCCCTCGGGCGGCAGCGCGACGGGACGCTGACGGGCGTCGAGCAGTCGGCGCAGGCGCGCGTCGGGGGCCATGCCCAACACGCTGCCCAGATATTGGTGCGGGCCGGCCCGCAGCCGCACGGGCAGCGCCCGCAGCGGCTCGGCCTCCAGCACGCCCGGCAGCCGCGCCACCTCCGCCAGCACGCCGCCGGGCGCCGGTTCCGCGAACGTGAGAGTCACGTCGCCCCGTTCGGCCTGGTGAAATTGCACGTCGATCAAATGGTCCAGCGAATCGCGCCAGAAGGTGCCCGAAACGATGACGGCCACGCTGCAGCCCACGCCGATGCAGGTCATGCCGGAGCGTACGGCGTTGCGCTGCAGCGTGCGGGCGACCATGCGGGCCTGCGGCGGCAGCCGCCGCGCGAGGCCGGAGCGCTCGAACAGGCCGTGGCCAAAGCGTGGCGGCAACGGTGGCCGCAGCGCTTCGGCCGGCGGCAAGCGGACCACGGCGCGCACCGCCGTCATCGTCCCGCCGATACCGGCCGCCAGGCTCACGGCGGCCGCCGCGATGGGTATCCACGGCGCCACCTGGAAGGCCAAAGTGGGGAAATGGAAGAACTCCGTGTACATGCCGGTCATCTGGTGGCCCAGCCATGCCCCCAATGCGAAGCCCGCGACGATGCCGGCCACCACGATCACGCCGGCCAGCTTGAGGAAATGCAGGGCGATCACATGGTCGGCATAGCCGACGGCCTTGAGCGCGGCGATCTCGGGCCGTTGCGCGGCTACCTGGCGCGACAGCACCACGTGCAGCAGGAACGCCGCCACCGCCAGGAAGATCGCGGGGAATACATGCGCCATGGTGCGTTGCTGCCCGATTTCCTGGCTCAGCATCCGGTGCGACATCTGGTCATCCCGGCCGATGGCGCCATAGCCGCCGTAGGGCGCCAGCAGGCGGTCGAGCGCGTCGATGGCGGCGGGCGCGCTGGCGCCGGGCGCCAGCTTGAGGTTCAGGTGGTTGAACGCGCCGTCCATGCCAAACGCCGACGCCAGCTGGTGGCGCTCCATCCAGAACACGCCAAAGCCACGGTCATCGGGCAAGGCTCCGCCCAGGCTGGCGAACACGTATTCGGGCGACAGCACCACGCCCACCACCTGCAAGACCTGGTGGCGGCCATTCAACACGGCCGTCAATGCGCTGCCCGGGCCCAGCTTGCGGGCCAGCGCGAAGCCTTCCGACACCAGCACGGCGCCTGTCTCCGTGGGCAAGGGCCAGCGGCCCATGCGCAGCGTAAGGCGGTTCAAGCCAGGCTGGATGGCTCCTTCCAGTCCTATCATGCGGCCCACCAGCGGCTCATGCGCGTCCGGCAAGTCGATCGACACATCGAACTTCACGGTCGCGTCGGCCTGGGCCACGCCCGGCAATTCGGCCACGCGCGCCTGCAGGGCCGTCGGCGCGCGCTTGAGGTCGGCGAACACGTCGGCGAAGCGCGCTTGCTGGTAATAATCGGCCCGCGTCGCCACCAGCGAATGGTAGGTGGACAACTGGGCCACAAAGGCCCCCACGCCGGCCGCCACCACCAGCGCGATGGTGCAGGCCTGGCCGGGCATGGCGGCCAGGTCGCGCAGCAGCTTGCGGTCGAGCGCCCTCACCACGACAGCTCCGCGGCCGCGCAGCGGCTGGTGTTCGATTCGATGCTGGCGATGGCGCCGTTGGTCATGTGCAGCACCCGGTCGGCCATCCTGGCGATCACGGCGTTGTGGGTGATGACTACCACGGTGGTGCCCAGGTCGCGGTTGATGCGCGCGATCAGCTCCAGCACCAGCCGGCCCGTGTCGACGTCGAGCGCGCCCGTAGGCTCATCGCACAGCAGCACGTCGGGCCGCTTGGCGATGGCGCGCGCAACGGCCACCCGCTGCTGTTCGCCGCCGGAAATCTGGGATGGAAAATTGTCGGCCCGGTCGCCCAGGCCCACCAGGGCCAGCGCTTCGTCGGGTGGCATGGGATGCTCGGCGATGTCGGTCACCAGCGCCACGTTCTCGCGCAAGGTCAGGCTGGAGATCAGGTTATAGAACTGGAACACGAAGCCCACGTGCTCGCGGCGGTAGCGCGTCAGCTCGGCCTCGCTGGCGGCGGCCAGCGCGTGGTCGCGCCACCACGCCTCGCCGCTGGTGGGGGTGTCAAGCCCACCCAGGATGTTGAGCAACGTGGATTTGCCGCTGCCCGATGGCCCCAGCAGGACGATGAACTCCCCTTCGCCGATGTCGAGCGACAGCGCGCGCAGGGCATGGACTTCCAGCTCGCCGGTGCGATAGATCTTGCAAAGATTGCGCGCCATGAAGACGCGCGGTCGCTGGCCTGGCATCGCGGCTCCAGGTTGTGGCTCGGATGCAGGCCATTTTAGGTGCCGGTGTGTGCAATTTGTATGACCCAGATCAAAACGTCGAGAAAGAACCCCTGGCCGCTCACTCGTCCCCGCTTGCGCGGCGTGATGGACAAGACCGCTACGCGACGGGCATTATCTGAGCCAACGGAACCTTTGCTTGCGATCAGGGATATGATGGAACGGCCACATACAGACCATGTTTTCAAGGCATCGCACTGCCTGCTCCTGGCGCTTGCCGCGTCGTGCGTGCTGCTGGCCGGCCCCCATGCGCGCGCCGGAACGTGTGCCGTGCTGGCCTATCACCGCTTCGGCCCGCGCGCGGACGACAGCATGATGGTGCGCACGGAAAATTTCGAGCAACAGATCAGACTGTTGCGCGAACGGGGGTATCAGACTGTCACGCTGGCCGCGCTCGTCGATGGCGTGCGCGGCCAGGCCAGCTTGCCCGACAAGGCGCTGGCCATCACGGTCGATGATGGCCATGCCTCCGTCTATACGCAATTGCTGCCCGTGCTTACCCGGCTGGCGCTCCCCGTCACCCTGTTCATCTATCCCTCGGCCATTTCGCGCGCGGACTACGCGATGACGTGGGAGCAACTGGGCGCCCTGTCCCGTCACCCGCTGGTCACCGTCCAGTCCCATACGTACTGGCATCCCAATTTCCACACCGAGCGCCGGCGCCTGTCCGACAACGACTATGCGGCCCTGGTCCACATGCAACTTGAACGCGCGCGCGTCGTGCTCGAGGAACGGCTGGGTGTGTCCGTGCGTTATCTGGCCTGGCCCTACGGCATCGAGGACGCCACGCTGCGCGACGCGGCCCGCGCGGCCGGCTACACGGCCGCCTTTTCATTGGGCAATCGGATGATCTCGGGCAGCGATGCGATGCTGGCCCTGCCCCGCTTCCTCGTCACGGATGGTTACACCCCCGCCGGCCTGCTCCATGCGCTCGAGCACGCGGCCGCGCCCTGCCCGGCGGGCCTGCATTAAGGCCTTGCGGGGTCAAGCCGGCCAGCGGAAGCGGACCTTGATGCTGTTGTTTCAACACTACGTCCGTGCAAGTTCGCTGTAAATTTCAGTCACCGTTAGTGCTGGTAATATTACAATGTGTACGGAATAGCACCGCCCCACCCTCAACGCGGTCGCTAGCGACGCAACGCCCCAAATCCTGGCGAGGATGCCCCGTCCTGCTGACGCCCGCATCCGTCAGCGCGCGCCAGCGCGCCGACCACCCACCCGATATCTGTTCGATCGTAGACGATAGCCACGCGCTGTGGCACCTGGCGTTGCCGCGCGCATACCTTGAGGTTGCATCCATGAATACTCTGATTTCACCCGCACTGCGGACTGGCGAGGGAACAAATGATCTTTGCGCGGCATGCAAGAGCAAGGCCGCCTGCCTGCCCATGACAGATGACGGGCAGGCGCCGCTTCGCCAGTTGATCAGGCAACGCACACGCGTGCTGCGCGGTGAGACCTTGTTTATGGCTGGCGACCAGACGGACAACAGCTATTTCGTCGTGCGTTGCGGCAGCATGATGTCGATGCGGGTCGATTCCATGGGGCGCAAGAACATCAACCGTTTCCTCATGAGTGGCGACTACGCGGGCCTGGAGAGCATCGGCTTCAAGCGCCACGGCTGCACCGTGGTGGCGCTGGAGGATACGGAAGTGTGCGAAATAAGCTGCCGCCTCGATCCGGCCCAGGTGACGCTGCTATACGAGCGTTTCGGCAAATTGTTGTCCGAGGAGCAGGTGAACGGCCTGGCGCTGTACCACACGCTGGCGATCCAGCGCGTGGCCGCTTTCCTCATCAACCTGTCGGCCCGCTTCAAGGAACGGGGCTATTCGCCATCGTGCTTTCGCCTGACCATGGAGCGCAAGCATATCGCCCAGTTCCTGGGCTTGACGGCCGAGAGCGTCAGCCGGCAGCTGTCGCAGCTCAGGGACTTCGGCATGATCGCGGTGGACGGGCGCGTCGTCACCCTGCGTGATACGGCCGCGCTGGGTCAGGTGGCGAGCGGCGCCTCGGCGCGCGCGCTCGCCCATTGACCGGCTGTCCCCACCCGACGGCGCCACGCGCGTATGATGCAGGGGTGATTGCTGGCGCATCCTCAACGCTGGCGGCCCGCGGGAGGTCTGATGCAAGATCATCAATGTATCCACGCGCCCGGCGTGATCCGGCCGGCGCGACACCGGCCCGTGCGGTGGCCACATGGCTGACAGCGCGCCCCAGGCCGGCGACCCGGGCGAGCGCCTGCTGGCGCTGATCGGGCAGTTCGCGGCGGAAGTCCATCCCCGGCACGTCACCCCGGTCACGCTCACCAGCTCCTTCGAGCGGGAGCTGGGCTTCGACAGCCTGGCGCGCGTGGAATTGTTGCAGCGGGTGAGCGCAGCGTTTCACATCGAGCTGCCCGCCTCGGCCTTGTCGGCGACGGACAACGCGGCCCAATTGCTGCGCCTGCTGGACCAGGCCGGCGGCGCCGGCGCGCCGCCGGCCACCGTCATCGACCTGCACCAGGGCAGCGCGGCGGGCCTGCCCGACCAGGCGGCCACCTTGCTGGACGTGCTCGCATGGCACGTGGCGCACCAGCCCGAGCGCACCCACATCGTCCTGCATGACGACCGCCACGACGAGCACCGGCTCCGTTACCGTGACTTGCTGGAAGCGGCGCGCGAGATCGCGACCGGCCTGGTCGAACGTGGCCTGCTGCCGCGCCAGAGCGTCGCCCTGATGCTGCCAACCGGCGCCGATTACCTGGCCAGCTTCTTCGGCGTGATGCTGGCCGGTGGCATCCCCGTGCCGATCTATCCGCCCGCGCGGCAGGCCCAGCTGGAGGACCACCTGGCGCGCCACGCGCGCATCCTGGCCAACGCGCAAGCCACCTTCATCGTCACCGTGGCGCCGGCCAAGGCGCTGGCCCGCATCCTGCAGGCCAGCGTGCCGGGCTTGCGGGCCATCCTGCTGCCGGCCGAATTGCGGCGGCCAGCCACGCCGCTGCCATTCCGGGCCGCCGCCAGCGACATCGCGTTCCTGCAGTACACCTCCGGCAGCACGGGCGACCCGAAAGGCGTGATGCTGACCCATGCCAACCTGCTGGCCAATATCCGCGCGCTGGGCCAGGCGTGCGGGGTAACGGCCGGGGACGTGTTTGTTTCCTGGCTGCCGCTCTACCATGACATGGGCCTGATCGGCGCCTGGTTCGGCTCGCTCTACCATGGTATCCCGCTGGTGCTGATGTCGCCGCAAGCGTTCCTGGCCCGCCCCGCGCTGTGGCTGCAATTGATCAGCCGCCATCGTGGCACCATCTCGGCCGCGCCCAATTTCGCTTACGCGCTGTGCCTGCGCCATGTGGGCGCCGACACCATGCGGGGGCTGGACCTGTCGTCCTGGCGCCTGGCATTGAATGGGGCCGAGCCGGTCAGCGTGGACACGGTGACCGGCTTCACGCGCCAGTTTGGCGCTTGCGGCCTGTCACCGCAGGCCATGACACCCGTCTATGGACTGGCAGAGTCCTCGGTCGGCCTGGCCTTCCCGCCGCTGATGCGCGGCCCGCGCCTGGAAGTGGTTGCGCGCGCCGGCTTCGTGGAGGCCGGTCGCTGCCTGCCGGCCGGGCCGGGCCAGGATGACACGCTCACGCTCGTGTCCTGCGGGCTACCCTTGCCGGGCCACCAGCTGCGCATCGCGGACGAGCTGGGGCGCGAGCTGCCCGATCGCCAGGTCGGGCGCGTGGAATTTCGCGGCCCGTCCGCCACGGCCGGCTATTATCGCAATCCGCAGGCGACGGCCAGGCTGTGCCACGGCGGCTGGCTCGATACGGGCGACTTCGGCTGCACCATGGAGGGCGAGCTGTTCATCACCGGCCGCAGCAAGGACTTGATCAAGCGTGGCGGCCGCAATATCTATCCCTATGACCTCGAACAGGCCATTGGTGAGGTGCCCGGCATCCGGCGCGGCTGCGTGGCCGTGTTCGCCAGCGCCGACCCGGCCAGCGGCAGCGAACGCCTGATCATCATGGCCGAGACCGGCAGCCAGGACCCGGCCGCGCGCGCCGCGCTGCGGACACAGCTCCAGCAGCTGGCGCTGGACGTGATCGGCGTACCGCCTGACGAGATCATCCTGGCCAGTCCCCATGCCGTGTTGAAGACCTCCAGCGGCAAGATCCGCCGGCTGGCCTGCCGCCAGTGGTATGAGGCGGGCCAGGGCGCGGCCTTCCATGCCCATCCAATGGCGCGGTTGCGGCTGGCCGCGGCCCGCGCCCGGGTGACGCTGGCGCTGCGCGTGGCCGGCGCGTGGGCGTTCGGCGCCTACGCCTGGGCCGTGCTGGCCGCGCTGGCCACGCCGGCCGGCCTGCTCATCGCGCTGCTGCAGCGCCCGGCCCTGGGGCGGCGCATCGCCCACCTGGCCGCACGTTGCCTGTTGCGGCTGACGGCCACGTCCATCGCCGTGGACGGGCTGGAGCGACTGCCGCGCCAGCCGCACGTGTTGCTGGTCAATCACGCCAGCTACCTCGACACCTTCGTGCTGACGGCCTTGCTGCCGGACCGGCCGGGCTATGTGTTTGCGGCCAAGCAGGAATTGCGTCGCCACGCGCTGGTACGCGCCGTGTTGACGGGGCTGGGCGCCATCTTCGTGGAGCGGGCCGACGTGCGCCGCTCGGCCGACGATGTGGCGGCCATGGCGGCCGTGCTGGCGCGTGGCGACAACTTGCTGGTGTTTCCAGAGGGTACGTTCGAACGGGCGGCTGGCTTGCGGGCCTTCCATCTCGGTGGCTTCATGGCCGCGGCGCGGGCCGCCAGTCCGCTGGTGGTGGCCGGCCTGCGTGGCACGCGTGCCGCCTTGCGCGACGGCAGCTGGCTACCCCGCCGGGCCGAACTGGCGCTCACGGTGGGCGCCGTGTTCCAGCCTGCTGGTACGGCATGGCGCGATGCCGCCCGCATCAGTGCGCCGGTACGCGCCGCCATGCTGGCCTTGTGCGGCGAATACGATGCACAGGGCCATCCCTAGGCGCGGTTGTCCTTTGTGCACGGGCCACTTGGTAGTACAGTAAGTACCATTGCCATGCCGCGCCGACTAAACTTGCTATATGGAAAAATTCTTCCCCGCCCCCGTCGCCAATTTCGCCGATCTGTTGCTGGACGCCGTTTGCATGGTCGATGCAGCCGGGCGGTTCGTGTTCGCCAGCGCCGCCTGCGAACGTATCTTCGGCTACACGCCGGAGGAAATGCAGGGCCGCGTGATGATCGACATGGTGGCGCCGGAGGACCGTGCACGCACGCTGGCGGCCGCGCGCGACATCATGGCCGGCGAGCCCAATCGGCATTTCGAGAACCGCTACCTGCGCAAGGATGGCACGCTGGTGCACATCCTGTGGTCGGCCCGCTGGTCGGAACAGCACCAGTTGCGGGTGGCCGTGGCGCGCGACATCACCGCCGCCAAGCAGGCCGAGGCGACACGGGCCGCCCTGTACGCCATTTCCGAGGCGGCCCACGCGACCGACGACCTGCCCCAGCTGTTCCAGCACATCCACCAGGTGATCGGCGGCCTGCTGCCGGCGGCCTGCCTGGCCGTGGCGCTCGACGATGAGTGCGGCGGCCAGCTACGCTTCGCCTACCATGCCGACCAGCAAGGCCCGCTGCCCCAAAGCCTGCTGGCGCGCCTGATGGGCGAGGAAGTGCGGCGCCAGGCCCGGCCGTTGTTGCTGGCCCCGGCCACGCTGGCCAGCCTGCCGGAACCACTGCGCGCGGCGGCCGGCCTGGCCCCCGTGAGCTGGCTGGGCGTGCCCCTGACCAGCTCGCAGGGGCCGATCGGGGTGCTGATGCTGCAAGGCCCGCGCGAACATGCCTACACGGATGCCGAGCGTGACCTGCTGCTGTTCGTGTCGACCCAGGTGGCCACGGCGATCCAGCGCAAGCGCATGCATGCGCAACTGCGTTTCATGGCCCAGCACGATGAACTGACCCGCCTGCCCAACCGGCGCCTGTTCCATGACCGGCTGGAAACGGCGTTCGCGCGTGCCCAGCGGCAGCAGAACCGGCTGTCGCTGTTGTTCATCGACCTCGACAAATTCAAGCGGGTCAATGACGAATACGGCCACGACAGCGGCGACCTGTTGCTCAAGGAAGTGGCGTGGCGCCTCCAGGCTTGCGTGCGCGAGAGCGACACCGTGGCCCGCATCGGCGGCGACGAATTCGTCGTGATCCTGGAAAACGTGGGCTCGTCCGAGCATGCGCTGGTGGTCCGCGACAAGATCCACCAGGCGCTGGCCGAGCCCGTGCCGCTGGCCGAACGGGGCAGCCTGCGCATCGAGGCCAGCATCGGCGTGGCCCACTACCCGGAACATGGCGCCGATACGCAGCAACTGTTGCGCCACGCCGACAACGCCATGTACGCCAGCAAGACCCCGGCCCCCCTGCCCGCCTGAGCTGTTGCAAAACCATATGGCGCGGGTCACGCCGTCTCCCCGGTGCAGCGCGCCATGCTATATTTTGTGATCTGGGGCAACAATCTGGGCGCCTCCGAAACGCCCAGCTGCCCCATGCCCACCTTACTTGAGGAGACGTCATGCCGAAATCGCCCGCCTTCCTGTTCGCCCTCCTGCTGTCTGGCGCCGCCCTGTCTGCCGAGGAAATGGTCCCTGCCTACAACACCTATCAGGCCGTGCCGTTCGTGGTGGGCGATGGCGGCCTGGCCGCCGACCTGGTCGGCTACCTGAACAACAAGCTGAAAGGGAAATACCAGTTCAAGCTGACCCAGATACCGCGTGAGACGCTCAACAAGACGGTGCTGGGCGACGCCGGCTTCAAGGGCGCCGTGCTGTTCCTGAGCCCGCCATTTGTCGATGACGCGGCCAAGACCCGGTATCTGTGGACGCAACCGATGATGCATGATTCGAACGCCGTCGTCAGCCTGGCCAGCCGCAAGCTGGAATACGCCGGCCCGGACTCGTTGAAAGGCTTGAAGTTCGGCGCTGTGCGCGGCAACCGCTACCTGGGCCTGGAGGATCGCTTTGGCAAGGATATCCAGAAGGAGGAAGTCAATGAGGAACTGTCCAACATCAAGAAGGTCGCGGCGGGCAAGATCGACGTCACCATCATGGCCAACAGCACCTTCCGTTACCTGATGAAGCAAATGGGCAAGCAGAATGCCGAGCACAGCAATCTCTACACCTCCGGCAAGACCCACCTGGAATTTGACCGCCACCTGTTCGTCGCCAAAGACAACGCGGCCCTGGCCAAGCAACTCGATGGCGTCGTCGCCGGCATGAAGGCGGACCCGGCATGGAAAGCCGTGCTGGCCAGGTACGGGCTGGAATGACATGGGCGCGGACTGGCGCGCGCGCTGGTGGACCGGCTCAACGACAAGCTGGCGCCCCGCTACTACCTGTCGTTGCGCCAGATCCCGCGCATACGGCTCGATTTGAGCGAGCTTAGTAAAGGCAGCGCGTTCGCGGGCGCTGTGCTGTTCCTTCATCCCCGCTTTGTCGATGACGCAGCCCGCACCCGCTTCCTGTGGTCCAAGCCCTTGTTCACTGACTGTAACCTCGTCATCTCGAGCAAGGAGGCGCCGCTTGATTACCAAGGCCCGGCCTCGCTGGAAGGCAGGCGCTTTGGCGGGGTGCGTGGCTACCGCTACAGCACCGTGGATGCGCTGGCCAGCGCCGGCAAACTGGTGCGGGAGGATAGCCAGGACGAGCTGAGCGGCTTGCAGAAGGTGGCCCGGGGCCGGCTGGACCTGACCGTGGTGCCCTACACCATCTACAGCTACGCGGTGGCCGAACACGCGCTGGCGCCCATGTTGCACGTGGCGCCACGGCCTTTGCAGTGCTTTACGCGCCACATCCTTGTCGGCCGGGCCCATCCGGCGCTGCTCGGTGCGCTCGACCAGGCCATCGATGCGCTGGCCGGCGACCCGGCTTGGCAGGCCTCCCTGGCCAGCTTTCACCTCGACCTGGACGCCATGGCCCGCTGGTCCAGCTATCCAGGCGAGGCGGGCCACCAGCCCTGAACCAGCCGCGCTGGCCCCGAGAGTGAGCAATTTGGCTCGCCAAGGCTAGCGATTTATTGCCGAAGTTACATGCCCTTCTGGTCTAATTGGCGTCATGCACGACGCGCGCGCCCGCCTGTGAGCGTGGCGCTGCCGTTGGCCGTTCCGACTATCCGACCTTGCCCAGCTAGCCATCGACAATGCAAAAAACCTACGCCGTCCTCGTCTTCGCGCTGAGCCTGCTCAGCCGTTCCGCCCTCGCCTTCGAACCCCTGCCGCTGGAAACCATGGAGGATACCCATACTTTCCGGGTGGAAGTGTTGCAAGTGACGGATATCGAACCGTATCAGGAAGCCTATGCCGGTTTCCTGTCGGCGCTGCAACGTAACGACGTGGTGGTGGGCAAGAACCTCGAAGTGAACCGGGTCAAGATTGATTTCGACATCGAGAACGGCGGCTTCTGGAGCCGCCTCGGCGTGCTGATGCGTATCCGCCAGGAAGCGGCCCGCATCGTCGCGGCCAAGCCGGACCTGGTGCTGACCATCGGCACCCCGGCCACCAAGTTCGCCCGCGGCATGCTGGCCGACGCCCACATCCCGCTGGTATTTACTGCCGTCGCCAATCCGGAGGACGTCGGTTGCCTGTCGCTGGAGGACGCCGGCCCTGGCGCCACCGGTTCCACGCTGTACGCGGACATGGGCCATTCGCTCAAGGTGGTGCATGACATCTTCCCCCACGTGAGCCGGATCGGCATGATCCACACCGACGATGAGAACGGCGTGGCCAACGTGGCCGCCGCCGCCGCCAGCGCCCGCGCCATGCGCATGAGCGTGGCGTCGCGCCTGGTGGCCAAGACGGATAGCATCATTCCTTCGCTGAAGGAACTGTACGACGATGGCAAGGGCGTGCAGATGTACGCCGTGCCGCTGGACACCTACTACGGTTTGCGCCACTACGAGGCGGCCGTCGACTTGGGCAATTTCGGCACCGAGCACAAGATTCCCGTTGTGACGCTGGCCATGGTGCGCGTGCCGGGCGCGGCCCTGTACGTGGGCGCCGATTTCGGCCTGGTGGGCAGCCTGGCCGGCGTACAGGCGGCCAAGATCCTGAAGCGGCGCGTGAAACCGGATGTGTTGCCTATCCTGCGCCAGGAAAATCCGACCGTGCTGATCGATCCGCAGCGGGTGGCCAGCCTGGGTGTGCAATTGCCCCAGGCCATCCTCGACCACAAGACCGATGGCAAGAACGGCTACTGGCAGATCGACCTGGTCAAGCAATAGCCGTGTCGTGTCGAGCGGCTGGCCCGGTTGGCGAATGCCGTGCCGCTTTTACGGTAGAATCGGCTTTGCCCCCGTTCACCGCTTGCCTCCTCATGAAACTCGCCGCCGCCGCGCTCTCGCTCACCGCCCTGCTGGCGCCGGTGACGGGCTGGACACAGGTGCCGCGCCCCATCGTGCTGGCCGGCACGTGGGATCAGCATGGTCCCGGCGCGGGAATGTTGCTGACCATGATCTACACGGAAGCTTTTCGCCAGCTCAACATTCCGCTGCAGATCCGCGTCCTGCCGGCCATGCGCGCCAGCGTCGAGGCACTGGCCGGTAATGTCGATGGCGAATTGGTGCGCGGCTACGACTATGGCCGCATGCAACCGTCGCTGATCCGCGTGGAGGAACCGGTGCTGTACCTGACGGCCGCCGCCTACGCCCACAAGCCCGGCATCAAGGTCCAGGGCTGGGACAGCTTGCGGGGGACCAGTTACCGGGTCGAATACCGTAATGGCTACGTGGTGGTGCGGCAGCGGCTGGAAGCGGTGTTGCCGGGCGATAGCCTGAGCGCGGTGGGCGGGGCCGAACAGGGTTTGCGCAAGCTGCTGCTGGGGCGCACCGACCTGTACGTGGATACGGAGGAAATGCTGCAGCCCATGTTGCAATCGGACGCTTTTCGCGGCAGCGGCATCTATAGCGCGGGTATCCTGGAGCGGGCCCCCACCTACGGCTACCTGACCAAGGGCCATGAAAAACTGGCCTTGCAGTTGGCCGACGTGCTGCGCAAGATGCGCGCCTCGGGCCAGCTTGACCGCTTCCGCGCCATCGCCTACGATCCCGCGCGCTGGCCATGCGCGAGCGCCCCGGCCGGCTGCGACGCCACCGTGCCCCGCTGGCAGACGCACTGACAACGCGCTGTCAGACAGAGTATGATAGGCGCTGCTTAGCCTTTTGCTTCGGAGTATCGTATGTCCGCCCTGGTTCCCCCCGGTTCGACCGACACCGTGTTTTCCGTCGATACCCTGCTCAAATACATGGGCGACGACGACAAGGCGCGTGCCGTGGTCACCAAGATTGTCCGTGACGCCTGCGCGCCGGCGATGACGCCTTTGCTGCAAGCGCACCAAGCCATCGCCGAGGGCCGGCTGGCCGACGCGGGCCGCATCTTCCACGCCCTGCGCGGTTCGGTGGGCAGCCTGGGCGCCAGGCGCCTGGTGACGGCTTCGCTGGCGCTGGAACTGGCGCTGGCGGAACAGCGCATGGCCGACATTCCTGCTCTGTTTGCCGCCGTGGAAGACGCCTACCGGCAGGTGCTGGACCAGGCTGGCGACTGGCTGGCCGCCCACGCCAGTGACCGGGGCCGGCCCTGAGCTGGCCCAGCGCCCTTATTCGCCGCCCTCATGCTGCGTTGCCAAAAAGCCGCAACAATAGTGACGGAAAATAAGGACTTAACACTCGGTTACACTTGTTACAGCGAACTGGCGCTGGCACGCGGATGGCGCTTGCCGTTCATGCTAGTATGCCCAAATTGCACTGGCCAGGCCGGAAGCGGCCTGGCGGGCGCGTCGATTTTGCATAATTGGAACATTGTGCATTAGTCAATTAGTTTCCGGTAGGGTATAATTGTGCACCGCATCGTGTTCAACGTTCAGCGATGGGCCGCACGGCGTTCGCTTCGATCAAAAGGTAGTCATCCATGGATTTATTCAACAAGTCGGGATTGTTGGTGGCATCGGCACTGGTACTGGTAGGGGCGCTGATCGCCCGCCAGGCCAACGAGGACGCCATCCCGTCGCCGACCGTGGTTGAACAGGCCGTGCGGTCCATGGGGCCGGGCGCCGACGGTGCAGCCAGCCGCCGGCTGGAGGAATGGGCTGCGCTGGGTTCCCCGGTGGCGCAGCGTGAACTGGCGCTGCGCTATCTGTCCAATCCGGCCCGGCAGGGCGAAGGCATGCGCTTGCTCAAGCAGGCCGCCCGCGGCGGTGATGTGCAGGCGGCACGGGGCCTGAGCGAGGTGTACGCCGACGGCGAGACGCTGAGCGGCGCCACCCATATCGGCGAGATCGGCAGCTTGCGCCTGCTCAAGGGCGCGGCCAACACCCCCTACGCGCTACACTGACCGCCCTGCCCTGATGCCGCCGGAAGACGGCGCGCTCCCCCTGTCCTCTATACTTCAGCATGGCAAGGCGTCGTCATCGGCGCCATGGTGTGGCATTTGTGAACTGGAGCAGGCGTATGGACCGATTGCGGGCCCTGGAAGTGTTTGTCGAAGTCGTGCGCCGCGAAGGCTTTGCGCGCGCCGCCGAGGCGCTCGATACCTCGCCCGCCAACGTCACGCGCTATATCAGCGACCTGGAAGCGCACCTGTGCACCCGCCTGCTCAACCGCAGTTCACGCAAGATGTCACTCACCGCCAGCGGCGAGGCGCTCTACGAGCGCGCCAGGTCCATCATCGACGACGTGGCCGAGGCGGAAGCGGTCGTCACGGCGGCCACCCTGCGGCCACACGGCCTGTTGCGCATCAACGCGCCGCTCAGTTTTGGCGTGCTGCAACTGGCGCCTTTGTGGCCCCTGTTTCATCAGCAATTTCCGGATGTCGCACTCGAAGTGGCGTTGATAGACCGCGTGGTCGACATCGTTGAGGAAGGCTATGACCTGGCGATCCGCATTTCAGGCGCGGGATCCGGCACGCACGCGGCGCGCAAGCTGGCCACCTCCCACAATCTGCTGTGCGCCTCGCCGGACTACCTGCGGCGCGCCGGCGCGCCGGCCACGCCGGCCGAGCTGCAGCAGCACCAATGCATAGGCTACAGTTACGCGGCCATGGCCGATCAATGGCAATTGCTTGACGCGACGGGCCGGCCGCAAACGGTCAAGGTGCGCTGCGCCATGCACACCAACAATGGTGATACAGCGCGGATCGCCGCGTTGGGCGGCATGGGCATCATCTGCCAGCCCACGTTCCTGGTCGGCGCCGACGTGCGTGCCGGGCGCTTGGTGCGGGTGCTGCCCGAGTATAGCGTCCCCGGAATCGACGTGCTGGCAGTCTATCCGAGCCGGCGGCACCTGAGCGCGAAGGTGCGCGTGATGATTGATTTCCTGGCCCAGCACTTCCAGGGCACGCCGCCATGGGACCGGGCCGGGATCGCGTAGGCGAGTGGCGCGGCAGCACCGGGCCGGCGGGACGGGCGCTCCAGCCTCAGGCCGCCGCCGGCTGCCGGAGCAGGTACCAGCGCAGCGCCTGTCGCAGGCCGCGCCGCAGGTCATGGGTGGGGCGGTAACCGAGCAGGCGCGCCGCCTTGGCGATGTCCGCGTGCGAATGGCGCACGTCGCCGGCGCGAAAGGCCTGATGCCGCGGCGCCGGCACTTGCAGGTCCGGGCACCGCTCGGCGATCAGTTCGACCAGCAAGGCATGCAATTCATTGAGGCTGGTGCGGGCGTTGGCTGCGACGTTGTAGACCTGATTGACCGCCTCGGGCCGTTCCGCCAGTGCGGCCAGCAGGTTGGCCTGCACCACGTTGCCCACGTAGCAGAAATCGCGGCTGGTCTCGCCGTCGCCGTTGATCAAGGCCGGACGGCAAGCCAGCATGGCCGCGATCCACTGTGGAATCACGGCCGCGTAGGCGCCGGCCGGATCCTGGCGCGGCCCGTAGACGTTGAAATAGCGCAGTCCGATGCTTTGCTGGCCATAGCAGCGCGCGCAGACGCCGGCATATAACTCGTCGGCATATTTGCTGACGGCATAAGGCGACAAGGGATTGCCGATCACATGTTCGACCTTGGGCAGGGCCGCGTGGTCGCCATAGGTCGCACTTGAGGCGGCGTAGACCAGGCGCCGCACGCCCGCTTCACGTGCCGCCACCAGCATGTTGAGAAAGCCGCCGACGTTGATCTCGTTGCACAAGCTAGGTTGTTCGATCGAGCGCTGCACCGAGCCCAGCGCCGCCTGGTGCAGCACGAAATCCACTTGCGCGCATGCCTCCTGGCATGCTGGCGCATCGCGGATATCGGCCTGCAGGAAGCGAAAGCGCTGCCATGCCTGCGGGCCCACGCCGTCCCGCACCTGCTCGAGGTTGTGGGCGTGGCCGGTCAGGAAGTTGTCCATGCCCGTCACCTGCTGGCCCAGTTCCAGCAACGCTTCCAGCAGGTGTGAACCGATGAAGCCGGCCACGCCCGTGATAAGCCAATGGTAGCGGTGCAACTCCAGTCGTTCGCGGGCGCGCTGGTAAGCTGATTCCGGCAGGCCGTCCGCGCCGGCGTCGTTGCTTACAGTCTCCATACGTTCAGGCCGCTGTCACGCAGGCCGCGCTGGTCGAAGTGGGCTTTGATATCGATGAAGCAGCCGGCCTCGATCACTTTTTCCTGGTAATGCGCCAGCGGACGGGCCAGCAGTTCGCGGTGGGCCACGGCGCTGATCAGGGCGTCGGCGCGCGGCAACTGGTCCCAGCTTTCCAGCCGCAAGCCATATTCGTGCAAGGCTTCCTCCGGGTCCGCCACGGGATCGTGCACATGGACGTGCAAGCCGTAGGATTGGAGCTCGCGGATCATGTCCACCACCTTGGAATTGCGCAGGTCGGGGCAATTTTCCTTGAACGTCAGGCCCAGCACATTTCGCACGGCGTCGTCAACCGAAGCGCCGTAGCGGTAACGCACCTGGGCCAGGCCCGTGATGCCGGGTTTGATGCTGTGGCGCACGTTGTAGTACGCCACCTGGCCGCACAACTGGTCAACGAAATAGCCGCGCTCGGGGCGTGGCCCGACGAAACTCATCTCGCCCTTGAACACATTGAGCATTTGCGGCAGTTCGTCGATACGCAGCTTGCGCATCCAGTGGCCCACGCGCGTCACGCGCGGGTCGTCGGCGCTGGCCCAGCGCGGCTGGCCATCGCGTTCGGCGTCCATGCGCATGCTGCGGAACTTGAGCACATTGAAGTTGCGGCCATCCTTGCCTACCCGCTGCTGCTGGTAAAACACGGGGCCGCCGTCCTCGGCCACGATCAGCGCCGCCGCCAGCACCATCAGGGGCATGGTGACCAGGCAGATGGCGCCGCTGGCCAGCAGGTCGAAGCCGCGCTTGACGGCCGCCCGCAGGAAGCTCTGGTCAAAGCCGCCGCCAAAGATCAGGAAGCTCGGCTGCAGCGAATCGATGCGGATCTGGCAGGCTTCGCGCTCGAAGAACGTGGCCGCGTCCGTGATGCGCAAGCCGCCCAGCGCGCATTCCAGCAACTGGCGCACGGGAAAGGCGCCATTGCGCCGGTCGCCGACCGTGACGACAATTTCCGCGACCCCATGGCGCCGTGCCAGGGCCAGCAGCGGCTGATCGGCCGGCAGCAGGGACTGGGGTGCTACCCGCGACGCCTCGCCCGCCACCGGCACGCAGCCCACCACTTCGAAGCGGTGCAAGCCGGCCCGGCCGGTGGCCAGCGCCAGGCACTCGCTGGCGGTGGCGCCGTCGCCGATCAGGATCACTTTCTCCACCAACATCCCGGACTGGGACGAGGCCAGCACCGCCAGCCGGGTCACCAGCACGCCTAGCGCGCCGAGCAGAAAAACAACGATGGCCGATGGCCCGTAGGCGATGGTTGGCGCCACGCCGATGGGCATGCTCAGCAAGCCGAAGCCCAGCGCAAACGACGGCAAGATGCGTAACAGCGTATGCTTGATGTCTTCCCGGGACGTGTTCTGGTACATGCCCAACGTGCTCATGCTAAACACCAGCACCAGAGCAAAGGCCAGCGCGGACAGATACGGGGAATCGTGGTGGCGCCCGCCCAGCCAGGCAGCCGATGGGGCCGCAGCCACCGCCAGCAGGATCAGCAGCTCCATCAGCAACAGCATGAAGCCCAGCTTCGACACATAATGGTGGAATATCCTGATCACGACGACCTCCTGCCCACCCGGCCCGCGGGGGAGCTTTCATCATGGCGCACTGCCCGGCATGCGTGTTGAGGCGCCACAAGGCCGGGTTAGCCCGGCACGAAAATCCCGCTTCCGCCTCCGCCTGGCTGACGTCCTGCTGCCAAATGGTCTATAGTAGAGGTCTTCACCGGAAACAGACTTCACCATGAAATTTGATGTTGCTATTGTCGGCAGCGGCTTGGCCGGCTTGTCGGTCGCCCTGCACCTGGCCGAAACGCGCACGGTCGCGATCATTTCCAAACGCGCGCTGCAGGACGGCGCCAGTAACTGGGCCCAGGGCGGCATCGCCGCCGTGCTCGATTCAGGCGACAGCCACGCGGAACATATCAACGATACCCTGGTCGCCGGCGGCGGCCTGTGCGACGAAGGCGCCACCCGCTTCATCGTCGAGCACGGCCGGGAAGCGATCGAATGGCTGATAGAGCAAGGCGTGCCCTTCACGCGCGATGAATCGGCCGAGCTGGGCTTCCACCTGACCCGCGAAGGCGGCCATAGCCAGCGCCGCATCATCCACGCGGCCGACGCCACCGGCCATGCGGTGCAGGTCACGCTGGAGGAAAAAGTACGTGCCCATCCGAACATCACGCTGTTCGAGCACCACTGCGCGATCGACCTGATCACCTCCGACAAATTGCACCCGGCCAAGAAAGGCCATGCCCAGCCCAAGTGCCACGGCCTGTACGTGCAAGATGAGCAGAGCGGCCAGGTGCATACCTTCGCGGCCGAGCACACGGTGCTGGCCACGGGCGGCGCCGGCAAGGTCTACCTGTACACCACCAATCCGGACACGGCCAGCGGCGACGGCATCGCCATGGCGTGGCGGGCCGGCTGCCGTGTGTCGAACATGGAATTCATCCAGTTCCACCCCACCTGCCTGTACCACCCCTACGCCAAGTCCTTCCTGATCACGGAAGCGATCCGCGGCGAAGGCGGCCTGCTGAAACTGCCGCCCGAAGCCGGCGCGGCGGCCGGCAGCCGCTTCATGCTGGCCCACGATGAGCGGGCCGAGCTGGCCCCGCGCGACGTGGTGGCGCGCGCCATCGACTTTGAAATCAAGAAACGCGGCCTCGACTACGTGCACCTGGACATCAGCCACAAGCCGGCCGCATTCCTGATCGAGCACTTCCCTACCATCTACGCGCGCTGCCTGGAGCTGGGCATCGACATCACCAAGCAACCGATCCCCATCGTGCCGGCCGCCCACTACACCTGCGGCGGCGTGGTGACCGACCTGTCCGGCCGCACCGACCTGCCCGGCCTGTACGCAGTCGGCGAGACGGCCTGCACCGGCCTGCACGGCGCCAACCGCCTGGCCAGCAACTCGCTGCTCGAATGCCTGGTGATCGGCCGCGCCTGCGCGACCGATATCGCGGCCAAGGAAAAGGACGAGATTCCCTACCTGCCGGACTGGGACGAAAGCCGGGTCACGGACGCGGACGAGGAAGTGGTCATCGCCCACAACTGGGACGAGCTGCGCCGCTTCATGTGGAATTACGTGGGCATCGTGCGCACCACCAAGCGCCTGGAACGGGCCCAGCACCGCATCGCCTTGCTGAAGGAAGAAATCGACGAGTATTACCGCAACTTCCGCATCACGCACGACTTGCTGGAGCTGCGCAACCTGGTCGACGTGGCGTCGCTGATCGTCAACAGCGCGCTGCAACGGCACGAAAGCCGCGGCCTGCACTTCAGCCGCGACTATCCCGAAACGCTGCCGAAGGCGCTGCCCAGCGTGCTGACGCCGTCGCGCCGCAGCGTCTGACCGGCAACCGGATGGACTAAGGTACTTCCACCCCGTAGCGCTGGCCGAGCCGCTTCAGTTCTCCGCGCTCGACCAGCGTCCTGAAGGCCGCGTCGAAACGGGCGCGCAATTCGTCGTGCTCCGCATCGTGCGGAAAACCGAAATAGCCGTCCTGCTGGTCGAACGCCTGCGGCAAGGCCACCACCGCGCCCCCCAGATGCAGCCGCGCCAGCACCGGCTCGGTGTTGCGCACATTGGTCGCGAACAGGTCCACGTGTTGATGGACGACCATCAGCAAGCCGCTTTCCACCGTGTTGGCCACGCTCGTATGCAACCCTGCGCTGGCCTGGGCGAACGCCGCCCCATACACCCAGCCATTGAGGATCACGATGCGGCGCTCGGCCAGCTTGCCATAATCGCCGGTCCATGCAATATGCGCGCCTGGGCGCGCATAGAACACCATCTGGTCGCGATAGAACGGCAATTGGGAAAAGGCCATCTGCCCCAGCCGGGCGGGCGATTTGTAGGGACCGACCAGCAGGTCGGCCTTGCCCTGGGCAACCAACGCCTGCGCCCGCGGCCACGGATAGAGCTCGAAGCGCACGGTATCGTTCATCTGCTGGGCCACGCGCCGCACGATGGCCGGCCCGAGGCCGGTGAACTCGCCCTCGGCCGTGCGTTCGTACACGCGCTCGAAGTGGGCGCCGGCCACCAGCCATTCACGCGCCGGCGCCGGCCCGGGCGCGAGCAGCGCCAATGGCGCCAGCACCAGCAAGGTCAAGCGGCGCAAATCCCGGTTCGACCATCCAATCCGCATAAGCTACCCCGTGCCAGGCAAACGTCTCGATGCGCCGGTCATAGCCGCGAAAAATCGTAATCGCGCTCCACTTTGCAGATACGGGTCTTGTAGCTGTCATACCACCGCTCCCTGCCCAGCTCTTGCGCCACCCGGTGCGCCGCATCGCGTTTCCAGGCCGCGATCGATTCCAGGCTGTCCCAGTAGGATACGGTAATGCCCACCGTTTCACGCGCCGATTCCACACCGAGGAAACCGGGCTGCTTCGCGGCCGCCTTCAACATGGCATCGGCCATGTCGCCGTACCCGGCATCGCCGCTGGTCCGGATGGAGGTAAAGATCACCGCGTAATACGGCGTCGCGCCGGTCCGTGCAATGGACATCGTGTTTCTCCCGTTTAATGATAGCAGGGCGACCGATACGGCCGCAGGCGCCAAAACGGTACAATATATAACATTTCCGGCAACGCGTTCCCACCGTCATCCCCAGTCCACTCTTTTTCACCGCTACCGAATGCATCCCGCCCGCGATTCCGCCAACCGGCTCCACCTCCGCATCGCACAAGCTTGCGACATTCCGGCCATGGAAGCGTTGATCGCCCGTTCCGGGATCGAACTGAGCGCCGGATTCTACACGCCGGCCCAGGCGCAGGCCGTCACGCGCCACGTGTTCGGCGTCGATACGCAACTGGTGGCGGACCAGACTTATTTCCTGATCGAGCGCGATGGCGAGGCGCTGGCCTGCGGCGGCTGGAGCAAGCGCAGCACCCTGTTCGGCGCCGACCGCGCCAAGACCGGGCCCGACCCGCTGCTCGATCCGGCCTGCGAACCGGCCCGCATCCGCGCCTTTTTCGTCTCGCCGGACGCGGCCCGCCAGGGCCTGGGCCGCAGGTTGCTGCGCCACTGCACGGAACAGGCGGCGGCAGGAGGCTTCCGCGCGCTGGAACTGGCGGCCACCATGCCGGGCGTGCCGCTGTATGAGGCCGAGGGTTTCGCGGTTGTGGAGCGCATTGAACTGGCGCTGCCGGGCGGCGTGCACGTGCCGCTGGCGCGCATGCGCAAGGAAATTGCCGCCTGACATTGGGGAAAATTGCCGAACATCAAGTTTGGCAAGATTGCTGATTTGTCAGCGCATCATGCGATGCTAGAATGCTCGCCATGTTCATGATTCACCCCAGTCGTCCACGCATCCTGCTCGTGCTGCTGCTCTACCTTGCAGCGCTGGGCGTGGCGATCAGCGCGCCCATCGTGCATCCCAAGGTCATGGACCTGGTCTGCAGCAGCACCAGCATCAAGCTGGTGAAACTCGGCGCTGACACCAACGACGGCGACCGCGGCACATCCCATACGCTCGATTGCGCGCTGTGCATGCCAGGCGGCATCGTAACAGCCTTCCCCTCCTTCGCTTCGGCGCCGGCGCCAGCCGTGCTGGCGTACGTGCTGCGCGCGATACCGACCGCCCGCCTGGCCGGTATCGTCGCCGCGCCCCTGCCGGCGCGCGGTCCACCCCACTTCGGCTGATTCCCTTTCCTGATAACGCACATCCCGGCTCCCGCAAGGGCCGGGTGCGCGCACGCGCGCGCGCGTCCCGCACCTATTCAAAGGAACAAAGATGAAACCGAAGTTTAACCACCCATGGTGGATGATGTCGCTCGCAGCAACCGTACCCCTGCATGGCCATGCGGCGGAACTGGACACCCCGGCCGTGCCGGAAGTGGTGATCAGCGCACCGCGCGCCAGCACGGCGACGACCGGCGACAACCAGCACCACCACCTCGCCGATACGGCTGCCCTGCTGCGCGGCGTGGCCGGCGTCGGCCTGGCCGGCGCCGGCGGCGTCTCCAGCCTGCCTATCCTCCACGGGCTCGGCGATGATCGCCTGCGCATCCAGGTGGACGGCATGGACCTGATATCGGCCTGTGCCAACCATATGAATCCGCCCCTGTCCTACCTGGCGCCGGCCCAGGTCGACACACTGGAAGTGCTGAACGGCGTGGTCCCGGTCAGCGCCGGCGGCGACAGCATCGGCGGCGCCATCCGCGTGCGCTCAGCCGAGCCGCGCTTTGCCGCCAGCGGCCAGGGCACGCTGGTCGAAGGCCAGGTCAGCGCCTACCTGCGCAGCAACGGCAATGTGCGCGGCGGCGACGTGGCCGCCAGCTACGCCAACGACACGCTGAGCCTGCGCTACAGCGGCGCCACGGCCCAAGCGGACAACTACGTGGCGGGCGGCGATTTCAAGCCAGCCACACTGCCAACAGGGCGCCCGCACCAGCTGGCTGCCGACGAGGTGGGGTCGAGCGGCTTCCGCTCGCACAACCAGTCACTGGCCATGGCCATGCGCGCCGGCCAGCAACTGCTGGAACTGCGCCTCGGCATGCAGCGCATGCCCTACCAGGGCTTCCCCAATCAGCGCATGGACATGACGGGCAACGACAGCGAGCAGGTCAACCTGCGCCACCTGGCCGAGACCAGCTGGGGCAGCGTTGAAAGCCGGCTGTACCACGAGCACACGCGCCATGCCATGCAGTTCGGCCAAGACAAGCAATACTGGTACGGCCCGCGCCGGGACATTCCCGGTATGCCGATGGATACGGCTGGCCACAACAGCGGCGCCAGCGTGCGCGCGGAAGTGCGCGCCTCCGCGCGCGACACCGTGCGCCTGGGCGCCGAATGGCAGCGCTACCGGCTGGACGACTGGTGGTCGCCGTCCGGCGGTGGCATGGCGCCCGACACGTTCTGGAATATCCGCGACGGCAAGCGTGACCGCGCCGGCTTGTATGCCGAGTGGGACGCGCACTGGAACGCACAATGGTTCACCCAGCTGGGCGTACGGGGCGAGCGCGTGAGCAGCGACGCCGGCCCCGTGCAGGGCTATAACGCGATGAGCGCGGCCGACATGGCCGCCTTCAACGGCCGCGCGCACGGCCGGCGTGACCACAACCTGGACTTTACCGCGCAGGCGCGCTATACGCCCGATGCCATCTCGGCCTACGCGCTCGGCCTGGCGCGCAAGAGCCGCAGCCCCAACCTGTATGAACGCTACAGCTGGGCCACCGATGGCATGTCGATGAACATGGTGAACCTGTCCGGCGACGGCAACGGCTACGTCGGCGACATTGGCCTGCGCCCGGAAGTGGCGCATACGCTGAGCGCCAGCGCGGAGTTCCACGACGCGGCGCAGCAATCGTGGAGCCTGACGCTGGCGCCGCACTACAGCTATGTCCACGATTACATCGACGCGCGCTGTCTGAAGGCCTGCCGCGCCAACAGCTTCGTTTTCCTGCGCTGGGCCAACCAGGATGCGTGCCTGTATGGCGCCGACCTGTCGGGCCACCTGCTGCTGGCGCGCGACGGCGCGTTCGGCCGCCTGAATGCGACTGGTGTGCTGAGCTACCTGCGCGGCAAGAACACCACCGCCGGCGATAATCTGTACAACATCATGCCGCTGAACGCGCGGCTGTCGCTGGCGCAGTCGCTGGGGCGTTGGATCAACACGGCGGAGCTGGAGGCGGTCGCCGCCAAGGACCGCGTATCGGCCGTGCGCAACGAGCTGAAGACGGCCGGATATGGCCTGCTGCACCTGCGCACACGTTACGCGTGGAAGGCGGCGCAGCTTGAAGTGGGGGTGGAAAATGCGCTGGACCGCGCCTACGCCCTGCCGCTCGGTGGTGCCTACGTCGGTCAGGGCAAAACCATGTCGCAGATGGGCACACCTTACGGTATCGCCGTGCCCGGCAAGGGCCGCAGCTTCTACGTCGCCGTGAGCGCGACCTACTGAGCCCCATGCCATCCGCGCCACGCGCCATCGCAACAGGATGGCGCGTGGCCGGCGCCGCCTGGCGCGGCGGCGAGAGGCTCTGGCTTAGCCGACGATGCGCATCGAATAATCGGTGGCGCGCACGTCCTTGGTCAGGCTGCCGATGGAGATGCGGTCCACGCCCGTTTCGGCGATGGCGCGCACGGTGTCGAAGTTGATGCCGCCGGACGCTTCCAGCAGCGCGCGGCCCGCGTTGCGGCCCACGGCTTCGCGCATCATGTCCAGGCTGAAGTTATCGAGCAGGATGGAGGTGGCGCCGGCCGTCAGCGCTTCTTCCAGTTCGTCCAGGCTTTCCACTTCCACCTGGATGGTCACGCCCTTCTCCAGCCGCATGGCTGCCGCAATGGCGGCCGTGATGCCGCCCGCCGCCGCGATGTGGTTTTCCTTGATCAGGATGCCGTCATACAGCGCCAGGCGCTGGTTCTGGCCACCGCCCACGCGCACGGCGTACTTCTGCGCCAGGCGGAGGCCGGGCGAGGTCTTGCGGGTGTCAAGGATGGCGGCCGGGGTGCCTGCCACCACATCCACGTAGCGGCGCGTGACCGTGGCCACGCCCGACAGCAGTTGCAGGAAGTTGAGTGCACTGCGTTCGGCCGTCAGCAAGGCGCGGGCCGGGCCCTGGATGGTGCACACCAGGCTGTCGGCCGTCATCAGGTCGCCCTCGGCGTATTGCCAGTCGATCTCGATGCCCGAGTCGAGGCAATTCATGATGCCTTCGAACCAGGGCGCGCCGCACAGCACGGCGTTCTCGCGCACGATCACGCGCGCGGTGGCGCGCCCGCCGGCGGGCACCAGCTCACCGGTCAGGTCGCCGGTGCCGACGTCTTCCAGCAGCGCGGCCAGCAGGTTCGCTTCAAACGCCGCCTTGAGCGGCGCGTCGAACGGGGCAAAACGATTGACCAGGGTACTCATGCGGGACCGACTCCGGAAAACAGTGCAGCTTCCTTGGCCAGGTCCGCGCTGGGCTGGACCTTGGCCTTTTTCGCCGCGGCGAAATCGAGCATGCGGTTGATCGACTTGACGGCGGCCTGGCCCACGGCCGGGTCGACGTGGATTTCATTGCCCATGTTTTCCAGCACATCGGCCAGGTTCTGCAGGCCGTTCATGGCCATCCATGGGCAGTGGGCGCAGCTCTTGCAGGTGGCGCTGTTGCCGGCGGTGGGCGCCTCGATGAAGGTCTTGCCCGGCGCGGCGGCGCGCATCTTGTGCAGGATGCCGTTGTCGGTCGCGACGATGAACGTATCGCAATCCGATTCCACGGCGGCCTGGATCATCTGGGAGGTCGAGCCCACCACGTCGGCCAGCGCCACCACGTTGGCGGGCGACTCCGGGTGCACCAGCACTTTGGCGTTCGGGTGTTCGGCCTTGAGCAGGTCCAGTTCAATGCCCTTGAATTCGTCGTGCACCAGGCAGGAACCCTGCCACAGCAGCATGTCGGCGCCGGTCTGCTTCTGGATGTAGGAACCCAGGTGCTTGTCCGGCGCCCACAGGATCTTCTTGCCCTGCGCGTGCAGGTGGGCCACGATGTCCAGGCCGATCGAGGAGGTCACCATCCAGTCCGCCCGCGCCTTCACGGCCGCGCTGGTGTTGGCGTACACCACGACCGTGCGGTCGGGATGGGCGTCGCAGAAGGCCGTGAATTCGTCGGCCGGGCAGCCCAGGTCCAGCGAGCAGGTGGCGTCCAGGTCCGGCATCAGGATGCGTTTTTCCGGGCTCAGGATCTTGGCCGTCTCGCCCATGAAGCGCACGCCGGCCACCACCAGCGTCTTGGCCGGATGGTCGCGCCCGAAGCGGGCCATTTCCAGCGAATCGGAGACGCAGCCGCCCGTTTCCTCGGCCAGGTCCTGCAGGTCGGCGTCCACGTAGTAGTGGGCCACCAGCACGGCTTCGCGCTCTTTCAGCAGGCGCTTGATGCGCTCGCGCAGTGCGGTGCGCTCGGCCGGGGTGGGCGTGGCCGGGGTGCGGGCCCAGGCGCGCGCCGTGCAGCTGGCGCCATCCTGGGGATGTTCATACTCGACTGACTTGATCGGTAAAGTTTGCATGGTGTTCGGTGACGTAAAGCGTGAAACGACACTATCGCATATCGCGGCGCGTCGTGCAGGGCGCCCACCCGCCGAAGGGCGGAACGGGCGCCCGGTGAATCAGGCGATGCCCTGGCTGGTGAGGTAATCCTCGTAGTTGCCGTGGAAGTCGACCACTTCGTTTTCCTTGATCTCGATGACGCGGTTGGCCAGCGACGACACGAATTCGCG
The DNA here is from genome assembly GCF_014042365.1 of Rugamonas fusca. Classification (GTDB taxonomy): domain Bacteria; phylum Pseudomonadota; class Gammaproteobacteria; order Burkholderiales; family Burkholderiaceae_D; genus Rugamonas; species Rugamonas fusca. Next base: position 500,190 of record NZ_JACEZS010000001.1, read on the forward strand.
GTCGTGCGACACGAAGATCAGGGTGCCGGCGTACTTATCAAGTGCCACGTTGAGCGATTCGATCGATTCCATGTCCATGTGGTTGGTCGGTTCGTCCAGCAGCAGCACGTTGTGGCGGCCCAGCATCAGCTTGCCGTACATCATGCGGCCCTTTTCGCCACCCGACAGCACGCGCACGGACTTTTTCACTTCGTCGCCGCCGAACAGCAGGCGGCCCAGGATGGAACGCACGGCCTGGTCGTCGTCGCCTTCCTTGGTCCACTGGCCCATCCAGTCGGTCAGCGTCATGTCGGTGGCGAAGTCCTCGGTCGGATCCTGCGGCATATAGCCCACGTTGGCGTTTTCGGCCCACTTGACGCGGCCCGTGTCGGGCTGCAGGTGGGCGATCTCGCCGGCGATGCAGCGCAGCATGGTGGTCTTACCGGCGCCGTTGGCGCCGATGATGGCGATGCGTTCACCCGCTTCGACCATGATGCTGAAGTCCTTGAACAGCTGGCGGTCGTACTTTTTCGAGATGCCTTCCACTTCCACGGCCAGGCGGTGCAGCTTCTTCTCGCCTTCGAAACGCACGAACGGATAGGCGCGCGACGATGGTTTGATATCGTCGACCTTGATCTTCTCGATCTGCTTGGCGCGCGACGTGGCCTGGCGGGCCTTGGACTTGTTGGCGGCGAAGCGGCGCACGAAGTCCTGCAGCTCGGCGACCTTCTCTTTCGCCTTGGCGTTGTTGGCCAGTTGCTGGTTGCGGGCCTGGGTGGAAGCCAGCATGTAGTCATCGTAGTTGCCGGGATAGATCTTCAGCGTGCCGTAATCCATGTCAGCCACGTGGGTGCAGACCTGGTTCAGGAAGTGGCGATCGTGGGAAATGATGATCATGGTGGAGTTGCGCTCGTTGAGCACATCTTCCAGCCAGCGGATGGTGTTGATGTCCAGGTTGTTGGTCGGTTCGTCCAGCAGCAGGATGTCCGGGTTCGAGAACAGGGCCTGGGCCAGCAGCACGCGCAGCTTCCAGCCGGGCGACACGTTGCTCATCGGCCCCTGGTGCAGGTCGATGGACACGCCAGCCCCCAGCAGCAGTTCGCCGGCGCGCGCTTCGGCCGTATAGCCGTCGTACTCGGCCACTTTGCCTTCCAGTTCGGCCGCGTGCATGTAGTCGTCGTCGGTCGCTTCGGGATTGGCGTAGATGGCGTCGCGCTGCTGCATGGCGGCCCACATTTCCGTGTGGCCCATCATGACCACGTCCAGCACGCGCATTTCCTCGTACGCGAACTGGTCCTGGCGCAGCTTGCCGAGGCGCTCGTTCACGTCCAGCATCACCGTGCCGGCCGACGGCTCCAGGTCGCCGCCCAGGATCTTCATGAAGGTGGACTTGCCGCAGCCGTTGGCGCCGATCAGGCCGTAGCGGTTGCCATCGCCGAACTTGACGGAGATATTTTCGAACAACGGCTTGGCGCCGAACTGCATGGTGATGTTTGCTGTAGATAGCACGAGTAAAGCCCTTAAAGCAGTGAATTTGGATAACCGGGCATTTTACCATTACTCGCCCCGCGCCGGGCAGCAACGTGGGAAGCCGCGGCATTGGTCAGATCAAGTGATATTGCAAATGTGGCAAAGAAAGGTAAAATTGGCAATTTTGCCAGACAGGAATCTCCACCATGCATGTTGAAGTGCCCAAACCGAAGTTTTCCTCGATACGCGAATTTGCCGGCGAATACCTGATGATCGTGATCAGCATCGGAACCGCTTTGGCGCTCGAACACGCGGTACAGAGTTGGCACCACCTCCATTTGGCCGAGGAAGCGCGCCAGCGCATGGATGTGGAGATACAGCAAAATACACAGCAAATCCTCAAGGATCTCGAGCACAACAAGGCAGAAATGCAAGCGCTGGCCAAACTGCACGCCAGCTTGCTCAAGGATATCAAGGCGAAGGTGCCAGACGCGCAAGCGATCGCCCACCTGACCAGCAACAGCAAGGGCAATCTCGGCTTTTCCCTCAACTCCCCGACCAGCAGCCATGATGCCTGGGACGTCGCCGTCGCCAATCAATCGGCCAGTTGGCTGGAACCGGCTGAGTTGCAGCTCTATTCCCGCACGTACGCACTGTTTCGCGACACGGCGCCGGTGACAAATATGAGCGTTTCCATGTTCAACGGCGCGCAAATGATGAAGACGGCCAACGATCTGCAAATGGGCGCCGCCAAACCCGGCGAGGTGCTGTACACCATCACCTCCATGCTAGGCAGCTACGCCATCGTCATCAATGAATTGAGCCGCTTGAGCAAGGAGCTGGAGGCGGCCAAGGCGGCGTTGCATCGCCGCGCTCCATAACAACTTGAGTGGTCAAGTAAATATTTGTGCCGCCCCGCAAAAATTGCTATGATCACTGCCGCTTGCTGGAGATGGCATTCCTCCCTTAACCGCCACCGCAGTCGCCGGTGGCTGATGATGCCTACAGTCGTTCCTGGTCTGAGGGATCTGTAGGCGTTCGCGCTGCGTTGACGATAGACCAGGTAATTGAAGTGGTAGCCTGGCCCATATGAAGAACGCAAAACATCCCGAACCCATCGATTTGCTGCCCTACATGGGCAAATGGTCCGCTTTGTCGGTGCTGGTCGCCATCCTGGCGGGCAGCGCGTCCGCCGCCTTCCTGTACGCGCTTGACGTCGTCACGGCGTGGCGGGAGGCGCACGGCTGGATTATCTGGCTGCTGCCACTGGCCGGTTTTGCCGTGGGCTGGATCTATCTGCGGCTGGGCAAATCCGTCGAGGCGGGAAACAACCTGCTCATCGACGAGATCCACGATCCCAAGAAGGTGATCCCGCTGCGCATGGCGCCGCTGGTCCTCGGCGGCACCATCGTCTCCCACCTGTTCGGCGCTTCCGTCGGCCGCGAAGGCACGGCTGTGCAGATGGGCGGCGCCCTGGCCGACCAGTTGACCCACGTGTTTCGCATGGACCAATCGCACCGCCGCTTGCTGATCATGGCCGGCATCAGCGCCGGTTTCGCATCCGTGTTCGGCACGCCGCTGGCCGGCGCCATCTTCGGGCTGGAAGTGCTGGCCATCGGCCGCATGCGCTACGACGCCATCATGCCCTGCATGCTGGCGGCCATCGTCGCCGACCAGGTCGGCCTGGCCTGGGGCATCCACCACACGCACTATGTGGCCGGCGCAATTCCTCACATCACACTGTGGACGCTGGCGGCCACGCTGATCGCGGGCATGTTGTTCGGGACGGCAGGCATGGTGTTCGCAAATGCGACCCACGGCCTGTCCGATTTCATGAAGAAGCGGGTCAGCTACGCACCGATGCGCCCCCTGATCGGCGGCGCCGTCGTCGCCACGGCCGTCTGGGCGCTGGGCACCCAGCGCTACATCGGCCTGGGCATTCCCACCATCGTCGAATCGTTCACCCGGCAATTGCCGGCAACGGACTTCCTCGGCAAGATCACGTTCACCGTCGCCTCGCTCGGCACCGGCTTCAAGGGCGGTGAAGTGACGCCGCTGTTTTACATCGGCGCCACGCTCGGCAACGCGCTGGCGCCGCTGCTGCACATGCCGTTCGCCACGCTGGCAGCGATCGGTTTTGTCGCCGTCTTCGCCGGCGCGGCCAATACGCCGATCGCCTCCACCGTGATGGCGATCGAATTGTTCGGCTCCGAGATCGCGCCCTATGCGGGCCTTGCCTGCGCGGTCAGCTACCTGTTCTCCGGCCACACGGGCATCTATCGCGCGCAGCGCGTGGCGCAGGCCAAGCACCAGCGCCATATTCCGGAAGGGATGCGGCTTGGCGACCTGCCGGGCTACCTGCGTCAACTGCGCAACAAGTCTGACCGCGAGCAGTAAAGGACAGCGCGCCCTGCCTTATTCGGCTGGCGCCACCAGCACTTCCACCCCGGCCGCGTCGAACGCGGCCAGCGCCTCGGGCGGCACCGGCAGGTCGGTGATGAACTTGTCGATCTGCGCGATATTGCCCAGCCGGACCAGCGCGTGACGGCCGAATTTGGTGTGGTCAGCCACCAGCCACACTTCACGTGACTGCTCGATGATGGCCTGGGTTACGCGCACTTCCCGGTAATCGTAATCGAGCAGCGTGCCATCGTTCTCGATGCCGGACACGCCGATGATGCCGATGTCGACCTTGAACTGGCGCATGAAATCGATGGTGGCCTCGCCCACGATGCCGCGGTCGCGCTTGCGCACGAGGCCACCAGCCACGATCACTTCCACCTCGCCACTGCCCGACAGCAGCGATGCCACGTTCAGGTTGTTCGTCACCACCCGTATGCCCTTGTGCTGCTGCAGCGCCTTGGCCACTTCCTCGGTGGTGGTGCCGATGTTGATGATCAGCGAACGACCAGGCTCCACCTGGGCGGCCGCCATCTGGCCGATACGGCGCTTGGCATCCGTGTCCATCACGCGGCGGCGGTCGTAATCGATGTTCTCCACCGTGGACGGTATCCCCACCCCGCCGTGATAGCGCGCCAGCAGGCGGGCATCTTCCAGCTCGCGAATGTCGCGGCGGATGGTCTGCGTGGTAACCCCCAGCAGTTTCGCAAGCTCTTCGACGGAGGTATCCCCGTGGGCCCGGATATGGTCCAGCAATCGGCGGTGGCGTGGCGTCATGATTTTCTAATGAACAAAAATGAACGGATTTTCACTGGTTCGCAATCATACCCGGCCCGCACGCCGGGCGCCCGGATTTTTTTCATTCTTGTTCGTTACTGTTGCCATTTAAGCCATCAAGACTGCCACTAATACGAGCTGCGGCACCTAAATCCAGTACGCTGAGCACCATGTTTCGAACACCTCCCGATAGATCCATAGTATTCACATGAAAATGAACGAACATTAAAATGAACAAATATTTGTTGTAGTTTTTTCGGGTTTGCGTACAATGGCCATTCAAGCAATGCAGACTTGCTAACAAAGCTAACAATATCTTGTCGCGAAATCAAGTGCAGGCATGGAAAACGGTGGTCGGGTCCGCCGGATCCAACATGAGGAATCAGTAAATGAACAGATATCAACAGCTGTCGCCCGCTCCGGTATGCGTCGGCAACATGACCGCGGGCCGCCCATGAAGATGACTAACGACCTGCCAGCAGCCAAGCGCAGCTGCGACCTGCTGATCATCGGCGGCGGCATCAATGGCGCCGGCATTGCCCGCGACGCAATCGGCCGGGGCCTGAGCGTCATCCTGTGCGAACAGCACGACCTGGCCCAGCACACCTCCTCGGCCAGCACCAAGCTGATCCACGGCGGACTGCGCTATCTGGAGTACTACGAATTCAAACTGGTGCGCAAGGCCTTACTGGAGCGCGAAGTGCTGCTGCGCGCCGCGCCGCACATCATGCATCCGCTGCGTTTCGTCATGCCGCACGACGCCGGCCAACGCCCCGCCTGGATGATACGGGCGGGCCTGTTCCTGTACGATCACCTGGCGCATCGCAAATTCCTGCCCGCGTCGAACGGCATCTCGCTGCGCGGCCATGAAGCGGGCACGCCGCTCAAGGGCAGCTACCGCAAGGGCTTCGTGTATTCGGATGGTTGGGTGGACGACGCCCGGCTGGTGGTGCTGAACGCGCTCGACGCGCAAGAACGGGGCGCCACCATCCTCACCCGTACCAAGTGCACGACCATCGCGCAGCAAGGCCAGGGCTGGCAGGCGACGCTGGACAGCGAGGACCACGGACGGATCGACGTGCACGCGCGCGCCATCGTCAACGCGGCCGGTCCCTGGGCCGGCCAGATGGCCAACGCGGCCGGCGGCGGCAAGGGCCACGGCCTGCGGCTGATCAAGGGCAGCCATATCATCGTGCCACGCCTGTTCAGCCACCCCTACGCCTACATCTTCCAGAATCCGGACAAGCGCATCATCTTCGCCATTCCGTACCAGGACGAATTCACGCTGATCGGCACCACCGACCTCGAATACACGGGCGAACCGGGTGCAGTGCGCATCGACGACAGTGAAGTCGAGTATCTGTGCCAGATGGCCAACCGCTATTTCAGCAAGCAGATCAGCGCGGCCGACGTGGTAGGCACCTATTCCGGCGTGCGCCCGCTGCTGGACGACGCGTCGCAATCGGCGTCCGCCGTCACCCGCGACTACCTGCTCGAATGCGATCCAGCTGCCCCGCCCTTTCTCAACGTCTGGGGCGGCAAGATCACCACCTACCGCAAGCTGGCCGAGGAAGCGCTGGACATGCTGCAGCCGCGCCTGGGCACTTCGGCGCCCGATTGGACGGCCACGGCGCCGCTCCCCGGCGGCGACCTGCAACAGCCCGGCGCCCTGGTGCGCAAAGGTGCGTTCGACCAGTTCATGGCGCGCCTGGGCCAGTCGCATCCCTGGCTGCCTGCCAAGCTGGCCAAGCGCTACGCGCGCTGCTACGGCACCCGTTTGCTGCACATGCTGGGCGACGCCACGAAGATCGCCGACCTGGGCGAGGAACTGGCGCCTGGCCTGTACGAACGCGAAGTGCGCTACCTGGTAGAGGTGGAATGGGCGCGCAGCGCCGACGACATCCTGTGGCGCCGCACCAAGTGCGGCCTGTACGCAAAACCGCAGCACCACGCGCGCCTGACGCAGTGGCTCAATCATGAGCGAGCGAAGCAGCCGGCATAAACGATCAACGCAAGGAGACGTGCAGTGATATTAGAGCTTAAAGATATAAGCCTGAGAGTTGGCGCCGAGACGTTCCTGTACCCGATGGATCTCAAACTGGTTCCCGGCACCATCAACGTGCTGCTGGGCCCCACCCAGGCCGGCAAGACCTCGCTGATGCGGGTGATCGCCGGACTGGATCGCCCCACCGATGGCCGCGTGCTGGTCGATGGCAAGGATGTGACGGGCGTCAGCGTCCGCGACCGCAACCTGGCCATGGTGTACCAGCAGTTCGTCAACTACCCGGCCATGACGGTGTACGAAAACATCGCCGCCCCGCTGCGCCTGCAGCGCTGCCCGGCGGCGGAAATCGACCAGCGCGTGCGCGAGATCGCCACCAAGCTGCATATCGATCACCTGCTGCAACGGCTGCCCGGCGCCCTGTCCGGCGGCCAGCAACAGCGCTGCGCGCTGGCGCGGGCGCTGGTCAAGCGCGCCCCGCTGGTGCTGCTGGACGAACCGCTGGTCAACCTCGATTACAAGCTGCGCGAGGAATTGCGCATGGAGCTCTCGTCGCTGTTCGCCGATGGCCAGACGACGGTGGTCTATGCTACCACCGAACCACAGGAAGCCTTGCTGCTGGGCGGCCACACAGTGCTGATGGACGCGGGCCGCATCCTGCAGACCGGCCCCACGCTGGCCGTCTATCAGCGCCCCGCCTCGATCCGCGCCGCCGCCATCTTCAACGATCCGCCGATGAACATCTTCGATGGCCACATCGAGAGTGACAGCAGCGTGCGCCTGACCAATGGCCCCGCCCTGTCCGTGGCCGCGCCGGCGCTGGACCTGCCGGCCGCGCAGCCATGCAAGATCGGCGTACGCTGCCACCACGTGCGCCTGGCCGATGACGCCAGCCACGCCAACCGCATCGACTGCACGGTGGAGCTGGCCGAATTGAGCGGTTCCGAAACCTACGTCCACCTGCATCAGGGCGCCACCAGCCTGGTGGCGCAAGTGCCGGGCGTGTACGCGGCCAGCTTGGACGCGGCCGTGCAGGCGAGCGTCAGCCCCGATCACCTGTTCATTTTCGACGCAGATGGTGCGCTGCTGCGCGCACCCAAGGAGGCCGCCCATGGCGCGCATTGAATTCCGCGACCTGGGCCACGCCTACGGCGCCAACCCGAGCAGCCCGCAGGATTTCGCGCTGCAGCCAATGAACATGGTGTGGGAAGACGGCGGCGCCTACGCGCTGCTGGGCCCATCGGGCTGCGGCAAGTCCACCCTGCTCAACATCATCTCCGGCCTGCTGGTGCCTTCACATGGCCAGGTGCTGTTTGACGGGAAGGACATGACGCAGGTGCCCACGCGCGGGCGCAACATCGCGCAGGTGTTCCAGTTCCCCGTCCTGTACGACACCATGAGCGTGTACGACAACCTGGCTTTCCCGCTGCGGAATCGCAAGGTGCCGGAGAAGGAAGTGCACCAGCGCGTCCATGAAGTGGCCGAGATCCTGGGCATGACGCACGAGCTGAAGGTGCGCGCGGCCGCCATGTCGGCCGACGCCAAGCAGAAAATCTCGCTGGGCCGTGGCCTGGTGCGCAAGGACGTCGCCGCCATCCTGTTCGACGAACCGCTGACGGTGATCGATCCGCACCTGAAATGGCAGTTGCGCCGCCAGCTCAAGCAGATCCACCAGCAGCTCAAGCTGACGCTGATTTACGTCACCCACGACCAGGTGGAGGCACTGACCTTCGCCGATGAAGTGGTGGTGATGACGAACGGGAAAATCGTCCAGAAGGGCACGCCGGACGCGCTGTTCGAACGGCCCGACCATACCTTCGTCGGCTACTTCATCGGCAGCCCCGGCATGAACTTCTACCCTGTCAGCCTGAATGGCGAGGCGGACGCGGTTCACATTGGCCAGCACCGGCTGGCCGTGGACCCGGCCACCGTGGCCGCGCTGAAAGGCGCGAACGGTAAGGTCAGTCTCGGCATCCGTCCCGAGTTCGTGCAACTGGCGGCGCCCGGCAGCGCCGGCGCGCTGGAGGCCGAGATCTGGCAAGTGCAGCAGCTGGGCACCTGCCAGCTGGTGACAGGCACGGTGGCCGGCCATCCGCTCAAGGCCAGACTCGATAGCGCGGTCCACGTGCAGGCCGGCCGCCACTGGCTGCGCCTGGCCCGTCCGGAAACCATCTTCTTCTGCAACGATGAAAGGATAGCGGGATGAACAAACCCTATCACAACAAGGCGTGGTTCTTCATCCTGCCGGTGTTCCTGTGCGTGGCCTTCTCCGCCATCCTGCCGCTGATGACGGTGGTGAACTACTCGGTGCAGGACATCATCAGCCCGACCCAGAGCGTATTCGTGGGCCTGGAATGGTTCCGCGCCATCATGCGCGACCCGGACCTGCACGGCGCGCTGCTGCGCCAGCTCGTCTTCTCGCTATGCGTATTGCTGGTACAGATTCCGCTGGGCGTGGCGCTGGCGCTGTCCATGCCATCCAAGGGCTGGAAGTCGTCGGTCGCGCTGGTGGTGTTGTCGATGCCGTTGCTGATTCCATGGAACGTGGTCGGCACCATCTGGCAGATCTTCGGCCGTGCCGACATCGGCCTCGGTGGCTACGCGCTCAACCTGCTGGGCGTGGACTACAACTACGCGTCCCATAACAGCGATGCCTGGCTCACCGTGCTCTTGATGGACGTGTGGCACTGGACCCCGCTGGTCGCCCTGCTCGGTTTCGCCGGCCTGCGCTCGATCCCGGACGCCTACTACCAGGCCGCCCAGATCGACGGCGCCAGCCGCTGGGCCGTGTTCCGCCACATCCAGCTGCCCAAGATGCGCGGCGTGCTTATGATCGCCGTGCTGCTGCGCTTCATGGACAGCTTCATGATCTACACGGAGCCCTTCGTGCTGACCGGCGGCGGGCCTGGCAACTCGACCACCTTCCTGAGCCAGTACCTGACCCAGAAAGCCGTGGGCCAGTTCGACCTGGGACCGGCGGCCGCGTTCTCGCTGATTTACTTCCTCATCATCCTGCTGTTCAGCTTCGTGCTCTACAACTGGATGCAAGGCGCAGGCAACAGCGCCGCCACCACGGAGACCGCCCATGGATAAGGCCAACCGCCTGCCGCGCGCGCTGATGCTCATGCTGTACGTGGGCTTCACGCTGATCCCGCTGTACTGGATGCTCAACACCTCGCTCAAGACCAACGAGGAAACCCTGTCGGTGTTCAGCCTGTGGCCGCACCAGCTCACGTGGGACAACTACAAGACCATCTTTACCGATCCATCCTGGTACAACGGCTACATCAACTCCATCATCTACGTGGCGTTGAACACGGTGCTGTCGCTGCTGGTGGCGCTGCCGGCCGCCTATGGCTTCTCGCGCTACCGCTTCCTGGGCGACAAGCACATGTTCTTCTGGCTGCTGACCAACCGCATGACGCCGCCGGCCGTGTTCCTGCTGCCGTTCTTCCAGCTCTACTCCACCGTGGGGCTGATGGACACCCACATCGCCATGGCGCTGGCGCACATGCTGTTCAACGTGCCGCTGGCCGTGTGGATCCTGGAGGGCTTCATGTCCGGCATCTCGCGCGAGATCGACGAGACGGCCTACATCGACGGCTTCTCGTTCCCGCGCTTCTTCCTGCGCATCTTCCTGCCGCTGATCAAGGCCGGCGTGGGCGTGACGGCCTTCTTCTGCTTCATGTTCAGCTGGGTGGAACTGCTGCTGGCGCGCACGCTCACCTCCGTCAACGCCAAGCCGATCAGCGCCATCATGACGCGCACCGTGTCGGCCGCCGGCATGGACTGGGGCGTGCTGGCCGCCGCCGGCGTACTGACCCTGATCCCCGGCATGCTGGTGATCTGGTTCGTGCGCAATCACATCGCCAAAGGTTTCGCCATGGGGAGGGTTTGAGATGGAAATGACATTTGCCTGGATGGCGTGGACCACGCCGATCGCCATTTTCTTCACCGGCATCGTGCTGATGCTGGCCGGGATGACGGTATGGGAGCTGCGCTCGCCCACGGTGGAGCGCAAGGGCTTCCTGCCCATGCGTACCACGCGCGGCGACCGCCTGTTCATTGGCCTGCTGACGGCGGCCTACATCAACCTGGCCTGGGTGGCGTTCACGGAGATGAACCAGTGGATCGCCGCCGGCCTGGGTTTCCTGGCCCTGGTCGTGATCATGGCCAAGGCGTAGTTTTTTTTGTCCGTAGCGTTATCAAGTTGCCAGTCTTGGCGATTTGACTGGCTAGAAGTTCCAGCAAGAAGAGACACCCTTCCGTCTCCATTGCGGCAGTCCCTGGGAAGGCAATACTACAAGTGGAGAAGACATGAAGAGAAGCACTCAAGCGGCGTTCAAGCTCAGTCTCGTGGCAGCGGCCGTGCTGGCACTGTCCAGCAACGCGTGGGCCGACAGCAAGGCGGCGGAAAAATGGATCGACACGGAGTTCAAGCCCAGCACCCTGTCGCGCGCCCAGCAGATCGAGGAGATGAACTGGTTCATTAGCACCGCCGCCAAACTGAAGGCCAAGGGCGTCAAGGAAATCCACGTCGTATCCGAAACCCTGGACACCCACGTGTACGAATCGAAGACGCTGGCCAAGGCGTTCGAGGAAATCACCGGCATCAAGGTAATCCACGACGTGATCCAGGAAGGCGACCTGGTTGAAAAAATGCAGACCTCGATGCAATCGGGCCGCTCCATCTACGACGGCTGGGTCAACGACTCGGACCTGATCGGCACCCACTACCGCTACGGCCAGACCGTGGTGCTGTCCGACTACATGGCCGGCCCCGGCAAGGAATACACCAATCCGGGCCTGGACCTGAAGGACTTCATTGGCACCAGCTTCACCACGGCGCCGGACGGCAAGATGTACCAGCTGCCCGACCAGCAGTTCGCCAACCTGTACTGGTTCCGCGCCGACTGGTTCGCGCGCAAGGACCTGCAGGCCAAGTTCAAGGCCAAGTATGGCTATGAGCTGGGCGTGCCGCAGAACTGGTCCGCGTATGAAGACATCGCCGCCTTCTTCACCAACGACGTCAAGGACCTGGACGGCAAGAAGGTGTTCGGTCACATGGACTACGGCAAGAAGGATCCATCGCTGGGCTGGCGCTTCACCGATGCGTGGCTGTCGATGGCCGGCACCGCCGACAAGGGCATCCCGAACGGCCTGCCGGTGGACGAATGGGGCATCCGCGTGGCCGCCGACAAGTGCACGCCGGTGGGCGCCTCCGTGGCGCGCGGTGGTGCGACCAACTCGCCGGCCGCCGTCTATGCGCTCACCAAATACCTGGACTGGATGAAGCACTACGCACCGCCTGAGGCGCTGGGCATGACCTTCTCCGAAGCCGGCCCCGTGCCCGCCCAGGGCCAGGTGGCACAGCAGATCTTCTGGTACACGGCCTTCACGGCCGGCATGACCAAGCCCGGCCTGCCTGTGGTGAACAAGGACGGCACGCCGAAATGGCGCATGGCGCCCGGCCCGCACGGCCCGTACTGGAAGGAAGGCATGCAGAACGGCTACCAGGACGTGGGTTCCTGGACCTACCTGAAATCGACGCCGCCGGACCAGATGGCCGCCGCCTGGCTGTATGGCCAGTTCGTGACCTCCAAGACCGTGTCGCTGAAAAAATCGCTGGTGGGCCTGACCTTCATCCGCGATTCGGACATCCGTTCCAAGGCCATGACGGAGATGGCGCCCAAGCTGGGCGGCCTGATCGAGTTCTACCGCAGCCCGGCCCGCGTGGCGTGGACCCCGACCGGCAACAACGTGTCGGACTATCCGAAGATGGCGCAGCTGTGGTGGAAGAACGTCTCCACGGCCATCTCGGCCGAGAAGACCCCGCAGGGCGCGATGGATAACCTGGCCGAGGAGATGGACCAGATCATGGCCCGCCTGCAGCGCGCAGGCATGAAGAACTGCACGCCGAAGCTGAACGACAAGAAGGATCCAGCCTCCTGGCTGAGCAACAACGGCGCACCGTGGGCCAAGCTGGCCAACGAGAAGCCGAAGGGCGAAACCATCGCCTATGACACGCTGCTGAAGGCGTGGAAGGAAGGCCGCGTGCGTTAATCGCGCCCGCGTCCGCAGGGCCAGGCCGCAAGACCTGGCCCTTCAGCTCCAACTCATTATTCGCAGGACGAGAATTACTATGGCCTATTTGCTGGCACTGGACCAGGGCACCTCAAGCTCGCGCACCATCGTCTTCCGCGACAGCGGCGAAATCATCGCCTCCGCGCAGCAGGAATTCACCCAACATTTTCCCCAGCCCGGCTGGGTCGAGCACGATGCCAATGAGCTGTGGAGCAGTCAGCTCGCCACGGCCCGCGCCGCACTGGCCAAGGCTGGCATCAACGCGGCCGACATCGCCGCGCTGGGCATCACCAACCAGCGCGAGACCACCATCGTGTGGGAACGCGCCACGGGCCGCCCGATCTTCAATGCCATCGTGTGGCAGGACCGCCGTACCGAAGCGCTGTGCGACCGCCTGCGCGCCGACGGCCTGGCCGCAGCGATCCGCCGCAAAACGGGCCTGATCCTCGACCCCTATTTTTCGGCCACCAAATTGAACTGGATCCTGAACCAGGTGGACGGCGCCCGCGCACGCGCCGCGCGTGGCGAACTGGCGTTCGGCACAGTCGACAGCTGGCTGGCCTGGAACCTCACGGGCGGCCGCCTGCACGTGACGGACGTGAGCAACGCGGCCCGCACCATGCTGTGGAATATCCATGAAGGCTGCTGGGACCAGGATCTGCTGGCCTGGCTCGACATTCCGCCTGAAGTGCTGCCCGAAGTGCATCCCTCCAGCCACCAGTACGGCGCCACCGACGCGCAATGGCTGGGAGCCGCCGTCCCCATCGCCGGTATCGCGGGCGACCAGCAATCGGCCTTGTTCGGCCAGGCGTGCTTCGAGCCCGGCATGGCCAAGAACACCTATGGCACCGGATGCTTCATGCTGCTCAACACGGGCACGCAATGCGCCGATTCGCAGCATGGCTTGATCAGTACGGCCGCCTGCCAGTCGGACGCCACGCGCCAGTACGCGCTCGAAGGCAGCGTCTTCGTCGGCGGCGCCGTCGTGCAATGGCTGCGCGACGGCCTCAAGGCCATTAACAGCACGGCCGAAGTGGAAGCGCTGGCCGGTTCCGTGCCCGATTCCGGTGGCGTTGTTTTTGTGCCAGCTTTCACAGGATTGGGGGCGCCGTACTGGGTGCCGTCAGCCAAAGGTGCCATACTGGGACTGAGCCGCGGCACGACCCAGGCTCACATCGCGCGCGCCGCGCTGGAAGGTATCGCCTTCCAAAGTGCGGCCCTGCTGCAGGCCATGATGCGCGACGCGGCCACGCCAATTACCGAACTGCGCGTGGACGGCGGCGCCTGCGCCAATTCCCTGCTGCTGCAATTCCAGGCCGACCTGCTGGGTATCCCCGTGCTGCGGCCGCAAGTGACGGAAACGACGGCGCTGGGCGCGGCCTACCTGGCCGGCCTTGCCGCCGGTGTGTATCGCGACCGCCAACAACTGGCCGCGCAATGGCGCGTCGAACGTGTGTTCGAACCGTCCATGGACAGAGCCCAGGCCCAGGAACGCATGCACAGCTGGGAGCGCGCCATCAGCCAGGTACACCCTGTTTGACCGTTTCATCGCAAGACCCGGATTTGGACCATCAGGTTCACAGAGCGTGGTGCTGCTCACCACAACACTAAAAAAGGGAGATAAGGCATGAACCAAGGGATGTTGAAACTGCTGCCACTGGCCATCGCGGCGGCGCTGGCCGCCGGCGCTGCCCGCGCCGATGCTGGCCACGACGAGGAAGGCTTCCACGGCTACCTGCGCGCCGGGGTTGGCACCAGCTCGGGCCACGGCCCTCAGGCCTGCTACGGCCTGGGTGGCAACACCATGAAGTACCGCCTCGGTAACGAGTGCGACGCCTACTTCGAGGGTGGCTACACCAAGGAAGTGGCCAAGTCGGCCGACGGCGTGAGCTTCGTGGCCACGCTGTGGGGCACGGAATACAACTCCGGTTCCGACTTCGGTGACGCCAAGCTGAAACTGGCCAAAGCCTACGTGGAAGCGAAGGGCCTGGACTTCCTCGGCGGCGGCATCGCCTGGATCGGCAAGCGCTACTACTACCGTCCCGACATCCACATGCTCGATCTGCAGTACATCAACCTGAACGGCACCGGCGGCGGTATCGACGGCGTCAAGGCCGGCCCCGGCAAATTCAGCTACGCCGTGTTCAAGGATAATGACAGCAACATCATCAATCCCCAGACCGGCCTGGTGAGCAACACCGACGCCGCCATCCGCCAGAACCTGATCTACGAAGGCCTGCCCGTCAACCCCAACGGCAGTATCGACATCGCCGCCTCGCTGATCACGGCGCAGGGCGACGGCCGCCACGGCGGCTGGCAGTTGACGGCGCTGCACAAGCAGGACAAGGTCTTCGGTGGCGGCAATACCTTCGGCCTGCAGTACGGTGTCGGTCCCGGCACCGGCATCGGCGTGGGCAACGACCGCATGGGCGCGGCCGGCAGCACCCTGCTCAACTCCGACGTCAAGCGCAGCCGCATCTTCGACGACCTGGTGGTGCAGCCCACGCCGGAATTCAGCATGGAGTTCGTCGCGCTGGTCCAGCACGACCGTTCCGACGCCAACGGCTCGACCACCTGGACCACGCTGGGCGCCCGTCCCGCCTATGCACTCAACAACCACTTCAAGCTGCAGATGGAACTGGGCACGCACCGCGTCACCCAACCCGGCGCGGACACGCTGCGCCTGACCAAGCTGACGTTCGCGCCCACCATCACGGCCGGCAAAGGTTACTGGGATCGTCCGGAACTGCGCGCCTTTATCACCTATGGCAAGTGGAACGACGCCGCCCGCGCGGCCGTCAACGCCAACAACAACTCCGGCGCTGTCTTTGGCAGCAACACCAGCGGCACCTCCGCCGGCTTGCAGGTGGAAGCCTGGTTCTAAGTGCATCGTTCCGCCGCGCCGCTATGGCGCGGCGGCCGAGATTCGGTGTCAGGTCTGTCATTCAGACACAAACGACTATCCTTTGAGCTAAAACAACGCACCTTTTCCAATTCCATGCCCGAAATGGCCCGGCAGGCCCGGACTCAGTTGAAACCGTGACCCGAGCCGCTGCAATTTTTGAAAGGACGCCTTGAGACTGATCAAAGATGCGTCTCCAGTGTCCGAATGACAGACCTGACACCGAAGTCTGACACCGAAGTCCTTCTATTGCCGCATCCAGTCGCGCAGCTCGTAGTACCAGTAGGTGAGCTGCGCGGCCAGCAGTCCCGCATGGCCGCCGGTGGTGGGCAAGCCCCACTGGCTGAAGCGGTCAAGGTCGGCGCGCTCGCCCAGGATGGCGCGCGCCAGCACTTCACCGGACAAGGTGGTCGGCGCCACGCCATGCCCGCCGAAGCCCATGCCATACCACAGCCCTTCCGGCAAACGTCCCAGTTGCGGCATCTTGTGGCGGCCGTAGCTCATCATCCCGCTCCACGCGTAATCGACCCGCGTGCCCGCCAGTTGGGGATAGACCTTGAGCATGTCCTGGTACAGCAGCCGCGCCACATCCGCCGCGCCGCGGTCGCGGATCGAGATGCGCCCGCCCCACAACAGCCGGCTGTCGGCCAGCGGCCGGTAGTAGTCGAAGGCGAAGCGCGTGTCGTAGATGGCGGCCTGGGTTTCCAGCGCCGTCGTCATGCGATCGCCCAACGGTTCCGTCACCATCACGTAGGTGGCGATCGGCAGGATGGCGCTGGCCAGCTTCGGATACAGCCGTTCGATGTAGCCGCCACAGCACACCACCACCTCGCGCGCATGCACCGCGCCCTGCGCCGTGCGCACCGACCAGCCCGCGCCTTCGCGCACGATGCGCGTCACCCGGCTTTGCTCGTACACCTGGGCGCCGCCATCCGTCAGCGCCCGCGCCAGGCCATGTGCGTATTTGGCTATTTATGCCCATCCCCTCGAAAAGGTAAAAGTTTTTGTAAGCGTTTGAATTCTCAGGCTAACGAGCCATCCTCGCCTTCGTCGAACACCTGATTGCGTAATCCGCCCTTCCTGATCAAGCAGTCCGGAAGGGTGATCACCTTGAACGGTGATCATGAGCACCAGCTGCCCTCGAATCACCCGACTCTGAACGCTTTTGCAACAGCGAGCACTTTTGAGAACTTCCCGTTCTAGCTATTTGTCGCAGGTCTTTCTGCCCTGAGGAGGGTCAGCCGGGATAAGGCCAGAAATAGCACATAAGCGAAAATGTAATAAAGAATCGCCTTGTTATGCGCCGCGCCAATACATTGCCTTTACTTGAGGGGTGATGTGCTCCCTCTGGTTTGGCGCCGTTCCCCTCAAGATTTCCTCGGTCAATGCAGCCCGAGCTGAGCACCGTTAGCGTGCCCCTAAGTCCCAACATGGCGCGCTCTCCCGGTTTGTACCACACCATCATTCGGATGCTTAGCGCCAACAAGATCAAAGTCCTCAAATTGGTGAGTACGGGGTTTGAGGAACAATGGAACAGCAATGCCAACCAGGTGTTCAATTGGCGCCGGCTCTATCAGCAAGGGCTCCTCGGCGCGCCGCCCTTTGCCGGAGCACCTGCCGCGTGACGAGAAGGTACACGTGTTGCGATTGACAGTGGGATGGGGCAGCTCATTGCCTTTTTTGAGCTGCCCCATGTCATAATTTATCCCAATATGTCGGCTCCCACATAAAAGTCCTCAGCGATAGAAAACATGGAATCAATCCCGGAACCAAACAAACGGCTCCTTGCAGAGTTCGCGGCAAAAGAGCGCGAACGCATTGTCGAATTATCTTCTTCTGGTCAGCTAGTCGAGCTCGATCGCATGGCCGAGCTACTGGGTGTAACTCCCCAAGCTGTCCTTGATGCTGAAGCAAGCTGCCGGACCTTTTCCGTGGAGGGTGTCAACGGTCGACTCTATCCTGCATTTTATGCATCGACGCACCTCAATCGCACGTTGTTGGAGGCAGTAAGCTTACGCTTAGGTCGTCTCCCCGGCGCAAGTAAGTGGCAATTTTTCACCAATCCCCGGCTGTCCTTAGATGGACAGACACCCATTAAAGCACTTGAGGCTGGAGGAATTGATTTGGTCGTAGCGGCGGCAGTCGCATTCAAGGAGGGATAACTAACAGCTCTCCTTCGCGGACACTATGCCCAAATCAAGACCGTTGGATGTTATGTTTATTCATCACGAATTTATCGGAAACCTCTGCTTTGAACCGGCCAAAGCCTGGCACATGTCACCGACCTTAGCTTCTTCAATAAACATATGAGAGATTCCTTCGCGCTGAACGCACGTCAGCTAGCTAAGCAATTGCAGTTTCCTGGCCCGCTTGATATGGGGTTGGATTCCGGCGTTTTTGTTCAAGTGCGCTCGAACGACGAGTCCGCTCAGTTCTTCTGGGACTTAGCGCCCATGTTAGAAACTGGCGGGGTGCGTGTGGTCGTTGAAGATGCGGCGAGACTGATGCATGGTGATGGGCTGGAGCACCTTGGGGTACTGTTCGCACGATCCGCCGGTGAGTCCCGGCCTATCTGTGCCGTGGACAACTCGACGTTCGCTGACTGCATGGCGGACCTCATGGGGCGCACGCCCTATACAACTGCCCTGCTCCTGGGCGGCGCCCAACGATTGCAAGTCGAACCTGATGAGCGAATTCTTTCCGCCATAAAAGCTGCAAGAGATCGTGTAAATCTTGAGCCGGGCATGGTGGGGCGATTTTTGATCGTCGCTACGTGGCTGTATCCTGCAAATCCATCCAAATACGTTGAGAATCGCCGCAGTGCCTTTTATGGCGCAACGGCAATGACTTTAGCATACGACGAGCACAATCTGTGACTCGCCATCAAGTCCCTGACTACATGAACGCAATGTCGTCCACACCAGCGCCCCAATCCGCCGTTGCTCTCGGTTTGCGGGCGAACTGGCGGCAATTCACCCTGTTGGTGATTGTCAACGCCTTTGTCGGTGCTATGGTCGGCATGGAGCGTAGCATCTTACCCGCAATCGCCGAGCAGGAATTCAAACTGGTCGCGCACACGGCGATCCTGTCGTTCATCGTCGTCTTCGGTCTGAGCAAGGCATTCACAAACTATTTCGCCGGCCGTCTTTCAGACGCATACGGGCGCAAGATTGTTCTGGTGATCGGCTGGCTAATCGCCGCCCCCGTTCCCTTCTTGCTGATGTGGGCGCCGACCTGGAATTGGATCTTGCTGGCGAATGTTTTTCTTGGTGTGAGCCAGGGGCTGACCTGGTCGACCACAGTCATCATGAAGATCGATCTCGCAGGGCCATCAAATCGCGGCATGGCGATGGGAATCAATGAATTCGCGGGCTACTTCGCGGTCGGCGCGGCGGCGCTGGCGACAGGTTGGATTGCCGCCAATTATGGTTTGCGGCCGCAGCCGTTTTACCTCGGCGCCGCGTTTGCGACGATTGGCTTGCTATTATCGGTCTTGGTCGTAACCGAGACGCGCGGCTACGCGCACCTGGAAGCCGCAATGGCTCCGTCGCCGGGTGCGGTCAGTATGCCGTCGCAGCGCACAATATTCTGGCGGACCAGCGTGCTCGATCCCGATATGTCCTCGATCAGTCAGGCCGGACTTGTCAATAACCTAAACGACGGCATGGCGTGGGGATTGTTTCCCTTCGTATTTGCCGGCGCAGGCATGACGCTCACTCAGATCGGGACGCTCGCCGCGATCTATCCGACCGTATGGGGTGTATCCCAACTGTTCACCGGCGCGTTGTCGGACCGCATCGGCCGCAAGGGGCTGATCGTGGCGGGAATGTGGGTACAGGCAGTCGGTATCGCCACCATAGCGCTGCTGTCTTCGTTCGCATGGTATGCGACGGGCGCGGTGCTGCTGGGCATCGGAACGGCCATGGTGTATCCGACGCTGCTGGCGGCCATTGGCGACGTTGTCAACCCGGTCTGGCGCGCGTCTGCCGTCGGCGTCTATCGCTTCTGGCGCGATCTCGGGTATGCCATCGGCGCATTGCTGGCTGGTGTAACGGCCGACTTGTACGGCGTGGTCAGTGCCGTATGCTTGATCGCTGCAATCACGTTCCTGTCGGGTGTCGTCGTCGCTGTCAGAATGCGCTAACTTGCGCCAAGCGGAAGGTATTCCGCGCACACGCTCACGCAGATATCCGGGAGTTGAAATTATGTCTGGCAAGTTACCAAAGAGCAGTCTTATCAATATAGAATTACCAACCTTGGAAGAACGTGCGTTGCGACGATGAACGGCCGAACCAGCGATACATCGCCTGAACTCTGTCAGGCACAACGACGGCGCGGCTTCACCACATGGGAGCCCTGGTCTTGAGCAGCATTCATGAAACTGCGTATCCACGCTTTAAGCCCGAACTGACACAACGCGAACTTGAGGACGTGTATTCGCCCAGTGCCGAGGACAACAAGTTTATCCGTCGCGACGCCAAGTCCCCGGCCGCCAAGCTTTACCTGGCGCTACTGCTCAAAACGGTTCTGAGGCTTGGCTACTTCCCGATGCTCCACGAAATTCCGGCGCCTATCGTCTCTTTTCTCGGAAAAAGGATGGGCATGCGTTCCGTCGCGGCCCGCGACCTGTTTGAAGAGGAGAAGCGGCACCATTCCCGCGTCAGGTGCATGGAGACAATTCGGGCCTACGCCAAGATCAGGCCAATCACGGGCGAGACACACGCAGCCATTTTGAACGCCGCAACGGAAGCCGCACAGACGAAGCAGGAACTGGCCGATATCATTAACGTTATCATCGAGGAACTGGTACGCCAACGGTTCGAGCTACCGGCATTCAGCACCCTCAGGCGATGGCGAAATTGTAAAGTGGGCGGCGCCTAACGGCTTTTCCTGCCATGCGCATGGTCGTGGCGCGCCAAATCGGTGACAACCTTGCCCTCCCCTGGCCAGTCGCACACGCGAGTCTGGCGGCAGCCACTAGCAGGTTCCCGCACCGATTCAGTCACCCAATGTGCGGCGGCGCTCGTCGAATTCAGACTTGTCAATCTCGCCTTGCGCATAACGTTCTTTGAGGATATCGAGCGCCGTGCGCGCCGGCGGTGGGGCATGGGTTGACGACTGCATTGGGTGCCAGGGACCGCGAAGCCAGCGCACGAGCAAGATGGCAACCGCGATCACCAGAGCCAGGACAAGGAACATCATCAGCGAACCGAACATCATGCCGTACCCCCCGCTCCACTCCATCATATTGGCGCCACATCCATATCTTCCGACCTCCGGCTGCTGAGCCCAAGCATATCCCGGGGCCAGCACAACCACCGCGCTCACCGGGGCAAATATTAAATTAGAAATCTTCATCATTTACCCACTCCTTTTGCGGGGCGCGAATATGGTTAAGCAAACTGTCAAACACGAGAGCGGGTCTAACCACAGGATTTCGGCCGAACGCAGTCACCCATCAAGTCGTCTGAGCTATCATGTCGACTTCGCACCCCTTATGCGTTTCGATAGTCACAAACACTATTTACAAATCTCCTTCACTACCGTGATCTGGATCAAATAGCCGTCTGGCGCGAGCGCACTTAGCCTTCGATACCCAGAATCAATGCCAACCGCTGTTTTGTGGTCGCGGCCATCGACGCGGGCTGGGTGACCAGGGCACAGGTCAATGCGTCATGCGCGATCGAACATGGCGTTTCGGTGCCGATCAGTCGTATCGCGGCGGCGACAATGTGCTGCGCACGCTCCGCGTTCCTCATCAGATTGGAAATCGCCATGTCGGCTGTAACGTGGGGTTCGCGCGGATGCCAGCAATCGAAGTCCGTCACCATGCACATGGTCGCATAGGCGATCTGCGCCTCCCTGGCCAGCTTCGCTTCCGGCATGTTAGTCATGCCAACCACGGCCCCACCCATGCCGCGATACCAGTGCGATTCCGCTTGCGTCGAAAACTGCGGGCCTTCAATGCAAACATAGGTGCCGCCGCGATGCAGCCGGATGTCGTCGGTGGCGCGCAGCTCGTTGACGGCGCGCGCAACGGCATCGGCCACGGCGGCGCAGATCGGGTTGGCCATCGAGACGTGCGCCACGGCGCCATCGCCAAAGAAAGTACCTGCGCGCGACCGCGTCAGGTCCACGAACTGGTCGGGCAATACTACATCGAGCGGACGGTATTCTTCGCGCAAGGAACCGACAGCGGAGACGGAAATAATGTAACGCACGCCCAGCTGTTTCAACGCATGGATGTTGGCTCGATAGGGAACCTCGGATGGGATCAACCCGTGCCCACGCCCATGTCGGGGCAGAAAAGCGACAGGGACATCATGCACGCGTCCGGTGACGATGATGCCGGACGGACGGCCAAATGGTGTGTCGAGATCATGCTCCCGAGCGTCCGACAGCATATCCATTTGGTACAGACCGCTGCCACCAATAATTCCGATAAGCGCTGTGTTCATTGTGATTTTCTTCCATGGTATGTATATGCCCTATTGTCGTCACGACCCAGCCGTTTATTACAGTCACCGGTGAGCTGAGCCCTGAATTTTTGTTCCACTGGACTATTTTTGTAATGGAGCAGGAAGACTGTAACAAGTCACCCCGCCGCTGCGACTAATCAGTCAACCTGCAAGGGCGTGATCGTGCGCCCGGGCGGGCTGACAGTTTGCAACCTATAACTTCCGAAGGGAATAAAATGAAAGCCTTTACCAAACTCTCCATCGCCGCGTTGACGGCCGCAACCCTGGCGCTGCCGGCGGCGGCCTATGCCGGTGACCAGAACATGCCGAAATGCGGCGCCAGATGCGCCCCGGCGAAAGTCGTCAAGAAGAAGTCAAAGTGCCAGGGCAAGTGCGCCCCGAAATGCGGCGCCAAATGTGCCGCGAGGGCCAATGCCAAATGTGGTCCGAAATGCGGACCAAAATGTGCGGCTAAATGCGCACCGAAGTGCGCACCAAAGTGTGGCGCGAAGCACTGATAGTCCATTCGGCATGCCGGACCTGTTGGTCCGGCATGCCTCATTTTAAGGGCAACCGACATGAACGGATCACGCCAGCACCATGCCCGGCAGCAGTTCGAGCCGCCGCAACTGGAGCGCATGCGCATCGCCGCTGAAAGTTTGATAAGTTGCTATTGCTCGCTGCAAGCGAGCGGTGGGCACCTTTTGTCCGGTTTAATGGAAGGTGGCCCACCTATCCAATGGGAACACTATCCGGCCGACGACGTGATTGATAAAGC
Organism: Rugamonas fusca; assembly: GCF_014042365.1. GTDB lineage: Bacteria > Pseudomonadota > Gammaproteobacteria > Burkholderiales > Burkholderiaceae_D > Rugamonas > Rugamonas fusca. The sequence continues at coordinate 523,040 of NZ_JACEZS010000001.1, forward strand.
GCTAGGCTATCAATTCTTTTATCACTCCCACTCTCCGCTGGATCGCGACCCATCGCTGGAACATGGTCATTTCCACTTGTTCGCGCGCATGGAACAGCACGCGGCAGGCGTTGACCAACTTGCGGAGCAACGGTTCCTCGCCGCGCTGGACGCCGCGCCCGCCAAGGATGCATCCACAGTCAATTTATTGTGCATTTCCGTCAACGAGACAGGTGTGCCGATTCGCCTGTTCACGGTCAATAGATGGGTGACCGGTGGCCACCTTCTGTCCGCCGAGGCTACGCTGAAATTGCTAGATAGTTTCAGTGTCGACACTGAGCACCACCGGGCGGTCGCCGACTGGCTTAAGGCCATGCTGGTGCTATTTCGATCTGAAATACAGAGGCTGCTCGCACAACGGGACAAAACGCTGCGGGAGCTGGCGTTGCGCCAGACGCCCTTGTTATTGGAAAACGAATCGGCGGAAATATTGTCGTCCATGTCTATCGATATCGACCGCCAGATCGCCTCGCTGGTCGACTGCGCCTGAAAGTGATCTTGAAATGGGTGTCCTGATACGACGAGCGGCGACCCTGACCATGCTTGCCGGCTTATGGTTGGCCAGCCACGCGGCGGAATTGCCGTCCGAAGATGGCCTGCGGGTCGCCATGCGCGCCACTTTGATGGATGGCTCGCGATTCGATATCGACGACCACCACGGGAAGCCGGTGCTGGTGATGATCTGGGCTACCTGGTGCCCCACCTGCCTTGCCGAGCTGCCGGTGCTTGACCGCTACTATCGGGCCAACGGTTCAGGCAAAGTTGACTTTGTCGCCCTCGGCCTAGACCGCGACAGAGACAAGATCGCCGCTTTCCTGAAGGAAACTCCGCTTTCCTTTCCCGTGGCTTGGCGCGCGGCTCCCGATGAGGTGGACAACCTTCAGCGCCTGGTAGTGACCCCGGTTTTCTATCTGGTTGGAAAGGACGGGCGCATTGTCTGGCGCAAGGTTGGCGGCATAGCAAGCCTGCTCAAATAAGTCTAACCGCAATGCGGAGCCAGTGTAAGGATTGTGGCCGTCGAACGACTAATGGATATGCAAATCTCCAATGGCCCGCCACGTTGGCGCCGGCAACGTCTATGAAGGATAGCCAAGCATGAAGATCGCTCGAATCACCGCACTGCTCACCATTTTGTTCCAGGCCTCGCTGGCCATGGCCGGCGACATCGTCCCGTTTAGCCAGACCACGTTCGATCAGTTGACCGCTCAAGGAAAGCCGGTGCTGCTCGACATCCGCGCCACTTGGTGCCCCACCTGCCGCCAACAAAAGCCCATCCTGGAGCGCATTATGCAGCAGCCCGCGTACAAGGACGTCACCCTGTTGACCATCGACTTTGACACCGGTAAAGCGGCGCGCAAGGAATTCAAGGTCGCCTCACAAAGCACGCTCATCGCGTTCAAGGGCGCACGGGAAGTGGGCCGGTCGGTCGGCGACACCAGCCCCAACGGCATTGAGGAGTTAGTCAGGAAGGCGGCGAACTGATGGAATTCGGACCCGGCTCCTATGGATTCGGCCTATTGGCCGGACTCCTTTCGACGCTGTCGCCCTGCGTACTGCCCATCGTGCCAATTCTGCTGGGCTCGGCCGTCAATACCCATCCCCGCGCCCCGCTGGCCTTGGCGGGCGGGCTGGCCCTGTCCTACGCGCTGGTCGGCACCACCCTCGCGTGGGCGGGCGCGGCCCTCGATATCGACCCGGCGCTGTTTCGCAATGGGGGAGCCATCATGTTGGGGCTGCTCGGGCTGGTGCTAATGTCCAGCCCATTGCAGCAACGTTTCGCCAGCGCGACGTCCGGCCTGGGCGACGCGGGCAACAGCGCCATCGCCCGCCTGCGGCCCGATGGCCTGCAGGGTCAGTTTGCTGTCGGTTTGCTACTGGGCGTCGTCTGGAGCCCTTGCGTGGGGCCCACGTTGGGTGCAGCAGTCCTGCTGGCCAGCCAGGGCTCGCACCTGACACAAGTGGCTTTACTGATGGCCGTGTTTGGGATAGGTGCGGCTCTGCCCGTGGTTGGCCTCGCCTATGTTTCGCGCGGCGTCATGCTGCGGCTACGCGGCAGCATGATGCAGGCAGGCAAGGCGGGCAAGGCCATTCTGGGTGGCATCATGTTCGCCCTCTCCATCATGATCGTGACGGGCATTGACAAGCCCATGGAAGCATGGCTGGTGGATCACTCCCCGGCCGCACTGACGGAACTGACCACCCGATTTTGATAGCCTCCCAAAACCAACCTTAAAGGAAGTCCTATGTATCCCCGCTTCGCTGGCTACACGCGCCTAATCGGCGCCACCGCCCTGGCCGCCTGGCTCGCCTTGGGTGGCACCGCGAGCGCCGAACCGCTCAATGTGCGGGCCACCATGGTTCCGAAGGAACAGATTAAGCTGGACTTCAAGGACGGGTCCGGCCACTTCGTGCTGATGGTCCGCCGCGAGGGTGCGGCGGCGGGGACCGGCGTGCTGGACGGCGCGCAGTTCGTGGAATTCGGCCGGCACGATATCATACCCGGCGTGGCCGGAGATCCCAGCGGCTACTTGGTGGCGACCAAGGGTGACGGCAACATCGCCTACTTGAAGTGGACCGTGCGTGCGGTCTTCCTGCCGGGCAAGGACGGCAAGCCCGAGATCCATGACAACGGCTACTGGGAAGTCGTGTCCGGCGCCGGCGCATTCAAAGGCTTGCAGGGCGCGGGTACGCTGCACATCAAGTCCGCCGGCCCCACCGACCGGATCTTCATCCTTGACGGCGAAACGGTTCCAGCCCAGCGCTGACCGTCTTTACCTGACCTGCCTCCGCTGTACTTGCCGATACGCGCCAGCGTGTCGGCCTTCTTTCGCCCCTTCCCCCTATGAACCTGAGTAACCTGAAAATTCAAACCCGTCTGAGCGCGAGCTTCGGCCTGCTGGTGCTGATCATGTTCGTCATGGTCGCCACGAGCATAGGGCGCTTCCAATCCATCGATGCCATCAATAAAACCATCGCGCAGCGCAACTGGCCCAGCGCATCGGCCGCTGCGGCCATCGATTCGGCGGCGCGGGAAGATGCGCGCCGCACGCTGGCCCTATTCATCACAGACCAGAGCCAGCGCGCCAAAAGCTACGCGCGCATTGATCAGGACAAAAAGGCGATCGACGCCGCACTTGAAACGCTCGTAAAACTGGCCGACTCGCCGCCTGAAAAGGAGCTGTTGGCCAGGATCGCCTCCGCGCGCGCGGCCTACTCCGATTCGTTCCTGAAGGTGGCTGACTTGGTGGAGGCGGAGGACAAAGACAAGGCTGCAGCGCTGATGAACAGTGAAACTTTCCCCGCGCTGGACACGCTGCTGGAACTGACTCAGTCCATGGTGGCGCAGCAGAAGGTCCGCATTGAGCAGGGGGCCAGGCAGGTCAGCGTTGATATCGCGTTTTCGCGTCTGATGATGTTCGTGTTGGGGACGGCGGCGCTGGCCGCGTCGGCCGTCCTGGCGTTCCGGATCACGGCATCGATCACCAGGCCACTGGTGGAGGCGGTGGCGCTCGCCAGATCGGTGGCGGCCGGCGACCTGACCACACACATCGACGTCCGGAGGAGCGACGAGACGGGCCAGTTGCTGGCCGCGCTCAAGGAAATGAATGACAGCCTGGCGCGCACCGTGGGTGAGGTTCGGCGCAGCACCGGCGCCATCGCCACCGGTTCAGGCCAGCTCGCCTCGGGCAATCTCGACCTGTCCAGCCGCACCGAGGCGCAGGCCAGTTCGTTGGAAGAGACGGCCGGGGCGATGACTGAGCTGACCGGCACTGTGGCGCAGAATGCCGATAACGCGCGCCAGGCGAACCAGCTGGTCATCTCCGCTTCGGAGGTGGCATTACGCGGTGGCGAACTGGTGGCCCAAGTCGTCGACACCATGGGCTCAATCAAGGCATCTTCCAGCAACATAGTAGACATCATCGGCGTGATCGACGGCATCGCCTTCCAAACCAACATCCTGGCCCTGAACGCGGCGGTGGAAGCTGCACGCGCCGGCGAGCAAGGGCGTGGCTTCGCGGTGGTGGCGTCGGAGGTGCGCGGTCTGGCGCAGCGCTCGGCCGCGGCCGCCAAGGAAATCAAGACCCTGATCGGCGACTCGGTGGCCAACGTGGACAGCAGCAGCGCCGTTGTGGACGAGGCCGGGCGGACCATGGGTCTGATCGTGACATCGGTCAAACAGGTGGCCGACATCATGGCCGAGATCACGGCTGCCAGCCAGGAACAGCGCCTGGGCATCGCCCAGGTCAACGAGGCCATCTCGCGGATGGACGACATGACCCAACGTAACGCGGCCCTGGTGGAACAGGCCGCCGCCGCCTCGCAGAGTATGTTGGACGAGGCACGCACGTTGTCGCAGTCGGTCAGCGTGTTCAGACTATCGGAAAGCGATGCGCCCCCGCCCGCGGCCCGGCCGCGCCAGCTAACGGGGCCAGTGGTGCGGCTGGTCTCGCGCGCCCAGCCGGGTGGGAAGGATCGGCAATGAGCAAGCCGGCTGTCGCAACAGCCGGCTTACGTGGCACGCGTCGTCAAATTGCGCGGGGAAGGCCCGGCCCGCCAAGCGGCACAAAGCGGAGGCCGCGGGATGGATTTCCATGGCCTTTGCGCCATTGTCAAAATTTCTTCGCGCGCCACGTCTCGATCCGGTTATTGCCGAAATCGACGACAAACAACGTGCCATCGCCCGCCACAGCGATGGCGATGGCGTGGTTGAATTGTCCCGGCCCGCCACCCTTGCCGCCGAAGCTGACCAGGAAGGTGCCGTCTACCTTAAACTTCTGCAAACGGTGATTGTAAAAGTCTGCGGCGAAGACATCGCCGTTCGGTCCCAGGGCGATGCCGGCGACCACCTTGAACCAGCCATTGAACGTACCGGGAATACCCAACGCGAACGGCCCGCCCCACTTGTTGATCGGCTCTCCCGCCGTATCGAATACCTGGATGCGGTTGGCATAGCCGTCTGCCACGTAAAGCGTGCCATCGCGCGCCAGCGCGACATCGGTCGGATAAACGAAGGAGCCGGCCAGGTGTCCCGTCTGTCCGGTAACGCCCCACTGGCGCACAAACCGGCCATCGGGCTTGAGTTGCTGCACGCGGTGATTGTAGAAGTCCGGCACGAATAGGTCGCCGTTCGGCGCCACCGCCACGCCGCCCGGCGCGTTGAACTCGCCGGGACCGCGCCCGGCCTTGCCGATAACACGCCTGGGTGAGCCGTCCAGTCCGAATACCTGTATCCGGTCATTGAAATATTCGGCCACGTAAAGCTCGCCGCCGTGGACGGTGAGATGCATGGGCCGGCCCAGCTGGCCGGGACCATCGCCGGGCGTACCGAATTGCCGCTTGAAGTGACCGTCAAGATCGAACACCTGAATGCGGCCGTTACGCGAATCTGAGACGAATACCTCCTCGCCACTAATGGCGATACCCGTCGGATCGTTGAATTGCCCCGGTGCGCCACCCTTCCCGCCCCACTCGCCCACAAACGTGTACGGTGCTTGCCTGGCCGCAGGAACGAAGGGCTGCCAGCCGGCCGCGAGCAGCGCCACTAGAACGGCGGCCAGGTATTTTGCCCACGTGGGCATGATTTGATATTGCATGGTCCGACCTTAGAAGTTGATCCGCAAGCCCGTGCTAACGATGTAATCGCTCCTCAGCGCCGTCCCGTTAAGATGCTGCCTGGCGGGGATACGAACGCCGGCCTCGGCGATCCATTTTCGGGTGACATACTGCAATCCGGGTGCGATAGACAGCGTATTTCCTCCCGAATTTGGATCATCGTTGCCGTTGGCACGATCGTTGGCCGCATGCACGAGACTGGATTCCAGTACACCATAGAGGAAGTCCGGCACGCCCGCGCCGAGCTTTTGCGGCCACAGGCGGTACTGCAGCGAAGCGTCCACCTCAGCGGCATGGCCGGCCCGGAAGCCATCTGCATCGCGATTTGCCTGAAAGCTCAACTGGCTGTCAAATTCAAGGGCGGGAGTTTGATAGGTGAAAACGGCCCCGCCCAGCGTATCCCACGAGCCGGAACCTGGCAGTAGCCGGCGAGGCAGAGGACCGACGTGGTCACGTGCGTTGTGCGCACCGGTGGGTGCCTTGACACCCAGGAACGGGGCGAGACGCAATGTCCGCCCGGGACCGTTGTCTTCGTATACGGTGTAGCGGCCCAGTAAGGTGAGGTCGCCCACTCCCGCCGTTCGCCGGGTGTTCTCTTGAGAGTCCTCGGGCATTTGCAGGCGTTTGTCGAACCAGGGCAACAGGCCAAACAGTGTGAAATCCCGGCTCACGCCATAACCCAGCACCGTCACCAGTCCGCTCGCCTCCATTTGTCGATGCATCGACGAGGGGGCATCGGTGCTCTTCATGTAGGTGAGCTGCTCGCGCAGCACGTAGCCGCCATCGCGCACGGGAAGCGCCGTGTTGAAGGTGATCGGTGCCCCCCAAGACTGGCCAGCTAGGGCTGCAAGCGCCGCAAGCGCGGTGCCAGCCAAGTCATGCCGATTCATTTTAGCGTCGCTCCGTCCGTGTCGATCGCTGCCGGCCTCACCGCGTCCAGGCTGCGTAGCTTGAATCCCGCATCCAGCACGGCCTGCCGGACATCGGCCTCGTTGAGCGTCACGCCCTCAGCCATCGTTACGGCGACGCTGCCGCTGACAATGTCGACCTCGACTCGCCGCACGCCCTTGAGGTGGCCGAGCTTCTTCTCGATGCCATAGGCGCAGAATGGACAGGACAAGCCGTCGACCCGCAATCTATAGGCCGCGGTCTGCCCGGCGATCGCGGCGACGGCGGCAAGGAGGCACACGGTCGCCATCATGGACTTGAGCATGCGGGGCATCATCGGGGCTCCATTTCGATGTTAAGTGGGGCGATGCGCATTGAACTTCTTCCCTCGCCTAACCGGCGCAACAGGAAAGCTGCGCCACGTCTTTGTTGAAGGTTTGCGCCGCCAGCTTCAAACCTTCAACCATGGTCAGATAGGGAAACAACTGGTCGGCCAGCTCCTGCGCGGTCATGCGCGCCCGGATGGCGAGCGCGGCCGTCTGGATCAACTCACCCGCCTCCGGTGCCACCGCCTGCACCCCGATCATCCGGCCGCTACTTTTCTCGACCACCAGTTTGATGAAGCCGCGCGTGTCGAAGTTGGCGAGCGCGCGCGGCACGTTGTCGAGCGTGAGCGTGCGGCTGTCCGTCTCAATCCCGTCGCGTCGCGCCTGCGCCTCGCATTGTCCCACCGTCGCCACCTGCGGATCGGTGAACACCACGGCTGGCATTGTCGCCAGGTTGAGAACCGCATCACCGCCCGTCATGTTGATGGCCGCGCGGGAGCCGGCCGCCGCTGCGACATAGACGAATTGCGGTTGGTCGGTGCAGTCGCCGGCTGCGTAAATGGCCGGGGCGCCGGTACGCATGCCCTGGTCGATGACGATCGCACCGCCCCCGTTGACGGCCACCCCAGCGGCCTGCAGCGCGAGACCGCGGGTATTCGGGGCGCGGCCGACGGCGACAAGCAGCTGTTCGGCATGGATTTCGCCCCGCCCGGTGGTCAGCGCGAATTCGCCGTTCGCATAAGCGACACGGCTCGCTTGCGTGTATTCAATGACTTCGATGCCCTCGCCGAGGAAGGCCGCCGTGATGGCCGCCCCGATAGCGGGGTCATCGCGTGAAAACAGCGTGTTACGAGCCAGGATAGTCACCTTGCTGCCGAGCCGCGAAAACGCCTGCGCCAGTTCCACCGCCACCACCGATGAACCAATCACCGCCAGCCGCGCCGGGATCGCGTCGCACACCAGCGCCTCGGTGGAGGTCCAGTACGGCGTGTCCGCCAGGCCAGGGATGGTTGGAATGACCGGGCTGGCACCAGTGGCGACCAGGCAGCGGTCGAACGCTACCTCACGCTCATCGCCACTATCCAGGCGCACCGTCAGAGTGTGCCCGTCCTTGAAGCGAGCTTCGCCACGCACCACCGTGATGGCTGGGTTGCCTTCGAGAATAGCTTCGTATTTGGCCCGCCGCAGCTCATCGACCCGGGCCTGCTGCTGGGCCAACAGCACCGAGCGGTCGATCATAGGTGTGGCGGCTTGGATGCCGCCATCAAACGGGCTTACCCGGCGCAGATGGGCGATGTGGGCGGCCCGTATCATGATTTTAGACGGCACGCAGCCAATATTGACGCACGAGCCGCCGAGCGTGCCACGTTCAATCAGGGTCACGCGGGCGCCTTGTTCAACTGCCTTCAGGGCGGCGGCCATCGCGGCCCCGCCGCTGCCGATCACAGCGACATGCAGCCCCACTCGATCGCCGCTTTCGTTGCTGTTCCTCCCCAGCAGATCACGCATCTTGTCGAGCAATCCACCCGGCGCGGAAATGGCAGCGCCGCCGGGCGTGGCCAGGTAGCCGAGGCCGGCCACGGCTGCGGTCAACGCCGCCAGTGACGTCTCCGGCCCCACCGATAGTTGCGCTGTGCCCTTCGAATAGGACACGATCGCCTCGCGCACACCGGGCACTTTTTCCAACGCCTGCTTGACATGAGCAGCGCACGAATCGCAGGTCATGCCGGTGATGTTGAGATGGGTCATGAAACACTCCTAGTAGTTGTGTGGGAACCGTCGTAGATCAGCAACGGCGTTTCGGGGGCAGCTCGCAACCGTCCGGGCCGCAGCGGCGTAAGGCCGGCGAGGCGAAATCCCAGATCGATACCGCGACCATGAGAGCTAAGCCGACATACAGCAGGTCCGCCGTCCACCAATGTCCAAGCAACCAGTACGTATCGGTGAACACGATGGCCGGCCCGATAATGCCCAGTAGGCTGCGATGCCATTGGCGATGGCTGAGCCAGCCCAGTGCGTTCGCCAGCAAGGCCAGCGAGGCGAACAGCGGCAACAGCCTGGAAATGAACAGTCCTTCATAGTCCTGAAGAAACCCCAGGCCGATGGCAGCACCGAGGCTGGCGACGGCCGGAAAACAGGCCGCACAGCCCATCGCGGAAACGACGCTGCCAAGTGCGCCGGTCTTATCGGCAATTCGTGTCATCAATCCCATCACCCCCTCCCGATTCCGCTCGCCGACTCATTGTCTTGCGCTGGACGGATAGCCGGCGTCCTCGGTCGCTTTGGTCAGCTGCCGTACGCTGGTCTTTGCGTTATCGAAGGTCACAACGGCTATGCGTTTTTCGAAGGTCACGTCCACTTTACTGACGCCTTCGACCTTGGAGATCGCCTTCTTGACGGTGATTGGGCAGGCGGGACAAGTCATGCCAGGAATGGCTAACGTGACAACCTGCGTGGCGGACCAGACGGGGGCGGCAATAACGACAAGCGCTAGGGCGGAAAGCTGCTTATTCATTTGAACTCCTGTGCTTAATAGAAGAGAGTCGTAACGTAGGGGAATCCGAGCGCGACCAACACCAGCCCGCACACGATCCAGAATATGAATTTGTAGGTGGCGCGGACCCGGGGGAGCGCGCAGAGCTCGGCCGGTTCGCAGGCCGCCACCGGCCGATAGATGCGCCGCCAGGCGAACCACATTGCCGCCAGCGCCATGCCGATGAGGATAGGACGAAACGGTTCGAGCGCTGTCAGGTTGCCGATCCAGGCGCCGCTAAAACCCAGCGTGACCAACACCAGCGGCCCCAGACAGCAGGTAGAGGCGAGTATGGCGGCGACGCCGCCGGCGAAGAGCGCGCCACGCCCGTTCAGTTGTTCGGACATGCTATTTTCCTTTCGCATTTGCATTCGATAGCGTAACCTTACTTCCGTAGTCATATACGGAGTCAAGCGAAATGGAAGGCAATTTGGGGCAATTGACGATCGGGGCGTTCGCCAAGGCGGCCGGCGTCAACGTGGAAACGATCAGGTTCTATCAGCGCAAAGGGCTATTGGCCGAGCCGGATAAGCCGTACGGCGGCATCCGCCGCTATGGCGCATCCGACGTGACGCGGGTCCGTTTCGTGAAGGCGGCCCAGCGGCTGGGCTTCAGCCTAGACGAGATCGCCGAGTTGCTACGGCTCGACGACGGCGCCCATTGCGAGGAAGCGAGCGGCATGGCTGAGCTCAAGCTTCGGGACGTGCGCGAGAAGCTGGCCGACTTGACGCGCATGGAAGCCGTGCTGTCTGAGCTCGTGTGTGCCTGTCATCAGCGGCGAGGAAACGTGTCCTGCCCCCTTATCGCATCGCTGCAAGGAGAGTAAGCGCCGCGCTGTGTGGAAACGGTCCAACTGGTGGCCTGGTGACGACTGGGCGCGGGCATGGGCTCGCCCTCAGGGAACGCACACGCCGATCTATCCCGCCACGCCCGACACATACGCGGCCGTCAATGGGTGCGACGGTGCGTCGAACAACGGAGCGCAGCGGCCGAATTCGATCAAATTCCCCACCCGCTCCTTCATCCAGAAGAACGCCGCATAGTTGGCGATGCGCCGCGCCTGGGCCAGGTTGTGCGTGACGATGACGATCGTGTATCGCCCTTGCAGCCGTAAAATCAGGTCCTCCACCACGCGCGAGGAGATGGGATCGAGCGCGCTGCAAGGTTCATCCATGAGCAGGATGGACGGCTCCAGTACGATCGCGCGCGCGATGCAAAGGCGCTGTTGCTGGCCGCCGGACAAGGCCAACGCCGGGCTGTCGAGGCGGTCGCACACCTCGTCCCACAGGCCCACGTCGCGCAGGGCCATCTCTATCTTCCGGGCCAACATGGCGCGATCACGCACCCCATGTTCGCGTAGCGGCAACTCGAGGTTGCGCTGTATGGACACGGGAAAAGGATTTGGGCGTTGAAAGATCATGCCGATGCGCCGGCGCAGCGCCATCACATCAACTTCCGGCGCCAGCAAGTCGAGACCATCCATCCGGACATTGCCGCGCACCCTGGCGCCTGGAATCAAGTCCGTCAGCCGGTTCAACGTGGACAGGAAACTGGTCTTGCCGCATCCGGAGGGGCCGATCAACGCCGTGATGCAGCCGCGATAAATGTCCAGCGTGACATCCTCAAGCACGGCATGCGCTCCGTAGGCCACCGCCAGACCAGCCACTTGCACCAGGGGCGCCGGAACGCAGCAGGCAGCTCCCGCCTCGATACAGCCAACGGTGTAGGCTGCCATTCGTTCTAAAGCCATGCTCATGATGAACCTATCCTCTTGCCCAGCCAGCGTTCGGTGGCCCCGAGCGCGGCGAAATTTGTCAACGCGATCAGGGCGACGAGCACCAGAGCCGATGCGTAGGCGGCAGCGTCGCCGCCGCCCACGTTCATCGCCAGATCATAGATGTGTACCGCCAACGCGCGCCCGGAATCAGTGAGCGCCTCGGGCATGCGGTCGACGTAGCCGCTGGTGAAGATCAGCGCCGCCGTTTCCGCCGTGGCCCGGCCGATGCCCAGTGTGAGTCCGGCGCCGATGGCCGGTGCCGCCGCCGGCAACAACAAATGCCACAAGGTGGCGGTGCGGGACATGCCCAAGGCAGCAGCGCCACGCCGCCAGTCGCCGCCGACGGCGGCCAGGCCGCTCTCGGTCGTGCGCACCAGGATGGGCAAGATCATGCACGCCAGCGTCAATCCACCCGACAGGATGGAAAAGCCCAGTTTGAGCGTGACGCAGAAGAACGCGTTGCCAAACAACCCAAACACGATGGAGGGCACTCCGGCCAAGCCGTCCAAGCTCAGCCGGATGAGCGCTCCCGCCCTGCCCTGGCGCCGCGTGTATTCGGCCAGCCAGATCGCGCAGCCTATACCCAATGGCAGCGCCGCCGCCAGGGCGACGGCGAGTATGAGCAAGGTCGAGACCAGAATGGGGGCGATGCCGCCCGCGCGTCCCGCGTCGCTGGGCGGCGTAGACACAAAGGTCCACGAGAGATGGCCCAACCCTCCAATTATCAGGTCCCCGAGCAACCAGACAAATGTCGTCAACATCAACAGGGCCGCGCTCCAGACCAGCCCGCCGAACAGCGCATTGCGCAGGCGCTCAGACATGCTAACCTGCCCGGGCGCCGGGCGCCCCCAGCCAGGCCAGCGCGATCACCATGGCCGTGAGCACCAGTCCTGTGGCGAACAGGGCCGATCGCTGTAGTCCGCCGGCATACGCCATCTCGAGCGCGATGTTGCCCGTCAGTGTGCGGACCGGGGCAAACAGGCTGGCCGGCACCTGGGCCACGTTACCGGCCACCATCAGGACCGCCATCGTCTCACCCAGAGCCCTGGCACTGGCCAACACGATGCCGCTGGCGATCCCCGCCCGCGCGCCGGGTAAAGCGATGCCCAGAACGATGCCCTTGCGCCGCATACCCAGCGCGTGGCCTCCGAGCAGCAGCTGTTCCGGTACAGAGGCAAGCGCCGACGCGCTGGTCAAGGCCACGGTCGGCACGATCATCAGCGCGAGTATCAGGATAGCCGTCAGCAGACTGGCGCCGGGCGGCGTCCACCGCGCGATCAGAGGTACCAGCACCGTCAAGCCCCACAGGCCGTAGACCACCGACGGGATGCCGGCCAGCAGGCCGAGCGCGGTCCGATAGGCGCGCGCCAACGGGCGTGGGGCGTAGAAGCGCAGAAAGACCGCGCTGCCGATGCCGAGCGGCGCGGCCAGCGCGACCGCGCCGGCGGTGCTAGCCAACGTCGCGACCAACATCGGACTCAGGCCAAACTGCCCTTCCAACGGATGCCAGCCATCGTCCGTCAATAGGCGCAGCCAGCCGATCCCGAGCAGCGCGGGCAAGGCTTCCCCTCCAAGGAATGCCAGCACCAACATCAGGATAGAAGCCACGCCGGCGGCGATGGCCCCCAGCGGCGCGCCCACGATCCGGTCAATGTGCCAGCGGGACGAAGAATTGGGCCTGGACCAGATCATGGACTTGCTCCGATTGCGCGAATTCGATGAAGCGCTTGGCCCATCCCGAAGGCGCGCCATGCGTGACCAGGTTGAGTGGACGCGAAAACTTGAATTGTCCGTTGGCAACGTTGGCGACGCTGGCTGGCACGCCATCCATCGGCAGTAGTCTGATCGCCGCGCCGTGGGCGGCGTCGTATTCCGCCGTGCCGACGGACACGTAACCGATCGCGCCGGGACTGCCGGCCACCGTCTTGATGCCCTGTTCATTGTCGCCAATGACAACCAGGGCCTTGATGGCGCTGTTTTTCAGGCCGAAATGATGAAGAAACAGCTCCAGCGTCGAATGGCCCTCCGCCTTGTTGACGACGGTGATCCGGCCATTGTCCCCGCCCACCTCTTTCCAGTTGGCTACCTTGCCGGTGTAAATGGCGATGATCTGCCGATCCGTCAATGCCGGGACGGTGTTGGCACGGTGTACGATCATGGCCACACCGTCGGTGGCGATCTGATGGGCGATCATATCCTGTTCATCCGAATTGAGCGCGCGCGAGGCCATGCCGATATCGGCGGTGCCGGAACGGGCGTCCGCCACCCCGCGCGACGATCCACCCGCCTGCACGTCGATACGTACACCAGGGTTACGCTGTTCAAAGCGTTTGGCCAGCTCCAGCGCCAAGGGCGCCACCGTGCTCGACCCCGTCAGCACCAGCCTGGCCTCCGAAGCCCGGGCCATGCCCAACCCGCCGCACAGGATCATGCCCGCAGCCGCCAACTTCAACCATTTCGATGTCAAGATATGCATATCCGGTTCCTAGTTCTTTGAAATTGTGTCAGCAGCAGCCCGCCATGGGGGCAGGCGCTCTGTCGAATGGCATCTGGCCGCCGCAACCGGCGAACAGGCCGTAATGGCGGCTGAAGTCGCCGATGAAATCAAAATGCTCGCGCAAGCGGGTCTCATACAGCATGCGCCATGTGTTGCCGCACACCGGGAATACCCGCCCCGTCTCGATGACGTGGTGCTTGTCCAGCACCAGCCGGTCCGCGTGGTCTTCGATGGTGCCGCGGTAGACCACGGCCTGGCCATAGTCCTCGCACGCGCTTTCCAGTTCAGCCAGTTTGAACAGGCGATGGGTGGCGGAGAAGAAGCGCAGATTGCCCAGACGGCTAGATACTTCCGGATCCGTGATCATCAGCGCGCGATCGTCGACCAGGCGCGGGTCGGCGAAGCCGCTGTCGCGCGCCAGGCGCTGAAAGTCGTTCCAGTACAAGGCGCCGCCCAGGCATTCCCCATACAGCACCGGGTCATGCCGTACCGCGACCGGCACCCGGCGGTCCGCATACACGTCCGAGAAATAGAACTCCCCGCCCGGCTTGAGCAGACGGTGCACGCCTCGCAATACAGCGTCCTTGTCGGGCGAGAGATTGACCACGCAATTGGAGACGATCACGTCGAAGCCGCCCGGCTCCAGGTCCAGTTCGTCCAGGCGTTCGATATAACCTTGCAGGAAGCGTACATTGGCATGACCGAACTTTTCGGCATGATAGCCTAGGTGAGCCTGCGCCACGGCCAGCTGCTCGTCGGTCATGTCGACGCCAATCACCTCGCCATCGCGGCCCACCAGCTGCGACAGCAGGTAGGCGTCGCGGCCGGAACCACAGCCCAGGTCAAGCACACGGCATCCCTCCAGCGCCGGCGGGCACACCAGCCCACAGCCGTAGTAGCGCGACAGCACCTCCGGATGCAGGCGGGCCAGCAGCGGCTTGAGCCACGCTGGCATTTGGCTGACGTCGCAGCAAGCGTTGGTTTTCAGGTCGCCGGAGTTCTGTAGATGCCGACCATAGTAGTCTTGAACAATATCGTGCATGATTGTAGTCCTTCCATTTGCTTGATTTGTTCCTTAGTCGCCGTAGCGGGCCAGCTTGTTACACCGCTTGCACTAGCGCCCGGCGACTGTGCGGTCGCCCTTCAGCCAGCGCCAGGATTCCAGCACGTCGAACGCCAGGCTGATGCCGTTGACAAGCACGATGATCAGTCCCAGTCGCCATTCAAGCGCCGAGGGCGCCGACAGACCGCCCAGCTCGATTAGACGCGCGATCAACAGGTACTCCAGCGGGCCCCATATGAGCAGATGCGGCAAGGACATGCGTTTGCTCATGCCGCCATCGATGATCATGATCGGCAAGTTGGTCAACGTCACCAGAGAGGCGGCGATCGTCACCACTCGTCCCGTCCACAGGTCGAGCATCAAAAACGAGGCCGCATTGACGGGAACCAGCACCGCCCCCACCCAGAGTTGCACCCATATGGGCAGCGCCCGGAACGATCTCCAGCTAGCGCGCAGGCGCGTCTGGGACGATAACACTGTCTTCACCATCGTCCTCCTTCGTAGTTGTGCTTCATCGGCGGGAGTTCCCCGCAGCCGACGTCATTCGGGCCCACGCGCCATGCGTCGGGTAGATGGCGCAGGTCGGCCGGTTCGTCGATGTCGTGCTGCATCTGGCAGCGCACCACTGGCCATGCCAGCCGCCGCAGCCGCTCCAGAGTCTCGCTGGCGACGGTCGCGGTGCTCCATGCGATGCCATCGAACAGCGAGGGGGCGAAGTCGCTCAGTCCGAGCAAGGCGTAGCCGCCGTCGAAGGTGGGCACCATGGCCGCTTTGGCATGCCGAAGCGCCCTGGCCGCCTCCCTGATCCGGTCCGCCGTCAGGAACGGGCAGTCGCTGCCCATCAGCATGATGGCCTCGCCGCCGTCAACCACGCGTTGGCTGGCCCGCGCCATGCGCTCCCCCAGGTCGCCGCCGCCTTGAGCGGACCAGCGCACGACGGGCGGCACCGGCAAGGTCGCCCAGGCGGCGTCGCCTGGGTCCGGCGTTACGCATAGTTCGACCGTACCCACCCGCGCCGCCAGCGCCGCCTCCAGCGTATGCAACAGCATCGCCCGGGCCAACCGTGCCGCGCCTTCGGCGCCCAGCGCGGGAATTAAACGGGTTTTCGCCAGGCCCGGCAAGGGCGCCTTGGCGATCACCACGATCCGTACCGGTTTCATTGGTAACGCCTCGCCAGTAGTTGCGTCGGCACGCCACGCCAGTAGTCCCAGCGCAGCCGCCACATCAGCACAATGGTGCGCCAGACGCCGTGTCGTTCCCAACGTCGCCCCGATGTCACAGCGCGACGGGTGATGCACACGGGACGGGACAGGCGGCGCAAGCGAGTGCAAAGTTCCACGTCCTCCATCAGGGGCTGATCCGGAAAGCCACCCACCCGGTCGAACGCCGCTCGCGTCATGAACAACGCCTGGTCCCCGGTGGCGATGGCGGTCAGGCGCGAGCGCAGGTTGATGAGACAGGCCACAACCCGCAGCATGAACGAATGCCCGCTGATGCACACGTCGAATCTGCCCCAACACTTGTCCGGATTGGCGAGCGCGCGAGGTACCAGACCGCAGGCGCCGTCGGGCAGCCGCGTGTCGGCGTGCAGGAACAGCAAGGCGTCCCCGCTCGCGATCGCGGCGCCCGCGTTCATCTGGCTGGCCCGGCCACGCGCGGCCTGGATCAGCCTGAAACCGGCGCAGGCCACCAGCGTGGGCGTGGCGTCCACGCTGCCGCCATCGACCATGATGATTTCACAGCCGTGCCGTGCCAGCGGTAGCAAGTGCTCGAACAGGCCAGGCAGGGCCTGCGCTTCGTTCAGAACTGGAATGATAATCGACAGCTTCATGTCACCGCTCCCCTTCTCCACGCGTGATAGCGTGCCAGCCAGAGCAGCAGTCGCTGTGGGGCGTGCGCGCGCTTCCATTCGCCGGCCACATACTTGTTGGCTTCGACCATGGTGGGATACGCATGGATGGTGCCCAGTATCTTGGTCAGGCCCAGTCCGTGCTTCATCGCGAGCACGAATTCAGCCAGCAGTTCGCCCGCGTGTTCGCCGACGATGGTCGCGCCCAGTATCCTGTCCTTGCCCGGCACCGTCAGTACCTTGATGGAACCGTGAGTCGCGCCCTCGGCGATGGCGCGATCGAGATCGTCGAACGCATAGCGGGCCACCTCGAAGCTAATGCCCTGTGCCCGCGCCTCCAGTTCGTTCAGGCCGACCCGAGCGACCTCAGGATCGACGAAGGTGACCCAGGGGATCACCGAATAATCGACCTTGAAGCGCTTCAGGTGGCCGAACAAGCCATTGACGGCCGCGTACCAGGCCTGATGGGCGGCGACGTGGGTGAATTGATAGGGGCCGGAGACGTCACCGGCCGCGTAGATATTCGGTATACGCGTTTCCAGGAATTCGTTGACGCCAATCGTGCCCGAGGTGTCGATGCCCAGCGTTTCGAGTCCGTAGCCGTCCAGCCGGGCGGCCCGTCCGACCGCGCACAACAACACGTCGAATTCAACGCGGCCTTGTGCGCCGGCGTGCTCCGTCACCAGGAATTTGCGTTCACCCTCGCGTTCGAAGCGCAGGGCGTGGTGGGCCGTCAGCACCATCACGCCGTCGGCGGTGAGTGCCGCTTCGACCAACACCGACACCTCCGGGTCCTCGCGCACCATCAGCCGCGCTGCCCGCTGCACCAGGGTGACCTGCGAGCCCAGCCGGGCAAACGCCTGCGACAGCTCGCAGCCTATGGGCCCGCCGCCCAGCACCAGTAGACGCGCCGGCGGTGCATCGAGTCTGGCGAAGGCATCCCACAAAGTATCACTGGTCAGATAGCCGACGTCCTCGATGCCCGGTAAGGGGGGAATGAACGGACGGGCGCCGGCCGCAATCACAATGGCGCGGGTAGTGATGCGGCGCGTGCCCCCACCGTTAAGTTCCACTTCGACGGTCCACGGATCGATGATGCGGGCGTAGCCCTGTACCACGTCGACGCCCAGTTCCGTGTAGCGCTCGACGCTGTCGTGCGGCGCCACAGCTCGTATCACCCTATGCACGCGCGCCATGACACTGGCGAACGCGGCTGCCGGCGCGATGTCAGCGAATCCGTAACGCGAACCGTGGCGCAAGTGATGGGCGTGACGGGCCGAGCGGATCAGCGCCTTGCTTGGGACGCACCCGTAGTTCAGGCAGTCGCCTCCCATTTTTTCCGCTTCGACCAGGGTCACTCCGGCCTTGACGGCCGCGCCGATGTAAGCCGTGACAAGGCCCGCAGCACCGGCGCCGATCACCACCAGATTGCGGTCGAAGCGACGCGGGCGGGCCCATTGCGCATACACCCGCCGGCGCCGCAGCAAGCCGATGGCGTGATTCGCGATAAGGGGAAATATGCCTAGCAGGGCGAACGAGACGAGCAAGCCAGGCGACAGGATACCCGCCAGGCTGGTCAGCCTGCCAAGTTGAGTGCCGGCGTTTACGAACACGAGGGTGCCGACGAACATGCCAAGCTGGCTCACCCAATAGAAGGTGCGCGCCGGCATGGCCGTCAATCCCGCCAACAGGTTGACCAGGAAGAAAGGGAACACGGGCACCAGCCGCAACGTGAACAGGTAGAAGGGACCGTCCCTGGCGATGCCTTCATTGAACGCCTTGAGCCGCCCTCCGAGGCGCGCCTGTATGGCATCGCGCAACACGAAGCGTGAGGCGAGAAAGGACAAGGTCGCACCCACGCTGGAGGCAAACGACACCAACACCGTGCCCCACGCCAGCCCGAACAGTGCGCCGGCCGCCACCGTCATGATGGCAGCACCGGGAATAGCTAGCGCCGCAACGGCGATATAAATGGCGAAAAAGACCGCGCCCGCCAACAACGGAGTGGCGGAACGCCACGCGACCAGCTGGATGAGCTTGTCCTTGAGCGCGCCTATCGTCAGGAAGCGGCCAAGGTCCAGCAAGAAGAAGGCCGAGAGAAGGGCAGCCATGGCGGCCACGATCAGAACTTTGTTGATTGGAGAGGAATCCTCGAGTTGCATGGTTTCCCCTTATGCGCCCAGTGCGCCACCGCAACTACTGCCTTTTCCGGCGGTGCAACCGAAGCAGTGGTCGGCGACCTTTATGGGTTGCCCTGCGGGATCGACCGCCAGTAAATCGCGCAGGTGCGGGCGCGCCGCCGGCATCGGCGCGCACCAAGACGAAGCCGGGGATAACGCGAGGCCGAGCTGCTGGTTGAAGTCGCAATCGTACAGCTGGCCCTGCCAGTCCACACTGATCAGGTTGCGGCACATCACCTGATCGAGATTGGCACCGACGAAGCTTCCCTTGAGCAGCCGCATGTAGTCGTTGAATATGCCTTTGGAAATGAGAGCCGAGCCGAAGCGCTGGATGGGCATGTTCGTCAACGTTAGCAGCGCGTTGAACTCAATCCCAAAGTGGGCGGCCAGCTCGCGCTTGTAGTCCTGCTCCAGCCGGGACTGATCGGGCGGCAAAACCGGGCCTTGCGGGTTGTACGCCAGATTCAACGTGAGACCGGAGCCAGGCGAGCCGTAGCCCAGCGCGTTCAGCCTTTGCAACGCCGCGATGCTCTTGTCGAACACTCCCGCTCCGCGCTGGCGATCGACGTTTTCCAACGAATAGCACGGCAACGAGGCGACCACGCAAACCTGATGTGCGGCGAGGAATTCGGCCAGGTCGTCCTGGTCCGGCTCGAACAGAATAGTGAGGTTACAGCGGTCTATTACCTCCACACCCAGAGCGCGGGCCTGGCGCACCAGGTCGCGGAATCCCGCGTGCAGCTCCGGTGCACCGCCTGTCAAATCCAGGGTGCGGATGGCGCGCGCCTTGAGCACCTCGGGAATCAGGGCGAGCGTGGCGGCGTCCATCATCTCAGCGCGGTTCGGTCCCGCGTTGACATGGCAGTGGACACAGCTCTGGTTGCAGCGGTAACCCAGGTTGACTTGCAGCGTGGTCAGGGTACGCCGGCGCAACGGCGGAAATTCGGTGGACAACAATAGCGGCAAAGTGGCATGCATGGGTATCCTGGCTCGGAAACGGCGACTGCTGTCGCCTCATGCATGTATAGTCGGTGAAGCTCCCCGGTTTGTTACAGTCGCCGACAGACTCCCCCTCGCACTCACCCTACGCTATGTCCCAGGATCTCGGGCAGATCGGACAGGTCCGCGATCTCCCCGTCCGGTGTGGCAGGTATGCGTTCCGGCATCTGCCCATAGCGATTGCACCACAACACCTTGAAGCCGAATGCCTTCGCGGAAAACGCATCCCAGGCGTTGGAGGAAAGGAAACAGATCTCTTGTGGCGTTAGCTGGAGCCGCTCGCAGGCTAGCCGATAGACCGAGGGATGCGGCTTGAACACGCCCACCTCTTCCACCGACAAGACGGCATCGAACATATTGGCCAGCCCGGCGTTATCGACCGCGGAGACCAGCATCGCCGGGGTGCCGTTGGAGAGGATGGCCAGCCGCAGGTTCTGGGCCTTCAACCTAGCCAGCGTGCCAGGCACCTCGGGAAAGGCCGACAAACTGAGATACAAGTGCATGAGCCGATCACGCAACGGCCGGTCGTTCAGACCCAGCGTGGCCATGGCGAAGTCGAGGGCGTCGCCCGTGACCTGCCAAAAGTCGGCATGGTGGCCCGCCAGACCGCGCAGCCACGTATATTGCAGTTGCTTCGAGCGCCAGAGGTCGGACAACTCTCGCCAGCGCTCCCCTAGACTGTCTCTGGCGCCGTGGGCCGCGCCGTTGACGTCGAACAGCGTACCGTAGGCATCGAACACGCAAGCCCGTACGCCGACGAGCTTTCCGCCCACCTCCATGTTTGAGGAAAAGGTAGTCATCGTTGCTTTCCAAGGGGTTATCGAAGGCGCGATGATGGGCATGTGCCATCATCGCACACCACGTCAGCGCCATTATGGACCAGTTTCAGGCGGGACGGCCTCTGGCTCGATGCTCCTGGTCAAGCGACCTTGTAAGCGGCGAATTTGTCATCGACTTCCGTACCAAACGCCTGATTGCTGTAATTACTTAGGACTTTGACGGCGGCAGCCAGCACAATGTAGAGCAGATCCCGCTCTTGGTAGCCGGCATTCAGGAAGTCCTGAACGATCTCGGGCCGAGGCTGGCCGTGTTTCGCAACCATTTCCACCGCCATCGCGGCCAGCGCCGCCAACTTCGTGTCGGGAATGTGTTGGCGCGCGCGGATAGCCTGCAGCACGTCCGCGGGTACACCGGACATCTTGTCGGCCAGCATGCTGTGAGCCGCCGTGCAGTAATGGCAACCGTTAAACTGACTAATTGACAGGAACACGACCTCCTGCTCGGCGGAAGTCAGGCCCGATTCCTTGCGGAACAGGCCATATCCCAGCAGATAGGTGTCCAGCAAGCCAGGCGCGTTGGCCATGTTGGCGTACATATTGGGGATGAAGCCCACCTGGCTCAGCGCCTTGTCCAGAACCTCCTTCTGGGCCCCTTCGGCGCTCGCATGGTCGACCGGCGGGATAGTGTGAATGATGTTAGTGCCAGACATGTTGTTGTCCTCGGATCGCACGCAAAGTCCCGGCGCATGGCCTATTCCACCGCCGCCTCACGTGATGTCCTATGCTAACGGGCCTGTTTGGGCGGCGGACCACCGGGCGTCTCGTTCTCATGTCTTGCCGTATCGTTCAAGCCGAACGATCCGATCTCACCCCGTTGCCGGTCGCACCATCGCGACGGCGAACAACCCAGCATGCGCACGAACGCCCGGCTCAAGGCGCTCGCGCTACCATAGCCCACGTCGCCGGCCACGTGTTTCAACTGTCGGCCCCGCGTCAACAGGCGCTGCGCCAACATTAGCCGCCAGCCGGCCAGATAATCGGCCGGCGTAGCCCCCGTGACCTGCTTAAATCGCAGAGCGAAGCGCGCGCGCGACATGCCCGCTGCCGCAGCCATGGCGGCCAGCGTCCAAGCGCGCGCCGGATCGTCATGGATGGCGACGATGGCCTTGGCCAGCTGCGGATCGGCCAGCCCGGCCAGCACCCCGCCTTGCGCCATGTTGTGCTCAATACAGTGGCGCAGCACCCGTATCATCAGCACCTCGCAGAGGCGGTCGAGGACCGCTTGGCGCCCGCACCATGCGGAAAACGCCTCCTCGAACATCAGGCTCAATATCGATTCGACGCCCGGCATGTCGGACAGAGTGATCAACACCACATCTGGCAGCGCGTCAGAGACTGGGTTGCGCCCGCCACTGCCGAAGCGCACCGTGCCGCAAATGACGTCGGCGCCGCTGCGTTCGTCGGTGACCAGGCGATGCGCGCCGGGCCGGGGCAAGAAAAGCAAAGTCGGTTCCGAAATGTTGAACGCCCCCTCCCTCGCACCAATCAGCTGGACCGGGCCACGATGGATCAAATGCATATGGCCCTGCATTGTGTCTTGTTCGAAACGATGAACACCGCAGATGGCGCCCGTGTAGAAGACACCGGCATGAAGGGAGAAATGGGTCAACAGGGAGGTTAAGTTATCCATGGTCCGCCGTGAGACTAAAGGTATTTGAATACTACACCCTTAATACAGTTGGTATCGACTGAGGGGCAATTCGCCCCGCCACTGTAGCTTCGACACAAGAAAAAGGCGTGGATGGTAATCCCTGTGTAACAAGCGGCGGTACTGGCACGACTATAGGGCAGCGGTCGAATCCCTCGCCTGCTACCACATTGAATCTGCGCGCCGCACGGCGCGCGCATAACGGAGAAACATCATGATGAAACAAACGACCCCTGCAAAACTGGCGCTCGCGCTGGGCGCTGCCATGACCCTTATCGCTTCGTCCGCGGCAGTTGCGGCGGACACGCAGAAAGAGACTGAAAAATGTTTCGGCGTCGCGCTCAAGGGCAAGAACGATTGCAAGGCCGGCGCCGGCACCACCTGCGCCGGCACGTCCAAAGTCGATTACCAGGCTAACTCCTGGAAGATGGTCCCCAAGGGAACGTGCGAGCAAACCGCATCGCCCACCTCGCCGACCGGTTTTGGCCAACTGGCCGAATTCAAAGCCAAGTAAGCACTATGACAAGGCACGGAGCCGCGATGACCGCCCCCGAAACCGCTCCCATCCTGGACGACATTGCGGTCGCGCGTTGCGCAGCCTCGTTGCCTGCCCGCAGTGGCCTGGGTCTGAAGCCCGAGCATTTCAGGCGGATTCTGGACACCTTGCCGGATATCGGATTCTTCGAGGTACACGCCGAAAACTATATGGTCGCCGGCGGCCCATACCACCACTTTCTGGGGCGGATACGGGCGCACTATCCACTGTCCATCCATGGCGTGGGCCTGTCGCTGGGAGGCGCCGCGGCGCCGGACCGCAATCACCTGGACCGGCTCGCGGTTCTGCTCGACCGTTACCAGCCAGAGTCCTTTTCGGAGCACCTAGCCTGGTCCGGTCATCATGGCGCCTTCCTCAACGACCTGTTGCCGGTGTCCTATGATTCCGCCACCCTGCGGCGCATTTGCGACCACATTGATCAAGTGCAGACCCGCTTGCGGCGCACCATCCTGCTGGAGAATCCCGCCACCTATGTTGCATTTTCCTCGTCGACCATGCGTGAGGAGGAGTTCATCAGCCAGGTACTGCGCCGCACGGGATGCGGCCTGCTGCTGGACGTGAACAACGTTTATGTCAGCTGCGTCAATCATGGCCGCGACCCGTACGCCTACATCCTCTCGCTGCCGGCCGCGCGCGTGGGAGAAATCCACCTCGCCGGTTTCGCCACGGAACACGACAGCGCGGGCGACCGGCTACTCATCGACAGCCATGGCGCGCCGATCGCCCAGGCGGTCTGGTCGCTGTACCGGGCCGCGCTGGACCATGTTGGCGCGGTGGCGACCCTGATCGAACGGGACAACGATATCCCACCGTTCGATGTGCTGTGCCAGGAGGCGCTGCGCGCCGATCGCTTGCTGCGTGCATGCGGCCAACGTGGAGCGCCATCGTGAGCAATCTGGATGAGTTCTTCGACGCGCTGCGCGATCCCGAGAAAGGCGCGCCTAGCGACCTGGTCACGTGGAACGGTTCCGATCCGGGCGCGCGCTTTGCCGTGCACCGCAATAATATCGCGGTGTCGCTGGTCGATGCGCTGGCGGACACCTTTCCCGTATGTCTGGCGTTGGTCGGACAGCAATTTTTCCGCCCGATGGCGCACGCCTTTGTGCGCAACCATCCTCCCAAATCGCCGGTGCTGGCATGGTACGGCGATGCCTTTCCGGACTTTGTGTCGCACTTTCTGGCCGCCGCCAGCGTGCCTTACCTGGCCGATGTCGCGCGCCTGGAATGGGCATGGGTGCGGGCCTACCATGCGGCGGACGACGACACGCTCGACGCGAGAGCGCCGGGCGCACTGTTGGAGAACCCAGACCTATTGCCGGGTCTGCGCATGCGCTTCCATCCGTCTGTGCAAGTGGTCAGCTCGCAATACGCCATCGTTTCCATCTGGGGCGCACACCAGGGTTGGCGTAATCTGGATGCCGTCAACCCCTATCTGCCGGAGGCGGCCCTGGTGGCACGCCCTGGCATTGAGGTCACGTGCATTCCTATCTCCGCCGCGCAGGCCACTCTGTTTCAGGCGCTGCAATCCGGAGCGCCGCTTGGCCCTGCCATCGAAACTACCCTGGAGCAGTATGCGGAACTGGACTTGCCGCGTGCATTAGGCATTCTTTTCAGCCACACCATCATCTCATCCGTAACAACAATCCAAAGGAAAGAACCATGAATACCCCATCCAGCCGCGCCATGGCACTCGGCCATATACGACGCATCACCGCCTTAATTAGCGCTTGCGTCAGCGATTCCGTCATTGCCGCGATGGGACGCTTTGCCATGGCCGCCGTGTTCTGGAAATCGGGCCAGACCAAGGTTGAGGGCCTAGCAATCGACCTGTTCAGCGGCCAATTCCATCTCGGCTGGCCTCACCTGTCCGACTCGGCGGTCGCGCTGTTCCGGGACGAGTATCGCCTGCCACTGGTCGCGCCAGAACTAGCCGCGCCCATGGCAGCCTTTGCGGAACATTTCTTCCCCGTGCTGCTGCTGTTCGGCTTGGCCACGCGCCTGTCGGCCTTCGCCTTGCTAGTAATGACGGCGGTCATCGAGATTTTCGTATACCCAGACGCCTATCCCACCCACGCCACCTGGGCCGCCATTCTGCTATTCCTGCTCGCCAAGGGCGGTGGGAAGTTCTCGGTTGACCACGTCCTAAGCAGATTGGTTGCCAGATAATGAGCGGCGTCGTGGACCACACGCTGACCTGGTTCGGCAAGTCGCTGGCGCGCCTGCTGGCGCGCGAAGTGCATGTCCACGGCCTGGGCTCGGCCACCGATCCGGACCTGCTGCTAGCCTGTCTGCAGCCCGGGGACGTGTTGCTGGTGGAGGGCAATAGTCGGATCAGCTCAGCGATCAAGTATCTGACGCAATCGACCTGGTCGCACGCTGCCATGTATGTGGGGGCGGACCTGACCGAACTGGGTGGTCCGGAGGGACACTGCTTCGTCGAGGCAGACACCGTGGAAGGCGTGCGCAGTGTGGGGGTGACCGAATTTGCACATGCGCACACAAGGATTTGCCGCGCCGTGGGCCTCGGCGACGCCGAGCGGCACCAACTCACGCGCTACGTCATCGAGCGCCTGGGAAATCAATATGATCTTCGAAATGTCATCGACCTCGCCCGCTACCTGCTGCCAACGCCGCCCGTACCGGCGGGCAAACGAAGGAGCATGATCGCGCTGGGCAGTGGCGATCCGACGCGTGCCATCTGCTCCACCCTGATCGCTCAGGCGTTTCAATCCATCCGCTACCCAATCCTGCCATTGGTCGAGCTGCGCGATGCCGGCCGACCGGAATGCCCGATCTGCAAGGAGGAACTGCTCAAGATCCGCCACCACAGCCTGTTCGCCCCACGCGATTTCGATGTCTCCCCCTACTTTCAGGTCATCAAGCCCAGTCTGGTCCCAGGCTTCGATCCCCGCACGTTGAAGTGGGCAGACCGTGTGGATGGTTTCAACCCCGCATCCGGCGAGGGTTAATCGCTTGACTCGCCATCCTGTTCATGTTCGCCCTTGGCGTAGGCACGCGCGACGTGACGCAAAGTCTGCATTTGCTTGCCGAAATTGCGGCACCCCGAACACATCATTACATGCATGCGGACCGATATTTGTTCTGCCAAGGTCAGTTTTCGTTCCATTGATTCAGAATAGAGGGTGGTAATTTCGCGACAGTTCAGCACGATTGGGATGCTCCTGAAAACCAGTTATTCTCCAGGCATTCGCGCAGACGCAATCGGGCCCGGTGTAGTGTCACGTTGAGATTACTGACTGTGATGCCAGTCGCTTCGCAAATTTCGGGGGTGTCGAGTTCGATGAATTCGCGCATCATGAACAGGCGTCCCTGCTGCCCAGGCAACTTATCCAGACATATCTCGAAGACCCGCCAGAATTGCGCGTCATGTAGTGATTCCTCGGGATTGCGCCAAGCCACGGGCCGCTCGTCGGCCTGCCAGAAGCCCTTCCTGTCGAACAGCTCAGACAAATCCTCGTCTTCGTCACTGTCCCGCATGAGGGCGCTTGCCTCGATCATGCGCTTCTTCTGACGCAGAACGTCCGCGATCTTGTTGCGCAAAATGGCGAACACCCAGGTCTTCATCGCCGCGCGCGCTCCGAAGGACTGCACGTTGCGCAGCGCCCCGATCAACGCTTCCTGCACCGCGTCCTCCGCCACCGTGCTGTCGTTCAACTGCAGCGTGGCGAAGCGCAGCATTTGTTGCCGCAACCCTGTCAAAAACTCGACGTCGTCAAGCAGTGTGCCCGTGGCGTCCGTCCCCAGGACCGGTTCCTGCGACGTTTCATTTTCCGTCATTCCCGCTCCTTGTTATTTCACTCTTCGCGGCACTAAAGCTCGATACACAATAAGGCACAACATAGTTCAACGCAAGATGAAACCACGCAATGTCCGCTCCGTCGAATATGCGCTCGCCCTGATTGATCACATTAAGTATCGTACCCACGACCAGGCTGACAGAAATCGCGCTGCGTATGATGGGCGAGCTGAACGCGATGTGCAACAAGGCTTTCATGTGGTCTGCCCGACAAATTGTGACTGCGAGCTATGGAAGTCGAGCATGGGCAACATCTCCGCTAATGCGCGCACGGTCCTGGAAATCAGCATGGAGTCGACCTCTATCTGCAGTTGCTCCGCGTTGCCCATGGCCCCGGTCGGCGTGACGACCACCCGCCCCGCGGCCGTTTCAAGGGAGAACTCGGCGCCACAGTTGTGGCAATAGACACGTGCGCCCGCCCCCTGCTCGCGCCGGATGGTGAGGGTTGGACCACACCGCGGGCAAGTCTGGAGCGGAATGCCGTGGTCGCTGTAGCCGACGATACAGTCGAACAACCCCTCTTCGCACATGGCGACGAATTGCGAGCTGTATTCGCTGGAGAACTGCGCGCCGGCGAGCTTTCGAATGATGGCACAAGCCTCCGCCGGTGCCATCCCGTGGCGATAGGGGCGCTCGCTGGTCATCGCGTCAAAAGCATCGCATACGCCAACAACCTTGGCGATCCGGGGAATCCCGGTTTCCAACAAGCGATCCGGATAGCCATGTCCATCCGGTCGCTCATGATGGGAGCGGATCGCATCAGCCACCAGGCCGGCCAACGGATGTCCGGCCAGCATCCGGACGCCCATCTCGGGGTGGGTCTTGATGATCGCATATTCGCTGGGGGTGAGCGCATCCGTCTTGCGCAGTATCGCGTCTGGAACGCTTACCTTGCCCAGGTCATGCAAGAAGCCACCAAGTGAGAAACGCGCCGCGTCCGCGTCGTTGAGGCCGACCCGCTCGGCAAGTAGCCTCGCGTACATCGACACACGCCAAAGATGGCCTCCCGTGTAGGGATCGCGCGCTTCGACCAGCCAGGCCATCGTTAGCAGACTGGCCAGCAAATTAGCGGAATGCCC
Organism: Rugamonas fusca; assembly: GCF_014042365.1. GTDB lineage: Bacteria > Pseudomonadota > Gammaproteobacteria > Burkholderiales > Burkholderiaceae_D > Rugamonas > Rugamonas fusca. The sequence goes on from NZ_JACEZS010000001.1 coordinate 550,743, forward strand.
ACCAAGGTCGGGCAGCTCCGGGCACTTGAAATCGAACCAATGATCGAATAGTTTGAGTAGTCCCATGATCACTCCTACGCTTTCGGGGATCCGGCCGACGCGGGGCGCGAGAAGCGCCGGATGAAGCGCCGGTCGATCAAGTCCTTGCAGCGCCAGACCCAGTCACCCTTTGCGCTCCAGCGGCCCCAGGAAGCGACGGCGTAACGCGCACCGCACGATATAAGGTAGAGCGAACGGCGGCGCGGAACATAACTGCGCATCGTACCGCCTTGAAGCGCCGCCAGCAGGTTGACCGCCAGCACCGGTCCACTGTGCACCGCGTGCGTACCCGAGCGGGGCATCTCCACGTCATGTCTGCTACAGACGTCGCCTGCGGCGAACACGTTGGGGTGCGATACGCTGCGCTGATACCGGTCGACTTCGACAAAGCCGGACTCGTCGCACGCCAGCCCGGAACGTTTGAGCCAATCGTGGGCACGCGCTCCCGTCGCGGCGATGACGCTGTCTGCGGAAAGCAGTTGCCCATTCGACAGCATGAGACCCTGCTCGACGCCGACGGCCCGCCCGCGATGGAATGCTATCTGCGCCCGCGCCAAGACAACGAGTACATGACGGCGCACTGCGGGCGCGTGATCGGTCAGAAAGCCGCTATCGGAGCCCACCAGCGACACAGCTGCATCCACTCCAATGCGCGCGAATGCATACCGTGCCGCCAGCGCCAACTCGATGCCAGCGGCCCCCGCCCCGACCACGACCAGCCGAAAAATTTGTCCGCGCGCACGCGCCGCCGCCAACACCTGAGGCCATGCGGAGAAAAAAGCCTCCAAGGGCTTGACCGCAAGCAGTTTAGCGCCTGCCAGTCCCAGCCATGAGAGATCGGTCGCGCTGCCCACGTCGATCGAGGCGACGTCATACGCGATTTCACGCCCGTCATCAAGCCGCACGCAGCGGCGATCCGCGTTCATCGCGCAAACGTGGCCTAGTTCAAGCCGGGCACTGGCGGCTACAGCCAACGGCCGAAGATCGATCTGGCACTGGCTGCGCTCATAATGACCCGCCATCCATCCTGGCAACATGCCGGAATAGCCCTGCTGAGCGCTGGGCGTCACCATCACCACCTCGGTGCCGGGCGTCGACACCCGTGCCAGCTGTTCGAGGACAAACAGATGGGCATGACCACCGCCGATCAACAGGAGCCGTTTCATGATCGGGGCCGCCTACCGCAGGTGCCGCAGCACCATGCGCGCGGCCATTTGACGGCGGGCCGTATCGGCCAGGTCCTCCTTGCTCACATAGAGCAGGGTGTCCGACTTGCCCAAGCCACCGGTTCGCTCGTTGGCGGCGGAGATGCCCAATATGGCCGCCTGCATACCGGCTTGTTGCGCAATCCGTTCCATACTGCCGCGCAGACTGTCCAAGGACGATATGCCGGCGAATAAGACAGGTAGCGCCGGCGCCGCGGCGCGCAGCTTTTGATAAACTTCTGCGGCGGATTCCGGGACCGACGAGGAAATGGCCAGCGACACGACGGCACCGGTGCAACTGCGCGCCAACGTCGCCAGATTGGCGTAGCCTTCCGGTTTGACGACCCGGAACCCGGCTTGCGTCAAAAAAGGCATCATGTCCGTCACGATGAAGGGGTGCGGGCGCGCGAGAAGGATGGACTTGGTCATGTTACTACTCCTGGGAATTATGACCTTAAGTCGTCGCGGCCCAGCTTTTTGTTACAGTCATTGCACTGCTTATTTCAAGGGCCGGCAAGCCCGCGACGGATGGCTTCGGACTCGATCCACTCGAGATCGGCAGCCCAATCGATGGGTAATGTGCTCATCAACTCCAGGCGCTCATCTCGTAGCGCGTGCGCCCGGTCCAAACGGCGGGAAAGACGCTTGTCACGCCGGACCAGCAGTATATCGATCAGCGGCCGATACATGCGAACAAAGGACGTGAGCCATACACACGCGTGTTCATATCCTGCCTGCTCACCCATCGCAAATCTTGCCACGCATCGTGACGTCGTGGCGGCGTCGAACCAATGACCATCGGTGACCCATTGGTTGACTGTGAATAGGGCGACGGGCAAGCCACGGGCGTCCAGAGAGATGGCGAGCAGATGCGAGGGGGCGGTGCGCACCCAGCGGGGACGGTCCGGCCGAAGATATCGCCGACGGCCGGAAGCGCTGGCGTGCCAGAAGAGATGAACATGGCCATGTTCACCACCGCCGTGTCGGTGTGAATGGTAATAGAACTGGGACCCCGTACGCCGGTCGACGACGTCGCCCTTAGGATAGTGATCGTATTCAACCACCGTTTGCCCGGCGATCCAGTTTTGTTGCAACGACCCGTGCGCCTGCGTGGCCGCCGCAAAGGCGGCGACGCTGGCGCGCGCGTCGGCAAGCAGATGAGCAAGTTGCTTCGCGCTTGCGGATTTGCAATACTGCTTTAGATAAGTCGATACTGTCATAGGTAGGCGGGACCGCAAGGCGGGACGTCGACGTGGTGTGCCATGGCGCCCCGCCTTGAAGGTTAATTACTTCTTGCCGCCGCAGGCGCCGCATTTTGCCTTGCAGGCGCCGCATTTCTGCATGGAGTTCTGTGCGCTGCATTTGCGGCCGGCGCAGGCGCCGCACATCATGGCGCAGCCGCTCAGCGCGGCGGCGGTCACAACTGCGGATGCAAGGGCTTTGGAGAGCGTAGAAGATAAGGTGGTCATCATTTGTCCCGTTAAATTAGTTGGTTATACGTAAATTGCGTTGGCGAAAGCCGAGAAATCCCCTGCCCTCGTAGTGCAAAGTCGTAGTTCCCGCCAATTTCTTACACTTTTCTTCTAGCGCCTGCTTAACCTGGCGCTGCGCCAGGCAATGGGCATGGCGCAAAGCTTGTTCAAGCAAGCGGCCCAAGCTTGGAAAGTTCCCGATGTCAGCGCCGTGAGCAGCCGATAAAAGCATCTCGCCGTGACGATTACGGTGAACAGGACAACGTCCGGATTGCACTTGCTGGTCGACAGAACCGGCATCAAAATGTTGGGCGAGGGCGAATGGACGACGAAGAAGTACGATGCCTACTACCACCGTCAGTGACGCAAGGTGAACCGTTCCGGGATTCTTGGTCCGCATGTGCACCTTGGGGGCAATCCGTCCGCCGCCATTGGTCACCGGCGGCCAGGCCAGGGGAAACTCTTGTGTAATACAGAGTTAATACCGGTGAGTCGACCGCTTCAATGCAAATCTAGCGCACTGAGCGCAGCTTGCTTAACCTGGCTGGCGGGATGGCGAGCGATCAAATACTGCAAGGCCGTCGCCCGATGAGTTTCATCATCGATAGCAGCTAACACTTTGACGATCTGCAGGCCTTCGTTGATATCGGCAGGATGGCGTAAAGCGCAAGCAACCAGTTCGCCGGCAATACGCCTGTCGTTTCGACGACCCAGAGCAAAAATGGCATCTGAACGGATTTTAGCCCTTTTATCATGCAGCACTTTGAGCAGCAAGTCCCGACTTTCTTCACTGCCTAAATAGCTCAACTTCTCGTGACAAGATGGGCAGATATCACATCCCGTCGGCAAAATTGCAAAACAATGCACACAGAATATTTCTTCCATGATCTCTTGCCTCACTTCCCTGACCAAAAAAACAATGTAGATCACACCAACAAGCTACCGTCAAAGCTGCCACCACCAAATACTACATTTTTTCAAGGAGTTTTAGCTATGTCTGCATACATCGTTGAAACTGATCGGGGCTGCTCCCTAATTCTACTTCCGGGCCGCATACCTATTGACCGTCAATATAGTGGTCGCACATGCTCAGCAGCGCCTTCAACTCTGCAACATCCGGCCGACCTAGCAATACGTCGCGCACCAATGCGATCTGCATTCGGCTTGGAATGGTTTCTGTCGGGCTGTGCTCCATCCAGCCGACCAACAGCGGTCTCAACTCAGCAGCGGGCAACGTCTCAATTTCCTTCCGGGTCGGCACATGTGTGTGTTAGGTATGCTTCTTTCTGTATTTCTCAGCCCACTTCACTGCGGCCCGAATGTTCTCATCCGGGGTGCCGAAGCGATCAGCATGTTCACTCATTTGTTACCTCACTCTGTTGCCAGGGGATGTCCCATTCTTTTGGGGGCATCTTACTACGGGGCTGCTTACGTTGACCTGCCCGTGGGCGCAGCAAACTGCTGACGCTGCTTTCCTCAAAACGATCTGCCCCCTCGATGTAGGGGTCTGAGGTGCAGTGGAACGGAAAACCGGGTTAAGCATTCCTCATGAGTCGCTATCTGCCGGATCGCGAAAGGGCCGCAACTCACCCTTAGCCACCGCTTCAGGCACCGAGAACGAATACCGTCCCAGCATGTTAATGTGCTCGTGCAGTAGCGGCGAGAGCCGCGCCACATCTTCGTCATTTACCGGATAACCTTCCGCTCGCAGTTGGTTCACGATGGCCTCCATGTAGATAGTGTTCCACAACACAATCATGTTGAGCACCAGGCCGAGCGCGCCCAATTGGTCTTCCTGGCCCTCCCGATAATGCTGCCGTAGCTCGCCACGCTTGCCGTGGAACACGGCGCGAGCGACGCTGTGGCGCCCCTCACCCCGGTTGAGCTGGGTCAACGTACCCCGGCGCTTGGCCTCATCGTCGATGTAGGTCAGCGCGTGCACCGTCTTGTCGATGCGGCCGTACTCGGCAATGGCTTGCGCCAACCGCGTCGGCCGGTCTCCAACCTGGAGCGTGCGCATGATGACAGCTGCCGATACGCGGCCAAGCTTGAGCGAACCGACCAGCCGCAGCATATCATCCCAATGCGGCACAATTTTTTGCAAGCTGAGGTGGTGCGCCGAGATTGGATTGAGCTGGCCGTAGTCGGCCTGTGGATCGATCCGCCAGAAGCGTGTGCCGCCCACATCGGCCAGGCGCGGGCTGAAGCGGTAGCCGAGCAGGCGGAACAGGCCGAACACAACATCACTGTAGGCGCCGGTGTCAGTCATGATCTGCGTTGGCTGGAGGTCAGTTTGCTGTTCGAGCACCACGGCCAGCAGGATCAAGCTGTCGCGCAGCGTGCCTGGCACAATGATGTCGTTCAGGCCAGAGAACTGGTCCGACAGCAGGTTGTACCAGGTAACGCCACGGCCGACGCCGAAGTATTTCGGATTGGGGCCGGCATGCACCGTGCGCACCGGAACCACGAAACGCATGAACAGCGCGATATATTTGTCTGAGACGTGATAGTAGCCGATGCCTCCATAGCCGCCGTAGCGGATATGGTATTCCGACAGCAGGTTCGCCTCGTAGATGTTCCACTTGGTGCCATCGGCCGAGGCGCTCTTCCCCGAGCCCCAGTAGCGAGGCAAGCGTTGACAGTTTGCTGCGCAGCTGATCGATGAAGGCTTGTGTTTCCACCGGCAGACCAAGCATTTCACCGTAAGTTCCGACGTCCTGCTCGTACTCTTCCCAGCTGACCAGATGATTACGATAATCGTCGTAGTCGCCGCTGTGCTCAACGTATAGATCGCCCGATTTCAGCTCGTCCATCACCTCGCTCAGGACGGCCAGTTCAAAGTACTTGCGGTTTATTCGCATCGGCTCGTCGGGCCCCGTGCGCTCAAATACCAACTTGCGCCATTTATCCGAGATCCAGTCCAGCGCCAGTTCGGGCAGCTCGTCTTCCTTCAGCGGCAAGAGCTCTTTATGGCTGGAACGGTGCTTCTGAATGATGGCGATGGCTGCCAGCAAACTGTCGTCTTGCGAACTGGATTTTCTTCGGCGCCGTTGTGTAGGCTGCGCACCGTCTTGATAAAAATCTCGGCGATATCGTCGATCGCTTTTTGCAGCTGCCCCTGGATCAGCAACGCCATGAGCGCATATCGCTTGATGGGTTTCATCCGGCGCATTTCCGCAGCGTCCATCGCCCGCGCTTCCAACACCAGCTGTTCGCGCTTGGTCGCCGCAATGTCATCGAGCTGAGGCAATCCGGTCGACAAGGCCAGCATGTTGTCGATGTGGGCTAAAAAGTCGACCACCTCGCGCACATTAGGCTGCTTCGGCTCGCGTTTTAGACCATCCCAGCCGCTCTGGTTGCCACCGGCGTGAAGCATCGACTCTAAGCGGTCGACGACCTCCTGTGACAAGGCACTCGTGACGCGCTTGTAAATGCCGTCGTTCACGCTCGCCCGGCATTTGCGGGCCAGCTTGAACAAGTACGTGAAGCCAGGCAGCTCCATACGCCGCTGCACCAGCTCCTCGATCATGACGTTGATGATATCGGGCAGTTCCTGCTTGGTCTGCGCGGTCTGTTCGGCGAGCCGTTCAAGCCAGCGCTCATCCACGGAGGTCATCAAGCGCAAGCCGACGTAATCCCTGATGCGCCGCTGGTGTATGGTCTTGCTGCCGGACTGGTCATATTGGCTTAGCGCCCGACGTGGTGGCATGCGCAGATCAGAACGATCGCAGATGTGTCTGATGATGTCAGGTGACACAGTGGTGAGCGGCACAAAGTACCCGAGCCGTTTTAGCAGCATCAACTGGATGATGCACCATGTAGGGGTCTTCTTGATTGCGCTTCACTCCACGACGTTAGCAACACCCTTTAACCACGGGCGCCGTTTGCCAGAAGCCCTAAAATCCGCATAAAAATCAGATAGTTGCTGTTTGTTGAGGAAATGCCTGTATGATTGCAAAATATTGTTCTTTAGATAAGGAACGTTATGGATCACTGGCACGCCCCTTACCTTGGCCTCAGTACGATTCCCTCCGAGCTCAACGAGTTCGAACTCAACACCTTCTTTACCTTCTCCCCAAGCGAACGTCGCATCATTGACGGGCGGCGCCAGCCACTTTACCGCCTCGCCGTGGCGCTACATATCGGATTTATCCGTATGACCGGCTGCACGCTCGACGCCTACAAACAGATTCCCCATGTGCTCTGGAGGCACCTTGGCAAACACATCGGCGTTACCCCGCCCGAAATCGGTACATTACGCTCACTGTACGAAGACAATCCACGGATGCTGTTTGACCATCAGAAAGTCGGCTACGAGGCGCTACGATTTGAAACCATGAGCGAGCACCGGCGCCGCTACCTGGTGCGTTGGCTGAAGGAACTAATGATGGGTCGGCCGGACACCTCCACCCTGCTCATGCAGGTGAAAACTTGGCTCTATCAGCACCGCATCCTCATCGTGCACGACCGCGAACTGAAGCGTCTAATCCAGTCAGCAATTCAGGCCCACGAAAGGAAGCTGGAGCAAGCCCTTTCCGCCCAGCTGGGTGACGCGACGATCTCAAACTGGGCGACCCAGCTTTCAAAACCGGATGAGGAACATGGCAGCCTTCAGGAGTGGATGTGGGCGGTTCCGCTACGGCACTCAACCGGCCAGATGAAGGAACTGTTCCAGAAGATCGATCGGCTGTATGGATTGAAGGTTGCAACGGCATGGCCAGACGAAGTCAACGAGGCGCTGGTAAGGCACTACGCCCGGCGCTGTGCCAACCGGGCGCCCTCTGTCAGCAAGCGGGTGCGGCCTTTGGCGCGCAAGTTGGAGACCTCCTGCTTCATGCGATACGCGCTGTGCTCGACCACCGACCAGCTGCTATCGATGTTCCGCCGCTGGCTGAAAGACATCACCAACGACGCTGGACGCCAAGTGGATGCGGCGCGACCGGACATGCAGAAGATGCTATACGACTTCGTCGCCTCCATCGAGGCCTGCGCTGCCGATGCGTCCCTTGACCTACCGGGGCTGCGCGAGAAGCTGGCCGAGCTGATTGCCGACATTCGGAATCGCAAGCCGCCCAGCCGCGCCAGCTTAGTCCGCCTTCAGCTCCTGACGAAAGGTGCGCAAGCGCGTGCCATGTTATCCAAGCTTGTCGAACTGCCATTCCAATCGGAGGCCCAACATCCGGTAATTGATGCGATTAGCCTGCTGCGCGAGATCTATAGCAAGTCCGGCCAGGCCACCTTGCCGGATGACACCGATATCAAGGTAGGCCGCGTATGGAGCGGATTCGTCCACGGTGAGGACCGGGTCAACGCCTTATATGCGTTTGAGTGGGGAACCATGTCCGCGTTACGCATGGCGCTGCGTAACGGTTCTGTCTTTGTCGACCATAGCTTCTCGTTCCGTAGCCGCTCCACCTTGCTGATCCCGCCCGAGGAGTGGAAGGCAAAGCGCAATCACTACTATGGACACCTCGGCTGGCCGCAAGATCCAAAGGAATTTCTGGCGCCGAAAGTCGAGCTGCTGGACCTGGGCCTGGAGCGCCTACGCGACGCTTGCCTGATGGGGGAAGTCAACATTGACCAGCGTGGTGTGCACACGGAGCCGCTGACAGCCGATCGTGAGGAAAAGCACATCGACACGATCCGCAAGGCCTTATACGAAGGACGCCCGCTGGGCCAGCTGCCCGAAATCATCCTGCAGATCGACAGTCAGGTTCGCTTTTCATGGCTTCTGTTGGGGCGCGAGCCGCGTTCGCGCAGTGAGTTGCTCTTGGTCTACGCGGCGGTTCTGGCCCACGGCACGTCCTTGAGCGCCGCGGACATTTCACGCATGATCCCGGAATTATCGGCATCAGCCATTCGATCGATGATGAAGCGCACCGCCGACGAGCGCAAATTGCGCGAAGCGTCTGACGCCGTATTGCAGTTCATGCATCGCCATCCAATCGCCGCACACTGGGGACGGGGCGATCTGGCGTCGAGCGACATGATGAGCCTGGAAACGACCCGCACCATCTGGCAGGCCCGTGCTGACCCGCGCCGGCGTACTGCTTCCATCGGAATCTATTCACACAAGAAGGACGGATGGGGCATCATCCACGACCAGCCGATCCTGCTCAAAGAGCGCCAGGCCGGCGCGGCAATCGAGGGCGCGGTGCGCCAGAGCGCCACGGAAGACGTAGCGCAACTGGCAGTTGATACTCATGGCTACACGGACTTTGCCATGGGCATCGCGAAATGCCTGCATTTTGACCTCTGCCCCGTACTGGAACACATGCGCGACCGCCTGTTACACGTTCCCGTCGGCCATATGGTACCCGGGGAGGTGACGCTCGCCACCGTCGGCGACATCGACTTGTCGAAGATCGAGGCTGTGTACGACGAATTCATCCGCGTGGTCGCGTCCATTCACAGCGGCCGATGTACTGCGGTGCAGGCATTGCAACGCTTCGGATCTTCCGCGCGCGGTCAGGATGTCTATGATGGCGGCGTACACCTGGGCCGGCTCTTGCGCTCTATCTTTCTGATCGACTATTTTACGAATACGACGTTCCGGCGTGAATTGCGTCATGCCTTGAATCGTGGCGAGGCGGTGCATGTACTCTACCGCGCCATTCACACTGGGAAGATCCCCAGCGAGCTGGCCAAGCGCCATGACACCATGGCGGCCGTCTCGTCCAGCCTATCACTGCTGGCCAATGCCCTGATGGCGTGGAATACCATGCACATGCAAGGCGCAAAGGAACATATCGAATTGGTGGGTGGCGAACAGCTGTTCTCGGATGACTTGCGCCGGATCGCCCCCACCAACCTAGAGGGCATCAACTTGCGCGGCACCTTCGACTTTCCCTTGGCGCAGTACGCAGCGCGCATCCTGCCCAGCACCGTCGAAGTCGCAGCACCGGCACGGCGGACTGCTACCGGATGAGACGGGCTCTAGAGAAGTTAGCGGATATCCGTGCTGACCTGCATTCCATCATCGCGAGCCAGCAATGGCTGCAAATACCCGCGTTTGCCTGACTCGTTGGTAAGCCAATCCTTGATCAGAATCCATGCGGGCCGCTTGATATAGCGGTTCTTGCAAGGTGTTTACCTGTTGAGGGTTGCTTTTCTTGGTATGATTCGGGAAATAGGATTCTTCACCCAGCGGAATGTCAATAGTTACCGGACCAAGGCAGTCAATGGCCGCGCAAAAGCGCGGCACTTGGCATTGGTCCGTGATGCTGTTGACGACGCTGAGCTTCCTGTTTGTCATTTCCACGACGGCGACGCATATCCACAAGACGGCGTCGGCTCTGCAGGATTGCGCGATCTGCTATCTCGTCGCCGATCAACTTGGCGATGTGCCGGCGCCGCCGTCGCTGATCCACGACTCTCATTTTCAGCCCTACCATCTTGTCGCTGTCACAGTGCAGGATGTCGTCTATTCCTCCCCTCAACTGCTCCCGCCCAGCTGCGGTCCGCCGTACACCTCTGTGTAGTTCCTTAACGTCTCATTCACTGGTACGGGCAGGCAGCCGCATTACGTTCGGTTGCGCTCGTCGTTATCTATTCAGAGGTCCACCATGCATCAGCCACCAAAGCTGGGCAAGCTCGCGCTTGTCCTGTCTACCCTGTTCGCAGCAATGCCGGCAACCATTTCCCACGCCGCCGATTTGTCCGACGCCCCAGTGGCGCCGTCGGACGACATGCAACGCATCGAAGTGAGCGCCGCCCATTTGCGCAGCGAGCGCATTGAACTTTCGCCAAAGGTCGGCACGACCGTCTATACCATCGATCGCCATATGGTCGACAGCCTCGGTCAGGGCGAGGGCACGCCGTTCGACGAGGTCTTATTGCGCCTACCTGGCGTGGCACAGGACTCGAAGGCGTCCGGTTCCATCCATGTGCGCGATGACCATGCCAATGTTCAATACCGAATCAACGGCGTGCAGCTACCCGAGAGCATCACCGGCTTTGGCCAATCGATCGATACCCGTCTGGTCGACCAGATCGACTTCATCACCGGAGCGCTGCCCGCCCAATTCGGCCTGCGTACGGCCGGCATCGTCGATATCCAGACCAAGGAAGGCACGAGGCCAGGCGGACGCGTCGGACTGCTCATTGGCAGCAACAGCTACCGGCAGCCGAGTGCGGAGCTGTTCGGCAGTTCAGGGACCTTCAACTACTATGTGTCCGGCAGCTATCTGGCCAATTCGCTCGGCGTTGAAAACCCGCTGGCAACGCGCAGCGCGCTGCACGACAAGACACGCCAGTCAAAATCCTTCGGCAACCTGTCGTATATTGTTGATGACGACACACGCGTCGGCCTGATGTTCGGCACCTATGTCGGTCACTTCCAGATCCCAGACAATCCTGGCCAGGCACCTGGATTCTCGCTGGCCGGCGTGAGCGACGCCGCTGCAGGCACCAGCACGCTCGCTTCGGCCAAGGTCGATGAAAATCAACGCGAAGTGAACCGCTTCGCCGTGCTGTCGTTTCAAAAGAGCATGGGTGCGCTGACCTTCCAGTTGTCCGGCTTCCACCAGTATTCCGAACTGCACTATGCACCCGACCCGGTCGGCGACCTGGTGTTCAACGGCGTATCGTCCAATTCGTTGCGCTCGAACAGCGCAAGCGGCGTGCAGGCCGATGCCAGCTACAAGTTGGCCAGCGAGCATACCGTCCGCGCGGGCCTAGCCTATGCACGCCAGACGACGCACAGCGACAACACCGTGGCCGTGTTCGGCACCGACGACAGCGGCGCGCAGGCATCGACCGTGCCCATGACGATCATCGACGACAGCGGCAAGACGGGGCGCCTGTCCAGCATCTACCTGCAAGACGAATGGCATCCGCTGGCGCCGCTGACGGTCAACTACGGCGTACGCTACGACAAGGTGTCAGCATTCATCAACGAGCAACAATGGAGCCCGCGCCTGAACCTGGCCTACAAGCTGAGCGATGCGACCGCAGTGCACGCGGGCTACTCGCGCTACTTCACGCCACCGCCGCAGGAACTGGCAGCACAGTCGAGCATCGATCTCTATCGTAACACGACGAATGCGCCCGAGATCGGTGCGTCCGACAACGTGAAGGCCGAGCGTACCCATTACTACGACGTGGGTGTCAGCCACCAGATCAACAGCAAACTGACGGTGACCGCCGACGCTTACTACAAGAAAATCCGGAATCTGCTCGACGAAGGGCAATTCGGCCAGGCACTGATCCTGTCCCCCTTCAACTATGACCGCGGCTACGCCAAAGGGCTGGAACTATCGGCCGTCTACACGGACAAGACTTGGGGCGGCTACCTCAATGTCACCAGTCAAAAGGCACAGGGCCAGAACATCATCTCCGGCCAGGCGTTGTTTGGCTTGGACGAGTTGGCTTACATCGCCAACCACTACATCTATGTCGACCACGACCAGAAGCTGACCCTGTCCGGTGGCGCGCATTATCACTTTGGAGATTCGCAGCTCAGCGCTGATTTCCTTTATGGCAGCGGCCTGCGCTTGACACCGGACGGTGGCCCTCCCAACTCTGGGGCATTGCCGCATTACACCACAGTCAATGCCACGCTCACGCATATGTGGAAGAAGACGCCGGTTGGCACGATTGAAGGACGACTCGCCATGATCAACCTGTTCGACAAATCCTACCTGCTGCGCGACGGTTCTGGTGTTGGCGTTGGGGCGCCGCAGTATGGACCGCGCCGGACCTTGTACGCGGGCCTATTGACAAGCTTCTAACCTAGCTAAAGGCGGGCAGAGTGCAATTAGAACGCCGCCCGGCCAGCGGCCCCGGTCATCGTCAGGCCGGTGCCAACCGCTATGCAACGCCGCGACAGTGGCGCCGTCGATCCCCATGCAAAACCGTCCGTTTTTGCACTTCGGCCACGTGGCCCTGATTTAGCACCACCTGCCCTGGCGCACGACTCCAAAATCTCCATCCGATATCCAAAGTGTAGCTATACTGGAAACTCCTGACTTCTTGGACTTCCGGCCATGTTGATAGGTTACGCCCGCGTTTCTGCCGATGACCAGCACCTGGACTTGCAGTGCGATGCGCTGACGGCGGCCGGCTGCGAGCGCATCTTTGAAGATACCGTTAGCGGCGCCAAGTCGGAGCGTACCGGCCAGACAGCGCTTATGAACGTGCAGCGTGCCGGCGATATGGTCGTCATCTGGCGTCTGGATCGCCTTGGCCGGTCGCTCACGTCGGTATACCGTGTCATCAAAGACATTCTCAAGCCGCGCGCGGTGCATCGAGTAGATCACGGCCGGCCGCGCATACTTCCCCGCGCGGAGCTGGAGCGCTATTGCGAAGTGATCGCGGCGCTGAAGCTGCGCACGACCAACAGGCAGGGCCGGCACCTGTCCACCAAGCGCGCCATCGAGCTGCTGGAGGACTACGGCGTGGAAACCGACCAAGGCATGGTTCGCGCGCCAGCGGGTGTCCTTACGCGCAGCACGGTCAACGAATACCTCACGCGCTGGCGCCTCGACCAGGGCCGCCTGCGCCGGCAGTCGCCCGCCGTGCGCTTCCAGGCCGAGTGCAGCAACGACTGCTGGCAGTTCGATATGTCGCCGTCCGATCTGAAGCGCATCGATAAGCCCCACTGGGTCGATCCGGTCAAGGGCGAACCGACATTGACGCGACATGGCTACCGCTTCAAAGACATGGTGGAGCAGTTCGATGCCAAGCCAGCCGAGATCCGCGCTCTGTTCAGCAACCAGCTCGACCCGGTGCGCACAGCGGAACTGCGCGACCGGACACTGACGGCTGGTCTCCCAATTTAATTTGGCCCTATCTATGCCCATTAGAACCAAACACTACAGCGTAGCGTCCTGCTTCTCGTCGTTCATGCTCCCCTATGTCCTGTTTGTCCCGGATTTCGAGACGCGGAAGAAGGCCGTGATGACCTGTTGTCTTGGCTGGAATATCAGCTTGTTCCCTGGCGTGGCCGAACGGGAAGTCCACATCGAGCGCATCTGGCGGATGGTGGCGGCAGACACCAAGGAAGTGCATCCACCCGGCCTGGAAAACGGATTCAAGCAGGACCTGCGCACACTGGTCAATCTGAAAGCCGATCTGTTTCCGTGGCTGCTTACGAACATTCCGCAGGCAGACCTGATCCAAGGTGACGGCAACGACGTTCTGAATATCGCTACCGGAAGCGGTGATACAGAGAAAATAGAAATTGCATGGTGCCCTGATCCAATTGGTTTGCCGCTGGTAATCGACTTCCTCAAGAGCATCCAGCGCGATACGGCCGCTCAGGTTGAACGGCTGGCGCAGGCAAGGCTCGCCGCCGGAGTGCTGACGGATATCGACTCGACAAGGATGACGACCGCCTACTGTATGCAGCGGGCCAATCTCATCGGATATCGGCGTGTCCTCACGATATGGCGCTCAACGCAGCCAGCGCCAAGTGTCAAGCGTGTGCTCGGGCACTGGCAGGGCGTGCTGGACGAAATCGAACGCGATACCCAGACCGTATTGAACATCCTGGTCAGTTGCAGATAATGCTGGTTTGCGGCGATGGAATGCCTGGCTTGAAGGTATTCTGTCTGGTACCCTTCAGTACCGTAAAGGTGCCTGGAACCTCAGTTGAGCGTCACAAGGGCACGTCGATCAGTACTTCCTCATGGCGATCGGATTCGGCATGAGCGTGGATATTTGCCCAGGCTACATGCAAAGCCAGGCTGATTGCCGACAACGCGTCAGCGTTTACCGGCGTGCAATGCGTGATGCAGAGCTCATCGAGTGAATCCACCGTTTCAACGGTGCGGGTGAGCAAGCCCAATTTGATGTGGCCAGCAACGGATGCGTCGTTTGTCAGACCTCAAATCCAAGGCAGGCTATCGACGAACTGGCCCGGATTTGCGCAAACGCGTATGTAACGCTTGAGCGGGTGGTGTTTGATGGGACCGGGATTGACGCGGCCACCATCCGCGAATTTTGGCTTTTCTGCTATTTTTGGGCCTGCTCCCGGCTTACCCTCTGGATAGACCGCGGCCCATTCCGTTTGCCACCAGCGCGCCAGCGTTTAGTCCTTTACGGGCAGCAATGGGGTGACAATTTGCTCTAGGCGCCGCACTGTCCAACTTGGTTCGTGGTCATCCCAGCCGTTGTCAACTAATCGTCCATCCCGCCCGATCACGAAACTGACCGGGACGCGCCAGATGCGACCATAACCTCCGGCCCAGGCGCTTCCCAATAGCCCGACTGGGAAGCTGAGCTTGCCTGCCATTGCACGCACTTCAGCGAGGGCGTCGGGACCATCCAAGCTAAACGCCAACACCTTCAAGCCTCGTTGTGCATGGGCGGCGGCATAATCTGACAATAACGGCAGCTCCTCATGGCAGGGCCCGCACCAGGTGGCCCAGAACGTCACGATCACTACGTTGCCCACCAGGTCATTGGTGGCGATCTGCTGGCCGTCGAGCGTGTGCAGCAGCAGGGGTGGCGCCGGCTGGCCGACAGTCAAGTTGGCGGCACCGGCAGATACGGGCAACAGGCCGGCGTACAATGCCGCCAGCAAAAACAGGAGGCGGTGTAACTTGGCCATTACTGGTGATCCTGTGCTAGAACGCATAGCTCGCACCAATGGTGGCGGTCCAGCGCGGGAAGATTTGATAACCTTCCAGCTTGCTGTACACCGGCAGCTGGACAAAGCCATATACCTGCATAGTCTTCAGCACGCTCACGGTTAGGCCTGGACTAACATAGGCGACCGTGCCGGCGGTGTCAGCTGTATCGGCGAGCGTGCCCTGATCATGATTTCGGCGGCTAAGGTTCAGTTGCAGCTGGGGCGTGATATCTGGGCGGGCCTGGTAACGCAAGCCTACGCTGACGGTACCTTGATTACCCGGGCGGAAGTCCTCGCCGACCTGATTTAGCTTCTGCTTGATCGCCGCTTGGAACTGGCCATTAATGATGGCGTCGAAGTTCTGGCTCACTGCCTGGTAATAGTAAGCACCAACGATAAGGTCTGTGCTACCGGTTCCCGCCTGCAAACTGGTATCGAGCAGATTGTCCGGCGAAGGATTGTGCGACAAAGGACCGCTGCCAAAGGCGACCGGATGGCGGCCGACAATGCCGCTGCCATCAGCATTGACGCCACCGTAATGCCCGGTTGGAAGCTTGATGCCGGCTTGTAGCCCCAGGTTATGGGATGGAAGCAGACCCTGATAATTGAGCAATAGCTTGATATCGCCAATACCATGGACCGCTGCGCTGCTGAGTTGGTCCGGTGTGATCGGATTGGTGGCCGATGCATAAGTCGTATGGCTTCGGTCAATGTACGGCAGCATCAGCTTGACATTCCAATTGGCATTGGCGGCATAAGTCAGGCCCAACGTAGTATAGCGGTTGATCGTGCCGTGTTCCACTTCCTGGGCGCCACCGGCGTCGTTAATTGCCGCGACCTGTGCCGCAGGTAAACTATGGGTGCCGGAGCGTAGTTGGTTCTGGTTGATGTAGTTGTATTCGAGATTTGCGTACCAGCCTGCATTGGCCGTATAGCCGGTGGCAGCATCAGTCGACAGCGAGCAGCCGCAGGTTGCGCAGGCGAGCGCGGAGACATAGGGTACGGAAATCAGTGTTGCAAAGGCAATGCGTTTCATGGTCGATCCAATTCAAAAGGCAGCTTGAAAATTGCGCAGCGGCGTCGTCTTCCCAAGTGATGGGCGCACAAAGAATTACCTCCCGTGCGGAGTGGAATAGGAAGTCGGTCAACGCGATTTGCGCAAGGTCGCTATCGCACAAACTTTGGCGGATAGCCCTTCAAAAAATCAAATGCGGGACGGCGGAGCCCGAGGATTGGCTGCAGTCCAAGCATCCAGCATAACTGGCGCAGTGTAGAACAGAGTCGAATGGAAATCGTGACCGTCGATAACGGCCAACGGCACTGACGCAGAAGTTAAAAAACTGTCCGGACCATCGTGGGCGGCGCAGCATACACAATGCTCCATGGCATGACCATCAGATGCCGGTGCCTGCTTCAAATCCTTGATGGACAAGGTGGCTACCTTGTAGTTAGCCGAGGTGCAAATGTCCGCCAGATAACTGTTACGTGTAGATGACGAAGACGCGAACGCGGGTGAAATCGAAGGCGCCAATGTGCTAAAAAGGAGCGCCATGATGGCGACCAAAATATGCAATGTTCTCCGTTTGGCAAATGCAGACATGGCGATATTATACGCTCGCGTGCTAGCACCACCTGACAACGTCACCGATATGCTCAGGTGGCTACTGCGATTGATGGTGCCAACCAAACAAAAAAGAGGGCTATAGTATTGTGAAGTCAACGATTTCAGAAGGCTACGTGGTGCTGGACCTTCTGTTGTCTTCATGTACCGGGGAGACAAAGCGTTGGGACAAAATTATGGTTCTTCACGGATTTCCGGGAAACGCGGCTTTAATCCTCAAAAAGAAGAATTCAGAGTCGCGATAACCGTATGCCATCCGTTTCAAGCGTGCTTTGGCGCCCAGCCGCAAGGCACGCCAAGCCGCGAGACACTGCCGCCAAGCTTCGCTCGATCACTGCCGACGGTGTATGTCACGCGAAAAATTAACTTACATCAATATTTCCAAATACTATATGACTGTATAATTCATCATCACCTGAACGAACGCCGAACTCGGGATAGCGATACCGGCCGCTGAAACGACACGATGAAATTGACCACACTGACGCGCCAACTTACCGCCTGGATCGCCTGTCTCGCGATCCTGATGGCCGCGTTGGCGCCGGCCATTTCTCAAGCCGTCGCCGCGCAGGAGGTAGCCAACGCCGGCTGGACCGAGGTTTGTTCGTCTACCGGCGCCAGGATGGTCAAGATGGCCCCGGACCAGAATCCCGCCTCGACATCGCCAGCCGAACACGGTTTTCACTTCAAGCACTGCGCGTTCTGTTGCACCCATGCCGGTGCGCCCGGTCTGCCGCCCTCCGCCGGCTTCATCGTTCCCATCTTGAACGACAGGCTAGCCTTACCGTCCCTCTACTACCAATCTCCCCGCCCGCTGTTCATCTGGGCCGCCGCGCACTCGCGCGCGCCGCCTGCCATTTCCTGATTTTTTCCGCTCTTTTCTGATGCCGGTCGCGCCGCGCAAGCGGTGACCGTGGGCGCCTTCGCCACTGCTTCGCCCGCGCCGGCCGCATCCGTTTGCCGCCGTCTGTCCCCGACTACGTCCACACGTCGTCGGTGTGCGCACGCGCGCTCGTAAAAAACTCCAGGAGAACAATCGATGAAGCTGCCCCCCTTGGTGCAACCATTGGCGGAACTGACCGCCGCCGACATCCGCCGCTACAGCCGGCATCTGCTATTGCCCGAGCTCGGCCTCGATGGACAAAAGCGCCTCAAATACAGCAAGGTGCTGGTCATCGGCGCCGGCGGCCTCGGTTCGCCGGCCTTGCTTTACCTCGCGGCGGCCGGCGTCGGCCTGCTCGGCGTCGCCGACTTCGACGTGGTCGACGAATCGAATCTGCAGCGCCAGGTGATACACGGCGTATCGGATCTGGGACGGTCGAAAGCGGAAAGCGCGCGTGCCGCGATCTGGGAACTCAACCCGCACGTGGACGTCCGGCTGCACACTGAACGGCTCGACGCCAGCAACGCGCTGGCCATCGTGGCCGGCTATGACCTGATCGTGGACGGCACGGACAACTTCGCCACGCGCTATCTGGTCAACGATGCCTGTGTGTTGGCCGGCAAGCCCTACGTCTGGGGCTCCATCTTCCGCTTCGAAGGCCAGGCTTCGGTGTTCTGGGAACAGGCGCCCGATGGTCGCGGGCTCAATTATCGCGACCTGTATCCCGAACCGCCGCCGCCCGAACTGGCGCCGTCCTGCTCCGAAGGCGGCGTTCTCGGCATCCTGTGCGCGTCGATCGGCGCCATGATGGCGACCGAGGCGATCAAACTGATCACCGGCCTGGGCGAAACCTTGCTGGGACGGCTGGCGGTCTACGATGCCCTGGACATGAGTTACCGCTTCATGCCGCTGCGGCGCGATCCCAAGCGGACCCGGATCACCGCGCTGGCCGACTACCAGGCTTTCTGCGGCTTGCGGCGCCCCGGCGGCATGGAAGCCGACGTTCCCGCGATCAGCGCCGTCGAACTCAAGCAATGGCAGGAACGCGGCGACGCCTTCCAGTTGATCGACGTGCGCGAGGCGACCGAGTGGGACATCGTGCGCATTCCAGGCGCGCGGCACCTGCCGAAAGACATCGTGGTGTCACCCGGCGTCGCCTCGCAACTGGACCGGAACACGCCCATCGTCCTGCATTGCAAAGCCGGGGCGCGCTCCCGCGCCGTGCTGCTGGCGTTGCGGGAACAGGGGTTCAACAATCTCCGCAATCTGGACGGCGGCATTCTCGCGTGGATCAAGGACGTCGATCCCACGCTGCCGAGCTACTGAACATCGAGGAGAACCATCCCATGCTGATCATACTTGCAGACCTCGTCGACGCGATGCTGGTCCAGGCCAGGCGGGACCATCCGCTTGAAACCTGCGGCGTTATCGCCGGCGCAGCGGGCTCTAACCAGCCCATGCGCCTGATCCCGATGCGCAACGCGGCGCAATCGCCGGAGGCGTTCCGCTTCGATGCGGCCGAACAGTTCCAGGTCTGGAAAGACATGGACGCGCGCGGCGAAGAACCGCTCGTGCTCTATCACTCGCATACCGGGTCACCCGCCTATCCCAGCAGGGACGACGTGGCATGCGCCGCCGAACCACACGCGCATTACGTCATCGTCTCCACAGACGCCGCCTGCGAGCGGCCCGTGCGCAGTTTTCGCATCGTCGACGGCCGCGTGGTCGAAGAGACGATCAAACCGGTCGAACGCTACGCATCGCCCGCCGCGCAGGCCGTCCCCTCGCACAACCTCATCAAGGAATTGTCATGACCATCATCGTCCATATCCCCACGCTGTTACGCCCGCTGACCAACGATCAAAAGCGGGTCGAGGCCAGCGGCGCCACCATCCGGGACCTCATCGCGCATCTCGAACGCGCCTACCCCGGCATCCGGCAGCGGCTGATGCAGGGCGAACAGCTGCACCGCTTCGTCAACATCTACGTCAACGATAACGACATCCGCTTCGCCGGCGAACTGGATGCGCCCGTGGGCGAGCACGATACGGTCACGATCCTGCCGGCGGTCGCCGGCGGCTCGGGCCGCTCGCTGGCACGGGCCGTGGTGGAGCATGTGCGATGAGCCTTCCGCTGCCCCTCAGCCTCTGCAGCCTCGCCGGTTTGCCCCAGACTGGCGCCCCCGCCTTCAGCGCCGCCGTGGCCTCGCTGCGCTACCAGGGCCAGGCGCTCGGCATGTCCCTGACGGAGGCCGCGATGCTGCAGGCCACCGGGCCAACGCTTGCGCTGGCGCTCCATACGCCGGGTGCGCCGCCCATCGCATGCGACATCGGCGGCTGGCCAGATGGCCAGCCCGGCATCGCCACCGAATTCACCGTGCAAGCGGCATGTGGACTGATGTCGGTGCACGGGCGCGCCAGCGGGCGGATGCAGCCGCTGGGCGTGAACTACGTCTCCATGCTGACGGCCACCCTGGCGCTGCAGGGCATGCTGGCTGCCGCCGTTGGACAGCGGCGCGGCTTGCCGGCCACGCAGGTCTCGACCTCGTTCGCTTCAGCGGCGCTGCTGGCCGTCGGACAATACATCGCCGGCGCGACCGCGCCGGAAGCGCCGGAAAAAATCCTGCCCGGCGGCGCGTCGACGGCGGATCGCCCGCCATTCGTTTCCGCCGACGGCGTGACGTTCGAACTGGAGACGCTGGATGCGCAACCATGGCGCGCCTTCTGGTCTGAAATCGGCGTCGAGATGGACAGCGTAGGCAAGGGTTGGAACGGCTTCCTGCTGCGCTACGCCAAAGCGATCGCCCCGCTGCCGCCGGCATTGAGCGCCGCGCTGGCGCGGCTGCCCTATGCCCAGGTCGCCACGATTTGCGCGCGCACCGGGGTATCGATTTGTCCGGTACGTGCGCTGGAAGAACGCTCCCGTGACCCCGACGCGGGTTCCCTGTTGCGGCAAGGACCATGGGCGTTCACGCGCGAAGACGATGCGGCCCGCTACGCCACCCCGGATAGCGCGCTGAGTCCGTCCACTGGCACGCTGCCCTTATCCGGCTTGACGGTGGTCGAATCCTGCCGTCGCATCCAGGGGCCGCTGGCGGGACATCTGCTTGCGCTGCTCGGTGCTACCGTCGTCCGTATCGAACCGCCGGGCGGCGATCCCTTGCGCGGCATGCCGCCAATGGCAGGAGGAGTTTCCGCCCGCTTCGACGCGCTCAACCGGCTCAAGAGCGTGCGCGAAATCGACATCAAGTCGGCGCAGGGCCGCGCCGAGATCCACGCGCTGGTGCGGCAAGCGGATGTATTCCTGCATAACTGGGCGCCCGGCAAGGCGGCCGAACTGCGGCTCGATGCGATGGATCTGCGCCGCATCAATCCCGCCCTGGTCTACGCCTACGCCGGCGGCTGGGGTGTGGCAGGCGGCCATAACCTTCCCGGCACCGATTTCATGGTGCAAGCCTATTCCGGTGTCGCGCACAGGATCGCGCGCGCATCCGGCACGCGCGGCGGCTCGCTGTTTACTGTGTTGGACGTGCTCGGCGGAGCGGTGGCTGCGCAAGGCGTGGCGGCGGCACTGCTGAGCCGCACCCTGCAAGCGGGCGGCATCCGCATGGAATCGTCACTGCTGGGGGCGGCGACCATGCTGTGCGCCGACGACTTTGACGCGCTATCCCATCCGAACGACCTGCCGCCGTCCCCCAGCGGCGTGCTGGTGGCTATCTATCCAACGCAACAGGGCTGGCTCGCGATCGATTGCCCCGACGCGCAAACGGCGGCGGTGCTGGCCCGCGTCGTCGGCTTGGACGCCGCATTGGAACCGGCGCGACTACACGCCCACCTGACGCAGGCGCTGCAAGCGAAAACGGCGCATCAATGGTTGGCCCTGTTGGAGCCGTGCGGCGTCGCCGCCGCCATCGCGCTGGAAGACCTGTCCGAACTGCATGGCCAGCCCCGGCTGGCGTCCTGTTTCACGGACGACGCGTATACCCGTATCAATTCTCCCTGGAGGTTTCAATGAATGACGCCGGCATCATCGACCTGGTCCCCGCCGAACTGCGCCGCGAATGGGTACGGCGCGGCTGGTGCCCTAACCGCACCGTCTACCAGATGTTCCGTCAACAGGCCGAGCGGCACCCCGACAAGGCCGCCGTGCTCGCGCCTGGCGGCGGCATCAGCTATGGCGAACTGCTGGAACAGGCGCTGCGGCTGGCCACGAGCCTGAAAGCGCACGGCATCGTAGCCGGCGACGTGGTGGCCTACCAGTTGCCGAACACCTGGCACTGCTGCGCGATCGATCTGGCCGCCGCCGCGCTGGGCGCCGTGGTAGCGCCGTTTCCGCCGGGGCGCGGACGCCTGGACATCGAGTCGCTGCTCAAGCGCTGCGACGCCCGCGCCATCGTCGTGTCGCCGGAATACGGCGGCCTCGATATGTGTGCGCTGATCGAATCGCTGCGGCCGGCCGTGCTGTCGCTGCGGCTGTTGATCGTCGACGGCGGTAGCCGGCCCGGCTGGCATGGCTTCGAACAATTGCTGCAGGCTGAAGCGATGCCGCACGAGGCGTTGCCGTCCGTCTGCCCGGACGCTCCGGTGCGCTTCCTCGTCTCTTCCGGCACCGAATCCGAGCCCAAGCTGGTCGCCTATTCCCATAACGCCTTGTTGGGTGGACGCGGCCGCTTCCTGCAACGGCTGCACCCGGATGGGCCGTCGTTCCGGGGACTGTACCTGGTGCCGCTCGGTTCCGCCTTCGGCGCCACGGCCACCTTCGGCGTCCTGTGCTGGCTCGGTGGTTCGATCGCGCTGTTGCCGAAGTTCGACGTGGCGCAGGCGGTGGCCGCCATCGCCACGTTCAAGCCCACGCATATCCTCGGCGTGCCGACCATGCTGCAACGGATGGCCGCCGAGCCGTCGCTGGCCGCACTCGACAAGTCCAGCCTGGCCGCGCTGGTGTCTGGCGGCGCGGTGATCGACCAGGCCAGCATCCAACGCTGCATGGTCGCATTCGGCTGCGGCTTCATCAGCCTGTATGGCTCGGCCGACGGCGTCAATTGCCACAACACGCTGGACGAGCATGCGGACGTGATCTTCAAGAGCGTGGGCCGGCCCAATCCCACCATCTGCGCCATCCGCATCGTCGACGAGGCTGGTCACGAAGTACCGCAGGGCGAGGTGGGCGAGATCACGGCGCGCGGGCCGATGTCGCCCATGCAGTACGTGAACGCGGCCGATCTCGATCGCCGTTATCGCGATGCCGACGGCTGGGTCAGCACCGGCGATCTAGGCCTGATCGATGCCGATGGCCGCCTGGT
Source organism: Rugamonas fusca (assembly GCF_014042365.1). GTDB lineage: Bacteria > Pseudomonadota > Gammaproteobacteria > Burkholderiales > Burkholderiaceae_D > Rugamonas > Rugamonas fusca. The sequence continues at coordinate 573,839 of NZ_JACEZS010000001.1, forward strand.
GCTGGCCGGCAGGAAGAAGGACATCATCATACGCGGAGGCGCGAACATCAGCACCGTGCAGATCGAAAGCCTGGTCACCGCCTATCCGGATGTGGTGAGCGCCGCCTGCGTGCCGGTGCCGGACACGGATCTGGGCCAGCGCGTCTGCCTGTGCCTGACCATGCGCGACGGCGCCGAGCGGCCCGCGCTGGCCGACCTGACCGGCTACCTGCGCGACCAGGGGCTGGAAGTCAACAAGCTGCCCGAATACCTGCGCTACCTGCGGCGCCTGCCGCTGACGCCGGCCGGCAAGGTGGACAAGAAGCTGCTCGCGGTCGAAGTGGCGTTCCTGGGGCGGGGCGTCTCGGCACCGCCCGCGCATGCGGCGCGTCCGCAGGAGCTGGTGCATTGAACGCCACCACCGAACCGGCCCGCCTGTCATGGCCGGCCAGCGTCGGCCTACGCCTGGTGCTGACGCTCGCGATGACGCTGCCCATGCTGATCCTGTATGCGATCGGCACGCTGGGGCCGTTCCTGGTCCGTGACTTGCGGATCCCGCCGGGCTGGCTGGGGCTGGCGACCATGAGCACCTTCGGCCTGGCCGCTCTGATGTCGCCGGGCGCCGGCCCGCTGGTCGAACGGCTCGGCGCGCGGCGCGGCTTACGCATCCTGTTCTTCTCGGTCGCACTGGCCTATCTGCTGATGATCTTGCTGCCCGGCTTCGGCGGCGTGGTGACGGCCGTCGCCATCTGCGGCCTGGCGCAGGCATTGTCCAATCCAGTCACCAACCTGTTGATCGCGCAGCGCGTCGCACCAGAACAGAAAGCCCTGGTGGTCGGGCTCAAGCAGGCCGGGGTTCAGCTGGGCGCCCTGTTCGCCGGCCTGGCCTTGCCGGGCCTGGCGACCCAATTCGGCTGGCGCACGGCGCTGGGCCTGATCGTGCCGCTCGCGTTCGCGCTCGGTTGCATGGCGCCTCTGGTGGCGCCGGCGCCTCCGGCGACCGGCGCCAAGCGTGCTGCCTGGAGACGCCCGAACCTGCCCCTGCGGCGCTTGATGGGTGTGCAAGCCGCGGTGGGCATCGCCCTGTCGGCCTTCGTCACCTTCCTGCCCATGTTCGCCACCAGGCAGGGCATGGGAGCCGCCCAGGCAGGATTGATGGTCGCCATGTTCGGCGCCATGGGTATCCTGTCCCGCATCGTGCTGACGCCGCTGGGGGCCAGGTTCAAGGACGAATCTCATCTGCTGCTGGCCTTGCTGATCCTGGCGGCGCTGGCCATCGTCGTGACGATGACGGCCGATGCCGCCAGTCATTGGAAGTTGTGGCTGGGCGCGATCGGGATGGGCTTGACGGCCGTCGCCACCAACGCGATCGCGATGGGCATGCTGCTGCGCGATCCAGGTTTCGGGCCAACGGCCACGTCCTCGGCATGGTTGTCGGCGGCGTTCTTCGGCGGCTTCGCGTTCGGCCCGCCGTTGTACGGTGTGATCGCCGATTCCGCCTACGGCTTTAGCGGCGCGTGGAGCTTCGCGATCGCGGTGCTGCTGGCCGGCTGCCTGATGACAGGCGCGTTGGCGCGCGCGCGCCGGGAGCAAGCCCAATGACGGCCCGGGATTTGACTGGCGACGCAGTGCTGAGCCGCACCGAGATCATGGCCACGCTCGACCACCTCTGCGCACGCATGGACTGGATCGAGGCCCAGTGCACGGAGGGCTTTCCGCTATATTCGCCCGGTACGGACAATGCCTGGACGGTGTCACAAGGCGGCTCCTGGGTAGGAGGCTACTGGGCCGCCTGCTGGTGGCTGCGCGCGCACCTGCGCCGCGTGGAGTCCGACCGTCAAAAAGCCCGGCTGCTTTGCCGGCGCCTGGCGGCGAAGATGGACACCGATTCCATTCATCGCGCGATGCTGTTCTGGTATGGCGCAGCCTTAGGCGCGCGCTGGTGCGGCGACGAGGCGGCGGGACGCGTCGCGCAGGCCGCCGCCGACGTGCTCGCCGGTGCCTTCGATCGTACGCTGCAATGCATCCCCACTGGCACGGCGATCGGCGGCGGCAGCCACGGCCGCCGGCACATCGCCATCGATGCGCTCGGCCCGCTCATCGAGCTGCTGACGCACAGCGACAACCAGGCCCACCATGACATCGCGCGACGGCACACCGATACCGTGCTCGCTGCCTGCCTGAACGGGGATGGCGCGTTTCACGCGGAAGCGCTGTACGCGGATCAGGCGGGCCCCGCGTGCCCTGCATGCCACCCCATTGGCCAGGCCGGCGCCTGGTCGCGCGGACAGGCGTGGGGCATGTTCGGACTGGCCGCCGCCGCGCGCTGGGGCGAACCCTACCGGGCACAGGCGCGCGCGGCCTGCGAATACTGGTTGCGCTCGCGTCCATGTGGCATACCGCCGGACCGCCTGGACCAGCCATCCGGCTTGGCCGATCCTAGTGCTGCGCTGATCGCAGCCCTGGCGATGCAGTTGCTGGCCAAGGTCGAAGCGGCCGAAACGCCATGGCAAGCCTGCGCCGAGCGCCAGATCGCCGCGGTTGTGCGCAGCCGCTATCTGACCGGTGCGCACAATGCCGAGGGCGGCACGCCGCCAGGCATTTTCTGGGGCGCCTGTTACCAGACCAGGCCGGGCCAGCGCGAACTGGTCGAAGCGGCGTGGAGCAGCTTCTTGCTGATGCAGGCGCTGTCCACGCTGGCTGGCGCGCCCGGCGCCGCGTCACGCATTGATTGAACTTCATTTTTTAACGACAGGAGAAACACCATGAAACGCATGAAATTGCACTGCCTGATGGCCGCACTGCTGATGGGGGGTAGCCTGGCGGCGGCGTCCGCGCAAGACGCCGAGCACGCGGCCCGGATCAAAAGCCTGATCGGCAAGACCTATGACCGCCCCGATCACAAGGTGGAAACCGCACCGGTGGTGGTGGTCGGCGAGCATGCGCTGGCCGACTGGGTGCAAGGCGAAAAAGGCGGACGTGCGCTGCTGCGACGTAACCAAGGCGATTGGACCATCGTGGCCTGCGGCGGCGACGGCTTCAAAGACGTCAAGCTGCTGCAGGACGCCGGCATCCCCGCCGACGCGGCCAAGCGGCTGGTCGCCCGGTTGAACGAGGCCGAGCAATCGCTCAGCCCTGCGCGCGTCAAGCGATTCGGCTTGTACGGCACGGCCAACGACCCACGTGCGGCTGAACACCACGACCATTCCCACCATTCAATGCAACACTAAGCCTCAGAGAACCATACGCCATGAAACGACAACGCCATCCACTTACGCTCGCCGTCTCGCTCGCCTTTGCCGGCGGCGCGTGCGCGCAAACTGCAACCGTCGCAACCGTGATCGTCACGGCACATCCGATCATCGAAGACGTGAGAGTCGATCCCTACTCCAGCACGACCGCCGTGCTCACCGAAGGTCAACTGCGCGACCAGAACGCGGTCGACCTCGCGTCCGCGCTGCGCCGCACGCCGGGCGTGCAGATCTCGCGCTACAACCCGGTCGGCGCGTTCGGGGGTGACCAGGGCGGCGCCATTTTCATCCGTGGCATGGGCGTCAGCCGCCCGGGCAGCGAAATCAAGACCGAGATCGACGGCGTGCCATTCTACATGGGGCTGTGGAGCCACCCCTTGCTCGACCTGCTGCCCGTGAACGGCATGCGCACGATCACGGTCTATAAGAGCCCACAACCTCAGGTCAGCGGCAACAACTTCGCCTCGGTCAATCTGGAAACCAAGCGGGCGACCGAGGATGGCGTACATGGCAGTGCGCGCGTCTCGGCTGGCGCGTTCGGCACGGTCATCGAACAGGCCGACCTGCTGGGCCGCGCGGGCAAGCTCGATTTCGCGTTGGCGCAAGGCCATGCCCAATCCGATGGCCACCGCGCCCATGCCGACGGCGAGTTGAATAACGCGATGGGACGTCTGGGCTGGAAGCTGGACGAGAACTGGTCGCTCGGCGCGAGTTTCCTGGCTGTTGACAACAAGGCAAGCGATCCCGGCGACAGCCGGCTGCCCGCGCCGACGGTCGCGGCGCAATACAACACGCGCGCCAGCATGATCGCCGCCTACCTGTCGCACCAGCATGGCGACTGGCGCGGCGAAGTCAAAGTCTACCGCGACAGCGGGGAAGGCAACTGGCTGCATCAGGCCGGGCTCGATGGCGATACGCCGTCCAACTTCCGGATGAGCGGGCTGCGCTGGAAGGAGCAGTTTTCGCCGTGGCAGGGCGGCACGGTCATGGCCGGCCTCGATGACGACCGCATCTCGGGCGACGTGAAATTCAATCGCATCGCGCCCGCGCCGCAGGCATCGTTCGACGCGCCGACCTTCAGGATCACGTCGCCGTATGCGTCGGCCAGCCAGAATGTCGTCCTCAACGCCGACTGGTCGCTGCTGCCCTCGGCAGGTGTGCGCTTCTACAAGCACAGCGAGTTCGAGTCCAGATCGGCGCCGCATGTCGGCTTGTCGCTGGTATCAGACAAATTGACCGTATTCGCCAATCTGTCCCGAGGCATCAACTACCCAGGCCTGGAGGTGCCGACGCTGGCATCGCTGATTCCGCCGCTTGGAACGAGCTGGAAGCAGTTATCTCCGGAGGAATTGGATCATGCGGAAATCGGTGCCAAGCTGTCGCCAGGCGACAGCACGCAGATTGACGCCAGTCTCTTTAACGACAAGGTGAATAACCGCTACGTATTCGGCTTCCCGCCGGACGTGCCTCCGCCGCCGCAATTCATGAACCTCGGCGCTTACCGTATGAAGGGCGCGGAACTGGCCATCCGGCAGGGGATAGCCAGCGACTGGACGCTGTTCGGCGGCCTCACCCTGCTCGACCCAAGTATCGACCATTTGCCCTACACGCCGAAGCGCGCGCTCACCGTCGGCGTCAACGGCAAGGTCGGGCCATTCTCCATCGCTTTCGATGCGCAGTACCAGTCGCAAGTGTGGGCCTTGAACCGTGCCCGGGCCGCCGGCGCGGTCAACAGCGAACAGGTCAGCGGATTCGCGGTGGCGAATCTGCGCATCGCCTATCCGCTGCCGGCGTTGGGCAAGAAGGGAGAGGTATTCCTGGCGCTCGAAAACCTGTTCGATCGTGACTATGCCTATCGCCCCGGCTACACCATGCCAGGGCGCTGGGGCCAGGTCGGCCTGGCGGCGAGTTTTTGAGCATCGGGCCAGCAATGCTTGAACGGACCTGATGCAAATGGCCGATCCGTCCGCACCGGATCGGCCGCTTGCCTTCACCTGGCCGCGACAACGCGGAAAAAAGGAAACGCAAACGTGGACTTGCAACTGACAACAGAGCAGGAAATGATGGCCACCGCCGCGCGCAAAATGGCGGCCAAGTGTATTGAACCAGTCTTGCGCAAGCATGCGGCCAGCGCACCGTTGCCGAAGGCCGCCATGCTGGAGATCTATGGCGCGCTGGCCGATTTCGGCCTGACCGCGGCGCGCCTGCCGACTGAGCTCGGTGGCGGCGGGCTAAGCATGATCGACTATGGACTCATGATCGAACAGCTCCCGCCCGTTATCGCGCTGTCCCTGATCTCGCACGAGGGCACGATCATGCGTATCCATGCAGGCGCCACGGCGGAGGTCAGGCACGCCTATCTGCCCGATCTGATCGCGGGACGCAAGATCGCGTGCGCGGCCAACTCCGAAGAGGCGGCGGGCTCCGATGCGAATGCCGTGCGCACCAGGCTGGAGATGGCCGATGGCCACGCCCGCATCACCGGGCGCAAAATGTGGATCTCCAACGCCTCGGTGTGCGACGTGGTGGTCGCATCGTGCGCCGCTGAGGCTGATGGTGGCGGCCGGCCCCGGATCCGCCGTGCCCTGGTCGATCGCAGCCAGAGCGAAATCGAGGTCCGGGCCATCGAACTGACCGGCCTCAAGCAAGGTCATCTTGGCGAGCTGGTATTCGAGCGGACCATGGTGCCGCCGTCCCACCTCATGGACGGTGAAGGCGACGCCGGCAAATACTACGTGGTTGGCGGCAACGGCAACCGCCCATTGCTCGGCCTGATGGCGGTGAATATGGCGCAACGTGCGTTCGACATGGCGCGCGAGTACGCGACCGTGCGGCAGCAGTTCGGGCAGTCGCTGGCGAGCTGCCAACTGGTCCAGCAGGATCTGGCCGAGATCGAGTCCGCCGTCATCAGTTCACGCCTGATGTGCCTGTACGCCCTCGATTGCCTCGATCGCGGCATGCGCGGCGACGGTACCTCGGCGATGGCAAAGCGCTTCGCCACGCACCATGCCGAACGGGCCGTCCATCTGGCCATGCAAGTGCACGGCGCGATGGGCATCAGCGAGGAATTGGCCCTGGAACAGCTCTGGCGCGACGTGCGCGTGCTGCAGGTTCCAGACGGAACGATGGGCATCCTGGCGCTCATCCAGGCGCGCAGCTTGACCGGGGTCGCCGCGTTCCGCCCCGGGATGGCGCGGCCTTGAGCGCGCCCCGCTGTCAGGCGTGACGTACAGACCGGGTGCGTAACACAATTAAAAGGTTCTTCACGGATTACCGGGAAACGCGGCTTCTATCTTCAGGAGGAAGAAAGCGCTGTCCCGGCAATCCGTGAAGAACCAAAACTATTCCACGGCGGCCGCGACCGGAGCAACCAAAGGGTACAAGCTACACGGATATCTGAAGGCTGTCCGCCTCGAATTTGCTGCGCCGCAGCCGCGCAAGTAGTAGCGGGAGTCATTGCGAGGTTGCCCGCTGCCGAGATTAGGTCGCTGTTGGTTGGCTAATTGGAGATTACGGGATTTTCGGACCAGCAACATTTACTAATCGACTCCCTTGAGATCGAGAGAAATCAATTGTAGGTGGGTGCAGGTGAGCGTCCAGCTAACGTGGCACGTCCTGTTTAAAGCTGAGATCGACAAATTCGCGCAGTTGCGTCAAGTCGGTCTTGGCATAGGCGGCCGTGGTCTGAATCGATGCATGTCCAAGGAGGGACTGAGCCACCGGCAGCGGGACACGATGATCAACCACTAGCGCTTTTGCATATGCATGGCGTAGCCAATGCGGGGACGCCGCCTCTAACAACGCTGTGCGGCCTGGGTCGGTAGCCTTCAGCGTTTCAGCGATTGACCTGAATATAAGTTTGATTTCGTCGTAGAGCCCGCCAGCCTGTAGGGCACCGCCCTTGAACCCGTGAATAAACGGCAGCACTTCATAGGAACTCGGGTCGGGGTTCAGTCCGCGGGCCACGCGATAGGAACGGATCGGTGCGACCGCTGACATCGGCAGCGGGACGGCTCGTTTTTTCTCCCCCTTGCCATGAACATATAGCGTCCATCCCCCATTATCGTCGACTTCGACTCTCGGCAGGTTTCGCAGAGCATCCCAAGCCAGCTCGGCCAGGCGCACGCCAGAATAGCGGTAGGCCGTCCAGATCGCTCTGCGGCGCAGCACCGCTATGTCTTGCTCTTGGCTGGTATCGACCATCCATTGATCGCAAGCGGCCAGGACGGTCGGCGGCAAAAAGCGGCTGGATGAAAACGTATTGCGCGATGCGTTCGTTGAAACCAGGCCCGACGCGGGATTGGCGACCAGATAGCCGGTGTCAAACCAGTACTGATAGACGCTGGCCATCACCGCAAGTGCGCGTGCTTGGGTACTATCACTTGCGCGCTTGATCTTTTGCTCGCCGCTCGCCCCAGTCGTCGCACGGGGCAAGGCAAGCATCTCACGATAGGCCACGAGGTCGTTGCGGGTCAGATCCGACAAGGGCCCAAGCCCATGGTCGCGCGTCCAGTTAATGAGCTTTCGCAGGTCAGTCGCATACGCGCGCAATGTATGTCGCGATCGGCTCGCCCGCTCGCGCAAGAACAAGATCAGCGCCCGCGCATCGTCCGGTGCATCGATTGTGTTCGAGGCGGCGTCCTTGTTCACAAAACGTCCGGATCTAGCCAGCCAGGTGAACAACGTGTCGGTGCGACGTGATTCGATCAACGACAGCCATCGGTTTGCTTCGTCTACCTGATCATCAACCGTCGCCACCAAGGCGCTAACCTTGAAGCGCCGTCGATGCGTATGCAGTAAGCCTGCGAGAACGGCCTTGGGTTGGGGGGCATCTGAGGCCAAGGCGGTAAGCAGTCGGCCCTGGGTCCACCATTGGATTACCTCGTCATGCTCGAGGAGCAGCTGGAAAATCTTTGGCTTACTTTTTTTGGCGTCTGCCAGTGATGGGAATGTCTGTTTTAGTCGCGCGATTGTCCAGCGCTCATAGCAGTCATGCCCCAAGGCGTGAGTCAGGTACACCAGGGCGTCTTCGATCCTCTCCGGCAGCAAAGCGGCGGGAGCAACACCATGATCAAGCCAGCGTTCCATGGCTATTTCGCCGGTTTGCGGCGTGGCGCCGCACGCTTGGAGGTTGCTGCCGGCGCCGAGGGCGCGCGCTGCTTCGGTGCCGGCGCCTTCGCCAGGGTCGCCCGGATCAGTTCATCGAGCTGCATACGCTGGCTCGAATTGATCGCCTTCAGGGTGTTCGCTTCGCTAACGGCCGTCAGGCATTTGCCATGCTCGCTGGCAGCTTCGGCCTGTGCGTGGGCGAGCCCGTCTTCCAACGCAGCAATCCGTCGCTCCGCGAACTTCAGCTGGGAGGAGATGCGCTCCTGATCCTGCTTAATGGATTGACGTTGGTGGGCCGTCTCCTGCAGCAACTGCTTGGACAGTCCCTCATAGCGCTCCTGCGCGGAGGCCAGCTCCTTGGCCTGTACTCGCGCTGTCGTATCACTTTGCTGCCTCAGTGCCTGCAATTCAATTTGCACTTCGTCATAGACTCCTTGCAGTGCCGCGAACTGTGCGTGGCCAGTGCTCAGCTCCGCCCGGGTTTGCGCCAGCTCCGCGTCCCGGCTAGCCAGCTGCGCGCGCAGGGCCGCAAGCTCCTCGCGCAGCATCTCATTGCGTAGCTGCGCATCCTTGACCGAGGCATCGGCCTCATCAATCGATTGCCGGGCCTGGGCCTTGAGTTTAAGGACGTCGTCCAGCTGGGCGGAGACGGCTGATTGCCACAGCCCGCGCATCTGGACGGCGATATCGGTCGGGATGTCCGGTATCGCGGCGTTGGCCAGGCCGGAGATCACGATTTCCGACTCGATCTCGTTAAGCGCGCGCCCGACTGTGGCCGGATTGCCGCCACCCAGGCGGTCCATGAGCTTTCGCACCGAGACGATACGCCGGAAGCGCTCGCTGGTAGCCGGTGCCACGTCATGGGCCTCAGCCAACATGGTGAGCACGGTGGAACGGATTTTGTCAGGGGTGGCAATAGGTGGGCGTGGCATGGAAAGCTCCGAAAAAGTCGGTTGTCGGAGTAAGCTTACACGTTAAAATAACGTTATGTAAGTTTAAAATGGTATTATTAAAAAATACAATCAAAGATAACTTATATTATCCGTTCAAACCGGGGCGTGCGGATGTTGGCAACGTCGGTGCAAGGCTAGCGTCGCCGAGGCCAGCGGCCGGGCCGCGTTACAATGGCATTTTTGTACCCGCAGGACGTTTATGGCTGAGTACGCGAAACGAATCAACGGTTGGGCTGGTTTTTCCGGCAAGAAGGGCAAGGGATTTTGTGTCATCTGTGGTCAATTCGGGGAACTTACGCGCGACCACGTGCCACCACAAGGATGTGTACAGATCACCAGCGCCGTACTGAGTCGGCTCATGATGGAGTCGCAGCGCAAGGAACAGCAGCACGACACTATATACATTCAGGGCGGCCTAAAATTTCAGACCTTATGCGCAACGTGCAATAACGAGCTGCTAGGACTGCGCTATGATCCGGAGCTTAAGCATTTCGTCGATCAAATGCGCATCGGTATGCAGGCCGTTGCAAGGAATGTTGTGCTGCCCCGCATCGTCAGGGTGGAGGCTGCCCTGCACCTGGTGGCCAGATCCGTCGTCGGCCATATCCTTGCCGCACATTCAGTAGCCGATACGCAGAACTGGCGTCAGGATATCGGAGCTTCGGAATCCTTACGCCAGTATTTCCTGCATTCTGATCACTCGTTCCCGGAGGATTGGCGCCTGTACTGCTGGCCATACCTATCGAGAAAGCAGGTGATCCTGAGGCACGCGTCCTGGATGAATATCGCGTTAACCACGGGCGATAAGACGGTGTATGGACATTTACTGAAATTTTTGCCGTTCGGTTTTTGGCTCGTACACAATCAGCCGATGGACTTTATCATTAATGCGCTGGACATCACGCCACGAAGTGCGCCCGACACAACACGGGAGGCAGTTTCATTTGATCTTCGCCACGCGCCTCACCATCTATATCCAGAAAACCCATCCGGCCACCACATCATGCTATTTGCAAACGAGCACGTCTGTCGCCGCGCCGGCGCCAGGTCGGCCCAAAACTGGCAAATAGTCTGCCGCCACATGCCGGGGACAGCAAGTCCGGACTAAATGTATCATTTCCACCCCTTGTCCTACCTCGCCCTCAATATCGAAGGAGAGTGATGGGGTTACAGGATCTTGCAATGTGAAATCTAACACTGACTGCCAATGTAAGCATTCGAACGGTTCCGCTTGGAACCATACATTCCAGGTAGTTGCCTCATGGCATCATATGCTACTGGGATTGCGAAAAAAAAACGGCCAAACGGCGATCTTTCAGGGGTAGTCAGGAAGTTATTGATTTTATGGGGAAAATCGGACTGACCTAGGAAATCGGCCTTATACCAGCCACGTATCGCTAACGTAGTGAATCACATAGAAATCGAAGCAACCCCTGGATGGGCGACAAGGTCGTTAAGTCGCTGGAAGCCTACAAATACAGCATCGTCAACAACGACTTCGAAGCGACGGTCTCAGTTGATCGCAACGACGTGGAAGACGACAACCTCGGCTTCTATGGCCCACAAGCTCAGATGGCGGGCCAGTCCGCCAAACAACTACCCGATGAAATAATCATGGAAGTAGTGAATCGTGCGATGAGCACGCCATGCTTTGACGGCCAAAATTTCATCGATACCGACCATCCAGTACGCCAGGTCAACGGGTCGATGGCGTCAGTAAGCAACAAAGGTACGAAAATCTTGTCGGTAGCCACCCAAGCCGCAGCGGCGGCGAGCTTCGGCGCCGCGCGCATGGCGATGCGCCAATTTAAAGACGAGGAGGGCCGCCCACTCGGCATCACGCCAAACGTGTTACTGGTCCCCGTGGCACTTGGCGATGTGGCCCGCGCTCTGGTGACAAATGATCGCCTCAACGATGGCACTCCCAATCCGTATCGTGGCTCCGTTGTAGTGATTGAAGACGCGCGCCTCATCTCCGACACCGCGTGGTTCCTGCTGGACACTACGAAAGCGGTCCGGCCGTTCATCTACCAAGTACGCAAGGAACCTGTATTCGTACAGCAAACCGATGCGAACTCCGACGCGGTATTCAACCGCCGAGAATTCAAGTTCGGTGCAGAGGCCCGTGTCGCCGGCGGCTACGGCTTCTGGCAAATGGCATGGGGGTCTGACGGCACCACGTAACGAGCATTCCATAACCTTTAGCCGAGATAGGGAAATCATAGGCGAAGAGGGTAGCACTCCTAAATATGGTTTCCCATAGCGTGGCTGGCCCCGCTAAAATACGCGCCGCCTCTGTGGGGCATAGTTGTACCGCGTATTTCCCAAGCCAGCATTTTCAAATACTCACCGCCCGCTAGGCTATGGATACAGGCCATATTTAACGTTGTAGGCCAATGGGAGGCCGGACGTCCCTCCATACACATGGTCAAGACCCGTGATCGTGGACTCCGAATTTCCACGCCTCATTAGCCTACAGGACTAGCGTACACCAAATGTGCCGCTAGTTGTATCTAGACAAACGCTCTGCAATATTTCAATTCTCTTGTCCAAATATTTCAAACCATGTGGCTACGGTCAGCGGCGCGGCGGCGCCTCCGTGCCGCCGGTGGCCACCGCGTTGACGCGGATGCCGTCCTGCGCATGCTCCATCGCCAGGCTGGCCGTCATGGCGTTGACGCCGCCCTTGGAGGCCGCGTACGGAATGCGGTAGATGCTGCGGGTGGCGATCGACGAGACGTTGACGATCACGCCCTGCTGGCGCGCCACCATGTCCGGCAGCACGGCGCGGCAGCACCACAGCGTGGGGAACAGCGAGCGCCGGACTTCCGCCTCGATCTGCTCGGGCGTGTACTCCTGGTAGGGCTGGGCCCAGATGGTGCCGCCCACGTTATTGATCAGCACATCGACCCGGCCGTAGGCGGCCAGCGCGGCCGCCACCAGCTGCTCGGCGCCGGCCCAGGTTTCCAGGTCCACCCGGGACACCAGCGCCAGCGCGCCCAGCGCCTGCACTTCGGCCGCCACTTCCTCCACCAGCTGCGCGCGGTCGGCCAGCACCAGCTGCGCCCCCTCCCGCGCCAGTTCCAGCGCCACCCCGCGGCCTATGCCTTGGGCCGCGCCCGTGACGACGACAACCTGCCCTTCAAAACGCCGCGCGCTCATGCCGCCACCTCGCTGCTGGCCGAGAACTTCTCGAAATAGAAATTGGCCGGGCTCACGCCGCATTCGGCCAGCCAGCGCCGCACCGCGTCCACCATGGGCACGGGACCGCACAGGTAGAGATCGACGTCGCCGCCGTTGAGCCAGGCCGGATCGACATGCTGGGTCACATAGCCCTTGCGCGGATGCGGACTGTCGACCGAAGCGACGACGGTGCGGTAGCTGAACTGCGGATGGCTGGCCGCGATGCGCTCCAGATGGTCGAGCGCAACCAGGTCCACGTCGTTGGTCACGCCGAACACCATGCGCACCGGCTGGCGGAAGCCGCTGGCCGCCAGCACCTGCAGCATCGACAGGAAAGGCGCGATACCCGTACCGCCGGCCAGCAGCAGCAAGGGACGCTGCACTTCGCGCAGATAGAAGCTGCCGTACGGACCGGAGAACGAGATCGGCTGGCCGACCTGCGCGTCGTGCGCCAGGAAGGTGCTCATGCGGCCCTGCGGCACGTTGCGCACCACGAAGTCGTAACGGCGTGCGCCGGGCGCGGAACTGAACGAATAGGAGCGCGTGAGCGCCGTGCCTGGCACTTCGACGTTGACGTACTGGCCGGACAGGAAGCCCACATCGGCGCCCTCCTCCAGTTCGATCGAAAAGCCCAGCGTCGTCTCCGACAGCCGCTTGACCTGCGCCAGGCTGCCGGCGTAGCGGGACACGCCCGTCTTGCAGGCCGCCGAGGTGGCGGGGATGCGCACCACGCAGTCCGAAGTGGGCTTCATCTGGCAGGCCAGCACGTGGCGCTGGGCCGCCTCCTCCGGCGTGAGCGCATCCTCGATGTAGCTCGACTCGGGCATGTCGTAGCTGCCCGACTCGCACAAGCCGCGGCAGGTGCCGCACGCGCCGTCGCGGCAATCGAGCGGAATGTTGACCTTCTGGCGATATGCGGCGTCGGCCAGCTTTTCGTTGTCGTTGCAAGAAATGAAGCGGGTCACCCCGTCTTCAAACTGCAGTGCGATGCGGTAGCTCATCGTCTGTCTCCTGGTTCTGTTGCGGTAAAGCGGATACGGCGTGCGGTGCCTGCCTACAGGTGGTAGATGTCGATCACCTGATGGATGTAGTCGTTCTTCAGCACCACGTATTTATTGGTGATCAGCGGCTGCCCGCCCGAAAAGTCGATCTCGTAGCGCATCATGCCGAAGTGGCTGAAGTCGGTCTGGTAGCGATGGCTCAGCGTGTGCCAGTTGAAGCGCACCGTCACCCGCGCCCCGTCCTGCCGCTCGATCTCCACGTTGGAGATGTTGTGGCTGGTGCGCGTGTCCGGGATGGTGGCGCTCGAGCGTTCGGTCTTGATGCGGAACACGCGGTCTTCCAGGCCCTGGCGGGTCGGGTAGTAGATCAGCGAAATCTCGCGCTGCGGATCGCTGATCAACTCCCCGTCGTCGTCCCACGACGGCATCCAGTACTGGACCTGCGGGTGGTAGCACGCCAGCCAGTCATCCCACTGCTGGTCGTCCAGCAGGCGGCTTTCGCGGTACAGGAAGGCGCAGATATCGGTGATGGAAACGGTGCTCATGCCTGCTCCCCTTCGCTGCGTACGGCGCGCTGCATCACTTCCAGCCAGTAGCGGTGCTGGATCGTGTACAGGCCTTCGTCCTCGGTCTTCACGCCGCTCATCACCGGCTTGAGGCCGATTTCGCGGGCGGCCGCGTCGGCGCCGGCAATCCAGTGCTCGCTGCCGCGGCACATGTCGTTCCATTCCAGCGCGCTGCCCATGTAGCCCTGCTGGCAGGCGCGGAATTCCTCCAGGTCGTCCGGCGTGGCCATGCCGCTGACGTTGAAGAAGTCCTCGTACTGGCGGATGCGGCGGGCGCGGGCCTCGTCCGACTCGCCCTTGGGCGCGATGCAGTAGATCGTCACTTCCGTCTTGTCGACCGAGATCGGACGCAGCAGGCGGATCTGGGACCCGAACTGGTCCATCAGGTACACGTTCGGATACAGGCACAGGTTGCGCGAGCGGCCTATCATCCAGTCGGCCGTGGCGCCGCCGAAGCGCTGCGCATATTCCTCGCGGCGGGGGAAGTTGGGCCGGTCCTGCGGATTGGCCCACTGGGTCCACAGCAGCAGGTGGCCATGCTCGAAGGCGTAGAAACCACCGCCCTGCTTGCCCCACTTGCCCGCATCCATGGCGCGGATATTGTCCGGACGCGTCTCCGATTCATCCTTGCGGCGGTTGGTGGTGGCCGCGTAGTTCCAGTGCACGGCCGACACGTGGTAGCCGTCGGCGCCGTTCTCGGCCTGCAGCTTCCAGTTGCCGTCGAAGGTGTAGGTCGACGAGCCGCGCAGCACTTCCAGCCCGTCCGGCGACTGGTTGACGATCATGTCGATGATCTTGCCCGCCTCGCCCAGGAATTCGGCCAGCGGCGCCACGTCGGCATTGAGGCTGCCGAACAGGAAGCCCTTGTAGCTCTCGAAACGGGCCACCTTCTTCAGGTCGTGCGAACCTTCCTTGTTGAAGCAGTCCGGGTAGCCAGCATCCTCCGGGTCCTTCACCTTCAGCAGCTTGCCGCTGTTGTTGAAGGTCCAGCCGTGGAACGGACAGGTGTAGGTCGCCTTGTTGCCGCGCTTGTGCCGGCAAAGCTGCGCGCCCCGGTGGGTGCAGGCATTGATGAAGGCATTGAGCTCGCCCTGGCGGTTGCGCGCGATGAACACCGGCTGGCGCCCGATATGGGTGCTGTAGTAGTCGTTGTTCTGCGGGATCTGGCTTTCGTGGGCCAGGTAGATCCAGTTGCCTTCGAAGATGTGCTTCATCTCCAGTTCGAACAGGGCCGGGTCGGTGAAGGCGCGGCGGTGCAGGCGATAGTCGCCGCGCTCCTTGTCCTCGACCAGGAAGCCGTCCAGGCTTTCCAGCCTGGGCGCGGCGGCGGGATGGATGGGGATCATGATCTCGCTCTCCCTCAGGCGGCGGCGCGCACGCGCTCCACCTGGGCGGCAGGGGCGACCGGCGTTTCGGCGTGCAGCTGGAAGTCGAAGTCGATCTCGGCATACGGCGCCTGCAGGCCCTTGGCGGCGATGGCGCCCGGCTCGGACACGTGGCGCACCGGCGGCACCAGACCCTCGCGGCTGGCGAAGGCGAAATCGTCCCACAGGTATTTGTCGCCGTCGATGTTGATCTGGGTGGTCAGCTTGCGCTGGCCGTCGGCGCTGACGAAGAAGTGGATGTGGGCCGGACGGTGGCCGTGGCGGCCCAGCTGGTCCAGCAGGCGCTGGGTGGTGCCTTGCGGCGGGCAGGAGTAACCGACCGGCAGGATGCTGCGCAGCTGGTAGCGGCCTTCGCCGTCGGCGATGATGGTGCGGCGCAGGTTGAAGTGCGATTGCGTCTTGTCGAAGAAGGAGTAATTGCCCAGCAGGTTGCAGTGCCACACTTCGACCTTGGCGCCCGGCAGCGGCTGGCCGTCCTGGTCGCGCACCGTGCCTTGCATGAACAGCACTTCGGCGTTGTCGCTCTCGGTGCCATCGTCCAGGCGGGCGTAGCCCTTGCTCTCGGGGGCGCCGGCCACGTACAGCGGGCCTTCGATGGTGCGGGGAGTGCCGCCGGTCAGGCCGGCCTTCGCTTCCGCTTCGTCGGCGCGGATGTCGAGGAAGCGCTCCAGGCCCAGGCCCGGCGCCAGCAGGCCCAGTTCATTGCGGGCGCCCGCTTCGCTCATGTATTCCAGGCCCTTCCAGAATTCGCTGGGCTGGATGTCCAGGTCTTCGATCGCCTTGCACAGGTCGCCCACCAGGCGCAGCACAACCTGCTGCACGCGCGGGTTGACGGGGCCGGTGGCGGTATCGCAAATCCAGCCTTTAACCAGGGTATCGATGTCGTTATGGGTCATGCTAGTCTCCTTCAGTTGGGTGGGGTGTAGGGTTCAGGCGTCGCCGTCGCGCACCGACGAGGGGTGGCGGCACAGCGGCATGATCTGGATCTGCATATACGGGAACAGCGGCAGGGAGGTGAGCAGCGCGTGCAGCTCGTCCACGCCGGCCACGTCGAAGATGCTGACGTTGGCGTACTGGCCGGCGATGCGCCACAGGTGGCGCCACTGGCCGCTGCGCTGCAGGC
Organism: Rugamonas fusca; assembly: GCF_014042365.1. Classification (GTDB taxonomy): domain Bacteria; phylum Pseudomonadota; class Gammaproteobacteria; order Burkholderiales; family Burkholderiaceae_D; genus Rugamonas; species Rugamonas fusca. The sequence continues at coordinate 590,389 of NZ_JACEZS010000001.1, forward strand.
TCTGGGCCAGTTCGCGCTCGGTCTTCTTCAATTCTTCGGCCTGGGCGGGCGGCATGGCCGGCGGCAGGTTCACATCCATGCGTACGTGGAATAACATCGTGGTCTCCTCTGTTCCGTTTTTCGATGCGCGGCGCGATCAGCGGCGGCGCAGGTCGCGCAACTTGTCCATGTCCGGCTCCACGCCCAGGCCGGGGCCGGTGGGCACCTGCAGCATGAAGTCCTGGTAGACCAGCGGCGTGCGCAGCACTTCCTGCGTCAGCAGCAAGGGGCCGAACAACTCGGTGCCGAAGGCCAGCTCGCCGAAGGTGGCAAACAGGTGGGCCGAGGCGGCCGTGCCGACGCCGCCTTCGAGCATCGTGCCGCCATACAGGCCGATGCCGGCCAGCTGCGCCACCGCCGCCACCTGGGCCGCCGGCACCAGGCCGCCGGATTGGGTGATCTTGACGGCGAAGACGTCGGTGCCGTCGTTACGGGCGAAGGCCAGCGCGTCGAGCGGGCCATGCAGGGCCTCGTCGGCCATCAGGGCCACCGAGAAACGCTGCGCCAGGCGCGCCATGGCGGCCGTGTGTTCGGCCCGCACGGGCTGCTCGATCAAATCGATGCCGCCCGCCTCCAGCGCCGCGATACCGCGCACCGCGTCCAGTTCGGACCAGGCCTGGTTCACGTCCACCCGCACGCTGACCGCATCGCCCAGCGCCTTCTTGATGGCCAGCACATGGGCCACGTCATCGGCCACGGGCCGGCTGCCGATCTTGAGCTTGAAGATGTTGTGGCGGCGCAGTTCCAGCATCTGCTCCGCTTCCGCGATGTCCTTGGCCGTGTCACCGCTGGCCAGGGTCCAGGCCACGGGCAGCGCATCGCGCACCCGGCCGCCCAGCAATTCGCTCAGGGGCACGCCCAGGCGGCGGGCCTGCGCATCGAGCAGCGCCGTCTCGATCGCGCACTTGGCGAAGCGGTTGCCCTGGATGATCTTGCGGATCTTGGCCATCGCTTTGGCCACCTGGCTCGCTTCCATGCCGATCAGCAGCGGCGCGATGTGCTTGTCGATGTTGACCTTGATGCTGTCCGGGCTCTCCTCGCCGTAATTGAGGCCGCCGATGGTGGTCGCCTCGCCCCAGCCTTCGATCCCGTCGGCACAGCGCACCCGTACCAGCACCAGGGTCTGGGACTGCATGGTCGCCACGGACAGCTTGTGCGGACGGATCGTCGGCACGTCTGCCAGGATGACTTCTATGTTCGTGATCATATTTAATTTGTATAATGGGTCGCAATGGATACACGATATGCCACGCAAACCGGCCCGTCCAACACTGAGTTAGTATTGTTTCCATACTCAAAAGGTATAATGTGGAATTACGTCACCTGCGCTATTTCGTCGCCGTCGCGGACGAGAAGAACTTCACCCGCGCCGCCAAGCGGCTGTTCATCGCCCAGCCGCCATTGAGCCGGCAGATCCAGTTGCTGGAGGAGGAACTGGGGGTGGATCTGATCGAAAAGGGATCGCGCCCGCTGCGCCTGACGGCAGCGGGCCACTTCTTCCACGCGCACGCGCAGGAGCTGCTGGCCAAGGCGGCCGAGCTGAAAACCATGACCCAGCGGGTGGGCAAGATCGAGCGCACGCTGTCGATCGGCTTCGTCGCCTCCACGCTGTACGGCCTGCTGCCGCAGATCGTGCGCCGCTTCCGCGAGCGCAATACCAACGTCGAGGTGACGTTCCACGAGCTGACCACCATGCAGCAGATCCAGGCCTTGAAGGATGGCGTGATCGACGTCGGCTTCGGCCGCGTCAAGAGCGAAGACCCCAACATCCGCCGCATCGTGCTGCGCGAGGAAAGGCTGATCGTGGCCCTGCCCTCGAACCATCCGCTGGCCAGTTCCACCGATCCCGTCAAGCTGCTGGACCTGCAGATGGAATGCGTGATCGTCTACCCCAAGACCCCGCGCCCCAGCTTTGCCGACCAGGTGCTGGCCGTGCTGACGGAGCGCTCCATCACCCCGCACCAGGTGCTGGAGGTGCGCGAACTGCAGATCGCCATCGGCCTGGTGGCGTCCGGCCAGGGGGTGGCCGTGGTGCCGGAGAGCGTGAAAGGGATGCGGCGCGACGACGTGGTCTACCGCGACATCTCGGACCGCCACGCCATCTCGCCCGTGATGTTCAGCGTGCGCAAGCTGGACCGCTCGGAAGAGCTGCTCAGCATGCTGGCCGTGATCTACGAGATTTACGACGAGGTGGGGATCAGCTACGTGCGCGAGACGCTGTGAGCGCTGGCGCCGCACCGCGCGGCGCGGACCGCCATCCTGCCCAGCGCGGAACCGGGATGATCAGGCTGTTGATTTGGCCCATCCGCAAGCCATCGAGCCGGTATGCCGTGGTGTCGTAGCCGACGAATTTCTTCTTGCCATGCCAGCCTGGCGCAGCGCGCGCAACGCATATGCCCCAGGTGGATCGACTGTTCGATCTTGGCCACTCGTCGAAAATTGAATTCGCTGAGCAGGCCGCCAAGGCACTCGGCAAGACACTGAACGTTTCGCTCGTATACCGCGATGCAAATCCGCGACATCGACAACCAGTCGATGGTCGACGCCGGCCTACAGGTGATCGACCAGGACCTGGTGCACCTGGCGACGGCAAACGCATCAAGAATCAGCGGACCTGGTATTTAGCTTGGACGGCAGCAATGAATTTTGGCCACTCGACGGCGCGTTGCGCTGCTATCGACTGTACATGTGGCCTCCCGCTCAGGCGCTGTAGCAAATCGCTGGCTTCAGGGAAGCCGTCCAGAAGGTCGATGCCAAAGAGTTTTTTGGCGACTGACACGCCCAATTCAACGGAGTAAAGAAACACGATATCGGCCATGGTGAACGAGTCGCCTGCCAGGTAGGGTGAGAACTTCGCTTGGCGCTTCAGTGCCGCAAAGCCGGAGAGCAACTCGTCGCGCGCCTTGACTTTGATTGCCTCCGAACACTTCGCACCGAACAGGGCCTCCGGATAGCAGCTGCGTGCCGGCAACTCAATGTACAGCTCAAGCTGTTTCATCAAAGCTCGCACACGGGCTTTCTCACCTGGGTCCTTGGGAAGCAGCGGGACACCGTCGGTCGCTTCTTCGATGTAGTCGAGCAGGACGCTGGATTCGTTCAGATAGCCGCTGGGTGTTTCCAAGTATGGCACTTTTCCGCGTGGGCTTTTTGCGAGGAATTCGGGACTTTGGCCCGGATAGGTCAACACAAATTCGAAAGGTACACCTTTTTCGAGCAGCGCCAGTTGCACCATATTGACGTAATTGCTAGATGGAAAACCGTAGAGTTTGAGCATCTTTTTTCCAAGTATTTCTTGCGTATTAAGCTGGCAAGCCTATTGAAGGATTGATCAGATATTTGCCCCCGGTGGCACGTTGGCTGTAGATGGCAATTTCATCGAGATGGAGCGCTTCAGCCAGCGACAGCACCCGCGCATAGTGGCAGGCGAAAACCGTTTTCAGGTCGGCCAGCACGCGCGCCTGCATCTGCATCCGCTCGCTCGTACTCAGTGTTTGCATATAGTGCGTTAGCAACCAGCCGCCGATGCCAAAGGCCAGACCAAAGTTCAGCCTGATGGTGGTCGGGGAACGATCAAGCACCCCGTAGATGTATGCCTGCTTACGCTTTGCCGACCCGTATCGGCTATAGGGCTCGGATTGAGCCAGCGACTTTTCCATCACGGCCATGATCTGCGTCAGTAAATCGCCCCCGCCTATCGGGTCGAATACCAGCGTCGCACCGGTGGCCTCAATCGCGTTCGTCAGATCTTGAATAAAGTGTGGTGACGCGGAATTGCAAACCCACCTGGCCCCCATTTCCTTGAGCAAATCGTGTTGGGACTGGCTACGAACAATATTTACCAAGCCGATATGCTCTTTCTGACACAGCCTGATCAGCATCTGCCCCAGATTGCTCGCCGCGACGGTATGGACGATCGCCTTGTGTCCCTCCTTGCGCATGACATCCACCATGCACAGTGCCGTAAGCGGGTTGACAAACATGGCCGCGCCATCCGCGGCCGTGCAATCGTCCGGCAGCTCGACACATTGCGCAGCCTTGGCACAGCGATATTGCGAATACATCTCGCCACCGAACGTTGCGACCGTTTTGCCGAGCAATGCCTGTGCTTGGGGTGATTTTCCGGCTCTTACAACCACGCCGGCACCTTCATTGCCTACTGGCATCGATTGATTCAATCGGCCTTGCATGGCGGGCATCGCCGTCGCCGGAACGGTGGCGGTGACGACCGGAAATTCTGCCGTTCCGGACGCTTGCGCAGTCGTCATGTCCGCTGCGCCAAAGAGCAGGTTGAAATCAGATGGGTTAAGTGGTGCTGCCTCAACCCGGATGATCACTTCATCGACTGCGGGGTCGGCGACGGGCATCTTCCGCAGGGATAATTCCAACGTTCCACTGTCTTTGATTAAGGAGTGCAGTTGCCATCCTGTGCTCGCTGGATATGTCATGGCTTTCCTTGTTGATTGCTTGGCGATTCGGCGGGTCTACGGGTTCTCGTGGCCCATCCGGAGACAAAGGTAGTAGTCTCAGATAAATCACTAAGGAGGACTATCAGTTTTCCGCAATTTGTGAATTTTCTCGACGATCTGGCACTGTGGGTACGAAGCCGAGCCAGCCTATCCCTCGGTCGGCGCGGTAAGCGCTAGCTGCATGCAACGCCGAGTGAATCTTCCTGCCCTGATAGTCATCATTCGACTGGACATGAGCCACATACTTGCGCATAGTTATGCCATGCAAAATACCGACACGCGCCCGCCCCTGCCCGCGGTGGAAATCCGCGACATCGACAACCAGTCGATGGTCGACGCCGGTTTTCAGGTGATCGACCAGGATCTGGTGCGCCTGCAATCGAAGCCGCTCAAGGCGCGGCAGGTGATCATCCGTCTCGATGGTTGCATCCTGGCCCACCAATTCACCAACCTGCGCCTGCGCTCGCGCCCCAGCCTGCCCGACCAGTTCATCGCCTTCGTGGCCTTCGGTCCCGACGCCAGCGGCAGCGTCAACGGCCTGCAGGTGCGCCACGACATCATGCTGGCCGTGCCGCCCTCCACCGGCATCAGCCTGGTGAGCGATCCCGGCTACGAAAGCATGACCTTCCTGCTGCGCCCGGAGGACGTCAGCGCCCACCTGAAGGTGCGCGACCTGGAGGACAGCTTCCATCTGCCGCAGGAAGTGCAAGTGCTGCACGTGGGTGCCGATTCGGCCGGCAACCTGTTCGCCTGGGGCAAAAGGCTGGTGGAGGTGGCGACGGCGGACCCCGAACTGTTCAACAACAAGGAACAGCGCGCGGCCGCGCAAGCCGACCTGGTCGACACGCTGCTGACTACGCTGTCGGGCACCAGCAAGCTAGAACCGGAGCGGCGCGAACGCACGCGCCAGCTGCAAAGCGACATCGTGCGGGCGGCCGAACGCCACGCGCTGGCGCACGCCGACGAGCGCCTGTACGTGACGGACCTGTGCCGCGCCGCCGGCGTCAGCGAGCGCACGCTGGAATACGCGTTCCGGGCCGTCATGGCGCTCAGCCCCACCGCCTACCTGACCCGCATCCGCCTGCACCGGGTGCACCAGGCCCTGTTACAGGCGCGCCCGGGCTCGACCACCGTCACGGAACAGGCGCTGAACTGGGGGTTCTGGCATTTCGGCGAGTTTTCGCGGGCCTACAAGGACTGCTTCGACGAACTGCCCTCCAACACGCTGCGGCGCAGCGCCGACCAGTCGTAGCGGGGGTTTCGGATTTCCGATAGCGCCGTCGGGTGAATTCAAGAAGACTCTTGAACACCTCACTCCGACCGGAAATCCCCATGACACCGACAAGCAATGTACTGATCGACAATAAGCAGGGCCTGAAATTCACGGAAAGCCCCCGCTGGCACGATGGCAAGCTGTGGTTCATCGACATCCACGACAAGGGCATCAAGACGGTCGCGCCGGATGGCACCCTGGCGACGGTGCTGACATTGCCATTCCTGCCCAATGGCCTGGGCCGCACGCCCGACGGCGCCTGGCTGTTCGGCGACGCGCTGGGCCGCCAGCTGTACCGCTGGGATGGCGCGCAGCTGGCGCCGCTGGCCGACCTGTCGCAACTGACCACGTTCTGCCTGAGCGATGGCATCACGGACGCCCACGGCCGCTTCTACGCGGGCGACATCGGCTACAATTTTTTCGACCCCGCCAACCAGCCCGTCGACAGCTGCGTCATCGTCAAGGTGGAGCCGAACGGCAGCACGGCGGTGGTGGCGAACGGACTGTCGTTCCCCAACGGGATGGTCATCACGCCGGACGGCAAGACGCTGATCGTGGCCGAATGCATGGCGCACCGCCTGACGGCCTTTGACATCGACGCCACCGGCGCCCTGCACAACCGGCGCGTGTGGGCCGCGTTCGACGCCGGCGTGCACCCGGACGGCATCTGCCTCGACGCCGAGGGCGCCGTCTGGGTCGCCAACCCGGAAGGGCGCGACCAGGTGCTGCGCGTGCTCGAAGGGGGCCGCGTCACGCACCGCGTCAGCGTGGGCACCGGCGCCTTCGCCGTGATGCTGGGCGGCGCGGACGGCCGCCAGCTATTCATTTGCACTTCCGCCTCGCACGACCCGGCGCAGATCGCCCGCGCCCCGTCCGCCCGCATCGAGACGGTGCAGGTGGCAGTGGCCGGCGCCGCCTGAGTCCTGGCGCCGGCAAGGCCGTGCCCGGGGAGCCGGAACCAGCCCCCTCCCCGGTCCCGCCCACCGTGTTACCTGGTGAGGATGTGGATCGCCACCGAACCTTCTTCCACGCCGATCAAGCCGCCGCCATTTTCCTGGATCGCGTGGCGGGCGCCCTGCACCTGGCGCGCGCCGGCCTCGCCGCGCAGCTGGGTGACCAGTTCGAACAGCTGGCCGATGCCGGTGGCGCCCAGCGGATGGCCCTTCGATTCCAGGCCGCCGGATGGGTTGATGGGCAGGCGCCCGCCCAGCGCGAACTCGTTGCGCTCGGCCGCCGGTCCGCCTTCGCCCAGCGGCACGAAGCCGAGATTCTCCGACTGGATGATCTCGCCCATGGCCGCCGCGTCGTGCACCTCGGCCACGTGCATGTCCTGCGGTCCCAGGCCGGCGATTTCATAGGCCTGGTTGGCGGCCAGCCGGGCCAGGTTCAGTTCCGGCTGGTCAAAGCGGCGGTGGCTGAAGCTGCGGATCACGCTGGCCGCGACCTTGATGCAGCGCGACTTGTCCGCGCCCAGCCGCTTGAGGCCCTCCTCGGTGCACAGGATGACGGCGGCGGCGCCGTCCGACAGCGGCGCGCACATCGGCAGCGTCAGCGGGTAGGTGATGGGCGGCGCGGCCAGGATCTCGTCGACGCTAAACGGCTTGCGGAACTGCGAATACGGATTGAGCACGGAATGGCCGTGGTTCTTGGCCGCCACGGCGGCGATCTGGCGCTGCGTGGTGCCGAAGGTCTTCATGTGGTAGCGGCACATGGCCGCGTAGATCGCCATGAACTTGCTGTACGGGCGCTCCGACTCGCTGCCGGCCGGCACGGGCACGCCCTCGCCCATCTTGATCAGCGTCGCATAGTTCTCGTCGGCGCGCGAGACGTCCCAGCCCGCCTCCATGACGGTGAGCGCCTTGAGCTTGTCGGCGATGTTCATCTTTTCGCAGCCGATGGCCAGCGCGATGTCGGTGGCGCCGGCGCGCAGGCCCTGGATCGCCAGGTGCACGGCCGAGCTGCCGGCGGCGCAGCCGTTGTCGACGTTGAAGATGGGGATGCTGTCGATGCCGATCTTACCCAGCACCACCTGTCCCGGAATGGCGAACTGGCCTTGCAGCGGGCCGTTGGTGATGCCCGCGTAGTAGGCGGCGCCCACCTGCTCCGGCAGGCAGCCGGCGTCCTTCAGCGCGCCGCGCAGGGCCTCGCCGGCCAGGTCTTCCAGGCTGCGGTCGGGATGGCGTCCGAAGACGGTCATGGAGATACCAGCGATGTAAATTGTGCTCATGATTGTTCCAGTGTGAAGTTGATGTTGACGCTGCGCTTAAATCTTGCGGCCCTGTCCCTGCCAGTAGCTGGCCCGCAAATCCTTCTTCAATACCTTGCCCGACGGGCTGCGCGGCAGCTGCGCCACGAAGTCCACCGACTTGGGCGCCATCACGCTGCCCAGCTGCGCCTTGCACAGCGCGATCAGCTCGTCGGCCGTCACCTGCTGGCCCGCGTTCAGCTCGACCACCGCCTTGACGGCCTCGCCCCACTGCGCGTCGGGCACGCCGATCACGGCGCAGTCCTGCACCGCCGGATGGCCCCAGATCACCTGCTCCACCTGGCTCGGGTAGACGTTGAAGCCGCCCGTGATGATCATGTCCTTCTTGCGGTCCGTGATGTGCAGGTAGCCTTCCGCGTCGATGCAGCCGATGTCGCCCGTGTGCAGCCAGCCGTCGATGATGGTCTCGGCCGTCTTGGCCGGCTCCTTGTAATAGCCCTTCATCACCAGGTCGCCGCGCACGCAGATCTCGCCGGACTGGCCACGCTCCAGGATCCGTCCGTCGTCGTCCATGATCTCGACCTGCACCAGCGGGTTGGGCCGGCCCACCGAGGACAGGCGCGCGTCGCTGGCCAGCCGGCCGGCGTGGACATGCTCGCCCGGCAGCAGGGTCGAAATCGAGCCGGGCGCCTCGGTCTGGCCGTAGCCGCCCGTCATCACGGGGCCGAACACCTCGATCGCCTGCTTGAGCTTGTCGACCGACATCGGCGCGGCGCCGTACATGAAGTAGCGCAGCGACGAGAAATCGATCTTCATGTTGATGTCGGGGATGTCGAGCAGGCGATAGATGACGGTGGGCGGCAGGAAGATCTCGGTCACGCGGTGGCGCGCGATGGCGGCCAGCATCAGCGCCGGGTCGGGCTTGGACAGGATGATCACGGTGCCGCCGCGGCACGTCACGGGCAGCGACAGCAGGCCGGCCGTGTGGGTCATGGGCGCGGCCGCCAGCGTCACCGGCTTTTCCTCGGGGCCGTAGGGGCAGGCCATCAGGAAGTGGGCGAACGCGGCCTGGTAGCCGCGGTGCGTGTTCATCACGCCCTTGGGCGCGCCGGTGGTGCCGCCCGTGGGCATGACCGCCACCACGTCGTCCATGTCGACCCGCACGTGCGGCTTGCTGGCCGGCTGGCCGGCGATCCAGTCGTCCAGCGCGATGGACTGGCGCACCTGCGGCGTGGCGCCGTCGATGCAGATCCAGTGCCGGACCTTGGGCAGCTGCGCCTGCAGGCTGGCGATGGTGTCGGCGAAATAGGCCTGGTAGAACAGCACCTCGCAGTCGAACTGGTCGAGCACGTAACGGTTCTCCTCGGCCGCGTTGCGCGCCCCCACCGGCAGCCAGCACATGTTGGCGCGCCACAGGCCCAGCGCGCAGGCCCAGGCCGTGGTGTCGTTCATGGCCCAGACGGCGCCCTTGGTCTCCTTGGGCAGGCCGGTGGCCAGCAGCGCGTTGGCGATGCGGCACGATAGCTCGCCCACTTCATTGAAGCTGTAGCTGCGCTCGTCCTGGATGTAGGCGGGACCGTGCGGGTTGATGCTCCAGCCCCGGTCAAAAAAATCGATCATGGCCATCTGCGGCCTCCTTCCAATGGTTCGATGAGTAAAAATGTCGGCACGCCGCGCCTCGTCAGCGCCTGGCGGCGAAGTGCCGGTCGTTCAACAGGAAATGCGACAGGGCCGGGATCAGCACCAGCGCCCCCACCATGTTCAGCAGGAACATGAAGGTCAGCAGGATGCCCATGTCGGCCTGGAACTTGATGGGCGAGAAGGCCCATGTGATCACGCCGGCGGCCAGCGTGACCCCGACCAGCGCCACCACCTTGCCGGTAAACAGCACCGCCTCGCCGAACGCCACCGGCAGCGGCAGGCCGCGCCGCTGGCCGGCCAGCTGCACCGACAGCAGGTACAGCGCGTAATCGACGCCGATGCCCACGCCCAGCGCGATGACGGGCAGCGTGGCCACCTTCACGCCTATGCCCAGCGCCACCATCAGCGCCTCGCACAGGATGGAGGTGAGCACCAGTGGCAGCACCGCCACCAGCGTGGCGCGCCACGAGCGGAACGTCACCATGCACAGGGCGATGACGGCGCCGTACACGTACAGCAGCATGGTCGAATTGGCCTGGCGCACGACGATGTTGGTGGCCGCCTCGACGCCGGCGTTGCCGGCCGCGGGCAGCAGTTGCAGCAATTTAGGGTCGGTGGGGTTGTCGGCGATGAAGCGCTCGACCACCGCCAGCACGGCGCTCAGGGTGGCCGCCTTGTGGTCGGTCAGGAACGCCACCAGCGGCATGACCGAGCATTCCGTGTTGAACAGCTCGGGCGTGTTGACGCTGGCCTGCTGGGCGGCGTAGTTCAGCACATCCTGGTTGCGGCTGATGGTGAGCCACTTGGGATTGCCCTCGAACGTGCCGGCCGTGATCTGGCGCACCACGTCCGGCAGCGATTGCGTCATGCGCACCTGCGGCAGTTGCTGCAGCTCCCACGCCAGCCGGTCGACCGTGTCCAGCGTCGCGTAGCGCAGGCAGCCCTCCGGCGGCGTCTTCACGATCACGGCGAACACGTCGCTCGAGAGCGCGTAATGGCTGGTGATGAAGGCGTTGTCGCGGTTGTAGCGCGACTGGGCGCGCAGCTCGGGCGCGCCCGGGTCCAGGTCGCCGATCTGCAGCCGGGTCGACACGCCGTAGGCGGCCACGCCGACCAGCGTGGCGATCACCAGCGTGGCCAGGGCCCAGCTGCGCCGTTCAGCGAAGTGGTCGAGCACCACCCACAGCCCGCGCTGGCCGGCCAGCTGGCGCTCCTCCTGCTCCAGGGTGCGGCGCGCGGCGCGCGGGCTCACACCCACGTAACTGAGCAGCACCGGCAGCAGCAGCAAATTGGTCAGCACCAGCACCGCCACCCCGATGCTGGCCGTGACGGCCAGCTCGCGGATCACGGGGATGGGGATCAGCACCAGCACGGCGAAGCCCACGGCGTCGGCCAGCAGGGCGCTGACCCCGGCCAGGAACAGGCGGCGGAAGGTGTAGCGCGCCGCCACCAGGCGGTGGGTGCCGCGCGCGATGTCCTGCATGATGCCGTTCATTTTCTGGGCGCCGTGGCTGACGCCGATGGCGAACACGAGGAACGGCACCAGCATGGAATACGGATCGAGCTCCAGGTGGAATACGGCCAGCAGGCCGATCTGCCACAGCACGGCCACCACGGAGCAGGCCAGCACCAGGAAGGTCGAGCGCATGCAGCGCGTGTAGCCGAACAGCAGCACGGCGGCGATCGCGAGGGCGATCAGGAAGTATTGCGCCACCTGCACCAGGCCGCTCAGCAGGTCGCCGACGATCTTGGCGAAGCCGATCACGTGGATCTTCACGCCCCACGGCTTGCCGTCCGGCGCCAGGCCATGCTCGTAGCGCGCGCGCAAGCCATCGAGGTCGCGGCTGAGCTGCCAGTAGTCGATGCGCTCGCCCGTGGCGGTGCGCTCGAGCAGCGGCAGCTGCACGGCGGCCGAGCGCATGTCGGTGGCCACCAGATTGCCCACCAGGTTGGCGCGGTTCAGGTTCAGGCGCAGCCGGTCCAGGCTGGCGCGGTCGCCGTTGAAACCGTCCGGCATCACGGGGCCGCCCTGGAAGCCCTCCTCCGTCACCACGGTCCAGCGCACGGCCGGGGTCCAGACCGACTTCATCCAGGCCCGGTCCACGCCCGGCATCAGGAACAGCTCGTCGTTGACGTGCCTGAACGCCTCCAGGAAGCGGCCATCGAGCACGTCGCCGTGCGTGTTCTCGACCACCACGCGCAGGCTGTTGCCCATGCCGCGCAGGTCGCCGCTGTATTTCAGGAAGTTCTGGATGTAGGGGTGCCCGGTCGGTATCATCTTCTCGAAGCTGGCGTTGACCTGGACCCGCGTGGCCATCCAGCCCAGCGCCAGCGTCAGCAGCAGACAGCCGGCCATGAAGGCCCGGCGGTGGTTGAAGATCAGCCGCTCCAGCCAGTTGCCCGACTGGATGGGGAATGCCGCCAGATCGCGGACCACCGGCATTTCGGTGGAAACAGAAGTCAGTACCATGGGATCAATTCCTCGGCAATGGCAGGCTGCGCAGTCCGCGCATCCCGGCCATCACCAGCTTGTTGGAGCTTACTTGCAGGGCCGCCAGCGGTTGGCTGGCCGGCAGCGCCATGCCGTTGAAGGTCTGGCCGCCGTCGCGGCTCACCACGACTTTGCCGATCTGGTCGCCCAGCCACAGGCTGCCGTCCGCGCCGCGCGCCGAGGCCGTGATGCTGCCCTGCAGCCCGGTGGCCAGCGCGCGCCAGCTGGCGCCGCCGTCGCGGCTGATGACGGCGTGGCCGCGCATGCCATGGGCGATCAGGGCGTCGCCGCAGTCGAGCAGGCCGAAGAAGCTGCCCCGATAGCCGGTGTCGACCCGCACCCAGCGCTGGCGGGCCGTGTCGAGCCGCATCAGCAGCCCCGCCTCGCCGGCCGCGAACAGCTGCCCCCGGTGCGCGCGGATGGCGTACAGGTTGAGCAGCTTGTCGCCGTTGTCGCTGCGCGCGTACCAGCTGGTCCAGCTGGCGCCGCCATCGCGCGTTTGCAGGATCAGGTTGTAGGCGCCCACCACGAAGCCTTCCCGGGCGCTGGTGAAGTACAGGTCCAGGAAAGGCTTGTCGGGGCCGGCGGCCGCGTTGCGCTGCGCTTCGGCCAGCAGGCGGTCGCGCTCGGCGCCGGCCGGCTGCGCCGCCAGCTGCGCCAGTACCAGCGCGTTGACGGCCACGCCGTCGAGCAGCTTGCGCCAGGTGGCGCCGCCGTCGGCGCTGGCCAGCACCACGCCGTCGTGGCCGACGGCGTAGCCTTGCAGCGGCGTGACGAACTGCACCGCCGTCAGATCGACGCTGACCGGCATCGCCACCTGCGCCCAGCTGGCGCCGCCGTCACCGGAGACGGCGGCGTGGCCGCGCTGGCCCACGGCGATCAGCCGGCTCGGGCCGATCGCGGCCAGCGCCGTCATCTGGCGCCGCGCCACCAGGGCGCTGGCGCGCGCCGGGCGTTGCAGCGGATCGGCGTGGCCGGCGCCGGCCGCGGCCAGCCCGCCCAGCACGCAGGCGGCAAGGACGCAGGCGGTCAGGCCGTTGCGGCCAGGCTTAGCGCACACCGGCCGCTCCCAGCGCATCCGGGGTCCACTGGCGCTCCGGCAGCCCTTCCGTGTATTTCAGGCCGAACGGATACGCGCCCAGCAAGCCGATGATGTTGTAGCTGCCGGTGGCGAAGTCATAGAAGAATTGCGACGTGGCGCCCGGCGCCGGCTGCTCGTAGGCCGGCGTGAAGGCGGTGAAGCCGGAGCGGTACAGCAGGCCGCGCCCGTCGAACTCGTCCGATGCCAGCGCGTACCAGCTGTCCTCGTCCAGGTAGAAGGTGCGCTTGGAATAGATGTGGCGCTTGCCTTCCTTGAGCGTGCCCTCCACCACCCACACGCGGTGCAGTTCCCAGCGCAGGTAGTCGGGATTGAGGTGCTTGGGGGTGGTGACGGCGTACGGATCCTTGGCATAGGACAGCTTGTAGGCGTTGTAGGGCACGATCATCTCGCGCTTGCCCACCAGCTTCCAGTCGTAGCGGTCCAGCGCGCCGCTGAAGACGAAACTGTCGTCGAAGGTGGAGGTGCCGGCCGTGGCGGGATTGGGCGTGTCGTAGGACAGGTCCGGCGACAGCTTCACACGCCGCTGTCCCGGCAGGTACTGCCAGCCCTTGCGGGCGTGCTCCAGCGGGTTGATATAGTCCTCGATCAGCAGCGCCTCGCCCACCCGGCGCGCCGGCGCGGAATAGGCCACCTTGGTGCGGAAATAGATGTCCTTGCCGCCGGAGGTGCCGCTGCGCCTGGGGTCGTAGTACGGGTATTCCACCGTGATCTCGCCGGTGGTGGCCAGCACGGCGCTGCCCGACGCACTGACGTTGATGGAGTCATACTTGGCCACGTAGGAATGGCCGGCGTAGCGCAGCAGGTGGTTCCACATGGCCTCGTTGCCGGTCTTGGGAATCGGGAACGGAATGCCGGCATAAGTGCCCTGCACGCCCAGGCCGCCGTCGATGGCTTTCACGGAAGTGGCGTTCTTGACCGAGTTATCGAGCACGTACTTGGGATAGGCGGCGCTGCGGTGCGTGGGATAGACGTCGACCCGCATGCCGGGATAGCGCTTGAGCAGCTCGCGGGTGCCGGCCGTCAGGCGCGACTGGTACTGCGCCACGTTGGCGCCGGTGATGGAATAGAGCGGCTTCTCGGCCGCATACGGATCGGGGCGCAGGCCCGAACCTTTCTGGTAGCCGGCCGGCGCCGTCGTCAGCCCGCCCGTGTAGGGTGGAATGGTCTTGTCGGCGTTGCCGGCCAGTTCCGCGCCCACGGGGCTCAGGGTGGTGCCCAGCTTTTTCGCCTCGTCGGGCGAGACGGCCGCGAAGGCCGAGGCAGTGGCCATGGCCAGGATGGGCAAGGCCCACAGATGTGAGGATTTGAACATGATGCAGTCTCCGTCGTGTCGTGTTAGAAGGTGGTCTTGAAGGTCAGCACCAGCATGTTGCGGTCCGACAGCGCCGCGTAGCCGGGCGCCACGGCCGCGATGCCGGTCGGGGTGGTGGCATAGGGGCCGAAGGCGGCGATGTAGCGCAGCGCCAGGTTGTAGCGGTTCTTGTAGTCGGCCACGATGCCGATGGCGCGGGTGCCGGAATGGGCCGCCCCGCCGCTGGCGACGGCGGCCTGGCCGCTCAGGCCCACCTGGTAGCTGAGCGGCAGCGAGAGGTCGAGCTCGGGCAGCGCGCCCAGCCAGGACGGCGTGAACGACAGCGCCAGCGTGCTCGAGGAGCGGGTCACGGCGTCGATATTGGCCGCGCCCGAGGTCTTGCCGGCCGCGTAGGCGGCCGTCCCCTTGTACAGGTTGAACGGATCGGAGGTCACCTTCAGCACCCGCATCCAGGTGGTTTCGGCCGTCAGCGTGGCGATGTCGAACAGGGGGGTATGCGGCAGCACGCCCACCACGTTCAGCACCGCGTGCGCCGTGTTGCCGCGCGCGCCGGGCACTTCGCCGTTGTCGGCCAGCGCCCACAGGGCCTTGCTGGCCACCAGCGGACCGCCCGGCAGCGCCGTGGCGATCGCGTTCTGGCTCACCAGCGGCATGTTGCGGCGCGTGCTCAGCTCGGCGCCGATGCTGACGCCGTCCACGGTCTTGGCCAGCGAGGCGCCGAAGATGGAGATGTCGCTGGCGAAGCTGAAGTGGTATTTGCCCGTCGCCGTGCCCGGCTCGAGCGCCAGCCATGCCTGGTTGGCGATATCGGCGGTGCGGCGCGCGTACAGGCCCAGCGTGCCGTCCAGCCACTCGGGACTCCAGTGCGCCGACAGGCCCCAGTCGCCCGTCTTCCTGGGCGAGACCATGCTGCCCTGGGCAAACGGGCCGAAGCGCTGCCCGCCCAGCAGGGCCGCGTCCAGCGAGGACAGGTAGGTGCCCGACTCGGCCACCCGCGCCGGTTCCCACTCGAAGAAGGTCTGGGCCGTGATCGACAGCTCGCTGGTGGGCTGGACCTGCACCGTCAGGCCATTGCGGGGACGGTACAGCTCCTTCGCTTCCGTGCCCGGCGTGGCGGTCGACTTCCAGATGTCGAGCGCATACTGGCCGTACGACACGCCATGGATGGCGCCATACAGCAGCAGCCCCTCGCCCCAGAAGGCGGTGTGACGGCCGAGACGGACCGACACCGGCACCTCGCCGGCATCGAAATTGGCGAAGCCGAACGCGTCGAGCAGTTCGCCCGACGGGCCCTGGGCGAAGCGGCGGCTGTAGGGGGACAGCGAGTTGGGGCCGCCCAGGCCATTGTAGGTGGCGGGGCTGTTGGCGTCCGTCGCCAGGCTGCGGTAGGCCGCGTCGGCCCAGGCCGCGCCGCTCACGCGCACGCCGTACTTCTGGTTGACAACGTAATCGAGTTCGCTCAGCAAATCGAGGCGGTTGGTGACGGCCTGGTTCTTGGCGAAGTTGCGGTCGCCGTCGTCGGCCTGCGGGTTGCCGATGATGGCCGGATCGCGCGCCTTCATGCGCACGCCGTAGTTGTAGCGCACCGTATTATCCCAGCGCAGCACGGCATCCGGATTGCCGGTTTGGATCTCGATCGCCTGGGCCGGCGCGGCGCCGGCGCCGGCCAGCACCAGCGCGGCCCACGCCAGAGCGGTCAGCTGGAAGCGGTGTTTGTCAGTCATGGTCTGTCTCCTGTTTCTCTTGTTGAAGTCCGGCGCGGGCCGGCTTCTTTTTCTAGGGTTGGGTGATAACGAAGGGGTTGGCGCGGCGGTCAGTCCACAAACGCCACCACGCGAGCCGGCGCGGCGCTGCAATGGGCCAGCTTGATGGGGAAGAAACCGACCATGAAACCGCTCAGCGGCAGCGCGCCCAGGTTGGTCATCTGCTGCACGATGAACGCTTCGCGCTCGACGATCGCCTTGTGGCCGTCCCACAGCACGGCCTTGTCCCTCGTCTGCTGGAACTTGCGCGCCATCAGGCCGAACGGCAGGTCCCAGCCCACCGCGTCGGTGCCAAGGATGGTGGCGCCCTGCCGCGTCAGGTGCAGCGTGCCGGCGCGGCCCATGCCAGGCTGCTGGTAGTACTCGGGGTCGTCCATGCTGTAGCGCTCCTGGCCGGTGCGGATCAGCACCGCGTCGCCGGGCTGGATGGCGGCGCCGGTCGCCGCCAGCGCCGCGTCCAGCATGGCGACGGTGATCTCCTCGCCCAGCTTGGCCCAGGGCCGCACGTCGAGCACCAGGCCGGGCCGATACAGTTCACCCAGGGCGATGTCGGTGATGGTGCGCGCCGGCGCGCCGGCGATGCGCGATCCGCTGTGCAGCGGCGCGTCGACGTGGGTGCCGCAGTGCGATGACATGTCCGTCAGGATTTCCGATCCCCAGCCTTCGCCGTCCGGCAGGTCGTCATGGGTGCAACCCAGGTATCTGCAGAACTCGTCCGCGCCCTGCTCCCTGGGATGCTGGTATTCGATACGCGGCGCCACCACCACGGCGGCGCCGGCCAGTGCCGGCGGCAGCCTGGCGCGGTTGGCGGGGTCCAGGGTCTGAGTCAAGTCAATCAAGCGCGTCATGCCGAAGTCTCCTGTTCGTTATTGCGTCTTATGGGAAGCGTAGTGTCGGATCAGCGCGATTGCCGCGATATCAGAATTCCGCAAAAGACCGCGCCAACAAAAAAAATTCCGGCCTCATGCCGGCGCGTACAACACTTGGCCACGCATTGCGGAATTCCGATAGCCAGATGTCCCGGCCGACGCCAGAATCGCCTTCATTTTCAATAAAAGGGGTGGATATGCGAGTCGTACTGCAAGGCGCCAGGGCGCCACTTCTCTGGTCGCTGCTGGCCATGCTGGCCGCGCCGGCAAGCGCGTCGGCACAGGCGCCGGGCGCCGCGCCGGCGGCGATGGCCACTGCGGCCGGCACCCGCCTGATCCTGCTGGGCACGGGCGCCGGCCCCATACCGCGCAAGGACCGCTCGCAGCCCGCCAATCTGCTGGTGGTGGGCGGCCGGCCCTACCTGATCGATGCCGGCAACGGCGTGTCGCGCCAGCTGGTGCGCGCCGGCTATGTGCCGTCGGACGTGCGCACCGTCTTCATCACGCACCACCATATCGACCACAACGCCGACATGGGCGCGCTGATGTCGTTCGCCTGGGTCGAGGACAACAAGCGGCGCGACGCCAGCGCGCCGCCGATGCGCTTCTACGGCCCGGCGCCGACGGCGGCCCTGGTGCAGGTGGCGCAGCAGTTCCTGTCCGTCTCGGAGCGCATCTTCCGCGCCGGCGTGCCGATGGCCCCCGTGGCCGGGCGCTTCGAGGGATACGACGTGCAGGCGCCCGGCGTCGTGTTCCGCGACGACCGCATCGTGGTGTCGGCCATCGAGAACACGCACTACGCCGGCACGGCGCCGGGCGTCGACAAGTCCTACTCCTACCGCTTCGATACGCCCGGCCGCGCTATCGTCTTTTGCGGCGACACTGGCCCCAGCGAGGCATTGACGGCACTGGCCAAGGATGCCGACGTGCTGGTGTGCGAGGTAAACGACCTGGACGCGTCCATGAAGGAAGTCGCCTCAGGCATGCAGCTGCCGCCGCAGGCGCTGATGGCGATGCGCCACCATATGGAAGCGCAGCACATTACCCCCGAGCAGATCGGCCAAATGGCGCAGAAGGCCAACGTGAAATCGGTGGTGCTGACCCACTTCTCGCCGGGACTCGATGGCGAACAGGACCACGGGCAATACACCGATGGCGTGCGCAAATACTTTCATGGCCCCGTCATCGCCGGCCATGACCTGCTGGAATACTAGCGCGGCCTGGCTGGCCGAGGCGGGTACATGCGTCGGTCGCCAAGAGTTTTTAACGTGAAGGGCAATTAGAGGGGATTATGAAAAGACTCATACTAGCAAGCGCAATCTGCGCCGCGTTCGGCAGCGCCCACGCGGGCGCCATGGACGACGGCAATCTCACCATCGGCGGCTTCGGCACGCTGGGCGTGGCCAAGACGAATACCGACAAGGCCCAATTTTCCCGCTACAACCAGTACGAAGGCGTGGCCGACCAGGCCCGCATCGGCCTCGACACCAACCTGGGCCTGCAAGCGAGCTACAAGGTCAACGATGACCTGTCGGGCACGGTGCAAGTGCTGACCCGCAAGAACACCAGCCCCACCTTCACCACGGACCTGACCTGGGCCTTCCTCAAGTACAAGATCAGCGATGAACTGAATGTGCGCGTGGGCCGGGTCGTGCTCCCGACCTTCCTGATCTCGGACTACCAGAACGTGGGCTACGCCAACACGATGATGCGCCCGCCGGTCGAGATGTACGACCAGGACCCCATCGAGAGCGCCGACGGCGCCGACTTCAACTACCAGCACGCCTTTGGCGACACCAACTTCACGGCCCAGGGTGTAGCCGGCGTCAGCCGCGGCAAGCTGGTGGCGGCCGGCACCAGCACGGTGGGCACTTACCGCGCCCCGGTCATGGGCCTGAGCCTGGCCATCGAGCACGGTCCCGTCACGCTGCGCGTGGCCCACCTGGAAGCGAAGATGAGCAGCAACGACGTGACTCCGCTCATGCAGCTGCAAGCGACGTTGAGCACGCTGGGCTTCCCCACGCTGGCCCGTGACATCGGGGTCAACAACAGCAAGAAGGTGACGTTTACGGAAGTGGGCATGACGCTGGACTGGAACAACGTGGTGGGTCAGGCCGAATATGGCATGCGCCGCGCCAAGGACCCCATCTACGTCCCCGACAACAACGCCTGGTACGCCATGCTCGGCTACCGCATGGGCAAGGTGCTGCCCTACTACAGCCACGCCGCCGTCACCCAGCATGGCCGCTCGGTGACGCTGCCGGCCGGCTTCCCGGCCGCCGGCGCCCTGTTCAATGTCGTCAACGGCCTGCTGACGGCGTCCGAGCAGAGCACCGACCTGGTCGGCGTACGCTGGGACTTCGCCAAGAACGTGGCCATGAAGTTCCAGCTCGACCGCGTCAAGCCCAAGACCAAGACCGGCACCCTGATCAACGGCCCCGCGACGGGATTGAAGGACACGGTCAACGTGGTGGCCGCTTCGCTTGATTTCGTATTCTGAGAAGGAGGATGCCATGAAACTGCTGATCCAAACCTCCCTGCTGTGCGCCCTGTCGGCCGCCGCCCTCTCGGCCGGTGCCGAAACGGTGGTCATCGTGAGCAAGCAGAACCCGGCCACGCGCATGTTCTCGGAACAGGCGTCCCAGTTCTTCCTCGGTAAGTCGGCCATGTTCACGCCCATCGACCAGGCGGAAGGCTCGGCCATCCGCGCCGACTTCTACCGCAAGGTGGCCGACAAGGATCCGGCCCAGGTCAAGGCCATCTGGTCCAAGCTGGTATTTACCGGCAAGGCCACGCCGCCGAAGGAATATGCCTCCAATGCCGAGATCAAGAAGGCCGTCGCCGCCGATCCCAAGGCCATCGCCTACATCGACAAGGCGGCCGTGGACGATACCGTCAAGGTCATCCTGACCCTGCCGTAGCGGTTGGCGCGTTGCGCGCCCCGCCCCGACCGGGGCGGCGGGCGCGCAGCAGGGGTAAAAGTCCCGGATACGAAAAAGGCCAGTCCGAAGACTGGCCTATCCGTTGAATCTATTGGTCGGGGCGAGAAGATTCGAACTTCCGACCCCTTGCACCCCATTCGCTTCTGTGCTCATCCGTATACATCCGCAGCAAGTTTTCATGAATTACAAAACACCATCAAATCAATAACTTGCAGCTCATCAATATCCGCCGGCATTCATCTTGATACGCTGGAAGCGAATGATTTTTAGTGTATACCTAGTGCACGGAGGCTGGAGGGAAACAGATGAAAGGGAAGTTGACCGCGCGCGAAATTGCCGCCTTTCGCCCCTCTGACCGGTCGCAGCGGATCGAGGTGGACACTGGCTTGCAGCTACGCATCTCGCCCGATGGCACCAAGATCTGGGTGGTCCGCTACTCAGCCGCCGGGCGCCAGCGTGACTATCGGCTCCCCAAGCCCTACGGGCCCCATACCGACGACAGCCACCTCTCCTTGGCCGACGCCAGGAGCGAAGCGGCCGCCATCCACGTCCTCGCCCGTCAGGGCATCGACATTCAGGTGCAGGCGGAAGAACAACGAAAGGCAGAGCGAAAACAGCGGGAAGAACAGCAAGCCGCCGAGGCGGCACGCCGGCAGAAGGAACAGCAGGAAAATCTGACCTTCCGGCAGATGTACGACGCCTGGCTGGCCGACGGCGTCCGCCGAAAAAACGATAATGCCCAGATCAAGCGCGCCTTTCAGGCCGACGTCCTGCCCAAGATAGGAGAACTGCCTGTCCGCGCATTGACCGAAAATGAACTGCGCACGATCCTGCGCACCATCGTCGAGCGCGGCGCCAACCGCGCCGCCGTCATCGTCCGCAACGACCTCACCCAAGCCTTTTCCTGGGCCGAGAAGCGCCAGCCCTGGCGCAAGCTGCTCATCGAAGGCAACCCTATGGAGCTGATCGAGATCGAAAAGATCGTCAGTCCTGACTTCGACCTCGACAACCAGCGAGACCGCGTCCTCGCGCCAACGGAAATCCGGGAGCTGCACCACATACTCCAACAGATGCAGGACCAGTACGACAAAGCCCCCAACAAACGCACTTGCAAACAGCCGCTGGAAAAGACCACCCAGTACGCCATCTGGATCATGCTGTCCACCCTATGCCGGGTCGGCGAACTGACGATGGCCCGATGGGAACATATCGATTTCAACACCGCGAAATGGTTCATCCCGCGCCAGAACGTCAAGAGACGGGTGGCCAACCTTGATGTCTTCCTCTCCGACTTCTCGCTCGAGCAGTTTAAGCTTCTCCACGAAATCACCGGCCACACCCCGTGGTGCTTTCCAGCGAGGGACACGCTCAGCCATCTCGCCCCCAAGTCTATCGCCAAGCAAATCGGCGACCGCCAAACCAGGTTCAAAAATAGCCGCGACGGCAGCGCGCGCAAGCCGATGAAAAACCGGCGCCACGACGATTCCCTAGTGCTGGGCAACGGTGAATTCGGCGCATGGACACCGCACGATTTACGTCGCACTGGCGCCACCTTGATGCAGGCCCTTGGGGTCTCATTGGAAGTCATCGACCGTTGCCAGAACCACGTCCTCCCTGGCAGTAAAGTGCGACGCCATTACCTACATCACGACTATGCGATCGAAAAGCGCGATGCTTGGAATTTGCTAGGCTCCCGCATATCCGATATCTTGACGGACGAAGACCATTAATCTTGACGGTGGGATTGGTATTGACGCGCGTCGCAGAAGGAAACACTGCCGAATGCGCTGCTGCTCGGCGGTAAGTGGTTTGCCAATGCCTGGCTGGCCGTTCTGCTCGGCGCCGTACTGCGTCAGCCAGCGCCGGATCGCCGTCTGGCCGATGCTCATGCTTTCGCTGACGTTCTGGACGCTCAGGCCTTGTTCCTTGATCATCCGAACCACTTCCAGCTTCAGGCTCGGCTCGAATGTCTTAAAGTGGACCCATCGGTCAAGACAATATTTCAGCGAGTTTAAGCTGTGTCCGTTTCCAATGCCGCAGCTGGTCGGCGCTGTAAAGTGGACCCATCGGTCAAGACAATCTTTCAGCGAGTTTAAGCTGTGTCCGTTTCCAATGCCGCAGCTGGTCGGCGCTGCCCCGTGATTCCACTTCCGTGCCACTGGAGGGCATCATCCTCCAGTGGCCGCCCCCGGCAGGGCTTGTTTTCACGCTGCCTCGAGCACCGCCACTTCCGTGCTGCCGTACTTGTCGACGATCAGCGCACCACCTCCGATACCACTGCGGTAGACGCTGGCCGGCGTCTGGTAGCCAAGGGACTGGTGAGGCCGCTCTTCGTTGTAGAACGCGAAGTACTGCGCCAAGCCGATCGTCGACGCGCGTGGAGAGCAGGTCAAAGAATCGGTCCGGTTGGAGCGCCCACGTGTGTTCTTTGCTACGGTGTTCAACGCAGAGCAGATCGAGGGATTGCCGCCGATCGAGCGCCGGGAGCAGACCTGGAACCCCATCGAGCGCGCCGAACAGATCCTGCTGACATCCGGCGCTACTGTGCACCACGGCGAATACGACCGCGCCTTCTACCGCCCGTCAACAGACAGCATTCATCTGCCGGACAAGGAACAGTTCCCGACGGCCGACAATTACTACGCCACTGCATTGCATGAGCTGGGCCACTGGACCGGACATGAATCGCGTCTCTCGCGGGACTTGGTGCATCCATTTGGCAGCGAAGGTTACGCGAAGGAGGAACTGCGCGCGGAGATAGCGAGCATGATCCTCGGCGACGCGATTGGAATCGGGCACGACACCAAGCAGCACGCCGCTTACGTGAACTCCTGGATTAAGGTCTTGCAGGACGATCCGCTGGAGATATTCCGCGCGGCGGCCGACGCGGAAAAAATCCAGGACTTCGTCCTCGGCCTAGACGAGAAACTGGTCCAGGACGAGTCGGCTCAGATGGGCCGGCAGAACGCGGCCAGCGCGGAGCAGGCACCGGTATCGGCCGTGCAAAACGCAACGGAGGTTGACATGGGCATTCCCCGAGAAGGCATGGATGCGGATGGCGCGACTCTGCGCGTTGAAGCGTGGACTGTGGCGCGCGTGGAGCAAGGGACGCTGCTGCGGGCGCTGGACCAGGCGAGCCCCGAGCAGGTGGAAAAGATGCGCAGCGTGCTGCAGGCCATGAGTCCGGTGGATGCGGAAAACCCGTTCTGGCAAAGGCACGCCTTGCCTGCCGATGGCGAGGCCACGCAAGAGAAAATCGAACGGGCGTCCGAAGCAGCCGAGCAGCGCCTGGTCGACGCTCCCTTGGCGGCCGCGCGACTTGGCCCGCCCACTGGCCGCGCATATGGGCGTGAACGCGGTGGCGACGCAGACGAACTGGCGCGCGAATCGGAAGATGCACTCGGCTTTCCACTGCCGGCGGACTGGAACGGGCGCGTCCGAGTCGATGGCTTCGGAACCGAGACGCTTGAGGGCGAACAGGTCTTCACGACGCTGCTGCCCAAGGGCGCGCGGCCGGACGGCTGGGGAGTGTTCGCGCAACACGTCGACGGCGGCTTTGCCATGCTGGCATCGTTTGGTTCGGAACGCGAAGCCGACGAACTGGCGGAACGCCTGGCTCTGATCGATGCCCACTCGACGGCAACCGAGCACGAGAAGGCAGCCAAACTCGCCCGTAACGTCTGGACGTAGGTAGCCCTGGCCGCCAAAGTAGTTCCCACTACTTTTATGATGGGAACCACTTTGGATACTGAAATGAAACCGGGAAACCGGAAAGGGCGGCCGAACTATCCGGTCGAGTTCAAGCGACAGCTCGCGGCCGCCGCGTGCGAAGCCGGGGTGTCGGTGTCGAAACTGTCGATGGCCAACGGGGTCAACGCAAACATGGTGATCAAGTGGCGGCGCGAGTATCGCGCCGGGCTCCTTGACGATATGCCGGACGCGCGTACTACGTTGCTTCCGGTTGTGCTTACAGAAGCTTCACCGATGGCGGCGCCAACTGCGGCGACAGCCCGTGCACCCGCTACCGCGTCGATTGCGGTCGAGATCATCTTCGCCGATGCGGTGGTGCGCGTCCATGAGGGCGTCGACGCTGCGCTGCTTAGAACGATCTTCCAGAGCTTGCGTCCATGATCGGGCTGCCGGCGGGCACACGCATCTGGATCGCTGCGGGCTTCACGGATATGCGCTGCGGCTTCAATGGCCTGGCGGCCAAGGTGGAGAGCGCGCTGTTGGACGATCCATTCAGCGGTCACGTCTTTGCGTTTCGTGGTCGACGCGGTAACGTGATCAAACTGCTGTGGTCCAGTGGCGATGGCCTGTGCATGTTTGCCAAGCGCCTCGAGCACGGCCGCTTCATCTGGCCGCAGGCGACCGAGGGCAAAGTCCATCTGACGCCAGCTCAACTGTCGATGCTCCTCGAAGGCATCAACTGGAAACAGCCCGAACGCACCGCGCCCCTCATGTCGGTGTTGTAAACGTTCAAACATGCGCGTAAACTGCGCGCATGCCTTCCAGTCCCACCTCACTCCCCGACGATATTGAAGCCTTGAAAGCGCTGCTGATGCAGCGCGACGGCGAAGTCCAACAGCTGCGTGATACTGTCACAACGCTGGAGCAGGCGCTCAATGTCCGTTCGCTGGAAATCGAGCAGCTCAAGCTCCAATTGGCCAAACTCAAGCGGATGCAGTTCGGTCGCAAGTCCGAAAAGCTCGACCGCAAGATCGAGCAACTGGAAACGCGGCTAGAGGATCTGCTTGCGGAGGATGGTGCCAGTGGGCAGAAAGCTGCGCTGCCAGGATCGAACGCGCGCAAGGCGGCGCGCCAGCCGCTGCCAGAACACTTGCTACGCGAAGACAATGTCATCGAACCAGCGGATCAGGCCTGTTCGGAATGCGGCGGCAAGCTCAAACCCTTGGGCGAGGATGTATCCGAGCAGCTCGAGCTCATCGATTCGGCTTTCAAAGTGATTCGCCATATACGGCGCAAGAAGGCTTGTGCCTGCTGTGATCACATCGTGCAGGCGCCAGCACCAAGCCGTCCTATCGAACGCGGCATCGCCGGACCAGGGTTGCTGGCGCACATACTCGTCGCCAAGTTCGCCGACCACCTGCCACTGTACCGCCAGTGCGCCATATACGCGCGTGACGGCGTCGAGCTTGACCGTTCGACGATGGCGCGCTGGGTCGGCGCTTGCGGGGCGCTGATGCGCCCTCTGGTCGATGCATTGCAGCGCTATGTGCTCCAGCCGGGCAAGATCCATTCGGATGACACGCCGATGCCGGTGCTGGCGCCGGGAAATGGTCAAACCAAGACTGCACGCTTGTGGGTCTACGTACGTGACGACCGGCGCTCCGGCTCAACGGCTGCGCCGGCCGCATGGTTCGCCTATACGCCGAATCGCCAAGGCCAGCATCCGCAGTCGCACCTGGCCAACTTTACCGGTGTTCTCCAGGCGGACGCATTTGCGGGCTACGATAAAATCTACGCCGATGGCCGCGTGCGCGAGGCAGCATGTATGGCGCACGCCCGCCGCAAGATCCATGATCTGCACGTGCGCAAGGCAACCGTGACAACGACCGAGGCGTTGCGGCGGATCGGCGAACTGTATGCCATTGAAGAACACATCCGTGGTCAGCTACCAGATCACCGAAAGCGCATACGGCAAGAGCAGGCGCGGCCCTTGCTCGACGACTTTGAACTCTGGCTCAGGGCACGGCTGCTCACACTGTCGACCCAGTCCGACACGACGAAGGCCATCAACTACATGCTCAACCAGTGGCAGGCGCTGGTGTATTACTGCCATGATGGCTTGGCCGAGATCGACAACAACATCGCCGAGAACGCGCTCAGAACGTGCTGCCTTGGTCGCAAGAAGTTCCTGTTCATGGGCGCTGACAGCGGCGGCGAGCGCGCCGCAACGATGTACTCGCTGATCGTCAGCGCCAAGCTCAATGGCATCGATCCGCAGGTTTACCTACGCCATGTGCTAACTCGCATTGCCCCCGTTGGCCAGGCAAAATCCCCCACCCCAGGCCGGGTCAAAATCCCCCACCTCCTGACCGTTTAGCGCTGCCGTAGGCTGCCGGTCTCCGGAGAGTAATCCCGCTGGCAGGACGTAACCTTACCCCTTCAACCATCGAAGGGGAGTATGGAAGGGTGAACGTCTTGAAACCAAACAAACGCACCACAGTCGCCACGCTGCTGGCGAACGGCGCCAGCCAGCGCGAGATAGCGCGGCTGACCAGGGTGAACCGCAAAATTATCCGCCGGGGGAGCGCTCTGGCATTGTCCTCCGCAAGGTGTGGAGGATGAAATCTGCTAAAGGCGACACTGGCGTTAATGCGTGTCTTGCCAGCGGCGCCGTACCAAATCAACTTCGGGCAGAAGATCTAAGAAAAGATCGACCAAGTGCGGATCGAAGTGTTTGCCGCGCTGCGCCACTAGATATTCGATGACCTGGTCCAGCGGCCATGGTTCCTTGTAGGGTCGGGATGATGTCAAGGCATCAAACACGTCGGCGATCGCCACGATCCGCGCGCAGATGTCGATTTGCTCTCCCGCCAGCCCACGCGGATAGCCGCTGCCATCGTATTTTTCGTGGTGTTCAAGCGCGATGCGGTATGCCAGTTGCAGCATACCGGACGAATCTTCGCCAAGGATGTCTGCGCCGATCGCTGCATGGCGCTGCATAATCGCCCACTCTTCGGCATCCAGCTTGCCGGGTTTGAGCAGGACCTGGTCGGGAATACCAATCTTGCCTACATCGTGCATTGGGGCCGCGTGCAGCAATTCGTCGGCCAGTTCCTCGCTCAAGCCTGCCGCCAGCGCTAGTAGGCGCGCATAATGACTCATTCGGATAACGTGCATGCCGGTTTCATTGTCGCGGTACTCGGCGGCACGTCCCAACCGCTGCACGATCGCCAGCCGGCTGGTCAGCAGCTCTTCGACCCGCACCAGTGACAGATGGGTGCGCACGCGCGCCTGCACGATGGGCGGGCTGACCGGCTTGCTGATGTAATCGACCGCGCCGCAGCCGAAGCCCAACAGCTCGTCGGCCACGTCGCTCTGACTGGTGACGAAGATCACCGGAATGCCGGCCGTGGCCGGATCGGCCTTGAGCCGGCGACACACGTCGTAGCCACCCAGTCCGGGCATCACCACGTCCAGCAGGATCAGCGCCGGCATCTTCTCGCGCGCCAGCACCTGCGCGCGCTCGCCGTCCTTGGCCAGCAACAGGCGGTAGTCATCGCCCAGGATCTGGTCCAGCAATTGCAGGTTGCCGGCTTCGTCGTCCACCGCCAGTATCAACTTTTTGTCCATCATGAAATCCTTTCGTGAAAGATAACAGGGCTATGGCGTCGGCAATGTGACGGTCACCACGGTGCGGTCTAGTGCGTCGTCACAGTCGAGCACGATCCGCCCGCCCTGCGCTTCCACCAGCAACTTGGCGGAATAGGTGCCGAGGCCGGATCCACCGCTCTTATTGGTTACGTATTTGGTAAACAGTCGATGACGCATGGCCGGTGCCACCACGCCTTGGTTCGCCACCACTACTGTCAGTATTGCGCCGGGCAGGAGCCACAGTTGCACCGCAGAGAACGGCGGCGCGGCCTCGCAGGCATTCTTCAGCAGGTTATGAAACACCGCGTTGTACAGTAGCGCATCGCCGACGGTGTCCGCCCCGACGGCGGTTTCGCATTCGATACGGATATCCTTGCTGGTGAAGCTGGCTTGGGCCAGCGCCGCCACCTGCGCCAGCAGCGGAGCCAACGCCACCGGCGTGCTGCGGCGTGTATAGCGCCCTGTCTCGATCTTGAACAGCTCAGCTGATAGCGTGATACTGTCCAAGGCATCGTTGCTGCTGCGGGCGATCAGTTTCGCCAGTTCCTTTTGCCCGGGCGGTAGCTGCGCGACATCGGACAGCTGCTCGGCCAAGCGATCGGCCAGGCCGGCCACACCGGCCAATGGCCCGCGCAGGTCGTGCCGCAGCATGCGGTCGATGTCTTCGCGCAGACGCGCCTGAGCCAGCATTTCGTCGTACTCACCCTGGCGCTCTTTCTGCCGGTGGATCCAGCGGGCGAAATTCTGCACCCGCAGTTTTAACAAGTCGGGATCGATCGGCTTGGTGATGTAGTCGACCGCGCCGAGACTTAAGCCGCGTCGCTGCGCCGCCACGTCGTCCATTGCGGTCACGAAGATGATCGGCAGGTGTTCGCAGTTGGGATGGGCGCGAAGCTGCCGTGCCAGCTCAAAGCCGTCCATGCCCGGCATCATGACGTCTAGCAGCAGCAGATCGGGCGGCGTGATTGAGGTGCAGATGGCCAAAGCCTTCTCGCCGTTGTGTGCCAGACGGACCTTGAAATTGTCCTCGAATATGCGCGAGATAAGGCGCAGGTTGTCGGGTGTATCATCCACAGCTAGAATCGACAGGCGCGTGTCCAGATCGGGCTCCAGTTCCGCTGCCGCTGCTGCCGCTGCCGCTGCTGCCGCCGACGCAGCAGCCTCCGCCGCTTCGGCAGCCGCGATCGCGGCTGCCGCGGCATCGCGCGCGGCCTGCTGCTCTGCTTCGGCTGCGGCGCGCACAGCGGCCTTCAACCGCTCGCTGCGTTGCAACACCTTGATCACCTTATCGCCCAGCCGGGTGGTCGTGTAGGGTTTGACCAGCAGGTCGGACACCCCGTTGGCGATCGCTTCCTGCACCCGGCCATGCTGCGACTCCGCTGTCACCATGATGATCGGCAGCGAACCAAGATGCGCATCCGCGCGTACCGCCTTGAGCAGGTCGATGCCGCTCATGACCGGCATGTTCCAATCAGCCAGCACCAGGTCGAAGTGCTGGCTGCGCAGCAGCTTGAGCGCGGCCTGGCCATCTTGGGCCTGCTCGATATGTAGCGCGCCCAGCGCGCGCAACTGGTCGACGGTGAGCTTGCGCATTACTTCCATATCGTCGACCACCAGAAAGCGGATCGCTCCCAGGCTCATGCTGCCCCCTCTTCCACGTTGGCCTGGCTGGCGCGCCAGGCTTCAGACAACAGGCCATGGGCCTGCTCGAAGTCAAACTGCTCCAGCGCGGCCGCGACGGCGGCCGCACTGTCGCCGAAGGCGCCCGCCAGCAGTCCGGTATGCTCCTGCAGCAGGCGCTCGGCCTGTGAGTCGTTATCGGCCAACAAAAGCAGCAAGCGTGGACAAACGCTTGCCAACAGTTGCCGATCTTCGGCGCTCATCAGAGCCGGCTGCGCCGTCTCGGCCCGCTCCGGGAACGCCGCCACGATAGCGGTCAGCACCCGCTCCAGCTCCAGTACCAGCGCCACCTGACGGGCCTCCAGCTCTTGTGGGGTTTCACGTCCCAGCGCTTGCTCCATCTGCTGCGCCAGCATCTGAACCTTGACCGCGCCGATATTGCCGGCCACGCCGCGCAAAGTGTGCAGCAAGGCACCCGCGCCACTGCGGTCGCTCACTTCCAGGCAGTCCGACAGCCGTACCGGCAAACTACCCTGGTCGCGCACGAAGGTGTGCAGCATCTTGCGATAGGCGGCCTGCTTGCCCAGCATGCGCCGCAGGCCAGCCGCCGTGTCCAGGCCGGCGATATGCGGTATGGTGGTAGTCGATGCGGCAGGCCTTGGCGCTGCCGCGGGCGCAGCTTCGCTGCCGACCGGTCGCGCAGGGATCCAGCGCAGCAACTGCGCCCATAGCGCCTCTGGCTCGATAGGCTTGCCAACGAAGTCATTCATACCAGCCTCGCGGCAGCGCTCGCGGTCTTCGGTCAGCACGTTGGCGGTCATGGCGACAATGGGCAGGTCGGCGTAGCGACCGTCGGCTCGGATCGCCTCGGTGGCCTGCAAACCATTCATGACCGGCATTTGCATGTCCATCAGCACCAGGTCATAGTGCTGCCGGTCCAACATGGTCAGGCATTCGGCGCCATGATTGGCGATGTCGACCTGCAGTCCGGCACCAACCAGCATTTCTCTCGCCACCTGCTGATTCACTTCGTTATCCTCGACCAGCAGCACGCGCGCGCCGTGGATGCTCGGTAGGCTGGCCACAGCCACCGGCGGCAGCGCTTCATCCGGCACCTGGTCCGGTTCCAGGTTGGCCAAGTGCATCATGGTGTCGAACAGCAGCGAACCGTTGACCGGCTTGCTCAGCACTTGTTCGATGCCCAGAAAGGCTGCCTGTTGGCGCAACTCGTGCCGCGCGTGCGCGCTCAGCACCGCCAGGTGCGGCGGCTGGGCCAACGGCAGCGCCTGGATCGCCTTGGCGGTCTGCACCCCGTCCAATCCCGGCATCTGCCAGTCCAGCAGCACAAACTGATAGGGCTGCCTGCTAACGTCGGCCTGCTCCAGCAGGCGCAGCGCTTCGCTACCGCTGGCGGCAAAGCCGACCTCCAGGCCCAGCGCGCGCAATTGATTGCCGACCAGCTGGCGGGCGCTGGCTTCGTCATCGACGACCAGCACTGTCAAGCCCTTCAAGCCGGCGTGGCGCAGGCGACGCTGGCTACACTTGGTCCCGAGCCAGGCCGTGAACCAAAAGGTACTGCCCTCGCCCGGCACGCTGTCAACCCCAACTTCGCCGCCCATCAGCGCGGCAAGCTTGCGCGAGATCGCCAAGCCCAGGCCAGTGCCGCCATACTTGCGCGAGATCGAGGTATCGGCCTGGCTAAACGACTGGAACAGATTGGCGCGCTGCTCCGGTGTCAGGCCGATGCCGGTGTCGCTGACGCTAAAGCACAGCAAGGCGTCATCACCGTCGCGCTCCATTAGTTGGACCGCCAGCATGACCGTACCTTCGTGGGTAAATTTGACCGCATTGCTGGCGAAGTTGATCAGGATCTGGCCCAGCCGCAAGGGATCGCCGCTCAGCTCGTGCGGCACTTCGGGCCCTACTTCGAGGAACAATTGCAGGCCGCGCTTGTGGGCCTGCTCGCTGACCAGGCCGACCACATTATCGAGCACGCTGTCGAGGTTAAAGTCGATGCGCTCGACCGCCATCTGGCCTGCTTCGATCTTCGAATAATCCAGGATGTCATTGATGATGCCTAGCAGATGCTGGCCGGCGCGCTGAATCTTGCTCACATAGTCGCGCTGGCGTGCCGACAGGTCTGACCGCAGCGCCAGGTGCGACATACCCAGGATGGCGTTCATCGGGGTGCGGATCTCGTGGCTCATATTGGCCAGGAAGCTGGACTTCACCTGCGAGGCGGCTTCGGCCA
Organism: Rugamonas fusca; assembly: GCF_014042365.1. Taxonomy (GTDB): domain Bacteria; phylum Pseudomonadota; class Gammaproteobacteria; order Burkholderiales; family Burkholderiaceae_D; genus Rugamonas; species Rugamonas fusca. Next base: position 621,705 of record NZ_JACEZS010000001.1, read on the forward strand.
CCTCCTTGGCGTGCCGCAGCACCTGCTCGGTCGCGCGCGCCGCCGTCACATCCTCGAAGAAGCCGCTCCAGACACCACGCTTGCCCGGCGCCGTGTGCGCGCGTGCGTGCCAACGCACCCAGCGCTGCTGGCCGTCCCACTCCACAGGTACCACGGTGTCGATGATGCCTGTGCCGTCGCCGAGTTGCTGCCAGTCGAGTGCAGCGCGCAATTCGGCCGCCACCTGCGGTTCCACATGGCGCCAGCAGGCCTGGGCATCCTGCATTAGTTCGGACGCATCCACTCCGATGAGCTCGCCGACCGGCGCACCGATAAACTTGAAGCGCACCTGATTATCTTCCAGCACCCGTAGCTGGAACACCGCCACCGGAATCGATTGGGTCATGTCGACCATGCGGTCCAGCTGCAAGCGGTTGTCGGCCATGTACTGCTGCAGGGCGGCCTTCATACGCGCCAGTTCCGCCAGCAGCTGGCCGGTTTCGCCACCGCTGCCAACCTCGATTTCGCCGCTCATATCGCCAGCTGCGATTCGGTGGGCGATCTCGACCGCCTGTGCCAGCGGGTCGCGGATGGCGCGGTACACCCACAACAGCATCAGCGCCAGCGTGGCCAGCGTCACGGCACTTAGCACATAAACCAGCATGGCCATGCGCTTCGCATGGCCATGGGCGATCGCGACGGCGGCAGCGGTACGCTGGTCCAGCAGGGCCAGGAAGTCGTCCACCGGACGCAGCACCTCGGCCTTCATGACGTGGTAGGCATGGTTGTACAGCAGGTCGCGCGCCAATTGCGGATCCGGCAGGCGCAGAACGGTGAAGCCGCCATGGCCATCGTCAAACTTGCCCTTGGCTGCGTTCATGGCGATCAGTTCGGTCCTGGCCAACTGGTCGGACTTGATCTTGGCTTCGCTCAACTTTGCCATCTCGACCGCGCTGAAATGCGCATCGCGCAAGAGCTGCCGCAGCGGTACGGCGATACCATCGGGTGAGGGCGCGCGGCCGTCGGCGGACACGAAGTCCCAGTAGATGCGTTCGTAATTTTGCGGCCGCGGGCGTTTGCCGTCGCGGATCTCGATAACCGCCAGATACTGTTGTTCATAGGCCGCTTCGCCCGTTTCCACAAAGGTGCGAGCCAGGCGAGTGAGATCGGCCGAGCTTTGGCGCAGCTCGGCCGCCAGCAAAAAGGATTGGTAGCGGTTCTGGCTAGCCGCGTCCAGTTCGGCATTGCTGCGGTCGGCCGCACTATAGGCCAGCAAGGTCATGCTCATCAGCACAGCTACCGAGCCAGCGAGAACCTTGAAATTCTGCCGGATCGAGAGTTTCTTTAATATGGGTAATGCCAACGCCGCCTCCGTATGCTGTCGCTTCCACCATAAAAGTTTCCTGGAGGAATCTCTAATCGTGAGATAGTAAAGACGGCCACCACCTCCGCCTAGTGGAATGCATGACAAACTCTTTACATTTGACGACAAGCGCTGGCTCGCCGGCACTGCCCGTCAGACGGCCGACTCCACCTCCTGCAAGGTTCGCAGGGCCTGTTCAAAATCGTAGTCCTCGGCAGCAGCGGCGATTGTGCTCAGAAGCGCCTCCGCCGGGCTGCCGCGTGCCTCTCGCGACAGCCGCGCGGCCAGTTTCAGCGCGGCGCCGCCGTTGTCGTCGAGCAGTTCCCTGAGGCGAGCCAGTCCGGCTTGCAGGGTGGGGCCGTCGAGCGCTGGCAGCGCTGGCGCCAGTTCCGGCTCCAGATCGAGGGGAGCCAAGCCGGCCAGCACCGTATCCAGCTCTGCTGTCACCTGCGCCTGCAATGCGTCCAGTTCGTTGTCTGGCTCGTTGCGTAAACAAGCATGCTCCAGCGCGGCGGCCGCCATCTGCACCTGCAGCGCTCCAATGGTTCCGGCCAAGCCGCGCAGGGTATGGGCGATGCGGCGCGTGGTGGCGGTGTCGGCGGCCACGCGGGCGCCACTGAAGTCGATATCGAATGCCACCTGCTCGCGGCAGAGACGCCGCAACATCTGGCGGTACATGGCGACACTGCCTCCTATGGTCTTCAGTCCGGCCTGGCCGTCGATGCCCGGCAACGCGCTGAATGTCGCGTCAGCGTCTGGTGCGGGCGGCGCGTTCGGCGGGGGGGCGCTTGCGGCCGGGCTGGTATGATTCACTGCGCCATGGTGATGAACATCTGCTGCACATCAAGCGGCTTGGCGATATGGTCGTTCATGCCCGCCGTCAATACCTTGGCGCGATCATCCGACATCGCGTTGGCCGTCATCGTCAGTACGGACAGCGCCTGCCACTGCGGCTGTTGGCGGATCGCACGGGCAGCCATGTAACCGTCCATCACCGGCATCTGGCAATCCATCAGCACACCGTCGAGTGGGCCGGCCTGCGTCAGCAATTCCAGCGCCTCGCTACCATTGCCGGCCAATGTCGCCGTGATGCCGGCCTTGGCCAGCATATCCTGGGCCAACTCCTGGTTCATCTCGTTGTCTTCCACTAGCAGCAAGTGGGCGCCGGCCAGCTTGGCGCTGGCCTGCACGCGCACCTCGCTCTGGTGCTGTGCCGTGCACACCGCCACCACCGTTCCATGCGCGACGGCCAGCGCCTCCAGCAGACGAGGTGCGGTGATAGGCTTGGTGAACACGCCCGCCAGCCGGACTCCGTGCTCGTGCGCGTGCGCCAATGCATCCTCGCGCCCATGCGCCGTCATTATCAACACTGGCGGCGTAGCCTGCGATTGTAGCTGCAACCGCAGCGCGCATTCCATGCCATCCATGAGCGACAATTTTCAGTCGATCAACAGTTACGGTGCTGATGACTTCCTTGACAGTGGGAAACGCGGCCAACGTCACTACAACCGGCGACGCAGCGGTACCAAAATAGTAGAAGTCACTTGAAGACACTCCCAGTACTCGGCACCGATCTGGCCAGCATTAGCACTAGATTTTTTGCCACTCATCGCTGCTGGTCCGCGTCGAGACCGCTTTAGTGAGGCGTCTCGGACTGGACACTTCGTCACGACTTACAGCTCGCTCTCTCCCGGCAAGAGCAACCACTTCTGAGCGAGTGGCGGTCCCCGCTTGGTGATGGACATGGAAGACCGAAACGGCACGAGACAGCTGCACCGCTTGTTCATCTAGGCTGGCTGCCGCAGCTGCTGCCTGCTCCACCAGGGCCGCATTCTGCTGCGTCCCCTCATCCATATCAGTCACGGCTTGGTTGACCTGTTCAATACCGTCGCTCTGTTCATGACTGGCCGAGGCAATCTCACCCATGATTCCCGCGACCCGCTGCACTGACTGAATAATTTCCGACATGGTCTCGCCGGCGTTGCCAACCAGGCGGTTACCCAGTTCAACTTTGCTGACGGAATCGTGAATCAAGTCCTTGATTTCCTTGGCGGCAGCTGCCGAACGCTGAGCCAGGTTCCTCACCTCCGTTGCGACCACGGCAAATCCACGACCTTGCTCTCCGGCGCGTGCAGCCTCAACCGCAGCATTCAATGCCAGGATATTGGTCTGGAAAGCTATGCCGTCAATCAAAGCAATGATGTCGACAATTTTGCTGGCCGAGGTGCTGATATCGCCCATGGTCGTTCGCACTTCGGCGACGGATTGCCCACCCTTGGTGGCAATTATGGAGGTGGTGGCCACAAGTTCGCTGGCCAGACGGGCATTGTCCGCATTTTGACGGACAGTCGATGAAAATTCCTCCATGCTGGACGCGGTTTCCTCCAGGCTGGAGGCTTGCGCCTCCGTGCGAGACGATAAATTCAGATTGCCTTCGGCAATGTCACGTGTTGCCGCACCCATGGCATCGACGTTGGCCCGGACGCCGCCAATGATCGCCATCATGTTGACGTTTATCTGCTGTAATGCACGCAGCAGTTGCCCCATATCGTCGCCCCTGCTGACATCGACCGTGCCGGTCAAATCACCACCTGCTAGGGCGCGGGCAGCCGTAGTCGCTTGACGCAACGGCACCGTGACCGTCGCTCGTAAGGCTAACCCTAGCACCAGTGCCACAGTGATGCCTGTGATAGCCAATCCGGCAGTCCAGCTGGCTACGATACCTGGCTGGGTCAGAAGCCCAATGCCTCCCATTGCGGCGATCAACGTCGCCAAAAATATCAGGCCGACATTGAAACGCGTCTGTATCGACAGTTCATTCCACTCCCGCGCCGTACCGGCCAAGCCGGTGCGCACGACCTGGCCTTGCTTCACAGCGACCCGGTTGGGATTGCCGGCGACGATTTCCCGATATACGCGATCCGCCGAGGTGATCTGATCCCTACTCGGCTTAGAGCGAATGGACATGTATCCGGTGACACGGCCATTTTCGAGAACAGGAGTGACATTGGCCACCACCCAGTAGTAGTCGCCATTTTTCCGGCGATTCTTAACCATGCCGGTCCACGGCAGGCCAGCTTTGAGGGTTTGCCACAGATCGGCAAATGCCTCAGGCGGCATCTCTGGATGTCTAACCAAATTATGTGGCGCGCCGATCAATTCTTCTTCAGTGAATCCGCTGACCTCAACAAAATAGGGGTTGATATAGGTTATCTTTCCCTTCAAATCGGTTTTCGACACGATAGGCTTGCCATCCGCCATTTCATATTCGATGTTGGTTATTGGTAAGTTTTTGCGCATGTCTTCCCCCTGTATTTTTATGGACTTCCTGGCGACTGGACGGAATTTAGAGAATTACAACAAATTTCACCAAAATTTGACCTGCACTGAGCTGTGAAATATCAATATTTCCATAAGGAAATTATAGGATTAACACTACATGATAAAAATGAACAACGCTTCGCATTCCATGACACTCAATTTACATTTGATGACGACCGTAGTCTTGCAGCTCGCCCGGTCTCATCAGTGATCACGGCCGGATCAAGGATTCAAGGTGCCGGAATAGCTGGTCCCGTTGCCCAGCCCCCCCCCCCACCTCTGGCCGGGTCAAAATCCCCCACCTCCTGACCGTTTAGCGCCCCCGTTGGCCGGGCAAAATCCCCCACCCCTGGCCGGGTCAAAATCCCCCACCTGCTGACCGCCTAGCGCTGCCATAAGCTACTGGCCAAAGTAGAGCAAGGGGTTTGAGGTGCAATGGAACAGTTATGCTCAGCTGAGCATAACTGTTCCACTGCACCTCAGACCCCATGTAGTCCAGAACCCGTACAAAAGCAATTATTCGGGCTCAAAAACGATTACAAAACCTGGCTGTGTTCAAAAAAATAGTTATAAACTTGCCCTCGTGGCATCAAGTGAAGAATAGGTCACTTCCCCACCTCGGGCGCGGTCGACGTGGCGGCGATCTTGTCGAGATAGGCCCGCAACTGCTCTCCAATTTGCTCCTGTGCCTGCACCTTCGCGTTGGCCTGGGCCAACAAGAGCTCCAACTCACGAACCTGTGCCTTGATCGGCGCGATCTGGTCGTTGGTATTGTTTAGCTGTTCGGTCAGTAGTACAGTTTCGGCGATTTTACCGACCAGTTGGCGCTCGGTATCCGATGCGCGCACCTGCAAGGATTGCAGCGAGTCGACTTTTTGCTCCAGCTTACGGACCTGGGTCAGTTGTTCGTAAAGGTTCTGCTTGGTGTGCGACAACTCGGACACCAATTTCGCTCCCTCCTGATTCAGGCGGGTCAGCTCGTCTTGCTTGATGGAGATCGTCTGCAGGGCCAGGCGTAGTTCGGCCTGCATTTGCTGTATTTGTTGTTCGTGGCGCCGGATATCGGCCTCGCGCTGCTCCTTTACCGACTGGCGATAGTGCTCCAGGGCTTGGCGCGCGTGCTGGTGTTTCTCCTCCAGCGATTCCCGATGTGCCTCATTCTCGGCAAGCCGTTGCTGGAGGTCGGTCACCTTCTGTTCTGCGACCAGGCGCATGGTCGATTCCCTTTGATGATCGCTATGGCTGGCCGCCAGCGCCGCCGCCTGCTCCTGGAGGGCCGTTTCCAGCTCCAGCACGTGGGCCCGCTGTTGCGCATTTTCTTTCTGGGCCGCCTGCAGCAGCGCCGCCAATTCAACCGCCTTCGCTTCGGATGCGACCTCGGCCGCTGCTATCCGTTCCTGGGCCTCATCCTCCAGCCGCGCGGCCAGTCGCTGGACCAAGTCCTGTAACGCCTCACTGATCGAGGTGCGCTGGCCGCCGACGCCGCCGTCCTCGGCTTCCAATTCCTTGAGATATTTGTGGATCGTGGTTTTAGAGCCCGTATTCCCCAATGCCACACGAACGGCGTCCACCGACGGGTTTATACCCTGCGCAATGAGGGCGTCACGTGCCTTTTGTACGTCCGATTTGTAAAGCCCGCTGCGTGCCATAGGGTCTCCAGAGGATGAAATAAGATAATAAATTACATACCACGTAAGTACATAACAGATTACCCCAAATTCCAAGAGCAATTGCGTCTAAATTTTACATCGGATAAAGTAGGTTTATCCGGTGTGATCATCTGAACCGGCGAGTTTTTCGCATTTTTCCCTGTAATTTCGCTGTTGGCCAGCTACATTGATGCTTTGCCGTGGAGGTAGTGATAGTGACGCTAGACGAGTACATGATAGATTCAAAAAAGCGCGGTGCGCTTATCCTCGCCCTCAGGCGGGCGATCGTCAGCGAATTCAATGTTGAAGACTGGCGTGAGTTCGGGTATTTGTCCGGACAGTCTGACTACATCCAGCGCCATGACCGGTTACTGCACAGCTTGCATTGGCAAGATCCTGATTACGGCGACTGCGTCTTGCAGGCGCTTGAGCGTTTCACCCGTGAAGGCTGGGATGTTGTGGATCAGCTCATCAACCATCCAAAATTGACCAGCCATTTGTTGAACGAGATCCCGGACCTATCGATTTTTGTGCGCAGGGATATTCAAAGTGTAAAGACCGAAGCACCGGCCAGCCTATCGAGCGGCGACGTGGTATTGCTCGCACTGAATGATGCCGAACGCCTTATGCATATCAGCGGACCAGTCAGCGCGGTCGACCGCCTGCATACGGCGCTGCATGGCTACTTCCGAAGCCTGTGCGCCGACGCCGGCCTCAGCATGGCCGACGAGGCCTCGTTGACCGCACTATTCAAGGCGTTGCGCACGGCACATCCGATGCTCAAGAACCTGGGCTCGTATGACAATGACCTGGTGCGCGTGCTGAACGGGTTTGCGAACGCGATCGACGCCATCAATTCCCTGCGCAACAACGGCAGCATTGCGCACCCGTCCGAGGACCTGCTGGGCGAACCGGAAGCCCACTTGGCCGTCAACGCGACCCGCACGATATTCAACTATATCCGGGCGAAGGTAGGACACTAACCTCATGTCAAAACTCGATCAATACATCGCAGCGGCGACACGGGACAACACCCGTCAGAGCTATCGCGCCGCCATCGAACACTTCGAAGTGCAATGGAAAGGCTTGCTGCCCGCCACAGCCGACAGCGTGGCTCGGTACCTGGCGGAATATGCCGATACGTTGGCAGTCAGCACCTTGCGGCAGCGCTTGGCGGCGCTCGCCCAATGGCACAACGCACAGGGCTTTCCCGACCCCACCAAGGCACCTGTCGTCCGCCAGGCCATGCGCGGCATCCGCGCGCTGCATCCGGCGCAGGAGAAGCAAGCGAAGCCCCTGCAGCTCGATGAACTGGAGCGCGTCGTTGGTGGGCTCGAAAGCGCCATCAATGCCGCACGACGTTGCAACGATCGCGCCAGCGAGCTGCGTAGTCTGCGCGACAAGTCACTGATTCTGCTTGGGTTCTGGCGGGGATTTCGGAGCGACGAACTGAGCCGGCTTTGCGTCGAACAAGTCGAGGCAAGCGCCGGCGAAGGCATCAGCTGTTTCCTCGGGCGGACCAAGGGTGATCGGCAAAATCTCGGCAGCACGTTCCGAGCGCCCGCGTTATCACGCCTCTGCCCGGTCGACGCCTACCTGGACTGGGTCGGCGCCGCGCAGTTGAACACAGGCCCCGTCTATCGCGCAATCGACCGTTGGGGACATGTCGGTGAAACTGGCCTGCATATCGATAGCATCGCACCGCTGTTGCGAGCAATTTTAAGAAAAGGAGGTGTCGCCTCGGCGGGCGCGTACAGTGGGCATTCGTTGCGCCGAGGATTCGCCAACTGGGCAGCGTCCGATGGCTGGGATGTCAAAAGCCTCATGGAGTATGTGGGTTGGCGGGACATCAAGTCGGCGCTCCGATATCTTGATGCGTCGGTCTCGTATGCAAAGGGCCGAATGGAACACAGCATGATTGGTCGTGCGGGTAAATGATGATCGGGAGTTCCCGGCCGCCTAAACTACCTGATAGATTCCGTCTTTAAATGAAAGGGACGAGTGCATCCAACTCGCGCTTACACGTCATATTCTTGGCTACTAAAATCACTCAGCCTTGGCGTCCGCACCGTGCTCGGATAGTTGTGCACCAAACCATCTATGAACTGCTGTCAGCAGTTTAATGTCCGTCGTGGTAAAAATAATTTCTGCGCCAGTCGACAACGGCGAATACGAAACCTTAATTCGCGAAGCTCCTGCTTGTAACTCTTGGAGTCCAGGCATATTTGCGCCATGCAATGATGCGGGATCAGAATAATCCCCCCGCTGGAATGCGATCGACTCATGTTGCAGATGTTGCTGAATCATCGCGACCTGTACTTTCGCCGATGCGTCTCTGACGATGACGCGTTCCACGCCACCAGACTCCGTCATCTGAAAGATGTGGATGGTTCTGCTGAGGTCAAACGGCATCACGTTATGTCCCATGTGGTGAATATGTTCTTGCGTTGTTTGGGCTGCCGCGATCGTGCAGCCCAGTGTCGCATAAAGCACGATTGCGCACCTGAAGTTTTGTGGACGAGAATATTTTTTCATTGTCTTCTTTCGAAAGTCTAAACAGTGTTACAGGTTTCAATCGCAGTTGACAGCATAGTCCATGGGCGCGACACCAAATGTGCGCCGTACAGTATTCACACCTCGCCGGCTGCAAGTTCCAGTACGCCTGCCGCTACCCATTCTGCCACGCCGTCGCGCAACTTGAGCGCGCTATACCCTTGTGCGCGCAGCAACTCGACTGCGTCGCCGGACATCAGACAATACGGGCCGCGACAGTAAGCCACGATGGTTTTATCTTGGGGCAGCTCCGCCAGACGGGTACGCAATTCGGGAAGAGGTATCGAACGAGCGAACGGCAGGTGCGCTTGTGCGTATTCGCTACCAGGTCGAACATCTATCACAACGATCTCGCCATTCCGCGCCTTGCGCATCAGCTCGACACGGTCTTTGCCATGCCATTCATGCATGGCGCCGGAGATGTGTCGTAGCGCATCTTGCAGTTCGAAGAGTCGATCCTCAGCCAAAGTGCGTAGCAACACCCAGAGACGCGGGATTTCGGTGCTGGCAATTCGATAGAAGATCTGCTTGCCCCGGCGCTCTGTATCGACCACGCGACTCGTTCTCAGTTCCTTGAGGTGGGCACTGGCAAGCTTGATGCTGATCCCAGTCTCCTGTGCCAGCGTATCCACCGGCTTGGGCGCTTGGCACAACAATTCGATCAGTTCCAGCCGTTTTGGATTGGCGACCGCCTTGGCGATCCGCGCCACCTGGTCAAACAGGGCGTCCTTGACTTCTCGGTTTGTATCCATAGCGTTATGGGTGGCGTGTATGGGCGTACGGTTAATGTGATTTTGCGAAAGCTGGCGATGCAGTATAACATTCCAATAATCGTTAGAATGTACGGTAATCAGGTTCTGTGTTTGCCTGCCGTCCATCTACGCATCAAATCAGGAGTTCGGCCATGTTCTTCAAGCAACGTATCAACGATGGCGCCTCGATCGCATACTTTTTCGGTTATGGCGGTCTGGGCAAAGCGGTCGCCGTGGATGTCGTGGCGGGCGATGAGGCGTGGTTTGCTGCCGAAGCCCAGCGCGCCGGCGTACTCATTTCACATGTCATCGACACCCATATCCATGCTGATCATTATTCGGGGGGCTGGGCCTTGCATGCCAAGGTGCTGCCGCAGCCGGCGATAGAGGTCTTTCCTGGCCACCAGGCTGGCAGCCTGTGTGGAGCGGGATTGTCAGGCAAACCTTCCTCCACGCTCGCCTTTGAGAAGCGCTGGAATCCCGTCCTCTCACTTGACCGGGCCGGCTTTATCGACCATGTAACTAGCGCAATTCCACCACGCCTTCCAGGGATGGACGAGATCGTCCGCGCAAACGTCGGCTTGGCGGAGTGAGCGATGGCATCAATCCGCTTGGGCTTACGTGAAAATGCCGGCCAGTTTGCCTTGCTGGTCTTCATTAACTCCTTCGTCGGTGCAATGGTTGGTTTGGAGCGCAGCATCTTGCCGGCCATCGCGGAGCGAGAGTTCAACATCGCCGCCAAGACCGCAGTCCTGTCCTTTATTGTTGTCTTCGGCATTTCCAAAGCACTGACCAACTACATTGCCGGGCGCCTGTCAGACCGTAACGGCCGCAAGCACGTACTGGTGTCGGGATGGCTGGTGGCGATCCCGGTGCCGTTCATGCTCATGTGGGCACCGAGTTGGGATTGGGTCGTCGTGGCCAATGTCTTGCTGGGTGTTAGTCAGGGTTTGACCTGGTCGACCACGGTCATCATGAAAATCGATCTCGTTGGCCCCAAGCAGCGCGGTCTAGCCATGGGGCTCAATGAATTCTCTGGTTACCTGGCGGTCGCTGGTAGCGCGCTGGCCACAGGCTGGATAGCTACCCATTACGGCTTGCGTCCCCAGCCCTTCTACCTAGGCGTGGCCTATGTTGCTTTCGGTTTGACTCTGTCCGTACTGGCGGCGCGAGAGACGCGCCATCATGTCACGCGCGAAGTCATGAATACGGCGACCGCCACTGGTGAAATTGCGCTCAGCCAGGGCGAGATATTCCGCCGAACCTCGTTCACCGATCGTAACCTATCGAGCGTCAGTCAGGCCGGGCTGGTGAACAATCTCAACGACGGTATGGCGTGGGGCTTGTTTCCCTTGGTGTTTGCCAACGCTGGCCTCAATCTCACGCAGATTGGTGCGCTGGCCGCGATCTACCCGGCTGTATGGGGATGCGCCCAGATCTTCACCGGCGCCGTGTCCGACTGCGTCGGCCGCAAGTGGCTGATTGCCGGCGGCATGTGGGTGCAAGCCGTAGGAATCGGCATCACTGCCCTGGCGTCCGGCTTTGCGGGATTCTCGCTGGGCGGCGTACTGCTGGGTTTAGGTACAGCGATGGTCTACCCGACGTTGTTAGCCGCGATTAGTGATGTAGCGCATCCAACGTGGCGTGCATCGGCCGTGGGTATCTACCGATTGTGGCGTGATCTCGGATATGCAGTCGGCGCCATTTTGGCTGGTATCATCGCCGATCTGTTTGGAGTGAACGCGGCGATTTGGGTGGTGGCCGTTCTGACGTGCGTATCGGGCATCGTGACTGCGGTACGTATGCGCGAGACCTTAGCGCAAAGGCTGGCTATCGACACGGTATAGCACACTTGCCTTGTGCTGCCCCCCCCTTTATGCCGCTACGGTTTCGCGCCGCACCCGCCAAAAACCGCCAAGTCGTATATCCGTCACGAGCAGCGCAAGGCGGTGAAGTAGAAGCTGGACGCAAGTTGCGGTGATTCTATCCAGCCTACAGGACATGACGAATGTTCAAGTCGGCTCTAAATAATTTGGATTCATCCGTCGCGTATGGAAAGGGACGGACGGAGCACAACATGCTCGGTCGCGCGCAAGAGCCAGACAGATCGTGATTCCGATCGCCTGCACTTCGGGGCTATAGACTCTGCATTACTCGCTCCAGCCGCTGGCGCACTTCATCGGCCAGGCGGCTGATGTCTGGCTTGTCGACCAAGGCGAGCACCGAATTGGGATCCAAGAATTCCACGTGAACCTCGCCGGCGTCGTCTTCCCGCACCACGACATTGCACGGCAGGAGCAATCCGATCGAAGGTTCCGCCGCAATCGCTTGATACGCGAGTGGTGGATTGCAGGCACCCAGAATTCGATACGGCGGCATCTCCAGTTTCAGCTTTGCCTTCATCGCGCCCGCAACGTCAATATCGGCCAGCACGCCGCCCCCCTCGCGCTTGAGCGCCTCGATCACATGCTCGACAGTCTGGTCAAAACGAAGGCCGACTGTCTTTCCGAACCCATACTTGGTGTCCACAGGAATAGCCTCCTATCTAAGCAACAGGAACTATTTTTGTACTGGCGGCGTCGGATTCATCCATTGTTGATGCCACATCATATGATTCATCATCATTTGTTGCGCGCCCAAATATTGGTCCATCATGTATTGCCGCTGGCGCAGCTGCTCCGGAGTCAGTTTGGAATAGTAGCTGCCCATCCCATGCCACCCCATCATCCCCTGCATCATGCTGCCCATCATGTGCCCGCCCATCATCGGGCCGGCGCCGCAACATCCCATCATGCCCGGCCCCCACATCCCGTGCATCGTTGCCATCGCCGATTGCATGGTGGTCCAGTGATCTTGCAATAGCCGTTGGCGCTCCTGCGGGTCCTGGGTCTGCTGAAGCTTGGTCATTTGCTCCTGCATTTTTTTCATATTCTCTTGCATCTGCACCATCTGTTTGTCGAACTCAGCTGGATTCGGTGCAACTGGGGTTGCCTTCGGTTGTGCTGGTGCGGCGGGCTGCTGTGCGAACGCCAGCGAACTTGCAAGCACAAGCGCTGTCAGAATTGCCTTTTTCATTGATTACCCCTTCACGGATATCGCGAGTGAAAAATTGGTTGGCGGCACGCGATCAAGCGTGCACACGATCAAAACCGCCTCTGATGTTTGTTGTACGCCGGTGACGCTTGAAAACCCATGACCTAGATCAAAATCGGTAGTGTTACCCCAGAACGAATTTCATTCCTAAATCTTCAATTCCGGTACGGCAAGATGCCTGGGGACTATCGCTGGCGCAAAAGGCGCAGGCCATTTGCTACGACGATTAAGCTGGCGCCCATGTCGGCAAAGACCGCCATCCAGAGCGTGGCGAGGCCCGCCAAAGCGAGCGCAAAAAAAATGGCCTTGATCCCGAGTGCCACAACGATGTTTTGGCGCAATATCCTCCGTGTCCTGGCGCTCAAGCGTACAAAATCAGGAACCTTGCGCAAGTCATCATCCATCAACGCTACATCGGCTGTTTCCAGCGCCGTATCGGTACCGGCTGCGCCCATTGCGAAACCAATATTCGCCTTCGCCAGCGCTGGCGCATCGTTGATGCCATCGCCGACCATCCCGACATAGCCGTGCGATTGCATGAGTGAGTTGATCGCGTTCAATTTGCCCTCGGGGAGCAGATCGCCGTGTGCCTGGGCCATGCCGGCTTTTGTGGCGATCGATTGCGCGGTGTGCGTGTTGTCGCCAGTCAGCATCACTACCTCAATGTCGAGTGAGCGTAACTGCGCAATCGCTTGCGCGCTCGAAGCGCGGATCGTATCGGCGACTGCAACGATCAGCAATGGCGAAGTGGCCGAACACAGCACAACGACTGTCTTTCCGTCCTGTTCAAAGGTGGCGAGCTGCGCCTCAAGGTCGCCACTGCAAATCCCTGATTCATGGACGAGACGATGGTTACCGAGCGTGAACGTTTTGCCGTCGATCACAGCTTTGATCCCACGTCCGGTTATCGCTTGTAGGTCGGTCAAATCCAGCAACGACTGGGCAGAGTTCGTCGCGCGCCAGTGTGCGGCGATGGCTGCAGATACCGGATGGTCGGAGCGGCTCGCCAGGCTGGCCGCATACAGCAGCAACTCGCTTGCGTCACCACTGCCGGCTGGAAGGATATCGGTGACGGTCGGTTTGCCTTGCGTGATCGTGCCGGTCTTGTCAAAGGCAATTGCTCGCAACTGGCAGCCCTGTTCCAGGTAGATGCCGCCCTTGATCAGGATGCCATGCCGCGCGGCGGCGGCCAGGCCGCTGACCACCGTCACCGGCGTTGATATCACCAGCGCGCAGGGGCATGCGATGACTAGCAGTACCAGTGCTTTATAAAACCACGGCTGGAAAGGCGCGGCCATCATCAGGGGTGGCAAGGTGGCGATCAGCACCGCCAACACTACGACAGCCGGAATATAGAGTTCCGCGAATCGGTCGACGAAGCGTTGTGTTGGAGCCCGGCCGCCTTGTACCTGTTGCACGCTCTTAACGATGCGAGACAAGGTCGAATCACTCTGTGCGGCGGTAACCCGATAATCGAAAGCGCCGCTTTCGTTGATGGTGCCAGCAAACACAGGATCGCCGACCGTTTTCGCAACTGGCATGCTTTCACCGGTGATCGGCGCCTGGTTGATGGTGGTGTGCCCAACCGTGATGTTGCCGTCGAGTGGAATGCGCGCGCCTGGTTTGACACGCACGATAGCACCCACGGCGACATCTCTGGCGGCGACGTCGCGCCATTGGTCAGTGGCGTCCTGCACAGTCGCAGTATCCGGCGACATTGCCAACAGACCCTTGATCGCGTTGCGCGCGCGATCAAGTGACAAGGCTTCAATCATTTCCGCCAGCGCAAACAGAAAAATCACCACCGCCGCTTCCGGCCACTGCCCGATGAAGATCGCCCCCAGCACGGCGAGCGACATCAGGAAGTTCATGTTCAATGCGAGGTGGCGCAGCGCGATCCAGCCTTTCCTCAAGGTGCCGGCGCCACCTGCGAGGATGGCGATCAGGGCCAAGGTCACTACCAGCGATGAGCGCTCCTCCCCGGTACGCCAGGCGACGGCTTCGGCCCCGACCGCCGCCAGCCCCGAGACCGTCATCAACAGCCAGGTCCGCAGAGGGATACGTTGGGCGCCTGTCGCCTCCGATTCCTCCGCAAATACAGGTGGCGCCCCAGGCGCGTCCGATGCGATGACCGGCTCCATGTCGAGTGTCCGGATCGCACGAATGATGGGTTCAACCGATGGGAGCTGATGCAGCACCGTTAATTCACGCTCGATCAGGTTGAACTTCAGGTCTTCAATGCCTTCCATTCCTTGCAGCCTGCTGCGAATGAGCTTTTCCTCGGTGGGGCAATCCATGTTTTGGATGCGAAACACCACTTCTGCGGCCGCCGTCGTGGCCTGGGTATTCCCCGGCGTCGGTGCGGCGGTATCAGTCGTACAATTTGTGTCGCCGCAGCAATGCATGGCAATCTCCTGTATTTCGTTTTCTCGCATTGCGATTTGATTCCCTAAAGCTGAGATGCTGTTCCGCGCCGCCGTCCATGGACGAAAAATTCATGGCTTTCCTCATTCCTTGCGGCCAGTGGCCGGGCATTGGTCACCTATTGCAGTTGTTTGGCGCTCAGTATCCGGGTAACGCGCGCGAGGTTCCCAGCTGCGCAATCGGCGGGCCACAGTTCGACGATATCGCCGTCCTGAATATCCAGAGTTGGCGGTACTGGCGCCACCGCCGTTCGGGTCATGCGCACATGGTGGTACCGGACCAAGACAAACCGTTGGGCCGCATATTGATCAGGCGGCAAGTCGGCCAAACACTTCGGAAGCTGGGCCGGTGGGAGGTCAGCCGCATAGGTGATGACCACACGACCGTGTCTGGCTCCATGCTTCCAGTCAACCGAGCTCAAACTCGTCTCCGCCGCACAGCCGGCAAGGACCAGCAAGACAGCACCGATCGTCGGGATTGCCCTCAATTGGAGCATGCTCTTCTCCCTCCGAACCCCAATAAGGCCTGGTCGTGCCACTGACAAGCGGGTATCGCCATTCCAGCCACGCCTGCAAGCGTCGTGCGGATGGGCCTTTGTTCGGTTGACCAGCCCATATCGGGCCTACACAGAATGCTGAAGCGGCGGGCAGCGGCAAGAGGTTGCAGGGCGTGACGGTAATCAGTGTGCATGCAACAAAGGTAAACCTTGAAGCTACTCGAACGTCAAGGGCAATAGACGCCCCGGCCTACTGCCTGGGCTGCAGTGTGTCAATAATGCGGCAGTTGGCCATCGTCCCGCCCTGGCAGGACTCCAACATACTCGTCAGTTGCTCCTTGAGTACCGTCAGGTCGGCAATCTTCTGCTCGACCGCGTGTAGATGCTCGGACGTCATCGCGGTCACCACGCAGCAGTCGGCGTCGCGCTGGTCGGAGAGCGACAGCAGGCTACGGACCTGGTCGATCGTAAATCCGATTTCGCGGGCCCGCCGCACGAAGGCGAGCCGGTCCAGGTCTTCCTTGTCATATTGCCGGTAGTTGCTGCCCGTGCGCGATGGCGCGGAAAGCAGCCCGATTTTCTCGTAATAACGGATGGTGGCCGAAGGCGTCTGCGCGGCGCTTGCCAGTTGGCCAATCGAAAAGGATATCGTCATGATGCTTGACCTTAAAGTTACTATAAGGTTTATAAACCTAGCAAGTCAACCCGTCAAGCGTCCCACTATGTACCTTCGAATACCTATCAGTCTTGTGCTGCTCCTGGCCGGTTGCGAAAGCTACGCGCCCCAAGCTCTCGATCCCGGAAAGCAGTTGGCGGCCCTGGAATCGCGGCGGCTCGACGCCCCGGAAGTCCGGCGGTTCGCCGAGCATAGCCTGGGACATGAAGTCACACCGTGGCCGCCGCAGTCCTGGGGCCTTGATACGCTCACCCTGGCCGCCTTCTACTACCACCCCGACCTCGACCGGGCACAAGGTCAGCGGCTCGCGGCCGAAGCCGCCACCGTCACCGCAGGGGCGCGTCCCGCCCCGACCGGTGGCATGTCGTTTCAGCACAACAAGGATGCGCCGCCTGGCCAGTCGCCCTGGACCAGGGGTCTCGTGCTTGACATCCCGCTGGAAACCGCCGGCAAGCGCGACATTCGCATCGATCAGGCACAGCATTTAACGCAGGCCGCAAAGCTGCGCGCAGCCGAGTCCGTCTGGCAGGTGAGAAGCCGCGTGCGCGCGAGCCTTTTGGCCGCCTACCCGACCGAGGACTTGGTGCGCCGCCAGCGCGACCTGCAAGACGAGATCACGCGCATGTTCGAGCGGCGCTTTGCCGCCGGCGCAGTCTCCCAGTCCGAACTCACCCAGGCGCACCTCATGCTCAGCCGGGCCACACTCGCGTTGCGCGAGAACCAGAAGCAGGGTGCAGAAAACCACGCCCGGCTAGCCGCCGCCATCGGCGTGCCGGATGCGGCGCTCGACGGCGCCGAGATTTCTTATCAAGCTTTCGAACAACTGCTGCCGGTCGCTTCACTGCCGCCCGCCGAGGCTCGGCGCAAGGCGCTGGCGGCCCGGCCAGACGTGCTCGCAGCCCTGGCTGATTACGAGGCTGCACAGTCGGCTCTGCAACTGGAAATCGCCAGGCAGTACCCAGACATCTCAATTGGCCCCGGCTACACCTGGGACGCCGGTCAGGTGAAATGGTCGCTGGGCCTGTCGCTGGTGCTGCCGCTTTGGAACCGCAACGAAGGTCCCATCGCGGAAGCCAAAGCGCGGCGCATGGAGGCTGCCGCCGCTTTCCTGTCTGTCCAGGCCAGGGCGATCGCCGAGGTCGACGAAGCGGTGGCCGGTTACGGTCATGCCATTGACATGTACGAGACGGCCAATGCCCTGCTACAAGCCCAGCGGAAGCAGGAGCGCAACATCTCAGCGGCCTTCCAGGCGGGTGAAGCCGACAGGCTGTCTTGGATATCGGCCCGCCTGGAAACAGCTGCCGCCGAACAGGCTCGGATCGGCGCGCTTTCGCAGGCACAGACGAGCCTGGGCCGCGTGGAGGATGCCCTGCGCCGACCGTTGGGCGTCCAGGGTACAGCCCCGACAGCGGAACAGGTGTTGTCGTCGAAATCTCTTCGCACCGGAAATTAACCATGAAAAAGAAACCGTTTATCCTGGCCGCCATCGCTGCGGCCGTGGCTAGCCTCGCCGTCTGGGGCTTCATCGAGGGGCGCAAGGAACTCGCGTTGGAGGCGGAAAGGGAGCGCCCTGTCCAGGTCCCCTCACGCGTCGTTGCCCAGCCTGACGGCACGGCGTTGGTATTTGATGCCGACACCCAGAAACGAGCAGATATTGCCGTGGCGCCGGTGAAGGCTGTCACCCGAAGCGGGGAGGTGGAAGCCCTGGCCGCTGTCTTGTCAGCCCAGGAGTTGATCGACCTGCGCAGCGCTTTCATCACCGCCCGCGTTCAGGCGGATCGGGCGCAGGCGGCGGCACAAGCATCGCGCCGGGAGTACGAGCGGATCAAGGCGCTACATAGTGACGACTACAACGCATCGACCAAGGCGCTGGAGGCGGCCCAGGCCCAGCAGTTGGCCGAAGAAGCCGCCGTTCGTGGCGCCGACGAGATCGTGGCGGCGTTGGAACGGGGCATTCGCCAAAAATGGGGCGGTGTGCTGGCCGCAGCTGTCCTGAGCAATGCTTCCAGTTTTCAGCGCCTCACAGACGGGCGGGAGGTTCTGCTGCGGGTAGCGGCGCTGGCAGGCACTGCCCTCGTCAAGGCGCCTCCTGAGGCACGTGTGACAGGCAGCGACGGCGGATTCCGGGTGGCTACCTTGGTCTCGTCCTCGCCAATGGCTGATCCCCGCATTCAGGGGCCCACATTCTTCTATACCGCCCCGCCCGATGGACTACTGGCCGGCACTACGGTCACAGCCTACCTGCCCTCCGGCGCGGAGCGCACGGGCGGCCTCATCCCAGCTGATGCCGTGGTCTTGTGGCAGGGCAAGGCGTGGTATTACGTGCAGGGCGCGCCAGACCGTTTCCTGCGCCGGGAACTTACTGGCGCCATGCCGGTGGACCAGGGCTGGTTCGTCGCCGGCTTGCCGGCCCTCCAGGTCGTGGTGCGCGGCGCCCAGACGTTACTATCTGAAGAACTGCGCAGCCAGATCGAGGTCGGCGAGGAGAGCAAATGAGGAATCTCGACGTGCGGGCCGGCTGGTTGGCGGCCATTGTCGGCTTCTCCCTGCGCTATCGGGGTGTGGTCATCGCGCTCGCCGTGCTGCTGGCGGGCTACGGCCTCTATGCCTTCAGCGGCGCCAAGTACGATGTCTTTCCCGAATTCGCCCCGCCCCAGATCACCATCCAGACTGAGGCGCCGGGTTTGGCGCCGGAGCAGGTGGAAGTGCTGGTGACCCAACCTATTGAAAATGCTGTCAACGGCGTCGCCGGGATCGAGTCCCTGCGTTCCCAGTCGGTCCAAGGGCTATCGGTCATTACCGTCACTTTCGATCCGAAAAGCGACATCTTCCGCGATCGACAGAATGTGAATGAACGTCTGACCGCACTGGCCACACAGCTGCCACGTGGTGTTCAGGCACCGGCCATGTCGCCTCTGACTTCTTCGACCAGCGTGGTCATGGCCATCGGCGTCACCTCCGCCCAGAGGTCCCTCATGGACTTGCGCACCTTGGCGGACTGGACCTTGAAACCACGTCTTCTGGCGGTGCCGGGGGTATCGAAGGTCGCCGTGTTCGGTGGCGAGAGCAAGGAATTCCAGGTGCAGGTGCGGCCGGAGCGGCTGATCAAATATGACTTGGCCATCTCCGATGTGCTTGACGTGGCCCGGCGCGCGACCGGCGTCCGTGGCGCAGGCTTTATTGACAACACCAACCAACGACTCGTCCTGCGTAGCCAAGCCCAATCGCTGACCGCGGAACAGCTGGCCCATACCGTTGTCCGCCAGCAGTCGGGGGCCAACTTGACACTGGGAGACGTAGCCGACGTGCGCGAAGCCCCAGAGCCGCCCATCGGTGCCGCCCTGGTGACGGGAACGCCGGGCGTGCAACTGGTGATTTCAGAGCAGTACGGCGCCAACAGCATGGCGGCCACCGAGGCGATCGAGCGCGCGCTGGACGAGATGCGGCCCAGCCTCGAAGTCCAGGGGGTTAGCCTTCATCGCGACGTATTCCGGCCTGCTAACTTTATCGTCATCGCCACCCAAAACGTCCAGCATTCGCTCCTGTTCGGGGCGGCCCTGGTCATCGTCGTCGTCGCGCTCTTCCTGTTCAACTGGCGCACTTCGGCCATCGCGCTCACCGCAATCCCGCTCTCGCTGCTGGCAGCCGTCACCGTCCTGGAAACGCGGGGGATCAGTCTCAACACCATGACGCTCGGCGGACTGGCCATCTCCATCGGCCTTCTGGTGGACGACGCCATTATCGTGGTGGAGAACATCTACCGGCGCCTGCGGGAAAATCGCCAGCGCCCCGATCCCGTAGCTATCCTCGACGTGGTGCTCGACGCGTCACTCGAGGTGCGGAGCGCCGTGGTCTACGCCACCTTCGCCATCGCCCTGGTCTTCCTGCCCGTCCTCACGCTGCCGGGGATAGCCGGCCGGCTCTTTTCGCCGCTGGGGACCGCCTACCTGTTGGCGACGCTGGCCTCGCTTGTGGTCGCCATCACCGTGACGCCTGCGCTTTGCCTGACGCTCCTGCCGCAAGCCGAATTGCCACCCCACGATCCGGCGGTGGCGGCTTGGTTGAAGACGCGCTACCGGAAACTGGTGGGGGCCGTCGAGCGACACTACCGCTGGGTCGTGGGCGGGGTGGCCATCCTCACCCTGGCGGGACTGGCGGCTCTGCCGTTTTTCGGCGGCGGCTTTCTGCCCGAGTTAAAGGAGGGGCATTACATCCTGCACATGTCGGCTGTACCCGGCACCTCGCTCGCCGAGTCGCTACGCATCGGTCGCCAAGTCACGGCGGAACTTCTCAAGCTGCCTTCCGTACGCGCCGTTAGCCAGCGCGTCGGACGGGCCGAAAAGGCTGATGACACCTACGGCACCCATTACAGCGAGTTCAACGTCGACCTCAAGCCGCTGTCCGGGGAAGAGGCCGAATTCGCGCAATCCGACATTCGCAAGGCCCTGGCCCGCATCCCTGGCGTGAGCTTCGCGGTCAAGACATTCCTCACCGAACGGGTTGAAGAAACCCTGTCCGGCTACACAGCGGCGGTGGTGGTCAACATTTACGGCAACGATCTCGACACCCTGGACGCTGAGGCCAAGCGCGTCGCCCAAGCATTGGGACAGGTACCTGGCGCCACCGAAGTGCAGGTGCAGTCGCCGCCCGGTTCGCCCGAACTGGGCATCCGAATCCGCCCCGAGGCTCTGGCCCGCTGGGGGTTCGACGCCGTGGACGTACTCGACACGGTGGAAACCGCCTTCCAAGGCTCTGCGGTCGGGCAGGTCTATGATGGCAACCGGGTTTTCAACGTGAGTGTCATCCTGCCGCCCAAGGCCCGGCGCAATATCGCCGACGTGCAGGCGTTGCCACTGCGGAACGCCGCCGGGGCCTTTGTCCGACTAGATCAGCTCGCCGACGTGTATGCCACGTCGGGCCGCTACGTGGTGCTGCACACCGGTGCCCGTCGGGTACAGACGATCACCTGCAATGTCGCCGGCCGGGATGTGACGTCCTTCGTGGCCGATGCCAAGCAAAGCCTCTCCACAGTGCGCCTGATTCCCGGAAACTATGTCGAATTCGGCGGTGCCGCCGCGGCCCAGGCGGCCTCGTTGCGCGATCTGCTGATTCATTCGGTGATTGCCGCAGTGGCCATCGTCCTGCTGCTATGGATCACGCTGGGACGCTGGCGCAACCTGAATCTTGTACTGCTCAACCTGCCATTCGCCCTGGTCGGCGGCGTACTCGCCGTGTTTGCTGCTGGCGGCGGCATTTCGCTCGGTTCATTGGTCGGATTCGTGACGCTGTTCGGTATCACCCTCCGCAATTCCGTGATGCTGCTGTCCCACTACAACCACCTGGTCAATGTGGAAGGTGTGGTTTGGGGGCCGGATGTCGCCCTGCGTGGTGCCATGGAGCGACTGACGCCGATCCTGATGACTGCTCTTGCGACCGCGTTGGGACTTCTGCCGCTGGCGATCGGCAGCGGTGACCCGGGCCGT
This sequence comes from Rugamonas fusca, assembly GCF_014042365.1. GTDB lineage: Bacteria > Pseudomonadota > Gammaproteobacteria > Burkholderiales > Burkholderiaceae_D > Rugamonas > Rugamonas fusca. The sequence continues at coordinate 643,494 of NZ_JACEZS010000001.1, forward strand.
GAAATCGAAGGCCCGATGGCCATGGTGATATTAGGTGGACTCTTCACATCCACCGCACTCAATCTACTGGTGATGCCCAGCCTGGCGCTGCGTTACGGCTGCTTCCAGCGTTGACCGAATGAGTCATGTGGTTCCTGACCACGCGTAGATAAAAATGGGAAAATGCGAATGGCCTCGATTGAGCGCACCGCCTATCCGCCGATCGAAAAGTCGGTTGACGTCGTGCTGCCGTGAGTGCGCAAAACCGGGCCGGTATATCTTGTGGCAAGCCAGAACGCGATGATCGCATATTCTTTTCACTGTTAATTTTCCGCTCATGGCCACTGACACGCGTCGGCTGACGATTCTATCGACCGAGGAAATAGCCGCCCTCTACGACTTACCCAAGTTTCACGATGACGACAGGCAGCTCTACTTCGATTTCAGCGCTGTTGAGCGCGATACGGTGGAGCGCGTCCATACCTCATCGGCGGCGGTGCAGTTGGCGCTGCAGATGGCCTATTTCAAGGCCAAGCGACGATTCTTTGTCTTTGAACCGAATTCGGTCGCTGATGACGTGGCCTATGTCGTCAAGCGCCATTTCGCCAACAAGAAGATTTGCACGCTGAAAGCCCTGTCCAAGCCTACCCGATTGGATCAACAAAAGGTCATCCTGCAACTGTTCGATTACCGCCTGGCTGATCAGACGATCAAAGAAGAGTTGGAGCAAAAAGCACAGCGTTTCGCGATGTTGTCAACACAGCCAATCTACATCATGCGCGAAGTCCTGCAATACTTGGAAAGCCAGCGCGTCGTCATACCAGGTTACAGCTATCTACAGGATATGGTCGGACGTGCCGTCACCTCGGAGCGCAACCGCATCACGGGCCTCCTGGACGCGGCGTTGACACCGTCGGCGCGCGAGCCGTTGGATGCCTTGCTCGAAGCTGACGAAACCATGTACCGGATAAGTGCATTAAAGCGCGAAGCCAAGGATTTCAGCTACAAGGAGTTGCGCCAGGAAGTCGAGCGGCGCCATTTTTTCCAGCCACTGCATGATACGGCGCGCACGTTCCTGGCTACCGCCGGGCTCTCGGCCGAAAGTGGTAAATATTACGCGTCGCTGGTCAAGTTCTATACAGTCTACAGCTTGCGACGCATGGCAACAAAGACAACACGGCTGTACCTGCTGTGTTTTGCGTACCATCGCTTCCGCCAGATCAACGACAACCTGATTGACGCCTTCATCCATTTGGTCCACCAATATGAGAAGCTTGGCAAGCGCGCGGCCGACGAGGCCATGCACAAGGCGATGGAGGACGCAGCCACACATTTGCAGGCGGCGGGCCAAGTGCTCAACCTGTTTACCGACACCACAATATCCGAAGATGTGCCGTTTTCCGCCGTCAAGGTACAGGCGTTCCATTTGCTGGAGCCGGAACAGTTCCCGATCGTGGCGAACTACCTGCGCAATATCGCCTTCGACAAAGTCGGGTTCGAGTGGGCGTACTACACCACCTTGTCGCACCAGTTCAAGCGCAATCTCCGCCATCTGTTTTGCGAACTCGAATTCGCTGGCCGGGTGGAAGACGCGCCACTCCTGAGCGCGGTGCTGGTCCTGCAAGACCTGCTTCGCAACGGGAAGTCGCCGCGCCAAGTCAAACCGTCGCTGTTTCCTATCGAAGTGATTCCAAAGAGCCTGCAGCGCTATCTTTTCGTAAATGCCGAAAAAGATGGTGCCGACCAGCTTGCCGATGGAGACAAGGTGCTGGACGTCGACCGCTACGAATTCCTGTTGTACCGCCTACTGCGCAATGCGCTCGAAGCCGGCAACCTATTTGTCAAGGACAGCGTGGAATATCGTCGCTTCGAGGATGACTTAATAAGCGACGAGCGCTGGGAAAATAAGACGCAAGTCCTTCAGGAAATCGGCGCGCAGATCCTGATCGATCCGATTGAGGATACTCTGGCAGAGATGAAGGCCGATCTGGAAGCGAAGATCGAAGCCGTCAACCAGCGTATCGCCGACGCGGTCAACCAGCACATCAAAATCACTGGCCGTGGTGAAAAGCGACGCTGGCAGTTGTTGTATCCGAGCGAGGACGAGCCCGTCAACAGCCCGTTCTTCGGGAAGCTGCCGGGCGTGGGCGTCGCCGATCTGCTGTGGTTCGTCCATCAACACACCGGGTTCTTAAAGTGCTTCAGCCACGTGCTTGACCGCTACGTCAAGCACGATCCCGATCCGCGCGAACTGCTAGCGTGCATTGTCGCCATGGGGACCAACATGGGGATCGGAAAAATGGCAGAGGTGTCTGGCCTGAATTACGCGTCGCTGCTCAATACGGCGCGCAATTTCCTGCGCCAGGAAACTTTGCATGTGGCCAACGATGCGATCAGCAACGCGATCGCAGTGCTGCCGGCATTCCATCTGTACGACATCCGTGACGACGTGCATTCCAGCAGCGACGGACAGCGAATCGAAACGCAGATCGATACGGTCAACGCCCGCCATTCGCCGAAATACTTCGGACTGCAAAAAGGCGTCAGCGCCTATACGCTGGTCGCGAACCATGTGCCGATCAACGCCAAGATTATCGGCACGCACGAGCACGAAAGCCACTATGTATTCGACTTGTTATACAACAACACGTCTGACATCAAACCAGAGCTGCATTCCACTGATACGCACGGCACCAACCAGGTTAATTTCTGGACCTTGCATGTGTTCGGCTACCAGTTCGCGCCGCGCTACCGCGATCTACACAAGAAAATGGAAAAGTTGGTCGGATTCCAGAATCCAGGGGAGTATGGCGAACTACTGATCAAGCCATCCAGAAAGGTGCCGGAGGATCTGATTATCGCCGAGTGGCCAAATATCCAGCGCATCATGGCGTCGCTCGCGCAAAAAGATGTGACGCAGGCGACCGTCATCCGCAAGCTCAGCAGCTACACGCGCCAGAATCAGACTAAGAAAGCCCTGTGGGAACTGGACAATATACGCAGGACGTTGTACATCCTAGACTTCATTGATGACGCCAGCCTGCGACAAAGCGTGCAAAAGGCATTGAATCGGGGAGAGGCCTATCACAGGTTCCGCAAATCGGTGTCTTACGTCAACAACGGGAAATTCAGGGTCAAGACTGAAGCCGAGCAGAATATTTGGAACGAGTGTTCGCGGCTGATCGCCAACGCCATCATTTATTACAATACGGCGTTACTGTCGAAGGTCTATGAACAGAAGCGCGCGGCGGGGGATATGGAGGCGATAAGGGCGCTGAGCGGCGTGTCGCCAGTGGCCTGGCGCCATGTAAACTTGATCGGCCGATTTGAATTCACGGCCGAGGCACCGCAGCTCGACATCGATGCACTGGCAGCGCGCTACGCCGAACCTGGTTACTGGGATCATGCGTTCGAGGAGGGGGAGGATGGCTCATTAGCCTGAGAATTCAAGCACTTCCGAATACTTTTACCTTTTCGAGGGGATGGGTAGAAATAGCCTATTTGAGCGGATGGAAATGGAAGGCGTTCGATTCGTACAAGGCGCCGAAATAGCGCGCGCTATGGGCGCGCTGCGCGAACTCCGCGCGGCTGATCCGTTGCCATTGCACGCCCAGCTTGTCGGCCATGAAGCGCTGCTGCTCGTCGAGAATGCGGTCGTCGTCGAACCAGTTGGCCAGGTAGATGCCGCTGTGGGTGGCATCGCAGGCGATGCCGTAGCGTTCAATGCGGCGGCGGATGTGATCAAGAGCGTCCAGCGTCAGGCGATAGAGCTGGGCACCCCGGCCATCGCCGGCCGCGTCCAGCAGGCCGCGTTCGCCCAGCGAATAGCCGCCGAAGACAAAACCACCATTGCGTCCCGACGCGCCGTAGCCCACGGTTTCCGCCTCCAGCACGACCACGTGCTTCTCACCCCGCTCCAGCAGGGACAAGGCGGTGGACAACCCGGCGAACCCGCCACCGATCACGCACACGGCAGCCGAAGCGCTGCCCGCCAGCGCGGGCCAGACCGGCGTGCCCGCCGTGGCGCGGTAGAAGTTGTCGCCGGACAGCCGCTCAGTCACGGGGCAGCGTCGGATAATCGGCGATGGTCAGGTCGAAGCCCTCCGCATCGGACACCAGCTGCCCCATGCCGCCATACGGCAGCGTGCAGCGTTCCTTGATGTGGCCGAACGGCAGACCAGTCAGCACCGGGATGGGCAAGCGCTCGCGCAGGAAAGCGAGCATGGTCTCGAAGTCGTAGCCATTGTCGGCCGGGTTGAGCTTGTAGCCAGAGAAGTCACCCAGCACCAGCGCCTGCTGCCCCTCGAACGCCCCCGCGTACAGCAATTGCAGCACCATGCGCTCGACCCGGTACGGGTGCTCGTTGATATCTTCGAGGAAGACGATGCCGCCTTCGATGGGGGCGAACAACGGCGTGCCCAGCATGTGCACCAGCATGGCCAGGTTGCCGCCCCACAGCCGTCCGCGTACGTCGACCCGCGGGTTGTGCTGCGCCGTACCGCGCACCTTGTGCGCGGTACCGCGCACGCAATCCCAGAACTGCTTGAGCGTGTACTCAACCGGCTCGGCGCGGATGAAATCGTCGCACATCATTGGGCCGGCAAAGCTGGCGCGGCCCGTGCGCTTCCACAGGCCCATGTGGAAGGCCGTGAAATCGCTGTAGCCGACGAACAGCTTGCCGCTGTCGGCCATGGCCTGGAAATCGATCTGCGGCAGGATACGGCTTATGCCGTACTGGCCGCGCAATGCCACCACGATCTGGACCTCCGGATCGGCGGCGGCGGCGTTGAGCTGGGCCAGCCGGCCGGCGTCCGTGTCGGCGAAGCGCAGGTGCTTGCGCGAAGAATCGTAATAGTTATGGACGGTGATGCCTTGCGCGCGCAGGCGCGCGATGCCCATCTCCAGCGCGGCGTCGTCGGGTGCGTAGCCGCCCGGCGCTGCGATGGCGATGCCGATGTTCTTGGTGCTCAAAAATAGGTCTCGTTCAGTAGTGGGTGTCGCTGCCGGCCCGCCGGGTGGACGGGAGCTTGTCATTCAGCTCCATCTTACCGTGCAGGTGGGCGTCGATCAAGGCGATCAGCCGCTCGATCAGCTGCGGTGGCAAGTCGTGGCCCATGCCTTCGATCACGTGCATGGAAGCGTTGGGGATGGCCATCGCCGTATCCTCGCCGCAGGCCAGCGGCACCAGCGGATCGGCCGCACCGTGGATCACCATGGCCGGGCAGTTGATGGCCGCCAGCAGCGGCGTGCGGTCGCCGCAGGCGACGATGGCCACCATCTGCCGCGCAATGCCATCCGGACAGGTATTGCGGTCCAGCGCTTGATGGATTTTCGTACGCAGCAGTTTTTCGGGCGTCGGATAGGCCGGGCTGCCGATGGTGCGCAGCGTCTGCACCATGTGCTCGACCACCTGATCACGGTCGCGCGGATCGGCCGGCATGCGCATGATGGCCTTGCGCGCCACCGGCGTCGGTCCCGGCAGGCCGCGCCGGCCGCTGCTCGACATGATGGAAGTGAGGCTCAGTGTGCGCTCGGCATGGCAGGCGGCGAAGATCTGGCCGATCATGCCACCCATCGACACCCCCACCACATGGGCTTTGGGGATGCCCAGGAAATCGAGCAAGCCACGCGCATCATCGGCCATGTCGTGCAGCGTGTAGGGGGACTTGATGGGCCAGCGTACCAGCGACTTGAGCCAGGTCAGCGTCATGCTGGGCGTGCCGTGCTGGCGCAGCTTGCTCGACAGGCCGCTGTCGCGGTTATCGAAGCGGATCACGTAATAGCCCTGCTCCACCAGGCCGTCGACGAAGTCCTGCGGCCAGCTGGTGAGCTGCATGCCCAGTCCCATCACCAGCAGCACGGGCGGATCGTGCGGATCGCCCTGCGTTTCGTAGGCGATGGTGATGCCGTTTGCGAGCGCGGTAGCCACGGCGCCTCCTTCAATATAGGCCGAACAGGGATTGGAACAGCGGTGTGCGTTGCGGGTCCAGGTACAGCAGCTTCTTCAGGCCCGTGTGGCCCTCATGGTCGAAGCGCTTCCATTGCCCTTCCGGCTGCGCCAGCCGGTCAGCGATGGCGTACAGCGCCGACGGGTTGGCGCCCATGCCCACATGGCTGGCATGCACTTCGATGTTTTCGGAACTGGCCGTCTCCTCCTCCATGCTGCAATGCCAGGCGACCACGCCGTCGGTGCGGCTGAAGATGGAGGTGGTCGGCATGGGCGGGCGTTCCCGCAGCGCGGCGAAGCGCTCGGCGTCGATTTCCTTTTCACCCGAGACAAGCTGGTACACGCGCCAGGCATTGGTGGCCTTGTGGCTGCCCGTGAACGGCGAACCGAGCGTGACGACGGTGCGCACGTCATCGGGCAGCATCTTGGCCAGCTCGCGCGCGTACACGCCACCCAGGCTCCAGCCCACCAGGCTGACGGTACGGCCCGTGTCGGCCCGCAGCTGGCGAATTTTCTCCATGCACGCCTCCAGCACGCCGGGCCGGGGGCCGAAGTTCAAACCCTGCTCCCACGCATGGACGGAAAAGCCGCGGTCAGTGAGGAAGTGGCGGATGACGAGCGTGGTGAAATCGCCGGCGGCCAGGCCTGGAAAGACCATCACCGGATGGCCGTCGCCCTGGGGCGCCATGCGCATGAACGGATAGGCGGCCAGCGCGGCGCCCAACTCCCATGGTGCGCGCATCTCCAGTGCCATCCTCAACATGCCCGGTGGGTTGTCGTTTTCCAAAGCTTGTACGGCGGTCTTGCGGTGTCCCATCTGTGCTCCCAGCGATATGGTTTGAGCATACCATTTTTACTGGGAGCATGAAATGGCGCACCGTTGAACGGCGCGCGCGTACGCTTGACCGAAGTCAGCCGGCGTTGGCGGCTTTGCGCGCCTCGGCCGCCGCCGCGCGGCGCGCAGCGAAAAAGCGCTTGAGCATGGCGCCGCATTCGTCGGCCAGCACGCCGCCCACGATGCCCGTGTGATGGTTGAGCTGGACCTGGTCATACAAGTTGACGACGGAACCGCCGGCGCCCGTCTTGGGGTCGGCCGCGCCGTACACCACGCGCGCCAGCCGCGCATGCATCATGGCGCCCGAGCACATCACGCACGGCTCCAGCGTCACATACAGTTCGCAACCGGGCAGGCGGTAGTTGCCCAGCGCCTCGGCGGCGGCCCGCAAGGCGACGATCTCCGCGTGCGCGGTGGGATCGTGGCGGCCGATCGGGCGGTTGTAGCCGCGTGCGACCACCACGCCATCCTTGACGACCACGGCGCCCACCGGCACCTCGCCCTCGTCCCACGCAATCTGCGCCTGCGCCAGCGCCTGGCGCATGAAGTCCATTTCTTCAGGCGTGGCCGCATGCTCCACGACGGCCGTCGTTTCAGGCATCGGTGATCTCTGCCCAGCAGTTCGGGGTTTCATGCAGCACCAGCTTGTGCAGGTGCAGGCCGGTGCCGAAACGGTCCTTGTAGGCGGCTTTCAAAATATCGAAGGCCACCTGGGCCAGGTTTTCCACCGTCGGGATGCGGTCGATCACCACCGTCTTGTGGTTGGGTAGCGTGGCCAGGAATTCACGCACGGCCGTGTCCTTCTCGTACACGAGGAAGGAATGGTCCCACACGTCGACCAGGTGCTCCTTGGCCAGCGCCTTGATGTCGGAAAAGTCCATGATCATGCCATTGTCGGAATTGCCTTCCACGGCGATGACCTGGCCCGTCAGCGTGATTTCCAGCGTGTAGCGGTGGCCGTGCAGGTTGCGGCACTGGCTCTTGTGGTCGGGGATACGGTGGCCTGCGTCGAATTCGAGCTTGCGGGTAATAGTCAGCATTGTTATGGTATTTGTAAGAGTTTATGGGTTTGCAGGCTCAGTTTCCACTGGGGGCGGCGCTTGCAGGTGTCGATCGCGAGCTTGGTGTTGAATTCGGCCAGCGGGCCATCCATGGGCTGCACGAAGAAGTGCTCGAACGCCAGTCCCTCGTAGGCGGCCAGATCCTGGTCCGTCTGCGGGATCACCACCTTGATCTCGTTGCCGCGCTCGACAACCAGCTGCGAACCCATCTTGGGACTGACGCAGATCCAGTCCACGCCCGGCGGCACCGGGATGGTGCCGTTGGTTTCGATGGCGATCTCGAAGCCCGCCGCGTGCATGGCGGCGATCAGCGGCGGATCCAGTTGCAGCAGCGGTTCGCCGCCCGTGAACACCACGTATTTATGCGCAGGATAGCCGGCCGGCCAGTGCGCATCGATGGCCGCGGCCAACTGCGCCGGGGTGGCGAACTTGCCGCCGCCTTCGCCATCGGTCCCCACGAAGTCCGTGTCACAGAACTGGCAAATGGCGCTGGCGCGGTCGCTTTCGCGGCCCGTCCACAGGTTACAGCCCGAAAAGCGGCAGAACACGGCGGGACGCCCCGCATGGGCGCCTTCGCCCTGCAGGGTGTAAAACATTTCTTTGATGCTGTAAGTCACAACGTTTCCTCGACTGACCGGCTGCGTACGGCGCGCAAACTCCGGTTGACAACCCTCCATTATAAGCGAGCCTGAGGCTGCGCAGGAATTTAACGGCGCCCCCGCCTTTTTTGCTTGCCGCGCCGCAAAACTTGACTTTTCACAACGCCCGCCTGGCCTTGCCGCGATATGTTGTCACGGTGCACCAGCCAAATCCCCGCTGTGAAATCCGTATGGAGCATTGCACCCATGAAATACACCGCACCCTCCCTGCATGTCGACCTGATCTCGGCCGGCGCGGTCGTACTCACCATGATCGCGTTGAGCTTGCTGTGGCGCCAGCACCGCCTGCGCGCCGCCATGGCGCGGCTGCAAAGGGCGCTGTTGGCCGAACAGGCAGCGCGGGCCATGGCGGATCAAACCGCGTTCGAACAGCGCGCCGCGTCTGCCAGCTGCTGGCCCAGCAAGATAGCGCGCTGGAAGCGGAGCGCCAGCGCATCGCCCGCGACATCCACGATGACCTGGGACAGAACCTGCTGGCCCTGAAAATGGACCTGGCCATCCTCAGCCGCGGCCAGCCCCGGCTGCAGGCGCAACTGCACCAGCTCGAAGCCCACATCGCCGCCAGCCTGCGTTCGCTGCGCGCCATCATCCACGACCTGCGGCCAGAGGCGCTCGACCACGGCTTGCGCAACGCCATCGAAAGCCAGGTCACCCAGTTCTCGCGCCTGAGCGGCATTGCTTGCCGGCTGCACGCCGACCAGCGCGTCTACAACGCCGCCCCCGGCGCCAAGGTCGATGCGGCGCTGTTCCGGGTACTGCAGGAATCGCTCAGCAACATCGCCCGCCACGCCAACGCCACCCAGGTCGAAATCGCCCTGTGCCGCCAGCCCAGCAGCCTGACCCTGACCGTGACCGACAACGGCATCGGCCTGCCCGCGCGGCCACCCCGGCGCGGCAATGGCCTGGCCGGCATCGCCGACCGCGTGGCGCGGGCCGGCGGCCAGTTCCACGTGGCCAGCCGCCCCGGCCAGGGCACGGCCCTGTCCATGTCGTTCCCGCTCGAACTTGCGCCGCATCAAGGGGAACACGTGTTACCGGAAGCAAAATGACAACCCTCCTCCACGAGCCGGCCGCCATGACCACACTCCATGCCATACCCGTACAAGGATCACCCATGAACAACCTCCAGAAAATCCAGCATGTCATGGAATTCCCGCCAGCCGAGCAGCAGCACGGTTTCGCACTCAAACTGATGGAATTGCTGGTCATCCCCACGTTTGTGATCGATGCCAGCGGCAAGGTGCTGATCTGGAACCGCGCCTGCGAACGGTTGACGGGCGTGCCGGCCTACGAGGTGCTGGGGACAGCCGACCACTGGCGCAGCTTCTATAGCGAGCGCCGTCCCACGCTGGCCGACCTGGTGATCCAGGGGCGCACCGGCGAAGTGCATGCGCTGTACGACCAGCACGCCCACCGCAGCGAAGGCGCCGACAATCTGTGCGCGGAAAACTGGTGCGAGATGCCGCGCGTGGGCAAGCGCCGCTACCTGGCCGTGGACGCCAGCCCCATCTACGACGCCGAAGGCCGGCTGGTGGCGGTGGTGGAAACGCTGCGCGACATGACCGATGAAAAACGGGCCCAGGTGGCGCTGGAACAACTGGCCACGCGCGACGGCCTGACCAGCCTGGCCAACCGCCGCTGCTTCGACGATACCCTGGCGGCCGAATGGCAGCGGGCGCTGCGCCAGCAGCAACCGCTGTCGCTGCTGATGGTCGATGTCGACAACTTCAAGCAATACAACGACGCCTACGGCCACCTCGGCGGCGACGAATGCCTGCAGCGCATCGCCAACGCCGTGGCCAGCGAAATGCGGGCCAACGACCTCGTGGCGCGCTACGGCGGCGAGGAATTCGCCGTGATCCTGCCCAACCAGGCCTTGAAGGGCGCCGCCATCGTGGCCGAGCGCATCCGCTGCCGGGTCGAGCAATTGCACCTTCCCAACCTGGGCAGCGATGCCCACGTGGTCACAGTCAGCATCGGTGCGGCCACCGCCCTGCCCTCCGTGGACACCGATCCCAGCCAGCTGGTGGCGACGGCCGACTCGGCGCTGTACCGCGCCAAGCACATGGGCCGCAACCGCATCAGCCTGCCATTCCAGGAACCCGACACGGCCGCGAGCCGGGCCTGATCAGCCGAACGGATTGGCGACCGTCTTCACGTCCGGCGGCGGCAAGGTGGCGGGCAAGTCCTGGGCCGCGAGCCGCGCCACCACGTCGGTCAGCACCTGCAGCAAGGCGCGCGCATCGCGCAGGCCGGCCTGGTCGGCCATCAAGTCCACGTCGCCGCTGATGGTGATGCGGTCGAGCCGGTTTTCAATGCACAGGTGGCCGATGTGCAGCACGTCAGCCTCGTTGGCATAAGGGACAAATTTTTTCATCACATGCTCCAATCGTCACGTTTATCCTTGCGCGGCTTCACCTTGGGCAGGCGCAGCATGCGCTCCTTGTCGCTGGCCGACAGCGAGGGCAGCAAATTGATCCCGACCCGGCTTTCCAGTTCCGCGATGCTCAGCGTCTCGTACTCGCTGGTGGGCGCGTTGGCGATGAAATATGCCGCCCCGGCGCGCTGGCGCGGGCTGTACACCAGTTTGTACAGGTGGCTGGGCACCAGCACATTGCCGATCTTTTGCAGGTTACCACCAAGGAAGGCCGGGCCCGTGATCACGTACAGGTCGCCCTCTTTCTTCGCCATCTTGCGCACGGCGCCCTCGATACCGGCCCAGATATGGCGGTTATTGTCGCCGTTTTGCGGCACCATGTTGGCCAGCGTGAAGCTTTCGTGCTGGGTTTCGCGGTCGGGCATGTCGCCGTTGGGGGACATGTGGCCCCGGTCAAAGCCACTGCGCGCATAATCGGACAGTTCGGCCCGCTGACTGGCCGGCAGTTGTGGCTCCGCGTGGAAGGAGTTCTCGCGCGACAGGTTCTGGGCTGCGGCGATGTTCTCGGCCGTCAAGTGCTCGGCCGACCACAGCGGCGTGCGGGTGAGGCCCGAATGCATGACGCCGAACACGCCATAGCACAGCTCGCGCGTGGCGGCGTTCATTTTCTCGTTACGGATTTCCGGCGTGCGGCCGTCCACGTAGTGGGCCGGGCAGGCGCCGGCCAGGGCCAGGCTGGAAACGACGGTGCCGCACGCAAAAATGGCGGCGGCCAGGGTTTTCTGAAGCAGACTAGGGTGTTGCATGGTTCCTTCTGGAAAGCGCGAAAAAGTTCAGTGCGGCACTCTATCAGACTGTAGCCATTTGCAACAAACGCCTGGCGTGCGCGGCCAGTTCCACGCGCAGGCGCGGGGGATCGAGAATCTCCAGTTCGAACGGCACAGCCGCTAATTGGCGCGCCAGCCAGGCCAGGTCGTCGGACTGGTTGTGCAGCAGCACCCCGCCCTCGCATTGTTCGAATATGCCTAGGGTTTCCATCAAGGTACGGCGCGCCGTCTCCAGATCGGTCTTCAACAGTACCGTGGCCGAGAATGCGCGCGGCAACGATGCCACCGACAGCCGCAGATGGGCCAGCGCATCGAAACCGGCAGGACGGACGAAGCCGCCCTGTGCCGGCTTGGCCGTCACGATGCGATCGAGCCGGAACGTGCGCACCGCGCCGCGCATATGGCACCAGCCCACGGCATACCAGCCGCCGAGGTAGTACGCCAGGCCGTAAGTATCGACGTCGCGCACCGTGTCGACGCCACCCGAGCGGTAGCGCAACTGCACGCGCTGGCCACGCTGGGCGGCGGCGCTCAGCACCACCAGCGCATCATTATCCTGGGACGCCCGGCCAGTCGCCAGGTCCAGCCTCACCGTCTCATCGAGCGCACTGACGCGCTGCTTCAACCCATCGGGCATGATGCGCGTCAGCTTGGCCTGGGCGCTGGCCACGGCCGGCGCCGCCTCCGCCAGGCCCAGGCTGCGCGCCGCCAGCAAGCCCAGCGACAAGGCCAGCGCTTCGTCGTCCGTGAACATCATCGGCGGCAACTTGAAGCCGGCCACCAGCGCGTAGCCGCCGTGCCGGCCCCGCTCGCTCATGATGGGGATGCCTATCTGTTCCAGCATCACGATGTAGCGCCGCAGCGTGCGGCCATCGACCCCGATCCGGCGCGCCATCTCGGCGCCGCTGATGCGGCCATGGGCTTGCAGCAGTTCCAGCACTGCCAGTACGCGGGTGGTGGGATGGTACATCTGACAAAGATACCAGATTATCAGGGCGGAATCTGCCCTATATAGGCGTTACAGTGGGCCCTCGCTGTACAAACGGTCTATCTGAGGAGCGAACACATGACGCAAACCTATACGCTGTGGCTATATTTTCTGGTGGTATTCGGCGTGGTGCTGCTGCCGGGACTGGACATGGCCTTTGTGATGGGCAGTTCGTTGCTGGGCGGCCGGCGCAGCGGCATGGCGGCGGTGGGCGGCATCATCGCCGGCGGATTCTGCCACCTCTGCATGGGCGCGCTGGGCGTGGCCGTCGTGTTGCAATGGTGGCCGGGCCTGTTCCGGGCCATGCTGCTGGGCGGGGCGCTGTATATCGCATGGATAGGCTGGACCTTACTTGGCGCCAACAGTGTCCTGCTGCCCGCGCCCGCGCAGCAACGCGCGTCGGAAGGCGTGATTTTCCGGCGCGCCATGGTCACCAGCCTGCTCAATCCCAAGGCCTACCTGTTCATGCTGGCCATCTTTCCCCAGTTCCTGCGGCCCGGCCAGGGGCCGCTGTGGGTACAGTCCGGCGTGCTCGGCGCGATCACGGCGCTGACCCAGGCGGGCGTGTACGGCGCCCTCGCCTTTGCCGCCAGCGGTGCCAGTGGCTGGTTCGTCCGTCATCCGGGCGCGGCGGTGGTGGTCGCCCGCTGCATGGGCCTGCTGCTGCTGGCGACGGCCATGCTGAGCGCATACCAGGCCTGGCGCATGGCGTGAACCGGGCGCGCGGCCATAAAAAAGGGCCAGACGCGCAAACGCGCGTCTGGCCCACACTTTTTTTATTGTTGGGAGTCGACGCCGGCACGGATACCGGGTCAGCCTTGGTTTTTCTTGTTATTCCTTGCCTTGCGTTCCGAATTGCAATAAAGAAATCCATATTGGCGGTATGGTAAGACATTAGCGCTCAGTTTAGCGCGATTTTGGCCGGAACTGTCACGAAATCTCACGCTTTGTTCCAAACAACAACAGTTGGCCTCGCGAAGACCGAATCGCCGTCGCAAAGCTATCTGCAAAGTTGAATGTGGCGTAACGGCAAGAAAAGAGGATAATGCGGACACCCCCACTTTAATCGTCACAAGCGGAGTACCATGAAACACAACTATATCAACGGCGCATGGGTCGAAGGAGCAAGCTCTGCCGCCAACATCAATCCCTCCAACACGGATGACGTGATCGGCCACTATGCCCAGGCCGATGCGCAGCAGGCGCAACTGGCCATCGCGGCCGCGGCCGCGGCGGCGCCGGGCTGGGCCTTGTCCAACGTCCAGCAGCGCGCCGACGCGCTCGACAAGATCGGCAGCGAAATCCTGGCCCGCAAGGAGGAACTGGGCACCCTGCTGTCGCGCGAGGAAGGCAAGACCAGGCCCGAAGGCATAGGCGAAGCGGCCCGCGCCGGCGCCATCTTCAAGTTCTTCGCCCAGGAATGCCTGCGCCTGCGCGGCGACAAGCTGCCCTCCGTGCGCCCCAACCTGGAGGTGGAAATCACCCGCGAGCCGGTCGGCGTGGTCGGCATCATCGCCCCGTGGAACTTCCCGATCGCCATCCCGGCCTGGAAGATCGCCCCGGCACTGGCCTACGGTAACTGCGTGCTGCTCAAGCCGGCCGAACTGGTGCCGGGCAGCGCCTGGGCGCTGGCCGAGATCATCAGCCGCGCCGGCCTGCCACCCGGCGTGTTCAACCTCGTGATGGGACGCGGCAGCGTGGTCGGCCAGGCCTTCCTGAACGACCGCCGCGTCAATGCGATCAGCTTCACCGGCTCCGTGGCCACCGGCGGCAAGGTCGCGCAGGCAGCCATGACGCGCATGGCCAAGGTGCAGATAGAAATGGGCGGCAAGAATCCGCTCGTGGTGCTGAACGACGCCGACCTGGCTACGGCCGTCAACTGCGCCGTGCAGGGTTCGTTCTATTCGACGGGCCAGCGCTGCACCGCGTCCAGCCGCCTGATCGTGGAAAAAGGCATCTACCCGGCCTTCGTGGCCGCCGTGAAGGAAAAGCTGGCCGCGCTGACCATCGGCGACGCGCTGGCCGCCGGCACCGATATCGGCCCCGTGGTGGACGCCAGCCAGCTCGAGCAGGACCTCGAATACATCCGCATCGGCCAGGATGAAGGCGCCACGCTGGCCTTCGGCGGCGAACGCGTCGCGTGCGGCACGCCCGGCTTCTTCCTGCGTCCGGCCCTGTTCACCGATTGCAGCAACGACATGCGCATCAGCCGCGAGGAAATCTTCGGCCCCGTGGCCAGCGTGATTCCGGCCGACAGCTACGAACATGCGCTGGCCCTGGCCAACGATACGGAGTTCGGCCTGTCGAGCGGCATCTGCACCACCTCGCTCAAGCACGCCACGCACTTCAAGCGCCACGCGCAGGCTGGCATGGTGATGTTGAACGTGCCGACGGCGGGCGTCGACTACCACGTGCCGTTTGGCGGCACCAAGGGGTCCAGCTACGGTTCACGCGAGCAGGGCACCTACGCCGCCGAGTTCTTCACCACCGTCAAGACCACCTACTGCGGCGTCTGATTTCCCCTGGGGGCAGTGCCAACATTTCTACACGAGCTGGACCGTCAAGCGACTAACGGCCGGGCCCGTGTTTGCATGTTGGCACTGACCCCGCCGGGTGTTTGCCGTCAGCCCAGGCGGCTGTCCAGTTCCTCCAACACGCCTTTGCGTTTCTTGTGCCGCGCTTCGTGCGTGCGCACGCGCCGCAGCTCGGATTGCGACAAGCCGTCCAGCTGCCGCAGCACCTGCTCGGCCGTCAGTTCCTCGTAGTTGGCGATGGGCAGGCTGCGTTCAGGCGCCGTCGCGTGATGGGCCTGTTCCGCTACCGTTTCGCCGGACGCGGCGCGCTGCTTGTTGACGATGCGGGCCGCTACTTCCTCCTCGCGTCCCCGATAGCGGCCTTCCTGCTCGAACTTGTGTTCCAGCTCTTTGTACTCGCGTTCCCGCTTGGCATTCGCTCCTTTTGGCATGATGCACCTCCCTCGCAATGTGCCGGGAAGCCACCATGCTAAGCGATCGACACGCGATCCGGCGCACCGCAGGGCGCCGGCGCGGCCATCACAGCTGGTCGATCCAGGCGGCCAGCTGGGGGGCGCCGAAGGCCGGGTCGGCCACGCTGATCTGGCAACGCAGCACGGCGCCATCGGGCGTCAGCTGCATGGCGTGCCCCCGGCGGCCCAGCCACAACAGGCAGGCCAACCAGGCGGCGTGGGTGGCCGACGGCGCAGCCTGGGTCGGCAAGGCCAGGAATTCCATCAGCGTGGCCGGCTGCACGAACATGCCGCGCGACGGGCCGGTGGCTTCAAAGGTGGGCCCGAAGAATTCAGCCAGCAACAGCAAGACCTGCTCCGGCTCGTTGCTCGGGCAGCGCTGCTCGATGCGGGCCAGCTGGGCCCGCACGGCCTCGCCCAGCGCGGCGCAACGCATCACTTCCGAACCCGTCAGGTCGGAAAAATCGAACATCAGCCAGTCCGGCTCCATGCCCTCCAGTCCCGCGCACACGGCGGCGGCCAGGCTCGCTTCCACGGCCACGTGGGCGCCCCGGTCGCTCAGGCCCGCGCACAGGGTGTAGAGCATGGCGACCCGGTTGGCCAGCGTTTGCCGTTGCCGCACCAGCAGCTTTTCCCGCAGCAGCTGGTTGTGGTCCTTGCGCAGCTGGGCCATGTCCAGCGCCTGCTTGAGCTCCATGCGCAGCGCCGAAATGTCCCACGGCTTCTGGATGTAGCGGTGGATCTGGCCCTGGTTGACGGCTTCCACCGTCTGCTCCAGTTCCGAGTACGCCGTGGTCAGGATGCGCACCACGTGGGGATGCTTGTCCCAGGCGTAGAACAGCAGTTCATTGCCGTTGGCGCCGGGCATGCGCTGGTCGGACACCAGCACGGCCAGCGTGTCCGAATGGGCGTCAAGCAGGCGCTTGCCCTCCTCCACCGATTCGGCCGTGATGACGTTGGCCAGCGCGCCCAGGGCACGCTGGAAATATTTGAGGGCGGTCGCTTCATCGTCGACATACAGAATGGTCGGTGCCTGCGTTGCGGGATCGCTCATACAAGTTCCTTTTCGATTGCTGGGAAATTCAAAGTGACGGTGGTGTAGCGTCCTGGCTTGGATTGCACCATGATATTGCCGCCGAACGATTGCATGATGCGCTGGCAGAATATCAGCCCCCAGCCATTGCCACCGTTATGGGCATGCGTGGTGACGGGATCGACCAGCAGCCGCGCCAGGATCTCGGGCGGAATGCCGGGACCGTTGTCGCTGATACTGATCTGCGGCGTGCCATCGACCAGCACCGTGAAGCGCAAGGCCGCGTCGGCCTGGCCATCGAGCGCGCGCAAGGCGTTGCTCATGATGGACGACAGCACCAGCGCCACGCAATTGGGCAGCGCCTTGACGTTAAAGTCCTGCTGCACGTCGGTGCGTATCATCTGGCGCTGCGCGGGCGTGAGCGGATAGGCGTCAAGCAGCGCAGCCAGCAACTGCGCGGCGCTCTGCCCGCTGCGCGGGGCCGACGGTGGCAGCGCGCCATTGGCCAGCTTGACCGAATCGACGAAACTGCTCAGCACGGACAAGCAATAACGGGCGTTATCCTGCATCAGCGTGGCGGCGTGGCCGATTTCCTCCAGCTGCCGGGCCGGATCATCGCCTGATGCGCGGCGCGCGATGCCGCGCGCGAAATTGCCTATCGTCGCCAGCGGCGTGTTCAACTCGTGCGCCAGGAAGGCCAGCGTTTCCTCGATCGCCAGCAGGTTGTCGCGCCGCGACTGTCGTTCGCGCGCGCGCTCGCTGGCCTGGCGCAGCGCCAGGCGCAACTGGTACAGGTCGAGCGGCTTTTCCAGCACGCGAAACACTTCGGCGCCGTTGATGCTGTCGAGCAGCACGTCCTTGTCCGCGTAGGCCGTCACCATCAGGCACACCATGTGCGGGAAGTGCTGGTTCACGTAGCGCAGCAGGATGCTGCCGACCCGGCCCGGCATGCGGTAATCCGTCACCAGCACGCCGATGCCGTGGCCGGGCGTGGACAGGATGGCCAGGGCCTGGTCCACCCCGCCCGCCGTCACCACCTCATAGTCGTCGGCCATGGCGCGCTCGAAATACTTGCAGGCCAGTTCCTCGTCATCCACGTACAGGATGGCGGCGGCCGGATGGGACGCTGGACGCATCATCGTTGCTCCGTTTCCGCGCGCGGCAAGTCAAAGATCATCTTGGTCCACTCGCCCACCACGCTTTCGGCCAGCAGCACGCCGCCATGCCGTTCGATCACCCGGTAGCTGATGCTCAGGCCCAGCCCCAGACCCTGCCCCACTTCGCGCGTCGTGAAGAACGGTTCGAACACGCGCGCCAGTTGTTCGTCCGGGATGCCGGGACCATTGTCGCGCACGGTCACCAGCAGGCGCTGGCCTGTCCACACGGCCGTGATGGCCAGTTCATGCGGGCGCTTGCCCGCCTTGCGCATGGCCATCACGGCGTTGCTGAACAGGTTGATCAGCACGCCGATGATGGCCGCCTCGTCGCCGCGCACCAGGGTGTCGGCCGGCAGATCGCGCGCCACCTTGATGTCCTTGAGCTCGTGGCCGATCAGGCGGATGGCCGCACCCAGCGCCCGCTCGAACAGGAAGTGGGCGCTCAGCAGGTTGTCGCCGTTCTTGCGGTAGGCGAAGGTCTTCAAATCCGACACGATGTGCTGCACGCGCTGCATGCCTTGCTTGGCGTCGGCCAGGCATTCCGTCAGCAAGGGACTGGTGCGCGCCACCGGATCTTCGGCCGCCAGGTCGATGGCCATCAGGCAGAAGTTGACCGGGTTGTTCACTTCGTGCATCAGGCCGGCAGCCAGCGTGCCCAGCGCCGCCATTTTTTCCTGCTGCAGCATCTGGCCCTTGATCTCGGCCAGGCTCCTGTTGGTCAGTTCCAGCTCGCGGTTCTTCTGCGCCACCTGGGCCTTGAGCTTGAACAGCAGGTAGCGGGCGCGCTCGTTGTAGACCGTGAACACGGCGCTGATGGTGGCCGACATCAGCAGGAACATGGAATTGACAACAAATGGCCCATGCAGCTCGAAACTGACGGGATGGTGCGCGCACGCGGCCGCGTACAGCAGGTAGCTGACGCCGCCGAACACGATGTTCTGCCACAAACCGAACGCCAGCACGATGCCCGACGAGTAGATGGCCAGCGTCAGGCCCGCGTAATAGATGGAGGCGGCGCCCTCGGTGGCGGCGATCATGGCGGCGATCATGATCTGCGGCAGCAGCAGCCAGCCGAACGTGAGCCACTGGCTATTGTGCTTGCCCCATTCCGTGCGCATGCCGCACAGGATGACGGCCATCAGCGCCGACGCCAGCAACCGCCAGCCGGCGAACGCGGCCTGCCATTCCGGGTACATGGCGTGGTCCAGCCCCACGCCCAGCAACACCAGCACGATGCCCGTGCGCAGGCCGGCCCGGCTGAATTCCAGCCGAAAGTGGCGCAAGGCCGTCTCGTAGCTCTCCTCGGGCGCCAGCACCACACCGTCCGGCAGACGGGCCGTCATGCGATGCGCACTTCCGCGAACAGGTTGACGCCGGTGGCGTCCACGTAGATCTTGCGCTCGCGCGATTGCGGCGGCAGCAGTTTTTCCAGGCCCGCCTCGTCGCGGTAGATCAGATGCCATTCCAGCAAATGCTCCATGCCGAACTTGCCGGGATTATCGGAGTGCACATTGGTCACCAGCAGCTTGCCGCCGGGCCGCAGGCGGCTCGCGAAGTGGGCCATCAGGCGCGCGCACACCTTGTCGGACAGGTAGTCGAACAGGCCGGCGCAGTAGACGGCGTCGAATTCGCAAGTACGTTCGCCGGCCGGGCCGGCACGTCGCTTGAGCAGGTTGTGGACGGAATCCTGCACGTAGTGGATCTCCACCGGCCGCGCGCTGCGGGCCGCCCGCCTGGATAGCTGGCCGCGGGTCCAGTCCAGCGTCTCGGCGCTGAAGTCGAGCAGTTCAAACTGGAGCAGATGGGGATCGGGATAGCTGTCGAGGAAGCGCTGGATTTCCACGGCCGGACCGCAACCGATGTTGAGGATGCGCATGGGCCGCCCCAGCTGGCGCGCCTCGTCGGCCAGGCCCTTGAGGAAGCCGACCAGGATGTCGATGCGGTTGCGGTGCGCGGCTGCCACGGCCGCTTGCAGGAAGGCCGTGTTGACGATCTGGAAGTAGGTGCTCGGGCCCTGGCGCGGATCGTCCAGGATCTGGTTCACCATCTGGTAGTCGCCCGCGTAACCGAGCGGCTTGGTGTAGGTGCGGAACACGAAGGGCGCGCGCAGGATCAGCGGATGCAGCGCCGACTGGCAGAAGGCCCGGTGGGCCGGCGCCAGTTCCGGCGCGATGATGGCGGCCTCGCTCTCCAGCCGCTCCAGGTAGGACAGGGTCTTGTCCATGAACGGGCTGGCCAGTTCGTAGAACAGGTCCTCGCGCAGCATGCCGTCCACCTTGGGCAGGTTGCCGGCCAGGTCCACCTGGTCCACCCAGCGCGACACGTCCGACAGGAAGGCACGCATTTCGTTGACCACGGCCTGGTAGTCGCGGCCGATGCGATAGCGTTCGCTCCATTCGCGCACGAACCCGGCCGCCTCCGCGCCGACGGCGCCCGGCACCAGCGTCAGGTCGCCCAGCTCGCACCACTCGTCCACCAGGGTCAGCGACACCACGGCCGTCAAGCCCGTGTTGACCACGCTGACCACCAGCGCCCGGCCGCAGTAGGCAACGCGGGTGCCGATGCGTACGGTGAGTTCGGAGAGCACCTCACTAACTTGCAATATGAAATCTGGATTGTAGATTTCCATCACCAGCGCCATGCGCTGCACGTTGATCAGGGTGCCCCGCACGGCCTCGCCCTGCGCATTGCGGAAACTGACCAAAGGATCGATTTGCGATTGTGAATACACGGTTCGGCGTCTTCAAATGGCCGGCGGGCCGCAGCGGCAAGCCGGCGGGGTTAAAGCCAGGCCGGCACCGGCAACGCCACCGGCCACCCGCCGCTCTTGTTTTGCACACATCCTTTGCACGCATCCAGGGCACGCACTGCCGTGCATTGCGGGTCGAGTGTACATGGCAGTGAAATATTCAGCAACATTTCATTCCCGCCAGATATGTTGTTTTTCTATCTTTTAGTGCAGCAATTCTAATAAGAAATATTTCTTGATTCACAAGAAGCGCGCACTGCTACACTGCCCGCACCCGGAGGAGACGCCGGGCCCGACCAACCGTCCCTGGACGCCCGATCACACGCCGCGCCAGGGCCTGAGAAGAAAAACAATGCCATGAACATCGCAAACATCAAGATCGGCCATCGGCTGACAATCGCTTTTTCCCTCACCACGATCATGCTGGCGGTGGTGGTCGCGCTGGGCGCGTCGGCCCTGCGCACGACGGCCGAGGCAATCGACCGCACGGAACATGAACGGGCGCGCCAGATCGCCCTGCTGCACCAGGCCAGGGACGACGTGGCCGGCCAGGCGCGCGCGCTGGACCAGCTGCTGCGGGCCGACGTGGCCAGCGAAGACGGCGCGGCCGCGCGCGACGCCGCGCACGGCGCGCGCGTGGCCAGCACCGTCATGATCGCGCTGGGCCTGGCTGGCGGCTTCATGAGCCTGCTCACGGCATGGATCATCACGCGCGGCATCGTGGGACCGATCAACCATGCCGTCAAAGTGGCGCGCACGGTGGCCGGCGGCGACCTGAGCTCGCGCATCGAGATCCGCCGCGCCGACGAGATCGGCCAGTTGTCGGCCGCCCTCAAGGAGATGAACCACAGCCTGGTCGGCATCGTGCGTGAAGTACGGGGCAGCACGGACGCCATCGCCACTGCCTCGGCCGAGATCGCCACCGGCAACCTCGACCTGGCCGAACGCACGGAACGCCAGGCCGGCGCGCTGGAGGAGACGGCATCGGCCATGGCGCAGCTGACCTCCACCGTCAAGCGCAACGCCGACCATGCGCAGCAGGCCAACACGCTGGCCCAGTCCGCCTCGGACGTGGCCGGCCAGGGCGGCGCCGTGGTGGCGCAGGTGGTCGACACCATGGCGTCCATTAATGCCTCGGCGCGCAAGATCGTCGACATCATCGCCGTCATCGACAGCATCGCCTTCCAGACCAATATCCTGGCCCTGAACGCGGCCGTGGAAGCGGCCCGCGCCGGCGAACAGGGGCGCGGCTTCGCCGTGGTGGCCAACGAAGTGCGCAACCTGGCGCAGCGCTCGGCGGCCGCCGCGCGCGAGATCAAGACCCTGATCGGCGACTCCGTGGATCAGGTGGACGCCGGCGCCC
Source organism: Rugamonas fusca (assembly GCF_014042365.1). GTDB lineage: Bacteria > Pseudomonadota > Gammaproteobacteria > Burkholderiales > Burkholderiaceae_D > Rugamonas > Rugamonas fusca. The sequence goes on from NZ_JACEZS010000001.1 coordinate 665,455, forward strand.
GCCTGGTCGACGCGGCCGGCCACACCATGGGCGAGATCGTCGCCAGCGTGCGGCGCGTGACCGACATCATGGGCGACATCGCCAGCGGCAGCCAGGAACAACTGGCCGGCATCGAGCATATCAACGCGGCCGTGAGCCAGATGGACCAGGGCACGCAGCAGAACGCGGCGCTGGTGGAACAGGCCTCGGCGGCGGCGGCCACCATGCGGGAGCGGGCGCGCCACCTGTCGCACGCCGTCGACCAGTTCCGCCTCGATGGCGCCGATGATCGCGCCGGCGGCGCGCCCGCCCCGGCCAGCGTCAGCGCCCTGCCCCGCCAGCGCCCCAAGCGCATTGCCGCGCCCGTACCCGTGGCGCCGCAGGCGCCGGGACAGGCAGCCCGCAAGGTGGCCAATGGCGCCGACGAGGACCAGTGGCAGGCGTTCTGACCGGCGTTGGCGCGGGCGCCGCGCTTGGACGGGCGCGCCCGCGTGTGCAATACTCACGCTGTAAACCACCACCGGCTTCCTATGCTCTCCAGCGTCCCTCTCATCCGCAGCCTCAAATTCCGCATGACGGCTGTGGTGGTGGCGCTTGTGCTGGCGGCCACCGTGATCGTCACTTCGCTGGCCCTGCTGCTGGCAGAACGGGACATGGAGGCGGTGATCGGCGACCAGCAATTCGCGCTGCTGTCGGCCGCCGCCGCCAACATTGATTCCCAGCTCGAGGCCAAGCGCACGCTGCTGGCCAGCCTGGCCGACGCCATGCCGCCCGACCTGAGCGACCATCCCGAACGCATGCGCCAGTTCATCGAGCAGCATCCCACGGTGCGCGCCGCGTTCCTGAACCTGGTCACCTACGACCGCAAGGGGGTGTTGCGCCACACGGCGCGCAGCGGTATCGCCACCTTGCCGTTGACGCAAACGGCCAAACAATTCTTCGAACAGGCGCTCGCCTCGCGCGGAAGCATCATTTCCGAGCCATTCAAAAGCACGGTGACGGACCTGCCCGTGGTGCTCATCACCCAGCCCGTGCTGGACGAAACGGGCGCCGTGGCCATGGTGCTGGCCGGCAGCATCGACCTGGCCAACGCCTCCTTCCTGGCGCCCGTCAGCGCCCAGCGACCCGGCAAGACGGGCTTCATGTACATCATGACCAGCAAGGGCATCCTGGTCAATCATCCCAACCGGGCCCGCCTGCTGCAGCACATTAACGCGCGCCCTGGCGTCAACCGCGCCACGCAAATGGCGCTGCAAGGCTTCGAAGGCTGGACCAACGCCGCCAACAAGGATGGCAGCGAAGGCATTTATTCGTACAAGCGGATTCCGGCGGCCGACTGGATCCTGGGCGCCCGCTTCCCCACCGACGAAGCGTTCGCGCCCATGATCGTGATGCGGCGCCACGCGGTCCTGGCCTCGACCCTGTTCGCCGCGCTGGCCGGCGCCATCGGCTGGGTCGCCATCCTGGGCCTGCTGCGCCCGCTGGGCCGGCTGCGCCGCAACATCGCCGATATCCGCAGCGGCAAGGCCGGCATCGACGTGCTGCAGCGGCGCCGGCGCGACGAGATCGGCGAACTGAGCTCCGCCTTCCACGTCCTGATGGCCGAGCGCGAGGCGGCGCTGGAATCGACGCGCGAGAGCGAATCGCTGATCCGCAATATCCTGGAGCAGGCGCCGGACGCCTTCATCAGCTGCGACGCCAACGGCATCGTCACGGAATGGAACGCCCAGGCGGAAAAGAGCTTTGGCTGGAGCCGCACGGAAGCGGTGGGACAGGATGTGGCGGAGCTGATCATTCCACCGGCCATGCGCGCCGAACACCGGGACGGCATGGCCCGCTTCGCCAAGGGCGGCACGGGCCCCGTGCTCAATTCGCGGATGCGGCTGACGGCGCGCCACCGGGGCGGCCACGACGTGCCCGTCGAACTGTCGGTGCGGGCCCTGCGCCACGGCAGCGACTACTACGCCACCGCCTTCCTGCACGACATCACGGAACGGCTGGTGTACGAGCAGCAGATCGCCGCCAGCGAGAAGCGCTCGCGCATGATCGCCGATAACATGCCGGCCATGATCGCCTACGTGGACGACAAGCTGCGCTACCGCTTCACGAACGAACACTTCCGGCACCTGATGGGCATCGACCCCAACGCGCTGCTGGGCCGCACCTTCGGCGACACCTTTGGCGAGGCTTTCCGCGAACGCCTGCGCCCCTACTACGAGGCGGCGCTGCGGGGCGAGCGCGTGCACTACGAGCGCGAAGGCCACGAAACGGGCCGCGCCATCCAGCTCATGGTGGACATGATCCCCGACCTGCGCGCCGATGGCAGCGTGGCCGGCTTCTACCTGATGGCGCTCGACATCACGGAGCGCAAGAACGCGGAGCTGACCCAGGCGGCCAGCGAGAAACGTCTCAAGCTGCTGACCGATAACCTGCCGGTGCTGATCTCCTACGCCGACCGCGAGCGCCGCGTCCAGTTCCTGAACGCGACCTTCCAGGACTGGTTCGGCATCGATCCGGCCAGCAGGCTAGGCCGCCCGCTGGCCGAAATCATCGGCCGCGACCATTACCGCAACGCCGAGGAGCACCTGGAGCGCGCCTACCTGGGCCATCACGTCACGTACGAGCTCAAGGCCCGCATCACGGGCAGCATGCACACGCTGGAGACGACGTTCGTGCCGGAAGTGCTGGCCGACGGCGGTGTGGCCGGCGTCTATTCGCTCACGCACGACACCACCCGCATGAAGGAGATCGAGGAAAGGCTGATCCACCTGGCCCGCATCGACACCCTGACGGGCATCCCCAACCGCCTCATGTTCGAGGAACTGCTGCAACTGGCGATTGGCCGCGCGCGGCGCAACCGGCAGCCCGTGGCGCTGGCCTACCTGGACGTGGACAACTTCAAGGCCATCAACGACAGCCTGGGGCACGGCGGCGGCGACACCGTGCTCAAGGAGTTCGCCACCCGGCTGGTGGGCAATGTGCGCGCCACGGACACCGTGGCCCGGCTGGCCGGTGACGAATTCGTCATCATCTTCGAACAGGTCAACGATCCCGACGAGGCGGGCCGGCTGGCGGCCAAGATCGTCGAGGCCATCCGGCCCGACTTCACGGTGGCGGGCCAGCCACTGGCCGTGACCACCAGCGTGGGCGTGGCCCTGCACCTCGGTGGCGAGCAGACCCCGGCCGAACTGGTGGCGCGCGCCGACGGCGCCCTGTACGCGGCCAAGCGGCGCGGCCGCAACTGCCACGTCGTGGCCCAGCAGCCGTAGCGCTGGCAGCCTCTAGCGCGCCAGCGGATTGGGCGTCGGCTCGGCCACCTTGACCAGCAGGTTCTTGTCCATGTGGTGGAACGGTTCGTCCTGGCCGCGGATCTGCATCACCGTATCTTCCTCGTAGCCCCAGGTGCCATCGTCATGGATGGTGACCTTGATGCGGTATTCCGTCGTCTTGAAGCCGTATTCGAGGAAGGGATTGGAGCAGATGCCGTAGGTGTCCTGTTCGCGGCGCGCCACCAGCTCGAAGCTCCTGGCATCGGGCGCCGCCTGGCCGGAGGCCATGGCGATCTGGCCGCGCGGGATGGCCAGGGTCTGGATCACGGTGCCGGTGGCCGGTTCCCACAGCCAGTAGCCCACCTGCTCGTGGTAGGTCTTGACCTGTTCAGGCTTGGTAATCAGGATCAGGTAGCGCAAGCCGTAGAACAGCTGCGGCCCGTTGGTGACAGGATCAATCGGCTGCAACTCGATACGCTCGACGAACGCCTGCTTGCGCGGACCGTCGGCCTTGGGCTTGATGTCCAGCCCCCGCTTGCCTTCCCAGACGCCAGCCATGGGCCGCAGCGGCCCCAGGTTTTCCAGCGTACGGATGTCGATGTTGGACGGTTCGGTGTAGATATCCTGCGAGAATTCGCTCATGCCTCGTGCCTTTCAGTTGGTTGCCTGGTCGGTGCCAACTATTGTAGAGCAAGCATGCCTTCACTGCCGCAAGCGCTCCAGGAACCAGCGGCCCGCCGGACCGGGCGGCGCATCCTTGCGGTACAGGGCGCGCATGGAGAATGCGGCGCCGAACGCGGGCCCGCCCTCGACCTCCACCGGCTTGAGCGTGCCGCGCGCCAGGTCGTCCTGCACCATGTGGCGCGGCATGCTGCCCCAGCCCAGGCCCGCGCGCAGGAAGGCCAGCTTGGCGCCCAGGTCGGCCAGCCGCCATACCTGGGGCGACATCACGTTGAAGTCGCGCCCGTGCGTGAGGCTGGAGCGGTCCGTCAGCACCAGCTGCACGTGGCGCGCCGCCTCCTCCAGCGGCACGGCGCCCGCGTACTGCGCCAGCGCGTGGCCGGGCGCGGCCACCAGCAATGCCGGCACTTCCAGCAGGTATTCGGTGGCACATTCGGACGGCACGTCGGGGAAGGAACCGACGACGCCAAGCCGGCAGCGGCCATCGAGCACCGGCTGCACCACGGCGCCCAGCGCCTCCACGTACAGCCGCAGCGGCGTGCGCGGGAACTGCTGGTGGAAGGAACCGACGGCCGCCGTCAACGCGGCGATGGGAAACATGACGTCCACCGCGACCGCCAGTTCCGGCTCCAGTCCTTCGGCCAGCGTGCGGGCGCGGGCCTTGAAGCTGTCCATGCTGCTGGCCGTGGCGCGTGCGTCGTCGAGCAGGGCGCGGCCCGCCTCCGTCAGGCGCGGATAGCGTCCGCTGCGGTCGAACAGGGGGAAACCGACCTGCTGTTCCAGGTTGGCCAGGGTCTGGCTGACGACCGATTGGGCGCGCCGCAGCTTGCGCCCGGCGGCGGAAAAGCTGCCTTCGTCGGCGGCGGCGATGAAGGTGCGCAGTTGGTCGAGGGACATGGCGTCCAGCATGTATCGCTCCGATAGATGGATTCCATCTAAATATATAGGCTTCCGCGATACCAGTCCAGCGCCTACCATGCAGTCATCGGATCGCACAACGCGCTCCACAACCGGAAACCACCCAGGAGATTGCCATGAACAACGCCAACGTCAACACCGCCACCCTGCCCCTGATCAGCCGCCTGCTGATGGCCACCATCTTCGTCTTCAGCGGCGTGGGCAAGATCGCCGCGCCGGCCGCCACCATGGGCTACATCGCCGCCATGGGCTTGCCCTTCCCCTTCCTGGGATTGATAGGCGCCATCGCGGTGGAAGTGGCCGGCGGCCTGCTGCTGGTGGCCGGCCTGCAAACGCGCGCCACCGCACTGGTGCTGGCCGGGTTCTCGCTGGTGACGGGGCTGATCTTCCACCATGCCATCGGCGACCAGAACCAGCTGATCCACCTGCTGAAAAATATCGCGATGGCCGGTGGCCTGCTGCAGATCGCCGCCTACGGCGCCGGCAGCTTCAGCCTCGATGCCCGCCTGGGCACGCCGCTGGCGCGCCGCGCGGCCTGATCACAACTCGATCTCCATGCCGTCGTAGGCCGACACCACCTCCAGCGGCGCTTCGCCCGTCACCTCGGCGTAGCGCCGCGTTTCTTCGAGCACCCGGGCGATCTGGGTGTCGCCCTGCACGGGCTCATGATGGAACAGGCAGAGCTTGTGCACCCCGGCCAGCTGGCACAGTTCCACCCCCACCACGTTGCTCGAATGGCCCCAGTCAGCCTTGACGGAAATGGCCTCGGCCAGCGAGTACATGGCGTCGAAGATGACGAGGTCGGCGTCGCGGAAGAACTCCACGAAGGCCAGCCGCTGTGCCATGTCGTCCAGCCGGTGTTCGGAATCCGTGCTGTAGACCAGCGCGCGGCGGCCGTGCTCGAGCCGGTAGCCGTAGGAATCGCCGCCATGCAGCTGCAGCATGGCCGTCACCCGCAAGCCGTCGATCACGACGGGGATGCCGGGAACCATGCGCCGGAATTCGATGTGGGCCGCCATCTGCTCCAGCCGCACGGGGAAGCTGATCGGGTCCTGCTGGCGCCGGAACGCCTGCTCCAGCGCCGCATGGCAGCCGTAGATGATGATGCGGTTGCCTGGGATGTAGGCGGGCGTGAAGAACGGGAAGCCCATGATGTGGTCCCAGTGCAGGTGCGACATGAACACGTGGTAGGTCTGTGGATGGTCGCGTCCGTAACGGGCCAGCATGGCGCCGGCCAGCGCACGCGCGCCCGAGCCCAGGTCCAGGATCACATGCTGGCCGCTGGTATCCGGGTCCCACACCTCCACTTCCACGCAGCTGGAATTGCCGCCGTAGGTGCCGCGCACGTCGAACGGCAGCTCGTTGTCCACGTAGTCGGCGATCCTGGCCGGCGTGTCAAGGCCGCGGCCGATGGCGCCTTCCAGCGCGGCCACCAGCTTGGCGCGTACCTGGGCGTGGTTCAGGGCCACGGGCAGCGAACCGCGCGCGCCCCAGATCCTCGCCTTCATGCTTCGCCTCCCGCCCAAGCTGCCTGTTCGTGCCGCTGTCGCTTCATCATCATTCCGCCTGCATGTTGCGGGCGCATGCAGCTGCACATGCTTGGTCCGCGTTGGGGAAAGTGTAGCAAAAGGCGGGGGCACTCGGCCAGCAATTCGCCATCGCGCCAGCGCCGGCGCCGTCATGGGCTTGTCAATCAGCCATTTTTGACCCCGGCTCAACGTGCTATGCTCTCGCCCGCCCTGCCTGACGCGGCGCGGCCCCGACCGATCAAGACACGGAGAATATTGTGAATTTCCTGCAAAGCTATTTCAGGCTGAATGAGAGCGGCACCAGCGTGCGCACCGAAGTGGTGGCCGGCGTGACGACCTTCCTCACCATGGCCTACATCATCTTCGTCAATCCCTCCATCCTGGGTGACGCGGGGGTGCCCAAGGAGGCCGTGTTCGTGGCCACCTGCTTCGCCGCCGCGCTGGGCACCATCATCATGGGCCTGTATGCCAACTACCCGATCGCCATGGCGCCCGGCATGGGCCTGAACGCCTACTTCGCCTACGCCGTGGTGCTGGGCATGGGCATCTCGTGGCAGGCGGCGCTGGGCGCCGTGTTCATTTCCGGCAGCCTGTTCGTGCTGGTCAGCCTGCTGGGCATACGGGAACAGATCGTCAACGGCATCCCGCACTCGCTGCGCACGGCCATCACGGTCGGCCTGGGCATGTTCCTGGCGCTGATCGCGCTGAAAAGCGCCGGCATCGTGGTCGCCAATCCGGCCACGCTGGTGGGCGTGGGCGACCTGCACCAGCCATCGACCATCATGGCGATCTGCGGCTTCATGCTGATCGTCACGCTGGACCGCCTGAAGGTGACGGGGGCCATCCTGATCGGCATCGTGGCCGTGACGGTGATGAGCTTCTTCTTCGGCGGGAACACCTTCCACGGCCTGGTGTCCATGCCGCCATCGATCCAGCCCACGCTGCTGAAGCTGGACCTGCAGGGCGCGTTCTCCGTCGGCCTGCTCAACGTGGTGCTGGTGTTCTTCCTGGTTGAACTGTTCGACGCCACCGGCACGCTGATGGGCGTGGCCAGCCGCGCCGGCCTGCTGAAAGGTGGCAAGATGGAGCGCCTGAACAAGGCCCTGCTGGCCGACAGCTGCGCCATCGTGGCCGGCTCCATGCTGGGCACCTCGAGCACCACGGCCTACATCGAAAGCGCGGCCGGCGTGCAGGCCGGCGGCCGCACCGGGCTGACGGCGCTGGTGGTGGCGGCGCTGTTCCTGGCCAGCCTGTTCATCGCCCCCATCGCCGGCGTGGTACCGGCCTATGCGACCGCACCCGCCCTGCTGTACGTGGCCTGCCTGATGCTGCGCGACCTGACGGATGTGGACTGGAGCGACAGCACGGAAAGCGTGCCAGCCGCCATCACGGCCTTGCTGATCCCGTTCACCTACTCGATCGCACACGGCATCGCGTTCGGCTTCATCACTTACGCCGCGCTCAAGCTGGCGACCGGCCAGGCGCGCAAGGTCAAGCCCATCGTATGGCTGATCGCGGCCATCTTCCTGTTCAAGTACGCCTATCTGAAGGCATAAGCCGTCGCCCGCCTCCGGCTCAGGCCAGCCGCCTGGGCCGGGACGCGCTGTCCACAGCCACCAGCGCCGGCGTCTCCCGGATCGGCAGAATGCCGATCACGTTATGCAGGCGCTGGCGGCACAATACCAGCGCATCCTCCTCCGCCGACGCGAGCCGCATCGTTACTTCCAGTCCCGCCAGTCCGCCCGTTGTGCGCAGGCTGCGCAACTCCAATCCCAGGCGCCGCACGATGGCCAGCGCCCCCTCGAGAGTGCCGATGGCGCCATCGGCCTCGATACTGAAGCGGAAAGTCTTTTGGTGGGGGCCGGTATTGGTCGTCATGGGAGAACTATACCGGCCGCCGGCGGGAATAGGCTCCCATAGTTTGCTGCATTGTCGCCCCTTAAAGGATGATTCTTCCACCATTTTATAATTGATGAGAATTTTCATCTTTCAGGAAAGAAACGCATGGAGCATCATCACGAACTCGACGAGATCGACCGCCGCATCTTGCGCGAACTGCGACTGGACGGCCGCCTGAGCAACACCAGGCTGGCTGAAAAAGTCGGCCTGTCCACCACGCCGTGCTGGAACCGGGTGCGTGCGCTGGAGGAGCACGGCGTCATCGAAGGCTATACCGCCCTGCTCAGCCAACAGTCGCTGGGCTATCCCGACACCGTCATCATCGAGGTGACGCTGGACCGCCACGATGACGAGATCTTCGAAAAATTCGGCCAGGCGCTGGCCGAGCTGCCGGAAGTGATGGAAGCCTATCTGCTGACCGGGGAATACGATTACCTGATCAAGGTGGCCGTGGCCGGCACGGCCGGCTACGAGGAATTCTTGCGCCGCAAACTGTACAAGTTGCCCGGCCTGCGCCACAGCCGCTCGACCTTCGTGCTGCGCTGCCTGAAACGGACCTATTCAGTTGTCCCGTGAATGCGGTGGCGCGGCAATACAACACCCAACGCCCTGGCAAGCGCGGAGTCGCGAAATGATAAATGATTGTCAGTAAATGACAAGCAGTCAACATCACCAGTGGAACAAAATGATCTCCTAGAAACATAGATTTCAATACGGCACAGACCGTTCCACCGGGAGACAAATGCATGGCCAAGGATTTCTACCTGCGCTGCGCCGCAGCGATAGGTAAGCTCAACATAGGATTGCGACTGACGATGGGCTTCGCCCTGACCATGGTGCTGCTGGTGGCCATGATCGGCGTGGCCTTGCTGGCCATGGCCGGCATGCAGCAGCGGGTGGACAACATCCTGCAGGACCAGTACCGCAACGTGACCCAGGCGAACGAGGTCAAATACAACGTGGCCGTGATCCACCAGTTGCTGCGCAGCGCCATGATCGCCGCCGAATACCAGGGCGAAAGCGCCGTGGCCGCCCAGATCCGTCCCATCCGCGACCGCAACGCGGCCCTGCTGTCGGGCATGCAGGCCAACCTGCACGCCCCGGCCGACAAGCGCGCGCTGGACGACATCGTCAAGGCCAGCCGCGCCGATGAGGCCAACCAGAAGGAACTGTTCCAGCTGCTGAACGCGGGCAGCCTGACGGAAGCGAAGAGCCTGCTCAACGCCACCATCCGCCTGTCGGAGCAGGAATTCGTGCAGGCGCTGCAAACGCTGGTCAAGCTGCAATCTGAGCACATGGCGCAAGAATCAGCGCAATCCAATGCGGCCTACTTCAGCGCACGCTCGCAACTGCTGATGTTGGGGGCGGCCGCGCTGGTTCTGGGCAGCGTTGGCGCCTGGCTGCTGGTACGCGGCCTGCTGCGTGAGCTGGGCTGCGAACCGCGCGAAGCGAGCCGCATCGCCGCCAGCATCGCCGACGGCGACCTGTCGGTGCAGATCGCCCACCGCACGCATGCCGGGGACAGTTTGCTGAGCGCGCTCGAAACGATGCGCGATAAACTGGCCGCGCTGGTCAGCCAGGTACGCCAAGGCACCGAGCAGATCGCCACCAGCTCGGCCGAGATCGCCGGCGGCAACCAGGAACTGTCGCACCGCACGGAACAGCAGGCCGGCGCGCTGGAGGAAACGGCCGCTTCGATCGAGGAACTGACGGGCACCGTCAAGCAGAACGCCGACAATGCCCACACGGCCAATGACCTGGCCATCAAGGCGTCCACGGTGGCCACGGAAGGCGGCAACGTCGTCGGGCGCGTGGTACAGACCATGACGGCCATTAACGCCGCCTCGGCCAAAATCAGCGACATCATCGGGGTGATCGATGGCATCGCCTTCCAGACCAACATCCTGGCCCTGAACGCGGCCGTCGAGGCGGCGCGCGCCGGGGAACAAGGGCGCGGCTTCGCCGTGGTGGCATCCGAAGTGCGCAGCCTTGCGCAGCGCAGCGCGTCGGCCGCGCATGAGATCAAGGCGCTGATCAACGACTCCGTGGCCCAGGTCCGCTTGGGCAGCACGCTGGTGGCCGACGCCGGTGTGACGATGACGGCCATCGTCGACAGCGTCAAGCACGTGACGGACATCATGGGCGACATCATGGCCGCCAGCCAGGAGCAGACCTCGGGCATTGAACAGGTCAATTCGGCCATCATGGATATCGACGGCGTGACCCAGCAGAACGCGGCGCTGGTGGAACAGGCGGCAGCCGCCGCCGCTTCGATGCAGGATCAGGCCAGCCGGCTGGCGGAACTGGTGAGCATCTTCAAGCTGCCCGGCGAGACGGGACGGCGCACCGCCGCGGCCGCAGCCGTGGCGCCCGCGCCGGCCCGCGCCGTGCGGCGGCTGGCTTGAATGGCAAGCTTGATCTCGCAATGGTTGAGCTTGCGCGCCTTCCGCACCGACCTTGATCCGACGATGCTAAAAGGCTTTTCAATACCTCACAACGTGATATAGTTTCCTCAACAGGGGTGCTTACGTCATCCCTGCCGGTCACAAGCCAAATCAACTCGAGGAGATGCGATATGAGCACGTTGGACTACCTGAAGATGCCATTTTCGGCGCACGGCGCATGGGACAAGTTAAGCACGGTCCATCCGGCCGTGTGGAAGACCTTGTTGTCGCTGGTGTTGCCGTTGTCGCTGATCCCGCCGGCCATGCTGCTGTACGCCGGCGCCCACCATCCGGAAGTGTATTGGATGTCGGCCTCGCCGCAGCGTTTCCAGCTGATCGCCGCGCTGTTCCTGGTGGCTGAACTGTGCACCGTGCCGCTGATGGCCCAGGCCATCAAGACCATCGCGGAAGCGCACCAGGTGCGCGTGGCGTTTCGCGACACGCTGATGCTGTCGGCCATCTCGGCCGTACCCATGTGGCTGTCGGCGCTGGCGTTGGCCATCCCCAGCCTGCTGCTGACGGTATCGCTGCTGGTGCTTGGCCTGCTGGCCGCGCTGATGCTGCTGTTCCAGGGCAGCACCACCATCCTCAAGATTTCGAATGAAATGGAAGCCCAGGAAGTATGCTCCCAGGCCTACGCCGTCGGCGCCCTCGTGTGGACGCTGCTGTGCGTGTTCGTCAAACTGAGCCTGATGGCGTGACCAAAGAATCGGGGACGGACTCCGGTTTTCCACAGCGGGAATACCGGAGTCCGTCCCCGATTTTCTTTTTGGCGTTAGAAGTGGTATTCGGCGCGCAGCATCGGCGTCTTGGCCACGTAGCCCTGGCCGCCCGTGGTGGCCGCGGTGTTGCCGAACTTGTTGCGCCAGTACTGGTACTCGATGCCGACCTTGAACACGTTCCTGGCGTGGCCCATGGCGGCGCCCGCGTCCAGCATCAACTGCATGTCGATGTTGGTTTCCGCGCCAGTGTCGTTGCCCACTTCATCCTTGCCCTTGGCGGCGATGAAATTCGCATACCCTTCGAACGAGACCAACGAGGTGACGGGTATGCCCCAATCAGCCGTCAGCATGGCGTGCGTCTTGTAGGTGTAGCGGCCGGTGACGGTGGAGATCGGAGGGAACGCGCCGCTGGGGGCGTTGCTTTCGTTGAGCAGCAACAGGCTGGTGTTCAGGTGGCCCGGCACGTCCCACATCAGCGTGGGGCCCAGCACCAGCATGCGCTTGCGCGAGTTGTAGCCGACGTCGTTCTTGGTGTTGACGTCGAAGCCGGCCGTCAGGCCCACGCTGTTGACGGGGCCGAATTTCATGCTGGTGCCGCTCACCTTGGCCAGGTCCAGCGTGTGGCGGTACACCACGTAGGCTTCCTGCGCGCCCGACGTCTGGGTCAGCGAGGCGGGATCGTTCTTGTCCGATAAGAGCACGTCCACGTTGAAGAAATTGGTGCCGTAGGCGTAGCCGCTCACGCTGGTCAACGCGAAGATGTTCTTCTTGATGTCCTTGGCGTTGAACGGTTCGCGGTAATCGTTACCGGTACGCCAGCTGATGGAGGTGTCGCTCCAGTTGGCGGCGTGGGCGGCGGTGCCGGCCAGGCACAGGCAGGCGATGGAAATCAGTTTTGGCAGCTGTCTCATGGTCGTTCTTTTCTTGTGTATAGCATTGCGATGGACGCGGCTCGCCCCGCCGGCGCCATTGCTGGCGCCGGCGCGGCTGTACCGCAGGGGGAAAAGGTGTTGCGCCGCCTCAGCCTGCGCCGAGGTAGACGAACTTGAAGGTGAACACGCAGGCGATGGCCCAGATCACGGGGCGCACTTCGCGCACGCGGCCCGTCAACAGCTTCAGGATCGCGTAGGAGATGAAGCCGAAGGCCACGCCCAGGGCGATCGAGTAGGTGAAGGGCATGGTCAGCGCCGCGATGGCCGCTGGCACGCTTTCAGTGGTGTCGCTCCAGTCGATGTCGACCAGTTCGCGCAGCATCAGGCAAGCCACGTACAAGAGCGCCGGTGCGGTGGCGTAAGCGGGCACCACGCCAGCCAGCGGCGAAATGAACAACGCGGCCAGGAACAGCAGCGCGACGGCGACAGCCGTCAGGCCGGTGCGGCCACCGGCCTGCACGCCGGCCGCGCTTTCGATATAGGCCGTGGTGCTCGAGGTACCCAGCATGGAACCGGCCACGATGGCGCAGCTGTCGGCCAGCAGGGCCTTGTTCAGGCGTTCCATCTTGCCGTTCACCAGCAGGCCGGCGCGGTTGGCCACGCCCATCAGGGTGCCGGTGGCGTCGAACAGTTCAACCAGGAAGAACACCAGCACCACGTTCAGCAGGCCCACCGAAACAGCGCCCATCACGTCCAGCTTGAAGAAGGTCGGCGCCAGCGTGGGCGGGGCCGAGACGACACCGTTGAACTGGTTACCGGCGAAGAAGAAGCTCAGCACCGTCACGGCCAGGATGCCGATCAGGATGGCGCCCTTCACTTTCAGCTTGTCCAGCGACACGATCAGGAAGAAGCCGAAGATGGCCAGGATCACGGGCGCCGAGTGCAGGTTGCCCACGCCAACCAGGGTGGCGGGATTGGCGACCACGATGCCGGCGCTCTTCAGCGAGATCAGGCCGAGGAACAGGCCGATGCCGACCGTGATGGCGGTCCGGATCGAATGCGGTATGCCGTTCACGATCATTTCCCGCAGCTTGAAGACGCTCACGAACAGGAACAGGCAACCCGAGATGAACACGGCGCCCAGCGCCATTTGCCACGGCATGCCCATGCCCTTGACGACGACATAGGCAAAGTAAGCGTTCAGCCCCATCCCCGGCGCCAGTGCGATCGGATAGTTCGCGTACAGGCCCATGACCAGGCAGCCCAGTGCGGCCGCGACACAGGTGGCGACAAACACGGCGCCTTTAGGCATGCCGGCGTCGCCGAGGATGGAGGGATTGACGAAGATGATATACGCCATGGTCAGGAAAGTGGTGAGGCCGGCGACCAGCTCCGTGCGCACGTCCGTCCCGTTTTCCTTGAGTTTGAAGAGTTTCTCGAGTAACAACATTTTTGTCTCCATGTTCTGTTTTAGTACTGCTTTAGCCATGCCGATTAAACAAGGGAACAATCGGCGATGATCTGGTGTGACCTTATCCCAGCTGCCGCCACGTCATGTACGGGTGACGGCATACTTGCTATCTGCTATTTCCCATAACAGCCGGGGCGCGCCGCATGGTGTGCGGCGCCCGCCCCTTCCTGCCCTCCTTCGATTGGTTAGCCTGCCGGTTTATACGAATTGTCCGATCTGTGCTTCGACGGCCTTGCGCACCGAGCCTGTGGTGACGAAGGAGCGCGCCATTTCAATGTCGTCGTGGAACCAGCGGTCACCGTCGAGGCAGGCCGGGATCTGGCTGCGCACGGAGGCGTAGGCGGCGGCCGTGCCTTTGCCCAGCACGAATCCGGGCAGCAGGTGTTCCGTCATGGTCAGCGCCTGCGCGGCCAACAACATCTCCACGCCGACGATGTACTGTGTGTTCGATACCACAACGGCGGCCTTGCGCGCGCACCAGGTGGAGTTGGACACGTGGTCTTCGCTGTTGCCCTTGGCCGGAATCGAATCGACACTACCGGGCATGCACAGGGTGCGGTTTTCCATCACCAGCGAGCTGAGCGAGCACTGCACCACCGGGTAGCCCGTGTTCACGCCACGCACGCCCGACATCAGGTTGCGCGGCAAGCCCCACGACAGCGTGGGATCGATCAGCCGCGCCACGCGGCGCTCGACGATGCTGCCCAGGTCGGCCACGGCCATGGCCAGCAAGTCCATCGCCTGCGCCAGGTACTGGCCGTGGAAGTTACCGCCGGAGATGATCTCGAAGCCTCCTTCGTCCTTGCTGAAGATGAGCGGGTTATCGGTGGCCGAATTGACCTCCTTGTCGATAATGGTGTCGATGTAGTCCAGCGCATCGAACACGGGGCCATATACTTGTGGCGCGCAGCGCAGCGAGTACACGTCCTGGATGCGGGCCGTGTACGGAATATCGGTGCGCCGCAGCTCCTCGGGGAACTGCACGGCGCGCGCCGCGTGGGTGGTGCGGGTCGAGCCTTCCAGCAGGTTACGGATGATGGACGCCGTCTTGATCTGGCCCGCGTGCGGGCGCGCCGTGTGGATGCGCGGATCGAAGGCCGACATCTCGGCCCGCATTGCTTCCAGCGTCAGCCCCAGCGACAGGCAGGCGTCCGACAGCAGGTTGCGCGCGTCCTCGGCGGCCAGCAGGGCCACAGCCAGCGACACGGTGCAGCCGTTGATCAGGGCCGACGCATCCTTGGCCTTCAGCTCGAACTCCACCGGGCCCACGCCGGAGGCGCGGATCGCGTCCGGCGCCGACATGCGCTGGCCACGGTACATCACCTCGGCCTGTTCAAAGCCGCAGATAGCGGCGGCCAGGTAGGACAGCGGCGCCAGGTCGCCCGAGGCGCCCACGGACCCCTTCTGCGGCATGATGGGATGGATGCCGGCGTTGACGAAGGCCAGCAGGCGGTCCACCACTTCCACGCGCGGGGCCGAGTAGTTGCTGGCGAAGGCGTTGGCGCGCAACAGCATGGTGGCGCGGCTCACTTCCTCGGGAAACGGCTCGCCCATGCCGGCAGCGTGGGCCTTGATCAACTGGGTCTGGAACAGGTTGATGTCCTGGACCTTGACGCGGGTGTCCTTGAGCATGCCCACGCCGGTGTTAAAGCTGTACATCATCGGCGCTTCATCGTGCATCCAGGTCGATTCGATGTAGTCGCGGCTTTCCTTCAGGGCCGCGCGCGAGGACGCGGCCAGGTTCACTTCGATGCTGTGGTCGCGCGCCACGGCCACCACTTGGGCCGCCGTCAGGTTGAAACCGTTGATGGTTGTCGTCGTCATGATTGCTCTCTTATTAGTTGTGTGGGCGCTCAGTTGGCGCCGGCCGCGAACCAGGCGCCGATTTCGGCGCGTTCTTCCGGCGTGATGTTGGTCATGTTCCCGATCGGCATAGCCTTCAGCACCACGGCCTGCTGGTTGACCCTGGCCGCGTATTGGTGGATCTGCTCGGGGGTGTTGAGCATCACGCCGGCCGGCGCGGTGGCGAAGCCGGGCTGGGTGGGCGTGGCCGAGTGGCAGCTCACGCAGCGCTGATTGATGATGGCTTGCACGCGGCCGAATTCCGGCGCGGCCACGGCGGCGGCATGTTCATCACCGCTCACGCCCTGAGCGATCTGGGCGGCCTGCGCTGTTGGACGCGGTGCGATGACAATGGCCACGGCCAGCAGGATGGCGCAGCCGGCCGCCGGGAAGCCCCAGGCCGTGCGGCCATGGTGGCGCAGGTTGAAGAAGTGGCGGATCAAGACGCCGGCGGCGATGATGGCGCCCAGCAGTGCCCAGCTGTAGGCGTGGCTGTAGGTCATGGCGTAGTGGTTGCTGATCATGATCAGCAGCACGGGCAGCGTGAAGTAGTTGTTGTGGACAGAACGCTGCTTGGCCTTCTTGCCGTGAATAGGATCGGGCGACTCGCCGCGCTCCATGGCCTGCACCAGCTTGCGCTGGCCAGGAATAATCAGCATCAGCACGTTCCCGACCATCATGGTGCCGATCATGGCGCCCACGTGGATGTAGGCCGCGCGGCCACTGAGGAAGTGCGTCAGCACATACGCCATGGCGACGATGAACACATACATGACGATGGCCAGCAAGCCTTCGCGCTTGCCCAACGGCGAGCGGCACAGGGCGTCGTACACGATCCAGCCGAACAGCAGGCTGCCCAGGCCAACGGCGATGGCCTGGCCCTGGCTCAAGTCGGCCACCGACTTATCGATCATCATGGCCGAGGCGTTGAAGTAATAGACGATGAACAGCAGCGAGAAGCCCGACAGCCAGGTGGCGTAGGCTTCCCACTTGAACCAGTGCAGGTCCGACGGCAGCTCGGCCGGCGACACCAGGTACTTCTGCGGGTTGTAGAAACCGCCGCCGTGCACGGCCCACAGTTCGCCCGACACGCCCTTCCTGGCCAGGTCGGAACCGGGCTTGGGCGGACGGATGCTGTTGTCGAGCCAGACGAAGTAAAAGGACGCGCCTATCCAGGCGATCCCCGTGATCAGGTGCAGCCAGCGCACCAATAGATTGAGCCAGTCCACGCCATATGCGAGCAGTTCCATGTCTTCCTCTTGATTGGATTTAAGCTCGTCTGCCACCGCGGGCGCTCCAGACGATTGGGACTTGGTCCCTGTTGGCCGCGAACTGTTGAGAGCTCCGCTGCGACCGGTTTGAAGACCACGCATTGCGGTGCGTGGTATGGCCTGAACGATAAAACTAATTCTGGCCTTTCACATTGGAATCGACGTATATTAAAAATAGGAACGAAGTTATACACAGATAAAGTCATGGCCCAATTACCCGATCATTTAGACCTGCACCTGATCCGCATCCTGTACCTGCTGCTGTGCGAAAAGAACGTCTCGCGCGTGGCACTCAAGCTGGACCAGCCGCAGCCTTCCATCTCCGCCTCGCTGCGCAAACTGCGTGAATTGACGGGCGATCCGCTGCTGGTACGCGGTGGACGGGGCATGGTGCCGACCCAGCACGGCGAGAGCTTGAAGAAGCCCGCCAAGCGCATCCTGGACGAGGTGGGACAGCTGTTTTTGCAGAAAACGCCGTTCGCTTCGATGGAGGAAAGCCGCACCTTCCGCATCGGCGCGCCGGACTACCTCGACATCCAATTTTTGCCGACGGTTGTGGCGCGCCTGCGACGCGAATCGCCCAAAAGCCGCATCATCATCCAAAGCCTGGGCGCGGAAGTGGACTCGATCCGCATGCTGTCGGACGGCGATCTGGACCTCATCATCGGCAACTGGCAGGAGCCGCCCGAGCATCTGCACCTGTCGCGGCTGTTCGAAGACCCCATCGTGTGCGCCATGCGCGCCGATTCGCCCTACGCCAAGCGCACCGACGCCAACGAGATGACGGTGGACGACTACCTGAACCTGCCCCACGTGGCGCCCTCGCCCACCCTGCCCGGCTTCCACGGCGTGATCGACAGCTTCCTGGCCGAACATGGGCTCGAGCGCAACGTGATGGTCGAATCAGCCTATTTCAGCCTGATTCCCCACATGCTCACGCAGACGGACCTGGTACTGACGACGGGCCGCCAATACCTGCGCTTCTACGAACGCAACCTGCCGATCAAGGTGTACACGGTGCCGCTGCGCTTCCCGCCGATGCGCTTCTATCAGTTGTGGCACGAACGCGTGCACCAGGCCCCCGAGCACAAGTGGCTGCGCGACCAGATCACCCAAGCCGCCGCCGCCCTCAATGGCAAATAGCAAAATCGGGGACGTAACACGGTTTTTCCGCTTGGGAAAACCGTGTTACGTCCCCGATTTTGCTGACCGTGGCAGGCTGGCAACACTTGCCATATCCGCATGCTGAACCTCCTTATGTTCAGTTGCTTATATATCCGCCCCGCCGTGCCTATACTATTCTTCATATACCAAGGCCGGCGCCAGGTCCCATGCGCCGGTCACGATAGCTGAGGAGACAGGCTGGTGGGGCCGCCTGCACAACAATGACGATCACTCTCGAACACCTGAACCAGTGCACCGCCGAGGAATTCACCCGCCTGCTGCACGGTCTGTACGAACATTCGCCCTGGATACCCGAACGCGCCGCCGCTGGCCGTCCCTACGCCACCGTCACCGCCCTCAAACAGGCGCTGGAACAGGTGGTGCGCCAGGCCTCCGTGGACGAACAACTGGGCCTGGTGCGCGCCCACCCTGAGCTGGCCGGCAAGGCCGCGCTGGCCGGCACGCTGACGGCCGAATCGACCGGCGAACAGGCCAAGGCCGGCCTGACCCAGTGCAGCCCGGAGGAACTGGTGACGCTGCACCGCCTCAACGCGGAATACAACGCGCGCTTCGGCTTCCCCTTCATCCTGGCCGTCAAGGGCCCGACGGGCCATGGCCTCACGCGCCAGGAAATCATCGCCCACTTCACGCGCCGCCTGCGCGCCCAGCGCGATGACGAACTGGCCGAATGCCTGCGCCAGATCGGCCGCATCGCCGCCATGCGGCTGAACGCGCTGATGGACCTGCAGTTCCACTTCGGCCCCACCATCATGGCCTGGGCCGAAATCATCGGCGAATGGAGCGACGATCCCGACAACCTGACCTGCGCCTACATGACGCCTGCCCACCGCAAGACGGCCGGCCAACTGGCTGAGTGGATGACGGAAGCGGGCATGCAAGTGCATATCGACCCGGTCGGCAACGTGGTGGGCCGCTACCTGTCGGATCGCCCCAACGCCAAGACCCTGATGACCGGCTCACACTACGACACGGTGCGCAACGGCGGCAAGTACGACGGCCGCGAAGGCATCCTGCTGCCCATCGCCGTTATCAAATACATGCACGAACGGGGCGAGCGGCTGCCGTTCAACGTGGAGATCGTCGGCTTCTCGGAAGAGGAAGGCGTGCGCTATCAAAGCACCTTCCTGGGCAGTAACGCCATCATCGGCCAGTTCGACATGGCGCTGCTGGACAAATCGGACGCCCAGGGCATCACCATGCGCGAGGCGCTGATCGCGGCCGGCCATGATGTGACGAAGATCCCCGCCATCGGCCGCAAGCCGGAAGATGTGCTGGCCTTCGTCGAGGTCCATATCGAACAAGGCCCGGTGCTGCTGAACCGTGACCTGCCCGTGGGCGTAGTCAGTTCCATCGCCGGCAGTTGCCGCTACCAGGTCGAACTGACCGGCCTGGCCAGCCATGCGGGCACCACGCCCATGAACATGCGCAAGGACGCCGCTGCAGCCGCAGCAGAAATCGTGCTGTTCGTCGAGCAGCGCGCCAGCCAGGCGCCGTCGCTGGTGGGCACCGTGGGCCAGTTGCAGGTGCCCGACGGTTCCGTCAACGTGATCCCCGGCGCCTGCAGGCTGTCGCTGGACATCCGCGCCGCCGACGATGCGACGCGCGATGCGGCCGTGGCCGACATCCTGAACCAGGCCGAGGCCATCTGCGCCCGCCGCCAGGTGGAAATCAAGGTCACCAAGATCATGTCCGCGCCCGCGGCGCCGTGCGCGCCGTGGCTGGTCCGCCAATTCGCCGCCGCCACCGAACGGGCGGGCGTGGAAGTGTTCGAGCTGCCCTCGGGCGCCGGCCACGACGCGATGGCGCTGGCCCGCATGACCGACGTGGCCATGCTGTTCACGCGCTGCGGCAACGGCGGCATCAGTCACAACCCGCTGGAAACCATGACGGCCGACGATGCCGAAGTGTCGGCCCAGATCTTCCTGGACTTCCTGCGCAACTTCCAGCCGAAATCCTGATTGTTTTATCAGACCCAAACGATACAAAAGCAGATTTCTATAATTAATTGAACATAGTAGCCATGGCGGCCCCGATATTGGTGAGGGGGCCGGTGGCTGCTAACCTGTGCAAACAGCATCAGTTCAACAGCGCGGAGCATCCATGTCAGAACCTATCCGATTTTTCTATCGCGGCGAAGTCCACACCGTCGCGCAAGGCGCACCGACCCGTACCCTGCTCCAGCACCTGCGGGAAGACCTGCACTGCACCGGCACCAAGGAAGGCTGCGCCGAAGGCGATTGCGGCGCCTGCACCGTGGTGGTGGCCGAGCTTCAGCCCAATGGCGAAGTGGCCATGCAGTCGGTGAATTCCTGCATCCAGTTCGTCCCCACGCTGGACGGCAAGGCCGTGTTCACCGTGGAAGACCTGCAACAAGCCGACGGCGCGCTGCACCCGGTGCAGGAAGCGCTGGTCGAATGCCACGGTTCCCAGTGCGGCTTCTGCACCCCCGGCTTCGCCATGTCCCTGTGGAGCCTGTACCTGAAGCAGGAAGGCCAGGCCGAGGCGCCCTGCCGCAAGACCATCGATGAAACCCTGTCCGGGAACCTGTGCCGCTGCACCGGCTACCGCCCCATCATCGACGCCGCGCGCCGCATGAGTGAACTGCCGGCCGTACACTTCGACCGCGCCGCGCTCAAGACGGCACTGCAAGCGCTCCAGCGTGACACCATGTTCAGCTACAGCCACGACGGCCAGACTTTCTACGCCCCCCGCACGCTGGCCGAACTGGCCACCCTGCGGGCCGAGAAACCCGCCGCCACCATCGTGGCCGGTTCCACCGACGTGGGCCTGTGGGTGACCAAGCAGATGCGCGACCTGGGCGACATGATCTACGTCCGCATGGTCAAGGAGCTGCACGAGATCGAAGCGCGCGACGGCATGCTGCACATCGGCGCGGCCGTCAACCTGAACGACGCCTACGGCGCCGTCTGCGAACACTACAAGGACGAGCTGACGGAAATGTGGCAGCGCTTCGCCTCCCAGCCTATCCGCAACACGGGCACGCTGGGCGGCAGTGTCGCCAACGGCTCGCCCATCGGCGACTCGGCCCCGTGGATGATCGCGCTGGGCGCGGAGATCGTGCTGCGCAGCGCGCAGGGCCAGCGCGTGCTACTGCTTGAGAAGTTCTACCTCGACTATATGAAGAAAGACTGGCAGCCGGGCGAATTCGTGGAAGCCGTGCGCATTCCGCTGCCGCGCCCGGGCGTCCAGTTCCGTACCTACAAGCTGGCTAAGCGCTACGACCAGGACATCTCCGCCGTCTGTGGCGCCTACGCCATCACGCTGGACGACGCCGGCATCGTGACCGACGCCCACATCGCTTACGGCGGCATGGCCGCCACCTCGCGCCGCGCACCGTTGGCCGAAGCGGCCCTGAACGGCAAGCCGTGGAACGAAGAAAACCTGCAACAGGCCATGGCCGCCCTGGCCAAGGACTACACACCGCTGACGGACATGCGCGCCAGTGCCGACTATCGCATGAAAACGGCCCAGAACCTGCTGCGCCGCTTCTGGCTGGAGACGCGCCCGGACGGCGCCATGCCCATCCAGTCTATCAACGCATTCAACTACGCTGAAGGAGGCGCCGCAGCATGAACAGCAAAACGGAAGCTTTCCTGACCCAGCAAGTACCGATGGCCTGGGCCGAAGTGGGCAAATCCCAAAAGCATGAATCGGCCGTGCTGCACGTGCTGGGCGAAGCCACTTACACCGACGACATCGCCGAAGCGCAAGGCACGCTGCACGCCGCGCTGGGCCTGTCGTCCAAGGCCCACGCAAACATCCTGTCCATGGACCTGGAGCCCGTGCGGCGCATGCCCGGCGTGGTGGCCGTGTACACCCACACGGATATCCCCGGCACCAACGACTGCGGCCCCATCATCCACGATGACCCTATCCTGTCGCCGGGCCTCGTGCAGTATATCGGCCAGCCTATCTTCATCGTCGTCGCAAAGACACACGAGCAGGCGCGCCGCGCCGCCCGCAAGGCCGTGATCGAATACGAGGAACTGCCCGCCATCCTGACTCCGCAGGCCGCGCGCGATGCGCAATCGTTCGTGGTGCCGCCCATGCATCTGGCGCGCGGCGACGCGCAGGCTGCGTTCGAACGCTCGACGCATCGCCTCAAGGGGGAGCTGCAAGTGGGTGGCCAGGAGCAGTTCTACCTGGAAGGCCAGATCGCCTACGCGGTGCCGAAGGAAGGCGACGGCATGCACGTCTACTGCTCGACCCAGCATCCGACCGAGATGCAGCACGTGGTGGCGCACGCCCTGCACCGCCATTCGCACGACATCGTGGTCGAGTGCCGCCGCATGGGTGGCGCGTTCGGCGGCAAGGAATCGCAATCGGCATTGTGGGCCGCCTGCGCCGCCATCTCGGCCGCGCGCCTGAAGCGCCCCGTCAAGCTGCGCGCCGACCGCGACGACGACATGATGGTGACGGGCAAACGCCACTGCTTCTGGTACGAATACGAGATCGGCTACGGCGACGATGGCCGCATCACGGCCGCCAAGGTGCAGATGGTGTCGCGCGCCGGCTTCTCGGCTGACCTGTCGGCCCCGGTCGCCACCCGTGCCGTCTGCCACTTCGACAACACCTATTACCTGGGCGACGTCGATATCCGCGCCATGTGCGGCAAGACCAACACCCAGTCCAACACGGCCTTCCGTGGCTTCGGCGGCCCGCAGGGCGCCATCGCCATCGAATACATCGTGGACGAGATCGCGCGCAACCTGGGCATGGATGCGCTGGATGTCCGCAAGATCAACTTCTACGGCCGCAACGACGAGGAAGGCCGCAACGTCACGCAATACGGCCAGAAGATCGTCGACAACGTGATCCACGAACTGGTGGAACAACTGGTCAGCGAGAGCGACTACCGCAAGCGCCGCGACGAAATCAACGCCTTCAACGCCACCAGTCCCGTGCTCAAGCGCGGCCTGGCGCTCACGCCAGTCAAGTTCGGCATCGCGTTCAACGTCACCCACTTCAACCAGGCCGGTGCGCTGGTGCACGTGTACACGGACGGCTCGGTGCTGGTCAACCACGGCGGCACCGAGATGGGCCAGGGCATCAACACCAAGGTGTGCCAGGTAGTGGCCCATGAACTGGGCATCCCACTGGACATGGTGCGCGCCAGCGCCACCAACACCAGCAAGGTGGCCAATACCTCGGCCACGGCCGCATCCACGGGTGCAGACCTGAACGGCAAGGCCGCGCAGGACGCCGCCCATACGATCCGCAAGCGGCTGGCCGAATTCGCCGTCAAGCTGCATGGCGGCGCGGTGGAGGACGTGCGCTTCGAGGCTGGCCAGATTATCGTCAATGGCAGTGCCGTGCCCTTCCCTGAGCTGGTGCAGAAGGCCTACATGGCGCGCGTCCAGCTGTGGTCGGACGGCTTCTACGCCACGCCGGGCCTGCATTGGGATCCGAAAACGATGAGCGGCAATCCGTTCTCGTACTATGCCTACGGCGCTTCGGTGTCGGAAGTAGTGGTCGATACACTGACAGGCGAATGGAAGCTGCTGAAGGTGAACGCGCTTTACGACGCGGGCCAGTCGCTGAACCCGGCGCTCGACGTGGGCCAGGTGGAAGGCGCCTTCGTACAGGGTATGGGCTGGCTCACCACCGAGGAACTGTGGTGGAATGCGAGCGGCAAGCTGATGACGCACGCACCGTCCACCTACAAGATCCCCGGCGTGTCGGACTGCCCGGAGAATTTCGATATCCGCCTGTTCAAGAACCGCAACGTGACCGACAGCATCCACCGCTCCAAGGCGGTCGGCGAACCGCCGCTGCTGCTGCCGTTCTCCGTGTTCCTGGCCATCCGCGATGCCTGCTCCAGCGTGGCGAACCACAAGTTCAACCCGCCGCTGCGCGCACCCGCCACCAGCGAAGCGATCCTGAACGCCATCAGCGCCGTGCAGGAACTGGCGCAAGGCTGAACGACATGGCCAGCGATCTGTCCTCTCCGACCAATGCCCTGGTGGCCGCCGCCGCGCTGGCCGAGCCGCGCGTGCTGGTGACGGTTGCTCAGGTGGCCGGTTCGGCGCCGCGCGAACCGGGCGCCAAGATGCTCATCACCCAGGATGGCGCCTACGACACCATCGGCGGCGGCCACCTGGAAATGCGCGCCACCGACATCGCCCGTGAGATGCTGGCCATGCCGGCCGACGCGCTGCCCGCGCAGCGGCGGCTGGAACGCTTCCCGCTCGGCCCCAGCCTGGGACAGTGCTGCGGTGGCGTCGTGCATCTGGCGTTCGAGCGCATCATGCCCGACGCGGACGCGCATTTCGCCGCGCTGGTGCGGCGCAAAGGCGAAGGACAGGATAGCTGGCGCCTGCTGCCGCTGGGCTGCACGGAGGCTGCCAGTACCTACGACGCGGCTGGCCTGCGCCTGTCCGGCAACGGCCCCGCCCTGCTGCCGCTGCCCGGCCCCGGTGTCGAGTGCAAGCTGCGGCTGGACGACGACGGCCGCCAGTGGCTGCTCGACTCCTGCCTGCCGTACCGTCCGCGCCTTTATCTGTTCGGCGCCGGCCACGTGGGCGCGGCCATCGTGCGCGCGCTCGCGGAACTGCCGTGCCAGGTGGTGTGGATAGACGAACGCGAGGACATGTTCCCGTCCACGCTGCCGGCCAACACCCGCATCGAAGCGACCGACACGCCGGAAGCCGTCATCGAGCAAGCGCCGGCCGGCGCCAGCTTCCTCGTGCTCACCCACAGCCACGCGCTGGACCAGCAATTGTCCGAACAAATCCTGCGCCGTACCGACTTTACGTGGTTTGGCCTGATCGGATCGGCCACCAAGCGTGTACAATTCGAGCGACGCCTGCGCGAGCGGGGCATTCCGGCCGAGCGCATGGCGGACATGACCTGCCCGATCGGCCTGCCCGGCATCCGCGACAAGGCGCCCGCCGTCATCGCCGTCTCGGTGGCCGCGCAACTGATGCAAGTGTGGGAGGCCGCAGCACTCGCATCGCCAACGCAAACGAATACGACTTTGGCCGACACGCCAGCCCAGGACCACGCATGCATCGCCTGATTTCTTCCATTTCGCCCGTCACGCAGGCGTTCTCACTCTCCGGCAGCGCCGGGGCGGGAGCGCCGCATCGCTGTACATCCCTCTAGCCGCCGCGCTAGCTTCAACACATTCAAGCACCGATGGCCCGCGCGCATGCGCGAAGACCGTCAGCGACCACCTGCGTCACGCACTAACGAATTTCGGAACGATCATGGCAAACACTCAAACCTTCCAGGCTTACCGCGCCAGCCTGCTGCACTTTAACGACGACCCGGCCTACCACGCCAACGCGCACCGCTGGCACGAGGATGGCCTGCTGATCGTCAACGACGGCAAGGTCCACATGGCCGGCGACTACGCCCAGCTGGTGCACCTGCTGCCCGAGGGTACGCCCGTACACGACTACCGGGGCAAGCTGATCACGCCCGGCTTCATCGACACCCACGTCCACTACCCGCAGACGGACATGATCGCCTCGCCCGCACCGGGCCTGCTGCCATGGCTGGAAAAATACACCTTCCCCACCGAGCGCAAGTTCGCCGATCCAGACCACGCCACCAACGTGGCCAGCTTCTTCCTCGATGAACTGACCCGCTGCGGCACCACCACGGCCATGGTCTACTGCACCGTGCATCCGCAATCGGTGGACGCCTTCTTTGGCGAGAGCGAAAAGCGCAACCTGCGCATGGTGGCCGGCAAGGTGCTGATGGATCGCCATTGCCCCGATTTTCTGCGAGATACCGCCGGATCGGGCGTGCGTGAAAGCGAGGAGCTGATCAAGCGCTGGCACAAGCGGGGCCGCCAGCTGTACGCCATCACGCCGCGTTTCGCGCCCACCTCCACGGAAGCCCAGCTGGAACTGGCTGGCGCGCTGGCCAAGGCCTACCCGGACACCTTCCTGCAAACCCACGTGGCCGAGAACACCGACGAAGTGGCCTGGGTCAAATCGCTGTTCCCCAACGCCCGCAGCTACATGGACGTGTACGACCACTACGGCATGCTGCGCCCGCGTTCCATGTACGCGCACTGCATCTGGCTCGACGACGCCGACCGTGTCCGCATGGCCGCCACCCAGTCCGCCATCTCGATCTGCCCCACGTCCAACCTGTTCCTGGGCAGCGGCCTGTTCGACTTCGAGCGTGCCGACGCGGCGCAGGTACCGCTGTCGCTGGCCACCGATGTGGGCGGCGGCACCTCGTTCTCCATGCTGCAGACGATGAACGAGGCCTACAAGGTGGCGCGCATGGGTGGCACCTATTTGCAAGCGATGCGCATGTTCTACCTGGCCACGCTGGGCGGCGCGCGCAGCATGCAACTGGAAGGGACGATCGGTAATTTTGCGCCGGGCGCGGAAGCGGATTTCGTGGTACTCGATCCGAAGGCGACGCCCCTGCTGGCGCGCCGCACGGAGCGCACCGACAGCCTGGAAGAACTGCTGTTCGCCATCGCGCTGCTGGGCGACGACCGCACGGTGGCGGCCACCTACGCAGCAGGCAAGGCCGTGCACCAGCGCCAGCAATGACCATGGACCGAATTTCCAGCGAATGCCGGGACGCGCAGGCCCCGGCCGGCGTCACCAGCGCGGCGGAATGGCAAACCCGGATCGACCTGGCCGCCTGCTACCGGCTCTGCGCCCTGTACGGCTGGGACGACGTGATCTACACCCACATCACGGCCGCCGTACCGGACCAGCCGGGACACTACCTGATCAATCCGTTCGGCCTGCGCTTCGATGAGGTGCGCGCCTCCAACCTGGTCAAGGTCGACCGGGAAGGCGTGGTCGTGTGCCGTTCGGGGCATGCCATCAATCGGGCCGGTTTCGCGTTGCACGCGGCCGTGCATGGCGCGCGGCCGGAGCTGGGCTGCGTCATGCACCTGCATAACGCCAACGCCATCGCCGTGGGCGCGCAGCAGGATGGTTTGCTGCCGCTGTCGTCGCACGCGCTGCGCTTCTATCAGCAACTGGGCTACCACGACTACGAGGGCCTGGTTCTGACGCCATCCGAAGCGACACGGCTGGTGGAACGGCTGGGCGCCTATCCGGCCCTGCTGCTGCGCCACCACGGCTCGCTCGTGTGCGGCCGCACGGTGGCCGAGGCATTCGTCCGGATGGAGACGCTGGACAAGGCTTGCGGCTTGCAGCTCAAGGCCCAGTCGGGCGGCGTGCCTTTACACACCCCGCCGCACGACATTTGCGTGCAGGCCCAACGCGACCTGGAGGCGGGCGGCGCGCCAGAAGGCGCCCTGGAATGGCCTGCGCTGCTGCGCAAGCTCGATCAACTCAGCCCCGGATACCGTGGCTGAACCAACATCACAAGGAGGAGACATCATGCCCACCATTAACGTCCAGGTCTTCGAAGGCCGCACGCTGGAACAGAAGCGCGCCTTCGTCAAGGCCGTCACGGAAGCGACCGTGCAAACGCTGGGCGCCACGCCTGAATCGGTGGACATCATCATCCACGAGCTGAAAAAGGAAGACTGGGCCACGGCCGGCCGCCTGTGGTCGGACCGGACCTGAGCTGGCGCCGCCCGGCCCAGCCAGGTCTATAATCTCGCTTCGACAAGAATTGACGGGGACGCAGATGGCCTGGCTGGTTTTTAAATACTTGATGACTTCCGCAGTGGTGGTGGCCGTTTCCGAGTTCGCCAAACGCAGCGACAAGCTGGGCGGGCTGGTCGCCGCGCTGCCGATGGTGACCTTCCTGGCGCTGATCTGGCTGCACGTTGAACA
The DNA here is from genome assembly GCF_014042365.1 of Rugamonas fusca. Classification (GTDB taxonomy): domain Bacteria; phylum Pseudomonadota; class Gammaproteobacteria; order Burkholderiales; family Burkholderiaceae_D; genus Rugamonas; species Rugamonas fusca. The sequence continues at coordinate 693,286 of NZ_JACEZS010000001.1, forward strand.
TCAACCGGAACAGAAGATCGCCAACCACGCGTGGTACACCTTCTGGTACGTGGTCCCCACGCTGCCCATGTTCCTGGCGTTCCCCGCCCTGCTGCCGCGCATCGGCTTCTGGCCCACGCTGCTCGCCTGCGCCGCGATCACAATCGCCTGCTTTGGCGCGTTCGCGTTCGTCGTGCGCCGGTTCGGCATCGACCTGCTGTAAGCCCGGCCGGGGCAACCGCCCGCTCAGCCCCACACCACGGCGCGTTGTTCACCGTACCAGTCCGCCATGCGCTCCGCAGCCTGCGCCTCGATCTTGCGCCGCTTGATCTTCAAGGTCGGCGTGAGACAGCCATTTTCAATCGACCATGGATCATGTGCCACCACCAGCATCTGCAGGCGCTCATAGCTGGGCAACTGCGCGTTGACGTCCTTGAGCATCAACAGCAGCTCCTCCTCCATGCGCATGCGCTCGGCCGGATCGCCCAACTGGCTGCGTAAATGCTCGGCCAGCACCACCAGCGCATAGGCCGCCGGCTGCCCCACCCCGGTCACCATCGATTGTTCCACCATCGGATGGGCGTTGATCAGGTTTTCGATCGGAGCCGGCGCCACGTACTTGCCCTTGGCGGTCTTGAACACTTCCTTGAGCCGGCCCGTCAGCTTCAGCAAACCGTCTTCACGCCGTTCGCCCTGGTCGCCGGTGCGGAAAAAGCCGTCGGCGGTAAAGCTCTCAGCGTCCAGGTCGGGCCGCTTGTAGTAGCCGACCATGCGGCCGGGTGACTTGATCAGCACTTCATGGTCATCGCTGATGCGCACTTCCACGCCTTCAAACGGAATGCCCACGTACCCTGGCGCGTTATGCTCGGCCGTGGAAATATGCGACAGCGCGAAATCCTCGCTCATGCCATATCCTTCCATCAGGTTCAGGCCAAGCCGGCGATACCACGCGATCAGTTCCGGCGGCGTGGGCGCCGAACCGCTGCCGGCCAGCCGCACATGGCCCAGCCCCAGTCCGGCCAGCACCTTATGGCCAACCAGTTTGCCCACGAGCGGAATACCCAGCAGGACGTCCAGCACCTTGGGCGGTATCTTCTCGAACACGCCAAGCTGGAACTTGAGCCACAGCCGGGGCACGGACAGGAACAAGGTGGGGCGGGCACGCTTGATGTCATCGACAAAAGTGCTCAGGCTTTCGGCGAAAAAGACATGGCAACCGGCCACCAGGCTGCAGCATTCGATATACGAGCGTTCGACCACGTGCGCCAGCGGCAGGTAGGACAGGTAACGGTCATCCGGCCCGCAATCGACGGTCTGCGTCATGATTTCGGCCGCTCGCGTCACGTTGGCGAAGCAGTGCATCACCCCTTTGGGCTGGCCCGTGGAACCCGAGGTGTACACCAGCATGGCCAATTCATCCCCGCCGCGCGCCACCCTGCCCGCCAGCGGCGCCTGGGCCGCCACGGCCGCATCCCAACTGGCGCCCGCATGCTCCGGCGCCAGTGGGAAGGCGATGCGCGGCAGCGTAGCGGGTACGCCTTCGGCCTGGTGTTCCCAATTATCGAGCTTGCCGACGAAAATCAGCTTACTCTCGCTGTGTTCGAGCACGAAACGTATCGTGTCCGGTTCCTCGGTGGGGAAGATCGCCACGGTGGCGCAGCCAGCCATCCAGATCGCCAGTTCAGCCATAAAACTGTGGGCGCAATTCTTCGACAGGATGGCAATGTGGCTGCCCGCCTCCAGTCCCGACGCGCGCAGGTGGGCGGCCATGCGCCGCGCCTGATCCATGCATTGCGCCCAGGTGTAGTCGATCACCTGGCCGCCGCCTACGGGTTGGGTCAGATAGACCTTGTCCGGCGTGGCCTGCTCATGCTCGTAGGCGTAATCGAGCAGCGTCTTGGTGGGCGTAGCGTTCATGGGTATTCGCTCCTCCGGCCTGGGTCGGCATGACCGCGGCGCATGACTGCCGCTGTGGCGCGGCTATATGCTCATGCTGCCACGAAAAAATTGCCAAAGCAACAGCATCAGATCAAGCGCGGGCCCTTATGTGCCCTGCTCCAGCCTGCGTTTCAACGCCTGCAGCACATCGGCAAAGTCACCCGTGACCATGGGGCCGAATTCGGCCGCCGCCGGCCCGGTGATCTCGGTGCTGTACGAAACCCGGGTCCGCCCCGGCTCCACGGCGGCAATGCGGTGATGGACGACCACCCGCGTACCATCGACGACCGTTTCGTCCGTAAATCCCACGTTTTCCTCCACGCTCAGCAGGGTGCTGGTGAACGGCTCCGAGCCCGGCGGCTGCATGTCGAACGTGGTGCCCGGCGCGAATGGCCCGTGGATGGCGATGCGTTCGATGCCGGCGTTCCACTGCTTCCAGCCCGGCACGTCGGCGAACAAAGCCCACACCTGGGCCGGGGTTGCGGTCGTTTCCATGCTCTCTTCATGCGTCCACATGACTATCCTTTCGATCAGGTTGATGGGCCCGGACGGGCACGATCATATTGTCATGTCAACATTAATTAAGCAACATCCTTTTTCGACGTGAGCGCCAGCACCAACCACACGGACAACACGAATGGCAGCGTGTAGAAATCCACTCCCAAGGCGGCGCAGGCGGCGCACAGGGCGATACTGGCCACGCCGCCGGCGCAGCGCCAGCGCCAGTGCCGTTCATGGACCGACAATCCCAGCAAGGCCAAGGCGCTGTTGACGCCCGCGCCGGTCGCCATGGCCGCCGGCGGCATGGCCGGCGCCACCAGCGGCGCGAGCGCCATGGCGCCCCACGCCAACGCCGCACCGCCCAGGCTCCACGCGCCAAGCTGCCAACGCCCGCGCGCCAGCGCCGCGCACAACAGCATCCCCAGCGCCGCCAGGCCGACGAAGCTGGCTTGCCCGATCGCGCAGAATACATACGCGAGCGGCGCCATGCCGCATCCCGCCACTGCCCCCGTTCCATGCGGCGCCAGGCCAAGCGCTGGTCCAGTGGCGCCGGACAGCCACATCACGAGCACGAACGGGAAGGTCAGCGGCGGCCAGCCCCGGCGCGTCATGGCGCGGGACAGCAAGGCCGTCACGATGCCCGTCAACGTGATCCAGCACAGCAGCGCCACATTGCACTGCCAGAAAACGCACAAACCCGTCCCGCCCAAGGCGCCATTGAAGCCGTATGTGCCGGCCTCACGCTCGGCGCGCGGAAAGTCCAGTGCCCACGCCGTGCCGCTGGCGGCGCCCACGCCCAGCAGGCAACCGGCCGCCAGGGCCGGCGCCGTCAGGTACAGGCATCCCAGCAGCAGCGCCCCGAACAGCGGCGAGGACTGGAAGTAGATCTGGCCGATGCCGGCCAACGGCGCGCGCATCAGGCCGCGGCCGCGTCCTGGGTGGGCCAGATCCGGGCGATGCGCAACAGGTTGGTGCTGCCCGGCTGGCCAAACGGCACCCCGGCCGTGATGGCGATCTGGTCCCCCGGCTTGGCGAAACCTTCCGTCAGCGCAGCCTGGCAGGCCGCAGCTACCATGCGCGCTTCGTTGCGCACGTCGGGGCTGACGGTGGTGTGGACGCCCCAGGCCAGCGCCAGCCGCCGCGCGGTGGAGAGGTTGGGCGTGATGCTGAGGATGGGCGCCATCGGCCGCTCGCGCGCCGCGCGCAGGCTGGTGTGGCCGGAGCTGGTGTAGGTCACCGTGACCACGGCGCCCAGGATGCCGGTCACGTCACGCAGCGCCGAGCAGATCGCGTCACCACTGTTGGGCAGCGGCGCCTGGTTCTGCGCCGCGATCATCTGCCGGTACAACGGGTCTTTCTCCACTTCGCCGATGATGCGGTCCATGATGCTGACGGCCGCCGTGGGATAGGCACCGCTGGCCGATTCTGCCGACAGCATCACCGCGTCGGCGCCGTCGTAGATGGCGCTGGCCACGTCGGAAGCCTCGGCGCGGGTGGGCACGGGCGAGGAAATCATCGATTCCAGCATCTGGGTCGCGATCACGATAGGCTTGCCGTGCTGGCGGCAGGTGCGCAGGATGCGCTTCTGTACGCCCGGCACGCGCTCGGGCGGCAGCTCCACCCCGAGGTCACCGCGCGCTACCATGACGGCATCCGAAGCGGCCACGATGGCGTCGAGGCCATCCAGCGCGGCCGGCTTTTCCAGCTTGGCCAGCAAGGCGGCACGGTTGCCGATGATGGCGCGCGCCTGGTGCAGGTCTTCCGGCCGCTGCACGAACGACAGCGCCACCCAGTCCGCCCCCATGTCCAGCGCGAAGTCCAGGTCGCGCAAGTCCTTTTCTGTCAGCGCGGGGATCGGCAGCACCACGTCGGGCACGTTGACGCCCTTGCGGTCCGACAGCACGCCGCCGGTCACCACACGGGTGCGGATGGCACGCCGGTCGGCGCTGCGGCCAAGCACCGCCAGCCGCAGCTTGCCGTCGTCCAGCAATAGCGACTGGCCAGCGTCGATCACCTCGAACAGTTCCGGGTGCGGCAGGCAGACCCGCGTGGCGTCGCCGGGCGTTGGATCGCGGTCGAGCGTGAATTCCGCGCCTTCGGCCAGCGTCACCTTGCCGGCGGCGAACTGGCCCACCCGCAGCTTGGGGCCTTGCAGGTCGGCCAGGATGGCGATGGGCCGCCCAACCTCACGCTCGATCCGGCGCACGATGTCGCAGCGGGCCTGATGGTCGGCATGGCTGCCGTGGCTGAAATTGAAGCGGAACACGTCCGCTCCCGCATCGAACAGGGCCTGGATCGCTTCTTTGGTACTGGTGGCTGGGCCGAGCGTGGCCACGATCTTGGCCTGGCGTTGACGTCGCATGTTGTCTCCGTTATTTGTCTTGATTGGTCTGGGCCGGACTTACAGCACCAGCACGGCGCGGAAGTCGTTGACGTTGGTGCGGGTCGGGCCGCTCACCACCAGGTCGTCGAGCGCGCTGAAGAAGCCGTAGCCGTCGTTGTTCTCCAACAGGGTGCGGGCGCGCAGGCCCTTGTCGGCGGCACGTGCCAGCGAATCCGGTGCGTACAGTGCGCCGGCGTTGTCTTCCGAGCCATCGATGCCGTCCGTATCGCAGGCCACGGCGTGGATGCCGGGATGGCCATCGAGTGCCACTGCGAGGCTGAGCAGGAATTCCGCGTTACGCCCGCCGCGCCCGGAACCGCGTACCGTCACCGTCGTCTCGCCGCCGGAGATGATGACGCAAGGCCGCTGGAACGGCTGGCCGCGCGTGGCCACCTGTTTAGCCATGGCCGCGTGGACGATGGCCACGTCGCGCGCTTCGCCTTCGATGCCGTCGGACAGGATGTAGGGCGTGATGCCTGCCGCGCGCGCATGCTCGGCTGCCGCTTCCAGCGCGTCCTGCGCGATGGCGATCACGTGGTGTGCATTGCGGGCGAAGCGGGGATCGTCTGGCTTGGGCGTTTCGCCGGCACCCGTCTCCAGGTGCTCGCGCACGCTGCCGGGGATCTCGATGCCATATTTGCGCAGCACGGCCAGCGCGTCGGCGCAGGTGGTCGGATCAGGCAAGGTGGGGCCACTGGCGATCACGCCGGGGTCGTCGCCCGGCACGTCCGAGATCAGCAGCGTGACCACGCGCGCGGGCGCGCAGGCCAGCGCCAGCCGTCCGCCCTTGATGGCCGACAGGTGCTTGCGCACGCAGTTCATCTCCGAGATGGTGGCGCCGCTCTTGAGCAGCGCGCGGTTGACGGCCTGCTTCTGTTCCAGCGTGATGCCGGGCGCGGGCAAGGCCAGCAGCGACGAGCCGCCGCCCGAGATCAGGCACAGCACCAGGTCATTCTCGCTCAGGCCCTTCACCATCTCCATCATGCGGCCGGCCGCGCGCCGTCCCGCCTCGTCGGGCACCGGATGGGCCGCCTCGATCACTTCAATGCGCTGGCAATCGACGCCATGCTCGTAGCGCGTGACGACCAGGCCGGAAAGTTCGCCCTTCCAGTGCTGCTCGACGGCGCGCGCCATGGCGGCCGCGCCCTTGCCGGCGCCGATCACCAGCGTGCGGCCATTGACGGGCGGCTCAGGCAGATAGGCCGGCAGGCACTTGGCCGCGCTCACAGCGTCCACCGCGCTGCCATACAGGTCCAGGAGGAATTGACGTGGATTCAAGGTACTCATCCGGTGTGCTTTCTAAAAAAATGCGGCGGCCGTCAGGTGCAGGGAGTTGCGGACCGCCGCATGCAAGGTAACAAGGCCAGGGTCGCGATCAGGCTTCCGCGATCTGGTGGTTGGACATGATCTCGATGGCGCGGCACAGGGCCGAGTGGTCCATGCCGCCCAGGCCATGGGCGGCGCAGGCGTTCATCAGCTCCTGCGCCATGGCCGTGTTCGGCAGGGACACCCCCATCGCCTTTGCGCCCTGCAGTGCCAGGTTCAAGTCCTTCTGGTGCAGTTCGATGCGGAAGCCGGGGTTGAAGGTGCGCTTGACCATGCGCTCGCCGTGCACTTCGAGGATGCGCGAGTTGGCGAAGCCGCCCATCAGCGCCTGGCGCACCTTGGCTGGATCGGCGCCAGCCTTGGACGCGAACAGCAGCGCCTCGGCCACGGCCTGGATGTTGAGCGCCACGATGATCTGGTTGGCCACCTTGGTGGTCTGGCCGTCGCCATTGCCGCCCACCAACGTGATGTTCTTGCCCATCAGTTCAAACAGGGGCTTCACGGTCTCGAACGCCTGTTCCGAACCGCCCACCATGATGGTCAGCGAAGCGGCCTTGGCGCCCACTTCACCGCCCGAGACGGGCGCATCGAGGTATTCGCAGTCCAGCGCGTTGATCTTTTTGGCAAACTTCTTGGTTTCGATGGGCGAAATCGAGCTCATGTCGACCACGATGGTGCGCGGGCGCAGGCCTTCGGCCACGCCCTTTTCACCGAACAGGGCCGCTTCCACGTGAGGCGTATCGGGCACCATGATGATGATGATGTCCGACCGCATGGCCACTTCGGCGGCCGAGGTGCAGACCGTGGCGCCGCCTTCGATCAGGGCGAACGGCGGGTTCTTGATATCGTGCAGGAACAGCTTGTGGCCACCGTTCAGCAGATGCTGCGCCATTGGTGCGCCCATGATACCCAGACCAATAAATCCAACTCGAGACATGATGTATTCCTTTGCTAGTGTGATGTGTGGAACGTTCTGTTACAGGCCATGGGCGGCGCGCCAGCCCAGTCCTTCCGTGGTGGTGGTGCTCGGCTTGTATTCGCAGCCTATCCAGCCGTCGTAGCCGAACGCGGTCAGCTGGTCGAACAGGAAGCGGTAGTTGATTTCGCCCGTACCCGGCTCGTTGCGGCCGGGGTTGTCGGCCAGCTGCACGTGGCGGATCAGCGGCAGGTTGGCCTTGATGGTGTTCGCCAGCTCGCCCTCCATGCGCTGCATGTGGTAGATGTCGTACTGGATGAACAAGTTGTCCGACCCCGTTTCCGCAATGATGCGGGCGGCCTGGCTGGTGCGCGACAGGAAGAAGCCGGGAATATCGAAGGTGTTGATCGGCTCGATCAGCAACCGGATGCCTTCCTCCTTCAGCGCGGCGGCCGCGAACGTGAGGTTGGCTACCACCGTGCGGTGCGCCGTCTCCTGGCTCACGCCGGGCGGGACAATGCCGACCAGGCAGTTCAGCTGCTTGACACCCAGTTGTTTGGCGTAGCTGATGGCGGTGTGCACGCCGGCCCGGAATTCGTCCACCCGGTCCGGATGGCAGGCGATGCCGCGCTCGCCGGCTTCCCAGTTACCGGCCGGGAGGTTGTGCAGTACCAGTTCCAGCTTGTTGTCCTTCAGGCGCTGGGCCAGGTCCCTGGCCTCGTAGGCATACGGGAACAGGAATTCCACGCCTTCAAAGCCGGCCTTGGCGGCCGCTTCAAAGCGGTCCAGGAACGGGACTTCGTTAAACAACATGGTCAGGTTGGCGGCCAGTTTGGTCATTTTTCTTCCTTTCGTAGCGGGTCGTGGCGATTCAATCGAGCAGCGCGATGGCGGTCGGCGCATCCGAGGCTTTCAGCGCCAGCTCTTCGAATTCGTTGATGTTGTTGATGTCCACGCCCATGGCGATGTTGGTGACGCGCTCCAGGATCACTTCCACCACCACTGGCACCTTGAACTCCTCCATCCAGTCGCGGGCTTGCGTGAACGCGGCCGGCAGGTCGTCGGCGTTGGTGACGCGGATCGCCTTGCAGCCCAGGCCTTCTACCACGGCCACGTGATCGACGCCGTAGCCGTTCAGTTCCGGCGCATTGATGTTCTCGAACGCCAGCTGCACGCAGTAATCCATGTCGAAGCCGCGCTGCGACTGGCGGATCAGGCCCAGGTAGGAGTTATTCACCACCACGTGCAGGTAAGGCAGCTTGAATTGCGCACCCACGGCCAGCTCCTCGATCATGAACTGGAAGTCGTAGTCGCCCGAAATGGCCACCACCTTGCGCTGCGGATCGGCCGCAGCCACGCCCAGCGCGGCCGGAATGGTCCAGCCCAGCGGACCGGCCTGGCCGCAGTTGATCCAGTGGCGCGCGTTGTACACGTGCAGGAACTGGGCGGCGGCGATCTGCGACAGGCCGATGGTGCTGACGTAGCAGGTATCGCGGCCAAACGCCCGGTTCATCTCCTCGTACACGCGCTGGGGCTTGACGGGCACCTGTTCGAAGTGGGTCTTGCGCTGCATGGTGCGCTTGCGGTCCTGGCACTGGGCCACCCAGGCCGAGCGGTCTTTCAGCTTGCCGGCCGCCTTCCATTCGGTGGCCACTTCGATCATGAGCTTGAGCGCCGCGCCGGCGTCGGACACGATGCCGAAGTCCGGGCCGAACACGCGGCCGATCTGGGTCGGTTCGATATCGATGTGGACGAATTTGCGGTCCTTGGTGTAGACCTCGATCGAGCCCGTGTGGCGGTTGGCCCAGCGGTTGCCGATGCCGAACACGAAATCGGACGCCAGCAAGGTGGCGTTGCCGTAGCGGTGGCTGGTCTGCAGGCCGACCATGCCCACCATCAGCCGGTGGTCGTCCGGAATGGCGCCCCAGGCCATCAGGGTCGGGATCACGGGGATGCCGGTCAGCTCGGCGAACTGCACCAGCAGGTCGGACGCATTGGCGTTGATGACGCCTCCGCCGGCCGTGATCAACGGGCAGTCCGCCTCATTCAGCATGGCCAGCGCCTTTTCAATCTGGGCGCGGGTAGCCTTGGGCTTGTAGGCTTCCAGCGACTGGTAGGTGTCCGGATCGAATTCGATCTCGGCCATCTGCACGTCGAACGGCAAGTCGATCAGCACGGGGCCGGGACGGCCGGAACGCATGATGTGGAAGGCTTGCTGGAACACCATCGGCACCAGCGCCGGCTCACGGACGGTCACGGCCCACTTGGTCACGGGCTTGGCGATCGACTCGATATCGACGGCCTGGAAATCCTCCTTGTACAGGCGGGCGCGCGGCGCCTGGCCCGTAATGCAGAGGATGGGTATGGAATCGGCTTGGGCCGAATACAGGCCCGTGATCATGTCCGTACCGGCCGGACCGGAGGTGCCGATGCACACGCCGATGTTGCCGGCCCTGGCGCGGGTATAGCCCTCGGCCATGTGCGAAGCGCCTTCCACGTGGCGCGCCAGGATGTGCTTCGCGCTGCCCTGCTTCTTCAACGCCGCGTAGAATGGGTTGATCGCGGCGCCCGGTACACCGAATACCTGGTTCACGCCCTCTTTTTCCAAAACGATTGCTGCTGCCTGCGCTGCCGTCATGCGTGCCATGCTGTACTCCCTTGTATGTGTAAGGATTGACTGATGAATGGATGCTACCGGCAAAAAGCGGCGGTGATAAGAAGACAAACTCTCGCTTTATTCGATACTGGAAATATCGAATAACTGTGGAATAATGGGGGTATGGACAAACTCACCCAAATCGAAGCCTTCGTCGAAGTGGCTGAAAAGGGCAGCCTGGTGCGGGCCGCGCTGGGTCAGCACATCACGCCCGTGATGCTGGGCCGCCGTATCGACGCGCTGGAAAAGCGCCTGGGCGTGAAGCTGATGCACCGGACCACGCGGCACCTGACGCTGACCGAACAAGGCACCTTGTATCTCGATCATTGCCGCAAGCTGCTGGCCGACCTGGGGCATGCGGACCGCATGGTGTCCGAAGGCCGTCATCGCGCGACCGGCCACCTGACCGTGTCCGCGCCGGCCGCGTTCGGGCGCAAGCACGTGGCGCCGCACGCGGCGGGCTTTGTGCGCGCCCACCCGGACGTGCAGATTTCATTCAACCTGACGGACCGCGTGGTGGACCTGGTGCGCGATGGTTATGACGTCGGCATCCGTATTGGTGGCGTGATCGATCCCAGCTTCGTGGCAGTCAAGCTGGCCAGCAACCGGCGCGTGGTATGTGGCACGCCGGAATACTTCGAGCGCCACGGCATCCCGCGCACGCTCGACGACCTGGCCAACCACAACTGCCTGGCCTTCAACCTGCAGGGCGGCCAGCAACGGGGCTGGTATTTCCGGGACCAGGGCAAGCAGGTGACGGTACGGGCGGACGGCAACCTCAACTGCAACGACGGCGAACTGCTGCACCGCTGGGCGACGGAAGGACTGGGCCTGGCGTGGCGCTCATCGTGGGAAATCCAGGCCCAACTGGCCTCAGGTGAACTGATCACGGTGCTCGACGACTACGCCCTGCCCCAATACGACATCATGGCCGTCTACCCGCAGCAGCGCCACCTGCCGGCCAAGGTCCGGTTCTTCATCGACATGCTCAAAGAAGTCTACGCGCGGCCAGACTACTGGCTACGATAAAATCGGTGTCAGGTCTGTCATTTGGACACAAGGAGCATATCTTTGAGTTCAATCAACCGGTGCTAAGCTCGGATATGATATGCGGTGGCTCATTATCGCAACTGTCACGTACACAAAGGCCCATCATGAGAAAACTCAAAAGTGTGCCGCAACTGTCCAAATGACAGACCTGACACCGAAGTTTGTCACCGAAGTTATCCCCCTTGCGGCGATATGCAAAGGGAAGTAGTCTCACGCATGGGTTCCGCGCTCAGGGGAACCAGTCATTCAAGAATCACGGAGACAGATATGAAAAAGATAACCGGCTCGCGCCGCACCATGCTGGCAGGCTCGCTGGCCGCCGCGGCAGGCGCCCTCGCCGGCACCGTGGCCTCGGCTGCGCCCGCCACGGCCAAGCCGACCGCCTACAAGGCCCTGTTCCAGGTCAGCGACGACGATCCCAAGAAATGGAACCAGACCCTCAACAACATCAAGAACCTGCAGCAGGATCTGGGCGCGGCCAACGTCACCATCGAGGTGGTCATCTTCGGCCCGGGCATCGGCATGGTGAAGATCGAGTCGGAAGTGGGCAACCGTGTCCAGGAAGCGATCGACGCCAAGGTGTCGGTGCTGGTGTGCCAGAACACCATGCGCGGCGCCCACCTGACGCCGGAGGACATGCAGGCGCGCGTCGGCTACGTGCCGGCCGGCGTCGGTGAGATCGTCCGCCGCCAGGCCGAAGGCTATGCCTATATCCGCTCCTGATCACACCTCCACGACCAGCTTGCCGCAGGCCGCATTGCGCTCCATGAGCGCGTGCGCCTCGGGTAACTGATCCAGCCCGAACACCCGCCCCAGGCGCGGACGCAAGCGCCCCGCCTCCACCATCCGCACGATCGTCTGCATCGGCACGGCGCTTAGTGGAAACCGGGGGCCGCCGAATTCGAAACTGCCGAAAAAGCTCAATTGCACGCCGCTGGGCATCTGGCTGAGCGGATTGAAGCCTTCCACCGGCGCCATTCCGCCCAGGAAGCCGGCCAGGCACACCCTGCCACCCGGACGCGCGGCCCGCATCGAATCGAGCACCGTGCTGTTCCCGACCAGGTCGAGCACGGCGTCGAATGGCTCGCCGTCCCAGGCGGAATCGGCAAGCGCACCTTCGGCTACGATCACGGATTCCACGCCCATTTCCAGCAGCGGCGCCTTGTGGGACGTTTGGCGCGTCGTCGCGCTCACGCGCGCGCCCAATTGCAGCGCCAGGTCGATGGCGGCCGCGCCCAGGCTGGAGGTGCCGCCACGCACCAGCAAGCGCTGGCCCGGCAGCAGGGCCAGGTTGCCATGCAGGCAGGTCCAGGCCACCGCATAGGATTCCGGCAGGGCCGCCAAGACCGCCCAGTCCAGCACACTGTCGATCGGAACGACATTCTCGCGACGGACTGCGACGTACTCCGCATAGCTGCCATTCGCGGTCCGCCCCATGCCGCCCATGCAGGCCATCACCGTCTGCCCCGGCGCCAGCACGCCGCTTGGATCATCCTTCACTACGCCCACGCACTCGATGCCGCTGATCGGCGCCGCATCGCCCCATTCGCCCCGCCGCATATACAACTCCGCCCGATTCAGGCCGAACGCTCTTACTTCAATCAGCACATCGCCGGCCCCGGGAGCCGGCAGATCGACCTCACGCGGCACCAGCACTTCCGGCCCGCCATACGCTTTCCGTACCATCGCTTTCATTGCATTGACTCCTGTAGTGGTTGAACAAGGCATCAGCTTATAGCGAGAAAGTTGAAATAAAAATCACGAATAGTCGACAATCATTGTAGACTTCTCCTAATTTGCATTCTTGCTGCCCCAACGCATGTCCGAACCCACCCTCCTGCAACTGCAATGCTTCGTCGCACTGGCTGAACAGGGCAGCTTTGCGGCCGCCGCCGAACGCCTGCACCGCACCCACCCCACCGTCCACGCGGCCGTGAAGGCGCTGGAGCAGCAGTTGGGACTGGTGCTGCTGGATCGCGGCGGCTACCGCGTAGCGCTGACGGCCGAAGGCGCGAGCTTCCTTCCCCGCGCCCAGCTGTTCCTGCGCGAGTACGGCGAGCTGCGGCGCGGTGCGCTTCAACTGGCCAATGGCGAAGAACCTGAGCTGCGCATCGTCGTCGGCGACCTGTGCCCGCTGCCCGCCACCATGGCGTCGCTGGCGCCATTCTTCGCGCAGCGCCCCGGCACCCGACTGACGCTGTTTGCGGAGGCCATCAGCGGGCCATGGGAACGGCTCGCACGCGGCGAGTGCGACCTGATCTTGCATCACCGGAACGCGCCGTCGCCCCGCTACGAATCGCTGCCGCTGTACACGGTCACGCTGGTGCCCGTGGCGGCGCCGGCGTTTCTCCGCCGCTTGGGCACCCAACCGTTGGGGCCACAGCAGCTGCGGGGACAGATGCAATGTGTGATCCGCGACTCCAGCTCCCGCCCGGAAGAGGCGAACTACCACCTGCTCGACGGCGCACACACCTGCAGCGTGCCAGACCAGGCGATGAAGCGCGAGCTGATCGTACAGGGCATGGCCTGGGGCCACCTGCCGCTGCATCTGGTGAGCGACGACCTCGCGGCCGGCCGCCTGCGCTCGCTGGAAAGCGAACAGTTGCCCGCCACCTCGCTGGAACACTACGCCACGCGCCGGCGCGACACGGCACATGGCCCCGTGGCGCGCGCCTTGTGGGAACACCTCAACACTTAACCGAGGCTTAATCACCGCCCGCAGAACACCAGCAGAACGCCGCGCAGGCTCGTGTGCGGTTACAATGCCGCCTCCTTCGCATCAAGTACAGGTCCGCAAGGGTGCGCCACGCCACGCGCGCGGGCCGATAGAATCGACATGAAATCACTCCCTCTCACCGCACTGGCGCTGGCACTGGCCATCGTCCACGGCGGCGCCCTGGCCCGTACCGCTCCCGAACGCACATGGAATACCTCTGCCGAATTGGGCGCCATCGCCACCTCCGGCAACACCGTCGGCGCCTCCATCACCGGCAAGATCGACGCCAAACAGGAACTGCAAGACTGGAGCAACGAATACATCGCCAGCGGTTATTTCAAGGAGGACGAAAACCGCAACGCCGCCGGCCAGACCGTGCGCGAGCGCTCGGCGGAACGCTATTCGCTGTCGGCCAAGGCGGCTTACAAACTGCTGGAAGAAGGCGAAAAGATGTTCGTGCTCGGCTCCCACGTGGGCGACCGCTTCGGCGCCTACAGCAGCTTCTCCACTTTCGGCGTCGGTCACGGCTCGCGCTGGTACACGGACGAAGACAAGACGGTGGACGTGGAAATCGGTCCCGGCTACTTCAGCGGCCGGCGCGCCGGCGGCGACGTGGAAAAGGGCTTCACCATCCGTGGCGCGGCCGCGCTCAAATGGCAGGTCAGCGACGCCGCCGTCTTCACCCAGAACCTGAGCGTGGAACGGGGCACCTCCAACGTGCACTCGCTGGCCGAGTCGGCGCTGCGCACCAAGATCAACAGCACCATGCAGATGAAGGCCGCCTTCAGCGTGCGCAACGATACCGACGTCCCGGCCGACAAGAAAAACACCGATACGCAGACCTCGGTCACGCTGGTCTATTCGTTCTGAGACCCGCCATCCCCGCTTATCGTCGCATTATTTGCTATCATTCCGCACCCAACTATTCCGGACACCCCCATGAGCACTCCACGCATTTTCGGCACCCCACTCTCCCCCTCGGCCACCAAGGTCATGCTGCTCGGCTCCGGCGAGTTGGGCAAGGAAGTGATCATCGCGCTGCAACGCCTGGGCGTGGAAGTGATCGCCGTGGACCGCTACCCGAACGCGCCGGGCCACCAGGTGGCGCACCGCGCCCACGTGATCAACATGGCCGATGGCGCGGCGCTTGCCGCCCTGATCGAACAGGAACAGCCGGACCTGATCGTGCCTGAAATCGAAGCCATCGCCACCGACACGCTGGCCGCGCTGGAACAAGCCGGCAAGATCACCTGCATCCCCACGGCGCGCGCGGCCCAGCTGACCATGAACCGCGAGGGCATCCGCTGCCTGGCCGCCGAGACGCTGGGCCTGGCCACCTCGCCGTACCGCTTCGCCAGCAGCCTGGCCGAGCTGGAGGCGGCCTGCGGCCAGATCGGCTTCCCGTGCGTGATCAAGCCCGTCATGTCCTCCTCCGGCAAGGGCCAGTCCAAGATCGACAGCGCGGCCGAAGTGAAGGCGGCCTGGGACTATGCCGCCGCCGGCAGCCGGGTCGACGCCGGCCGCGTGATCGTGGAAGGCTTCATCGACTTCGACTACGAAATCACGCTGCTGACGGTGCGCTCGCTGGGCGCCGACGGCCAGATCGAAACCAGCTTCTGCGAACCGATCGGCCACCTGCAGGTGCATGGCGACTACGTGGAATCGTGGCAGCCCTGCCGCATGAATCCCGTGGCGCTGGAACGCGCGCGCGACATCGCCCGCAAGGTCACGTCCAACCTGGGCGGCATGGGCGTGTTCGGCGTGGAGCTGTTCGTCAAGGACGACATGGTGTGGTTCTCGGAAGTGAGCCCCCGTCCGCACGACACGGGCATGGTGACCATGGCCAGCCAGGTGCAAAGCGAATTCGAACTGCACGCCAAGGCCATCCTCGGCCTGCCCGTCAACGTGGCGCTGCGCGCGCCGGGCGCCTCGGCCGTGATCTACGGCCAGCACGAGGCGAAGGCGATCGCGTTTGAGGGCGTGGCCGACGCGCTACGTGTACCGGGCAGCGATATCCGCCTGTTCGGCAAGCCCGAGTCGTTCGCGCGCCGCCGCATGGGCGTGGCACTGGCCACGGCGGACGACGTGGAGACGGCCCGTGTACGCGCCAGGGAAGCGGCGTCGCGCGTCAAGCCCGTGCTGTCGAAGTAAGGGCCTGCGGGACGGACGGTCGCCCCTCCCTGGAGGCGGCGGCTTTTATCTTGGCACTTGCCATTTGCGTCAAATCGGCCAATACTGCCTGAGCTTGCATAGTAAACAAGACTGCAGTTTTGCTATTCCATCTGATCGCAAAGGAGGCTAGCCATGCCCGTCTGTCCCGTTGATCTTTGGCGCGCGCTGCACAGCGACGACTTTCCCGAAGGGGCCACCTTCCCCGACGGCAGTGCCCGTCCTGGCATCCTGTATCCGCTGTTCGAACAAAAAATCCTGCCCAAGCCGGGCGGCGGCACCCGCGTCCGCGAGCCTGACGTGACGGTGCGCGACGGCATGGTGCAAACAGGCGGCGGCACCTCGCTGTTCGACCGCAGCCACTGCTTCAAGGGCAAGAGCTGGCGCTACTTCAGCATCCCGAAAGACACTGAGGTCGATCCCAACCTCAAGATCATCTCCACTGGCTACAATGACTTCTTCGCGGCCGAGCATTACCAGATCGAGGTGCAAAAGCCGATGTTCGTGGCCGCGCTCAAAGGCGCGCTGGACAACCTGGCCCGGGCCGCCATCGCCAAGGCCGTGGCAAACGCACACAAGTAAGTTAAGCAAAATTCGCCAGTCAGGAGAGCACCATGAGTATCAGCGACCAAACCGTCATCATGGCCATCCGCGCCATCGCCGCCAAGACCAGGGAACTGGAAACGCAGATCAACGCGGGCGACGAGGATGACGTGTCGTACCTGGAGGAGGAATTGCTGGCCTACTCCAGGGCCCAGATGGACCTCAAGCGCCATTACATCGACGTGCAGCGGTTAAGCGATAACCTGCCACCGTACGACCGCCTGCTTGGCTAGCCCACGCGGCCGTTACATCTGCCGGAACAAGTCCACGTAGTTACGGCTGACCACCAGCTGTTCCGGCCGGCCTTTCAGCTGCACCATGAGCCGGCCGCGAAAATCCTGGCGCGTGCCGGCCACATGGCGCGCGGCCACGATCACGCTGCGGTGGATCTGCCAGAACTGCTGTTCGTCGAGCTGTTCGCGCAGCTTGCTCAGCGGGGTGCGGATCAGGCTTTCGCCCTCGGCCAGGAACACGCTCGTGTATTTGTCGTTGCTCTGGAAGTAGATCACGTCCTCGATCGGGATCAGGCGCGTCTCGTCGCCATGCGCGGCCCGTATCCATTGCAGGCTGGCCGCCGTTGCTGTTGCTGGCACGGGTGCTGGCGCGGCCGGCACGCCCCCCGGCACGCCCAGGTGCCCGGCCAACTGCTGCAACAACGCCTGCAAGGCCGCGGCCGAGGCGTCGCCAGAGACGGGCGCCACCGCCGGCGCGCCGGCCCCGCCCAGCCCTGGCTGTGCCTGCAGCGCGGCCTTCAGCTTCGCCACCGTCCTGCCCAGCCGCTCCTGGCTGACCGGCTTGAGCAGATAATCCACCGCCGCGTGTTCAAACGCAGCCACCGCATACTGGTCATAGGCCGTCACGAACACGATGCGCGGCGGCCGTTCGCCACTGGCCAGCCGGGCCGCCACGTCCAGCCCCGTCATGCCCGGCATGCGGATATCGAGAAACACCACATCGGGCGCTTGCTCGTCGATCAAGCGCAAGGCATCGAGGCCGTTGGCGGCTTTGGCCACGATGCGCAGTTCCGGCCAGGCGCTGGCCAGCTGGGTTTGCAAATGGTCGCGCAGGTGCGCTTCGTCGTCGGCGATTATGGCGCGGGGGTGGATGATGGCAGGCTCCCGTTCAATGGCAGCAGCAGACGCACGGTCATGCCGCAAGGTTGATTTTCCAACAATTGTACCTGAGCGTCGTTCCCGTACAAAGTGCGCAGCCGCTCGCGCAGATTGCCCAGTCCCACGCCGCCGCCACGCTTGCCCGACACCGGCCCCGCCCCGGCCAGGCCCACGCCGGTATCGCGCACTTCCAGGCACAAGCGGTTATCCTGGCGCCGCGCCGCCAGCACGATCTCGCCGCCTTCCACCTTGGGCTCCAAGCCATGGGCGACGGCGTTTTCCACCAGCGGCTGCAGCAGCATGGGGGCGATCACCACCGCGCGCAATTCCGCCGGCACATCGATGCGGTAGCGCAGCCGCTCGCCCATGCGCACGGCCAGCACGTCGAGGTAGGCCGCGATCAGGTCCGCGTCCGCGCCCAGCGTGGCCGATTCCTCGCGGCTGGCGGCCAGGCTGGCGCGCAGGTAGTCGATGAAGCGCTCCAGCATGTGGGCGGCCTGGGCAGGCTGCGGTGCGATCAGGCTCACCACGTTGGCCAGCGTGTTGTACAGGAAGTGCGGTTCGATCTGTGCCTGCAAGGCGCGCAGGCGGGCCTCGGCCAGCTGGCGTGCGCTGGCCTCCAGTTGCTCGCGCTGGCGCGCGGCCTGGGTTTCCGCCGCGATGCGCCGCTCGCCCGACAGGTGCACCACCAGCATGAACAAGGCGATGAAGACGGCCAGCGGCAGCACTTGCGTCAACGCCCGGCGGCTCACCAGCAGATGCAGCGGATCGCCGCCGCCCAACAGTGCGATACCGAGCGCGTAACCGAGCAAGGCGCAGCTCCCGGTCAGGACAAGCCGGTAGGCCAGCCGTGGCACGCCGCGCGCCCGCCGTGGCCATCCGCCCAGCAGCCAGTTGCCGGCCACCGTGCCCAGGTGGATCAGATAGCCGATCAGGTTGGAAATCAGCAGCATCGGCCACCAGTAATCGGCGAAGCGCGCGCCGCTGGCGCCAAACATCAGGCTTGCGCCAGCCAGGCACAGGGCCAGGCCCACGTTCCAGATGCCCGTGTACACCACGTTGCGCAGCGGCGAGGATGGCCAGCGCCGGAACAGCGGGATGCTGTCCAGGGGATGGGGACCAACCGCCATCTTCTCCGGACAGGTGGCGCGCGCCAAGACTGGCATGTTCAAATCATTCGGCATGTTCAACTTGTTCATGTTGGCGGGAAGGCCGGTCTAGCTGCCCAGCGCGGCCCCGATGGCCGCCCCCGGCAAGCCGGCGCGCCCGGCCGGCAACTGGCGCAGAATGACGCTGAACATCTGCTCCACGTCGATCGGCTTGGCGATGAAGTCGTTCATCCCAGCCAGGATGCATTCCTCCTGCTCGGCCTGCATCACGCCGGCCGTCATGGCCAGCACCGGCACATCGAGCCGCAGTTCGCCGCGGATGGCGCGCGTCGCTTCGAAGCCATCCATCACCGGCATCTGCACGTCCATCAGCACGGCGTCGTAGCCGTCAGGCTGGGCGCGCAGCATGTCGAGGGCGATCTGGCCGTTGTCGGCCACGCTGACCTGGGCACCGGCGAATTCAAGCATGCCGCGCGCCACGATCTGGTTCAGCGGATGGTCTTCCACCAGCAGCAGCCGCAGGCCGGCCAGGCGCTGGGCGGCCGCATCGGGCGCGCTGGCCAGCACAGTCTCGCCGGCGCGGTGGGCCAGCGCCTCGTGCAGCGTGTCGAACAGGCTGGACGCCGTCACCGGCTTGATCAGCACCGCGCTGGCGTCGCGCGCCTGCTCGGCCGCCATCAGCTTGTCGCGGCCGAACGCGCTGACCATGATCACCACCGGCAGCTCGCCATCGGGCAGCGCCGCGCGCAGCGCCTGCATGGTGGCCAGGCCGTCCATGTCCGGCATCTGCCAATCCGTCAGCACGGCGTCATAGCGCACGCCGCTGGCCAGGCCACGCTGCAGCAGCGCCACCGCTTCCGGGCCGGAGCGGGCGCTGTCGGCGTCCCATTTCCAGGCGTGGATGGTCTTGCACAGGTAATCGCGGCTGGTGTCGTTATCGTCCACCACCAGCAGCTTGAGCGGCCCGATCGGCATGGCCGGCGCGGCCTGTTCCGAGGCCAGCTGCAACGGCACGGTGACGGTGAACCGGCTGCCGCAGCCCACCGCGCTGTCGACCGTGATCGTGCCGCCCATCAGTTCCACCAGGCGCCGGCAGATGGCCAGGCCCAGGCCCGTGCCGCCGAAGCGGCGCGTGGTGGAGGCGTCGGCCTGGCTGAAGGCCGAGAACAGGCGGCTTTGCTGGGCCTTATCCATGCCGATGCCGGTGTCGCACACAACAAAGCGCAGGCTGGCGCTGTCGCCCTCGCGCGCGGCCAGCTCCACCAGCAGCGACACCTCGCCCTGCTCGGTGAACTTGACGGCGTTGGCCACCAGGTTGATGAGGATCTGCTGCAAGCGCATGGCGTCGCCCACCAGCGAGGGCGGCACGTCGGGATCGACACCGATGGCCAGCTCGATATTTTTTTCGCCCGCGTTGAGCGTCATCACGGTGGCGATGGCGTTCAGCACGTCGTTGAGCTGGAACGCCATGGGCGCCAGCTCCATGCGCCCGGCTTCGATCTTGGAAAAATCGAGCACGTCGTTCAGGATGCCCAGCAGCGCCTTGCCCGAGGCCAGGATCATGTCCAGGTATTTTTTCTGCACCGAGCTCAGTTCCGTATTGCCCAGCAAGTAGGCCACGCCCAGTACGGCGTTCATCGGCGTGCGGATCTCGTGGCTCATGTTGGCCACGAACTCGCTCTTGGCCCGGCTGGCCGCCGCCGCCCGTTTCTCGCTGGCGGCCTGCTGCAACTCGGAGGTCTTGCGGGCCGTGATGTCGGTGGCCATCAAATAGGTGCCGGCCACCGTGCCGTCCGGCGCCACGTCGGGCACCAGGTCGACCATGAAGTGCAGGATGCGGCCAGCGTGGGCGAGCTCGCGCTCGTAGTGGATGCGCTCGCCGTCCAGCGCCCGCGCCAGCTCGGCATGCCACGGCTCGGCCGTGCTGATCGCGATGTCCTGCACCCGCTTGCCCAGCATGGACTGGGGATCGATGCCCCACTGGCGCTGGTAATGGCTGTTGATGAACTGGTAGCGCCCGTCCCGGTCCAGGTAGGCGATCAGCACCGGCAGGTTGTCGGCGATGATGCGGGCCCGCTTCTCGCTGGCGGCGATCTGCTCCTCGTAGGCGATGCGGGCCGACACGTCGTGCAGGAAGGCGGTGGCCATGTAGCTGTCGCCATCGCGCACCACGCCCACCGACAACTCGACCGGCACTTCGCTGCCATCGCGCCGCATGGCCGGCACCCGCACCCGGTTGTTGATGATGGGGCCGGCGCCGCTGCTGGCGAAGGCGCGCATGCCGGCCACGTGGTGCTGGCGCAGCCGCTCGGGCACCAGCAACTGTCCGATGTCGGCGCCGATGGCCTCCTCGCGGGTCCAGCCGAAGGTGCTTTCCGCCTTGGCGTTCCATTCGGTGACGATGCCCTGGCTGTTACAGCTGACGAAGGCGTCCGGCGCCCGTTCGAGAATATTGCGGATCAGGGTTTCGCTGTCGCGCGTGCGCTGCTGGGCCACTTCGCGCTCGGCCATGAGCCGGTAGAACGCGCCGCTGAGCTCTCCAATCTCATCATTGCGATTCAATTGCAGCACCTGGATGCCGGCGCGGCTATGCTTGATGCGCGAGATATTGCGCCGCAAATGCTCCAGCGGCCGCAACAGCCGTTCTATCCCCACCCACGACAGCAGCCCGGCCAGCGCCGCGAACAGGGCCGCCGCGCCGGCCGCCTCGTAGCGCATCTGGCGCAGCGGCGCCAGCGCCTCATTGCTGGGAAAACGGGCCGCCACGATCCAGTCGGTCTGGCGCAGCCGCTTGTACGAATAGATGCCCTTCACGCCATCCTTGTTCTCCGCCTCGGTCCAGCCCTCGAAGCCGGCCAGCGCCATTTCCGTGGCCTTGTTGTAGCCCGGCCGGGCGTTGATGTTCTGCAGGATGCGCGCCTTGCTCGGGTGGCTCAGCAGCACGCCCTGGGCCGTCATGATGAAGGTGAAGCCCGTGCTGCCGGGCTTGAGGGCGCTGAGCGACTGGAACGGCGCGTAGCGCAACAGGTTGATGCCGCCGGCCAGCACCAGCGCCAGCTTGCCATTGCGGTCATACACGGGGGCCGTCACCAGCACCGTCGGCGCGCCCACGATATGGCTGAAGAACGGCGCCGAGATCACGCCGTGCCGGCCGGCCACGGTGCGGTCGAAATACGGCTGGCCCCTTGCATTGAACGGTTGCCGCGGCATGTCCGTGTCAAACGTGTCGACCAGCGTGCCGTCGGCGGCGTACACTTCCATGCTGTTGAACGCTGCGCGGCTGGTGGGGCGCTCGGCCAGGAATTGATGGAGCTGCTGCGCGTCGCGGTGGGCCGCCTCGGGCACGGACTCGGCCAGCGCGGCCAGCATGGCCAGCTTGCCGGCCAGGTGTTCGTCGATGTGCGCGGCCGCGCCGGCCAGCAAGGCATACTGCTGGTTACCGATCACGGCCTTCATGTCCCGTTCCGCCAGCAGCAACGCCGCTGCCGTCACGGTGACGGTGGCGGCCAGCACCAGCAGCACCACCAGGGTACTGAGCCTGAACTTCAAGGTGGCGGGTAAAAATCGGTTAAACGGCATGGGCGGTGTGGTCGTCACAACAACAATGAAATCCTAGTATCACACGGCACGGAGCGAAAGGCCATAGCCATGCCTGTGGCGCGACGGATACGCTGCGGCGCGTCGCGGCTGCGGCGGGGCCGGCGCACGCGGGATTTATGGCGCAGCAGCCCGCGTTTTGCGCTATAGTTATTTCCCAGGTTGCAACATCGGAGTTCCCATTTCATGACCGACGGCGTGGACACGAACCGGCAAACGACCGCAGCGCCCACCCGCCCCGCGGCGCTGGCCGCCTTGCTGCCCATCGTGCTGCTGGCGCTGATCTACTACGGCGCCGCGCGCCTGGGGCTGTTGCTGGCCTTCGCCCACAGCAACGCCACGCCCGTCTGGCCACCGTCCGGTATCGCGTTCGCCGCCCTGCTGCTGTTCGGCTACCGCCTGTGGCCAGGCATCCTGGTGGGCGCCCTGGCCGCCAACCTGGTCGCCTTCCATGTCAATGGCCTGCCGCTGGACGGCAAGGTGCTGGCCGTGTCAATGGCCATTGCCATCGGCAACACGCTCGAGACGCTGGTCGGCGCTTCCCTGATGCAGCGCTACACGGACGGCCCCCGGCCGCTCAACCAGCTCCACAACGTCTACAAGTTCGCCATCATCGCCATGGTCATGTCCATGGTCAGCGCCGGCATTGGCAGCAGCGCGCTGGTGCTGTCGCACCTGGTGCCGGCCAGCGCGCAGTGGACGGTGGTGAGCACCTGGTGGGTGGGCGACACGGCCGGCGTGCTGGTGGCCACGCCCACGCTGCTGGCCTGGCGCCACGCGCGCGGCCAGCGCTGGGGCAACGGACTCGCTCTCGAACTGGGCCTGTCGCTGGCGATCCTGCTCGCGGTGCTGCTGCTGGTGTTCGGGCGCCATTACCAGGCCGACAGCGACACCCAATGGCTGGCCTACCTGGTCCTGCCGTGCATCGCCTGGTCGGCCTGGCGCCACGGCCTGCGCGGCACCAGCCTGGTATGCCTGGCGACGGCCGGCGCGGCCGTGCTGGGCACCACCAACGGCCTGGGGCCGTTCGCCACCGGCACGCTGAACGACGCCCTGATCACGCTGGAGAGCTATGTCGTCGTCTGCAGCCTGCTGGGCATGGTGCTGTGCGCGGACGCGCGCGAGCGCCAGCGCCTGGCCAAGCCCCTGCATGGGCGCATCGTCACCCAGTGGCTGACCCTGTTCGCGGGCGTGGCGCTCACCGTCACGGTCTGGCAACTGGTGGGGGCCAGCACGGAACGGCGTGCCCGTGAACGTTTCGAGGTGAGCTGCACCAGCATCCAGCAACGCATCGTCAAGCGCATGACGCTGTACGAGACGGCGTTGCGCAGCGCCCAGGCCTTGTTCAAGGTCACCCCCAACGTGACGCGCCAGCAGTGGCACGACTACGTGGAAGGCATTGCCATCGAGCGTAATTTCCCCGGCCTGCAGGGCATGGGCTACGCCCGCTATCTGCGCCCCGGCGAACAGGCGGCACTGGAACGGGCCGTGCAGGCGTCGGGCTATCCGCGCTTTCGCGTCTGGCCGCCCTCGGACGGCGACGGCTATGCCCCGGTGCTGTACCTGGAGCCTTTCGCGGGGCGCAATTTGCGCGCGTTTGGCTACGACATGATGTCCGAGCCGACCCGCCGCAACGCCATGCTGGCGGCGGCCCGCAGCGGCCGCCCCACGCTGACGGCCAAGGTGACGCTGGTGCAGGAATCGGAAGAGCACGTGCAGGCCGGCTTCCTCATGTACCTGCCGGTCTATTCCACGGACGCGCCGCTGGCCACCCCGGAGCAGCGCCTGGCAGCCCTGCAAGGCTACGCTTACAGTCCGTTCCGCACGCTGGACCTGATGCAGGACGTGCTGGGCACGGACAACATGGCCGTACAACTCGACATCTACGACGGCGCCTCGACGGACGCCAGCGCGCGCCTGTACACCAGCGGCGGCCGCACGCCGGAGCAGGCCTGGCTGTACCCCAATCCCTTCCTGCGCACCAGCGCCCTGACCGTGGCCGATCACGCCTGGACGCTGCGTTTCACCTCCCTGCCCGCCTTCGAGGACGCCATCGACCGCCAGAAAAGCCATATCGTGCTGTTGGCCGGCACCGCCATCAGCCTGCTGTTCTTCGGCGTGGTGCGGGCCCTGACGGCGCGCCGCGAATACGCGCTGGCGCTGGCCGAGGACATGACGGCGGCCCTGCGCCGGTCCGAGGCTTCACTGCTGGCGGCCAAGGAACAGGCCGAGGCGGCCAGCCGCGCCAAGAGCGAATTCGTGGCCAACATGAGCCACGAGATCCGCACCCCGCTCAACGCCGTGCTGGGCATGACCCACCTGCTGCACAACACGGAGCTGTCGCCGGACCAGCGCAAATACCTGGACATGATCACCCAGTCCGGCAAATCGCTGCTCAGTATCCTCAATGACGTGCTGGATTTCTCCAAGATCGAAGCGGGCCGGCTGGAACTGGCGCCGGCCCCGTTCCAGCTGGCCACCCTGCTCGAGGCGATGGCCACCATCATGACCGTCAACGCCAGCGACAAGGACCTGGAGCTGGCCATCGGCGTCACGCCGCAGGTGCCGCTGCAGCTGATGGGCGACGCGCCGCGCCTGCAGCAGATCCTCATCAACCTGGTGGGCAACGCCATCAAGTTTACGGAAACGGGCACCGTATCGGTGCTGGTGGAACTGGCCGGACGCGACGGCGGCCAGGCCCAGTTGCGCTTCGTGGTGCGCGACACCGGCATCGGCATGGAACCGGCCATGTTGCAGCGCATGTTCGCGCCGTTCTCCCAGGCCGACGCCTCCATGACGCGCCGCTTCGGCGGCACCGGGCTGGGGCTGGCGATCTCGCGCCGCCTGGCCACGCTGATGGGCGGCGCCATCACGGCCCACACGGAGCTTGGCCGCGGCAGTGAGTTCGTGCTGACCGTGCCGCTGGCCGTGGCCGACCAGGGCACCGGGCGCCCGGCCGCCGGCGCGCCGCTGCTGGTGGTGGACGACCATGCCGTCAGCCGCGAGTACCTGTGCCAGACCATCCGCGCCTGCCACGGCGGGGCCGACGGCGTAGCCAGCGTGGAGGCGGCCGAGATCCAGCTGGCCCGCGCCGGCACCCGCTACGGCGCCGTGCTGCTGGACTGGCAGCTGCCGGGGCCGGACGCCGACACGGCCATCGCCCGCCTGCGCGCCGCCGCCCCCGGCACGCCAGTGCTGCTGATGGTGAGCGCTTTTGGCCAGGGCAAGCTGCTGCGCACCGACGTGTCGCACGCGGGCGACGCCGTGCTGCTCAAGCCCGTCACGCCGGAACGCCTGTCGGGCGCGCTGCAGCAGGTGCACGCGACCATGTCCAGCGCACCGGCCGACAAGGTGCAGCAGCGGCTCGACGGCATCAGCCTGCTGCTGGTGGAAGACAATCCCCTCAACCAGATCGTCGCGCGCAGCATGCTGGAGCACGCGGGCGCGCACGTGGACACGGTGGAAAATGGCTTGATGGCGCTGGACGCCCTGCGCGCCGACAGCGCCCGTTACGACCTGGTGCTGATGGATGTGCAGATGCCGGAGATGGATGGCTTTGAAGCGACCCGCCGTATCCGCGGCGAACTGGGGCTGAACCTGCCCGTGCTGGCCATGACGGCTGGCGTGCTGCTGTCCGAGCGCGAGCAGTGCATCGCCTGCGGCATGAACGACTTCATCGCCAAGCCGGTGGACGTGGAGCAGATGCTGCGCGCCATCGTGCGCAACCTGCCGGCGCTGCGGCGCCAGGCGCTGGCCGGCTGAGCCGGGCGCTTGTGGCGGGCCATGAATTAATGTAGTATCTTACATAAATCTTTAAACGCCTGTGTGCCATGACCACCCTGGAACTGAACCCCGCCGCTATCGCCACCCTGGTCCACACCTTCTACGACGACGTGCGGGCCGACCCGGAACTGGCGCCCATCTTCAACGCCGCCATCGGCGACCAGTGGGAACCGCACCTGGCGCGCATGGTGGAGTTCTGGTGCACGGTCATGCTGGGCCATAAGAGCTTCCAGGGCAATGTGTTTGGCACCCACATGCAGTTGTCGGGTGTGGAACCGCAGCACTTCCGGCGCTGGCTGGACCTGTTCCTGGCCACCGTCCAGCGCCTGTTCGCGCCCGAGGTGGCCGATGAATTCCTGATCGTCGCGCGCCGCATCGCTTCCAGCTTGCAGTACGGTTACTTTGGCAAAGTCGTAGCCCAATAAGCCATGGCGAGCCCACACCGTTTCATGTCGGCTTATAAGTAGTATTGCCGATACCTGTTTTTGGAAAACCTGCCATAATGGGTCATCCCAGCGGCCAACAAAGGAGATCACCATGAAAACCTTGCCCGACCATGTAGTCCATTACCGCAGCTCCCCCGTGTTCACGGACAGCACCGTGCCGGAAGCCCTGCGGCGCGGCCACACAACGGCCGCCGGCGTGTGGGGCCGCATCACCGTGCTCGAAGGCAGCCTGCGCTACCGCATCACGGACACTTCAGCGACACCGGAGGAACACATCCTCACTCCCCTGCACCCTGGCGTGGTCGAACCCCGGATCGAACATGCAGTGGAAGTGATCGGTCCCGTGAAATTCCAGGTTGATTTCCACCGCTGATTGCCGCCTCAGCGTTTTCTCATTTTGCGCCATTAAAGATGTATTCTATATATAGCTTCAATACCCACCAATCTCGAAAGCAGACCATGAACATCGACAAATTCAAGCACCAGCACATCGACATCCTGAGCGACATCGCCACCCTGCGCAAGCTGGTGCAGTCTGGCATCGTGAGCGCCGCGCCGGCCATCGCAGCCCGCATCGTCTCCATGAGCGGCGTGATCAAGCTGCACCTGGCCGTCGAGGACCGGGTGCTCTATCCCGCACTGGAAGCGAGCGGCGACGCCGAGCTGGCCCGCCTGAGCCGCCAGTATCAGGGCGAGATGGAAGGCATCGCGGCCAGCTACCTGGCCTTCGCGGCCAAGTGGAACACGCCCCGCCTGCTCGAACAGCAGCCGGAAGTATTCCGCGCCGAAGCCAACCAGGTGCTCAAGACGCTATACGAACGCATGAAGCGCGAAGACCACGAGTTCTATCCCGCCATCGAAGCGGCCAGCGCCGTGCCAATGGCTGCCTGAGGCGCTTAGAATTCCAGGTCTTCCATGATGGCGGCCAGGCCGGCCTT
The DNA here is from genome assembly GCF_014042365.1 of Rugamonas fusca. GTDB lineage: Bacteria > Pseudomonadota > Gammaproteobacteria > Burkholderiales > Burkholderiaceae_D > Rugamonas > Rugamonas fusca. The sequence continues at coordinate 720,508 of NZ_JACEZS010000001.1, forward strand.
GGCGCAGCCCTCGTCGGCCGCGCCATTGGGCGCACCGGACACGCCGATGCCACCGAAGGTCACCCCGCCCGCCTCGACCAGGATGCCGCCGCCCACCGCCAGCACGTGGCCGATCTGGCGGATGCCGCTGGAATCCTTGTTGGCCTGCGTGCTCTCGGCCAGCGCCAGGCTGCTGGTCTTGAAGCTGATGGCGGTCCAGGCCTTGCCGATGGCCGCGTCGGGCGTATGCATGCCGGCGTAGCGGTCGCGCAGCATCACTTGCGGCACGCCGCTGCGGTCGAGCACCGCCACGGCCACCTGGTAACCGCCGTCGCGGCATTTTTTCAGCGCGCCCTGGGCCGCCTTGAGCGCCGTCTCCGGCGTCATCAGCTTGACGGCGTAGGTGGTGTCGGCCGCTTGCGCGCGCTGTGCCGCCAGTGCCGCCAGCAGCAGCGCCGCCGCCATGGTCCATGCCCCTGTTGTCCGTACCGCTTTGCCTTGCTGCTTCATGGTCGCTCTCCCTGAGGTTTGCCGCCTGCGTGAGACGCCAGCCGCCGTACCGCCTCGGCCAGCGCGTTATCCAGATAGCCGCCATACAGGCCGGTGGTGTCGCCGCCCACGATGGGCGCGGCCAACAGCGCGCCACTGGCGTCCACCAGCACCACGGTGGGCGCGAAGCGCGCGCGGTAGCGTGCCGCCAGCGCCTTGCCGCTGGTGGGCGCGCCGTCGAAACCGCGCAGCGGCGCCGTATCGTCCAGCTGCACTTCCCGCACCACGGGCCGCCGCGCCGGTGGCAAGTCCCGTTGCAGCGGCAGCAGGTAGTTGCGCCGCACGACCAGGCAATAGCCGCAGTCGGGCAGCGAGAACAGCAGCACCACAGGCATGCCGCGCGCCGCCGCCTCGGCCGCGTCGGCGCGCAAGTCCCGGGCTGGCGCCAGCAATTCCATCAGAACTGCGGGTAGTACAGCTTGGCCGGTTCCAGCTTGTAGGTCCACGGCAGGCCCGCGTTCTTCCAGCCGTTAACCACGCGCTGGCCGGCCTGCGGGCCATCCTTGGCCAGGTCGCCTTCGAAGCCGTCCACCACCGTGTAGACCTTATGGTAGCCCAGTTGCACCAGCAGGTTGGCGGCGCGGCCGCTGCGGTCGCCGGAGCGGCACATCAGGATCACCGTGTCGTCCTTGCCCATGCCCCTGGCCGTCAGGCGGCGCGCCAGTTCCGGGCCGAAGTCGTTATTGACGGACATGGTCCAGCGGCCATTCTTGGCGTCCCAGCCCGCGTCATCGGGATGCTCGAGGTAAGGGATGTTGGCGTCGGCCACGGTGGGCATGCCCAGGTAAGCCACTTCGTAGCGGGTGCGCACGTCCACCATGTAGGCATGTTCGCCCAGGCGCTGCTTGAGCGCATAGGCCTCTTTCGCGTCCACGTACTGGGCGCCGGCGGCGCGCTTGGCCTCGGGCACGGCCGCCGCGTCGAACGCGCTGGCGTGGCCCGCCGCGCCGGCCAGCGCCAGCCAGATTGCGGCGCACAGGAGGCGGGAGGTTGATTGCATGAGGTTCTCCGTCTGGTTGATGTTATTTCAGCGCGATGCCGGGATTGCCGTCCATGCCGATCAGGCGCGGCGTATTGAGCTTGCGGGGCGCGATGGTCTTCTTGTCGCGCAGCCATTTGCCCACCACTTCCCATACCGGCTCGCCGCTGGCGCCTTCGGCCACGGGCGCCCAGCCGGCCACCTTGTAGGTCTTGTCGGCGTCGATCAACTTGCCGTTCAGGCGCATATCCTGGATGCGCGCACCCATGCGCGCGTTCGGCTCGATCGCGTAGCTCATGCCACCCACGCGCACCATGTCGCCGCCCTGCTGGTAGTACGGGTCGGGATTGAACAGGTTGTCGGCCACGTCCTCCATGATGTTCTTGATGGTGGCGCCCGTCATCTCCGTCAGCGTGCTGTAGGAATAGGTCGTCGCCGTCTGGTCCATCAGGTGTTCCATCAGGATCGGGCTGTCCGGCAGCAGCGAGGTACCCCAGCGGAAACCGGGCGAGAACGCCAGGTCCGCGCCCTTCACGTCGATCAGCGCATCGACGATCAGCTGGTCGAAGGTGCCGTTGAAATTGCCGCGCCGGTACAGCGTGCCCTGGGTCATGGCCAGTTTTTCATTGAGCTTGGCCTCGTAGGGCGCGCGGATCTTCTTGACCAGCGCCGCCATGTCGCGGTCGGCCGGCAGGAAGTTGGAGAACACGGGCAGCAGCTTGTAGCGGTAGCCCTGGATGGCGCCGTCGCGCACATCGAAATCGAGCACGCCGAGGAATTTGCTGTTGCTGCCGGCATTGGTCACCAGCGTCTTGCCGCCGCCGTTGGCCACGATCACGGGCGCGGGCATGCCGTCGTGGGTATGGCCGCCCATGATGGCGTCGATCCCGCGCACGCGCGAGGCCATCTTCAGGTCCACGTCCATGCCGTTGTGGGACAGCACGACGACCACCTTGGCGCCCTTGGCGCGGCATTCGTCCACCATCTTCTGCATGTTCTCTTCCTGGATGCCGAAGCTCCATTCCGGCACCATGTAGCGCGGGTTGGCGATCGGCGTGTACGGGAATGCCTGGCCGATGATGGCCACCTGCACGCCGTTCATCTCCTTCATCACGTAAGGCTTGAAGACGGGATCGCCAAAGTCCGTAGTCTGGATGTTCTGGGCCACGAAATCGACCTTGCCCTTGAAGTCGCGCTCGACGATCTCCTTGACCCGCTTGTCGCCCAGCGTCATTTCCCAGTGCGCCGTCATCACGTCCACGCCCAGCTCCAGGCAGGCGTCCACCATGTCCTGGCCGTTGGTCCACAGGGCCGTGGCCGAGCCTTGCCAGGTGTCGCCACCATCGAGCAGCAAGGCGCCGGGCCGGCTGGCGCGCATGCGCTTGACCAGCGTGGACAGGTGGGCGAAGCCGCCCACCTTGCCGTAGGTGGCCGCCGCCTGCTCGAAATTGAGGTAGGTGAAGGCGTGCGCCTCCGGCGTGCCGGGCTTGATGCCCGTCTGGCGCAGCAGTTGTTCGCCCACCAGGTGCGGCATGCGGCCCACGGCCTGGCCCACGCCCAGGTTCACGTTCGGCTCACGGAAGTACACCGGCGTCAGTTGCGCGTGGCAGTCCGTGAAGTGCAGCAGGTGCACATTGCCATAACGGGGCACGTCGTACAACGCGCCGGCCGATGGCGCGGCCAGCGCGCCCTTGGCGTCGAGCAGCATGCCGCCGGCCGCCGCGATGCCCATCACCTGCATGAATTCTCGCCGACTCAGACTCATATCATTTTCCTTATCAATCTTGTGCGTTCGCCGTATGTCACTGGTATATCACTGGTTGACCGGCGATGCGGGGTCCAGCAGCAACGCCATCACGTCGCGGATCTGGGCTTCGGTCAGGATGCCGTTGTGGCCGAAGCGCGGCATGCTGGAACAGGCTTTGAAGGCCTGCGAGTTGAAGATCTTGCCCCAGGTGTAGCGCATGATTTCGGCGCTCTGGCCACGCAGCTTGCCGTACTGGTACAGCGACGGGCCGATATTGCCAAATGAGATCTCGTCCTTGCGCAACTGGTGGCACGCATAGCAATTGCCACCGTTGACGCTGCCCACCGCGTCCGAGGACTGCATGCCGCGCCCGTTCTGGGCGATCTTCTCGCCCTCCTCCCACTTGCCCAGCCAGACGCCATCGGCCGGATAAACGATGGTCTTGAGCTGGCTCGCTTCGATCTTCGCGTCCACCTTCTTGCTGCGCGCGGCCGGTTGTGCGCTGCAGATCTTCTGCACCTCGTCCTGCTGGGTCACCCGTTCCACCGTGGCCGGTCCCTTGGAGCGGAAGTCGCTGGACAGCATGTCGTGGGCCATCTTGGCGTAATCCGGGCCGGCCGCAGCCGCCGTGGCACAGGCGCCCGCGAACAGCAATGCCACTGCCTTGTCGATATGTCGCATCTGCGTCTCCTTAACGTTTCAGCGCGGGCGCGTCGAACTTGCCGCCGTCGGCGCTCTTGGCCAGGTACATGGTGAGCGCCGTCACCGCGTCCGACGCATACACGGGCTCGGGGAAGCGCTGCTGACGGAAGCAGTCCATCAGCCGGTGCTGCATGGTGCGCACTTCACCCTGCGACACGCGGTAGGCGGGCCACGTGGTGTAGGCCGCCTGCGCGTTGGCCTTGTTCAGTATGTTGGGCAGTTCCTGCAGGCGGATGCGCTGGCCGTCCGTGCCGTGACAGGTGGCGCACGCGAAATCGTGCGCGCCGCCACGGTAGAAGAACAACTTCTTGCCCACTTCATAGGCCTGCTTTTCCAGCGGGTGCGCGGTCGACACGTTCATCGGCATGCCGCGCGATTCGGCCGCCACGTAACTCATGATGGCTTCGATGTCGGACGGTTTGCCGGGCGCCGCGAACGGATTCGCCAGCGCCTCGGCCTGGGTCAGGCCCTGGATCGTCATGCGGCAGTATGCCAGGCGCTGCTCGGCGTCCATCACCTTGCCCGTGTCCTTGAAAAAGCGCGGCAGCGACACGTACGCGCCTTTCAGCACGCCGGGCCCCTGGCCCATGTCGCAGGTCTCGAGCGAGGCCTGCTTGGGGCCAGCCTTCTTCTTCCACAGCTCCTCGCCGCGCATTTCCCACAGCTCGGCCGGATTACCGTCGGCCAGCATCTGCCGGTACTTGGCGATTTCGTCGGTGGCCGACGTCTGCGCCCACGCCGGCAATGCCGCCAGCGCCGACAGGATCAAACAAGCTTGTCTCTTCATGGTGTCTCCTCCGTTTGCTTGCCTGGCGTGGCGCCTGGTCAGCTGACGACGCCTTCGTCAGTGCGGCTGTCGCCCGTGTTGTCCACCCACGTCACGCTGACCTTGTCGCCCTTGGCGCCGCCCTTGAACTTGAAGGACAGGAACGGGTCTTTCGACACCGAGGGGCCGAACTGCGCATCCAGCACCACCTTGTCCTTGCACTTGACCACCAGCGTCTTGATGTGGTGGGCCGGTATCACCTTGCCCGCCGCATCCTTGCGCTGGCCCGTTTCCATATCGTGACGCATCAAAATCTTCACTTCCACCGTGTCGCCCGCGGAAGCGGCGCGAATACGCATCGGATCACCCATGATCTTTCCTTTACTGTGATGTGTTTAAGAGACTCGCCGGCGCGCGGATCAACCGCCGCAACCGCCCAGCGTGACCTTGATTTCCTTGCTGGCCACCAGCCACTTGCCGTCCGCCTTGACCAGCGCGTGCACGTTGGAGGTGGCGCCCATCTTCACGCGGGTGCTGATGGCGGCCTCGGTACCGGCCGGGATCACGAAGCCGGCCGACATGGCGCTCGGGTTCTTGTCCACCAAAATGGCCATGTATTCCGTGTTGGCGGCCTTGGACGCGATCGAAACCGGCACCACGGCGCCGTTCTCGGCGATGTCCGGGCCGCTCACCGTCACGTCGGGGCTGACGGCGAACTTGTCGCCACCGAGCGCCTTGAGCACATCTTCCAGGCTCTTGGCGTCGAACACCTTCTGGCTCCATTCAGCCGCGAAGACGTCGGACGGCTTGAGCAGGCCCGCCGTAAATGCCATGCCCAGCACGGACGAAATCCGCAGCATGTCGCGTCGACTTTGATTCATCACTCTCTCTCCTATCGAAAATTACGGGGCTGGCTGTTGGCCAGGCCCACGGTTGGCGCAGTCTTGCCGCTGCCTTCTTGCTTGATGCATTCGGATCGGCAGGGCCACATGGCCCGCCGTCAATGTGCTACGTCCCCATTGGCCGGTTATTTGGCGCCGCCCAGCACCCACGCCACCAGGGTCTGGATCTCGTCATCCTTCAAGCTGGCCTGGGGCGGCATGGGGATGGCACCCCAGGTGCCGCTGGTACCGGCGCGCACCTTGGCCGCCAGCGCCGCGGGCGCGCCCGCGTCACCGCGATAGCGGGCCGCCACGTCGCTGAACGCGGGACCGACGATCTTGTTGGTGATGCCGTGGCAGGCCACGCAAGCGTACTGCTTCGCCAGCTTCAGGCCCGCGCTCTCGGCGGCCACCGGCGCGGCGGCGGCAGCGGCAGGCGCGTTGTTGGAACCCACCGGCGCCGTCGGCGCGGGCTTGGTGGTGTCGGCACCGCGCACGGGACCGAAGGTACGGTTCTGCAGCGCGATATTGCCGTGCGCGTTGCGCGATGGCTCCGGCAAGGTGGACCGCACGCCCGGTTCGACGGGGCAGTTCTTCATGCAGGCCACGCTGTGCACATCGGGCTTGCCCTTGATGTCCCACATGCCATGGTTGGTCTCCATGCCGTTCCGGTTCGGCATGCGCTTTTGCACCTCGGCGATATTCTGGTCCGACAGCGTGAAATCGTCCGGCACGATCTCGCCCATGTTGAGGATGTAGGCCAGCACGGCGTACACCTCGTCCGTCTTGAGCGACTTGGGCGCCGTCCACGGCATGGCGCGGTTGATGTAGTCCCACAGCGTGGAGACGGTGGCCACCTTCATCAGGGTCGTCTTTTGCGGCTGCCGGCCCGTTTTCAGCGCGGCCACATGGCCGGTCTTGATGTCGTCGGCCGTGGTGCCACCGACGATGGGCGTGAACACTTCGTTCGATTCGCCAAACGTGCCGTGGCAGCTGGCGCAGCGTCCTTCCCAGATCACCTGGCCGGCCGCCACCGTGCCCGAGCCCTTGGGCAAGCCCTTGAAGTCGGGGCGCACGTCAATATCCCAGGCCGCCACTTCGGCCGCCGTGGCGGGACGGCCCAGGCCCGTGGGCGTGGCGGTGGCGGCGGCGGCAGGCGCGGCCGACACCTGCCAGCTGGCGCTCACCAGCGCCGTCAACAGGACGGATTTAATAAACCTGGACATTGGACACCTCGCCGGATTGTGCGACTTGCCAGGACTGGATCGCATTGTTGTGGTAGATGGATTTGGTACCGCGCACGGCGCGCAGCTCGTTGATCTTGGGCTGCACATAGCCCGTCTCGTCGATCGCGCGCGACTGCAGCACGGCGGGCGAGCCGTCCCACACCCAGTCGATGTTAAAGCGCGTCAGGCACTTGGGCAGCACGGGCGACTCCAGCCGCGCGGTACGCCAGTTGCGGCCACCGTCGACGGATACATCGACCCGCTTGATCCTGCCTCGCCCGGACCATGCCAGGCCAGTCACGTTGTAGAAGCCCTTGTCGAGCAAGGTCTGGCCGGCCGATGGCGTGGTGATCACGGACTTGCATTCCTGGATGGACGTGTACTGGCGGAAGTTCCCGTCCGGCATGGCGTCGATGTAGTGCACGGCTTCGTCCTTGGTGGCGTAAGGCTGGTCGCCCACTTCGATCCGGCGCAGCCACTTGACCCACGACACACCCTGCACGCCCGGCACCACGAGGCGCAGCGGGTAGCCATTCTCGGGGCGCAGCATCTCGCCGTTCATGCCCCAGGCCACGATCACATCGTCCAGCGCGCGATCGAGCGAAATGGTGCGCGTCATGGCCGATCCGTCGCCGCCCTCGGCCAGGATCACGCGCGCATTCTTCTTGTCGTAGCCGCATTCCTCCAGCAGCACGGACAAGGGCACGCCGGTGAATTCGCTGCAGCTGAGCATGCCGTGCGAATACTGCACGGTGGGCACGGCCACATTGCCCCACTCCATGGCCGTGTTGGCGCCGCATTCGATGAAATGCATGCGCGACACGGACGGCATGCGCATCAAATCGTCCATGGTGTACACCTTGGGCGTCTTGACCATGCCGTTGATCATCAGGCGATGGGTGGATGGGTCGATGTCATACCAGCCCTGGTGGTGGCGCTCGAAATGCAGGCCGCTGGGCGTGATGATGCCGAACAGGCCTTGCAGCGGCGTGAAGGCGACGGAAGCGGCGCCCACCCGCGTCAGGCCCGGCGATTCGCGCCGCAGCAGATTGGTTTCGAATTTGGAGGGCATGCCATACGGATTGCTGGCCACCGGCTTGCCCAGCGTGCGCGCATGCTCGGGCAGGTTCAGGATGTTGGGGTCGCCGGCCGACTGGGCCAGCGCGCTGCCGCCCGCCAGCGCCGCGCCGGCGGCCAGGAAGCTGCGCCGCAGGAAGCCCCGCCGTTCCTCGTTCAGGCCGGAGGCCGTGATGTCAGCGGCCAGCTGGCCATCGACGAAATGTTCGGGCGCGCGCAGGATGCGCCCCCGCTGCGTGGGTGTGTTCGCCATGAAGTGTCTCTCTCCCTTGCTATAACAATATAGTTATATGATCAATTAGGCATATTTAGCTTACAAGAAAGCCGCCGCCTGCGCGGCTTTCCCCTAGTCGTCGCCGACCATGAACGTGCCCGCCACCTTCTCGGCGGACGCGCGACTCTCGATCCGGCTGGCCATTTGCCCGCAGACAGTGCGGCACAGGTCGATCGTAGCCTGGTCATCTATCCGGTAATAGACTTGCGTACCTTCCTTGCGCCGGCCCAGTATCCTGGCCCGGTACAGCATGTTCAGCTGGCGCGACACGTTGGCCTGGGTCGATTCGATCTCCGTGACGATCTCGCCCACGGGGCGCTCACCGGCGCACAGCGCGTGCAGGATCTTGAGCCGCGTCGGTTCCGACAGCAGGAAGAAGTAGTTCGACACTTCCTCAAACACTTCGCCCATGGCTTCCCGGCCTAAATTCTCTTTCATTTCTAAATCACTATATGCATATATGCGCATATAACCAGATTCGCCCGATAAACGCAAGCGCGATGCTATTTTGCGTGCAGGCTCTCGCGCTCCATCAGGATGTAGGTGTCGTAGGCGTTCAGGCGGTTGGCGGCCGTGAATGCCGGATAGCCGGCAAAGCGGCTCCAGTCCGTCTGCGCGTAAGCCTGCTCGAACGGCACCATGTCGGCCACGGCCGCCCCCATCTTGTCGCGAAGAAACAACAAATAGTCCCGGGTCAGGGCGATGTCGTCCAGCGGCGCGCGCGACATCTCGCCGTGGCCGGGCACCACCACTTGCGGGCGCAGCGCGAGCATGCGCTCGAGCGCCGTCAGCCACACCTTGCTGTCGGCGTCGCCCACGAAGGGGATGCGGCCAGTGAAGAACAGGTCGCCGGCGAACAGCATGTGGTCCTCGTCCACGGCCAGCATGATGTCGCCGTCGGAATGGGCGCCGCTGCTGTCGATGACGCGCAGGTGCAGTCCGCCCATCTCGAACGGGATGTCACTGCCTGGCGCGAAGCTGAGCCAGCGGTCGGCCGGCACCAGCCGGGTCTGGGCGTTGACCCATGGCGCCAGCGCTGCGCGCCGCTGGGCCAGGCGCTCGCGCGCCAGGTCCGAGGCCAGGTACAGCTTGCCGTTCTCGTGCGCCCACACTTCCGCGCCGCGCGCCTTGAACGCCTGCAGGCCGTAGAAATGGTCGGCATGGTAGTGGCTGACGATCACCCGCCGCACGGGCTGGCGCGTGACGCGCGCGATCGCGGCCAGCATGGCCTCGCCCAGCGCCGGACTGCCCAGCGTGTCGAACACCAGCACCCCGTCATTGGTGACGACAAAGCCGGCGTTGGACATGAAGCCCTGGTTCTCGGCCCCCGCCACCCCGGCCTGGCCGTGGAAATAGTAGACATGGGGCGAGACGGGAATGGCGTCCAGGCGCAGCCCGGCGGGCGCCGCCGCCGCCGGCAGCGGCACCATCCATGCCACCGTCCATGCCACCATCAGCGTCAGCACGCCGGCCACTGCCTTGTTCCAGCTCCCCATACCGCCTCCTCGTTCGCGCCGCCGCCTCAACGACCTGCCAATACACAACACCCGCATCAAGATAGCACCATTTGCGTATATGCCTATAGAAGCATATATGGTTTAATTGCTGGTGACAACATGAACTGAGTACGCCATGAACTTGCTGACGCTGATGGAAACGGTGGGAGAAAGCCAGACGCTGGCCCTGGGCGGCCTGCTGATCGGGCTGTGCTTCGGCTACCTGGCCCAGCGCTCGCGCTTCTGCCTGCGCTCGGCCGTGATCGAGACCTGCCACGGCCCGTTGGGCGGCAAACTGGCCATCTGGCTGCTGGCGTTCGGCGCGGCCATCACCCTCACCCAGTTGTTCATCCTGGCCGGCCTGCTCGACGTGCGCAGCGCCCGCCAGCTGGCCACGCGCGGCACGCTGTCGGGCGCGCTGGTGGGCGGCCTGCTGTTCGGTTCCGGGATGATCCTGGCCCGTGGTTGCGCCAGCCGGCTGCTGATCCTGGCCGGCACCGGCAACCTGCGCTCGCTGCTGTCGGGCCTGGTGTTCGCGGTGGTGGCGCAAGCGTCGCTGGGCGGCGTGCTGGCGCCGCTGCGCCTGGCCATCAGCGACTGGTGGACCATCGATGGCGGCGACGCGCGCGACCTGCTGGTATGGTTCCACGCCAGCCACGGCATCGGCCTCGCGTTCGGCCTGGCCTGGCTGGCCGGCGGGCTGGCGTTCGCCTGGCGCGCCCGGCTCGGCCCGTGGCCGGCCCTGGCGGGCGCCGCCTGCGGGGCCATGGTGGCCTGCGCCTGGCTATTCAACTACCAGGTGTCGGCCCAGGCGTTCGAACTGGTGCCCGTCAAGAGCCTCAGCTTCACGGGGCCGGCGGCCGACATGCTGATGCTGGTGCTGTCGCCGCCCGGCAAGCCGTGGAACTTCGACATCGGCCTGGTGCCCGGCGTGGCGCTGGGCGCCTTCCTCGGCGGCCTCAAGGGACGCGAACTGAAGCTGGAAGGCTTCAAGGATGGCCTGAGCATGCGCCGCTACCTGGTCGGCGCGGCCTGCATGGGCCTGGGCGGCATGCTGGCCGGCGGCTGCGCCGTGGGTGCCGGGGTGTCGGGTGCGGCCGTGTTCGCCCTCACGGCCTGGATCACGCTGTTCGCCATCTGGGGCGCGGCCGCCGCCACCGACTACCTGATGGACCGCCAGACCACCTGAGCGCCACCGCCACCGCCCGCGCGGCAATATTCACCGTTTCATTCTTGCTCAATGGCATAATTGGCACGGGAACCCCTCCAGCGCGCTCAAGTTCTACCGCAAACTACGTGGGACGGGATACACTTGCTCCAATAGCAATTGGTTGACTGTGATTAACAGGCCCGCGCGACGGGCCGCCATACCATACCAGACCACGATGCCCCTGATGCCTCCGACACCGCTTTTCCAGTTCTCCCCCCGCCCCGCTTGGCAGCGTTGAACCACAAGCGCCCGGCGGGGCAGGCTGCACCGTCGCCCAGCCTATCGCTGGCGCCGCAGCCGTGCTGCGCGCCCGCGGCCGGCTGGCCGCTGGCCGGCGCGCTGGCGCTGGCCGCGCTGGCGCTGGCCGCCCCGCCCGCCCAGGCCGACACGGTGCCCGACAACATGGGCGCGCGCGGCGTCCATGGCGAGCAGTTGGCGCAGGTGGCCGACCCGGCCCGGCGCCCGCGCGCGGCGGCCGGCACGCTGGCCGTACTCTACCCCGATATTGGCGAGCCCTACCGCAAGGTGTTCACGGAAATCCTCGAAGGCATCGAGGAACAGGCCCAGACGCGCGTGCATGGCTACCCCGTGGCCGCCAGCGCCGATCCGGCCGAACTGCAGGCCACGCTGAAAAACAACGGTTGCCGGGTCGTCATCGCACTGGGCCGGCAAGGCTTGAAGACGGCCAGCGGCCTCGACCTGCCGCTGGGCATGGTGGTGGGCGGCGTCAGCTCCGTGCCGGAGGCCGACAAGCTGAACGGCATCAGCCTGACGCCCGATCCGGGCCTGCTGTTTTCCCACCTGAAAGGCTTGCTGCCGGGCGTGCGGCGCGTGATCGTCGTCTACAACCCGCATACCAATGAGCCGCTGATCAAGCTGGCGCGCGAAGCGGCCCGGGCCCAGGGACTGGAGTTGCAGACGCTGGAGGCGACCGACCTGGCCGGCGCCGTGCGCCGCTACGAAACAGCCCTGGCCGGCGCCGACGGCCGGCGCGACGCGCTGTGGCTGCCGCCTGACCCGCTCACGGTGGACGAGGCCGTGATCGTCCCCATGGTGCTGCGGGAGTCGTGGAATCGCAACATCGCCATTTTTTCCAGCAGCATCCTGCACGTGCGCAAAGGCGCCCTGTTCGCCCTCTATCCCAACAATTTCGAGCTGGGCCGCGACCTGGCCACGCTGGCCCTGGCGCGCCTGAACGGCGACCCGGCGCGGCGCGGGGTGGCGCCGTTGCGGGCCGTGCGCACGGCGCTCAACACCCGCAGCGCCAGCCACATGGGGCTAAATATTTCCGCCAGTCAACAGCATAGTTTTGATGCAATATTCCCCGAACCTTGACCATAGCAAGTTGCCCATGTTTTCTGGCAACAAATTTCCTTTAGTTTAACTCGCTTCAGCATATATACTACGGCGTACCTTGGTCCCAAGTCGCAAGGGACGGCAACTGACAGCTGAATGAATACCATGAACCTCCCCGCCGGCCGCCGCGTGCGCGCCTGCATCGCCTTACTGCTGGCCCTGGCCGGGATAGTCGCGACGGGGCCGGCCAGCGCCCAGCGCGGCGACCAGCCCTCCATCGTCGACCTGCCCGGCCCCCACGTGCATTCCGACGTCGGGGCCCTGATGGACCGCATCGAGTCGGGCAATGTACCGGCCCCCTACCGCCCCGTCACCCTGGCCCAGCTGGAAGACCAGTTGCGCCGGCCCGAACTGCAAGCGTCGATCGGCAAGGGCGGCACCATCGCCGTGCTCTACCCCAACGTCGAGGAGCCGTTCCGCTCCGCCTTCGTGAGCATGATCCAGGGCATCGAGGAGCGCACCAAGCTGCACGTGCGCAGCTACCCGGTGGACCCGCGCGTCGATACCGCTGAACTGAACAGCACCCTCAAGCGCAACGGCACCCGCGTCGTGATCGCGCTGGGCCGCCAGGGCTTGAACGCGACGGCCGGCCTGGACAAGGAGATCACGGTGCTGGCCGGCGGCGTGCTGCTGCTGTCGGAGGCCGACAACGTGGCCGGCATCAGCATGACGCCCGACCCGGCCCTGCTGTTCGCCCGCCTGCGCGCACTGCTGCCGGAATTGAAACGGGTGATCGTCGTCTACAACCCGCAAAAGACGGAATGGCTGATCAAGCTGGCGCGCGAGGCGGCCCGCGCCCAGGGCCTGGAACTGTCGACCCACGTGGCCGGCGACCTGGCCCGCGCGGCCCAGCTCTATCCGCAGCTGATCGCGGCCGCCGACAACCGCCACGACGCCGTCTGGCTGCCGCATGACACCACCACCGTCGAGGAAGGCACCATCTTGCCGCTGGTGCTGCGCGAATCGTGGAACAGCGGCGTGCCCCTGTTCTCGAGCAACGCGCTGCACGTGAAGAAAGGCGCGCTGTTCGGCATGGTGCCCAACAACGTCGAACTGGGCCGCACCCTGGCCAGTTCCGCGCTCGGGGTGATCGCCGGCGACAACCGGCGCCGCAGCCTGACCCCGCTACGCGAACTGCAGACGGCCATCAACGTGCGCACGGCCAGCCATATCGGCCTGAACCTGGGGGAACGCCAGCAGCGCAGTTTTGACTTCGTCTACCCCCAGCCGTGAAACGTTAGCATCCCATTCGACTCCTGAGCACGGTTAACATGTTTCGTCACTATTTACGCCGCACCGGATTCCAGCATCAACTGACCGTCATCGTCTCGGCCGCCATCCTGGTGCTGGCGTTGTTCTCGTCGTTCATGAACTCGTGGGAAGCGCGCTCGCGCATGCGCGAGCACTTCATCGGCCAGGGCCAGCGGGTGGCGGAGAACCTGGCGCGCCAGAGCACGCTGGCGCTGCTGTTCCACTCGCCCGAGAACGCGCGCGACGTGGTCAGCGCCACGCTCGCCTTCCCCGACGTGGTGGGCGTGCAGATCAGCGACGCGCGCCACAAGGTGCTGCTGTCGAAGGTGCAGGGCGGCGCCACCCTGGACGCAGCGGCCCAGCGCGGCACCAGCCTGGCCCACCCGGGCCTGGTCAGCGAGAACCAGGACGCGTGGCTGTTCGCCGCGCCCGTGTTCGGCGGCCAGGCCGAAGCCTCGCCGTTCGAGCTGCAGGAACGCCAGCCCCAATTGCTCGGCTACGTGCACGTGCAGTTCGGCAAGGACACGCTGCAGCACCTGACCTTGTCGCTATTGCTGGGCAACCTGGCCATCAGCCTGTCGTTCGCCGTGATCCTGCTGCTGCTGGTGCGCCTGCTCACGCGCCACATGATCAACCCGCTCAATGCCCTGTCCACGCTGATGCGGCGCGCCGAAGCGGGCGAATCGGGCATGCGCGCCAAGCCGGCCGGGCCGCGCGACCTGATCGAGATGGGCCAGGCCTTCAACAAGATGATGAACGTGCTCGAACAGCGCGAGGCCGAACTGATGGACTCGCGCGACGCGGCCGTCAACATGGCGCAAATGAAGGCGCAGTTCGCCGCCACCGTCAGCCACGAGGTGCGCACCCCGCTCAACGGCGTGGTCGGCATGCTCGACATGCTCAAGGAAATGCGGCTCAACCAGCGCCAGCAGGAATGCGTGGACGTGGCATGGAATTCCTCGCGTACGCTGATCGACCTGATCAACAACATCCTCGACTACTCGAAGATGGAAGCGGGCAAGCTGGCGCTGGAGGAAGTCGATTTCGACCTGCGCACGCTGCTCGAGGAAGTGGTGGAGCTGGTGGCCCGCCCGGCCCAGCAAAAAGGGGTGGAGATCGCCTACCTGCTGGACGCGGCCGTGCCGGCCCGCATCACGGGCGACGCGCTGCGGCTGCGCCAGATCCTCATCAACCTGCTGGGTAACGCCGTCAAGTTCACGGAGCACGGCGAAGTGGCGCTCAGCGTCACGCCGGCCGACGTGGGCGATGGCGCCGGCCTGCGCTTCGAAGTGCGCGACAGCGGCATCGGCATGAGCCAGGAAGTGCAGCGCCACCTGTTCGAATCGTATGTGCAGCCCGACCCGTCGACCACGCGCCGCTACGGCGGCACGGGCCTGGGCCTGGCCATCTGCAAGCAGCTGGTGGCCCTGCTGGGCGGCCAGATCGGCGTGACCAGCGTGCCCGGCGCCGGCACCACCTTCGTGTTTACCGTGCGCTGCCAGCCGGCCGCCGCGCAACCGGCCGCGCCGGCCGACGCCGCGCTGGCCGGCGTGCCCGTGCTGGTGGTCGATGGCAGCGAGCTGGTACGCACCTTCCTGCGCCAGGCGCTGGAACGGTACGGCGTGCGCTGCCAGGTCACCGCCTCGGGCGGCGCCGCCTTGAGCGAATTGAAGGCGGCGGCCGCCGCCGGCCAGCATTACCGCGCCGTGATCCTCGACATGGCCGCCACCGACGACGAAGGCGGCGACCTGGCCGGGCGCATCGAGGCCACCGGCCTGGGCGCGCAACTGCTGGTGCTGGACCGCTTCGGCCCGCCTGCCGGCGGCACCACCATCGGCGGCCACGCCACGCTGGGCAAGCCGCTGCGCCAGGAGCGCCTGCTGGCGGCGCTGCGCACCCTGCTGGCCGGCCGTCCCGCGCCGGAGCCGCAACAACTGAGCCACGCCGGCACGCCGCCGGCGCACCAGTTCCGCGTGCTGGTGGCCGAGGACAACCGCACCAACCAGATGGTGGCGGCCGGCATGCTGGCCATGAATGGCTGCGTGTGCGAATTCGCCGCCAACGGCCGCGAAGCCGTGCAGGCGGCCCAGCGCAGCCACTACGACCTGATCCTGATGGATTGCAGCATGCCGGAGATGGATGGCTACGAAGCGACGGCCCACATCCGGCTGGCCGAGGAAGCCCAGGGCCGGCGCACGCCGCTGGTGGCCATGACGGCCAACACCCAGCGTGGCGATGCCGAGAAATGCCTGGCCGCCGGCATGGACGACTACCTGGCCAAGCCCATCACGCTGATCGAATTGCGCCACAAGCTCGAAAAATGGCTGCCGCACGGCGCCGACCCGGCGCCCCACGCCAGTCCGGGCGCGCCACCGGGCGCCACCGGCGACGCCGAACGCGATCGCCACGCCGCCGCCGAACAGGCGCCCGCCAGCCCGGTCGACCGCGACGTGTTCGACAAGCTGCGCGACATCCTGGGCGCCACCCTGCCGCACGCCATCACCCCCTTCCTGGAAGACGCCCCCGCCAGCCTGGACGAGCTGGAACAGGCCGTCCATGGCGGCGACATCGAGACGGCCCGCGCCCGCGCCCATGCCCTCAAGGGCTCGTCGGGCAACCTGGGGGCGACGGAACTGGCGCAACTGGCGGCCCAGGCCGAACAACTGGCCATCGCCCACAAGGTGACCGAGATCGAACCGCTGCTGCCGCGACTGCGCGACAGCTACCAGCAGGTGGCCGAATTCCTGCACGCCCAGCTGGGCAGCGCCACGGCCGACGCCGCGCTGGGTGACGAAGACATGCCGCAAGTGCTGGTGGTGGACGATGACCGCAGCACGCGCAGCACGCTGCGCTACACCTTGCAGCGCGACGGCTTCCGGGTCGAGGAGGCGGCCGATGGCGCCCAGGCCCTGACCATGCTCAAGCGCTTCCAGCCCGACGTGATCCTGATGGACGCCGTGATGCCCGTGATGGATGGCTTCACGGCCTGCGCCCGGATGCAGGAGCTGCCCGGCGGCAGCGGCATTCCCGTGCTGATGATCACGGCCCTGCAGGATAACTCCTCGGTCGAGCGCGCGTTCGCGGCCGGCGCCAGCGACTACATCCCCAAGCCCATCCACTACGCCGTGCTGTCGCAGCGGGTGCGCCGCATCATCGAAGGCAACCGGGCCGAGAAACGCATCCGCCACCTGGCCTTCAACGATTTGCTGACGGGACTGCCCAACCGCACCCTGTTCTTCGACCTGCTGGGCCAGAGCATCGAGGCGGCCGGCGCGGCCGGCGGCCAGGTGGCCGTGCTGTTCATGGACCTGGACCGCTTCAAGTACGTCAACGACAACCTCGGCCACGACGTGGGCGACCGCCTGCTGCAGGCCGTGGCCCAGCGCGTGCGCCACAGCGTGCGCAACGTGGACACGGTGGCGCGCCTGGGCGGCGACGAATTCACCGTCGTGCTGAGCGACCTCGACGGCCCCGGCGCGGCCGCCGCCGCCGCCCACAACATCTGCCGCATGCTGGCCACCCCGTTCCAGATCGACGGCCACGACATCTTCGTCACCAGCAGCGTGGGCATCGCCATGTATCCGCACGACGGCGCCGACGTCGCCACGCTGGTCAAGCACGCCGACAGCGCCATGTACCGCGCCAAGAAGACCAACACCGGCTTCCAGTTCTACGAAGCGTCGATGGAACAATCGATCTCCGAGCATGTGCGCCTGGAGAGCGACCTGCGGCGCGCACTGGAACTGGAGCAGCTGGAAGTGTATTACCAGCCCCAGTCCAGCTTCGCCACCGGCCAGATCGTGGCCATGGAGGCGCTGGTGCGCTGGCACCACCCCACGCGCGGCATGGTGTCGCCGGCCGAGTTCATCCCGCTGGCCGAGGAGACGGGCATCATCAAGCCGCTCGGCGACTGGGTGCTGCGCACCGCCTGCGCCCAGCTCAAGGCCTGGCACAACGAGGGCTTGCCGCCGCTGCGGGTGGCCGTCAACCTGTCGGTGCGCCAGCTGCTGCAGAAGGACTTCTCGCGCGCGGTGGAAGCGGTGCTGGCCGACACCGGCCTGGCGCCGCACCTGCTGGAACTGGAGATCACGGAAAGCACCTTGATGGAAAACGCGCAGGACACGCTGACGGCGCTGCACCGTTTGCGCTCGCTGGGCGTGCGGCTGTCGATCGACGATTTCGGCACCGGCTACTCGTCGCTGTCCTACCTCAAGCGCTTCCCGGTCGACATCATCAAGATCGACCGCTCCTTCGTGCGCGACGTGCCGCAGGACGCGGACGACGCGGCCATCGTCACGGCCATCATCGCGCTGGCCCACAGCCTGCGGCTGGAAGTGGTGGCCGAAGGCGTGGAGACGGCGGCCCAGCTGCACTTCCTGCAGGCGCGCCATTGCGACCTGCTGCAAGGCTACCACCTGAGTCCGGCCATCCCGGCGGCCCAGTTCGCCGACCTGGTCCGCCAGCACGAGGCGGGCGCCGTGCGGGCCTGACGGCGGCGCGCACGGGCCGGCCCAGCGTCAGCACTGGGCCCAGTATCGCTCCAGGTTGGCCAGGCCCCAGGCGCCGGGGTCTTCACGCGACGCCACCGCCTCCGTGTCGGGCAGCAGCGACAAGTCCACCACCTGGGGCGGCAGATAGGTCATCGACTTGGTGGAAAACAGCACTTTGACGACCGGACGCAGCAGGGACTTGCTGATGTCGACCACCACCGCCAGCCGCCCCGACGTCAGTTTCAGCAAGGTGCCGATGGGGTAGATGCCCACGCATTTGACGAACGCCGTGAACAGGGTCGGATCGAAATGGCCTTCCTTGGTCCACTCCGCCATGCGGCGCAGCGATTCGGCCGGGCACCAGCCAGCCTTGTACGGCCGGTTCGAGGTGACCGCGTCGTACACGTCGCATACGGCGCCCATCCGGGCGTACAGGCTGATCGCGTCGCCGCTCAACCTGGATGGATAGCCGCTGCCATCGTATTTTTCATGGTGGTGCAGGCATACGTCGAGCACGGTGCACGACATCCCGCCCACCGCCGCCAGCATCTCGTAGCCGGCCCGCGGGTGCGTGCGCACGCTGCTGAACTCCTCGTCGGTCAGCCGTCCGGGCTTGTTCAGTATGGCCGGCGCGATCGCCATCTTGCCGATATCGTGCAGCAGGCCGGCCTCGCCGCACGCCTGCACTTCCTGCTCCGACAAGCCTAGCTGCCTGGCCAGCGCGATCATCATCGCGCACACGGCCACCGAGTGCATATAGGTATAGTCGTCCGAGGTTTTCAGGCGCGACAGCGCCACCAGCGCTTGCGGATTGCGCATCACCGACGCGGCGATCTCCTCCACCAGCGCGCTCGCGCCCTCCACCCCACTGACCTGCCCCATGCGCGCCTCGCTGAACATCGAGCTGACCGCCAGCTTGGATTTGGCGATCACCTGGGCGGCACGGTCGAATTCCTGCGCGATCGCACCCGGGACGACGTCCAGCGCGCGTGCGGGCGCGGGCGCGCGGGCGGGCGCCACCGGCGGCGCGGGGGCAGCATCCGCGGCCAGGTCGTCGCCGCGCGCCGTGTCGATGATGATGTCGCGCACGCCGCTGGCCTGCACGCGCAAGCGCAGCTGCTCTGAGCTGACAAGAAACGATTTCGTCCAGAACGGGATATCGAGCCACGAGCCGCACATCTCATGGATGTACATGCCTGTTCGTATTTTCTCGACGGATATCTTCCGCAACATCTTGCCTCCTCGGGTGCGTCGTCGGGGGCGGGGCGACCCCGGTTTGCGTGCACCTCCAACGCCCCGGCGCATCGATTTTAATCGCAAAAATGCTTTATTTGTTAAATTTGATTGCGAAAATTTGCGATAACCAGTTAACAAAATCAAAAACATTGCCCTACGAACAATGATGAATTTGACGGACGGCATCGCTTCAGCGCCGAATTAGTTGCAATCTCGCCACAGATGCCCGCATGCTGCAGCGCACTATGAAAATCCGGTTTTTTTCAAAGTTCAACTAGAATAATTCTCCTAAATTCTCACAGAATGTCACAAATCCTTTGTTTTTACGCTATCATTGCGCCCTGGAATCTTTCGTTACTTCTAAACAAATGTAGTTGCTGTATCGCTATTTCATGTCGGCTCATCCGGATAGCCGATATCGCCTATTCAGAGGAGCTTTACATGTTTGACGCAGTTGAGTTTGAGCAACACAAAGCTGTCCCCGCCGCCCGCGCCCTCCCCGCCTCCCCCCTGCGCGCCACCGACACCATGGACATGGCCGACCTGCTGGTGGCCTACCTGGAACAACTGGAAATCGATTATGTGTTCGGCATTCCCGGCGGCGCCATCGAGCCGCTGTACAACGCGATCGCCCGCAACCAAAGGCGCGGCGGCCGATTGAGCCACATCGTAGCGCGCCACGAGGCCGGCGCCGCCTTCATGGCCGACGGCTACGCGCGCGAGACCGGCAAGATCGGCGTGTGCGTGGCCACCTCCGGCCCCGGCGCCACCAACCTGATCACGGCCGTGGCCACCTCCTACGCCAATGGCGTGCCCATGCTGGTGATCACCGGCCAGCCCGCCCTGCCCTCGTTCGGCAAGCACACCTTGCAGGAATCGACCTGCACCGGCATCGACGTGATGGGCATGCTGCGCCCCTGCACACGTTACAATTCGCTGGTCTCGCATCCGCTGCAATTGGAGTGGAAATTGCTTACCGCACTGCAGCATGCGACCCGTGCGCCGCGCGGTCCCGTGCACCTGAGCGTGCCGGTGGACGTGTTCCGCGCACCCAGCATGCAAAGCGCGCCGGCCTATGACCTGCCCTCGCTGCTGCGGCCGTCCGCGCTGGTCGACAGCCAGGCCGTGGAAACCCTGCGCACCATGATGGCCGCCTGCCGCAACGTGGTGCTGCTGATCGGCGGCGACTGCGGCGACGCCATCCACCCCATCCTGCAATTCGCGGCCCAAAAGGGCGCCACCTTCGTCACCACCCCCGACGGCAAGGGCCTGGTCAGTCCCCAGCACCCGCTGTACCGCGGCGTGTTCGGTTTCGCCGGCCACGCCTCGGCCGAGGCGGCGCTGCGCGATCCGTCCGTCGACCTGATCCTGGCCGTGGGCGCCAGCATGGGCGAATGGAACACAGGCGGCTGGAATGACAGCCTGCTC
Organism: Rugamonas fusca; assembly: GCF_014042365.1. Lineage (GTDB taxonomy): Bacteria > Pseudomonadota > Gammaproteobacteria > Burkholderiales > Burkholderiaceae_D > Rugamonas > Rugamonas fusca. The sequence continues at coordinate 741,155 of NZ_JACEZS010000001.1, forward strand.
AACGAACGCCTGGTCCACATCGACGAATCGGAGGAGCACCTGGCCCGCACGCCGATGGCGCGCTTCCACATGCGCGGCAACCTGCGGTCCATCTTCAATTGCCTGGTCGAGCGCATCCATGCCCACCGCCAGCAGGCCGACGTGGCCGTGGAGCGGCGCCTGGCGGCGCGCGAACTGGCCGCGCTGACGTGGGACCCGGAATCGCTGCTGGCCGCGCCGCAGGCGTTCCACAGCGAGGCCACCCCCATCAAGCCGCAGCGGCTGATGTACGACCTGGGCCGGCTGTTCCCGCCCACTACCCGCTATTTGGCCGACGCCGGCAACAGCGTGGCCTGGGCCACCCACTACCTGCAGCCGCGCGATCGCCGCATGGCCGAAGGCGGGCGCGCCAGCCAGCCAGGCCAGGGCCAGGACCTGCGCGCCACCCATGGCGGCTGGCTGCGCCTGACCACCCACTTCGCCCCCATGGCCTGGGCCATCGGCGCGGCCGTGGGCACGGCGGCCGGCAACCAGAACGCGCCCGTGGTGTGCATCACGGGCGACGGCAGCATGCTGATGAGCGGCCAGGAGATCTCGGTGGCCGTGGCCGAACAACTGTGCGTGGTGTTCGTGGTGCTGAACGACCGCGCGCTGGGCATGGTCAAGCACGGCCAGCGCCTGGGCGGGGCCGAGCAGATCGGCTACGCGCTGCCGCCGACCGACTTCGCCATGCTGGCCCGCGCGCTGGGTGGGCGCGCCCATACCATCCACTCGCCGGCGGACCTGGCGGCGCTCGACATCAAGGCCATCTGCAACTACCCCGGCCCCACGCTGCTGGACGTGCACATCGATCCGGAGGAAGTGCCGCCGATGAACAGCCGCCTGCGCGTGCTGCAGGAAGGGGTGTAAGCGATGGGCAAGGCGGAACACTATCTGCACGCCCCTGCGGCGCACGGCATGGCGGCGCACGGCAAGCTGGCCGGCAAGGTGGCCCTGATCACGGGCGGCACCAGCGGCATCGGCCTGGCCAGCGCCCGGCTGTTCCAGGCCCACGGCGCGCAACTGGCCATCACGGGCCGCAGTCCCGACGCCCTGCGCCAGGCTGGCGCCGCGCTCGACGGCCAGGCGCTGGTGCTGCGCAGCGACGCGGCCAGCCTGGAGCAGATCGACGCCGTGATGGCGGCCGTCAAGCAACGCTATGGCCGGCTGGACGTGTTGTTCATCAACGCCGGCGTGGCCAGTCCCGCGCCCATCGAGCAGGTGGACGAAGCCAGCTTCGACAACCAGATCGGCGTCAACCTGAAAGGCGTGTTCTTCACCATACAAAAGGCGCTGCCCCTGTTCGACGGGCCGGCCAGCGTGATCGTCACCACCTCCATCACCAACCGGCTGGGTTCACCGAACTTCAGCGTGTACGGCGCGGCCAAGGCCGCCCTGCGCTCGCTGGTCAAGTCGCTGGGCCTGGAGTTGATCGCTCGCGGCATCCGCGTCAACGCCATCAGCCCCGGTCCGATCGACACGCCCATGTTCGACCGCCTGGGCCTGCCCGACGCGGTGGCGGCCGCCAAGAAGCAGGCCATCGCGGCCAAGTCGCCCAGCGGCCGCTTCGGCAGCGCCGACGAGGTGGCCAAGGCCGCCCTGTTCCTGGCCAGCGCCGACGCCTCCTACATGGTGGGCGAGGAGATCGTCGTCGATGGAGGCATGAGCCTGTTATGACCGCGCGCGCGCCCCGGCCCGACGCGGCCGACCTGATCCACACCCGCATCTGGCACGAGACGCCGGAGCCGGACAATCCCTTCGCCACCCGTGTCGCGCTATGCCGCGGCTATGACGTGTTCGGCCAGCTGGTGGGCCGCGCGCGCTGGGTGGACATGCTGTACCTGCTGCTGCGCGATGAACCGCCGGCGCCCTCGGCGCTGGCGATGCTCGAAGCGCTGGCCGTGGCGCTGGCCAACCCCGGCCCGCGCGACGCCGCCGTGCACGCGGCCATGTGCGGCGCCGTCGGCGGCTCCACGGCCGCCGCCAGCCTGATCGCCGCGCTGTCGGTGGGCGCCGGCCGCCACGGCGGCGCGCGCGACGTATATGACGCCATGCTGCTGTGGCAAACCTGCGGTCCCGACCTGGCCGCGTGGCGGCGCCACCAGGCCGCGCTGGCCGACGCCCCGATCGACCCGTGGCCGCCCAGCGCACGCCTGCCCGGCTTCGACCCGCACGGCACGTCCACCCCGACCGTGGTGCGCCAGTTGCTGGCCACCCTCGTCACGCTGGGCGGCGACAACGGCCATGGCTACACGGGCTGGCTGCTGCAACAGCTCGATCATCTGCCCGCGCTGGCCGGCCTGCCGCTGGCCATCAGCGGCGTGGCCGCCGCCGCCCTGTGCGACCTGGGCCTGACGCCGGACGAGGGCGAGATGCTGTACCTGCTGCTGCGCCTGCCCGGCGCGGCGGCCCACGCGCTGGAACAGCAGCACGGCGGCTTCAAGCGTTTCCCCTTCTATCCGGTGCACCTTGGCACCCGGGACCACAGCAGCGGGGAGGCGCCATGACGGGCCCCGACCTGCTGCGCCGGCACGCCGGCCGGCTCGACACCGAGGTGGGCGCCTGCTATCCCGGCAGCCACGCCATCTTCCGTGGCCACGACCTGCACCGCGACCTGCGCGCGCTGGACTGGGTCGACCTGTACGTGTTCGGCATCACGGGCCGGCGCCTCGCCCCGGCCCAGGTGGCCATGCTGCATGCGATCTGGGTCTGCACCAGCTATCCCGACGCGCGCCTGTGGAACAACCGGGTGGCGGCACTGGCCGGCAGCGCCCGCAGCAGCGCCAACCTGGGCATCGTGGCCGCGCTGGCCCTGTCGGAGGCCACCGTGTACGGCGGCCAGGCCGGGATGCGCGCCATCGCCTTCCTGCAGGCGACGCGCCAGGCCGTCGAGGACGGCGCGGCGCTGGCGCCGCTGGTGCTGGCCGAGGCCCGCGCGCGGCGCGTGTACGGCTATGGCCGCCCCATCCACGCCACGGATGAAAGGTTGCCGTGGATCATGGAACTGGCCCGCGAACACGGGCTGGACGGCGGTGCGCACGTGCAACTGGCGTTCGACGTGGAAAAAGTGTTGCTTCCGCACTACCCACAGTTGCGTATGAACTACGCCGCGCTGCATGCGGCCCTGATCGCCGACATGGGCCTGTCAGCGCGCGAATACCAGCTGCTGCGCATCCCGACTTTCCTCGCGGGCATGCCGCCTTGCTTGGTGGAAGCGGCGGAAAAGCCCGAAGGCGTACTGTTCGCCACCCCCTGCGAGGGCGTCGCCTACGCGGGCCTGGCGCGCCGCGACTGGCCCGGCGCCGGCAATTGACGGTGCATATTTTGAACATTTGCCGTCAGGTGCACGCTACAATGCAAAAAATCATCACCACAGGAGACACGATTTTGAAGTCGTCGCATGCGTACCGTTTCTGCCTGGCAGCCGCCCTGACCGTTCCCGTTGCCCTGGCCCACGCCCAACCATCGAGCGAGGAAGAGGAATTGACGCTGGTGTACGGTGACAACGACAGCGTCAGTATCGCCACCGGCAACGTGCAGGCCCTGCGCCGCGCGCCATCCGTGGCCTCGGTGATCACGGCGGCCGACATCGCCGCCATGGGCGCGACCGACCTGGACCAGGTACTGGAGACGGTGCCCGGCATCCATGTGGCCCGCAGCGCCAACAATTATTCGCCCCTGTACGTGGTGCGCGGCATTTTCAGCGCCTACCTGCCGCAACTGCTCGTGATGCAAAATGGCGTGCCCATCACCACCATTTACCAGGGCAACAAGGGCAACCTGTGGGGCGGCTATCCCATCGAACACATCGCCCGCATCGAAATCATCCGCGGCCCCGGCTCGGCCCTGTACGGTTCGGACGCCTTCTCCGGCGTCATCAACATCATCACCAAGGGCCCGGCCGAAACCCAGGGCACGGAACTGGGCGCGCGCGTGGGCGCCTTCCATACGTATGACGGCTGGGTGCAGCACGGCGGCAAGGCCGGCCCGATGGACGTGGCCGCCTATGTGCGCGTGGGCCAGACCGATGGCTTCAAGAGCATCATCGACGCCGACGCCCAGACCCGCAACGACCACATCTTCGGCACCCACGCCAGCTACGCGCCGGGGCCGGTCAACGTGGGCAACAAGGCCGTGGACGCCAACCTGGAACTGGGCCTGGACAAGTGGAAGGCCCGTTTCGGCTACAAGCTGCGCGACGACCTGGGCACGGGCGCCGGCATCGCCTCCGCGCTCGACCCCGTGGGCAAGCAAAAGAGTGAACGCATCACCACCGGCCTGAGCTGGGCCGATCCCCAGTTCCGCCCCGACTGGGGCCTGGGCGCCAGCGTCAACACGCTGCAGTACATGCAGCAGATTCCCGTCGACTTCCAGCTGCTGCCGCCGGGCACGGTGCTGCCCACCGGCGCCTTCCCCAACGGCATGCTGGGCGGGCCGGACACGACCGAACGCCAGGTACGCCTGGCCGCCTACGCCGACTACAGCGGCATCGAGGGCCACCGTGTGCGCCTGGGCGCCGGCCACGACGACCTGAATATGTACCACACCCACGAGACGCGCAATTTCACCTACGCGGCCAACGGTACGCCGATCCCGCTGCCGGCCGTGGTCGATTTTTCCGACACCAACCCGTTCATCTTCCCGCAGCACCGCCGGCTCGACTACCTGTACCTGCAGGATGAATGGAACTTCGCCAAGGACTGGAACCTGACGGCCGGCGTGCGCCATGACCGCTATTCGGATTTCGGCGGCACCACCAATCCCCGCCTGGCGCTGGTGTGGGACGCCAGCTTCGACCTGACGGCCAAGCTGCTGTATGGCCGCGCGTTCCGCGCGCCCTCGTTCAACGAAAGCTACAGCATCACCAATCCCGTCGCGCTGGGCAACCCCAACCTGCGGCCGGAAACGAACGGCACGGCCGAGGCGTCGCTGGCCTGGCAGGCGCGCGCCGACGCCCAGGTCAACGCCACCTTCTACCGCTACGACATGCGCAACATCATCCGCACGGTCCCCAACGCGGTGGCCGGCACGGGCGCCACCTACGCCAACACGGGCGACCAGACGGGCCACGGGCTGGAACTGGAATCGAGCTGGACGGTGAACCGCGACTTGCGCCTGCTGGGTAACTATGCGTGGCAGAAATCGATCGACGTGGCCACCGGCCGCGACGCCGGCTATGCGCCCCATCACCACCTGTTCGGCCGGGCCGACTGGCAAGTGGCCGGCGCCTACCTGCTCAGCACCCAGCTGAACTGGGTGGCGGACCGCCATCGCGCCCCCGGCGACGCGCGCGCCCCCATCGCCGACTACCAGACCGTGGACTTGAGCCTGTCCACCCGCCATGGCCGCGAACAGTGGAACTTCACGGCCACCGTGCGCAACCTGTTCAACGCCGACGTGCGCGAACCGAGCCTGGCGCCCGGTTTGTCGCTGCCGCACGACTTGCCGATGGCGCCGCGCGCGCTGTCGCTGCAGGCCGTCTACAAGCTGTAAGCGATCCGGGGTGGCGCCTGCCGCCCCGGCCGCGCGTCCGGCCCCGGGCCTGTCCGTTTCAGGACCGGTTTCCCGGTATCAGCCACCAACCCAGTTCCTGCCGCACCCGTTCCAGCGCCGGCGGCGGGGTCGGCCCGGCGCGCCGCCGCTCCAGCGGGTCCCGGACCGCCGGTTTCGGCGGCGGCGTGCTCTGTGTTGGTCGCTGGTTCATGATCGCCTCGCTCGCGCTAGATCACTCGCTGATACTGTACAGTACAATCATGCGCGCCGTCGCACGCCACCGGCACGACGAACAACAAGCCCGCCACCGGCCAATGCACGGCTTTGCTGACTTTTCGCATGAAAGCGCCAGTGCAAGCCGCTGTTGGCCGCCTTGCCCCGCCCATCCTCCCGCCCCGCCCTGGCACTGTTACAATTTCGCCATGGTCTGGCACCTGAAGTCAATCCGCGCGCCAAAACTGATTGTGTCCAAAACAATTGGACAGTAGGATTGATGATTTCAAGGCAATAATAGTTACTCTGGTACAAATACCACCGTTTGTCGCCCGCCGGCACGCGGTGACAGTCGCCGCCCGGCCGGCGCTGAAAGGAGCAACATGAGCGCGTCCCCCCCGTCCTCGCCCGACCATCCCGGCCCCGAGCGCGTGCGCCGGCTGCGGCACGGCTCCGGCGCGCTGCGCCTGCAGGTCGCCCTGTTCTTGCTGGTATCGCTGGCCGCGCTATGGAGTTTCACGCTGTACGCGCTGGACCGGCGCGAGCAGCTCGACACGGCCAGCGCCGAGGTGGAAATGCGGGCGCTAGCCCAGGCTTACGCGGAGAATTCGCTGTCGACCATCAAGCGCATCGACCTGATCCTGCTGGACCTGGCGCACACCTGGACCCTGCGCCCGGCCGAATTCCAGGCCGAGATCAGCCGCCACCAGCAAGACCTGGACGACGTGGCGCTGCAGGTGGCCGTGGCGGACAGGGATGGCCTGATGGTGTACTCCTCGATCCAGCGCCCCCTGGAGCGCGTCAGCCTGGCCGACCGCGAGCATTTCAAGGTGCACCAGCAAGGGCAGGCGAGCCGCCTGTTCATCAGCAAGCCCGTGCTGGGGCGGGTGTCGGGCAAGTGGTCGCTGCAGTTCACCCGCCCGCTGCTGCGCGACGGCCGCTTCGACGGCATCATCATCATTTCCGTGCCCCCGGAACTGTTCAGCCGCTTCTACGACACGCTGTCCATGGGCCGCCAGGGCGTGGTGCTGATGGTGCGCGACAGCGCGGAAATCATGGCGCGCGCGCCCGACTGGCGCGCCTACATGGGGCGCAGCCTGCCCACGGCCCCCTACCTGGCGCCGGGGGCGCCGCCGCAGGGCAATTTCCAGCGCGTGGCATTGCTCGACGGCGTGCCGCGCCTGTATGGCTACCGCAAGCTGCCCCAGTACCAGCTCACTTTCGTGGCCGCTCTGCCGCAGGATGAAATCCTGGCCGGCTTCCAGCGCCAGCGCCAGGCCACCTTCGCCACCATCACGGCCATGTCGCTGCTGCTGGTGGCCATGGGCTGGCTGATCCTGCGCAGCGTGCGCGCGCGCGACCGGGCCGAACGGGCCCTGCGCGACGCCAACCGCGAACTGTCGCTGGCCGGCAGCGTGTTCCGCCACACGATGGATGCCGTGATGGTGACGGAGATGGATGGCACCATCGTCTCCGTCAACCCGGCTTTCACGGCCATCACCGGCTACGAGGCGGCCGAAGTGGTGGGCCACACGCCGCGGCTGCTGCGCTCGGGGCGCCACGACGCCGACTTCTACCGCGCCATGTTCGCGCAACTGGGCAGCACCGGCCACTGGCGCGGCGAAATCTGGAACCGGCGCAAGGATGGCCAGTCCTACCTGGAGTGGATCAGCATCTCGCTGGTGCGCGATGAGCGCGCCAAGCCGCTGCGCTACGTGAGCGTGTCCAACGACGTGACCGAATTGCGGGCCGGCGACGAGCACCTGCGCCACCTGGCCTTCCACGACCCGCTCACGGGCCTGCCCAACCGCGCCCTGCTGCTCGACCGCATCGGCCAGGGCATCAGCGTGGCGCAACGGGACGGGCGCGGCATGGGGGTGATGTTCATCGACCTGGACCGATTCAAGCCCATCAACGACACCCTGGGCCACGACGTGGGCGACCAGTTGCTGCAGCAGGTGGCCCAGCGCCTGAGCCACGCCGTGCGCCATTCGGACACGGTGGCCCGCATCGGCGGCGACGAATTCGTGATCCTGCTGGAACAGGTGGATGACGGCATCACCTACGTCAACCTGGCCGAGAAGGTGCTCTCAAGCCTGAGCCGGCCCATGGTGCTGGGCCCGCACACGCTGGAAGTGGGCGCCTCGATCGGTATCGCCAGCTATCCCGGCGACGGCGAGGAGGCGGCCAGCCTGCTCAAACACGCGGATGCGGCCATGTATGTGTCCAAGGCCAGCGGCCGCGGCGCCTACCACTTCTACCATCCGGGCATGACGGCGCCGTCGGCGCGGCGCGAACCACCGGCCACGTCCTGAGCGGCGGCCGTCAGCCGGCCGCGCCGTCCACCCTGGCGCTGCTCAGGTAAGGCGCGTACACGATCACGTAGGCCACGAAGGCCGCCGTCCAGCAGCCCGCGCTCAACAACAGCGCGCCATCGCGCAGGCCATCGGTGGCCAGCGCGGCGGCCACGCGGAGCAGCGCGCCGGCCTGGATCAGCGCGAACATCGCGAACTCGGCGCGCCCCGCCTTGAGCGGCCGGCCCGTGTGGCCCAGCGTGGTGCGGGTGATCATGCCGATGATCAGGCCCGTCATGGAGCCCACCGTCAGCGCGTGGAAGGCGGCGCTGGAGGGCACCCAGCCCAGCGCGGCGCCGGCCAGCAGGAAGCAGCCCACGCCGATCCAGGCGTACGACAGGTGCAGCACCCACAGCAGCGGCACATGCCATACCTTGTGCGGCTGCCAGCCGGCCAGGCGCACCAGCACCAGCGCACCGGCGGCCAGCGCCAGCGGCGCCGTCAGCCAGCCGGGCAAGCCAGCCACCCAGGCCAGGCCGGTGGCAGCCAGCAGGCCCAGCGATACCTGGTCGCGCTTGGGGCGCACCACGGGATCGGTGCCGGGCGCGCCGTTGCGGGTGAACATGGGCAGCACGCGGGTGCCGACGGCCGATTCCATCACCACCACCACCAGGATGGCGGCGCGCACGGGCACGGCCTGGGCCAGCGCCAGCACGCCCAGCGTGGCCAGGTGGTACAGGCCGTTGGCCACGGCCAGCAGCGACAGCAGGCCGACCAGGAAGTAGTTGCGCTTGTTGTTCGACTGGCGCATCACGCGCCACAGCGGCCAGGTGGCCAGCGGCAGGAACAGGCAGTCGACCACGGCCGCGACCGGCGCGGGCGCGAACAGCATGGCCAGCCGGCCGGCCAGCCACAGCGCGGCCAGCGCCGCCAGGTGGCCGCGCACCGGGGTCCACAGGCCGGTCCAGTTGCGCGCGGCCGTAAACAGGAAGCCGATCACCACGGCCGTCACCATGCCAAACACCATCTCGTGCATGTGCCAGCCCATGTCGATATGGGCTGCGTGCAGCCAGCCGGCATACTGGGCGATCCACAGCGGGATGCTGAGCGCGGCGAACAGCGCGGCCAGCAGGTAGAACGGGCGGAAGCCCAGCCGCCACAGCGGATGGGCCATGTGCCACGGCGCCGGCGTGCTGGCCGGCAGGGGTTCGTCGATGTGTAACAGGCTCATGATGATCACTCACTGATGCTAAGGTTGCGGGCCACCAGGCGCGCCGTCAGTCTTCGGAATTCCAGGTTGGTCCACCCATTGTGTGTGCGGGCGCAAACCTTGTGAAGACAGCGGGCGCAAGCGGATGATATGCATCAAGGAAAACAAATTTACCGGCCGCACCGCCCGTTTGCGTATCGACGCGGCGCCCCGGTTCCCTTACGCTACAACTTCCCGACGCCGCCACGATCAGCCACATCGTCCGCGACGTCCCCTGATTTCTTAAGAAGGAAGTTCGCCATGCAAAACGCTACTTTGAAAATCGACGGCATGAACGGTGAAGCTTGCGCCGACCTCGTCACGCTCGTGCTCAACAACATCACCGGCGTCAGCGACGTGCGCGTATCGCTGCTCAACAGCCAGGCCAGCCTCAAGTACGACGAGCGCCACACGTCCGAGCCTTACCTGATCAACAGCCTGGCCCGCGCCGGCTACACGGCCCGCTCCGGCGCCCAGGCGGAAAAAGCCGGCGGTTGCTGCGGCGGCTGCTGCGGCGGTTGATCGCTTCGGGCGGGGCCCACGCTCCGCCCCCTTCCCATCCGCCTGTCCGCAGTGTCGTCCCGGCGCCTACGCGCCGCAAACCCTGATCAGCGCTCGCCGCCGGCGCCCAGCAAACGGTGCTCGACGGCGAACACGGCAGCCTGCACCCGGCTGCTGAGCTTCAGCTTCTTCAACACATTCTGCACGTGGATCTTGACCGTGCTTTCGGCCAGGTCCAGCGAGCGGGCGATCAGCTTGTTGCTCTCGCCGCGCGCCAGGCAGGCCAGGATTTCCTTTTCGCGCGGCGTGAGCTTGTCGATCTCGGACGCCACCGGCGCCTCGGTGCCGCCATGGAGCTGGGCCACCAGCTTGGCCGTCATGGCCTCGGCCACCACCGTCTCGCCGGCCGCCGCGCGGCGGATGGCGCGCGTCAGGTATTCAGCATCGATATTTTTCAGCAGGTAGCCCGAGGCGCCAGCCTTGAGCGCCACCGACAGGTCGTGCGCATCCTCGGACACGGTCAGCATCACGACGGCGCTGTCCGGGCAGTCCTGCAACAGCAACTGCAGCGTTTCCACGCCCGACATGCCCGGCATGTTCAAGTCCAGCAGGATCACCTGGGGCTTGAGCTGCTGGGCCCGCTTGATACCCTCCACCCCGTCCGCCGCCTCGCCCACCACGGCAAATTCCGGATTGCGCTGCAGCAGCAGCCGTATGCCGCTGCGAAACAGGGTGTGATCGTCGACCAGCAGGACGGTGATCGGGTTGCTGCTTGCTTCCATTGTGGCTATGCCTCTCTCTGTTTGAATGATGGCGGGCCGCGCTCAGGCGGCGCGCCGTTGCTGGCGCGGCAGGCGCAGCGTGACGGTGGTGCCGCCGCCGACCACGGAGCTGACGGCCAGCTGGGCGTGGATGCGCTGCGCGCGCTCGCGCATGATGTGAATGCCGACGTGGCTCTCGCCCTTGCCCGGCAGCGTTTCCGTGTCGAAGCCGGCGCCGTTGTCGCTGATGCTGAGCACGAAGTCATACTGGTCCTGCAAGCGCACTTCGACCCGGCTGGCCATGGCGTGCTTGCGCACATTCGACAGCGCCTCCTGCACGATGAACAACAATTGTAGCTGCTGCTCGCGGGGGAATGGCGCACCGTCGCTGTCGGCGATCAGCACGGCCTCGATGCCGCTCTGGCGCTGGAACTTGTCGATGGTCGTCTCCAGCGACGCCACCAGGTTGCCCTGCTCGAGGCGGGTGCGGAAATTGTGCAGCAGTTCGCGCACATCCTGGTAGCTTTCCTCCACGCCCGTGCGCAACAGCGGCACGATCTCGGCGACGTCCTCGAACTGCTTGGCCTGCACCGACTGGTCCAGCATCTGCACTTGCAGGTTGAGGAAGTTCAGGCCTTGCGCGATGCTGTCGTGCAGGCCCTGGGCCACCAGGTTGCGCTCCTCGGAAATGGCCATCTCACGCTCGCGCGCGGCCAGGCGCTGGTTCTCGATGGCCGTGCCCAGCAACTGGCCCAGCGTCTCGAGCAACGCTGTCTCGCGCTGGTTGAACGAGACGGGCTTGCGGAAGTGCAGGTTGAAAAAGCCCAGGTGCTGGCGCTGCGCGTAGATGTGGAACACGGAGACGGTGATGAATCCTTCGCGGTGGCATTGCAAGGTATGGCTGTCGTCGATGCGGCGCAAGTCATGCACCACGGCGATCTTCTTGGCCACGGCCTCACCGCACAGGCAGTCCCCCACCTTCAGGCAGTGCTCGGTCGCCACCAGCTGGTCGGAGATGCCGTGGTGGACCAGCATGTGCAGGTTGCCACGGATGGGATCGAGCACGCGCACGGAGCCGCCATCAGCGTGGAAATAGGCGCTGATGCGCTTCATGAAACCGTCGCACAGCGATTCGGCCGGCTGCGGCTGCTGCAGGAAGGCGGCGCTGTCGTACAGCAGCGCCAGCTCGCGGTTCTGGTCTTCCAGCGCCGCCGTCTTGGTCTTGACCAGCTGTTCCAGGTTGCCGTACAAGCCTTGCAGCTTGTCGGCCATCAGGTTGAAGCCTTGCGCCAGCTGGCCGAACTCGTCCTGCGTGTCGACCGCCAGGCGCACCTCGAAATCCTGCTCGCGCATGCGGTCCATGCCCTCCTGCAGGCTGGTGACGGGGTTCACGATCAGGTTGAACATCAGGTAGATGATACTGACCGTGCCCACCATGGCCAGCCCCAGCAGCAGCAACTGCGAGGCGCGCAACCAGAACGTGCGCTGCTCGCTGTCCTGCTCGATCAATTGCACCAGACCGTTGACCTGCACCACGAACCGTTCGGCCTCGGTGTGGAAATGACGCGCATCGGCCGCGCGCACATCGTCGCGCGCCAGCAAGGCCAGCGCGGCCGGCTGCACCGTGTCGTGCCAGCGCTGGTTGACGGTGGTGAAGGCGTCGCGGATGGTGGCCGATGGCGGCAGGAACAGCGGCCGTTGCGGATCGCCCTGGCGCAGCTGCTGCAAGGTCTGCTCGATGGCGGCCAGCTGGTAGCGCGCCTCGTCGCGCGCGGCGGCGCGGCCCTCGGTGTCCGTCAATTCGCCCACCACGAAACTGAGCCGGTAGCTATTCATGCGCAAGCTGCCGGTCACGTTGATGGCGGCGGCGCTGCCTTCGAGCTGCCAGGACAGGAACAGCGTGGAGCCGATCACCATCAGCGCCACGGCCAGGAAGCTGAGCAGCACGCCGACGATCTTGGTCGACAGTTTCTGCCAGGCGGCCGGCAGGTGCGGGGTGCCCATTATCGTTGTCCTTCGCGCGCGCACGGCCAAGCGCCCGGTACGCGATGCGCCCGGGCCCGGCCCTGGTCCACTGTTTGTTTCATTCCGTCTCCTCGATTGGCGGCGCCACCTTGGCGGCGCGCTGGCCGCGCGCCACGCTCTGCCCAGCAAAGTATACACGCGCCTTGTTGTTTCGTTATCGTCCGTCCGCCCTCCTCAGCCACCCGTCTGCGACATGAAGCGGATGATCTTTTCCGGCTGCCGGCCAAAATCATGCTGCTGCGGCTTCAGTTCGATGGCGTCGCGGATCGCCTGTTCCAGCTCGGCGTCGCTGGCGCCGCCCCGCAGCAGCGGGCGCAGCTCGAATTTCTCCTCCTGGCCCAGGCACAGGTACAAGGTGCCGTCAACGGCCAGCCGCACCCGGTTGCACGTGGCGCAGAAATGCTGCGACATGGGCGTGATGAAGCCGATGCTGCTGCGCCCGTCCGGCGTGGCCAGGTAGCGCGCCGGGCCACCGCCCAGCTCCAGCGCCTGCGGCACCAGACCGAATTTCTCGCGCAAATGGCGCTGCACCGTGTCCAGCCCCAGGTAAGAGGCATCCTTGCCGGTGGCGCCCATGGGCATCACCTCGATCAGGCGCAGCACGAAGGCGTGTTCGATGCAGAACTCCACCATGGCGTCGATTTCCTGGTCGTTCACGCCGCGCATGGCCACCATGTTGATCTTGATGGGCGCGAAGCCCACTTCCTTGGCCGCCTGCAGGCCCGCCAGGATCTGCGGCAGGCTGTCGCGGCCCGTGATGCGGGCCATGCAGTCGCGGTCCAGCGAATCGAGGCTGACGTTGATGCGGCTGATGCCGGCCGCCTTCAGCGCGCCCGCATGGCGCGCCAGCTGGGTGGCATTGGTCGACAGCGACAAGTCCTGCAAGCCCGGCAACGCCGACAACCGGCTGGCCAGCTGGGGCAGGTGGCGCCGCATCAGCGGCTCGCCACCCGTCAGGCGTACCCGGCGCGTGCCCAGGCGCGCGAACGTGGCGATCACCCGTTCCAGCTCATCAAAGCTCAGCCAGTCGGGCGGGTCCTCGAAATCCTTGAAATCCTTGGGCATGCAGTACGTGCAGCGCAGATCGCAACGGTCCGTCACGGAGACGCGCAGGTAGTCGATGGACCGACCAAAGCGGTCGCTTAACATCGCAAGCTCCTGTTCATAGTCAATGGCCAAATTGTAGCGGGCCACCGTGGGTTTGCCGATGGCCATGACGACTTAGACGCCCTAGTCCATAAGCACTAGACAAATTTACTTTGAATCAATTTTTAGGAATTTCCCTATTGCAATATGTTATCTAATAATATAGAGTCCGCGGGTGCCGGCGCACCACACCGAGAAGCTGGCCGTCCCCGCCCCATCCCGTACGACTTCAGGAGCACCGTTTGACCACGTCCGCCAACACCAGCTGGATTTCCACCCTCACCGACGGCGGCGTGCGCGCCGACCTGGCCAGCCTGGCGGCCGACGGCACGCTCAGCTACGCCGACGCGCTGCGGATCCTGACCGACACGGCGCGCGACGGCGCCTTCACGGCCGCCGAATTCCAGGACTTGCAGACGGTGGCGCGCCACATGAACGACGGCGTGGCCGCGTCCAGCTATGTGGCCGACATCTTCATCCAGCTGGTGCAGGGCAATCCGGCCAACGTCAGCTGGCATGGCGGCGCCAACACGGCCAGCCCGCTGGGCGACCTGAGCGCCACCAGCAGCGTCAGCCAGCTCAACGAATTGATCGCCAAGTGGTTCCTCGGCACCGACCTGCCCGATCCGACGCTGCAGGAAATCAACCAGCGTGGCGGCGTCCAGCCCACCTACACCATGCTCAACGGCCCGCTGTACGGCGCCACGGGCGCCGCCGCCACGGTCGACGTGGCCCAGGGCGCCGTGGGCGACTGCGTGGTGTGCGCCAACATGATCGAGATGGTCAACAACCACCCCGAGCTGCTCAAGTCGATGATCGTCGACAACGGCAATGGCAGCTATGGGGTGCGCTTCTACCTGGACGGCAACGAAGTATGGGTCACGGTCGACGATGAATTTCCCGTCAACAGCGCCGGGGCCATGGTGTACGCCCATAACGGCGTGGGACAGGACCAGGCGCTGTGGGTGCCGCTGCTGGAGAAGGCGTACGCCCAGTTGAGCGAGACGGGCCAGGTGGGACATCCATCCGTGAACGGCTACCAGAATATCGACGGCAACTCGACCAGCATCGTGCTGCCGGCCATGGTCAACACCAGCGTCACCTACTACCGCACCACGGACAGCGACTGGGCCAGCCGCAAGGCCACCTTCATCCAGGCGCTGGCCGAGCACCGGGACGTGGTGCTGGAGACGGCCGCCGGCGCGCCCGACACGCACGACGGCGCGGGCATGACGCAACTGGTGGGCGAGCACGCGTTCGCCGTGCTGGGATACGACACGGCCAGCGGCAACTTCATCGTGCGCAACCCGTGGGGCGACAATTACGCCCACCAGAGCTGGAGCGCCCAGTTCGAGGTGTCAATGGAGCAGATGGCGGCCGAAGGCGGCGCCGTCGCCGTGGCCGCCGGCAGCGCGATGACGGTGATCCAGCCCGCCGCCGCCAGCTTCACGCTGGCCCTGTCGTCCACGGTCGCGGTGGCGCCCCTGTTCTCCGTCTTCAACCCGGACGCCCTGGCCGTCAGCCGCTACCTGTTCCACGCGGCCGGCAGCGGCCAGCTGCTCCTGAACGGTGCGGCCAACCTGGCCACGCCCGAACAGCAAGCGGCCGGCGACGTGGTGATCGCTGCCGCCGACCTGGCCAGGCTGCAATTGGCGGCGCCCGCGCTCGATGGCCAGGCCACCCTGTCCGTCCGGGCCCTGCTGGGCCAGCAGTGGAGCGGCGCCACCGATATCGGCTGGACCTTCAACGGCACCAGCGCCAGCACCATCGTGCTGCCGCATGCCCACAACAGCGTGGCCGCTGGCGCCAGCGTGGCCGTGGCCAGCCTGTTCCAGCTGGACGGTAGCGGCGCCGGCAATACCTTCTATGAAGTGATCCTGCCATCCGGCGCCGGCGGCGCGCTGGAACTGAACGGCGCGCGCAACCTGTGGAACGGCGCCGCTCCAGGCGAATATGAATTCACGGCGGCCGACATGGCGCGCGTGACCTACCGCGCCCCGGTCACCGCCGGCACCGGGAAGCTGCAGGTGAACGCCTGGCAAGGCAAGGGCTGGGGCACGACCCAGGACGTCGCCATCGACGTGGGCCTGCAAAGCGTGGCGCAGGCGCTGCAGAACTACGCCAACGGCCAGTTCGCCGCCATCACGGCCGTCGCCGACAGCGCCAACCACGTATTCGGACAGCTCGACGGCCTGCGCACGCTGCTGCGCGGCGGCTGGCTGGCCACCATCGAGATCACCGACGCGACGGCCCAGCCCCAGACCATCACGGGCGCCCAATACGGCCAGTACCAGGGCGTACTGGCCGCCTTGCAAGGCAATTGGCGCATCAACGTGACGGACGCGTCGGCCGACGCGGCCGCCGCCCTGGCCGCCGCCCCGGCCGGGCAACTGGGCACGGTCAGCTTCCATGGCAGTGCTGCCAGCGTGGCGGCCAACCTGGACGCCTTGCAGGCGCTGGCCGCGGCCGGCAAGGCCACCAGCATCACGCTGACCGATGGCGGCACGCCCGCCATCGTCATCACCAGCGCCCAACTGGCCGCCGACGGCGACGCCTTGCGCCTGCTCGGCGGCGCCTGCCACGTGACGCTGCGCGACGACCTGGCCGCCGTGCTGGCAGCCGACGCCGGGCCGGCGGGCACCGAGGCGCTGGTCTACAACATCACCGACAGCGCCGCCCACGTCGGCGCCGGGCTGGACGCGCTGCAGCAACTGGCCGCCGCCGGCAAGCTGGGCACCGTCACGCTGACCGATGGCGGCACGCCCGCTCTGACTGTCAGCGCGCAGCAATTGCGGGCGGACGCCACGGCACTGTCCAGGCTGGCCGGCGCCTTGACACTGTCCGTCACCGAGGCCAGCGTGGCCGACGCGACGGCGCTGTCCGCCAGCCATGCGAACGCCAGCTTCGCCGTCAGCGACAGCGCGGCCAAGGTGGCGAGCCAGCTGGACGCGCTGCAAACGCTGGCCTCGCAGGGCAAGCTGGCCAGCGTGGCGCTGACCGATAGCGACACGCCGGTGCTGCAGCTGACGTCCGCCCAGCTGGTGGCCGACGCCGCGCTGCTGCGCGCCATCAGCACCCCGTACACGGTCAGCGTGCCTGGCGTGAGCGATGGCGTGGCCCGCTTCGTGATCCAGCAGGACGGCGGCGCGCGCGCCGCCGGCGCCCTGATGCAGCCGGTGGCCGACGGCGTCACCCTGCCGCGCACGGGCAATGTCGTGGTGGGCTTGCAGAACGCCAGCCTGGGCGACGGCTATCATGCCGTGGTGCTGGAGGCGGCGCGCGACCACTACGCGCTGCGCAGCGACGCCACGGGCAAGCTGGAGATCGAGAACGTGGCCGCCGGCGACGCCGACTTCGGCAAGCACGTGACCATCACGGGCGCGGACTACGTGTTGTTCAACGGCGCGGCCGCCACCGACACCGGCTTTTATCCCGACATGTATTTCGTCGTCAACGGCCACAACGCGGCCGTGGCCGAACTGTACATGGCGGCACTGGGGCGCCTGCCCCGGCTGACGGGCCTGGAATTCTGGGAGAACCAGCTGGCCGCCGGCGCTTCCCTGGCCGACATCGCGGCCGGCTTCATCGGCTCGGCCGAATTCACCAGCCGCTACCCGGCCGCCGCCACCCCGTCCGACCATGGCGGCGCGGGCGACCTGGCGTTCGTCAACGCCCTGTACCAGAACGTGCTGCACCGCGCGCCCAAGGCGGCCGGGCTGGCGTTCTGGGTCAACGACCTGGCCCATGGCGACAGCCGCGCCAACGTGCTGGTGGCCTTCGCCGTCAGCCCCGAGGACGAGGCCAACACCCACGCCGCACCGGGCCACGCCAACGGCTGGCTGATCGACAGCGCCAAGGGCGGCTACGCCGACCAGGGCCTGCTGCTGGACGCGGCCACCGTGCTGCGCCAGGGCCTGGCCAATGGCTACCTCAATACCGGCTTGATCGATGCCGCCACCATTGGCGCCGGCGTCACGCAGGGCGGCGAAACGCTGGCCGGCGGCACGCTGACGCTGGGCGCCACGCTGGCGCCGCAAAGCGTCGTGCTGTCCGCCACGGTCAACCACGCCATCGTCAACGGTGGCGGCCACCAGATATACAGCAGCGGCAACGCGGTGGTGGCGCTCCATGGTGCCGGCACTGGCGTGCACGCGGCCGCCGGCGACCAGCTCGACCTGCTGGGCGGCAGCGACACCACCATCACCGGCTTCGTGCCGGGCAGTGGCGCTACGCTGCACCTGGCCGCCGGCGCCCCAACGCTGGTCGATGCCAGCGCCGTGCGCGTAGCCGGCACGGCGCTCACCTTCGACGCCAGCCATGGCAATGTAATCCAGGTGGGCAGTCTCGGTGACGGGTCGGCTGCCGCCACCGCCGCCGCCATCAACCGCGCCTACGCCGTGGCGGGCACGCTGAACGAGCATGCCACCTTCATCGGCCAGGACGCTGGCGGCAATACGCAAGCGTGGCTGTTTGGTGCAGGCGGCGGCGCGGCCGACCATAACGGCAACCACCTGGCCGATGCCAGCGAACTGGTGCACCTGGCCACGCTGGTTGGCGTTCCCACCGCCCAGATCGGCGTCGCCGACCTGGCCTGACGGACAACGCCAGGAACGGAACTGTAGGAACAGTTGGGAACAGTTGGGGTCAGGTCCGGCATTGTGCCAAATGGCGCAATGCCGGACCTGAACATCCCGCCCGGATTTTCCAATGCTTTTTGGTTCGAAGCCAGGTAAGCGATACTCGCGTTGACCGTGCAGCATGGACCACAGTACTCGGCATAGCTGCCGTCCCAAGGCGCGTACAGCCTGGTTGTGGGCTTTGCCTTCGCTACGT